>NZ_NWUX01000009.1 GCF_002374315.1 Vreelandella nigrificans | reverse complement strand
GCGAATAGCGGTTGCTGCGGCATGTCGGGCACCTACGGGCATGAAACCCGTAATGTGGAAACCTCCAAAACCATTTATGCCCAATCCTGGCAACCCCAGGTAGAGGCCGATGAAAACGCGGGCAAGCTGCTGGCCACGGGCTACTCCTGCCGTAGCCAGGTAAAGCGTTACTCAGCGCAGACTCTGCACCATCCACTTCAGGCGCTACTGGCGCTATTGAAGTCGGTATCTCATCTTTATCCCAACAATATGCAATAGAGAGCCATACCATGACCCAAACAGCCCTTCTCCCAACTGATGATGTTCGCGACCGTTTTTCTAAAGCGATGTCGGCCATGTACCAAGCAGAAGTACCCCAGTACGGCACACTGCTTGAACTCGTGGAGCGCGTTAATCAAGAAACACTTAGTCAACAGCCTGAACTGCATCGCCGCCTGGAAGCACAGGGTGAGTTGGCACGCCTTAGCGTGGAGCGCCATGGCGCTATTCGGGTGGGAACCGCCTCCGAGCTCTCCATGTTGCGCCGCTTGTTTGCCGTGATGGGGATGTACCCGGTCGGTTATTACGATCTTTCTGAGGCGGGGGTACCTGTTCACTCAACGGCTTTCCGGCCGATCGAAGATGAGGCGCTGGCCCGGAACCCCTTCCGAGTGTTCACTTCGTTGCTACGTTTAGAGCTCATTGAAAGTGAGGCGCTGCGCCAGCGTGCCGAAGAGATTTTGGCGAAGCGGGATATTTTCACGGCTAAGGTACGTGAGTTGATTGAGCACCATGAAGCCCAAGGTGGGTTAACCAGTGAAGAAGCGGACCAGTTTGTCCAAGAGGCGCTGGAAACCTTCCGCTGGCACCAGGATGCCACTGTCGACCTGGATACCTATCATGCACTTCATGATGAGCACCGCCTGATTGCTGATGTTGTGTGCTTCAAGGGCCCGCATATTAACCATCTGACGCCGCGCACCCTGGATATCGATGAAGCTCAGCGCCGTATGCCTGAAATGGGGATGAACCCCAAAGCGGTAATCGAGGGGCCGCCGCGCCGTAAATGCCCCATTTTATTGCGTCAAACCAGCTTCAAAGCGTTAGAAGAGTCGATTCGCTTTGCCGGTGATGCACAAGGCACCCACACAGCACGCTTTGGTGAGATTGAGCAGCGCGGTATGGCACTGACTCCAAAAGGCCGTGCGCTGTATGACCAACTGCTTAATGAAGGCCGTAAACAAACTGCAGGGCTTGATAACGACGCCCACCAAGCGGTAATGGACAAGATCTTTGCTGCATTTCCAGACAATGACGAAGCGATTCGTCAAGAACAGCTGGCATACTTCCACTATCACCTGACCGATGCTGGCCGGGCCATTAAAGGCAGTGCTGAGGAAGATATAAATGCGTTGGTGAAACAAGGATTGGTAGAAGCTCAGCCGATTACCTATGAAGACTTTTTGCCGGTGAGCGCAGCGGGCATTTTTCAGTCAAACTTAGGCGGCACACAAAGTGAAGCCTATGCTGCTAATGCCAATCGTGATGCCTTTGAAGAAGCATTGGGCGCCAAGGTAACCGATGAACTATCACTGTATGCCGAGCGTGAAAACGCCTCTAAAGCCCAAGTGCTGGCAAGTTTAAAAGGCACAGCATTAGTTTAGCGCTTGTATGCAGCACAAGGAGGTGCTGCCATTTTGTGATTTAAATAATTTTTCAGATCATAAGTTACATCATAAAAAAAACGTGCGCCTGCGGTTAACTCGCGGTGCACGTTTTTATTTAAAGCATGGTTTTTTATTTAAGGCATGGCTTTTTATTTAAGACGTAGTAAGTAGTAACACTCTTATTAAATCAGTACCCGTAGACACTGGCCTGCATGATACAGCGAGAAGCCGCCTTCATAGGCACAGCTCCATAGCGGGCGTGCTTTGATGGGTTTGGGCTGTGATAGTGGAAGAGGCAGCAGGCTATCTTCCCCGGTTGTAATGTAGTGAGCAAACCCTTCACCAACTACGGTGCCGGTAGTGATGCCGCGACCGTTGTAGCCGGTGGCTGACAATATCCCAGGGGCCGGTTCAAAAATACGTAGGGTGTGTTCTGGGGTAAATGCGATTTTACCTGTCCATGTGTATTCCCAGCGGACCTTGCCGAGCGCGGGGAAGTAGTGGTTCTGTATTGTATCGGCCCAGCGGGTGAGATAGGCCAGCGGCTTGCCTTCACCTTTACCCAGGCTACCCAGCAGAAGGCGCCCATCCTTGTCACGACGAATGCTACTAAGCACGGTGCGCGTATCCCAGGAGCCTTGTTTGTCGGGAAGAATCGCCTCGGCAGCTGCGCCGGTGAGCGGTTGTGACGCTAGTTGATAGTAATAGCCGGTGAAAAAGTGTTGGCGAACCTGGTTCCAGTCATCTTCGGTATAGGCGTTAGTGGCCATGACAACTCGATCCGCCGTTACGCGCCCGTTTTGGGTTAACAGGCTCCAGCGGTCTGCTTGTCGCTCGATGCCTGTTACCGCGCTTTGGCAGTACAGGGTGGCGCCCAGGTGGGTAGCAGTACGGGCTAGGCCCCGCGTATAGGCACAAGGGTTTAGGGTGCCTGCACGCTTATCCAATAGCGCCGCGTGTATTTTCGAAGTGCCGGTGATCTGCTCGCATGCCTCACCCGTTAATAAGCTCACGGGCGCGCCACGTTTTTGTAGCTGGTTCAGGCGTCTTTCAAGCGCTTGGCAGCCTTTGCTGCTATGGCCAAGGTGCAGCGTACCCGTACGGGTTGCATCACATGCAATAGCATGGCGCTCAATAAGGCCAAATACCTTTGATGGGGCACCGCCTAGCACAGTGTTTGCGCGCTCTCCTTTCTCTGCCCCCAACGCGGCCACAATGTCATCGGGTGGAATCCACAGGCCGGCATTGACCAGCCCAACATTGCGTCCCGACCCACCGCTGGGAATCTCACCCGCCTCCAGCAAAATGACCTTGATGCCTTTTTCAGCCAAATGTAGTGCCGTGGAGAGACCTGTAATCCCTCCACCCACAACACAAACCTCTGCCTCTTCCTGGCTGTTTAAGGCAGGGTATTTTAATGGGGCTTCCGCGCTTGTGTGTAGCCAAAGGCAGCGCTCGGAGAGGGTTGTTTGCATCTTAATATCTCCTGAAAAAAGAAGCGCAGGTCGGCCTGGGGCCGACCTTGTATGGTTATGGGGTGGGTTGAGATGAGAGTTTGGTTTGTGGTGTGTTGGGCGTATTTTCAGCAGTATCTTTTGGGGTTTCTTGGGGAATAAAACGGCCGGTTAGTGCCCACAGTAGGCCGAACAGAGGTGATAGCCAGCAAGCGAAGGCAAAAGGTGCATAGGCTAGTGTGGGTACCCCAATCGTCGATGACACAAAACCGCCACCCATATTCCAAGGGATCAGTGGAGAGGAGAGCGTGCCATTGTCTTCAATGGTGCGTGACAGCGTCGAGGTCTTATAGCCCATGGCTTGGTACTGGCCTTTCAATAAGCGGCCTGGTAACACCAGTGTGGTATAGACATCGCCAATAATAGTGCTCACCGCCAGCGTCGTGCCGGAGCTTGTTGCTACTAAACTGAAGCGACCTTTGATAAGTCGCATTAGTTGTTTAATCACCGCATCCACGGTGCCATAAGCCTCAAGCATGCCTGCGAAACCTAACGCGAAGAACGTTAAGGTAACTACCCACGTCATGGAGAGCACACCACCACTGCTTAGTAGTGCATCAATGGCTGGATTGCCGGTATCGCTGCTAAAGCCATTTTGCATGGCATCAAATACCGCATGTAAGGTTTCGCCTTGTACACCGATGGCGATTAAGCCGCCTATCGCCGCGCCGGTGAAAATAGTCGGGAAAGGCGGGAATTTGGCGAGCGCCAAGCCAATCACAACACAGGGGGGAATCAGTGTTACCCAAGAGAGTGTAAAGGTGTCATCCAGTGCCTGACGGAACGTCTCGATATTAGTGCTTTGCTCAAATTGATGGCCATATTCGGCGCCGAGCCATACATACAGCACTAACGCTATCAGCATGGCGGGAACGGTAGTCGCCGTCATGCTGCGTATGTGGCTCCATAGGTCTGTTTCGCAAACCGCTGGTGTTAAATTGGTTGTTTCTGACAGTGGCGACATTTTATCGCCAAAGAAGGCGCCTGATACTAACGCCCCGCCAGTTAAATACATGGGAATGCCAAGGCCTTCTCCTATCCCCATTAGGGCAAGCCCAAGTGTACCTACCGTGCCCCAAGAGGTTCCGGTTGCCAACGAGACCAGCGCGCTTACCAGGCAAGTAGCGACGAGAAAATAAGAGGGGGATACCAGCTGAAAGCCATAGTACATCAGCGTGGGTACCGTGCCGGAAAGAATCCAGGTACCAATCACCATGCCTACCGCCAACAGGATAAAAATAGCGGGCATGCCTAGCTTGACCACCTCTAGCATTGAGGCTTCCATTTTTTCCCAGGGAACACCGCGTACGCGCCCGCACAAGGCGCAAATCATAATGCCGAACGCTAAAGGGATATGAGGAGTGAAATCAGCAAAGATAAAAAATTGCAGTATAAGAATGGCGGTAGTGGCCAGCAGCGGTAATAGCGCCATCGCGAGGCCCGGCGTCGGGCCGATTTGGACATCGTCACGCATAAATCACCTTCATTTTTTTATGTTTTATATTGAAGGGCCCTTTAGGGGAGAAGAGCCCTTGCTGCATGGAGGGTTAGTCGAACTTAATGCCTTGGGCTAACGGGAGTTCGCGGGAGTAGTTAACGGTGTTGGTTTGGCGGCGCATATAGCTTTTCCAAACATCGGAGCCGGACTCACGGCCACCGCCGGTTTCTTTCTCACCCCCGAACGCACCGCCGATTTCAGCGCCGCTGGGGCCGATGTTGACGTTGGCGATGCCGCAGTCGCTGCCTACTGCAGAGACGAAAGTTTCTGCTTCACGCACATCGGTGGTAAAGATGCAGGATGAAAGGCCCTGGGGAACGTTGTTATTGATCGCAATGGCCTCATCCAGTTCTTTATAGGTAAGCACGTAAAGAATCGGTGCAAAGGTTTCGTGCTTGACTAGCGCGTTCTGCTCGGCCATTTCCACAATGGCTGGCTCGACGTAATAGCCCTCATCGCCGTTGGCGATCTCCACACGGTTTCCACCAAACACATTTGCACCTTGTTCCCGCGCCTTGGCTAGCACGCTCTGCATCGCATCAAAGGCTTGGTGATCAATCAATGGGCCAACTAGGTTGCCTTCAAGTGGGTTGCCAATAGTCACTGCGCTATAGGACTTTTTAAGGCGGGCTAAAATTTCATCTTTAATGGATTCATGGACGACCAAACGGCGCAGCGTCGTACAGCGTTGCCCTGCTGTACCGACCGCTGAGAACAGGATGGCGCGAGTTGCCATATCCAGATCGGCACTCGGCGCTAAAATCATCGCATTGTTGCCGCCCAGCTCAAGAATACTGCGGCCAAAGCGTGCAGCGACTTTGGGCCCTACTTCGCGCCCCATGCGGGTACTGCCGGTCGCACTAATGAGAGCAACCCGTGCATCGTTGACCAACTGCTCTCCAGCATCGCGCTCACCAATAATGACTTGGCTCAAGTACTCTGGTGCCTCATCGCCAAATTGTTTAATGGCACGCTCCAGTAGGGCTTGGCATGCCAGCGCCGTTAACGGCGTTTTCTCAGAGGGTTTCCACAGCAAGCTGTTGCCGCACACCAGGGCTAATGCTGAATTCCATGCCCAGGGAGCAACCGGAAAGTTGAAAGCTGTAATCAGGCCAATCGGGCCTAACGGATGCCAGCTTTCACGCATATGGTGGCCGGGACGCTCGGAAGCAATTGTTAGCCCAAACAGTTGGCGAGATTGACCAACGGCAAGGTCACAGATATCGATCATTTCCTGAACTTCGCCAAGTCCCTCCTGAAGGATCTTGCCGCACTCCCAAGTGACCAACTCGCCGAGTGACTCTTTGTGCTGGCGCAATTGATCGCCAAACAAGCGCACCAATTCACCACGGCGAGGTGCTGGCACACTTTTCCAGGCTAGAAAGGCTTTTTCTGCATTCGCGATAGCTGTATCCACTTCACTGCTGGATGCCGTTTTTAGACGACCAATTTCGCTGCCATCAATGGGGGTTGTAACAACAAGGTCACCACCTTGGTACTGCTCTTTTGCGACGCCCATTTTTTCCATCAGGGAATGAATCATTGCTTCACCAAATATTGAGTTGTGAGTAAATTGGTTACAGGGCCAGTATTGCCAAGCTATAAGCAACTCATCAAACGATGTTTGCGAAAAACATCATTCCTTAATTTCACCAAGTGGGGTGTTTATGCGCCGTCGCAACTTACCTTCTTTGACCAGCTTGCACTGTTTTGAAGCAGCGGCTAGACACCTGAGCTTCACTCGGGCCTCAGATGAACTTAGCCTGACGCAAAGTGCTGTGAGTAAGCAGGTATCACAGCTGGAAGTAATACTGCAGCATCCGCTATTCAGAAGGGTAAGAAAGCGCCTGCACCTAACGCCAGAGGGGGCGGTTTACCTTGGTGAAGCACGTAAAATATTGGCTCAAGTAGAGATGTCCACGCGCTATATGCAGTCTTATGGTGTAGAGGCCGATGTGCTTAATATTGCTACGTTGCCCACTTTTGGGGCGCGCTGGCTTATCCCACGGTTGAATGGGTTTCGCTTCAAACATCCGAGTATTAATCTCAATATTTCTAACCGTACCGAGCCATTTGACATGCAAAAGGAGCGTATAGAAGCCGCTTTCTTTTTTGGTCATGGAGTATGGCCGCGAGCCGAGTGCATGAAATTACTGGATGAAGAAGTGGTTCCTGTATGTGCACCTTCCGCCTTGAAACAGACGACGGTACGCGACCCGCTAGACTTAACAGATATGGTGTTGTTACAGGTCTCTACTCGGCCAGAGGGGTGGCATGACTGGTTTGAAGCACAAGATCTATATACTGAGCACAGTTACCATGGGCCAAGGTTTGATACTTTTTATATGGCGTTAAGGTCTGCACGAGCGGGCTGTGGCGTCGCGTTAGTGCCTAGATTTCTTGCCCAAGAAGAGCTTGATGAGGGAAAGTTGGTCATTCCTTGGCAGTTCTCGCTTAAAAGCCAGGATGCTTATTACATGGCCTACCCAGAACATATGGTAGACGTTTATAAACTACGAGTTTTTATTGAATGGATACGTGATCGGTTGGATTAGTAATAATGGATTCATTAATAGCTATAACGCGGCTTGAGGCAGAGCTCCTTTATTGTGGCCATCGATTTTAAAACGCAAATATACAAGGTTGTTGTCACAAAGTTATTCATACGAGATCGCCATGACCCTACTGGATAAACGTGCGTTCTATTTGTTTGAGGTAAGTAGCTGCGGGGGGATACGTGCGGCGGCAGAGCACCTACATATCAATCCTTCCGTGGTGAGCCGCCAAGTGCGCGGCTTGGAGCGGGAATTGGGTATGGCGTTGTTGGAACGCCAGGGACGGCATGTGATTTTGACCGAAGCAGGCCAGATGGTGGTGGATGGGTTTCTGGCCCAGCGGCGGCTGAATTCAGAGCTGGGGGATACGCTGTCTCGGCTGCGTAACTTGCAGGCGGGGAAGGTGGTGGTTTCGGTGGGTGATGGCTTTGTGGATAGCTTTATCAACCACGTGATGCGGCGTGTTTCCGAGCAGTATCCCGACGTCTTGATTGAGATCAAAACGGGTATTTACTACCCTCGCGAGCCTCATGAAATGGTCGCCAGCGACGAAGTGGATATCGCGATTACCTATGGCCCCGTATCAGACCCCCGCTTAGTGGTGCACTCCTTTGAACGAGGGCCGTTGTGTGCGCTGGTAGCACCATCTCATGCGCTTGCCAGCCAGGAGAACGTGGCTGTCACAGAGTTACTGCAACATAAGCTGATCTTTTTGCCTGACGTATCAGGCTCTCAGCAGTTTGTGAACGCACTATTTGGTGCTGCCGGGCAGTTAGCTACGCCTGCCTATCGTTGCAACCTGCATTCAGTATCCCGGCGCATGGCTAGCGCAGGCATTGGTGTATCGTTTATGACAGCTGCAGCAGCACGCAGTGAAATAGAAGCAGGTTTGCTGAGGGCAATTCCCATTGATCACCCTATGGCCGCTAGCAGCCAGGGCAACTTGGTACGTAGAGTCGGCAGAAGGCTTTCGCCTGCTGCCGACTATCTGTGGAAGTTAATGATGGCGATGCAGTAGCTGATGGTGGTGCAGTAATACGCTGAGCTATCAGCTCGCCATCATGTAGACACCGGGCCCAATCGGCCAGCCCATTGCCAGCCAGAACATCAAAAACGCCGACCAAGCGAGCAGGAAGCCCACGGCCAGCGGTAGCATGGTGGCTATCAGCGTGCCTAACCCCATATCCGGCTTGTAGCGCTGCATATAAACCAGTGCTACTGAAAAGTAGGGGCTCATGGGTGAAATAATGTTGGTACTGGAATCCCCGATACGGAACATCGCCAGTACAAAGGCTGGGTCGAAGTCGATCATCATCAGCATCGGGACGAATACTGGCGCCATTAACGCCCACTGGGCCGAGCCGCTGGTCATAAAGACATTCAGCACTGCGCTCATGGCGATAAACGCACCTACTAGCGGAAGCCCAGTAAACCCTGTGCTTTGCAGGATATTGGAACCTTCAATGGCAATGTATTGGCCAAGTTCCGACCAGCGGAAATAGGCAATGAATTGCGAAATCGCAAAGAATAGCACCAGG
Organism: Vreelandella nigrificans; assembly: GCF_002374315.1. Lineage (GTDB taxonomy): Bacteria > Pseudomonadota > Gammaproteobacteria > Pseudomonadales > Halomonadaceae > Vreelandella > Vreelandella nigrificans. Next base: position 141,756 of record NZ_NWUX01000009.1, on the reverse strand, counting down.
GTGGGGGCTAAATCGCTAGCAGATTCGGCCATGCGCTGCGGCACATCACGGCTGCTGGTGATCTTGCCAGTGGTGATGCCATATACCAAGCCAATCGTAACGAAGTAGCCAAACATTAGCGGTACTAGCGAGCTCAGGAAGGGCGAGGGAATCAGGCCACCCTCTTCATTACGCAGTGGCGAGGCTTCTGGCACTACGGCAATTAAGATCAGCGCTAGGTAGATAAGCGTGGCAACGCCAACCCGCTTTAGGCCGCGCTTTTCTGCATCGGTTAGCTCTGGTTTTATGATCTCGGTTTTAAAGTCTTTGCTGAGTGGCAGGGTACGCTGCAGCCTCGGTTCCACAAATTTGTCGACCACTAACGTGCCTACAATCGCGAGGACAAATACTGAGCAGGCCACAAAGTAGTAGTTATCAACAGGTGAAACATAGGCATCGGGGTCTACTAAGCGCGCAGCCTCGGTGGTAATACCGGCAAACAGTGCATCCCCGACGGTGATAAACAGGCTAGCATCAAACCCCGCGCCTGCTGCAGCGTAGGCGGCTGCAGCACCAGCGACCGGGTGACGGCCTACTGAGTAGTACACCATAGCTGCCAGGGGGATTAGGATCAGGTAATTTGCATCAGAGGCGATACTGCCGCAGATACCTGCCATAAAAACGCTAAAGGTGAGCAGCGAGGGTGGTGCCTTAGCCACACTTACCTGCATCAATGTCGACATCAAGCCTACTTTATCGGCCAAGCCAATGCCGAACATCACCACTAAAATAAGGCCTAGCGGAGGGAAGTTCACAAAGTTACTGACCACACTGGTCAGCATAAACTCAATGCCATCTGCCGAGAGTAGGCTGCGTACTTGTACCACTGCGTCGGTTTGTGGGTTAACCGCTGAAACGCCAAGTGCGGCAAGCAGGGCTGAGACGACCACAACTACGCCAGCCAAAATGACAAATAGAATAAACGGGTGGGGCAGTTTATTACCCACGCGCTCGATGGATGAAAGGACGCCTTGCATCGTATTAATCCTTGTTTATTAACATTATTTTAAGTTTTATAAATAGTCGAGAGAGTATTTAGGCCCGCGATAGCAGCCCTTTTGCCAGCGCTACAAACATGCCGCCAGCTACTGGGAGAACGGCATCGTTAAAGTCGTAGTGCTCGTTGTGCAGGTAGGCGCTGTCTCCGTTACCGACAAAGAAGAAACAGCCCGGCACTTCCTGCAGATAGAACGCGAAATCTTCTGCGCCCATGGTGGGCATATAGTCCAGTCGCTGGATGTCGGTGCTTACCTGGTGTTCGCTGGCAATTGCTAGTAGCCGTTCAGACCACTCTGGGTCGTTAACCAGTGGGGGGACCTGGTGCAAATGCTCCAGATGAAATTGCGCACCGTGGGCGGCACAAACACCCGCCGTTACCTGCTCAAGCTTGCCCGCGAGCGCCTTGCGGGAAGAGGGGCGGTCGCTGCGGATATTCACCAGCAGTTCAGCTTGGCCAGGAATCACGTTGGCGGCGTCACCTGCATGGAAGGCGGCGACGGTAATTACCCCTGCTTCCAGTGGCGATTTGTGGCGACCGACTAATCCTTGCAACTGCTGTACCAGCGATGCGCCCACGTAGATAGGGTCTACTGCTAAATGTGGCATGGCCGCATGACCAGAAACACCTGTAATAGTGACTTTGTAAGTGTCATTGCCGCCCATGGCGGGGCCGGGTTTAACGAACAGCTGGCCTACGGGGAATCCGGGGCGGTTATGGTAGCCAAAAATTGCGTCTACCTTGGGGTTATCCAAGACCCCCTCTTTGACCATGATATCGGCACCATTGCCGCCTTCTTCGCCAGGCTGAAACAGCAGCTTAATGTGTCCGCATAGTTCATCACGCAGTGCCATGATGGCTTCGGCGGCCAACAGCAGTGTGGCGGTATGACCGTCGTGACCGCAGGCATGCATTAAGCCTTCCTGCTGTGAGCGGTGCGCAAACGTATTGGCTTCTTTAATGGGCAGTGCGTCCATATCGGCGCGAAAGGCGATTACAGGGCCCTCACGTCCGGTATCCAACTCAGCCATAACGCCCGTGGTGGCGATACCTTCGGTGACGCGGTAGCCAAGCGCACGAAGCTGTTCTGCAACCAGTGCAGCGGTACCATTTTCCTGAAATTTTAGTTCGGGATGTTGGTGCAGTTTGTGTCGCAGAGCAGTGGCTGCGCCGATTTGTTTATCTGAAAACATTTCCTGTCCTTGCCGTTGTCGATGTCTTTTTAGGCTTTCTTAAGCTAAGCGACTTGGCTGACAGGAAAGAGAGGTTTTAGTGACGAGTTTGTTGCTTTTTAAGCAACGTATCTAAAGGTCAGTGGCGTTGAATAATTCTCATAAAAGAATGTTTCTTATTTATGGCGTGAGTGTTAAATTTAAATGCGAATCGTTAGTATTTGTTTCGATTCGCCATGTACACCCTAATAAATCCATTGGGAGCGATTTATGAAACGTTTTGCCCTGGCAGTCTTAGCCAGTTTGTTAAGCAGTGGTATGGTCGTGGCGGATGAGCATGATCGCTACGAACACTTTGAAGGTAAACCATCGGAAACGCTGGCCGAAGCAGTGACTAATTTCTCAGAGGGTAACCAACGCCTTGCTGAGCTAATTGCTGCTGATTCGATATCAGATGAGCAGATGAACGAAATCCATATGCTCTCTTATACCATTGAGAATGCATTGCAAAAAATCGATGAAGAAGTCGATGCCATGGCCATCTTGCTGGAAGAAGTACACCTGGGTTCGGAAACGCTGGATCAAGCGCGTGTGCTAACGAACGGTCAAGAGTATCTAAGTGCAGCACAAACACTGGTTGAGTGATCGCTGTCCGGTTTTACTTGACCACTACAATCATGGCAATCCCGGTCAATTGACCGGGATTTATTTGCCCCCTCATCTGCATAGCCCATGTTGGATGGTGGGCGTGTTAATACGTTAGAGAAGGCTGTCTAATGCACTGTTAAAGGCGCTCAGGCTAGTACCTGTTGCGGGTAGACGACGAGCTTTGCCATCTTTTAAAAGCACTAGTGTCGGATAGGTATTTGCACCAAGGGAGCGGGCCAGCTGAAAATCAGCCTCTGCCGCTTGGCGCCCTTCGTCGTTAACCAAATAGTCGGCAGCCCTATCGGCATCCAGCCCTTCTGCTTCGGCAATACGTCGATAGGTGTCTGGGGCGGAGAGGCTTTGGCCTTCTAGGTAGAAAGCCTGTTGCATGCAGTGGAGCAGGTGTAGCCCTCGTTCAGGGGCCTGTGTTCTGAGACCGGCTAGTCCTCGCGCTGCATCGAACGAGTCCAAGCGAAATGTTCCTTCCACCAGTAAGGCTTGGTAGTCGCGGCCAAATTGTGCCCCCGTAACCTTGGTAATGTTTTCGTTAGCCTCTGGGATATGTGGGTAAGCTTTAAGAGGCGCGCTGCGTTCGCCAACGAACAGCCCACCTGAGATCACCCGAAATGGCAGCCGATGATGCCAAACTGCTTCCAGCTCGGCCAGATGAGGGGCGAACCCCCAGCACCACCCGCAATAGGCGTCGGCAATGTACAGCACTTGCGTGCCCAGGTCGGGAAGAGAGTGAGTTTGCATAACGCGCCTCTTAAGGTTGAGTAAGCATGGCCCGCTAGTAGCGGGCCAGGGGGCGTATCAATAGGCGACACTGAAGCGTTGATTGGTGTGATTAGGGGTTTCCAGCTCATCCAGCATTGCCACGGCATAATCTTGCACAGATATGCGGCTGTTGCCTTCTGCATCGCTGAGTAAGAGGTCGCCGCTTAAGCGAAACTGACCGGTGCGCTCACCAGGGAAAATTTCTGCGGCAGGAGAGAGCATTGTCCACTGCTGTGTCTGTTGAGTGCGTAGCCGCTCCAGGGCTGTTTTGGCACCTTCTGCGGTGGCGCGATACTCGTCAGGGAACCCAGCGGAGTTAAGCAGCAGTTGACCCGGGGCTACTTCCAAAGTGGCGGCACCCCCAACCACGAGTAGGCGCGGTACGTCGGCCGACTGAGTGGCTGCGAGAATTGAGTCAAAGCCTCTGACGTAGTAGTCGTACACGTCCTCTTGGGCATGGCCGCTGAAGGCGCTTAGCACTACGTCAGCCCCGGACAGTTGCTCGGCAAGTGCAGTGGTATCGAGAGCATCGCTCTGCTTGACCACCAGACCGTCACGGGTCGGTAGGCGTTCAGGGCGAGTGACCAGAGCAGTGACTTGGTGGCCGCGTGCGAGCGCTTCATCAAGTAGGGCTGAACCGATAAAGCCGCTGGCGCCGATTAGTGCAATCTTCATGTGAATCTCCTTGTGCTGAGTGAATCAAGCGATGGAGACATTATTGAGCAGAGGATTGTCTTGATAAATATGGAATGCCGGTATTCACTGTTATCAATTCAACAACAATCAATGGTGAACAGGTGTCTTGGTCAAGCGATCTTGATCTCAACGGTCTACCTGTCTTCCTGGCATTGGTAGAGGCGGGCAGTTTTACTGCGGCAGCGGAGCGTCTAGGCTGCACGAAAACACGGGTTAGCCTTAAGATTCGCCAGTTAGAGGAGCGCCTTGGCGTAACGCTTTTTCAGCGCACCACACGCAGAGTTCAGCTGACACAGGCCGGGGAGATTTTCTACCGTGAGTGCAGCCCCCTGATGGCGGGGTTGCAGGATGCGCTATCCGCTGTGGAGGGGAATGATCACCTGCTACGCGGCGAACTGCGACTTACTGCGCCGGAGGATTACACCGCTCGTGTGTTGGGAGCGGCGGTGGCGGTGTTTGGGCGTCAGCATCCTGAATTGCGTATTGAGCTGCGCAGCGGTGACCAGATCAGCGATATGCTGGAAGAGGGGATCGATATCGCCTTTCGCCTGGGCTGGTTGAAGGATTCGTCTCTACGTGCCCGACGTCTCGGGGAGTTTCAACAGCATCTCTTGGCATCGCCGGATTATCTTGCCGAGCATGGTACGCCTACCCACCCCGCGCAGTTGCCTAACCATGCATGGGTGGCCTTCACACCACTGAGCTCCCCGCTAACGTGGGCACTCTACTCAGGAGAGGAGCGTCTACAGGTACAAATGCGCGCCCAGTTATCGGCTAACTCTACTGCAGGACTGAGCGCGCTCTTGGTGGCTGGCGCAGGGATTTCGGTATTACCCGATTTCACCGCTGAAGCAGACATACATGCTGGTCGGCTGGTACACCTATTGCCCGAGTGGTCGCTACCCGTTGGCAATGTGCATGCTGTCTATCCTCCGGGTCGCTACATACCGGCGAGGGTGAGGTCTTTTATGGATTTCTTTGCGGCGTGGGTTGACGATAAGCGCTGATCTGCCTTCTAGCTAGTCAGGCCCGCCATCCCCATCACGAACTTAAGCCCCAGAGAGATCAGTAGCAGCACAGAAATACTTGAAAGCCAAATGGCCAGTAACCAGCCCAGGCGATTGGCGATTGGTTTCATGGCTGTCTCCTCCGTTATTCGGTTTTTCATGCCTATTTCGTTGCAAGCATTAATGGTAGATGGAAAGTATTAATGGTAGGCGTCGCCGGGCTTCACCTTGCCGCGGAAGACGTAGTAGCTCCAGGCGGTGTACATCAGAATAATCGGCAAGATAAACAGCGTACCCACCAAAGCAAAGCCTTGGCTTTGGGCCGGTGCGGCGACCTGCCAAATAGAGGCATCAGGTGGAATAATCGTCGGCCACAGGCTAATGCCTAAGCCGCTGTAGCCTAAGAACACCAGTCCCAGTACCAACACAAAGGGTAACGCGGTGTCTTGATAAGTGACGGCACGCCACAGCCACCAGCCGGTTAGCGCCACTAACAATGGTACTGGTAAGAACCACAATAGGTTGGGAAGCGCAAACCAGCGTGCCGCAATGTTCGGGTAAGCCAGCGGTGTCCACACGCTAACCAAGGCGATCATCAGTAGCAGCCCGAGTATAAGCGGCTTAGTGATCCGGTACATTCTCTGCTGCAGGGCGCCCTCGGTTTTCATAATCAGCCAAGTGCTACCTAGCAGCGCATAGGCAAACAGCAGGCCGACACCGCAAAACAGTGAAAAAGGTGTCAGCCAATCTAATGCCCCACCGCTGAAGCGGCTGCCATCAAAGGCGATACCCTGAATATAAGCGCCTAATGCAACACCCTGGGCAGCGGTTGCTAGCAGCGAGCCGCCAATAAAGGCTTTATCCCATACATGCCGCCGTTCAGGGGAGGCCTTGAAGCGAAATTCAAAGGCGACACCTCGGAAAATAAGCCCAAGCAGCATCACTATAAGGGGAATAGCAAGGGCTTCCAGCACTACTGCGTAGGCGAGTGGAAACGCGGCGAATAAACCAGCACCACCGAGCACCAGCCAGGTTTCGTTACCATCCCATACGGGGGCCACGGTGTTCATCATAATGTCGCGATCCTGTTCGTCATGGACACGCAGAAAGAGCAGGCCAATACCTAAGTCAAAACCATCCATGACCACATACATCATCACGCCAAACAGGATGATGATGGCCCAGGTGAGCGATAGATCAATGCCCATAATGCACCCCCATAACTGTTAGTGAGTTGTCAGCGTTTCGTTCGCCGCCGAGAGAGGTCGGGCGGGCGTGCGGTGATGGCCAGGGCCACCCAACGCGGGTGAAGCAGATTCGTTCGGACCTTTGTTCACCAAATGCATCACATACATGACACCTGTGCCGAAGACCGCCAGATACACCACCACAAAGACGGCCAAGCTAATGCTGAGGTGAACGGCGCTGTGTGCTGAGGCTGCATCGGCGGTTCTTAATAATCCGTATACGACCCAGGGCTGGCGTCCCACTTCGGTGGTAAACCAGCCCGCTAGTATTGCCACAAGCCCCGCAGGACCCATGCATAAGGTGCAAATAAGAAAGCGACGAGACTCATATAGCCGGCCTGTGAAGCGCAGGATGTTGCCCACAATGGCGAGGAGGATCATTAGCACCCCTAGACCCACCATCAGTCGGAAACTCCAGAAAACGATGGTCGAGTTAGGGCGATCTTCTGGGGCGAACTCCTTAAGGGCGGGCACTTGTTCCGTCAAACTGTGTTGCAACAACAGGCTGCCCAGTACGGGTATTTCCAGTTTGAAGCGGGTCTCTTCCCGAGCCATATCGGGCCAGCCGAATAGAATCAATGGGGTGGGTTCGCCACTGCTGTTATCCCAATGCCCCTCGATGGCAGCTATCTTGGCGGGCTGGTACTTCAGAGTGTTGAGGCCATGCAAGTCACCCACCACAGCTTGAAGCGGAGCGGTGATCGCCAGCATTATTAGCGCCATGGAAAGCATGGTGCGTACCTCAGAAGATTGTTTGCCCTTTAATAACAGCCAGGCGGCAGAGGCAGCGACAAATAAGGCCGTGCTCAAAAAGGCCGCTAATGCCATATGGGCAAGGCGATAAGGGAAAGAGGGATTGAAGACAACTTGCATCCAGTCGACGGGAATCACCACACCGTTGACGATCTCATGGCCTTGAGGGGTTTGCATCCAGCTATTGGAGGAGAGAATCCAAAACATCGATACAATGGTGCCTAATGCGACCATGCACGTGGCAAAGAAGTGCAGGCCCCGTCCGACACGCTCCCAGCCAAATAACATCACGCCTAGAAAGCCAGCTTCCAGGAAAAATGCAGTGAGTACTTCGTAGGTAAGTAGGGGCCCAGTTACGCTGCCTGCAAAGGCGGAAAAGCCGCTCCAATGGGTACCAAACTGGTATGCCATCACAATGCCCGATACCACTCCCATGGCAAAGTTGACGGCAAATATTTTGGACCAGAAGTGGTAAAGGTGGCGGTAGGTGTCCCGCTGGGTCTTTAGCCAGAGTCCTTCCAGTACGGCGAGGTAGCTGGCTAACCCGATGGTGATGGCGGGGAAAATGATATGAAAGGAAATAGTAAAGGCAAACTGCACTCTGGCCAGATTAACGGCCTCGATTCCGAGCATGGTGCTTCCTCCGATGATAGCCACTGTCTTTAACGAAATTGTGGGCCGGTATGGCCACTTCGTGGCTTCATCGGAATAGTCTATCGTTCGCTGTATTTCATAACAGGCTCAGTTTTTTGTTTAAAAACCAGATCAGTTTCTCTAGGGAATGCTTTGTAAGTACGAGCTAAAAGAGCGCTAACAACCGTCCTAGGGTTTCCATGCCGCGTTCGCTGCTTTGTGTCCAGGGATGGCCGTAACTTAGGCGTACGCAGTGGCGAAACTGCTGCGTTGCGGAAAAGATCGGGCCAGGCGCTAAACTAACACCATGATCGAGTGCCATATTAAATAAGCGCAGCGAATCTATTTTTTCAGGAAACTCTACCCATAAAAAGTAGCCGCCTGCAGGGCGAGTAATGCGAGTTTGGGCGGGGAAGTAGCGATCCGCTGCCGCTAACATACTGCCTTGCTGGGCTTCTAAAGCGTGGCGTAGTTTGCGTAAATGGCGGTCATAGCCACCGTGCTGTAAATAGTCGGCAATCGCTGCCTGGGCGGGCACGGAAGGTGAGATGGTTGTCATCAGCTTTAGCCTAGAGATGGCTTCTGCATAGCGACCGCCCGCGACCCAACCAACCCGATAGCCAGGTGCCAAGCATTTGGAGAACGAACTGCAGTGAATGATCAAGCCCTCATCATCAAAGGCTTTTACTGGAGTGGGGGGCGTGCTACCAAAGTACAGCTCGGCATATACATCATCCTCTAGCATCGGTACTTGGTGCTGTTTTAACAGCTGGTAAAGGGCTTGCTTACGTTCTTTACTCATACTGGCGCCGAGCGGATTTTGTAGATGGCTCATAAACCAGCAAGCTTTGATTGGCAGCGCCTCTAGCCGTTCTGCCAGCACTTCGAGGTCGACCCCTTCCCGGGGGTGAACAGGAATCTCTACCGCACGTAGTTTCAGCCGTTCCAACACCTGCAAGCTGGCATAAAACGCGGGAGACTCCACGGCCACTAGGTCCCCCGGTTGGGTGACACACTGCAAGGCCAAATTGAGTGCCTCCATAGCGCCATTGGTAATCACCAGCTCTTCCATCGGCAGTTGAATGCCACCCAGCATATAGCGCAGGGCAATTTGTCGACACAGGTCGGTATGCCCGGTGGTCATATCGGCTACCACTTGTTGGGGCGAAAGCTCGCGCAACCCTCGCGTCATACTAGTGGCCAAACGAGAGAGTGGAAACAGCTCTGGACTGGGAAAAGCCGACCCAAAGGGAACGGTCTGGTCATCCTGCAGCGAGTCGAGCACCGAAAATACCAGCTCACTGACTTCTACTTCTGCCGGGTCGTTAGGCTGCAGCGTCACCCGTGGCTCACCCAGCAAGCGTCGTGCGTGCTCACGGACAAAATAGCCAGAGCGTGCCCGTGCGGTGATAAGCCCACGGTTTTCCAGTAAGTAGTAAGCCTGAAATACTGTTGAGGGGCTAATTCCATGGTGGCGACTGGCTTGGCGTACCGAGGGGATACGCTCACCTGGGCCAAGCACGCCCTCACGAATAAGTGTGGCTATCTCATCGGCAAATTGCTCGTAGCGTTTCATGGGGTAGACCGTCGGTGCGTTGAGAGGATACTCCATCACAGTTTTCGGCGGCACAGTGCGATTCTCTACTATCAGAAAACGCCACTGTGCCGCATATGATGAGTGATAAACAGACTCAATTAGATCAATTAAAAGCATATCAGATGGAGAGAGAAGAGGCAGTAAGCGCAAACTGATACGGTATATTTCTCGAAAACTGCGCCTGTTTTGGGTAGCTGCTGGAGAGGCATAGTGGTGACTAATAATCGGCGACGCCCCTCGACCGCATAGACCTTCATTCCCTTTCTTCTGGATATCGGTATGACGCAACGCATCCCACTGCAAAACTTGGCCGCGGAGGCGGCGGTTAAACACCACACGCCTTCATCTAAATCCTCTCAAGCTATCTCCTCTCAAGCTATTTCCTCTAAATCGATATCTTCTAAATCTAGTCCTCCAAAATCTAGGCCTCCTAAGCTAGGGCATATTTATGTGCGGGAGATAGGTGGCTTTTTTCAGCGCATTCGACGCCACTCCAACTGGCTGCTGATGGCACTCTATTTTGGCTTGCCGTGGATCAATTGGGGCGGGCGGCCTCTGGTTTGGTTTGACCTCTCTGCGCAGGAGTTCCATCTGTTTGCGGCGACGTTTTACACGCAAGATTTTATCCTGCTTACCTGGATCTTGGTGATATGCGCTTTTGGTCTGTTTTTGATCACGGTGGCGGCTGGACGGGTATGGTGTGGCTATACTTGCCCGCAAAGCGTTTGGACATTTTTGTACATCTGGTTTGAGCACCGCTTAGAAGGGCCACGACACCGCCGCATACGCCGTGATAACGCGCCGCGTACCTTGGACACGTTATGGCGTAAAACCGCCAAACATACGGCCTGGCTGATGATTGCCCTGGCAACCGGCATAGCGTTCGTTGGTTACTTCACTCCGATCAGAGCGTTAGTAGTGGATGTTGTTAGTCTTAATGTGCACCCTTGGGCGCTATTTTGGATTGGTTTTTTCACTGTTTTTACTTACTTGAATGCTGGTTGGCTACGCCATCAAGTCTGCTTGCATATGTGCCCCTATTCGCGCTTTCAGTCGGCGATGTTTGATGCCGATACACTGATTGTCTCTTATGATGCCGCACGTGGTGAGCCGCGCCGTAATCACCTTCAGAAAGCCTCTGAGGTAACCCAGGTTGGTGACTGCATCGACTGTGAACTGTGTGTTCAGGTATGCCCCACTGGTATCGATATTCGTGATGGGCTGCAGTACGAATGTATTGGCTGTGCGGCGTGCATTGACGCCTGTGACAGTGTGATGGAACGTATTAATAAACCGCTAGGTCTTGTCCGCTATACCACTGAGCGTTCATTAGAAGGTAAAAGTACCCGTTTTTGGCGCCCTCAGCTGATTGCGTATGCCGTAGCACTGCTAACGATGGTGGTACTACTCGTTGGCTTCTTGAATACCCGCATGCTCATCGATGTGGACATTGTGCGGGATCGCCAAACGCTGTTTGAAACCACGCAAGATGGACGCATCATTAATTACTACAACGTGACGCTGCGTAATCAAGATGCCCACTCCCACCGCTATGCGCTATCGGCAGAAGGGCTGCCGGGGCTTCGCTTACAGGGGATGGATACCATCGAGGTGGACGCAAACGAGACGCGTAGCTTACGCCTTGCACTCACGGTGGACGCTGATGATCTAACTCAACCCAGCCATCCCGTTGAACTGCATTTCCGCGCATTAGATGACCCTTCGATAAAGAGCACTAACGAAACCCGCTTTTTGGGGCCTTCAGGGGAGTAGTGGCCTGGCTGACACCTAGCCCATTTGGGAAAGCATCCGGCGAAAGCGTTGCAGCGACAGAGCGAACAACACACTGCCGATCAGTAACAACGCAAGTAGCTGGACCCACACGACGTCTAGCCCCGCTCCGCGGTACAGTACGCCTTCTCCCAACTGCACCAAGTGTGTGGTTGGGGCTGCCAACATTAGGTGCTGTACAACAGTAGGCATGCTTTCCCGTGGGGTGGCGCCGCCGGAGAGCAGGACCAAGGGCAGCAGCACTAACATCAGCAAGAGCCCGAATTGCGGCATGCTGCGTGCTACCGTCGCCAGATAAATACCCAGTGCAGTATTAGCAAACAAGCTTAATGCGGCACCGGTCAGAAACAGCCAGACCGAACCTTCGATGGGCACCTCTAGCAGCCCGCGGACAACGAACTGCAGCGACAGCGCTGCCGCCACGAGTACCACCATACCCATCGCCAGGACCTTGGCCAGCATGATCTGTGTGGGAGTCACCGGCATCACCAAAAGATGTTCGATGGTGCCATGCTCGCGTTCGCGGATCAGTGCTGCACCGGTCAGAATGATGGCGAGCATGGTGATGTTGTCGATGATTTGTAGCAGGCTGCTGAACCAGGTCTTGTCCAGCGCCGGGTTGAAGCGGGCCCGCAGCACCAGTTCCACGGGTAGTGCCGCATCGGTACGATGGCGCTGCACGAAGGCTTCAGCTTCCTCGCTGACAATTTGCTCAACGTAGGCGCTACCGCTGAATGCTTGATCCATGCGTGTCGCATCGACGTTGAGTTGTACCTCGGCAGGTCGACCCGCTAGCACATCGCGCTGTAGGTTGGATGGCATGTGGAGTACAAAGGTGTAACGGCCTGCGTCCAGGCCAGCATCCATCTCAGCTACACCGATGCGCTCTGGCTGCGTGAACTGCGGTGGATAGAAAGCGGCAGCGATGCGTTGTGACAGAGGTGAATCATCTTCGTCGACAATGGCTATCGGTGCGTTGTTCAGGGTGTCAGGAATGGCTGAAGCGGCGGTATAAACCATCACTGTGAAGCTGAAGACGATTAGCAGCAGCATCACCGGGTCGCGCCACAGGCTCCAGAGTTCCTTGACGCTCAGTTGCCAGATATTTGAAAAAGTACGGCGCATCTTAGCGCTCCTGTTTGTGCAACATTGCAATCGCCAGTCCCATCACCAATGGTGCAGCTAGCAGCAACGCCATGAAGGAGTGCTGCATATCAGCCAACCCCAGTGCTTTGGCGAACACGCCGCGACTGATGAGGAACATATGGGTAGCTGGGTAGGCTTCGCCGATTAGTTTGCCGACACCCTCCAGCGATGACACCGGTGTGGTCAGCCCGGCGAACTGTGTGGCTGGCACTAGCGTGCCAATCAATGCGGCGAACATTGCTGCAATCTGGCTGCGCGTGACGGCTGAGGCCACCAGCCCCATGCCGGTGGATATCACCAGGAACACCAGTGTTGCCAGCGTCAAAGCGGCAAAGCTGCCCTTCATCGGCACATCCAACACGGCTACGGCTAACACGCTCATCAACAGGAAGTTCAGCATGCCCAGCGCCACATACGGCAGTTGCTTGCCGAGCAAAAACTCGGTGCGGGTGACGGGAGTGACGTAGAAGTTAATGATTGCGCCCAGTTCTTTCTCTCGTACCACCGCAAGGGCGGTCAGCATCGCTGGCAGCATCAGCAGCAGTAACGGCACTACTGCTGGAACGATGGCGGGCAGGCTCTTGATGTCTGGGTTGTAGCGAAAGCGCGTTTGCACCTCGACCGGTGTGGCGTAGGCTTCGCCGCTTAGCTGCTGGGATTTCTGCGCCAGCCAGTGTAGGTGCATGCCCTGTACATAGCCTTGTATGGTCTCTGCGCGACTGGGCATGGCACCGTTGATCCAGGCTCCAATCTGAGCGTTGCGCCCCAGCGTTGCGTCACGTGCGAAGCCGGGGGGAATCTCAATGACCAAGCTCAGCTCGCCAGTTTGCATGCGCCTGTCCAGCTCTTCGTAGCTATGCAATGGCGGGCGTTCGACGAAGTACGGGGAGCCGGATAGCGCGAGCGTGTAGTCATGGCTCAGGGCGGTCTGGTCACGGTCGAGTACGGCGTAGCGCAGGTCGTTGACGTCAGTGCTGATACCATAGCCAATGACGAACATCAGTAGCAGCGAGCCCAATAGTGCCAGCGTGGCGCGTACAGGGTCGCGGCGCAATTCCAGTGACTCGCGCCAGGCGTAGCTCAGCAGGCGTTGCAGGCTGAAGCGTGGTGTTTGGGCATGCCCCTGGGTTGGTGCAGAGGGCGCTGTCTGCTCAGCTGATTCGGGTACTGCTTCTGGCACAGATGTAGTACTAGTACTGCCTGCCTCGGCTTCAATCAGGTAGCCAATGAAGGCCTCTTCCAAATCCTTGGCGCCGCGTTTTTCCACTAGCCGCGCTGGTGCATCACTGTCGAGTACTTGGCCTGCATGCATCATCGACATGCGGTCGCAGCGCTCGGCCTCATTCATAAAGTGGGTGGAGATGAAGATCGTCACCTGTTCGCGCCGCGACAGCCGCACCAGCAGACGCCAAAAATTGTCCCGTGCCACCGGGTCCACTCCCGAGGTAGGTTCATCCAGGATCAATAGTTCGGGCTTGTGCACCATTGCTACGGCTAGCGAAAGGCGCTGGCGCATTCCCATAGGAATACTGGGCGGCAGACTCTCCATAACGTCCAGCAACTCAAAGCGCTCAGCCATTTCCCGCACGCGGGCATCAATCTCTGCCATGGGTACATGAAATAGCTTCGCGTGTAGCGCTAGGTTCTGCCGCACACTCAATTCATTGTAGAGAGAGAAAGATTGGGACATGTAGCCGACGCGACTGCGCGTATCCAAATCGTGTGGGTCAATCTCCTTGCCAAACAACCAGGCACGGCCTTCGCTAGCAGGTAGCAGGCCGGTGAGCATCTTCATCGTGGTGGATTTGCCACAGCCGTTGGAGCCGAGGAAGCCAAAAATTTCACCACGCCGGATACGAAAACTCACATGATCCACCGCCGTGAAATCGCCAAAGCGCATAGTCAGCCCCTCAGCCTCAATGGCGATGTCATCCTGGTCACTCTGTAAGGGAGGGATAACCACGGCCTCGTGGCCCTGTTTCTTTTCCTCCGGCAACAGCGTAATAAAGGCGGACTCCAGAGACTGACAGCGGGTGCGCAACAGCAGATCAGTAGGTGTGCCGGTGGCCAATACCTGGCCTTCATCCATTACCGCCAGCCAGTCAAAGCCTTGTGCCTCGTCCATGTAGGCGGTGGCGACGATAACACTCATGCTGGGGCGCTGTTTGCGAATGCGAGCGATGAGCTCCCAGAACTGCGCGCGTGCTAGCGGATCAACACCGGTAGTTGGCTCGTCGAGAATCAGTAGGTCAGGGTCATGAATCAGCGCGCAGCATAGGCTAAGTTTCTGTTTCATGCCTCCTGAGAGCTTTCCGGCTGGTCGTGCGAGGAAGGGCAGTAGGCCGGTGCTGCGAGTCAGGTCGTCAATACGTCGGCGTCGTTCAGCAGCATCGTGGCCGAACAAGCGGGCGATGAACTGTAGGTTCTCTTCAACCGAGAGGGTGGGGTATAGGTTTTTGCCTAGCCCCTGTGGCATGTAGGCTATGCGTGGGCAGGCCTGATCGCGGTGAGCCTTGCTGGCCATATCACCGCCCAGCACCTGTACCGTACCGTGCTGAACCCGGCGAGCGCCGGAAAGCAGCGAAAGTAAGCTGGATTTGCCAACACCATCCGGGCCAATCAGCCCCACCATACAAGCGGAAGGAATGTCTTGGGTGATGCCCGCCAGTGCTTGGGTCTTGCCGTAATTCAGACTGACGTCCTGCAAGTGCACTACGGGTTCGCCCAAGCCGTTCATGGCTGCTCCCTGAGGCGCAGCGTTTCAGGCCACGCTACCTGGGGATCAGTCTTGATCCAGGCCACGCCAGGTAGCCCGGATTTCACGTAATCCTGATATTGGTACAACAGGGATGCGTCGATCCGTGCTTTGACCCGAAACATCAGCTTCTGCCGTTCGTTGGCCGTCTCCACGGACTTGGGCGTGAACTGGGCTTGGCGGGAGACAAAGGTGATCTGGGCCGGTATCGGCCAGTCTGGGGCGGTGTCCAGCACGATGCGGACTTCGCTGCCCAATGCCACTTGCCCAGCGGCTTCAGTAGGTAGGAAAAAGCTCATGTAAACATCGGACAGGTCGATCAGGTTGAGCACCTTACCGCCATCTCCAACTACTTCACCAGGTTGGGCTAGACGGTACTGCACACGGCCATCGCGCGGCGCCTTGAGTGCACTGTCGTCCAGTTCAGATTGGACGCGTTCAACCGTGGCCTGTGCTGCAGCGACGGCTGACACTGCACCGGTGACCTCGGATTCGGCAGCTTCAATAGCTGACTCGGCTGCGCTAGCCTGGGCCCGCGCAGCATCTAGCGCAGCGCGAGCATTGGCCACACTGGCGCGGTCATCATCCAGCTCCTGGCCCGTCGTCGCACCGTCATTGATCAGCGCCTCGGTACGAACGAGTCTCCGTTGGGCGGCATCCAGCTCTGTCTGGCGTTGAACTACGACGGCCTCGGCCGCCAGTTGGTCGCCACGTCGCATGCTCACCTGCACCTGAGAGGCTTGAACGGTATGTTCTGCCTGTTGTAACTGGGCTAGTGCCTCACGTAGTTGGGCCTGCAGTGAGTCGACCTGCATATGTGCCAGCACCTGCCCAGCCTGGACCTGATCACCTTCATCGACCAGAATCTGTACAACACGACCACCGAATTTGGCGGACACATCCACTTCGGTGGCTTCAATCCGTCCATTGCTGACCAGCAGTCCCTCTGGGGCGCCACGTTGATTTAACCAATCCCAGCCGACCCAGCCGATAGCGGCAATGACTGCAATGGCGGTAAATACGACGACTGTTTTCTTGATAGATATACTCATGGTTGAGTTACTTCTCTGCGATATTTGAAGACAGGGCAGACACCGGTTGATCGGCTGGGGGCAGGTGCTGCGTACCACCACCCAGTGCGGCGTACAGCGCCACCCGGCTGCGGAGTAGTGCATGCTGCGCTTGCACCTTTTGCTGTTCGGTCTCCAGGCGGTCACGCTCGGCATCAAGCACTTCCAAGAAACTGGCGCGACCACGTTCATGGCTCAGGTGTGCCAGTCGGCTGCGTTCGGCCTGAATCTCGACGGCTTGCTGCTGTACGGATAGTTGCTGCTGTAGCCAGTGCTGGTTAGCCAAGGCATCTGCGACGTCGCGGAAGGCACTTTGGATGGTTTGTTCGTACTCGACGACGGCAAGGTCTTTGCGCACTTCCGCCAAGTCCAGGTTGGCTTGGTTCCGCCCAGCATCGAAGATTGGCAACGACAGGCTAGGAGCAAAGTTCCAGGCACGGCTGCTTCCCTCGAGTAAATCGCTCAGTTCGCCACTGGCTAAACCGCCGAAAGTAGTCAGACTGATACGTGGGAAGAAGGCCGCTCGGGCTGCGCCGATATGCGCGTTAGCCGCGCGCAGGCGATGCTCAGCGGCGACGATATCCGGGCGGTTGGTTAGCAGGTCGGATGGTAGTCCCGCATCCAGAGGCTGAAGCAGAGGGGAATTGGCAAAAGGCTTATAGTTGAAGTCGATGAGGTCAGCCCGGCCGATCAGTAGGTGTAGTGCATTGCGCTGCAGATCACGTTGCTGCTGCAGTTGCAGCACCAAGCCCTCTGCATGGTTCACCAGCGTCTGTACCTGGGTGAGCTCCAGCTTGGTGACTGCTCCCACCTCAAACCGCCGCGTGAAGATGCGCAGTAATTCGCTCTGGTTGGCTTGAGTCGCTTGAGCGAGACGCAGCCGTTCATTCAGCTCGTATAAGCTAAGCCAGGTATCGGCTACCTGTGCCACCAAACTGATTGTCACTGCTCGCTGGCCAGCATTAGTTGCCAAAAATGTTTGCAAGGCCTCTTCGTTCAAGCTGGCGATACGGCCCCAGAGATCGACTTCCCAACTGGTAACCCCCACGCCTACCTGAAACTCATTGCTGCTCAGGGCGCTGCCGGTGGCCGACAAATCGGACGGGGTGCGCGAGCGCTTCGCATCCATTCCCAGGTCAACACCGGGTAGCTGTGCGCTGCGCTCAATGCGGTAGGCTGCCTGTGCCAGTTGAACCCGTAAAGCAGCACTACGCAGGTCGTGGTTGTGGCGTAGTGCCTGAAGGATTACGTTCTGTAAGTGAGGATCACGAAAATAGTCCTGCCAGGCGATATTAGCCGCTGAGGCCGATGCAGCATCCTTGGTGTTGGGGCCATACCCCTGCTGGTAATGCGTAGGTAAAGTGCTTTCAGGGAGGGTGTGAGGCGGTATCAAAGTGGTACAGCCTGATAGCAGCACGGTCAGAAGTGCTGCATTCCAGTGCAATGACATGATGTGAGATTTCCGATCCATGAGCCTGAACGGAAGTGTGCTCTTTACCCGTCAACGACCTTTCAATGTCTTATCAAGGTTTCATCAAGTGCGGGGGGGGGGAGCCCGCCTAAACATGGCGGGCCTATCACTGATCAGTGCTTGGTTCGTGACGAACCAGGAGAGGGGCACCTTTGCATTATCCGCTATTGGCCGATCAATTATGAGAGGCTAGGGAGTCTTTAAGGAGGGGGGCTCTGTACCGGATCACTCTGCACAGAATTGTCTGGCACAGGGTGACTCTGAGTTGCTTTATCCAGTACTGGCCTAGGTGGCTCGCTCATAAGAAACCGAACACCACTTACCAACAATAAGGCGGTCACCAAGATGCAGGCCAGCCAAATAAGTATCCGGCATCGGGAGCGTAATGCGGAGGTTGTCTGCTTATATGCGCACATCATTGTTGCCTGCCTTAGAACGAGTAGTGCAATGCAGCAAACCCCGCCACACCGGTCTTTTCTTCCACCACTGGGCTGTTACGCGCCTTGTCGCTGAACTCCATGACATTCACCCCAAGAGACATCGTCCAGTGCCTGTTGAAGTCATGATGCCAGTCTGCCGAGAGCGAATAGGCGTAGACGCCGGATTCAGCATTGAAATGGGAAAATCGCGAAGCTTGAGCTTGCGCATCGTTCACGCCGAAATAGGTGCGGTTGTAGCGGCCATCACCGGCGTGCATGTTTACGCCGAGAGTGAACACATCGTTGTCCGTTCGCAGTATGGTGCTTTCCAGGCCTAGTCGGTAACGATTGCCTCGCTCATGGCCAGCTACACGCAGATCAGCTTCACCATTGACCGAGAGCCAGGAGGTCAACTCCTGAGCCAGCAGGAAGTTAGCGGTAGTCGCACCCTTAACTTCCCCCATTCCCTGGAGACGCGTTGATCCAGGGCGCCAGTCACTGTCTTTTTCGGTTCGGCCGAAGTCGTAGCTAATCGCCATGCTGGCGTAAAGCCCGTTTTGAGTCAGGTACTCTGTCCCGATGGCGCGCACGGTATCGGCAAAGAAGATACCGCGGTATATGCTCAGTGTTGGTACCGGTATGGCTCGTGAATCTTTTGCGCCGAGGTAACGGGGAATGTAGGCCGCCCCCAGCCCCACCACAACTTCAGTTGTATCGCCGAATAGGCTGGCGGGTGTATCGGTGCCCTGTTGCTGAGTTTGGTGATGCTGCTGAGCCAAACTTTGCAGTGGCATCAGCAGGCAGACGGCGCTTGCAATAATTGATAAGGCAGGGCTTGCCAAACACCCTTTTTGCATCCGTTGAGAAGCAGGCTTACGCATGGTTGTTCATCCTTTCCGAGTTGTTACCCCGGTAGTGAACCCTCCTCACTACAAGGTATCGTCCAGAAAAGATGAAGACTTCATCAAGAGCCGTGGAGCGGGCTCAACAAGCATCCGTTTTCAGAGTAATGCCGCCTATAATCAGGCAGGTAACTCGATGTGGATGCGCCCGCCGCCCGTCCCTCGATTGTGAACACTCAACTGTCCACCATGGGCTTGGCATATAGCTACTGCCACCGATAACCCCAGCCCACTGCCGCCTGCATGGCGCGAGCGTGAATGCTCGGCACGCCAAAAGCGGTCGCACACACGCTCTATATGCTCCGGTGCAAAACCAGGGCCAGCGTCTTCGACATCGATCAATACCTTCGTTCCTTGTCGGGTGGCGCGTAGTGCCAAATAGTCGCCAGTTGCAGCGTAGCGCAATGCATTGTCGATCAGGATGGAAACTACCTGACCGAGGCGATCGCGATCGGCATTTAGAAGTACATCGTCCGGGCAGTCGATCACAATCTTCATGGGGTGCTGCTGTAATCGTGGTGCTGCCCAGACCACTCGCTCTTCCATCAGTGGTTTGAGGGCAAAGCTTGATGGTATCAAAACCAACTGACCTGCTGTCGCCAGCGATAACAAGTACAAATCATCGATCAGACGATTAAGTTGATCTAGTTGCCGCATGATGGTGCTTAGTTGCTGTGGCGAGGCTTCGAAGACACCATCTATCAGGCCCTGCAGCCTCCCTTTGGCGGCGGTGAGAGGCGTACGCAGTTCATGGGCGATGGCGGCACTGGATGCCTGTAACTCCCGTTCATGGCGTTCTAAGCGTTCGGCCATGTGATTGAAGTCGGCTATTAAATGGTGGAGTGCGGCGGGAGCATCGGGAATAATACTTGCTCTCGAGCGGAAATCACCGCCAGCAATGTGCCTTGCCGCGATTGCAACAACACTGAGCTGGCGTGATAGACGCAATGAGACCCAAATACCCCCGCCAATGATAAGAGGAAGGGCGATCAGTACAAGTCCACTGAACCACAGCAGGTCCGCATGTAGCACCTCTGGTGTAAAGTAATCGCCATAGAGATATTGCCCATAGATTTCACGCAGACGCTCAGCATTGGCGACATGATCGGTTTCCAGCAGCTTCAATTCTTGGAGTATTTCCTTGGGGAGTGCGTTTCGCAGCTTGGTTTCCCACCAGAAAAAGCGTAGCCACATACCGGCACCCACGACCAGTATGGCCATCAGCGCGAGGCCAATCATTCGTAGGCTGATCCAGTACCAGAGTTGCCGGGAACGGCCTTTCTTTGCCGTGCTCATGAAGGATTGCGGAAGCGGTAACCTAGCCCCCGTACTGTCAATACGACACCATTAATACCGGCACGCTCCAGTTTGCGTCGTAGGTTGTATAGGTGAGCATCAACCACCCGTTCCATTGCATCACTTTCTGGAAGGCAGTTGGCAAGTAGCTCCGCGCGGGTGTACATACGAGAAGGTGCTGCCATCATCATCGACAGCAGGCTGAACTCGGTGCGAGTTAACTCCAGGGGCTGAGTCACGCCATCAGTTTCAATGGTAGCCAGCGCTGCATTGAGATCGATAACCAAGCGATCATGGCGTAGCAAGGTGGTCTGCCCGAGGCCACCACCACGCCAACGGCGTAATACCGCGTGAACCCGCGCGACTACTTCACCTGGGTTATATGGCTTAACGACGTAGTCATCGGCCCCATAAAGTAGCGAATTAATACGGCTGGGTTCATGCCCGACAGCAGTCACCATGATGATCGGTGTTGCTGAATGCTGGCGAATGGCGGTGAGCACCTCATTACCGCTTAGCCCTGGCAGCATGATGTCCAACAGCACTAAATCCGGGCGCCAACGCGCGTGGTACTCCAGTGCTTGATCCCCATCTGCTGCATGTCGGGTCTTGAAGCCATCCCTGCCAAGGTAGGCTTCGAGCACCTCGGCCCCATCGAAGTCATCCTCGACGATCAATACACGTCCCAAGCTCACTGGCCACTCCTTCATGAAATCTTGATGTATTCTTGAACGTTGCTTGATATTGCGCTGCAACGATAAACCCGCTTCTGAAAAGTGTCAGTAAATCGGTGGGACGATCATCTGTCATTATAAGGAATGCAAGTCGCCTAATGCAATTTGATGAATTTGTCAAATGCAAATAGCAGTCAGGACGAATGGAGGGGGTTTATGGATATCTTGCCAAAGGTGGACCGCTGGGGCTTTCAACGCTTCGTTGAGTCTTCAGTCTCTGAGGGGTTTCTGCGAGAACCCGTCATCATGCAGGGGATGTCCGGTTCACGTATCACGCGTAATGGTCTCCCTTATGTGAATTTCTCGGGGATTAACTATCTTGGCTGGCAGCAGGATCCACAGGTGCTTGATGCATTCTGCGAATCGGTCAAGCGCTATGGGCTCTCCACCGGTGGTTCAAGGGCGACGCAGGGTGTTTGTGAGCCGCATTTCCGATTGGAAACGTTGCTCAGCGAGCATCATGGTAAAGACAAAACGCTAACGTTTGCATCGGGCATGTTGGCCAACCTCGGCTTCATCAATGCGATGACGGCAAAGTTCAATTTCTCCACCAGCAGCGGCATTGACAATCGGGATGCCGTGTTAGTCTTCGATCGTGATTGCCACTGGAGTCTCTGGAAAGCAGCGAGCCACTTGAAATACGGTGAATCGCTAATGGCATTCAAGCATAACGATGTCGCTGATCTGGAACGTGTTCTGCAGAACGTTGGAGATCGCAAAGCGATCGTCGTCTTTGAAAGTGTCTATTCTTCAGATGGAAGCGTGGCACCTATCGGAGAAATTCTGGATGTATGTGAACGCTTCCAAGCCCTGAGTTACATCGATGATGCCAATGGCTTCATGGTGTATGGCGAGCCTCAGCGTAATTTCTATGAGGAGTTCCAACATCTTCGTCGTGCCGACTTCATCATGATTTCTCTCTCAAAATCAGTGGGTCTGGAAGGCGGCGCAATCAGTGCCAACGCTGAGTACATTGATGCCTTCGAAGTATTGAGTGGAACGTCGATTTTCACTGCAGCCATTCAGCCACCCACAGCGGACGCAGCGGCATCCATCATTGAGCAGCTCAAGCAGGACCCATCCATCATGGATGATTACCTATGCAGAAGCTTGGCGTTCCGACAGCGCTTGCTTGATAGTGGCCTGCAGCTCAATGACACGCCGTCCTATATAACGTCGGTACTGATCGGGAAGGACAGTAAGGCCGAGCAAGTGCGAGAGCAGTTGGAGAAACAAGGCTTTTGCGTACCGATTTTCCGTTACCCGGCAGTCAAGCCCAATCAGGCATTGATACGGCTGATCCTGCACAGATACCACACTGATGCGGAGATTGAAGGTTTTGCCCAAAGCCTGGAGGTGCTGCTTGGTGACAGTGATCCATCCAGACTCGTGAATGAGCCGCTGTTGGTGGAGATGAATTAGGCTGGGAGCCGCACAATGAAGCGCGTGGAGCAGGTGGTGCGGTCCGGTTTTCCAAGCCGCACAGAAGATATCGCTGAGGCGGCGGTACTGATTGATATAAGGGATTCGATTGCCACGATTGATCGAACGTCTTGGAATCAATTGTGTCACCCCCATCAGTTCTGCAGCTATGAGTATATGGCTGCTCTTGAGGCCAGCGGTCTGGAGTGCCAGTATCTCTATGCGCTGGCCATTTCCAATGGCGAAATGGTTGGCGCTGCTGTCGCCACCATATGGCGCATCCACCTGCCATATAAAGCCTCATTGCGTGTCACCACCATGGGAACGCCCGTCAATACTGGGTTGCCACTGATGCTGGCAGCAACCCCGAACTCAACAAGCCTACGTTACCGCTTGGTAGCTGCGCTGGAACAGGCTTCGATGAAGCATGGAGTTCGATTATTCGTCGGGCGGGATTTTCCTGCACCTGACTACCTCCAGAAGCTGCCGCTGGACAAGCTCTACAACTGTGCACATTTGGAGCTTACCTGGGCAGATTTCGGTCAGTATCTGATGCAACACCCCAAGCGCAAACGCCTACGTCGGGATATGCGGACTCTGGAAAAAGCAGGCTACACCGTTGACGTTCGTGAAGGGCAAGCGCTCTCGCTAGATGAGGCGCAGCGCTTGCATGCCTTGTGGTTACAGCTTTACCAGAAACACCGCTCGCCCGACCAGATTATGGTCCCTCAAGATTTTTTTCTGCATATGGGGCAGCTCAAGCATGCAGTATGGTTGCTGCTACGAAAGGACGGACGCATTGATGCGTTCGACCTCTGCTTTACCCTAGGCGATCACCTGGAATCTACCTATTGCGGTGTGGATCTACAGGCAACAGGACGCCTGCCCATCCACCGTGTGATGGGCTACCAAATCGTGCGTCATGCCATCAGCAAAGGAATGCGGAGTATCAACTTTGGGATCTCCAACGAGCAAGGAAAAATCGAGATGGGCTGTCGCTTGGAAGCCTGTTATACCTGGGTGCAAGCCAACCCGAAGTGGCTTGGGTGGCTACTTCGCAGTTTCCTTCAGAGATTTGTGCTAAAGAACGATCAGGACAAGCTCACTGCAGAAAGCCTGCCAGAGCAAGATCGCTCATAAACATCCAACAGCTTAAGCAGATGTCGGTTTCGGCATTAAGCAAGTGGCAATCCCTTCATCCCCAGAGATATCAGCGCAACAGCATCAAGCTGTCTCGGTTAGCGGTTGTAGAATGCTTTTATTTTCTCATTTAATTAGTTAGACTTACTAACATAGATGGTAACCTGATTAGGTAAAAACGCGATGGATTTACGGCAAAGTTTGCAGCGGCTTGAATGGCACCTCTGGAACCAGTGGCGCGAACAAGCGCAGCATAGTGAACATCTGGAACTAAGCACTAGTGAGTTGCAGTATCTGTACACCCTATTGGCGTGGGATGAGACAGGTATGCGTCTGACTGAGCTGGCTGAGTGCATGCATGTCAGCAAAGCATCTGCTAGCACGATGGTGAGAAAGTTGGAGCAGCGGGGATATTTGCTGCGTCGTCCTTGCCCAGAAGATGCCCGTGCACAGCGCTTGCTTCCAAGCGCTAAAGCCCTAACTCTGAAGCATAAAGAGCCTGAAATATATCAGGCAGCACTGCAACACTTTAAGCACGCACTGACAGAGGAGGAGCTTGAGCAGTTTACTGCGCTGATGGGCAAAGCCTGTAGCAACTTGAGCTTAGGTGCTCTGACTCCCCCCAAGCCTTCTAGCCAGCCTTACAAACACCTATGAACTTACATCAAGCCACTGTTTCCAAAGCGTTCTGGCACTATACGTTGCCTTCTGTTGCGGCCTTAATGGTCAGCGGTACCTATCAAATTGTGGATGGTATTTTCGTTGGGCACTTTGTAGGCGGCAACGGCCTTGCTGCCATTAGCCTTGCGTGGCCATTAATAGGCGTGCTACTGGCCGTCGGTATGATGGTTGGCATTGGTGCCGGAGCACACGCTTCCATTCAACTAGGGGCTCGGCAGCCCAATAAGGCCCGTGAATACCTTATCCAAGCGCTGTTTCTTTTAATGGGCTTCAGTGTACTTTTGGGCGTGGTACTGTTCTTTATAAGCCCTTTATTTCTGTCCTTTCAGGGGGCGGAAGGGGAGGCTCTACTTTTTGGGCAGCGCTACCTAAACTGGATGCTGGCAGGCACACCTATTGTGCTAGGCAGCATCGCGTTACCGCTGCTGGTACGCAATGCCGGTGCGCCACGCCTGGCAACGTTCGCGATGGGCTTAGGGGCGGTGGCTAATATCGCGCTGGATGCACTGTTTCTGGGTTATCTCGGCTATGGATTGGAAGGCGCTGCATTAGCTACCTTGTTGGGCGAACTCCTGCCGGTGGTGTTGTGCCTGGGTTATTTATGTAGTCGCCATAGTCAGCTGGCTATCTCATGGGGCCAACTAGCGTGGCGAAGCCAAAAAGCGTGGGACCTGCTGAAAACCGGTTTTTCAAGCATGTTGATGTATCTGTACATCAGCTTTTCCATTGTGCTGCACAATATGCTGCTGTTACAGCATGGAACGTCGTTACACGTCGCTGCTTTCAGCATTGCCGGTTATTTAATGACATTCTATTACTTGCTAGCGGAAGGCGTCGCTGGGGGCATGCAGCCGATCACCAGTTTCTACCATGGGGCTGAGCAAAAGCGAAAAATTCAGGCGTCTTACCGGTTGGCTTGTTTGATCGTCTTATCGGTGGGCTTGTGCTTTGTGCTGGCAGTGCAGTGGTCCCCTAGCTTTTTCGCGCAGTTTTTCATTAGTGATACAGATACTGCTTTATTAGAGACCACAAGCCACGCGCTACGGCTTTTCATGCTCGCCATGTTTCTAGATGGTTTTCTGGTGATCACGGCCACCTGGTTTCAGTCATTAGGCCAAGCGCGTCCAGCGACGATGATTACGTTGGGCAATATGGCCATTCAGGTGCCTTTTTTGCTTCTTTTGCCGCAGTTGTTGGGGATCAATGGTGTTTGGTTAGCTGTGCCCGTTTCTAACGTAGTGTTGTCTTCGCTAGTGCTGATACTGGTAGTAAGGCAGTGGCGGCGGCTGGGTAATGGGTAAGTACTTATGATGTCTCGGAGAATTATTAAGTGAGGGTACATTAAACCTCTTTGATAATGTGTAGGTTTGGTGGGTTTATTTATAATTGGTATCAATTGGTTACGCCATAAAAATAGCAACTTGGCTAGTTATCGGAGATTATATGGGAATGTAAAAATTTTACGCATAGATCATCGTGACACTATTCAAGGTAGATCATGTATACATCCAACCTATTTTCGCTCGACGCTTTCCCTGTGGGATGCATGGTTACCGACAATAAGCGTCGGATTATTTACTGTAATCGCCACCTTGAAGAGTGTCACGGTTATTCAACGGAAGAGTTGCTGGGCGCTGACTTGTTTACATTGCTGAACAAGGCGTCACAAATTATGTATGACACTTATATCGTGCCCATTTTGGAGCGGGAGAAAAAGTGTTACGAGATTCGTCTGACCATGGAGACTAAATCCAAACACACTTTACCTATAATGGTCAGTATTTTGTGTAATGACTGCACTAATGAGCGATTTTTCTGGAGCATCAGTAGTGCCAGCCGAACTGAGCAATTGTTTGAAGAGCTGACGAAAACCAAAAACCTGCTTGAGCAGAAGGCGTCCTTGCTACGAAGGGCCTCTGACACTGATCAGCTGACAGGCTTACCTAACCGCGCTGCATTGGCTAAATACCTTGATCAAAAGGTTATTGCGCGAAAAAAAGATGATATTGCATTTGCGCTTGCGTTTGTCGACCTTGATGGCTTCAAAGAGGTCAATGATCTCCATGGGCACCACTTGGGTGACAAGATACTTCAGTTAGTCGCAAAGCGGTTATCCAGCAATCTAAGAGCTGATGACTTAATTGCCCGCTTTGGTGGTGACGAGTTCGTTATTTTTTTAAATGGTCGTTTTAGTGCGGGTCTAGTTGAGGAGTCACTCTCTCGGCTTATCAAGAAACTCGCTGAACCTTTCGATATAGATTCAGTACGGCTAAAGCTCTCTGCAAGTATCGGCGTTACGCTCTACCCACAACCGAAAGAGGTTGAACCTGATCAATTAATTCGCCAAGCCGACCAAGCAATGTATCAAGCCAAGCTGGCGGGAAAGAACCAAGTCTGCCTATTTAATGTGGATAACGAGCGAATCCAGAAAGGAAAACACGCAGAGCTATCTGCTATTAGGGCAGCCATGAAAGCTGGTGAGTTTGAGCTCTATTACCAGCCTAAAGTTAACATGGTTACCGGGAGAGTGCTGGGGGCTGAGGCACTAATACGCTGGAATCATCCCAGTGAAGGGCTGAAATCGCCGGCAACTTTTCTACCTGCTCTCAATAATACCCCTACCGGGGTGGAGCTAGGGAAGTGGGTTATCACTAGTGCACTTTGTCAATTGCAGACGTGGCTTCAGCAAGGTCTGGACTTGCATGTTAGTGTCAATGTTGATGGGTACCACTTACAGCACTCTCAGTTTCTTCACGCTTTAAGTAATATACTGGCCTGTTTTCCAGGCCTGCCCAAACAGCGGCTTGAGCTTGAAGTATTGGAAACAAGCACCATCGAGGATGTGAAGCATGTTTACTCCGTCCTTAATGCCTGTAGGGGGATGGGTATCCGAATCTCATTAGATGACTTTGGTACTGGTTATTCCTCTTTAAGCCATCTCAGAGACCTATCGGTCGACACGCTCAAAATCGACCGTAGTTTTGTGCAGAACATGCTAACTAGCACGGGTGACCTCGCCATTCTTAAAGGCGTTATTGGTTTTGCACGAGCATTCGACTGTGATTTAGTCGCTGAAGGTGTTGAAGTGCTAGAGCATAGTCAGCAGCTCATTGGGCTAGGCTGCGAATGTGGGCAAGGTTATTTCATTGCCCGCCCAATGCCTGCTCAAGATTTTGGACGGTGGATTGCCGAATGGCACCAGTGGGAGTTTCAAAAGAAATTTAAAGGTGTGGTTAATTAAAAAACTGAGGGGGAGTTCGAACGTACTAATAAAAGAATGAAACATAGCCAGCAATTGCAAGCCCTGAGCGTTTCGCTAGTCAGGCCGGCACCCTGCCAGCCCCGAAGCGGGTCGTTATGTTCATGCGCCTATGTCTAAAGCACACTGCGCATCATAGCAAGCGACGGGTACTGTATTCACATGACGCATCCTGAGCTTGTTGGTAGAGAAATTATCGCTTGGCTAGATGACTAAGCACACCAACAGACATTGGTAAGAAGGGGGGCGTAGGGTGAGTTGTTCGTAGAGTGAGCAGGCAATCGCCAAGATAACCAGTAGGCTCTGAAAGCGGGTAAGGTGATATATAGGATAATTTGCGGGCGTGTGTGGGCTGCTTTAGAGTGGCATGCTCAGTCGCTATGGTAAGTCATTGTGACGACTTCACTAATCAGGAGGTGTTTATGCAACCCAGCTGGCGAGAATGGATTCAAGGTCATCTAGAAGAAATTCTAACCGCGGTACTGGCTGCTTTTTTTACGGCACTGATGTTTCGTGTAGGGATGGGCATGCTATTTTCGATTATCGCTGGCCTAGTTATTGCCTATCTGATTCGTTTAGTAGCGGTTCCTAGAGTGGCTCAAGCCATCAAACGTCGCCTGTCTATGTTTAATGATAAAGAAGTTTAATGATAAAGAAATTTAATGGTACAAGTGCCCCTCTTTGTAATGAGCCTTTGCGGGGTGCTGAGTGCTGAGTGCATTGATAGCTGTTAGGCCTGCCATTGTCGTGCAGACAACAGCTACCCTTTTAGCTTCTACCTTTTTAGCTTCTACCCTTGCCAAGTAAGGCTCGTTAGAACTTACTTGGCAAGGCGGTGCGATTACTGAGTGTTTAGAAGCCAATGATTAGCTTACTTAGCCAGTAATTAACTTAAATAATTAGTTAAGCGCTGTTTCCAGACGCTCGGCACGAGCTCCCGGGGCTGGATGGCTGGAGAAGAAGCTGCTGCTGTTGCCATATTTATCTTCTAGTTTACGTAGAGCGGTGACGGCAGAACTTGCATCCATATCGTGACGCTGCATTAACTCGATGGCGTAGTCATCAGCTTCATTTTCCTGACGCTGGGAGAACTGGGCATTTACCAGCTTTTCGCCCAACTCACCAAGTTCAGAGCTTGAAAGTGCAGCAGCGGTGGCGCTTCCGCTGGCGGCAGCAGCTTCACGTGCGGAAGATGCGGCGTAAGCAACTTGAAAAGCGCGTTTGGAGTGCCCCAACACAACGTGTCCAATTTCGTGGGCAATCACGTAACTCACTTCATCATCTGTCATTTCATCCATCAGCCCAGTATGCAGCCGGATAGCGCCGTTAGGGACTGCAAAGGCATTGATTTCGTCCAGTTGGTAGACGTCGTAATCCAAAGTGTGTCCGTCGACGACTTCCCATCCCTGGGTAAGACGGGCTAGGCGTTCTGCATAATCGCTGTCGGCAGAGACAACGTGATGCTGGGCATCAAGTTGGGCAATAGTTTGATCCCCAAGTTGATGCATTTGCTGATCTGTCATGGTGGCAGCACCTGCTAAACTGCTGCCCGCCGACATCAGGCCTCCGATATCAGCGCCTGATTGGCAGCCACTGAGAGCCAGGGCGGTGGCTAGTCCTAAAATACAAGATGTTTTGCGTACTAGAGGCGTTGTTTGCATCGCCAGTTCCTTTGTCGATTTATGTGTTTAACAATTATATGAGTCGCTAAGTAAGCATTCTGCATACATAAGCACTCGTTAATTATACTGTATATCGATATATAACCCTAGACACCCAGCCGCGTGTGGCAGAAACGCCCTTTGCTTGATTGCCTTATTTTTCTGATACGCAATGGCTAATACACCCTGTTTCCACTACCTTCTGAACCGTGCCCTTCGTAATCCGTTAAAGAGCTTTGGGGCGACCTCTAGTGTCCTATTTGCGACCAGTTGCTGAATTGGAGCATTTGTTTTGTCGCTATCCGCCCTATTCGTGCCAATATACGACCAAATAGCAATGCAACCCCTGCGCGAGTGAGTGTTCACTTCTGTGATAGGAAACTAAAAGACGCCAGCGACACCTAAAATATTCTAATAAGAAAAAATTGATGATTTAAAAGGTGACGGAGGGTAGGACCATGACATCAAACCAAGCAAAAGACCCGGCAGCAAATACCAATCGTGCGGGCGAACCGCAAACCCTTGGCTTTCTACTGTTAGATAATTTTACTCTGATTTCTCTTGCGTCAGCGATAGACCCTTTGCGGATGGCTAATCAGTTGGCCGGCCGTGAGCTGTATCGCTGGTATACCCTGACCCAGGATGGCCTCCCCGTACGCGCTAGTGATGGGTTGCAGGTAACGCCTGATGCCTCTATGCATACCCCGCTATCGCTTGAGTGGGTGGTCGTGTGTGGCGGGGTAGGCCCACAACACAGCGTTACCCGTGAACACATACGCTGGCTTCAGTCCCAGTCACGCCAGCTAAAACGACTAGGCTCAGTATGTACAGGCAGTTGGGCCCTAGGGCAGGCGGGGTTGCTGGATCACTATGAAACCAGTGTGCATTGGGAATGCCTGGCATCCATGCAGGAGGCTTTCCCTAACGTTATTCTGACACCGCATCTTTTCTCTATTGATCGTGATCGCTTTACCGCCTCTGGCGGCACTGCACCGCTCGATATGATGCTCAATCTGATTGCCCACGATCACGGACGTGAGCTTTCGGCAGGCATTTCTGAGATGTTTATCTATGAGCGCGTGCGTAACGAGCAAGACCAGCAGCGAGTTCCTCTTAAACATGTGCTGGGCACTACCCAACCTAAGCTGTTGGAAATCGTCGCCTTGATGGAAGCTAACATTGAAGAGCCCATAGAGCTCGACGAATTGGCAAGTTATGTCAATGTTTCGCGTCGCCAGTTAGAGCGGCTGTTTCAACGCTACCTACTCTGTTCACCGTCGCGCTATTACCTCAAATTGCGCTTAGTCCGCGCTCGGCAATTGCTCAAGCAAACGCCTTTATCGATTATAGAGATCGCTTCTGTTTGCGGTTTCGTGTCAACGCCCCATTTTTCTAAGTGTTATCGTGAATACTTTGGTGTGCCGCCGAGAAATGAACGCTTGGGTGGATTGGATCGCCAGGGAAGTAACAGTAATTCGCCATCGTCAATCAAGCGATGGGGAGGCGAGCCCTACAAAAGTGAGCCTCTTTCAAGCGCCCAGCAGGCGCTAGCCTGCGCTCAGGGTGAACCCACCTTTGCCAGTGTGCAGCTATTGAACTGATACCCCTTGCGACACCAAGGTTTGAAACGTGCTGCCACTCTTCGGGCAGCACGTTTTTTTAATGGTCGCTACTCCCTCAGCTAATACGACTTCGATGCAGTGTTTGCAGGAGCATGCGTAGTTGTCGTGTTCACGACGCAATGACGCTTTTGGAATTTCCGCCGTCGTTTCCAAGAGCAGTCCAATCCAACGTCAGCGCTATGCTCGCTACATTAACTAATGTTGGAGCTTAGCTATGACCCCCTCTGAACTGCACAATGACGCCATCGTCATTGATGGTCTGATTATCGCCAAATGGAACCGTGAGCTACTCGAAGACATGCGCCGCGGCGGCCTTACCGCTGCCAATTGCACAGTCTCAGTGTGGGAAGGTTTCCAGGCCACGGTCGATAATATCGTCAAGTCCAACCAGCTGATGGCGGAGTGTAGTGATCTGGTACGCCCTGTTCGCACCACCGCTGATATCTCTCGCGCTAAAGAAGAGGGCAAGACCGGTATCATCTTCGGTTTCCAGAATGCCCATGCCTTTGAAGACCAAATTGGCTACGTTGAGATCTTCAAACAGCTGGGCGTGGGTATCGTACAGATGTGCTACAACACCCAGAATCTGGTGGGCACCGGCTGCTACGAGCGTGATGGTGGTCTGTCTGGCTTTGGCCGCGAAATCGTTGCTGAGATGAACCGGGTTGGCATCATGTGCGACCTCTCTCACGTCGGTGCCAAGACCTCTGAAGAGGTGATTCTCGAATCCAAAAAACCGGTCTGTTACTCCCACTGCTTGCCCTCCGGCCTCAAAGAGCACCCGCGTAACAAATCCGATCAAGAGCTCAAGTTCATAGCCGACCACGGCGGTTTTGTTGGTGTAACCATGTTTGCGCCGTTCCTCAAAAAGGGCATCGACTCAACCATCGAAGACTACTGCGAGGCGATCGAGTACGTCATGAATATCGTCGGTGAGGATGCCATTGGCATCGGTACCGATTTCACCCAAGGGCATGGCCAAGAGTTTTTCGAGTGGTTGACCCACGACAAAGGCTACGCCCGTCGCCTTACTGACTTCGGCAAGATTATCAATCCCAAAGGAATCCGCACCATTGGGGAGTTCCCTAACCTCACCGAGGCGCTCCTCAAGCGTGGCATGAGTGAGACCCAGGTGCGCAAGATCATGGGTGAGAACTGGGTGCGCGTGCTCAAGGACGTGTGGGGCGCCTAAACGCCAGCTCCATAAGATTGATTGATAGGGGCGACGGCATACCCTGCTCCTTAGCCAAGAATAATGATGTAGAGGATAACAACCGTGACCAAACTAGCCCCCGCACTGCCCATCGAAGTGGATAGCGAAACCGGCGTCTGGACGAGCGATGCCCTGCCTATGCTCTATGTGCCGCGACACTTCTTTATTAACAACCATGTGGCGGTAGAGGAGGCGCTAGGTGTCGAGAAGTACGCTGAAATTCTCTACCACGCTGGCTACAAGAGCGCCTGGCACTGGTGCGAGAAAGAGGCCGAATGCCATGGGCTCGAGGGCGTGGACGTTTTTGAACACTATATGCTGCGCCTCTCCCAGCGTGGCTGGGGGCTCTTTATTACGGAGCAGATCGATCTTGATGCCGGTACAGCAAGAGTACGGCTAGAGCACAGCGCCTTCGTTTACCAGCTGGGCAAGGTAGGCCGTAAGGTTGAATACATGTTCACCGGCTGGTTTGCCGGTGCCATGGACCAAATCCTCGCTGCACGCGGAAGTTCACTGCGTACCGTTGCTGAGCAGACGCAAAGTGCCGCCGAACACGGCTGTGATGTAGGCATCTTTACTGTCCAGCCGATGACCGACGCTGCCCGCTAACCTGGGTACGAGGAGAGACAAACATGGCATTCGACGCAATTTTCGAGCCGATACAGATTGGCAAATTGACCATCCGCAATCGTGTGGTTAGTACCGCTCACGCTGAGGTGCATGCCACTGACGGTGGCATGACGACTGAGCGCTACGTTAGGTATTACGAAGAGAAGTCTAAGGGCGGCTGTGGGCTATGTATCTGTGGTGGCTCTTCGGTGGTTTCCATCGATAGCCCTCAGGGCTGGTGGAGCTCAGTAAACCTTTCTACTGATCGCATTATTCCACACTTTCAGAATTTGGCCGATGCCGTGCATAAGCATGGCGGCAAGATCATGATCCAGATTACCCATATGGGGCGCCGC
This sequence comes from Vreelandella nigrificans, assembly GCF_002374315.1. Classification (GTDB taxonomy): domain Bacteria; phylum Pseudomonadota; class Gammaproteobacteria; order Pseudomonadales; family Halomonadaceae; genus Vreelandella; species Vreelandella nigrificans. The sequence continues at coordinate 108,643 of NZ_NWUX01000009.1, read as the reverse complement.
TCCCGTTGGGACGGTTTTGACTGGTCGACGCTGGTGTCGCCTTCCGGTATCCGTGAACCGGTGCACCGCTCTACCTGTAAGACCATTGAGGAAGAAGAGATCTGGCGTATTGTTGGTGACTTTGCCCAGGCTGCGCGGCGGGCAAAGGAAGGCGGGCTTGATGGTGTTGAACTCTCTGCCGTGCACCAGCATTTGATTGATCAGTTCTGGAGCCCACGGGTCAATAAGCGTGAGGATGAGTGGGGCGGTAGCTTCGAGAACCGTATGCGCTTTGGTATGGAAGTGCTTAAAGCGGTACGTGCTGAAGTGGGTGACGACTTCGTTGTTGGTATGCGTATCTGTGGCGACGAGTTCCACCCGGATGGTCTTTCTCACGACGATATGAAGCAGATTGCCGCCTACTACGATGCCACCGGCATGGTGGATTTCTTCGGCGTTATCGGTTCTGGCTGCGACACTCACAACACCCTCGCCAACGTTATCCCTAATATGTCTTACCCGCCGGAGCCTTTCCTACACCTGGCGGCGGGGATCAAGGAAGTGGTAAACGTACCGGTGATCCACGCCCAGAACATTAAGGATCCCAATCAGGCCCAGCGTATCCTCGAAGGGGGCTACGTAGACCTGGTGGGCATGACCCGGGCACATATTGCCGACCCTCACTTGATCGCCAAGATCAAGATGGGCCAGATCGATCAGATCAAGCAGTGCGTGGGCGCTAACTACTGCATCGACCGCCAGTACCAGGGCCTGGATGTACTGTGCATCCAGAATGCGGCGACGTCCCGGGAGTACATGGGGCTGCCCCACATCATTGAGAAAACTGAGGGCGCCAAACGCAAAGTCGTCGTAGTAGGCGGTGGCCCCGGCGGTATGGAGGCAGCGCGGGTAGCCGCCGAGCGCGGTCACGATGTCACTCTGTTTGAGGCCGCTGACGCCTTGGGCGGGCAGATTACGATTGCCGCCCAAGCGCCCCAGCGTGATCAGATCGCTGGTATCACCCGCTGGTACCAGCTGGAGCTGGCGCGTCTTAAAGTCGACCTGCGTCTGGGTACTCGCGCCGATGAGGAAACGCTGCTCGATCTGCGCCCGGATATCGTGGTGCTTGCTACCGGTGGCCAGCCCTTCCTTAGCCAGTACCCAGAGTGGGGCTACTCGGAGAATGCCGAGGAGAGCCTGGTGGTCAGCACCTGGGATATTCTCTCAGGCAAAGTGGCGCCAGGTAAAAACGTGCTGATTTATGACGCCATCTGCGAATTCTCCGGCGTCTCGGCGGCGGATTTTCTCGCCGACAAGGGCGCCAAGGTAGAGATCGTCACCGACGATATCAAGCCCGGCGCGGCGGTGGGCGGCACCACCTTCCCCACCTACTACCGCAGCCTCTACGAGAAGGAGGTGATCATGTCCTCCGACTTGATGCTGCATAAGGTTTACCGCGAGGGCGATGGCCTGGTGGCGGTGCTTGAAAATGAGTACACCGGTGCTTTGGAAGAGCGTGTGGTGGATCAGGTAGTGGTCGAGAACGGCGTACGCCCTGATGAGGCGCTTTACTACGCCCTCAAAGAGCAGTCCCGCAATAAAGGGCAGGTGGATCTGGAGGCGCTCTACGCCATTCAGCCTCAGCCGAGCCTGATTGATAAGAACGGCGAAGAAGGAGATGGCTTCCTACTCTTCCGCCTGGGCGACTGCACGGCACCACGTAACACCCATGCGGCCATTTACGACGCCCTGCGAATCTGCAAGGACTTTTGACTTAGGCAAAAGCCAACAATAATGCGGGGCGCCAGAGCAGCCCCGCCGCCGAAGCCAATGGCACCAAAGATGAGGTGAGCACCATGCTCGAAACGCTCTTGCCGATACTGATTTTTACTGCCCTGGCCCTGGCGGTAATCGGCGCTGTACGCCGTATACGCCTGTGGCGTCAGGGGCGCCCCTCGCGGGTTAACCTGTTCCAGGGGCTGGTGGCCTTGCCACGTCGCTATTTGGTGGATCTGCACCATGTAGTGGGGCGTGACAAAATGATCTCCAACACTCACGTGGCCACCGCCGGTGGCTTCGTGGCCGCTGCCGTGCTGATGACCCTGGTGCACGGTCTGGGTATTGCCAACCCATTGCTAGGTGGATTACTGCTACTGGCTAGCGCCTCCATGTTCGTCGGTAGCCTCTTCGTGGCGCGGCGGCGGCTTAACCCTCCTGCTCGGCTCTCCAAGGGCCCCTGGATGCGCCTGCCCAAGAGCCTAATGGCGTTTTCGATAGGTGTCTTCCTGATCACACTGCCCACGGTAGGTCTGCTGCCTGAAGGTTTGCTTGAAGGGGGCAGTAGTTGGCTGCTGGCGCTGGTATTAGCGGGCGTTGTGGCCTGGGGCTTGGGGGAAATGTTTTTCGGCATGACCTGGGGCGGGCCCATGAAGCACGCCTTCGCTGGCGCCTTACATCTGGCTTTCCATCGCCGCGCCGAGCGCTTCTCCACGAAAAAAGGCGGCGTCGGCCGGTCAACGGGCCTCAAGGCGCTCAACCTGGAGAATGAAGCGGCGCCTCTGGGCGTGGAAAAGCCTGCCGACTTTACCTGGAACCAGCTACTGGGTTTCGACGCCTGTGTGCAGTGCGGTCGCTGCGAGGCGGTGTGCCCGGCATTTGCCGCCGGTCAGCCGCTTAACCCCAAGAAGCTGATCCAGGACATGGTGGTGGGTATGGCGGGGGGCAGTGATGCCGCCTATGCCGGCTCCGCCTACCCTGGCAAGCCGGTGGGTGAGCACGCGGGAGCGCCCCACGGGCCTATCGTGGCGCTGGAAGGAAAGGCGTTGGTCGACGCCGATACGCTCTGGTCGTGTACGACCTGCCGAGCCTGCGTGGAAGAGTGTCCGATGATGATTGAGCATGTGGATGCGATTGTCGATATGCGCCGCCACCTGACCCTGGAGCGTGGCAAAACGCCCAATAAAGGCGCTGAGGTGCTCGACAATTTGATCGCCACCGACAATCCCGGTGGTTTCGATCCTGGCTCGCGACTCAACTGGGCGGCGGATCTTAACCTACCGCTAATGGCAGATCTTAAGCAGGTCGATGTGCTGTTGTGGCTAGGGGATGGCGCTTTTGATATGCGCAACCAGCGCACCTTGCGCGCATTGGTCAAAGTGCTGCGCGCCGCTGAAGTAGATTTCGCGGTGTTGGGTGCTGAAGAGCGCGATAGTGGTGATGTGGCAAGACGTCTGGGCGACGAAGCGACGTTCCAATCCCTGGCTAAGCGCAATATTGCCACTCTGGCCAAGTACCGTTTCCAACAGATCGTAACCTGTGATCCCCACAGTTTTCATGTGCTGGGCAATGAATACGGCGAGTTGGGCGGCAATTATGAGGTGTACCACCATAGCACCTTTATCGCTGAGCTGTATGACGCTGGCCGGCTGGCCTTCGCGCCCTGGAAAGGCGGCAGCGTTACTTATCATGACCCGTGTTACTTGGGACGCTATAACGGTGAATACGAGGCACCGCGGCGAGTGCTTAAGGCATTGGGCATTAAGGTCAATGAGATGGAGCGCTCTGGCTTCCGCTCGCGCTGCTGCGGTGGTGGCGGTGGTGCGCCTATCACCGATATTCCTGGTGAACGGCGTATCCCCGATATGCGCATGAATGACGTCAAGGAGAGCGGCGCCGAGCTGGTCGCGGTGGGCTGCCCGCAGTGCACCGCTATGTTGGAAGGCGTGGTAGATGCCAGCGCTGAGGTGCGCGATATTGCCGAGCTAGTGGCCGATGCCCTGGTAGAGCGTCCCGCGGGGAATGCGTCTGGCGGATCCCAAGGGACTGCTGAGATGATAACTGCTGAGGAGGCGATCGTATGAGTGAGATTATTCGCCGCGACCCGCGTCGTGAATGGATCGCCCGAAACCGCCTGCATCCCGAGCACGCCAGTGTGCTTGCTGCCCTTGGTGTAAGCGGCGGAGCGGTCAGCGAGTGGCTGGGCCCCAATGGCGTGGTTCGCAAGGACCCTCGTGCCATCGGCTTTATCGGCCCCAATGGCATCAAACGGATTGATCGTAGTGGCCTCCAGCAAGGCGGGCAGACCACCGCGACCACCACGTCGGCCCGCGATAGCCGCCGCATGGTGACCATTGATCAGCCCGCCTTCCTGGTGGCCGTGGTGCCCGACCTGACCGGCGGACGTCTCTCCGGGCATGATAAGGATCTGCTAGGTTTGGCCCGGCGTGTGGCGGATGCCGATACTGAACAGCCGGGCGCCGTGGTGGCGATCCTGTTTGGTGAGCATAAGGAAGAGGCACTGGGCGAAGCCGGTATCGATCGCGTCGTGCATCTTGATGATGAGTTTTACGCAGGGTTTGCGCCCGAAGCGCGTCTAGCGGCTTTAAGCGCCGTCGAGCGGGAGATGACGCCGCGCTTCTGGTTATTGCCGGACTCACCCCTGGGCGGAGCCGATCTGGGGCGGCGGCTGGCCGTGCGCTTGGGCGAGCGCGCTGCCACGGGGGTTTGGCAGATTGAAGCTGACAATGAGGCGCCGCGGGGGTGGCGCTGTACGGCTCGTGGCGGCGCCGGGAGCCTGGATATTCAACGCCCGCTGCCGAGGGTGGCGCTGGCGCTGGCCGAGTGCGCTGAGCCAGTGGATGAGACCCGGCATGCGGCTGAGCATCTGACCCTTGCAGCGTCACTTCCCACCACCCTGTCACGTATTGAAGATCTGGGGCAGGTAGCGGTGGATCCCGCTGGGGTAGCGCTGGCCGAGGCAGAGTTTATCCTCTCTGGCGGCAATGGCATCAAACAGTGGGATGCCTTCCACCATGCTGCGAAAGTGCTCGGCGCTACCGAGGGGGCGTCGCGTGTTGCGGTGGACGACGGCTTTATGGCCCGCGATCGTCAGGTAGGGGCGACTGGCACCTGGGTAACCGCCCGAGTCTATATGGCAGTGGGTATTTCAGGCGCTATCCAGCATCTGCAGGGCATTCAGCGCTGCGACAAGGTGGTGGCGATCAACCTCGATCCGGGGTGCGACATGATCAAACGCGCCGACTTGGCGGTGATTGGCGACAGCGCGCAAATCCTTGCCGCGTTAGTGGCTATGGTGGAACAGCAGCGGGGAGGGCAGCGCGATGCGGCCTGATCAACAGCAGAAGCAACAGCAACAAGGGATCGACGTGGCGGTGCTGGTCTCCATCGGCCGTCACCCTACCACCGGCCGTGCGAGGCGCGCCGAACAGGATGCCCGGGGCCTGGAGCTTGCGCTGTCCATGGAAGCCGAATTGCCGGGCACCCGGATCAGCATGCTGCATGCGGGTCCCCAGGGCGATGGCAGCGAGGCAGCTCTGCGCGGTTACTTAGGTATGGCCACAGGCGTCGGCATGGGGCTTGAGTCTATGACCCTTCTAGAGCAGCCCGAGGGCAGTGACGCCATTCCGGCTCTGGCGGCACACCTGGCCGCTACCTCGCCTCAGCTAGTGATTACCGGTGCCCGGGCAGAGCGTGGTGAAGGCTCTGGGCTTTTGCCCTATGCGTTGGCAGAGCATCTTGGCTGGCCATTGGTTAATAGCTTGGCCTCGGTAGAGAAAGTGGAAAATGGCGTGGTAACGCTGCTTCAGGCGTTGCCACGGGGCCAGCGTCGTCGTCTCAAGGTGCGCCTGCCTGCCATCATCAGCGTGGATGAAGCAGCGCCGGCGGCGCGCCAGAGCGCCTTCGGCCCGGCTCGTCGAGCCACCTTTGCGATCACGCCCACTACCCCTGAAGCCGACAGCGAGCTGGCCCAGTGGCATTTGGCCCCTGCACGTAAACGGCCTAAGCGCCTGAAAATCGTCAAAGCCGCTTCGGCCAGGGATCGCTTCAAGGCGGCAGCCTCAAAAGCCGAGGGCAAGGGCGGGCAGGTACTCACCGACGTTACCCCTGAGCAGGGCGCCGAGGCGATCTATAAACTACTCAAGGAAGAGGAGGTGCTGCGCTGAAGGTCTGGTTCATCACGCCTCTAACCACCGTTCAAGCCCGCCACTCGGCGGGCTTGAACGGTGGGCAATGGCCCACATGGCTTTATTGGCTATTTGCCGATAAAGCCCGGGTAAAGTTGCAGGCGCTGCCTCTCAAGCCGCAAACCTATCCAGGCATGCAATACCAGCACCATAATAACCACACTACCGCCGAGCTGCGTTGTGGCCGTGGGAGCCTCTCCTAGTAGCCACCAGACCCACAGTGTACCCAATGCGGTTTCGACCAGATAAAACAGCGCCACCTCAGTAGAAGGCAGGTAACGGGTGGCGCTGTTGATCAGTACCGTGGCCAAGGGCATCTGCACCAGTCCCATCAGCGCCAGTACGCCATAGCGCTGGGCATCCAATGCTAGCGGCGAGGCCATGGGCAGAGCAACTGCTGCGGAGAGCAGCCCGCCACCGGCAATCACCGTCATGGGATCAATCGCTGGATAGCGGCGCAACAGGGTCAGGTTACCGCCGATAGCCGCCGCGGTCGCCAAGGCATAGAGGTTACCTGCCAGCATCCCCATGTCCCCCTCGCCCATGAACACGAGGCTCATTCCCAACATGCAGACGGCAATGGCCACTAGCGTTCGCTGCGCGACTCTTTCACCCAGGAAAATCCGCGAAAACAGCGCGGCAAACAGCGGCGCGGTACTCAGGATCACTACCACGTTGGCCACGTTGGCGTTCATGACTGCCAGCACAAAAAGGCTGGAGATCAGGCCCAGAAGCAGCGCTGAGGCCAGTGAGGGGAACGGGTTGCTTCTCAGCGCCGTCAGTCGATTGCCGACACAGCACATTATCCCCAGTACGCAGAACATTAGAAAACCGCGCCAGAACACGATAGTCCAGCCGTCGGTATCGGCAAGGCGGATCAATAGGCCATCGAAGCTCAGAAGCACTACGCCCAGCACCACCATTAGCAGACCGCGCTGGTAAACACTTAACTGCATGATATTGACCCCCGGTTGGTATAAAAGATAACCACTCTCCCAATGGAGAGTGGTTACACGTTGCAGCGGAGCCCCGTCTCATCGCATGTACATTTGGCTAACGGCCATTCGACATGACCATTCGCTCTGCAGAGGTCTTCTGCTGGCGGGGGCAAGCCACCCAAAGGCCCACTGCTCCGGCCATCAAGAGCATGCTGCCGCAGCCGATTGCCAGAGCGTAGCCGCCCTGCACGGCACCAGCGGCTACGCTGAACTGTGCGGCAAATCCGTCAAGCGTCACTGCATACTGCTGCCATAGAAACACCCCGATGGCCACGCCGGACAGCATCGTGCAAAGCGCGATCAAACGTGTGCCCGTTACCCAACCGCTAACTGCCTGGGCATCAAACGTGTGCAGAAACGCTTGATACTCTTTCTCGGCCTGGCTGACGCGGGATACCCGGGAGGCCAGCGTAATCGCGACAAGCGCCATCAGCGTACTCAGCAGCACCGGGTGCAGATACACCGGTAGGCTAAGCCACTTGGCTTGAATCATCATCGATAGTACAACGTTGCCAATAAACCCTACCGCCAGCCCCCAGCCGGCGCCTGTCGCAGTGATTCGTTTGCTCCAGATACTCATCAGCGCCACCGGCCCCCAGGAGGAGGCAAACAGTGTCGCGGCAAACCACACTACCGACATGACCGCTGGCGGCTGAAACAGCGCCAGCAGCAGGGCAATCAGGCCTGCTGAGAGCACCGCGATACGGCTTTTGCGCATCGCTGACTTTTCGTCTAGCGACGCGGGCAGAATATCGTTGGAAAGACTGAAGCCGATGATCGACAGAAACGTCGAGCAGGAGGAGAGGCCAGCCGCGAAGACGCCGGTAAGAATGACCACGCCAAGCCAGGTCGGCAGTACGTTGAGCGCCACCCAGATCATGGAGCGCTCCGGATCAAGGTTCGGGTCGTAAAGGTTGATCGCCGCGCCGGTCATCATCATTAGTGCGTAGAAGATGGCCAGCGCTACCGCCGTCAACATGGCTGAGCGCATCACCACGTGTTCGTTGCGTGCCATCAGGTAGCGACTGGATTGCCAGGGGCTGGCCGCCAGCACCGCCGCCCACACAAGGCCAAGTGTCAAACCCCAGGTAAGCGCTTCGCCCGGGGAGGAGAAACTGGCATTGGGACCTTCCAGCACCCCATGCCACAGGGCAATGCCGGGCTTGTCGGTCTGGGTCAGAAGCCCCTCTACTACTCCGCTCCAGCCGCCCAGATCCTGAATCACGTAGAGCGACCCGCCCACCGCGGCCAGCGAGAAAATCACGAACATGATGGTATCGGTCAGCATCACACCGGGTGAACCAGAATAGAGAATGAAGCCGGTGTAGGTCGCCCACACCAACACCAGGCCCACCCAGTAGGGCATGCCGGTCAGCTCCGAAAACATAATGCCCGCGCCTTGCATCACGCCTAGCAAGTAAGCGCCCAGACCGATGATCGTGGTCAGCCCGGCAATGATCTGCACCCGGCGTGAGGCAAACCGCTTGCCAAAAAACTCCGGCACGGTTCTCGCCCCGCTGCGGCGCAGATAACGGCCAAACACCAGTGCGCCAAGTAGGCAGCCCGAAGTGCTGACCGCCGCAAAGATCAGCATCACAAACGGATAGCCCTGATAGGCAAAGCCCGTTTCGCCGAGAAAGGCGCTGGTGCTTAGATAGCTTGCCACCAGCGTGCCGAGAATAAAGAAGGTGGGTGCATTACGACCGGCTACCAGATAGTCATCAAGTCCTTTGACGCGTCTCCCAGCCAGATGTCCGATAACAAAATAGCCAACCAGACTAAGCAGTATTGCGATGGTGTAGATCATTGAAATAAGCCGTGGGGTTGTTGATGTTGTTTAGCCATGGTGCAGCGCTTTGCCTGTCTACTCATTGCCATTAGCGGCACGCAGTGCAGGAATCACGACACGATATCCGCAAACTAAAAGGGGCACCATGAAATTGGCGCCCCTGAAATCAACAGATACTTGATGTGATTACCTAGCGGTTTTTGGCACCGCGTTAATTTCACGCCACTCCTTGTGAAGTCCCTTATAAAGACTGAAGCACATCAGCAGGAGCACTAGCGTAAAGGGTAGCCCTGTGGCCACTGCGCCCGCCTGAAGCGCGCTAAGGGCGGTACTGCCTCCGCCGTATAGCAGCACACCGGCAATCACGCCTTCCAACGCCGCCCAAAATACTCGCTGACCCTTGGGTGCATCGGTCTTGCCACCTGCGGTGATATTGTCGATGACCAGCGAGCCGGAGTCTGACGAGGTAATGAAGAACACTAGCACCAGAATAATTGCCAGTGTCGACGTGATGCTGGTCAAGGGCAGCTGCTCCAGCATATGGAACATGGCAAGTGAGACATCACTAATTCCGTTGGCCAGCTCACCCACGCCGTTGGAGGCTTGGAAAAGTGCCGTACCGCCAAATGCACTCATCCACACCAGCGTGACCAGTGTCGGTACTAGCAGTACGGCGATAAGGAACTCACGCACCGTGCGTCCGCGGGATACGCGCGCGATAAACATGCCGACAAACGGTGACCAGGAGATCCACCACGCCCAGTAAAAGATGGTCCAGCCGTGATACCAAATGTCATCATCGCGGCCAATCCAGTTCGATAGCGGCAGAAGGTGGCCCGCGTAGTCCAGTGCCGTGGTGCCAATGCCTGTCAGAATCATTAAGGTAGGCCCCGCTACAACCACAAACAGAAGCAGCGCCACCGCAATGACCATATTGATGTTCGAAAACAGCTTAACGCCACCATCGATCCCCCTCCATACCGAGAACAGAGCGATCACCGTGACCACTAGGATAATCGCCAGCTGCGTACCGATGGTATTGGGGATATCGAACAGATAGGCTAGGCCGCCAGCCGCTTGGGTAGCGCCAAAGCCAAGCGAGGTGGCCAAGCCAAAAATAGTGGCCAGTACGGCAAGGATATCGATGATATGGCCTGCCCAGCCGCGGGTATGCTCGCCTAGAATCGGATAAAAGGCGGAGCGCAGTGTAAGTGGTAAGCCCTTGTTATAGGCAAAGAAGGCCAGCGAGAGTGCAACTACTGCGTAGATTGCCCAGGGGTGCAGCCCCCAATGGAACATTGTTGCGCCCATGGCGGCACTAGCGCCTTCCGGCGTGCCAGCAGGAGCATTCAGTGGGGTGCCGTACCAATCGGTGTAGTAGGCCACTGGCTCAGCAACGCTCCAGAACATCAGGCCGATGCCCATGCCCGCCGCAAACAGCATGGCAAACCAAGAGGTGCGCGAATATTCCGGCTTCGCATCTTTGCCGCCTAGACGAATCCGCCCAAGTGGTAAGCAGATCAGTACGAGGCAGAACACCACGAAAACGTTGCCTGCAATCATGAAGAGCCAGTCGAAGTGTTCAATCGACCAGTTCTTGGCAAGTCCCAGGTGGGTATTAGCAGCATCTGGATATACCAGTGCGTAAAGAATGAACAGCAGAATGGCGAGAGCGGAGAGTGGAAAAACAGGGTTATGAAAGTCTAACCCCATTATCTGGGTATTATCCTGTCCAGGCGACAGAACCGGGTCGTCATTGTTCTTCATAGGGGTTCCTTGGTGGTTCTTGTTAGATGTCGGATATGCGTCACCATCGCCGACGCCCCGAATTGTTGAGCCTGTTTGGGAGGATGAGTGTCGTGAAAACGACCTTCATCTATTCATCTTGGCTAGGATGTCTTGAATAGATATGTAGATGCCTTTATGGGGTAAGTCCTAAGGTGTGGAGGGGATAGGGTGGGAAGGACCATTAATGATTTTGAGTAGAACAATAAACAATAGGAGCCAGCCATGAATGCAGCCAATCGCGGAGTGGTCTACAAAGGGCCGGGTGAAGTCGCCGTTGAATCCATTGCCTATCCTGAGCTCGCCATCGGAAATCGCAAGTGCGATCACGGCGTGATCCTTAAGGTAGTCACCACTAATATCTGTGGTAGCGACCAGCATATGGTCCGTGGTCGCACCACCGCTCCATCCGGCCTAGTGCTCGGCCATGAAATCACTGGCCTCGTGGTCGAGTGCGGTCGCGATGTCGAATTTATTCAACCCGGCGACCTGGTTTCGGTGCCGTTTAATATTGCCTGTGGTCGCTGCCGTAACTGTAAAGAAGGCCGCACCGGTATCTGCCTCAACGTCAATCCAGCCCGTCCTGGTGCCGCCTACGGCTATGTGGATATGGGCGGCTGGGTCGGCGGCCAGACTGAATATGTCATGGTTCCCTATGCCGACTTTAACCTGCTCAAGTTCCCGGATGCCGATCAGGCCATGGAGAAGATCAAAGATCTGACCCTGCTCTCCGATATTTTCCCTACGGGCTTTCATGGTTGCGTTACTGCCGGTGTCGGCCCCGGCAGCACTGTCTATATTGCCGGTGCTGGCCCAGTAGGACTTGCAGCGGCCGTTTCCGCTCAACTGCTGGGTGCAGCCTGTGTGATTGTCGGCGATATGGTCGAAGAGCGTCTAGCTCAGGCCCGTAGCTTTGGTTGCGAGACCATCGACCTGACCCAGGACGGTGACATGGCTGATAAGATTGAGGTGATCCTCGGTGAGCGCGAGGTCGATGCCTTTGTCGACTGCGTCGGCTTCGAAGCCCACGCCTGTGGTTGTAATCACGGCAAAGAAGCGCCTGCGACAGTACTGAACTCAGCGATGTCGTTGACCCGTGCGGGTGGCCAGATCGGCATTCCGGGTCTATACGTAACTGAAGATCCCGGCGCCGCTGATGAGGCCGCCAAGCAGGGTGCTTTGAGCATGCGCTTTGGCCTAGGTTGGGCCAAGTCTCATAGTTTCCATACTGGACAGTGCCCGGTGATGAAGTACCATCGCCCACTGATGCAGGCGATCTTGTTCGGTAAGGTTAAGATCGCCGATGCAGTTAACGTCCAGATGATCACGCTGGATCAGGCACCCCAGGGTTACGCCGACTTCGATGGTGGTGCTGCTAAGAAATTCGTCATTGACCCCCATGGCAGCGTGGCTTAATAACTTATTTAATAAGTACCCAGTATAAGTACTGAGTAATAAATACTGAGTAATAAGCCCCGACCCCCTGCCTGAGGGTAGGTTAGTGCGACCCTAGACGGCGCCCCGAGGGGTGCCGTTTTTGTTCATCCGGTATAAAACCGATCAAGATAATAATGAGTACCCCATGACCGTCCAGACCGTGACCCCCAAGCGCCGCTTTCGCGGCAAGCCCCGCGGCCGTGATCTCGATCCCAGTCTTCTTGAGGGGTTGCGTGAACTGCTGGGCGACGAGCGACAGAACGCCACGCTGCGCCGCCGCGACCTATTAATTGAACATCTGCATACCATTCAGGATGCCCGGGGCCATCTACTGCTGGCGGATTTGCGTGCCCTGGCGGCTTATATGAACCTGCCCATGGCGACCGTCTACGAGACGGCCACTTTCTATGCTCACTTCGACGTCATTCACGACGATCAGCTGCCGCCGCCGGCAGTGACCATTCGCGTTTGCGATTCCCTAACCTGCCAGCTAGCTGGCGCCGAGGCGCTTAAGGCACAGCTTGAAGCGAACGTGGATATCGAACAGGTACGGGTGCTGCGGGCGCCCTGCATGGGTCGTTGCGACACGGCGCCAGTAGTTGAAGTAGGGCACCATCATGTGCTGTTCGCCACCCAGGCGCGTATCTCGTCGGTGATCGAAAAGGGTCACTTTCACCCCGCCCCCGTCGACTGGCAGCGGTTGGACGACTATCGCCGCAAGGGCGGTATGGCGTTGCTCCAGGCCTGTCACGACGGCAGCGTTACAGTAGAAGCGCTGATGGAGGCGATGCAGCAGGCCAATCTGCGTGGCTTGGGTGGCGCGGGTTTCCCTACCTTCAAAAAATGGACATTCGTACGTCAGGAGGCTGGCCCCCGTTACTGCGCGATCAACGCCGACGAAGGCGAGCCCGGTACCTTCAAGGACCGCTATTATCTGGAACGCTCGCCGCACCAGTTTCTTGAAGGAGCCTTAGTCAGTGCCTGGGCAGTAGAGGCTGAGGCACTGTATATCTATTTGCGTGATGAGTACCCTGCCTTGCATAGCGTGCTGCGCGAGGCCATTGGCGAGCTTGAGGCTGCTGGCTTGGTGACGCCGGGCTATATCGTGCTACGCCGCGGCGCGGGTGCTTACATCTGCGGTGAAGAGTCGGCGATGATTGAGTCCCTGGAAGGCAAACCAGGCAAGCCCCGCCATCGTCCCCCTTTTGTCGCCCAGAAGGGGCTATTTGACCGCCCAACGTTGGTCAATAACGTCGAGACCGTCTACTGGATCCCGATGATCTGGCAGCGCGGCGCAGAGGCTTTCTCTAGCCAGGGCCGCCACGGCCGCGTGGGGCTGCGTAGTTTCTCGGTTTCGGGGCGGGTCAAGCATCCTGGCGTATATCTGGCACCTGCTGGGATCACGCTAAGCGAGTTAATTGACGAGTATTGCGGCGGCATGACTGAAGGCCATCGTTTGGCTGCCTACCTACCCGGTGGCGCCTCAGGCGGTATTCTGCCTGCCACCAAGGCTAATATTCCTCTCGACTTCGATACCCTCCAGGAGCACGGCTGTTTTATTGGCTCCGCTGCGGTGATCGTGCTTTCTGATCAGGACAATCTGCGCGGGGTTGCTACCAACCTACTGGCTTTCTTTGCCGATGAGTCCTGTGGTCAATGTACCCCCTGTCGAGTGGGCACGGAAAAAATGCTCACCCTGCTCGAGCGTAATGAATGGGATGCTGGGCTTATGACGCAGCTTTCCCAAGTGATGATAGATGCCTCTATTTGCGGACTGGGTCAGGCGGCACCTAACCCAGTATTGGGCTTGCTCAAGGATTTTCGCAGTGAACTGGCTGCCCAGAACGTTATCGTCAAGGGATAAGGGAGATGAGCATGAGTGAACAGAGCTTAAACCAAAGCTTTACCCTGACCCTGGATGGCATCGAAGTGAGTGCCCAGCCAGGTGAAAGCCTCTGGCAGGTGGCCAAACGCGCAGGCGAGACCATTCCCCACCTGTGTTTCAAGGACGCCAGCGGTTACCGCGCCGACGGCAACTGCCGCGCCTGTATGGTGGAAATCGAGGGCGAGCGGGCACTGGCGGCCAGCTGTCTGCGCGAAGCGGCCCCCGGTATGGTGGTCAAGAGCGCCAACTCCGAACGAGCCTACACGGCCCGCAAGATGGTCATGGAAATGCTGCTGGTCGACCAGCCTGAGAGGGAAGAGAGCCCCGACAGCTCAAGCCATTTCTGGGCCATGGCTGACCAGCTGGCCATTGATGCCACGGCGGTGCGCCGCAAGCTGCCCAAGCGCGAAGAACGCGAGACGCCCACCGTGCACCATGTGGCGTCCCGGGCGGATAGCCTAGCGCAGGACAGCAGCCACTCTGCCATGCGCGTCAATCTTGACGCCTGCATCGAGTGCAACCTGTGTGTGCGTGCCTGTCGCGAAGTACAGGTTAACGACGTGATTGGATTGGCTCACCGTGGGGCGGCGTCCAAGATCGTGTTTGATTTCGACGACCCTATGGGGGATAGCACCTGCGTAGCCTGTGGCGAGTGCGTTCAAGCCTGCCCCACCGGCGCCCTGATGCCCGCTACCCTGATCGATCAGACGGGCCGCGGCGATTCTGCCGTGGCCGACCGTAAGGTCGACTCGGTATGCCCCTACTGTGGCGTAGGCTGCCAGCTCACCTACCATATCAAGGACGATGAGATCCTTTATGTGGAGGGCCGCGATGGCCCCTCTAACGAGAATCGGCTATGTGTCAAAGGCCGCTTTGGCTATGACTATCCGCGCCATCCATCCCGGCTTGTTACCCCGCTGATTCGTCGCGAGGGTGTCGCGAAGGGGATCGACCCGGACTTCGATCCCGCCAATCCCCTGACTCATTTCCGCGAGGCGAGCTGGGATGAAGCCCTGGAGGCTGCCGCCAGCAGACTTGTAAACCTTAAAGCGGCCCATGGCCCTGATGCCCTGGCGGGGTTCGGTAGCGCCAAGTGCTCTAACGAAGAGGCGTGGCTGTTTCAGAAGCTGGTGCGTACCGGCTTTGGCTCCAATCATGTAGATCACTGTACTCGCTTGTGCCATGCCAGCTCGGTGGCGGCACTCATGGAGTGTATTGGCTCAGGCTCGGTAACCGCCTCCTTTATGCAGGCCAGCCAGTCCGATGTGGTGATACTTACCGGCTGTAACCCGGCGGTAAACCATCCGGTGGCGGCTACCTTCTTTAAACAGGCCGCCAAGCGCGGTACCAAAATAGTGATTCTCGACCCTCGTGGTCAGGCGCTGGATGCCTATGCCCACCTGAGCGTACGCTTTTCACCCGGCGCCGATGTGGCGTTGTTTAATGCCATTCTCAATGTGATTATCAGCGAAGAGCTTTATGACACGGCCTATATCGCCGAGCATACCGAAGGCTTTGAGGCGCTCAAAACGCATACGGTGGATATGACCCCCGAAGCGATGAGCGGCCTGTGCGGTGTTGAACCAGAGACCATCCGAGAAGTGGCCAGGCTCTATGCCAATGCCGAGCGGGCGATGATTTTCTGGGGCATGGGGATTTCCCAGCACACGCATGGCACTGATAACGCCCGCTGCCTGATCTCGCTGGCGTTGGCCTGTGGCCAGACTGGGCGCCCGGGTACTGGTCTGCACCCGTTACGCGGCCAGAACAATGTTCAGGGGGCCTCGGATGCTGGCCTGATTCCCATGGTGATGCCGGACTACCAGCCGGTCAGCGATGCTCAGGTACGCAGTGCTTTCGAAGAGCTGTGGAATACCAAACTGGATCCCACGCCGGGCCTCACTGTGGTGGAAATTATGGATGCTATCGCCGCGGGCACTATTCGTGGCATGTATATCCAGGGCGAAAACCCGGCGATGTCTGATCCGGATCTGGCTCATGCACGGGCCGCCCTGGCCAAGCTGGAGCATCTGGTGGTGCAGGATCTGTTTGTCACTGAGACTGCCCAGTTTGCCGATGTCATTCTGCCTGCCTCCGCCTGGCCGGAGAAGGATGGTACTGTCACCAACACCAACCGTCAGGTGCAGATGGGGCGTGCGGCGTTGCCGCTACCGGGCCAGGCCAAGCCGGATTGGTGGATTATCCAGGAAATCGCCAAACGCTTTGGCCTGGACTGGGACTATCAACATCCACGGGACGTCTTCGCTGAGATGAAGCAAGGCATGGCCTCTCTTGACCATATTTCCTGGGAGCGTTTGGAGCGTGAGCAGTCGGTGACCTACCCCTGTCCAGCGGAGGACGCACTGGGACAAGACGTGGTCTTCAGCGAGGCCTTCCCAACCGCCAGCGGCCGGGCGAAGTTCGCACCTACGCGCCCGCTGCCACCTGATGAGCCGGTAGATAACGACTATCCCACGGTGCTGACTACCGGGCGTCAGTTAGAGCACTGGCACACGGGTTCCATGACCCGCCGTGCCAAAGTGCTCGATGACTTGGAGCCGGAAGCAGTGGCGAGTTTGGCGCCCGCTGAGCTTATTCGGCTTGGGATGGCGCCGGGCGATGATCTGAAAATCGCCACCCGGCGAGGCTCCATCACCCTCAAAGCGAGGGTGGATCCTGGGATGCCTGAGGGCATGGTGTTCGTGCCCTTCTGCTACGTGGAAGCGGCGGCGAATCTACTCACCAATCCGGCGCTGGATCCGGATGGGAAGATACCCGAGTTCAAGTACGCCGCCTGCCGGTTGAGCCGCTCGGAAGCGGCGCAGGTGGAGGAGACCAGTATTTAAAGTAACTGTTTAAATTAACTGGGGGATCCACAGAATAATGCCAGGGAAGGCAGTAAGTAGGAGCTGGTAATCAAATGTGACATAGCGCTTTTCACGCTGAGAGGGGGGGATTGATCAACAGGTATCATGTGTATTCAAACAAACTGGGCCCGCAACAGCGGGCCCAGTTTATTGACTGTATTGCGTTGGATGTATTCTCTAACCTTTGGCTAACTGTAGCGTGGGAGCCTCGCGGTCTAAGTTCTCAAGTATGCGGGTGGCATACCAGTCGATAAAGTCGATAACACCGAACTCATAGGTTTTGGAGTAAGGGCCGGGTTGGTAAGCCTTCGAGTTAATGCCACGCTGATTCTCTTCAGCGAGTTGGCGGTCCTGGTCGTTGGTGGCATCCCATACTCGACGAAGTTGATCGGGGTCGTAGTCAATACCCTCTACTGCATCCTTGTGAACCAGCCACTTAGTGGTCACTACGGTCTGCTGCGGGCCAAGTGGTAGCACGCGGAATACCACCGCATGGTCACCCATGAAGTGGTTCCATGAGTTGGGTAGATGCAGGATACGCAGTGAACCCATATCAGGGCTTGATAAACGCCCCATTAACTTCTTGCAGCCGGGCTTGCCATCCATCGTCATCGACACAATGCCATCCAACAGCGGAGTGCGGGTCAGGCGATTACGTTTGCCAAAGCGCTTCAACTGATAGGGAATTTGTTCCTCATCCCAATCTGCTTGTTTGCATGCCACCAGTTCCTTATAGGCAGGCGTTGCGCGCGGGTCTTCGGTGTCATCAAACTCTTGCAGCGAGTTAAGCAGCTCAGGGTGAGAGCCGTTACAGTGATAGCATTCACGATTATTTTCGATGACGAGCTTCCAGTTGGCTTGCTCGACGATACTGGACTCTGCGGCGACCTTGACGTTGTCCATCT
Source organism: Vreelandella nigrificans (assembly GCF_002374315.1). Taxonomy (GTDB): domain Bacteria; phylum Pseudomonadota; class Gammaproteobacteria; order Pseudomonadales; family Halomonadaceae; genus Vreelandella; species Vreelandella nigrificans. Next base: position 91,014 of record NZ_NWUX01000009.1, on the reverse strand, counting down.
GGTACGGCTCAAGATAATGCTCGAGCGTTTGCAGGAAATCATCAATAGCGGGTGGTTCATCGCTAAGGCTGATAAAGATGAAGCCGCCGGCTGTACACACGCTGACCGGTTTGAGTCCAAATTGATCGAGGTCGAAGTCACTGCCCATATCGCTGCCGGCAAACAACAAGCGGCCATCCAGTTCGTAGGTCCACTGGTGGTAGGGGCATACGAGTTTTGCCACCTTGCCCTTATCCTTCACACAAAGGCGCGATCCTCGGTGGCGGCACACATTGTGAAACGCATGAATGGTGCCTTCACTGCCGCGTACGATGACAATTGGATTATCACCGATATCCAATGTCATGAAGTTACCCTTGCTAGGGATCTCACAGGTCATGCCCGCGAACAGCCACTCTTTCTCGAAAACCTCTTGCATATCAAGAGCGAATAGGCGAGCGTCGTTATAAAACGGCTGCGGAAGCGAGAAGGTGTGCGCCCTTTCTTGCAGCATCTTGGCCATTGATTCACGAGCCGCAGCGAGTGGGTCGTCCATCATAGAAACACTTTTTTCCATACCAGTATCCTCATAAACCACCGCTTCCCCCTCAAGGGCTGCGATACGGCCGTTAGTCAAGATTGCATATCTTGTTGTTCTGTTGCGTAACCTGGCGTTTTATTCAGCTGAGATCTGATGTCAGTGACAGATTGTGTTGCAGGCTAACCCCTATCAATTATCTGCCCGCGACATCAGATGGCGTAGTGGCGACTAAAACAAAGGTTTCTAAACGATAAAGAGTGGCACGAGGTAAGTGTGCGTCGCTGTCAGGTAAGTCGGCTAGGAGGTGCGTCCCCAAAATGCACATCAAAGGTGCTGGCCATGTAACAGATACGGGCCGGTGATGCATAAGACGGTGGCTTGGTCAGGCAGAGGCGATAATGACAACTAATTTCTTCAATCCGGTCACGACCCAAACCTGGACCAATGGCCGCCATCTGGTGCGCTGTGTCAAGGTGATCCAGGAGACCTGGGACGTGCGTACTTTCTGCTTCATGGCCGAGCAGCCGGTGCTGTACTTCTTCAAACCAGGGCAGTTCGTGACCCTTGAGCTGGAGATCGATGGCGAGCAGGTGATGCGCTCCTACACCATCTCCAGTTCTCCTTCGGTGCCCTACAGTTTTTCTATCACTGTCAAGCGGGTGCCCGGGGGGCGTGTCTCTAACTGGCTACATGACAACCTCAGGATCAACGATGAGCTAGCAGTGCATGGCCCGGTGGGTAACTTCAATGCTATTGACTACCCGGCGGAGAAATTGCTGATGCTCTCCGGCGGCGTCGGTATCACCCCGCTGATGTCCATGGCGCGCTGGTTCTTTGACACCAACTCCCTGGTCGACCTGGAGTTTATCCACAGTGCTCGCTCGCCCCGCGATATCATCTTTCACCGCGAGTTGGAGCATATCTTCTCGCGAATCCCCGAGTTCAAACTGCATATTGTCTGTGAACGTAGCGATGAGCTGGGCGAGGCCTGGGCCGGCTTCCGCGGCTACCTGAGTCAGGCCATGCTGGATCTGATGGCCCCTGATTTCATGGATCGGGAGATCTTCTGCTGTGGTCCCACGCCCTATATGAATGCCGTCAAGAACCTGCTCAAGAATAATGGTTTCGATATGACCCGGTACCACGAGGAGTCATTCGGAGCGACCCCAGTGGAGGTACAGGAGGAGGCCCTTGAGCTGGCTGAGCAAGCAGAAGTTGACGCCGAAAATATCGATAGCAGTGACCTGTACAGTGTAGAGTTCGAGTCTTCAGGAAAAAGCGTGCGTATTCAGCCGGGCGAGACTGTTCATGCAGCAGCAGCGAAGCTTGGTCTGCATATTCCCAAGGCCTGTGGTATGGGGATTTGTGGTACTTGCCGAGTTGAGCTCAAATCGGGTGAGGTTGAAATGGAACATAACGGTGGTATTACCGATGAGGATGTTGAGGAAGGTTATATTCTGTCTTGTTGTAGTCGTCCGAAAGGGGATCTCATCGTCGATTTCTAGCGCTGGCAGACGCTTTTAATACAGATTTTTAATACAGTATTTTTAATACAGATAGTAAAGCGCCCTTTATGGTTTTTGCCGTTTAGGGCGCTTTATTTTTATTGGTAATAAATGAAGCTCTATTTACGCAGCCTGACTAATTGATGCCAATGTCGCAAATACATCGAGTGGTGACGTCGGTAAGCATCTTGGGCTCAGGAACCAACGATAGTATCGCGGTAAGAACGCGTTGATAGGGTCTTTGGTTGATAGCGACCTGGGTTCATCAGCATTAAAGAGTATGTCCGGCACTTAATAATAAAGTGACTAATGAGGAGGCGGTAATGCTTCAGAATAATTTTTCCCCCAAAGCCCGTTTGGCCAATTACGACAGTCTGCTTGCCGAAGCAATTGCTGAAGAAACAGTTCGCCAAGAAGCACATATTGAATTAATCGCCTCCGAAAACTATACCAGTAAACTTGTTATGGAAGCGCAGGGCACACAACTGACCAACAAGTATGCAGAAGGCTATCCAGGCCGTCGCTACTACGGCGGTTGTGAGTTCGTGGACAAGGTTGAAGCGTTGGCCATTGAGCGGGCTTGCAGCCTTTTCAGTGCCAACTATGCCAATGTGCAGCCGCATTCCGGTGCCCAGGCCAATGCCGCTGTATTTATGGCGCTGGTTAAGCCAGGCGATACAGTTTTGGGTATGAGTTTGGCCCACGGTGGGCACTTAACCCATGGCGCCGCCCCTAACTTCTCAGGCAAGCATTACAACGCTGTACAGTACGGCCTTAAGCCGGAAACCGGTGAGATCGACTACGAAGAGGTTGAGCGTTTGGCTCGTGAACACCAGCCTAAGATGATTATCGCTGGCTTCTCTGCCTACTCTCGAGTAGTGGATTGGCGGCGTTTTCGCGACATCGCCGATGAGGTAGGCGCTTGGTTGATGGTCGATATGGCACACGTCGCAGGCCTGGTGGCTGCTGGCCTTTATCCGAGCCCGCTGCCTTACGCCCATGTAGTGACCACGACGACCCACAAAACGCTGCGTGGCCCACGCGGGGGTCTGATTCTCTCCGCTCATGGCGACGAAGATCTCTACAGAAAGCTTAATGGTGCGGTCTTCCCAGGCCAGCAGGGTGGCCCATTGATGCATGTGATTGCCGCTAAGGCAGTGGCATTTAAGGAAGCCATGAATCAGGACTTTGTGCGCTATCAGCAGCAAGTGATTGATAATGCTCAGTCTATGGCCAAGGTGTTCGTCGAGCGTGGCTATGATGTGGTATCTGGCGGAACTGATGACCATCTCTTCCTTGTGTCGCTTATCCAGCAGGGCGTGACTGGTAAAGATGCGGATGCTGCCTTGGGTCGTGCGCATATTACGGTTAATAAGAATACGGTACCCAACGATCCCCAAAGCCCCTTCGTAACCTCTGGGTTGCGTATCGGCACCCCGGCGGTAACTACTCGCGGCTTTGATGCCCAGGAGTGTAACGAGCTGGCTGGATGGATCTGCGACATTCTAGATGCCTTGGCAGCAGGTAGTGATACCGATGCCATCGAGGCTGAGGTACGGGCCAAGGTGACCGATATATGTGCACGGCATCCTGTTTATGCTGAAGCTGTTGCTGAAACCGCCGTATCTATTGCTTGAATCGGCTTGCCGGCAGGGCCCGGCGCGGCTGAACTAAGGAGACCACTATGCAACGCTATTCCGGCTTCGGCCTGGTCAAGCACGCGCTGAGCCACCACGAGAACTGGGAGCGCCAGTGGCGCAACCCCACACCCAAGAAGCAGTACGATGTAATCATCGTCGGTGGTGGCGGTCACGGCTTGGCCACGGCCTATTACTTGGCCAAAGAGTTCGGCGTCAAGAACGTGGCGGTGATTGAGAAAGGCTGGCTGGGCGGTGGTAATACCGCCCGTAATACCACCATCGTGCGTTCCAATTATTTATGGGACGAAGCGGCTGCCCTTTACGAACACGCCATGAAACTATGGGAAGGGCTTTCCCAGGATCTTAACTACAACGTCATGTTCTCCCAGCGAGGGGTGCTCAACTTAGGGCATACCCTGCAGGATATGCGTGATATCCAGCGTCGAGTTAATGCCAATCGGCTGAATGGCATTGACGGAGAAGTATTAGACGCCAAAGGGGTGCAGGAGCTTGTACCGATCATGGACTGCTCCAAGAACGCTCGCTACCCGGTGATGGGAGCCTCCTGGCAACCGCGTGCCGGTGTGGCACGCCACGATGCCGTAGCCTGGGGCTATGCCCGCGGCGCCGATGCTCACGGCGTGGATATTCTCCAGCAGACCGAAGTCACTGGCTTCAAAATTCGTGATGGTCAGATCTATGGTGTCCATACCAACCGTGGCGACATTGAGGCCAAGACGGTGGGTTGCGTGGCTGCGGGTAATTCCAGTGTGCTGGCCAAGATGGGTGGCTTTAATTTGCCGCTGGAGTCCCATCCGCTCCAGGCCCTAGTCTCTGAGCCAATCAAACCAATCCTCGATACTGTAGTGATGTCCAATCACGTGCATGGCTATATCAGCCAATCAGATAAGGGCGACTTGGTCATCGGCGCGGGTATTGACGGCTATAACGGCTATGGTCAGCGCGGCAGTTATCCCACTGTGGAGCACACTCTCCAGGCTATCGTTGAAATGTTCCCGATCTTCTCGCGGGTGCGCATGAACCGTCAGTGGGGCGGTATTGTTGATACCTGTCCAGATGCCTGTCCGATTATCTCTAAAACGCCGGTGAAGGGTCTGTACTTCAACTGCGGCTGGGGTACCGGTGGTTTCAAAGCTACTCCAGGATCGGGGCATGTGTTCGCCGCCAGCCTGGCCAAGGGTGAGATGCACCCCATCGCTGAGCCGTTCTCCATGTTCCGCTTCCATAGCGGTGCGCTGATTGACGAGCACGGCGCTGCCGGCGTGGCCCACTAGGGTTCATACGAGAGGAGTATCCGCATGTTCTATATTTACTGCCCCTACTGCGGCGAACACCGTGAGGAAGAGGAATTCCACCCCAAGGGCCAGGCGCATATCGAGCGACCCAAGGAGCCCGAGGCGTGTAGTGACGAAGAGTGGGGGGACTACCTCTTCTTCCGCGACAACCCCCGAGGTGTGCATCACGAAATGTGGGTGCATGCTGTGGGTTGCCGCAAATTCTTCAACGTAACGCGCCACACGGTGAGCTACGAAATTCTCGAGACCTACAAAATGGGCGAGCAGCCGTCGATTACCGCCGACAGCCAGGGCCCGTCTCGTGAGGCCGCCGCGGTAAGCCAAAAAGAAGGAGTGCGGGCATGAGCCAGTCCAAGCAACAAGTGTTCCGCCTTAACGCAGGCGGCCGTATCGATCGCTCCCGCACGCTGAGCTTTACCTTTAACGGTCAACATTACCAAGGGCATCCAGGGGATACCCTGGCTTCAGCGCTATTGGCTAACGGTGTTGATATCGTTAACCGCAGCTTTAAATACTCGCGCCCCAGAGGCATCGTTGCCGCAGGTGCTGAAGAACCCAATGCCATTGTTCAATTGGGTAGCAGTGAAGCGGCCCAGGTGCCTAATGTGCGCGCCACTCAGCAGACGCTGTTTAACGGCTTGACTGCTCGAAGCACCAATGGCTGGCCTAATGTTCAACGTGACCTGATGGGCCTGTTCGGCAAGCTTGGGGGGCAGTTTATGCCGCCGGGGTTCTACTACAAGACCTTTATGGCCCCAGCGTCGATGTGGTTGACCTACGAAAAGTATATTCGTAAGGCGGCTGGTCTGGGCCGTAGTCCCATGGAAGCTGATCCGGATAGCTATGATCACTTTAATCAGCACTGCGATGTGCTGGTCGTTGGCGCTGGTGCGGCTGGCTTGTCTGCGGCGTTGGCTGCTGCTCGCAGTGGTGCACGAGTGATGCTTGCCGATGAGCAGGAGGAGGTGGGCGGATCGCTGCTGGATAGTCGCGAAACTCTGGATGGTAAGTCGGCAGATCAGTGGGTTGCTCAAGTGCTTGAGGAGTTAGCCGAGCATGAGAATGTCACGCTGCTACCACGCACTACCGTTAACGGGTACCACGATCACAATTTTGTGACTCTGCATGAGCGGCGTACTGAGCACTTGGGTGAAACGGCCTCTGTGATCAATGGCCATCGCCCGGTGCGCTCCCGCATGCACCGGGTACGTGCTGGTCAGGTGATTCTGGCCACAGGTGCTCACGAGCGGCCATTGGTGTATGCGGGTAACGATGTGCCGGGCAACCTATTGGCTGGCGCTGTATCGACCTACATTCGCCGTTACGGCGTGGCACCGGGCCGTAAACTGGTACTCTCCACCAGCAACGACTATGGCTACCGCGCTGCCCTGGACTGGAAAGAGTCTGGCTGCGAGGTTGTCGCTATCGTGGATGCCCGCGAGGCACCGGCGGGCGATTGGGTCGATGCCGCGCGCGCCCAGGGCATCAAGATTATTACCGGCAGCGCCGTTATCGAGGCGAAGGGCAGCAATCGGGTCACCGCAGCACGAGTCGCCAAGATCGATATTGAAGCTTTCAAAGTGAGCGGCCCGGTTCAGGAACTGGCCTGCGACACCATCGCCAGCTCCGGAGGTTACAGTCCGGTGATTCACCTGGCTTCCCACACCGGCGCGCGGCCTACTTGGCGTGACGATATTATCGGCTTTGTGCCGGGGCTGGTGAAGGGCGTGCAGGCGTGTGGCGGTGCTAATGGTACTTATGCGTTGGGTGAGGTACTCGCCGAAGGTGTTGAGGCGGGCATCAAAGCAGCAGCTGCCACGGGGCATGCTGCTCAGGCAGTCAATCTGCCTAGCGTCGAACGGCTCCAGCAGGGACCAGCGGTGGCTCTCTTCCAGGTGCCTCACGAGAAGCCAACGCTGCGCGGCCCCAAGCAGTTCGTCGATTTGCAGAACGACGTTACTGCGGCGGGTATCGAGCTGGCGACCCGGGAAGGCTTCGAGTCCATTGAGCATATCAAGCGCTACACCGCGATGGGCTTCGGTACGGATCAGGGAAAACTGGGCAATATCAACGGTATGGCGATTGCAGCCCGCAGCCTGAGGCGATCCATCCCAGAAGTGGGCACTACGGTGTTCCGTCCCAACTATACCCCGGTCACCTTCGGTGCCATCGTCGGTCGCCACTGTCGTGATTTGTTCGACCCTGAACGCTACACCGCACTTCATCAGTGGCACGTAGAACGCGGGGCTGAGTTTGAGGACGTCGGTCAGTGGAAGCGCCCCTGGTACTATCCACAGAAGGTGAATGGCACGACCGAGACGATGCACGAGGCGGTGGCTCGTGAGTGTCTGGCCGTGCGCGAGAAGGTCGGTATCCTCGATGCCTCGACGCTTGGCAAGATCGATATTCAAGGGCCAGATGCGCGTGAATTCCTGGCGCGGATTTACACCAACAAGTGGGAGAAGTTGGCAGTCGGCAAGTGCCGCTACGGCCTGATGTGCAAAGATGACGGTATGGTCACCGATGACGGCGTGACCAGCTGTCTTGCTGAAAACCACTTTTTGATGACCACCACCACCGGTGGCGCTGCAGCGATCCTGGAATGGTTGGAGTTATGGCATCAGACCGAGTGGCCGGAACTGGATGTCTACTTCTCTTCAGTGACTGACCACTGGGCCACCATGACCATCACTGGTCCGGAAGCGCGCAAGTTGCTCGCTGAGATCACTGATATTGATCTTGACCGCGATAGCTTTAAGTTTATGGATTGGCGGTCCGGGAAAGTGGCGGGGGTGCCTGCCCGAGTCTTCCGCATCTCCTTTACTGGTGAGCTGACCTTCGAGATCAACGTGCAAGCCAACTATGCCATGCACGTCTGGCAGACTCTGTTTAAGCATGGTGAGAAGTATGGCTTAACGCCCTATGGTACCGAAACCATGCACGTCCTGAGGGCTGAAAAGGGTTTCATCATTGTTGGTCAGGAAACCGACGGCTCCGTTACTCCGGAAGACCTGGGTATGCAATGGTGCGTAGGCTACGACAAGCCCTTCTCATGGATTGGCAAGCGAGCCCTGACGCGCAGTGATACCAAACGCGAAAATCGCAAGCAGTTGGTGGGGCTCAGGCCGAAGGACCCGAAGGTGGTACTCGAAGAGGGAGCCCAGATCGTGCTTGATCCTAAGCATGCGATCCCTATGCCGATGGTCGGACATGTCACTTCCAGCTACTACAGCCCGACACTGAAGTCAGGGTTTGCGCTAGCGGTGGTTAAGGGTGGCCTCCAGAAGTTGGGCGAAACAGTCTACCTACCGATGGCGGACGGCCAGACCTTTGAAGCCGAAATTGTCAGCACCGTTTTCTATGACCCCAAGGGAGAGCGCCAGAATGTCTAACGCGGCCACCTTCGACACCCGTACTGATACCGCTATCCCGGTAGAGTCCCCGTTAGCTTATAGCTATCGTCATAGCGGCGCTCCTCGGGCCGGCAGCTCAAGCCGACTTCAGCTACGCGAGAGGGCAATGCTTGGGCATCTGATCCTGCGGGGGGGCGCCATCGTTCTCGACGAGGCGGTGCGCGACGTGCTGGGAATTAGTTTACCAGGCCAACCCCAGGCGTTGGTGCAAGATGCCAGCGGTGAACGTTCTATCCAGTGGCTTTCCCCAGATGAGTGGCTGGTCATCGTACCCGGTGGCGAGGAGTTCCCATTAGAGACGCAGTTGCGTGAGCGTCTGGGGGACGCCCATTTTGCGATTAGTGATGTCAGCGGTGGCCAGACATTGCTAGAGCTTTCCGGTGAGGCGGCCCGAGAGCTGTTGATGAAAACGGTGGTCTACGATGTTCATCCTAGCAATTTCCCGGTGGGGAAGGGCGTCACTACTGTCTTCGCTAAGGCGACTACTATCCTTCGTCGCCCTAGTGAAGAGCGCTGGGAGTTAGTGGTACGGCGCAGTTTTGCCGACTACTGCTACCGCTGGCTACTGGATGCAGCAGCAGAGTATGACGTCAACGTACAACCATAAGCAGGCAGGCCGGAACAGCGTTCCGGCCGCTATCATCTGCCGCTAATAGAGATACATGCACTATGAGCCGAATGAGTGATACCTGGATTCTTGCCGCCCAGTGCCCAAGTCGTTTGGGGACGGTGGATGTCGTCACACGCTTTTTAAAAGAGCAGCAGTGTTACATCACTGAACTCAACTCTTTCGATGACCGGCTTGGCGGGCGCTTTTTTATTCGCGCCGAGTTTCGCCCAGAGCGAGATGAGTTTCATGAAGAGCGCTTTCACACCGATTTTTCAGCGCGGGCAAGCGAATTCGATATGCAGTTCGAATTGACGGCCCCTGGCAAACGCACCGGCACCGTGATTATGGTCTCCAAGGCCGATCACTGCTTGAATGATCTGCTCTACCGTTATCGGACAGGGCAGCTTCCTCTGGATATCAAAGCGGTGATTTCCAATCATCCTGATCTGGAGCCATTGGCCGCATGGCATGATTTGCCCTACCACTATCTGCCGATCACACCCGAGACGAAACTGCAGCAGGAGGCCCAGGTACGCGAAATCATCGCGGATACCGATGCTGAACTGGTGGTGCTGGCAAGGTATATGCAAGTGCTTTCACCTTCCATGTGTGAGCTATTAGCTGGACGGGCGATCAATATTCATCACTCGCTACTACCCGGCTTTAAGGGCGCCAAGCCTTATCATCAGGCCTACGAAAAGGGGGTCAAACTGGTTGGTGCAACGGCGCACTATATTAATAATGACCTTGATGAAGGGCCGATAATTGCCCAAGGGGTCGAGCCTGTGGATCACACCCATTATCCCGAGGATCTGGTTGCCAAGGGACGTGATATTGAGTGTCTAACCCTGGCCAGAGCGATTAGCTATCACTTAGAACGGCGCGTGTTTTTTTATTCAGGGCGCACGGTGGTTTTTGGTAACTAGTTTTTAAGAACTAACGCTTTCTACATAATGCTGTTGTTGGTAAACGTAAACAGTTAGAGCGCGCTTTTATAATTGGGTTGCTGTTGCTGCTAAGCTTTTTCCAGTGCACTAAGTAGCCCTTTGTTATGCGTAATCGTGATAAGTATTACTTAAAAGTGTTATTTGATAAGTATAAAAATAACATAAATAGAAGATAGTTAAGTTTCATTTATTATCATATCAATAACTTATTAAACTTTTCAGGCGCCGCCTGATTTTCCCCTGTTTATACGTCAAGAGGTGCTCCAATGCCTATCAGTGTTTTCGACCTTTTTAAGATTGGAGTAGGCCCCTCCAGTTCCCATACCGTCGGGCCCATGCAGGCAGCTTTTAAGTACGTAACAACCCTGCGCGAAAACAGCCTGCTCGATGAGGTAGGGCATCTTGAAGTCCATCTTTATGGCTCGTTATCCGCCACGGGTATCGGACATGCCACCGATAACGCGATTATTATGGGATTGATGGGCGAACGCCCTAGCACAATAGACCCCTCGATTATTGAGCCATCCATTCAGGCGCTTAAAGAGAGCCAATCACTACAGCTTGGCCGACAAAAAGCAGTGAAGTTTGTTTGGGAGAGTGACCTGTATTTCCATGAAGAGAGCTTGCCTCACCACCCTAATGCCATGAAGCTGGCGGCTTTTACGCACCAGAGCGAATTGGTGTATGAAAATACCTATTACTCGGTGGGTGGCGGCTTCGTGGTTGAACAAGCCCAGGTGGATATGCCGCTAGACGATTTGGGTGGCGTTACCATTCCTTACAACTTCGATACGGCAGACGAACTCTTGGCGCTATGTAAAAAAGAGCAGCTAAGTGTCAGCCGGCTGATGCTGGAAAATGAGAAAGTATGGCGGACGGAGGAAGAGGTCAGAAACGAACTGTGGCGTATCTGGCAAGTGATGTGTGAATGCATCGACAATGGATTAACCCACGAAGGGATACTGCCGGGCGGGTTAAAAGTTAAGCGCAGGGCTAAGCTGCTTCACCAGCGTCTTCAAGCGGCAGAGCAGAACGATTGCCTGATAGCCTCAACGTTCTCAGCGATGGAGTGGGTGAATATTTTTGCCCTCGCCGTTAACGAAGAGAATGCTGCAGGGGGGCGCATGGTAACGGCGCCCACCAACGGTGCGGCGGGCATTATTCCAGCCGTCTTACACTATTATATGAAGTTTCAGCCCAATGCCAGTGAGAAAAGCGTGGTGGATTTTTTATTGGCGGCAGGCGCCATTGGCATTCTTTGCAAGAAAAATGCCTCGATCTCCGGAGCCGAAGTAGGCTGCCAGGGAGAGGTTGGCTCAGCTTGTGCCATGGCAGCTGCTGGCTTGGCTGATGTGATGGGGGGAACGCCCGAACAAGTCGAGCATGCGGCCGAAATCGGCTTGGAGCACAATTTAGGATTAACTTGTGACCCTGTTGGTGGGTTGGTTCAGGTTCCTTGTATTGAGCGCAATGCCATTGCAACGGTAAAGGCGATTAATGCCGCTCAAATGGCCTTGCGTGGCGATGGTACTCACTTCATATCGTTAGATAAGGTAATTCGGACCATGCGCGATACAGGCAGAGATATGTTGGATAAGTATAAAGAAACATCCAAAGGCGGATTAGCCGTTAATGCCATTGAGTGTTAATAAGGGATTGATGAACGATTGCTGGCCTTCAGTGTGACGCTTGTTTAGGATTAATGCTGTCCTTTAATAAAAAACTAGCGAGCCGCTCTCATGAAGCCTGAAACTATTGCCCTCCATCATGGCTATTCGCCTGACTCACAAAATGCTGTTGCCGTGCCGATTCATCAAACAACGTCGTTTTCATTTGATAACGCCCAGCACGCAGCGGATCTCTTTGATCTGAAAGTGGAAGGCAATATTTACTCGCGCATTATGAATCCAACCTGCGCTGTGTTGGAGCAGAGAGTGGCTGCGCTGGAAGGGGGAATTGCTGGTTTGGCGGTGGCCTCTGGCATGGCGGCGATTACCTATGCCATCCAGACCATCGCTGAAGCAGGAGATAATATCGTCTCGATTAGCGAGTTGTATGGTGGTACTTACAACCTGTTTGCCCACACCTTGCCACGCCAAGGCATTGAGGTGCGGTTTGCTGACAAGGACGATATCGGTGGCATTGAAGCGCTGATTGATGAGCACACTAAAGCGGTTTTCTGCGAGAGCATCGGTAATCCATCTGGTGGTGTGGTAGACCTGCAAAAACTGGCTGAAGCAGCGCATCGCCATGGGGTGCCGGTGATTGTTGATAATACGACTGCAACACCGTTTTTGTGTCGGCCAATTGAACATGGAGCAGATATTGTCGTTCACTCTGCGACCAAATATATTGGCGGCCACGGCACCACGGTTGGCGGTGTGATTGTTGACTCAGGTAAATTCCCCTGGGCGGCAAATGCGAAACGTTTCGCGCTGCTTAACGAGCCGGATATCTCCTATCATGGGGTTAGCTATACCCGTGATGTGGGAGAAGCGGCGTTTATTGCCCGGGCTCGCGTAGTGCCGCTACGCAATATGGGCGCGGCGCTCTCTGCCCAGGCCGCCTGGAACCTGCTGCAGGGGCTAGAAACGCTGTCGCTGCGCATTGAACGCATTTGTGCCAATGCGTTAGCCGTTGCCAAGCACCTGGAAAGTCATCCGTTAGTGAAGTGGGTGCACTACGCAGGCTTGGAAAATCACCCCGATCATGCGTTGGCCCAGCATTACATGAATGGCCATGCCTCGGGGATTCTTAGCTTTGGTATTGAAGGTGGGCAGGCCGCAGGTGAGCGCTTCTACGATGCTCTATCACTCATTCTGCGCTTAGTGAATATTGGTGATGCCAAGAGCTGTTCTTCTATTCCGGCCTCCACTACGCACCGCCAGTTAAATGAGCAAGAATTAAAGGCCGCTGGCGTCACTCCGGATATGGTGCGCTTGTCGATCGGTATTGAACATATCGACGACCTGCTGGCGGATATTGATCAAGCTCTAGCGGCTTCTCAAGGGTAGAGCACCTCTGACTTAGCAGTTAGCTGCCGACGCTTTTTATGTGACTGCTTCCTTCCCAGGTGGGCAAGCCTCCATTGGCAGGAACCGATAGTCCTTCGGCCTGTAATTGGATAATCCCCTGCCTGATCGCGGCATTGATGCCGCGATCATGTGCCGTTGCACGCGCGGTCCACTTCCAGTAGCACACCGACAACAGCAGGGCGTCTGCCTACCAAGGGACGTTGCTGCTGAGCATGTTTTCATGTGATTGCTCGTGCACTGTATCCAATATTTCATCAATATTTTCACTACCAGGAGAGAAGGCGTTGGAGCTAAAGGAAATGTCGAAACAAAATTCACCAGCTAATGTTAAAAGTGGCTATGGAGAAGATTGAGAAAGTAACACAAGCAAATGATGTGAGGTAGGCAGAGGAAAGAGGCGTCAGATAAAAGTAGCAAAATGGCTTGGTGTGCTCGAAATACCCAACAAAACCAACTAAAGAGGGAAGGGCCATGAAAACTAATACTACCTTATTAACTCACCGTCTCAAGGCTGTTGCATTGGCTAGCGTCCTAATGTTTCCAGCCGCACAAAGTGTCCTGGCGGATGACATTGTTGAACAGATCGAACTGGGTCTTGAGTTGTATAACGAACAAGAGTATGGCGCAGCGATTACCGAGCTGGAGTTTGCCATTGAAGATATGCGCAAATTGATGTCTGGGCAGATTGCGCAAACTTTCCCGGATGCCCCGGATGGTTGGACGGCACAGGAAGCAACGTCAAGTAGTGCAGGTAGTGGAGCAGCGGCCATGTTTGGCGCTGGCGGTACTTCACTTGAACGTATTTATCAGCAGAATGACGGCAATGGTCAGTTAACGGCCAGCATGATGCTTGATAGTCCTCTGATACAAAGCATGGGGGCGCTGTTCAACAATCCTGCAATGATTGCCGCTCAACCCGATATGGAGCGTATTCGCCTGGGGCGTGAAGCCGCCGTAGTGAAATGGGAACCTGAACGCTCCCGCGCAGAGGTTACACTAATGCTCGATGGGCGCATCATGTTGCAGGTGAGTGGTGAAAACCTCGATTCACAGGATGTTGCGATTGATCTGATGCGTGACTGGGATCTTGCTGCTGTGCGTGAGCAAAGCGCTCGCTAGGGACGCTGGTCAGAGTATCTAACCACTGACTAAACAGACTATCAAAGAGGAGCAGTGCAATGATAAATCAACAACGGCTTATGAGTTGTGCACTACTAATGGGCGGTTTGATGTTGGCGGCTGGGCATGTGCTGGCTGATGAGATCAGTGGAACACTGGGTGGAGAGCCTAAGCAGTGGCATGTTATTACTCATGCAGATGGTTCAACCGCTAATTTTAGTGAACTGATGCCAGGCATGACGGATGTCACCATCCAAGGCCATCGAGAACAGGAATTCGCAACTCAGGGCACGTTGAGCATTAGCTTTATGGTGATGGACGGTGAAGCCAACAGTGCCGTGGTGACTTATTTCCCAGAAAGCTCAATCCTGCCCCACTATGGAACCGAGGATGAGGTGCCAATCGAGTTAGAATTGCTCGATATTGACGGCGATACTGGCCGAGCAAAAGGGCACATTACGGCTTCGCTTACCCATGTGACTTCTATGTCAGAGGGGCATGACCACAGTGATACGATGGATATTGACGTCTCTTTTGATGTAGCTCTGGCACGTGAAGAGTAGTGGTGAAAGTGGTGAAGCCCAGGTGCGTAACCTCCTGACGCCATGAATCTTATCGAAGGCCTGCGATCACTGGATCTGATCCGCTTTTATAAAGGCGTTCTGATCCTGTACATGTGATAGGGGTGTGGGCATGGTGTGCGTGTCGGTATGGTCGGTGTGTAGAGATTGCCGTCAAATTGCCAGCTGGTTTTACCAGCTGGCTGAATTTGTGTTCAGGAGGTATTCGGTAATATGCTGATGTTCGCTATTTTTTTCATGATATTTGTGGGTGTGACGACCGCTTTATACCAAGTATATGAAACGCACTACAGTATAAATGCTGGTAATCAAAAGAGGTTGTCAGATACTGATAAAAACTATTTAAAAGAGCTCTCTGAAAAGGCAAAAGTTACCACGCAACCAAGTGTGTATTCAGATTTTGGCCAAATGATTGATAATATTTTCGGTCCTCAGTTTGACCGGAAAGTAGCATTAAAGGCATTTACTGAAAAAGAGGAGAGTACTTATGCGATCCCCTTGTTACGAAGGAAAGCAAGACTAAGTTATAACGGTAATGTGAAAGTTCGTCATCTTCCTTTCTGGAGGACCAGACTACCTAGCGTGGATGTTCGCGGGATGTTAATTACCCTGGTGATTGTGAACTGCTTCTTGATCCAATTGCTAGGTGCTATGAGTATCTATACCGTTCATTATGAAGTGTCGATGCCCCTGTTGGTCTGGCTGAATGATCCGTTAATAGTCATGCTATCCATTTATGCACTGATCTTATTAACTTATGTTATTTCAAGGCTTGATATGTATATGCATGATATTTACCAGCTCGGAAGATTATTTTTAAACAAAACTGTTGATGAGAGTGATCAGAGCCGAGAGTGCATGTAGCAAAATTCTGCGTAAACCTCCGCCAATTGTGCGGGACACAAGCTGGAACCGAACCGCCCTGCGGTCCTGTTCCAGTATGGCCTGGCGCTGCATAGTAGTGTCCGCCAGCCAGTAGAAGCCACCACAGGCCAGCGTTAGTGCATGATAAAGGCGTGGAAGTTACTTCAATAAAAGCGGGCGAATCAGTAAAGTGTTAAACAGGATACCGTAAGCGGGATTTAGCTTAACCATAGGCAACCATAATAATGACAGCGACTTACAAATTCCTGATTGCCGACGACCATCCCCTGGTGCGCGAGGCTATGGCACGTGTGGTCCGTGAGGCTTATGCAGATGCTGACGTTATCGAAGTGGAAAACTTCGATGCGGCCCTCGCCCATGCTCAGCAAGACTCTGATATTGATTTGATATTGCTAGATTTAAATATGCCGGGAATGAACGGCTTAACGGGACTTTTGCAGCTGCGCAACGAGCAACCCACTATTCCAGTGGTGATTGTCTCGGCTGAAGAGGATAAGCAGATTATCCTTCAGGCGGTCTCCTGTGGTGCGGCGGGGTTTATTACCAAGTCATTGCCTCGTGATCAGATGTGCCTCGCCATTGCCCAGGTGCTGGAGGGGAATATCTTTCTGCCTGCCGAGGCCATGCGTGCCCCAGATAGCATTCACAAGCGCCGTCACCAGGAGCAGGGCTTTACTGCAGAGCAGCTACGACTGCTCACCCGTAAACAGCTGCAAGTGCTAGAGCACATGACCCGTGGCGAATCCAATAAGATGATTGCTTATCACCTGAATATTGCCGAAACCACGGTGAAGGCCCATGTGTCGGCTATTTTGCGCAAACTGGGGGTTACCAGCCGCGTACAGGCAGTTTTATCGGCTAACGATATCGATTTTTCACAGTTCCTCAATCGCTGACGAGATAGTGGCCAGTGCTATCCAGTCGGTGGGTTTGCCAGCGTCCGAAGGTGTTTAGCTGAGTTAGTAACTCGGTAAATGCTTCCGGGGTAAGGTTTTCCCACGCTAGCCGATGTAACGGCTGAACGGCACCGGAAAGTAGGCTTTGCCACTGGATGATCAGCGCGGCCAACGGCGTTTCAGGCGCTGTTGGAGTGGCTGGTTGTTTCCACTGAGTGCTATTCGTCCCTTGCCATAGGGCACCGGTAATCGCCTTAAGCGTTTCCTCAATAGAGCCTACGTCTTCGTTGGTTTGGGTTTGCACCACATAGCCCAGCGAGCAGGGCGCACCATCGCCCCTACGAACCGCTGCCACATAGCCCAAGCGATGTTTGTCGCGTGCCTGTTGAAAAAATAGTGCGCTGTGATGCGTTTCCGCGACCGCTAATAGCCAGCGTTGAACAGGCGTGCCTGGTAAACGCAGCGTGCGCATTACTGCGGTACTCGCTGGGTGGGAACCGGCGGCTGATGGAGTGCCTCCAGATATGTTGCCAGCATAGGTTGGTAAGCGACTAACGAGGTCGGCAACTGCCTGAGTGATTGTGCCTGACTCCGCCTGATGGGAGACCCATACCGCTGGCGTGGCAGGCAGTGACATTAGGCGCTGTATCAATTGTTGAGCTAGCAGCCCTTCTTGGGCTGCGGGTAGCGCTAATGTCGCTGCTTCCAACAGCGCCAGCATGGCATGGTTCGCCCTGCTGCCGACGACCATCACCCAACTGCCGCGAGGCGAGTTCTCCTGCTTGAAGACCATACCCTGACGGGCTAGCCACTGAGCGATTAGTGGGCTGGGTACGATCACTGCTCCAGGTATAAAGCAGGCCGCCCAGGCATCATCGGTAAGCGTATTGAAATCAGCCTGAACATCGTACTGGCCATACCAACACTGCACTGTGGGGGGAGGTGTTGGCTTTATGTCAAAAGTGGCAGCAGCAGGGGCCGTTGGCGCATCTCCTATTAGCCAGCGAGCATTGCCAATGGTGAACATAGAACCCGCTAATGGCTGGTGGTTAGCAGGTAGCGTGGCGTAGCGGCGAGCAACTGCTTGGTGGCGGGCGTGTGCAAACCAAGCAGGGGCTAGCTGTACGGTATCGGTAGGTGGTTGCCAAGCGTTGCCACGTTCGCGAAGTATGTCAAAGCCTAGACCACTGATGCATTGGTTGAGCTGGTCGGTCAGCGGTGCCAGCACTGCGTCTGGTTGTAAAGCACCGCTAAGCTGCAGGCTAAAGCTATCCGTTGCCCCAGCAGGGGCGGTAGTGGCGTGGTAGTGAGTAACCGAATCAGGCAGCTGCTCAGCTAAGTGGCCCTGGTTTAGCGAATCAGCTAAGTTGATAAGGGCGCTAAACTGATGATATGAAGTGACCGACGGCAGTGGCCAGAAATACTCAACGTTATTGTTAGCCCCTCTCTCGTTAGACTCTCTCACCTTTGCGTTGGGTAAGCGGCCCCAGCGGGGCGTTATGGCTAGCGTTGGTGCTTGAGGTGGCGGTGGGGTAAACAACGCTGCCATGTGTTCGGCAAGGCTGCCCATCTCTTCCATGGGCCAGGAGCTGATCATCGCGATGCTAACGCGGCCGCCGTGGTAATGGTCGCGGTGAAATCTGGTCAGCATCTTTAATAGTGCCTCTGCGTCCTGGCCCAGCGTTTGTGCGTTGCCGTGACGGCAGCCTGCACCGATGTGCTGTGGGTTAGCCAATGCCGCGAGAGCATCCAGGCGCTGCATCTGGCGGCTATGTTGGCGAGCTTGCCACTCGGCATCAATGGCCGCGACCTCGGCGTGAATAGTCGGTAGGGGCATACGTGGGTTGGCCAGCTGGGCGGCAACCGTTATCGCTGCCGCTGCTAGCTTGCTGACCGGTATCGAAAAGTGCACATCGGTGACGTAGTCATCCGTGCGGGCGTTCAGTCTGCCCTGGTGCTGGGTAAACCAAGCTAGCAGACTGGTATTAGGTGATGCAGCCAGCGGGGCAGTGGAGAGCACGTGCTCCAGCAAGTGGGCCAACCCTGGTAGGGCGTGTGGCTCATCCAGATAGCCTGCCGAAATAGCGATACTGACGTGAGCGCGGGCTAAGTGTGGCGCGTGGGCCAGTACTCCCTGCGCTCCGTTAGGCAGTGAGGTATAAGCCTGGGGAAAGCTCAGCCTAGCCATTGAGCAGACTACGCAGCAGTGCGCGTAGTTTTCCAGGGCGTACCGGCTTGTTTAGCTGCGGCACGCCCGCATGGCGAAGTCGGCGTTGCCAGTGGTCGGAGCGGTCGGCGCTGAGAATAGCGGCTGGTAAGTGTGGGTCATGCCAGTGCTGGCGCAGCTGTCGAATGGCCTCCAGGCCAGTGACGTTGTCGTCTAAGTGCAGGTCTACTAACAGCATATCTGGTGCCTCCTGGCAGGCTTTTGCAGCATCCAGGTCCAGTGCGGTATCGCAACTGATTTGCCATTCGCTTAGCAGTAGTGCCATACCTTCGAGAATAGTCGGCTCGTTATCCAGTATCAGTACGCGAAGCCCTTCGAACTCATCGCCAGCCGAAGGCGGTGCGCTGGGGGAGGGTATTTGGCTAAAGGAGATGCCGCTGGCTCGGGGCACCTCAACTGCAAAACAGGAGCCCTGGCCCGGCGCTGAACGTACAGCAAGCGGATGCTCGAGGCGCTGGCTAATCCGTTCCACAATGGCAAGCCCCAGACCTACACCTTGGCGATCCCGTGCGCGGGTGGCGTTGAGCTGGTGAAACTCACGGAAAATAAGCTGATATTCACTTTCGGGAATACCGATACCACTATCGACCACTTGAATGGCCAGCCTATCGTCACTATGACGGCGAACGCCTAGGCAGATGCCGCCGCGCTGAGTATAGCGACAGGCGTTAGCAAGAAAGTTGCGCACAATACGGCTGAGTAGATAAGGGTCGCTGGTTACCGCTTGATGTGAAGGTACATAGCGCAGCGTTAGCCCCTTGCGCTGCGCTACTGGAGCAAACTCATCGGCGAGATTGCACAGGATATCGTCGAGTTTAAAGTGGCGCAGTTGGGGTTGCACTTGACCATGGTCCAGACGGGAGATATCCAGCAGGTCGGAAAGAATCGCTTCGGCACCTTCCAATGAATTTTGCACGCTTTCAATCAAGGCTAAGTTATCGCTGTCGGTCAGCCGTTCCTGCAGCGAAGCCACGAGTAACCGTGCAGCGTTCATCGGTTGCAATAGGTCGTGGCTAGCGGCGGCTAAGTAGCGGTCTTTGCTCTGATTCGCAAACTCAGCGGCATCGCGGGCGCTTCTAAGCGCTTCGTTGAGCCGTTCAAGTTCCTGGGTGCGGTCAGCTACCCGTGCTTCCAAGTGGGCATTGAGTGTTTCTAAATGCTGGCGGGCACGCTCACGTTCGGTAATATCTGCCACAAAGCCCTCGATCAGGTCTTCGTCGCCGGCAAGTTCGGCGGGCTTCTTGATCAGCGTAATGGCGACGGGCACTTGGTTACCAGAAGCCCCCTGTAGCAAGGTGGTTTGGCATGTTACGTGTCCTTGAACGATCAGCAGGTCGCGTAGCTGCTGGCCAGTTGTGCTACTGACAAATAGCGCGTCAAAGCGCGCACAACGCTCTAGCGTATGCGCTACGCTAGGGTCGTCGAGCATGGCGGCGAGCGCGGGGTTAGCAGCGCGCAGCGTGCCGGAAAGCGATGCTTGAAAAATACCGTGTAGCGCGTTTTCAAATAGCCATTTATAGCGGTTGCGCTCAACCTCAAGCTCTTCTAAACGCACAGAAAGCTCACGATAGTAGCTTTTGCGTGCTGACTGCTGACCGAGCCCGAGCAGGTCGCTGACCGAAAAACCTGACGGGTCGTTGGCTTTTTTCATAGCGCCTCTTCGTACACCACTGCCACGTCTCGTGAGTTGGAGCGGCGAGGGTTGGTCAATATGCAGGGATCGCCTAGCGCATGGTTGGTAAGAAACGGCACGTCGCTGCGTGAGACACCCATCTTGCCAAGCGTCCCCCCTAGGCCAACTGCGTGCTTTAAATCGACTAGGTACTGGAACAGCGCCTGTTTGACCTGCTGCTGTGACAGCCCCCGGCAGTCGATGCCGACTGCCTCGGCGACCCGTTTAAAGCGCTCTGGTGCGGCTTCGTAGTTATAGGCGACCACGTGTTCTAACAGCATCGCATTGCACAGGCCATGGGGTAAATCTAAAAAGCCGCCCAAGCTATGGGACATAGCGTGTACCGCTCCCAGGATGGCATTAGAAAATGCTAGCCCCGCTTGCATGCTGCCCAGCATTACCTGGGCGCGCAGCTCGCCGTCGGCGGGGTTGGCGACCAGCGCTTCGAGATGGCTGCTAATCAAACGCATAGCTTCTAAAGCATGGGCATCAGTGAGTGGGCCACTGCCGGTTGAAACGAAGGCTTCAATGGCATGCACTAACGCGTCAACCCCGGTGCAGGCGGTGAGGTAGGGCGACATGGTCATGGTGACTTCAGGGTCGATCAGCGACACATCCGGCACCACTGCCTTGCTGATGATTGAGAACTTCATGCGGCGCTGCTGATCGGAAATAATCGCAAACTGAGAAATATCCGCCGAGGTGCCCGCCGTTGAAGGAATAAAAATCAGTGGAGGAATCGGCACGCGAATGGTATCCACACCCTCGAAGTCGAGAATGTGGCCGCCGTGGGCGGTGACGATGCCAATCCCCTTGGCGCAGTCCATGGGGCTGCCGCCGCCTATCGCCACAATCGCCTTGCAGCCGGTTTCTCGATAGATCTCGGCACCGGCCATAATCTCATCGACCCGTGGGTTGGGCGATACGGCAGTAAAGCGTTCAACAGCAATGTTGGCTTCCAGCAGTTTAGCTTCAATATCGGCAACCCAGCCTGCCAGCAGCACGCCTGGGTCGGATACCAGGAGCACCTTTTCTGCGCCAAAGGTGGTGGCGTAGTTGCCTGCAGCGTGGCGTGCCCCGTCGCCAAAAATAATTTCAGGAGCGACAAACTTACGCAGCTGTGTGAGTGGCGATGTCATGGGTCGGTCCTGCTTATCGTTGTTAACCATTATCTTAAGCACCTTCGGGGGTTGTGGCGCTACGACCTTGGTGCTGTCGCTATAGGGTAAACGTGCGTCGTTGATACAAGTGCTCATACAAGTACTGATGCAAGTACTGATGCAAGTACTGATGCAAGTACTGATGCAAGTACTGATGCAAGTACTGATGCAAGTACTAAGGCAAGCGTTGTTAGAAATGTTGATAAAAGCGTAGCTCACGGTCCAGCATGGTTTGGCGGGCTGTCGGGTGGCGAATACCGTGGCGTTCGTTAGCAAACAGCAGCGTGTGAGCTTGGCCACCATAGTGCTCAATGTGCCGCGCCATGGCGTGGGTCTGTTCCGGCACCACGACAGTGTCTTGGCCACCCTGAATAAACAGTGCCCGCAAAGGGCGTTTGCAGCGGGTGAGCTGATAGGCAGGACTGCGCTGGGTGAGCAGAGAGTCGTTGCCAATTAGCCAACTCAAGTAGCCGGACTCAAAACGGTGCGTTTTTGCCGCTAGCGTTAACGCATCGGTCACGCCGTACAGGCTCGTCGCCGCAGCAAATAGCGAGGTGGCCGCCAGGGCATTGAGTGCAGTGAACCCGCCAGCGCTTTGGCCACGAATAAAGCAGCGCGCTGAGTCTATCGGAAAGCGTGTGCAGGCAGCATCAACCAGGGCAGTCACATCGTCGGTATCACTGATGCCCCACTGGCCTGCTAAACACTCTCGGTAATGGCGGCCAAAGTTACCGCTGCCCCGTGGGTTGATATCCAGTACATGAAAGCCCTGCTGCTGCCAATAAGCGACCAGCGGGTCGTAGATCGGGTAAGTGGCGGCGGTTGGTCCGCCGTGAACGCGCACGATTAGTGGTGCAGAGTCGTCGGCAAGCGCTGGGTAGAAAAAACCTTGAACCGTTTCGCCTGCGTTGCCAACCGGGGCTTCCAGCCACTGGGCAGGGGTCGTCGTCAGTGTCAATGGCCGGCCCACCAGGCGATGGTGTGAGTGCTCTTCAGCAAAGCGTATAAGCTGGGCGCCACTGGTAGCGCTTTGCACAATCGCGTAGTCGCCGTGCTCGGCCAGCGCGATGCTCGCCACGCGGCCAGGCTCGGTTAGGAGAGTTGCCTTCTGCTCGCCGGTGCGCCGGTAAAGGTGAGCCGCTCCCTGGTGCAACTGGCAGTAGATTTGCCGATGGTCTCGCCAGGCGTGCTGACGTTCGCCCAACTGCCACGGTGTGGAGATGTGATCGACGGGGTCATCACTGAGGCAACGTGGGGTGGTCAAGTTAACCTGCCAGGGTTGCCACCAGCCAGTGTGGTCACTCATACAGATCAGCGCGTTGCGAGGGCCGAATTGCGGCTGGCTAAGTGCTGCGCCAAAATCCCAATGCTGAGTCTCTGTGAGCTGGCCGCTGGGTGTCATCTGGGCGAGGTATATTTGGCTGCGCTGCCAAGGCATATGGGGTAGTGACCAACGTACCCAGGCTAAATAGTTGCCATCGTCGCTTAATATCGGCGCGCCGTAGAAATCAGCCCCTTCTGTCAATATCTGTCGATTACTGCCTGTAATGGCCACCAGACGCTGCCCATGGACATCTTCTTCCACCGCCAATATCCGTTGGCGTTTAGGGTCAGCGCATAGTCCGCCGTAGGCGGTTTGCGGGCGCTTCTGCCAGCAGTGGCTGACACCTTGGTCGTCGGTGTGCATGATGGCCTGGTCATGCTGGCGTACCCATATGACATCACCTAGCAGGGGCGTATAGCTGCCGCCACCATACTGGTTCACACGGCTACCTACCGCATCGTTTACCAAGCAGTGCGGCGGCTCGCTGCTGTCGGCACGCCATTGCCAAAGCTGCATGGTGCCGGTCAGTGGGCAACGGGCCAGCCAGTAAATAGCCTGGGCGTCACTGTGCAGCTCGGCCAATGTGTCGGTGGGTTCGGCGGCATCTGCCAGGGTAAGCAGCATTGGTGTGCTCCTTATGGTGGAGTGTCCCACAGCAGCCGAGCTTCGTAACGGGGATAAAGCTGCATAATGCTGCGGGTGAGCTCGTATTCGGCGAGTGCCAGGGCGCTGAACGCGCCGGGGATCTCGACGGCCAGTGCGTGATTTGCCCCTAACCCTTCGCTCGCCACTGCGCTTAAGTGTTGGTCCAACCAGGCGAGATAGCCCGCCGTTTGATCAATAATTGTGTCGGGATGCGCGCTGGGGCCGTGGCCCGGTATAGCAATTTTGGCATCTAGGGTTCGTAGTTCGTTCAGTTCTTCCTGCCACTGGTGGAGGCCAGGGGTATGAGCGGTGGCAGCCGCGCGTTGGTAGAAACCCATATCACCTAGAAACAGCACGCCGGTGGAGTCATCCATAATGACCAAGTCTCCACCGCTGTGGCCGCCCAGAGCGAAAAGCGTGAGTGGGTAGCTCTCCAGCATGAGTTCGCCTGCTTCGACTACGTCGGGCAACGCGATGTGGGAGCGCTCAAGGGTGCGTCCGGTCAGTCGCTCTACGTTATCAATCAGTGCTTCACGATCCCGTGACATTAACGCGCGAGTGCTGGCTAAGGTGAGATGCTGTGCCTCGCCAAAGGCGGCGTTACCAAAAAAGTGGTCGGGATGGTGATGGGTATTGAGTACCCAGCGTACGGGTTGGGAGGTGTATTGAGCAATCAGTGTTTTTAATGCTTCGCCAAATGCCGGACTGCTGCCGCTGTCGATGAGAATGACGCCGTTGGGCGTGACAATAAACGCTTGGTTACCGATATGGCCGCAGTTGTTGCTAGAAAGCTCTTCTTTTAAGCCTTCCACCATCCAGGTGTTTTCCGCGACCTGTTGCGCCATGAGTGGACGTTCGCAAAACATGACGGATTCGCTGGCCGCCAGCGGCGTGATCAGCAGTGTGCTTAAGGCGGCCAGAAAACATGCTTTCATGGCTGTAAACCAATGGCAAAGCGGTTGCCGTTGTTGTCCTTGGCGCCAATCACATAGCCGCCTGGGGAGGGGCGCATATGTAACCCTA
The DNA here is from genome assembly GCF_002374315.1 of Vreelandella nigrificans. Taxonomy (GTDB): domain Bacteria; phylum Pseudomonadota; class Gammaproteobacteria; order Pseudomonadales; family Halomonadaceae; genus Vreelandella; species Vreelandella nigrificans. The sequence continues at coordinate 66,496 of NZ_NWUX01000009.1, read as the reverse complement.
AGGTTGGGTTAGCGCTCACCGATGCTTCGATATCCAGTGTAGCAACCTGCTGGCCCTGTTGGTCGAGCAGCTCAAAGGACTGCACGTAGAAGGCCGGCTGGCTGGGAATCAAGCCGCTATCCATCGGGTGAGACAGCCGCACCCGTAGGCGCTGTTCTGCGTCATTGGCAAACAAGCGGCCCTGTAGCTCGCCGAAGGTGTTCTCCCAGTCGTTGTCGGCGGTGGCGATACCGGGAGTGGTGCAGCCGCCGCCTTCTGCTTCAATGTAAGTGCCTCCTACATACCAGGTCCCCCCCTGTTTCACCGCTACCCGCACGGCGGAAGCTTGTTCCAAGCGAATATTCAGCGATAGCTTGGCTAGGCCGTGACTCATTGGTGAGTAGCTAAACAGCTGAGGGATAGGGTTGAGATCCACCCAGGCGACGATGTTGGTAATCGGCTCGTCACTGACTTCCAGAGCGCTGGCGTCTAACTCAATAGGCACTTGTCCTGAGTCCTCGGCGAACCCTGGCGCGTTAACGATAACTCGCTCATCAAATACCACTGGGGAGTCACCCAGAAACCTTTCACGGTGGACGGGCCACATAAACGAATTAAGCGGGTCCTGCTCGGCGCTGCTAGCCGATGCTGCGTGAGCCATCGGTGCCAATGAGGTGACCAATAAGCAGGTCAGCGCCACGTAGGTCATGGCGAGTCGATAAGGGATAAACGCCTGGGTTGATAGAGCCATGATGCCTCCCGCTATGTGTGCTATTGGCCTTGAGTAGTTTCCATACTGACCGTTTCCAGCCAAGTGCGAATGGCCCATAGTCCTTCTTGGCTAACGTAATCGGACATACGTGGCATCAGTACGCGACCGTTGCGTTCGGCTCCGTTGGTGACCAACTCTTTGTACCACTCATCGCCCCACGTGCCGTTTTCCAACTCGCGTAGATCAGGAGCAATGCCACCGGATTTTGCCTCTAGCCCGTGGCAAGCAGCGCAATTACTGTTATAGGCACGGGCACCGATATCCACCGCTAGTTCGTGCTGGGGATGGTCTTCACGGTAGGGGTTCTCTTCCAGCCACTCGTCACCAAGGAGCTCTAGCCCTTTAATATCAACTGGCTGGGGGGTGACATCACCATGTGACCAAGCCAGCGGGGCTGCCAGCAGAGTAGCAAGGGCGATAGCAGCTACTTGGCCGGATAGGTTTGTGAAGCGCTGGGAAGCAGTTGTGAAGCTGTTCGTAGGTGGCGTTGTTGTCGGTATGGTTTTTATAAGCGCCGTTTTTGTACGTGCTGTTTTTGTACATGCTGTTTTTGTAAGTAGCGTTTTTGTAATAAGTAGCGTCATGGGAAAACTCCTCAAGGGGTCAGTGTCACATCACTTGAGTGAGCATAGGCAGGCCGACTTGCAACACCTATAGCACCTTAGGCATCGCTAGCCTCCTCCTTTGGAAGTAGTGCTAAATCAGGATGAGAACGCGACTGGAGGGGTAGGTTGGTTTTTTATCCGAGCTTCTAAGCTGAGCTTAGTCTTGCAAACACCACGCAAGCAGCAGCTTGGCCGCTTGATAGCCATTGCATTGTGATCATTACTCGGATGGAAAACCCATGACATACGCTTCCAATAACAACACGTTAGTTCGCAAAATTTCGTGGCCCTTTCGCCTGCGTACGCTCACCGCCGCCGTTGCTTATGCCTCTGCGCTAGGCGTAGGCGGCGTTGCCATGACAGCTAACGCTAGCCAAGTGACCTGGGATGATATTCTCAATGACCATAACAACACTGAAACCGTGTTGATGTATGGCATGGGCGTGAAAGCGCAGCGCTACAGCCCACTTGATCAAATTAATGCTGACAACGTAGCAATGCTTTCCCCCGCTTGGTCGCACTCATTTGGTGATGAAATGCAGCGGGGCCAGGAGTCCCAAGCACTAATCCATGACGGGGTGATTTACGTTACCGGATCCTATTCTCGTATTTTCGCCATTGATGCGCGTACCGGCCAGCGGCTGTGGTCCTACAACCACCGCCTACCCAGTGATATTCGCCCCTGCTGTGATGTGGTTAACCGCGGCGCGGCCATATACGGCGATAAGGTGTTCTTCGGTACGCTGGATGCGGGCATCGTGGCGCTGAATAAAGATACGGGGGATGTGGTATGGCGCGAGCGCTTTGGCGATCATCGTTCGGGTTACACCATGACCGGGGCGCCCACCGTTGTGGAAGACCAGGAAACAGGCCGTGTAATGCTTATACATGGCTCTTCAGGTAACGAATTTGGCATTGTCGGCAAGCTTTACGCCCGTGACGTCGAGACTGGTGAAGAGATCTGGATGCGGCCCTTCGTTGAAGGCCATGTGGGGCGCTTGAACGGTGAAGAGAGCACGCCAACCGGTGATGCCAGTGCACCTTCCTGGCCCGATGACCCAGATAGCGAAACCGGCAAAGTGCAATCCTGGAGCCAAGGTGGTGGTGCGCCGTGGCAGAGTGCCAGTTTTGACCCCGATACCAACACGATCATTATCGGTGCAGGCAACCCTGCGCCCTGGAATGGCTGGGCACGCACCTCGGAAGATGGCGACCCGGCTGACTATGACAGCCTCTATACGTCAGGCCAGCTTGGAATTGACCCATCAACCGGTGAAGTGAAGTGGTTCTACCAACACACGCCCAATGATACATGGGATTTCTCAGGCAATAACGAGATCGTGCTGTTTGAATATGAAGATGAAAGTGGCCAAACGGTCAATGCGGGTGCCCACGCGGATCGCAATGGTTTCTTCTATATCACCGACCGTACCAATGGCGAGCTGATTAATGCCTTCCCGTTTGTCGATAACATCACTTGGGCAACCCACATTGACCTGGAAACAGGGCGCCCGGTGGAGGTGGAGGGTCAGCGTCCAGCGCGTCTTGAAGAGGGTGAAACCCGCTCTGAAGTCGTTGAGGTGTCGCCACCGTTCCTTGGCGGCAAAAACTGGAATCCCATGGCCTATAGCCAAGACACAGGACTGTTCTACGTACCGGGTAACCACTGGAAGGAAGACTACTGGACCGAAGAGGTTGAGTACGTGGAAGGGGCTGCTTACCTGGGCATGGGCTTCCGTATTAAGCGTATGTACGACGACCATGTCGGTATTTTACGTGCCGTTGATCCGCTAACAGGTGAGTTCGCCTGGGAGCACAAAGAGCCGATGCCGCTGTGGGCAGGGGTGTTAGCTACCCACGGTAATCTGGTATTTACCGGCACTGGGGATGGCTACTTCAAAGCCTTCCATGCTGAAACTGGCGAGGAGCTTTGGAAATTCCAGGTAGGCACCGGCATCATCTCACCACCCATTACCTGGGAAATGGATGGTGAGCAGTATATCGGTGTCACAGCAGGCTATGGCGGTGCTGTCCCGCTGTGGGGTGGTGATATGGCTGACCTGACACGGCCGATTGCACAAGGTGGCTCGTTCTGGGTCTTTAAGCTGCCTTCCTTCGTCCAAGATTTGGCTAATCGTTAAGCTATTTGCGTGTGCTTGGGCGGCATTAGCCGCCCTTTTTTAGATGGAGAGAATAATAATGAAAAATCGTAACGCCAAACATCCATACCGCTGCCACACTGCTCGACATCTAGCGCGTCCCCTAGTAGGTTTTTTACTCAGTATAGGGGGACTCTGTATAGGGGGACTCTGTATAGGGGCGGTCGGCACTGCCGCCAGCGCTTCAGCAACCAGTAGTGATAGTGATTATAGCTATAGTAGTTATGATGATTTTGAGCCTCCGGTATTTAATGGCTGTGAACTGGTGCCTGGTACGCAGTGCGCCAATATGGATCTATCCGGCGGTGATTTTTCCAACCTCGATCTGCAAGGTGCTAACTTTGCGGGCAGTAATTTAGATAATGCGGACTTTCGCCACAGTAATCTACGCAGCGTTGATTTCGAAGGTGCGTCGCTACGCCATGCCAATCTCAACCGGGCGCGTATGCCCAACACTCACCTGCGTGGTGCGGATCTCTCATACGCCAGCTTAGTCGGGCTAGATAGCTGGAGTATTTACGCCCAAGGCGCGACCTTTGACCATGCCGACTTAACCGGTGCCAATCTTGAGTTTGCTCGCCTAACGGGGGCCAGCATGCAAGAGACTATTCTGTTAGGCAGTAATTTGGAAATGGCCTGGATGAATAAGGTCAATCTCATCGGTGCCGATCTGCGTGATGCTAATCTGCAGGAGGCTAAAATGAATATTACCCGCCTGAATAATGCCGATATGACCGGTGCACGCATCCACTATGGTAACTTCCAGCTAGCGCAAATGGAGGGGTGTACTGCCTGCCCATTTGATTGGGATTGAATAGCGTATGGCGACCAAACGCACGGCGCACGTAGTGCGCCGCAACGTGGCGTTGGTTGTTTGGCTAAGTGGAATGCTTGTCAATGTGACAGCAACTGCCGAAGAGCCATCAGCGCTGTTTAACCAGCAAGGCTACCGCCTGCCGCCTTATCGTACGCCGGTGACTGCGCCGTTGCCCGGGGTTACCGAGCTGGACGATGGTGCTTTTCATGAATTAGTGGCGTCACCGCCGGTCATCTTGGTGGATGTTTACATGCTGACCTGGCATGACGGCATGTTTTTACAAGATCGTCCCCACTTAACCATCCCTGGCAGTATTTGGCTGCCCAACGTTGGCTCCCCTGCTTTAGCTGATGAGTGGATCGACTACTTCACCGATGCACTTGATGCACTGCGTGAGCAAACCCCGGCAGCACCGCTGGTATTCTTCTGTCGTGCCGACTGCTGGCTGGCTTGGAACGCAGCTCGCCGTGCCCAAGCGCTGGGCTATGAAGAGGTTTATTGGTATGCCAACGGGGTGGATGGCTGGCAGGCGAGTGGCGGCGCTTTAGCGGCGGTTTGCCCACAGTTACCCGCTCATGCTGAGTGGGAAACCTGCGGGCCTTAATCAGTCAGGCCTGGTTAATGATGGCCTGGTTATTGATAGCACAGTCATTGATGGCAAAGTTATTGATAACACGGTTATTGACGATAAATCAGCTCGGGTATTTGGCGGTGGGTGGATATCGCTGAACCATCCTGCGACTGTAAGTGCTTTGATTGGCGGGCATTACGGGGAATAAGAGGTGCTTGATCCGGCGTGCTTTGGAGATTATCCGCTATCAGGTTTTCTAGCAGCCCATGTTGGGGAGAGTGCTGGCACACTGGGTCGGTGGCGGTCATATCGCCGGTTAACAAATAGGCTTGGCAGCGGCAGCCACCATGATCTTTATCGCGCTCGTCGCACTGTTGGCAAAGCGTCGGCATCCATTGAGTGCCGCGAAAGCGGTTGAAGGCATCACTTTGGTACCAAATGTCCTGCAGTGAGGTCTCTTTTACGTTGGGAAATGCCATAGGTAGCTCCCGAGCGCTATGGCAGGGTAGCACTGCGCCATCGGGGGCAACCGTCATAAAGATACTACCCCATCCTCCCATGCAGGCTTTGGGTGCTTGCTCAAAGTAGTCGGGCACTACAAACAGTAGCGACATATCACGGCCCCGTGCTGCCAGTGTTTCCCGCCAGCGGTTGGTTTCCGCTTCAGCGCGTATCAGCTGTTCACGGGTGGGCATCAGCGCTTGGCGATTCAAAAACGCCCAGCCGTAATATTGGCAGTTGGCCAGCTCAACAGCATCTGCCCCAAGCTCATCGCAGAGTGCTATTAGCGCGCCAATTTGATCAATATTATGCCGATGCAGTACAACGTTGAGCACCATGGGATAGCCAGCGGCCTTGACGGCTTTGGCCATGGCTAATTTGTTGGCGTGCGCCTTGGCAGAGCCTGCTAGTGCCTGGGCCAGTTCGGGGTCGGCAGCTTGCAGGCTAATCTGGATATGATCCAGACCCGCCTCTGCAAGGGCGTCTACCCGCTGGGTAGTAAGACCCACGCCAGACGTTAGCAGATTGGTATAAAACCCTAGCTGGCGCGCTTCGCTGACCAACACTTCTAAATCTTTTCGGATCAGAGGCTCGCCGCCGGAAAATCCTAACTGAGCCGCACCCATGGCCCGTGCCTGGCGCAGCACACTAAACCACGCTTCGGTATCCAGCTCGTTTTGGTAGCGGGTAAAGGCCAACGGGTTAGAGCAGTAAGCACACTGCAGCGGGCAGCGGTAAGTAAGCTCAGCCAACAACCATAAGGGAGGTGAGGTGGGTTCAGCGCTTGGATTAACGCCGTTATGAGTCACTGTGTTTTTTTCATTGACCACAATGAACCTCCTTCACGGCCAGCCAGCCGTTGTCACGGGCTTCATTGATAAACTGCAACACATCGTCTGCCAGGCTATCGGCATCCGGATATCGCTGTTGCAGTATGGCAATAATATCGGCGATGGTTTGGTGGCCATCAAGCTGTTCAAGAATCGCCCCAGCGGTTGGGCTGAGCTTGACCATGCCTTCGGGATAGAGAATGACGTGGCAGCCCTGTATAGCTTCCCACTGTAATCGCCAGCCGCGTCGCAGTTGGTAAATGTCTTGCTGGGCTACTGGGTTCTTTTGTATCTGGGCGAGTTTTTGTGTCTGAGTAAGCTGCTGTGACATGGTGAATTCCCCAAAGCCGGTCAATCAAAGCTTAATAAGTTGAGCGTTCAAGTCCACGGTGATACACCGCTTCCTGAGTGACGGTGTGGTAGGGAGGGCGGTCTAACTGATAGGCCATGGTCATGGCATCCAGCATGCTCCACAGCACATCCAGTTTGAATTGTAGGATTTCCAGTGCACGCTGTTGCAGTGCTACCGTGGTACATACGTTGAGCGCAATTTCCAGGCCGTGTTCCACATCTCGGCGGGCTTCACTTAGCCGCTTACGAAAATAGCGATAGCCCTGCTCGTTAATCCACGGGTAGTGCTGAGGCCAGGTGTCCAAGCGGTTTTGGTGGGCAAGTGGGGCAAACAGTTCTGTAAGCGAAGAGATCGCTGCCTCCTGCCAGGGCGCGCTGGCCACAAAGTGGCGGTAGGCATCCACCGCAAAGCGAACACCAGGTAGCACGTGCTCTTGGGAGAGCAGCGTATGGCGGGGGAGGCCCACTGCTTCGCCGAGCGCCAGCCATGCTTCAATCCCGCCCTCATCTCCTGCATGGCCGTCATGGTCTAGTAGACGCTGCACCCAGCGTCTGCGAGTAGCGGCATCTGGGCAGTTGGCCAGTAGCGCGGCGTCTTTTTGGGGAATCATCAACTGATAATAAAAACGGTTAGCCACCCAACCTTGGAGCTGTTCGCGGCTAAGCTCTCCGTTGGCCATCGCTTGCTGGAAGGGGTGGTGAAGGTGGTAGTACTGCCCTTTACTCATCAGCGCTTCACGGAACGCCTCACGGCTGAGTGGAGCAGAAGAACCACAGGGAGTTATCGCTGTCAGCACCATGTTTGGCCTCCTGATGGCTATTTTCACGGGTTTCATTGCTATGCAAGGTACGGCTAAAGCGTAAATTTCATACCGTCATAAGCGGTTTCGATGCCTGAGGCCTGGAGTGTTTTTGCCGCATGGCTCGCGCGGTCTAAAATCGGGTTAGTGTTGTTGATATGAATCAAAATGCGCCGTGTACTGCTGGGTAACTCGTTAAGCAGCTCACACATACCACCGCTGCCATTGAGCGCTAAGTGGCCCATCTGCTGACCAGTTGAGGTGCCAACGCCTAGCCTCTGCATTTCATCGTCTTCCCATAAGGTGCCATCTACCATCACCACATCAGCGGCGTTCAGAAAACGCATGGCCAGTGGTGTGGGGTTGCCAAGCCCAGGGGCATAACACAGTGACTTGCCGCTGCGTCGGTCGACAATATACAGCCCTAAATTATCGCCACAGGAGGGCGAACCGCGTCGCGGTGAGTAGGGTGGGGCATTGCTGTGTAGCGCAAAGGCGGTTAGCGCGATATCGGGTAGAAAAGGAATCGAAAACTCAGCAACATCGCGGTTATCTTCCAAGCCAATTGGCTGCCAGCGCAGCCCACCCCAGTGATCCAACATGGGGAACAGCGGGAACCCACTAGACAGATCGCTATGTACATTAGGGGTACACCACACATCCAGCGGGCAGCCCTCTCTTAGGGAAAGTAACCCGGTGACATGATCAATCTGTGCATCTACTAACAGCACACCTCGAATGCCGCTGCCACGCAGCTCGCCCGGCCATAGTTCTGGGTTGGCGTTGAGCTGGGCGCGGATATCGGGTGAAGCGTTACATAGCAACCACTGTTTTCCATCCACGCTTAACGCAATGGATGACTGAGTACGTGGCTGATGATCAGCGCTATCTTGGCGGACATTGAAACAGTTTGGACAATTGCAGTTCCATTGAGGAAAGCCGCCACCTGCGGCGGCCCCTAGTACTAAAACCTGCATAGACGGGCCTCTCATGTGTGCATTGCCAGTTAAGCCCCTACCCGAGGAAGGGTGGGTAGGGGCTGCGGCCTAGCGGGTGGAGATATATAGCGTTACTTCAAAGCCTAGGCGCATATCCTGATAAGTCGGTTTCGTCCACATAGAAAACTCTCCTGCGTTGTTAAGCATGCTGTGGTGAGTGTTGCTGTGAGTATTGCTATAAGTGTTACATCGAGCGGGATTGGAGATTACTGCCAAGCCCACTCTTTAAGTTAAGCACTGGTGGCGTGTACTGCATGCGCTACTTTGGGAGTAGTTTCCTCACCCTTTGGGTGGTGGTGGGCTGGGGAGATGCTGATATGGCGATCGCTGTGATGGAGATAGGCTGTAATAGCGGGTGTTTGTGATCGAGATATATTGTTATGGAGAGATAAAGTAACTAACGTGAAATCAGCTAAGCTGGATATATAAATAGATACCTGCTTTTTGGAACGTATGCCTTCAACAGCATATGTCTCTAAATGCAAGGGTAATAACAGCGCAGCGATTGGCAAATACTAATAATGCAATCACCGTCTACTGGCCCTGGTTAAAAGACAGCCCCTCTGAAACTGCGTTGTACAAGGAGGGGAATGGTCATAGCTGTTAGCTATAGGGCTGGTCGTAAAATGCAAATTGTAGCTATCGCCAAGGTGCTTTAAAAATAGTGACATGTATGTGAAGCGTTCTCTTGCTTGCAGGTGGTGTAAGCAGAAATTCCTCGAGGCGCTCACCATTTGTTTCCTTGGTTTGCCCAAGGTATGCAGCAGTCAGAGGGAGATAACGATGAGTGGTAAATGTCCTGTAATGCATGGCGGCAATACTTCCACAGGCACTTCTAATAAAGACTGGTGGCCTGAAGGATTGAACCTGGATATTTTGCACCAGCATGACCGCAAAACGAATCCGATGGATCCTGACTTTGACTACCGCGAAGCGGTAAGAACATTGGATTTTGATGCCCTGAAGCAAGATGTCCACGCGCTGATGACCGATAGCCAAGAGTGGTGGCCTGCTGACTGGGGCCACTACGGTGGCCTGATGATCCGCATGGCTTGGCACTCTGCTGGTACTTACCGCATTGCCGATGGCCGCGGCGGCGCTGGGACCGGTAACCAACGTTTTGCACCGCTCAACTCATGGCCCGACAACGTCAGCCTTGATAAGGCGCGCCGCCTGCTGTGGCCAATCAAGAAAAAGTACGGCAATAAAATCAGTTGGGCAGACTTGATGATTCTGGCCGGTACAGTTGCCTATGAATCTATGGGGCTGCCTTCCTACGGTTTCTCCTTCGGCCGTGAAGATATCTGGCATCCAGAAAAAGATATCTATTGGGGCGATGAAAAAGAGTGGTTAGCGCCCTCTGATGAGCGTTACGGCGACGTTGAAAAGCCGGAAACCATGGAAAATCCGCTGGCGGCGGTTCAAATGGGGCTGATTTACGTTAACCCTGAAGGCGTTAACGGTCAGCCCGACCCGCTCAAAACAGCCCAGCAGGTGCGCGAAACCTTCGCCCGCATGGCGATGAATGATGAAGAGACTGCTGCCCTAACAGCAGGTGGCCACACTGTGGGCAAATGTCACGGTAACGGCGATGCCGGTGCGCTGGGGGCTGAGCCTGAAGCGTCTGATGTTGAAAATCAGGGCTTTGGCTGGGGCAATCCCAATATGCATGGTAAGGCGAGTAATGCCGTTACCTCGGGTATTGAAGGCGCTTGGACGACCAACCCGACGCAATTTGATATGGGCTATTTCGACCTGCTGTTCGGTCATGAGTGGGAGCTAAGAAAGAGCCCTGCCGGTGCCCATCAGTGGGAACCCATCGACATTAAAGAAGAAGACAAGCCGGTTGATGCCAGCGACCCCTCTATCCGCCACAATCCGATCATGACCGATGCGGATATGGCGATGAAGATGGACCCAACGTACCGGGCTATTTGCGAAAAATTCATCGCAGACCCTGAGTACTTTAGAAAGACCTTCGCTAAAGCGTGGTTCAAGCTGACTCACCGTGACCTGGGTCCGAAAGCCCGCTATATCGGCCCGGAAGTCCCTGCGGAAGAGTTAATCTGGCAAGATCCGGTTCCGGCCGGCAGCATCGACTACAGCGAGGAAGTTGTTAAGCAGAAAATCGCTGCAAGCGGCCTGAGCATCGGTGACATGGTTAGCACTGCCTGGGATAGCGCACGCACTTACCGTGGTTCTGATATGCGTGGCGGCGCTAATGGTGCCCGTATTCGTCTGGCCCCACAGAAGGATTGGCAAGGCAACGAGCCAGAGCGCCTTGCAAAAGTACTGAGCGTATACGAGCAGATCGCTGCCGACACCGGTGCCAGCATCGCAGATGTTATTGTACTGGCAGGTAGTGTGGGTATCGAAAAAGCAGCTAAAGCCGCAGGTTACGATGTAAGGGTACCGTTCCTGAAAGGGCGTGGTGATGCCTCTGCCGAGATGACCGACGCTGACTCTTTCGAACCCCTTGAGCCGCTGGCGGATGGTTTCCGCAACTGGCAGAAGAAAGATTACGTGGTTAAGCCGGAAGAGATGTTGCTGGATCGCGCCCAACTGATGGGCCTGACAGCACCGGAAATGACCGTGTTGCTGGGTGGTATGCGTGTTCTAGGCACTAACTATGGCGGTACCAAACATGGTGTATTCACTGACCGTGAAGGCCAGCTCACCAACGACTTCTTCGTCAACCTGACCGATATGGGAAATAGCTGGAAGCCGGTAGGCAAAAACGCTTACGAAATCTGCGACCGTGCTACCGGTGCCGTTAAGTGGACTGCCTCTCGCGTTGACCTGGTGTTTGGCTCTAACTCACTGCTGCGCTCCTACGCAGAAGTTTATGCTCAGGATGATAACGGCGAGAAGTTCGTTAAAGACTTTGTTGCTGCCTGGACAAAAGTGATGAACGCGGATCGCTTTGACGTCGCTTAAATACCATGAGTGCTAGTGCAAGCAAGTAAACCCGCATCTTTGGATGCGGGTTTTTTTGTTATGCGCTATACCGAGGTGTATCCACTAAAAGGTACCCAGTCGAGTGCCTTTTAGCTTTATTAATGATGAGGAGCTAGAAGGCTTCCCACTCTGCTACTTCATGTTTTTGCTTAGCGGGCGGGGTATGGCGTTTGGGTGTTGGAGGTAATGCAGCGCCTGTGGTAGGGCGCGCTTGGTGAGATGCAGTATAAGGCAGCGCGGTGGTGGAAGCGCCACCTTCATTAAGCACAAACTCACTCATCAATTGATCAAGCCTTTGAGCGTTGTCACGCATGTTAGAGGCAAGCGTTGCACTTTGACTGACCATGGTAGCATTCTGTTGGGTCATCATATCCATCTCGGCAACCGCTGTGTTGACTTGTTGGATGCCAGTGGTTTGTTCCCGAGCACCGGCAGCAATTTCAGCGATTACATCCGACACCTGGGTGACGCTTTGTCGAATTTCTTGCATGCGTTCAGCCGCTGCCTTGACGATGTCGCCCCCTTCTTTTGAGTGGGTAACGGACATATCAATCAAAGCACGAATATCGTGAGCGGCCGAGGCTGAGCGGCTGGCCAATGTGCGTACTTCACTGGCAACCACGGCGAACCCACGGCCCTGCTCACCGGCTCGGACCGCTTCAACGGATGCGTTGAGTGCCAAGATATTGGTTTGAAAAGCAATCGAGTCAATTAAGCCAATAATATTGCTGATTTTATTAGCGGATTCGTTGATGGCAGACATCTTGGCTTCCATGTGGTTCATGGACTCAGTGCCGCGCTCTGAGGCACTAGCGGCTTCAAGGGCCAAGCTGTTCGCCTGTTCCGAAGCCTGGGAGGTATGCGAGACCGTGGAGTGAATTTGCTCCATTGAGGCAGATGTTTCCTGGAGGTTGGCCGCCGCTTGTTCGGTGCGTGACGAAAGCTCTTGAGTACCCGCTGCCATATCGCTGGCATCTGACAATACCGTGCGAGCGTTTTGGCGCACTTCCTGAAGGGTGGACTGCATACGTTCTACAAAAGCATTGAACCCATGGGCAAGGTCGCCAATTTCATCCTGGGTTTTGGCTTCTAAACGGCGTGTTAGATCACCTTTTCCTTGGGCAATATCCGCCATGGCACTGGCCGTTTGTTTAATTGGGGCAAGCGCACGTCGAGCAGCATATGCGACGATGAGTAATAAAATAATAAGCAGCAGCGCGCCAGCAATAAGCAAAGAGCGTAACAGGTCGCTAGTCACCGCTGTGAAGGTGCTGAGGGGCACATTCACACCGACTACCCATGAGGTTCCCTCTACTGGGCTCCACATAATGGCGTCGCGTTGGCCATTAGGGAGTGTTACCACCCCCGAACCCGCTGTCCCACTTAGCATCTCCTGGCTGAGGTTATCCATACCTTGGTAGCCATGCTGGTCGGCGCTGGTGAAATTCAGCGTCATGCGTGAGTCTTCATCCGGGTGCGCAATCACTTGGCCCTGACTGTCAATCATCCACCCGTAGCTACCTTCACCTACATCGATTGCTGAGGTGATATCAGAGACTGCCGCCATAGAAACGGTCATACCCAGTAAGCCTACTCGATGGTCACGCTCATCAAACACTGTGTCGGCCACAATCGCTGTGGGCAGGCCGCTGACCATAGAGACCACAGGATCAATGAGTAGGCTATCGCTGGTGCCCTCGGTGACGAGGGTTTTGAAATAAGCGCGCTCCGTGACATCCAGTGCCACACCTGCATGGGTTAAGGTAGCGCCCGTTGCATTACTGAAAAATAGCGATTCAATGGTGGTACCTGCAGGATGCCGCTTTGCCAGCCAGCCCAAATGATCGTTGATGGGAAAATCCTCTGCGAGCCGCTCGTCTTGAGCCAATATGGCTATCCAATCACGGTGGCCTGCAATCCAGCGGCTGATTTCATCTGCACGTGCTTCTACCTGGTTGGTACTCGCATTTTCCACAAGGTCAGTGACCGCCCGGTTAAGCTGTTGATTGACGACAATGCCGAGAATAATGGCCACCACAAATAGCGGAATGGCGACCGCAGCCAGAAGTTTCTGCGTCAGTGAAAGACGAGAAATTTTTTTCATTTGTTGCCTCGTAGTGTTGGCCAGAAGTAGATCCCAGGCGGGTTGGTAAGTGTCATACTCTGGCTGTTTAATGGTTCCCTGGAAGTTATACTACTACCGCTATTCACTTGCGGCTGATAATGCGCTTGCTCAATATTTTCATCTTTTAATGTAATTTTTATTGGGTTGTTATATAGCGTTCATGTATCTTTTTGTTGTTTTATAGTTTGATTAAATCATCAGGGTAGTCGACGTCAGAGCACACGCCTGGGTCGCTTGTTGTGACGTTAACAATACGGTTGCTATACTTTTTAATGACGGAGTTTGCGCCTTTTTCGTTGTCTAAATGTGCTAGCTCACACCAAAATTTTCTCCCAAAAATAACGGGATGCCCCGGTTTTCCTTGGTGTAGCGGCTGTATGATGCTCTCTGGAGAGGCCAGTTTGGTTAATAAGCTGCATGTTTTAAGACTTACCCACGGTAAGTCTCCAAGCCATATCGCCGCAGCACGATAGTGGTGCATATCTTTATCTTGGATTAAATGTGTGAAAGCATCACTGATACTGAATCCCAGACCTAAATAGCTGTGAGGGCTAATAATGGTGGGAGTCATTAATGATAGGCCAAGTGATTGGGCGTTATCTTCGGGTTTAATCACAACGCAGCTATGTAAGAAGTGTTTCTGGATAGTCAGTAAAGTGGTGTTAAGTAGTGTTTCTCCGCTACTCAGTTTGGCGACTCTTTTATCACTGCCAAAGCGGCTTGATTGGCCTGCTGCCATCACGATGACGATAACATCACTACAAGGCATGGCGCTCTTTCCCACGATAGAGGCGAACAATATCGGCCATCACGGCTAGTGCTATCTCAGCCGGTGTTTTGCTACCCAGATTGAGCCCAATCGGCATGGCGATTCTTGCTACTTGGGTTTCCGTCAGACCTCCGGAACGTAGCAGCCTTTTGGCACGCTGTTGCGAGGTTTGCTGGGAGCCCATCACGCCAATGTAGAACGCCTCCGTACGAACGGCCTCAATTATCGCTAAATCATCAATACGCGGATCGTGGGTCAAAGCGACAACGGCAGTGTTAGCGTGGCAAGCGCCTGAGGCGATAAATACAGAGGGCAGCACTGCCTGTACTTCTACGCCGGGTATGTTGAAGTTCTTCCGGATCCCATCTCTGGGATCGCAAACGATCACTTCAAAGCCGAGCGATTGGGCAAATAGTGCACAGGGGGATGAGATTGAGGAGACCCCCGCGATAATCAGTCGTAACGCAGGGCCGATGCGGATATTGACGCTAGCCGTATCGAAAGTAACGGCAGGCTCGGTGTTATTTGAGGGGTTAAAGCGCTTACCGCTGCCATCCAGCCTGACGCAGCGGGCTAGCGGTTGGCGACCCAGTAGAGTGGCATGCATCACTTCCAGGTGGATGAGGTTTTCGGTGTTTGGCACTAGCCGCTCAACCAGCACTTCAAGGCTGCCTCCACAGGGTAAACGGATATCTGTTGGGCTATCCTCACCACCATAGCGCACCCGCTGCACTGGCTCGTCAAACGCGCCATTTTGGAGCCGGACGATAAAGTTTTCTTCGACACATCCACCTGACAGTGAACCCACGTATTCACCTGTTTGACAGGTGACCAGCATGGCGCCTGGTTCCCTAGGTGACGAACCAAAGGTTTTCAGTACCGTACAGAGCCACACGGTCACCCCCTGGTTGGCCCATTTAAGTGCGCGCTCAATCACCTGTAGATCTAGGTGGTGCATTAAAGGACTGCCTCCAACGGCTGCTGAAAATACCCTTTTAATACGTCGCGCACTGTTTCAGGGGTAAAGGGAGGGTGCGTAAAACGAGCCCCCGTGGCATCGAAGAGGGCGTTAGCTATTGCAGGGGCGCCAGGCAGTGAGGTGGACTCACCGACGCCTAATGGCGGCAGCTCAGGTCGATCAAGCAGCATGACGTCGATGGGAGGAAGCTCAGAGAAACGCAAGATTGGGTATCCACCCCACTCTTTGCTGGTAGGTAGGCCATCTTCAAAGGTGACTCGTTCCTTTAACGTGCGGCTGAGCATCTGGATCACGTTGCCATGCACCTGATGTCGCACCCCAGCGGGATTTACCATGAGACCGGCATCCTGGCCTACGTATAGCTGTTCGACGACGATTCGGCCGCTCTGCACATTCACCTTAAGCTCAATGATCCAAGCAGCTAGCGCAGCACCAAAGCCAGGGAATTTACTATGCACGTATTGGGCATAAGCAAAGCCGCGGCCATAGCGCCAATCGCCATTGCTGGCTGGATTGGCGTTGGCAATGCCGGGTTGCCAGTTCGCGCGGTTAATTAGTGCTTCGACAAGCTCGCGGGCGCGGGCGTCAGTTAGGTAACGCAACCGATAGGCGACAGGATCTTCGTCCGCCAAATAGGCAAGTTCATCGATATAGCTTTCGTGAGCAAAAGTGTTGGGTAGCGCTGAGACACCGCGTAGCCAGGAGGCACGCACCAGGGTGGGCACGTCCTCACAGATAATCTGCCGATGGGGGTAGCGGTAAGGCGGTACCGATGTTCGGTCACCCATCTCAAAGGGGATATCGATAGGAGGAACGGCCCCGGTTAGTAGTAGCGCAAGCGTCGGTGCGCTGTTAGAGGGGTAGCGAGTGCTAAAGCGATAACCAGCAGGGCTGCCGTCGGTATTCAAACCACCCTGAATGGCCATGTATTGGGCTGCCCCCTTAGGTTCCCAGGTGTGCTCCTGCTCGCGGGTTAATTGTACACGCACCGGGCGCCCCACCGCCTGGGAAAGCAGCACCGCATCGGCGCCAACGTCGTCAGCGCAGTTGCGTCCATAGCAGCCCGAGGCCTCCATGCGGGTAATCGTAATGACACTTTCATCTAAGCCGGTAAGGCGGGCGAGATCGGCTCGTAGGCTATGTGGGTTCTGGGTGCCTGACCAAAGGTGTAGTGCGTCCTTCTTGGCATTGGCAACAGAGCAAGAGGGGCCTATGGAGCCATGCAGTTGAAAAGGCCAAACGTAGTGGCGACTGAGCGGTTGGTCTGCAGCGGCAAGGGCGCTGTCTACATCGCCCTCTTCGAGCAGTACGCGTTGCTTGCTGGGTAGCTCCAGCAGCGCTTGCTCGATATTATCCAATTGGGGCAGGCCTGGGATAGGGCGCCACTCAATCTTGAGCTGCCTTGCAGCTTCTGCGGCTTGCTCTTCCCGCTCAGCCACAACGCCCACGAAGTCGCCTATGACGACGACGCTAACCACACCCGGCAAGTGCGTCACGGAGCTTTCGTCGACAGCTACTAAGCTGTCACCCATAAAATCACCGCTGTCGTAGCCCACATAAGGTGGACGAATGACACGCCCATGTAGCATGTCGGGTAGGCGTAGATCATGCACAAAGGTTAATTTTCCGGTGGCTTTGTCAGGTATATCCACACGAGAGGTAGGTAGTCCTACTAATGTGTAATCGCTAATTGACTTAAGAGGGGCGCTGTCAGCTAATTTCAGCGCATGTCGGGCACCGACGAGCAGCTTGCCATAGCTAACTGATGCAAGGTGCTTATCGCTAGTGTGTTGTATATACCCGTCTTGGCAGCGAAGTGCCTCGCGCTCGACGTTCAGGTGGCGTGCCGCCAGCGTGAGCAGATATTCCCGCGCTTGCGCCGCTGCTCGGCGCAGTGGTTCGGCGGTGATTTGTATGGTCGCGCTGGCAATAGTAGGCCCTTGATTGGGTACCTCAAAGGGGTTGCCCAGTACCATCGTGACGTTGTCAAAAGGCACGCTTAACTCTTCAGCGACAATTTGCGCCAGTGCCGTGCGTATGCCGGTGCCTAAATCCACGTGTCCGTTGAATGCGAGGATATGTCCGTCGCTCAATACAGCAATGAAGATTTCGGGCTCGAGTGGGGTGAATTCCGAGTGTGTGCCCGGTTGTCCTGGCGCAGGCTTGGGAGGTGTGATTGGGTCTCGATAGATAACCAGAAGGTCGGGGTCAAGCAGCAGTGACTGTCTTGTAAAGTCTGATTTAACAGCCATAACGTGCCTCCCGAGCAAGCTCTGAGTTTCGTGTGATTGTGTCAGTTTGAGCTGAGTACTTGGCAAAAATTAAGATAAAATTGTAGTGTGTACGCCATAAAAGCATGCTGGATTGATTCAGAGCAAGCAGTATTTCATACGTTAATGCATCATCGTGATAACCAATGCCATACTCGATTTACGACGTCGCCAATATTTAAGGATAGATAATGACAATGGATAGTGCGCTCAATCACTCGTCTTCCGGCGAGCACCCCACCCCTTCAGAGCAGGGGTATGATTTTTCTGAACAAGTGGGCCATCTACTACGTAAAGCCTACCAGCGGCATACGGCCATTTTTCAGCGCTACAGTAGCGATAAACAGTTAACGGCCATCCAGTTTGTCACGCTGTGTACAGTGATGGAACGAGGCCCCAGTTCACTGACCGAAATCGTCAACGCCACGGCGATAGACCCTGCGACAATCCGTGGTGTTATTAAACGCCTCAAAGCGCGTGAATGGATTACCTTAACCACCGATCCTAACGATCAGCGTAAAGTCATGGTCGTGATCACCGAGCCGGGGGCCTCACTGGTAGAAGAAATGGTGCCTAATGCCAAGCAGATCAGTGATCAGACCATGAAAAACCTCAATCCAGCGGAACGAGTTGCCTTAATGCACCTGCTGGAAAAAATGAATGCGGATGGATGATATCGTAAAGGTGGGGAATCCCACCTTCACTGCAAGTGGCACGTTAGCGGCTCATTAAGTAGCCTAACGCCTCATCCAGCCCTATCACATCACCATACTTACTATCGATATCAAATAGGTTGGCCTCATGGGGCGCTGGGTGGCGGTCGCCGACACAGTCACGAATGACCATCACGCGAAACCCATATTGCAGGCCATCCACTGCGGTGGCGCGGATGCAGCCGCTGGTGGAGCAGCCGGTGATGATCAATGTATCGATACCCATCGCAACGAGCGTTGAGGCCAGCGAAGTACCAAAGAAGGCGCTGGCATACTGCTTGGTCATCACCAGTTCGTCGTCGTTAGGTGTTACCTCAGGGCAGAACGCCGCATAGGGATTACCTGCCACCATGGCCCGCATCACCGGTGCTTTCTTTACCCAGATGCCGCCATCCATTTGGTCCGGAGCGTGATAAAGAATATTGGTGTGGATAACGGGCGTGCCCGTCCGCCGCGCGGTGTTCAGGAGTGGCGGCATATTGGCTACGGCATCCACCACTCCCTGGGCAAATAGCGGCGAGCGGGGGGTGGTATAGCCCTGCATAAAATCAACGACCAGCAACACGGGTTTTTTACCAAAACCAATACGTCCATCCCAGACGCCTTTGTAGTTGTTATCTAAGCTGTCATCTAAAGAGCTGTCACTAACACCGCTGCTGCTGATTGCTTGGCTGGGATTCGTCATGGCGCTATCTCCTAGTAAGCCCCTGACAAGAGCGCGCCCGCACCCGGAACAATGGGCTCCAGGTCGAGCGCCTTAAGCATGGCGTAGGTGGTCGCGATAGCAGCAGTTACCACCGGCTTACCGGTTAGGGCTTCTACCTTGGCGACAGCAGGCAGAGATGGCATTTGCACACAGGCTGATAGCACAATCGCATCGACATTGCTTAAGTCGAGACTAGTAACAATCTCGGGGAGATTGGCGGGGTCGTGACGAGCAACATCCAGGTTGTTGGGAATCTCAAGTGCTCGGTAATCAACCACCTCAATGCCCTCCTGGCGGATATACTCCACCACCATCTCGGTCAGCGGTTTCATATAGGGTGCCACCACTACCACACGCTTGGCGTTCATCACACCCAGGGCATCCACCAGAGCGCCTGCGCTGGTCACTACCGGCGTATCACAGCCATTTTCCTCAGTACGGCTGCGTAGCCGCTGCTGGGATTCACGATGATAGCCGGGACCCATGGCCATGATAGCCACCAGACAGGCGTAGCCCATGACATCGACGGCCGCGTCAGACAGCTCCAGTGCGCAACGGTCAGACTCCGCATCCATAGCGGCCAGCTCGTCCTTGCTGACGGTTTTCATACGCATACGGCTGGAGTGGAAGGTAAAACGCTCCGGCCGAATTAATTGTCGCGCCGCCAGCATCGCGGGGATCTCGGTCTCCATGGTGATATTAGAGCTGGGGACGATCTGTCCGATACGATATGTTTTGGTCATAGAGCTTTGTGTCATGATCATTAGCCTTTGTTAGAGTTGTGTACCCAGAAAGTCTTCAAAGGCGGCAAAAAAACCATCGAAGTCATCCCAGGGAATCATGTGACCCGCTTGTTCCGCGGTAGAAATACGAATCGTCGGTAGCAGGGAGCGTATTTCGGCGCGATCTTCGTCTTGGATAACACCACCCTTACCCGCACACATCAGTAGTGTGGGCACTTTGATGCCAGCGAAGTCCTGGTGGATATCCACGCTGTGGAACTCTTCAAACGCCTGAACGATGGCGGGCTCAAAGCAGGTGTGCAGCCACTCGGCGCGCAGCTGTAGCTGCTCGTCGCTCCAGGTGGGGCAGTATCGACGCATGGTGTTGATATCGGCGCCCTGGGTGCAGTCGCGGATGGAGTCCACATACCAGGGGAGTTGGCTGGGGTACTCCCGACGATCTGGCCCTGAAACCGGCGGATCGATCAGTACCAGCTTGGCGATGCCCTTGGCGCCGCGACTCATGGCACGCAGCGCAAAGCGTGCGCCCATGGAGTGACCAGCCAGGATGGCATTGCTTAGCCCCAGTGCTTTGATAAAGGCGATGACATCGTCGGCGCAGGTGTCAGTGTCATAAGCAAGTTCGGGCCCAGTGGACGACAAGCCACGCCCACGGACATCAAGTACATAAGTGTCGAAGTGTTGGCCCAGGCGCTCGGCCACAAATCCCCAGGTGATAGCCGGGCTGGTGATGCCAGGTATTAGCACCAGCGGCTGGCGAGCAGTGTCAGTGCTGTCAGCGAAGCGCAGATAGTGCTGGCGAATACCGTTAGCTTGAATATTGGCGCCGTAAAGGTAGGTACTGCTCATGCTGGGCTCCCTTGACGGGTTGGTTGCTTCAGCGGTACTTCAAAGGGGTCATAGGCGAACACCCAGGCTGGGTCTTCGTCTTCCCTTAACCAAGTATTGTCGTGGGAAACCTGCTGTACCCGTGAGGCACGTTCGAATCGATTGGTGCGGTAAAGCTCGAAGGCGTTTTGATAATCGGCGGCACCCACTTCTTCCAGGCAGCGTACTAGCATGGCGGCATCTTCGATCGCCATGGCTGCACCCTGGGCCATATGTGGCTTCATCGGGTGGCAGGCATCGCCCAGCAGTACCAGTCGATTCTCATGCCACAGTGGCAGCGGGTTGCGCTCCAATAGCGGCCATTTGGTGACGCTTTCGGTGCAGTCGATTAGCGCTTGTACGGTGGGGTGGTAACCCTCGAATGCCTGGCGCATCTCTTCCCGTGAGCTGCCGACGAAGGAAGTGCCGTGGTTCCAATCTGGCTCAGGAACGCCGGTCACGTAGTAGTACTCCTTCTCGTCACCGGTCACGAAGTACACCATCATGTGCCGGTCTTCCGACCACCACTTTACGCAGGCTTCAAAATCCAGATCGTACGCCTTGAGTTTTTCCGCCGAGATAATCGCCCGATGGGCGACCCAGCCACTGTAGATTGGAGCCTCCGGGCCGAGTAGCTTCTCACGCAGGCGAGAATTGACCCCGTCAGCACCGATCACCAAATCCGCCTCTTCGATTGAGCCATCGGCGAAGGTCATGACGACCTTGTCGCCGCTGTCATCTACATCGACCAAACGTTTGTCGAAATAGAGCTTGTCTTGGTCGAGCGTGCTGACCATTAGTTCGTGCAGGTCACCGCGGTGCACGGTGATATAAGCCGCGCCGTAGTTTTCACGTGCAAACTTACCCAGCGGGATACGTGATTGATACTCCCCCGTCATGCCGTTACGGCTAAACCAGTAGTCAGGGTGTGAGCCCATGCTATTGAGCTGCTCTTCGATACCAATACGACGCATTACTTTCATCACGTTGGGACCAAGGTGAATCCCTGCCCCTAAACGAGAAAATACAGGGGCTTGTTCATACACCTTGGTGGGGTAACCCGCTTGCTGCAGCAGCGCTCCTGCAGCCGCGCCGCCAAGACCTGCGCCGATAACGGCAATGGTGGGTTTATTGTTCATATCGTTGTTTCCTCGCTGTTTAGTCACATGCCTCTATTGAAAATGCTGCATTGCAAAGCGATTTCATAGGAGTCCGTGAATGCTATAAAACAACGTATACACCATTTATTTGTTGGTCAAGAATTAATTTATGAAAATATTTCCATAAGTATTAGTGCTTCTATTTTTTATTATTTGTATGATTTTTATGTATTTTTTTATTGTATTTTAAATTTTTTTAAAAACTTGAAGAAAGATGCAATTGAGTGCTATACGTTTATTAGAGTGTTTTTTTATGGCGTATGCACCTTTAATGTTAGGTTGTGAGTTGGCTCTGCACTCAGCTGGTGCAAGATGAGTGGTCAAGGAGGGAATAGGCTGGGTATAAGGTGCTACGAAGCATGTTTGACAGGCAGTATTTATTAGTAACATCTAAGTCACAGCCAAGCCCCATCAGAGCAAGAGGGCAGGCTTAACAATAATGATGATCCCTTATGACGCTAAAGCTAACAGTCAATGGTAAGAGGCATGAGCTGTCGGTACCGCCGCAGACCCCGCTGCTCAATGTGTTGCGTAATGACCTAGCGCTCAATGGGCCTAAATATGGCTGCGGTTTGGGCGAGTGCGGCGCGTGTAGCGTGCTGATTGGTGGCATGATCGCACGCACTTGCGTGTTGCCCGTATCCGCCGCCGTTGACCATGACATTACAACACTTGATGGTCTTGCTCAGAATGGTCAGCTTGATCCCGTGCAGCAGGCATTCATCGAGGCACAAGCAGCCCAGTGTGGTTACTGCTTAAACGGTATGATTATGGCGATTCGTGCGCTGCTCAATCATAACGAGCAGCCCTCTACTCAACAGATACGTGCGGCCCTTGAGCATAACCTCTGCCGCTGTGGTACTCATGTGGAGATTCTGCAAGCCGCTCAGCGTGCTGTGGTAATCAATGCCGCCGCGCAGCAGGAGGTATCCCATGAGTAAGGGCTCGTTGCCAACCCAGGAGGTCGGTGGGGAGGGCCTACCTCCGCAACTTACCCATGTACGCTATGGTGTTGTCGTCCGCCCGCCTTACTACCACTGGAATGGTGAGCGCTTTGAGAGTGCCCACTTAATAAGTGTCGACAGAACTCGTTTGGCTTCATTACCGGGTCAGGTTGATGTGGTGGTGGAGGGGGATTTCGTTGGCGTGGTTGCGGAGAGTATCGCTGTGGCCAGGGACGCTGCTAAACAGCTGCATATTGAATGGCAAGCGTTTTGCAGCGAGCCGAATAAAACGCTTAAGCATAGTGAGAGGGCGGGTGGTGAGCTGCGCTATCAGGCGTCACACTCTGTAGCCTCAGAGCAGCGTATATATGGTTGGCCCAGCCGCATGCGCTGGGGCAATCACCCCGGTTGGATAGTGGCCGATGGTAGCGATCACCAGTTGAAAGTATGGGGGCAAACCACGACTCCCGTGGCGCTTAAGCAGGATTTGGTTAGATTAACTGCCCTGGATGCTAGCCGGATCGAGCTTTACAGCACTGATCCGCAGCAGATATCTAATCCAGCTGCCGGGCTTGGGCGCCACTGCGGCGATGATGCCGCCGTCGATGCTGCTCTTATGTCTCAAGCGCTGGGTCGTCCGGTAGCGGTCTGGTTAGATGCACGCTATATACAAGACGTGGAGGCGCTAGGCCAAGCCCAGCGAATGTCGTTAAAAGCTGAGCTTACCGATAGCGGCGAGATAGCCCGTTATCACTACCGCCATGCCAACAGCAGCGGTGATGTAGCTGCGGTTGCTCTCTGGTTAAGCGGCAGGGCAACTGAACCAGCTGCTATGCCAGAAACGGTGCCAGAATCTATACCGGAAGCGCCAGCAGACGACAGCGATCCAGCGCCGTTGTCTTCCTCTTTTTTGCCATCCTATGTCCTGTCACCCTATGTCTTTCGAGATCAACATCTTTCAGCGCGACTCCAGCAGCCTGGCCAGACGCCTAACAGTGCCACATTAATAGGCATTCAGCAGGCCTTTGCGCGGGAATCCTTTTTAGATGAAGTGGCTCGCGATAGCGGGCAAGACCCCATATCGCTGCGTCTTCGTCACCTTAAAGATGCGCGGTCTATCAAGCTGATTGAGTCGGTAGCCAAGCGCGCTGGGTGGCAGGTGCCATTCAAGAAGCCCTCGGACGCAGTGCCACAAGACCTGCTACAGGGGCGCGGTTTTGCTTTTGCTCAGTTGCCTGATCGTCATCAGCGGATGGAAGCCGGGGTGCGCTCTGCTTGGATTGCCGATGTTGCGGTCAACCGTGTTACGGGCGATGTCCAGCTAACGCGATTAATTGTTGGCCAAGATGATGGCCCTGAGGTGGATACGGCAGGCCTTCAACAAACGCTCCAAGAGCGAATACTGGGTGAAGCCCGCCCCCTATTGGGGCAAGCACCTGGGTTTGATGAGTGGGGCGATGGGAGTGATGCGCCAGAACGAGGCGTCGAAATTTCGCCGAGTACGCTAGTTAAACGCGACAGCCCAGCCGTTACCCAAACAAAAACAGTGTCGCTGCGTCCTGCATCGAGTGACGTATTAACCGGCGCGGAGCTTTCCCCCGGCGTTGCGGTTATCGCCAATGCACTCTTTGATGCAACCGGCATCCGTTTTCGCCAGCCCCCTTTTACAGCCAAGCGCGTGCGAGAGGCGTTAAAGGAAGCGGCGATGGAAGGAGCAGCACAACAGCGCTTCGCAAAACGAGCTCCTGGCCGCCGCTGGTTAGCCGCCGCGGCGCTGACCACGGTCGCAGGCGCTACGGCAATGGCCTGGCCTTGGAAAAGTACCCTTGCACCGGTCGCTCGCCCCGCCCCAAATCTTTATTCCGCCGAGACCATTGAGCGCGGGCGCCTAGTCGCCGCCGCCGGTGACTGCGCGGCATGCCACACCTCTGAAGGGGGAAGTACCAATGTGGGAGGGCGGGCTTTTGAAACACCCTTTGGTACTCTTTACAGCACTAATATTACCCCGGATGAAGTAACGGGAATTGGCCAGTGGTCCTTCGCAGCCTTTGAGCGAGCGATGCGCCACGGCATCAGCCGTGATGGCAGCCACCTTTATCCTGCTTTCCCTTATACGGCATTTGCCAAAACAAGTGACGCTGACTTACAAGCACTCTATGCCTACTTAATGGCCCAGCCCCCTGTCGCCGCTGAAAAGCCCACTAATGAACTCTCTTTCCCTTTCAGCGTGCGCAGTTTAATGGCTGGCTGGAATGCGCTTTATCACGATCCCACTCCTTTCCAGCCAGACCCCATGCAAAGCGAGCTGTATAACCGGGGAGCCTATCTCGCCGAAGGGTTAGGCCACTGCAGTGCCTGCCATAGCCCACGCAATGCCATGGGCGCTGAGAAAAGCGGTGACGCTTACTTGGCTGGCGCCTTTGTAGATGGCTGGGAAGCACCACCGCTCAACACCTTGTCACGTGCCCCCATCCCTTGGAGTGAAACATCGCTTTTCGACTATCTACGCCATGGCGAGTCGGCGCTGCACGGTGTTGCCTCTGGGCCTATGGCACCTGTCGTGGCGGGCTTGGCAGAGCTGCCTGAATACGATGTGCGAGCGATTGCCCACTATGTGGCTGCACAGATGCAGGCTCCCACAGGCAATGATGAGGCAACCATGGCGGGGGCTGAACAGCGGGTGACCAAAGCGGCGGAGAGCTCACCAGGGATGGAGGCGGGGGAGCGACTATTCGAGGGTGCCTGTGCGGCCTGTCATGTGGAGACCGGTGTGCCTAGTTTTTCACGCGCAAGTACCAATCTGGCGCTGAATACCAATCTGCATAGCGATCATCCCGACAATGTTATTCAGTCAATTCTTGGCGGTGTCCACGCGGATCATGTGCCTGGCATCGGCAGTATGCCGGGCTTTGCTGACAGTTTTAGCACTACCCAGGTCGCTGATTTAGCGACGTATCTCCGAGCGCGTTTTGCACCCGATAAAGCGCCTTGGCAACAACTAGAAAAACGTATCACTGATTTACGCCAGCCTCACCACAACAACACAAACTCTACTCCCTGACGTAATAAACCGAGGTGGACTATGAAACGCAGTAAATGGATATGGCTAGTTTGGGCGGTCGTCTTGCTTAGCTATTTAGTGCCTTACACCCTACTGAGCGGCGTGGCGCTTTGGTACGGCAGCTTCCTGTTTTGGGCCGTTGCCGGGCTAGTCGTCATTGCGCTGAATGTGTTTATCACGAAAGATTTTGAGGAGCACAGCAATGACTGAATCACTCATCTGGTGGTCCATTGCCATCTACTTAGTGATCGCGATAGGCATTGCGATTCTGTCCCGCCAAGGCCCCACAGAAAGCATGTCTGGATACTTCCTGGGCAACCGGCAGATGAACGGCTTTGTCTCGGCGCTGAGTTACAGTGCCACAACGTACAGTGCGTTTATGATGGTCGGCTTGGCAGGTCTTACTTATGCTGGAGGCGTTGGAGCGCTGGGCTTTGAAATTATCTATTTTGCCGGTGTTTCCCTTGTCGCTATTTTCGGGCCCAAATTCTGGGCGGTTGGAAAAAAGTTTGGCTTTGTGACGCCCAGCGAGATGCTAGGCCACCGTTACAACAGCAAGCATGTTGCCATGGCGGTCTCAGTTGCCAGCTGTATCTTCCTCATTCCTTACTCGGCCGTCCAGTTAGCTGGTGTTGGTTACCTGTTGCAAGGTATTACCGATGGGGCGATTACTTTTACTACCGGGGTGGTACTGGCCACGGTGATCGCTATTTTCTTCTCCTATGTGGCGGGGATTCGCTCGGTGATGTGGACCGACTCGCTTCAGGCGATCATGATGATTGTGGCCTCAACACTGGTGGCTTACCTAGTGGTTCAAGGCCTGGGTGGCTTCGGCGCACTCTTCGATACGTTGGCAACCCAGCATCCCCAGTCACTAACAGTGCCCGGTTCAGGTCTGTTTAGCTTTGTCACTTTCCTGGGGCTTACTATTCCCTGGTTCTTCTTCAGTCTCTCCAATCCGCAGGTAAGCCAGCGCCTATTTATGCCTGCTTCGCTGCGCTCAATGCGCCATATGCTGATTGGGTTCCTCGTGTTTGGCTTTATCTACACCATGGTCTCTGTGCTGTGGGGCTTCTCTGCCTTAGCTGCCTTTCCTAGCTTGGAACGTGCTGACTTGGCCACGCCAACACTGTTGGGTTCCGAGTTTGTACCGCCGGTGCTAGGGGTGATTGTAATGATTGGCATTATGGCTGCTGCTGTCTCCACCATTGATTCGATCATGCTGACCCTGGCCTCAATGGTCTCCCGTGATGTCTATGCCAACGTCAAACCTAACGTTAGTGAAAAACGCCAACTGTTGGTGGGTAAATTTGTGGTACCGGTGATTGCGCTAATGGCGTTGGGGTTTGCGGAGCTTCAGCTTGATCTTATTGCGGTGCTGTCGGTGGCTGCATCGTCAGGCTTAGTGGCGATGGTACCTGCCATTATTGGTGCCTTTTACTGGAAACGCGGTACCTCTGCCGGTGCATTGGCGAGTGTGGTAGGCACCAGTACCTTCGTTCTGTTGATGTATGCCACTGGTAACTCCTTATTAGGCTTACCCTCCGGCGTATGGGGCATTGTGGTAGCGAGTGGGCTATTTGTCGGAGTTAGTTTAGCCACCAAGCCTCACCAAGCCTCCACCGATGCTTTCTTTAGCGCTATCGCAGAAGAGCTGGGTAAAAAAAAGCGCCGTCTTGTCACCGATCAGGCGACTAAAGAGGCGGCTGCCTAGCGCGGCAATGCGCGCTCTTGAATACCCGACAACCAATGAGCGTTTGTGTTGCTTATCAGTAACCAAGCGCTCTCAGCTAGCTTTTCCCGGCACGCTATAGCTGAGCTTAAGGCTGGGAAGTGAGGAGTCGTTATGGATCATGCAAGCTTTGCGGAAATTTGCCTGCACCAGCTGAAAATGTCTGGCGTACATGAAGGCGAGAAACTAGTGGTGTTGACTCAGGGCAGTGAACGCCTTGATTATGCTGACGCCTTTATGGCGGCAGGGCAGCGTTTAGGCGCCAATATGTACCACATGCGTTTGCCTGCCCCGTCACCCACCGGAGGCTGGAACGTGGGAGCAACAGGGCTTGCCAGTATGCCCGATGCGGTGGAAGCGCTAAAAAACTGCGATATGCTGATCGACTGTATTTTTCTGCTGTTCTCGCCGGAGCAAATGGCAATTCAAGCGGCAGGCACTCGCATACTGACAGCGGTTGAACCGCCGGAACTGCTTGCCAGAATGCTGCCTTCAAAAGAACTACGGGAAAAGGTCGAACTGGCCGCTGCGCTGCTGGCAAAAGCCAAGGTGATGCGCATCACCTCGCCGCATGGAACCGATGTTACCTACCAACTGAATACTTACGCTACCGTTGCCGAGTATGCCTGTACCGATGAGCCAGGCCGTTGGGACCACTGGCCCTCTGGCTTTGTGTTTACCGGCGGTGATGACGATGGTGTTGATGGCACCATCGTGGTGGCGCCAGGCGATATTCTGCTCCCACAAAATATGTATGTCAGAGAGCCGATTACGTACACCATTGAGAAGGGTTGGATTACTGATATCCGTGGTGGCCTGGATGCCGAGCTGGTGAAGTCCTATATGGATAGCTTTAACGACCCGCGTGGCTTGGGGATGAGTCATGTGGGCTGGGGCATGAACCCTAATGCCAAATGGCACCGTATGGTGCCGGGTGAGTTCCCTGGTGGCATGGGCATGGAACCCCGTAGCTTCTACGGTAACGTGATGTTCTCAACAGGCCCGAATAGTGAGCTAGGCGGCCCTAACGACACCGCCTGCCATCTCGATATTCCAATGCGCAATTGCTCCCTGTTTCTCGATGATCAACCCATTGTCATTGATGGCGATATCGTCGTTAAAGAGTTGCAAATGCGTCGCCACTAGGCGTTTACGCTATATAGATCGTCCTTGGTTGGGCTGTCTATTTTTCAATCTGCTGGCTTATGCCCCAAACGTGCGCCCAGAAAACGTAACTTGAGTGTCATTACTTAGTCATGAATATCGTCGATGCTTGTTCCCTGATTTTATAAGCAGTGCTTCATGCAAGCTGCGCTAATATAGCATTCGTCTGGGAGAGTCATCGCGATGAAACGTAATATATCTGGCTACGTCGACCCTATTTTGGCAGACGGTGATGAGCCGCTTAGTAACGCATCTAACAACGCTTATTTTGGGGATATTCTCGACAAGCGTTTGAGTCGGCGGGGTGTGCTGAAAGGTGGCTTGGCAACGGTGATTGCTGGTTTGATGGCAACTAAACTTCCTCTTACCAATGCCTTTGCAGCACAAGGTAGCCTCTCCTCTCCCAGCATAGGGTTTAAGCCAGTTGCTATTAGCGCTGCGGATAACGTGGTAGTACCTGAAGGCTATCGTGTGCGGAGCTTTATTCCGTGGGGCACCCCCATTAGTGGGGATATGCCTGCTTTTACCCAGAATGCCAGCGGCGATGATCAGGCGCATCAGGTGGGAAGCCACCACGACGGCATGCACTTCTTTCCGCTAAACGGCAGCTCCACTGATGGTTTGCTAGTGCTTAACCATGAATATGTGGAACCACGCTTTTTACATGCGGCTGCCAGCGGGTTGTCCCTGGATCGAAACGGCTTTCCTCAGCATGAGGATGGCAGCAGGGACAGCGACCAAGTGATCAAAGAGATGAATGCTCACGGCGTCACGATTGTACGTATCCGCCAAAGCGAGGGCGGTGAGTGGGAGGTGGTACAGGATGCGCTAAACCGCCGCGTTACCGCACAAACTCCCATGCGCCTTGCTGGGCCAGTGGCCGAGACAGATCATGTGAAGACCAAATATAGCCCTGACGGCACCATGACACGGGGCACGCTTAATAACTGTGCCCATGGCGTGACCCCATGGAACACCTATTTGGCTGCAGAAGAGAACTGGTCGGGCTACTTCGCCAATGAAGATGCTGATATCGACCGTCGCCAGGCTCGCTATGGAATAGAGACGCGTGATACCGGGCGCTATCAGTGGCATCGTGCTGACCGTGACGATGAAATATTTACGCGTTTTGATGCCAGCAGCAAAGGCGCTAGTGCCGCCGAGGATTACCGCAACGAGCCCCATGCCTTTGGCTGGATGGTAGAAATTGACCCCATGGCCCCAGAGTCGGCCCCTGTTAAGCGCACGCACTTGGGGCGCTTTGCCCATGAAGGTGTCATTTTCGCTCCTGCGGTTGAAGGACAGCCCGTGGTTGCTTACTCCGGTGATGATGCCCGCTTTGAGTACATCTATAAGTTTGTGTCTAGCCAACCGTATCAGGCCGCAACCGCCGATGGCTCGCTACTGGATGAAGGCACTTTGTACGTTGCTAAATTTAACGACGATGGCAGCGGTGAATGGTTAGCATTAGCGCCTGGCCAACACGGTTTGACACCCGATAATGGCTTTGCCGATTTGGCCGATATTTTAGTGAATACCCGCAGTGCTGCGGACTTTGTTGGGGCTACAAAGATGGATCGGCCTGAATGGGGGGCGGTCGACCCTGGTACGGGACAGGTCTATTTCACGCTGACTAACAATACCCGCCGCGAAGAGGGAGACGAGCATCCTGCCAACCCGCGTGCTAATAATAGTTTTGGGCATATCATTCGCTGGCAAGAAGAGGGTAGCCATGCTGGTGAGCGTTTTGAGTGGGATCTGTTTGTGATTGCTGGGGACCATGAGGATAGCCGCGACTTGGCTGGTAACTCGCTGGACGACGACAATATTTTTTGTAGCCCAGATGGTTTGTGGATCGACCCTGATCGCCGGGTATGGATACAGACAGATATCAGCGAATCCGTAATGAACACCGGTATCTTTGAGGTGTTCGGTAATAACCAAATGTTGGTTGCCAATCCTGAAACCGGTGAGATTAAGCGCTTCCTGACAGGACCTGTTGGGCAAGAGATAACCGGTGTAGTGACAACGCCGGATCAGCGCACTATGTTCGTCAATGTACAGCATCCCGGTGCGACCACCACGGCGGAAGAGTTTGCCAACGGCAGTTTTAGCAGCCATTGGCCAGAGGGTGGCAACGCTATTCCTCGCTCTGCCACACTGGTGATCACCCGTGAGGATGGCGGTATCATCGGCGCCTGATGCCGTTAGTGAATTGTCACCTCGGCAAGGCGTATTGGCGCTGAACGAAGGCACTCTAAGCGGGTGCCTTTTTCGTATGGGCCTTTATGCTATTAGCGCGAATGCCAGGCGGTTAGCTGCTGTCGGTAATCATCCTGGGCTTGGCTGGCGCTGACCGGCGTTAGCCATACCTCGGTGCCAGGCAAGCACTGGGCAAGGGTGGCGCAGGCCATCGGGGTGAGGGCACCTAGACGAGGGTAGCCGCCGATCGTTTGGCGGTCATTCATCAGCACGATGGGCTGGCCATCCGGTGGTACCTGCACGGCGCCGAGCGGAATACCTTCGGAAATAATCCCTGTCAACGAGCCGCGTAGGGCCGGGCCAGTGAGGCGAACACCCATCCGGTCGGCGCGGTTATCTACCTTCCATGGCTGGTTGAATGCTTGGAAAAGTGTCCTGCCGTTGAATGAAGCGATTTGTGAACCGAGAACGATGGGCAAGTGGCAGCCTGAAATGGGCATGCGCGGGCCTTGGCCTTCGGCAATCCGCCGCACCGCTGGGGCGCTGCCTTTCCAGGTTAGGCGGTCGCCAGCCTTCAGGGGCCTGCCATCTTCATGTAGGCCGCCCAGTTGCTCCCTTGCGGTGCAGGAGCGGCTGCCCAGCACTTCTGGTGCATTCAGCCCACCGGGAAAGGCAAGATAGGCGCGCAGGCCATGGCGCGGCTGGCGAAATACCAATCGCTGACCGGGTAGCAGTTTAAAGCTACTGTTGGGGGCAAGTGGCTTGCCGTTGAGTTGGGCGTCAAGATCAGCACCGGCCAGCGCTAGGCGCACCTCGCTTTCGGTTTCAAAGCTTAAGCCGCCCCCCATGACTATTTCCAGAGCGGCACTGTTTAAGGCATTCCCAAGCAGCCAGTTGGCCCAGCGAAAAGATATCCAGTCGGCAGCGCCGCCTTGAGTAACACCTAAGTGGCCGACGCCAAATCGTCCAGCGTCTTGAATCAATGCCAATGGGCCCGTCTGTTTAACCATCAACCCCTGTTGTACTTGATGCATGGCAACTTGGCTCATGGACGCTCCTCCATGGGGGTGGTATCGCCACCGCCTGCTTCAAACTCTGCCCGGGAGATCGCTCTAAAGCGCACCTTATCACCAGGACGAAACAGCGGTTGGCCGCGCTTTGCATGCTCAAACAGCGGCACGTTGGTGCGTCCAAGGATATTCCATCCGCCTGGGGATGGCAGCGGATAAATCGCCGTTTGGCGATCGGCAATGCCTACGCTACCCGCCGCAACGTTGCGGCGCGGTGTCTTTAGGCGTGGAGTCGCTAGCGCCTCATCCACCAAGCCCATAAACCCATAGCCAGGGGCAAAGCCCAGGGCGAAAACGCAGTAGTCGTGGTTACAGTGCTGCTTAATTAGCTCGTCCACGCTTATGCCAGCACGCTCGGCGACCAGGGGCAACTCAGGGCCGACGCTTTCGTCGTACCACACAGGAATATCGTGCAGCTCACCGGCTTGAGTATCCACAGGGGTGAGGCCTGAAAGTGCCTTGTTAATAAGTTGAAGGGCCTCTGTGTGGTTCACCTGCTGGCAGTCGTAATGCACTAATAGCGTGGTGTAAGAGGGCACCAGGTCAATTAACACTGGCCCAAAGGTATGACGTAGCGCTTGGTCAGCGGCGATTACCCACGCCATATTGGATTCTTCAATGGTGTCGAACAGGCGCACCATCAGGGCGTCCATGGAGGTGGTTTCAATACGCGTTTCAATACGCCTTTCGTTAGTGGGTTTCACGCCCGCTCCAGCGTCTGAAAGGCCTCGCGAATGGCACGCACCGCGGCCACTGACTCAGGGTTGTCGCCGTGAACGCAGAGCGTATCGCAGGCTAACAGCAGTGGTGTGCCGTCAAGTGCGGTGAGCGGCTCTCCCTTGGCCAGCATAACGGCCTGGTTGACGATGGTGTTCTGGTCGTGATGCACGGCGTTAGGTAGCCGCCTTGAGGCCAAGTGGCCGTTAGCATCGTAAGCGCGATCAGCAAATGTCTCGAACCACAGGGTTATACCCATCTTGGCAGCTAGCTCACGGTGTGGCTCGGGGTTGGCAGTCGACATCATCATTAACGGTAGTCTGGGGTCATAAGCACGTACCGCTCGCATCACCCCTTCAAGTAGCGCCGGGTTAGCGGCCATATCGTTATAAAGCGCACCGTGAGGTTTGATATAGCTGAGCTGAGCGCCTTCCGCCTGGCAAATACCGGCAAGCGCGCCAACTTGGTAGAGAACGATATCTTCTGCTTCCTCCGGCGAGCAGGCCATTGAGCGGCGACCAAAACCCATTAAATCAGGGTAGCCCGGGTGGGCACCAATGCGCACGTTATGCTGAGCGGCAAGGGCAACGGTACGGCGCATTACGTGAGGGTCGGAAGCGTGATAACCGCAGGCTATATTGGCACAATCGACGTAGGGCATGACCTCGGCATCCAAGCCAATTGACCAATTGCCGAAGCTTTCGCCCATATCACAGTTAAGCAAGGGGATGGCCATAACGTCTCCTGGGTGTTGGGTTTTATTAGGGATGATTTTTTATTAATGAAAACAGTTAAAGAACAGTGTAAATAAACATGGCTATTAATTGTTAGGTATAAAATTAAATTAGTAAGCAACGGTTAGTTAGTTAACAACGTAAAGCCAATATATTGAGCCAGCCTGCTAAGTGCCAATCGTTTTTGACGATGTTTTGTATCGGTGTTTCCTATCGTGCTGTTATTTAGTGGAAAAATAGTTGACGCTAAGGCTCTATGCGATTATCAACTAAATAAAGCGCTTCAATAAGAAGATAAAAAAAGAGACGTATACGCCAGCCAGACGCGGCAGTGCCAATGCCGATAATCAATCGATGACGCACTGCATCATGGAACGGTAAGGCAAGCCAGTTCATCGGCGCCTGTGCAGGATCCTGGTAAATGTATCTAAAAATGCTGGTTAGGCAATATTATGCTCGATTTTAAGGAACTCGAAGCTTTTGTGTGGGCAGTGCGATTTGGCTCCTTTCGTAAGGCGGCTGTGCGCTTACATATCACCCAGCCGTCAGTGTCTGAGCGCATATCGCGCCTGGAAACGACAGTGGGAGAGCTGCTGCTTGAGCGTTCGGCTCGTCCTATTCAGCCCACAATGCGCGGCCGAGAGTTTTTTCTGCATGCTGAGCGTATGTTGCACCAACGTGATGAAGCGCTAAAAATATTTGATAGTGAAGAAACGTTTTCGGCACCGCTAAGGCTCGGCACTATTGAGACCATTGCCCACAGTTGGTTCCCTGCGTTTATGCAGCGGCTTACCGAGCGCTACCCAAAATTAATGATTGAGCTGACCGTTGACTACTCCCCCGTACTGAATGAGCGGTTGATAAGCAACGAGTTAGATATTTTACTGGCGATGAATGGTTATTTATCTCCAGAACACATTGAGTACGACACCCTCAGCCCCTACGAAATGGGGATGTTCGTGGCACCTCGACACGTTGATATGCTCAGCGAAAGTGCCGATGCATGGTGTCGCACGCTACCCTTTATCTCCTTTGGCAAACAAGCTCGTCCTTATGAAGAGCTAGTGCGTTACTTAGCCGACCAGGGTTTGAAGCAACCTCGTATCCATAGCGTTAGCACGCTAATGACGATCGTACGATTGACTACCGAGGGATTAGGTATAGGCGCACTTCCGGTAGCCACCGTGCTAGATGAGTGGCGTCGTGGCGAACTGTGTCGACTGGCGCTACCCAGACCTTTATCGCCGATGAACTATGATGTGATATGGCGTAGCGCCAGCCATTCGCGCTTTTGCCGCAGCGTTGCTCGACTTGCTCAGGAGTGTGCCTCCCAATACGCCTATGCCAGTCAAGCCGAAATGACGACGGCCCACTTGGTCGGCCATTGGGTGCCCCCCACAGTTCCGTTCTCACCCCCGAAGTAACACCTCCACTAATATGAATAAGAGGGCTTTTCCTATGCGTACACGCATTATCACTCCACTGCTTCTTGCCACTGCCTGTGGCTTGGCTGCCACTGCACATGCTGCCCAATGGACTATGGCAACGCCCTATGGCGATGCAAGTTTTCATACTCAAAATACAAAGCAGTTTGCAGAGGATGTAGCCGAAGCGACGAATGGCGAGCTAACAATTACCGTACACAGTGGTGGCTCGTTGGTATCCCATGGCGAAATTAAGCCATCGGTACGCCGCGGTACGATTGACGCAGGTGAGGTGTTCCTCTCGGTGCTGTCCAACGATGACCCGATTTTTGAAGTTGATACTCTTCCAGGCTTAGCGGGTAGTTACGATGATGCCTACGCATTATGGGAAGCCACCAAACCTATGATTACCGAGCTTTTCGCTTATGAAGGGCTGATCCCTCTGTATGCGGTTGCTTGGCCTGCCCAGGGAATTTATACCGCTAAGCCGCTAACAGATCCCGCACAGTTTGAAGGCTTGCGTGTTCGAGCGCCGAACATTAATACCCAACGCTTTGTGAATAACTTAGGCGGCAGTCCAACAGAAACAGAAGAGTCTGATATTCCTACGGCATTTAGTACGGGACGGGTAGACGCGATGATTACCTCAAGCGCAACCGGCAATGCTATGGCTGCCTGGGATTATGTAACCGACTACACCGATGCCAATCTGTGGCTGCCTAAAAACATTGTCTTCATGAGCCAGCGTAGCTTCGACCGTTTAGATGAGGCCACTCAAGAAGCCTTACTAGAAGCAGCCGCACGAGCTGAAGAGCGTGGCTGGCAGATGAGCCGTGATAACAACGATACAAGCACCGCAGCGCTCATTGAAAACGGCATAGCGGTTTCTGAGCCGAACGAGGCAGTGGCGGACGCATTGCAAGCCGCTGGCGGAAAATTATTTGCCGACTGGGAAGCTCGTGCTGATGATGACGCCAAGCAAGCATTAGAAGCTTACCGCGAACAGCGTGCTGACTAAATGCTGTTGAGTAGTGCTCAAGGGGCAGCGGGTTGGCTGCCTCTTCCGTCCACGTGCTTTATGGGACTGCGAACATGACGTTTAAATTCGATAAACTCTACCGCCTTGGAGCGTGGGGTGCTGCAGCGTGCATGGTCGCTATTTGCGCGCTGATTGCACTGCAAGTCACATTTCGTCTCCTCGATGCGCTGCTAATATTAGTGGGTCAAGGCCGCTTAGGTATTAGCATCACCGGTGTCTCTGAGATGGCGGCTTATCTATTAGTTGGTGCCACGTTTCTAGGGCTTGCTTATACCTTTGTGCATCACGCACATATTCGTGTGACGTTGCTAATTTCGCGGTTGCCGTCGGCAATCCGTGTTTGGTTTGAAGTGTTTGGCTTGCTTGTCGCGTTGGCGATCAGCCTGTTACTAGGGTATGGCCTGATTGAGTTGGCGAGAGAGAGCCTGCAGTACAACGATGTTTCATCAGGTTTTTTAGCGATTCCCCTCTGGATCCCCCAAACCGTTCTCGCTACCAGCGTAGGACTGCTGTGCTTGGCGCTTGCTGAAGCCCTGTTCATGGCGCTGCGTATTGCCGCTCGTGACCCCTCCAGTTTTCGTGAGGCCACAGCGACTGACGACAGTGAAATGCACTAAGTCTGAGCTTTCTACCCTGGAGAATTACCTGTGCTATTACTAAGTTTGGCTACTGTTTTTACCCTGGTATTGTTACTGGGTAGCGGGGTGTGGATCGCCTTTGCATTAATCGGCACTGCATGGATTGCGCTAGAGTTTTTTAGCCCCTTTTCGCCGGGACCAATTTTAGCTTCCGACTTTTGGGGCGCAAGTTATGGCTGGGACTTAACAGCACTGCCAATGTTTATCTGGATGGGAGAAATTCTGTTTCGCTCAGGGCTTGCTGACAATATGTTTCGTGGCCTGTCACCTTGGCTAAACCGCCTGCCGGGGCGTTTGCTACATACCAATGTGATTGGTAGCGGTATGTTTGCAGCCGTGTGTGGCTCCTCTGCGGCAACCTGCGCAACCGTCGGCAAAATGACTCTGCCAGAGCTTGAGCGCAGAGGTTATGACAGCAATATGGCGATTGGCACTTTGGCGAGTGCCTCGACGCTTGGGTTGCTAATCCCCCCGTCTATCGTGCTGATTGTTTACGGCGTGGTCACCGAGCAGTCAATTTCACGTTTGTTTATGGCGGGTATTGGGCCAGGCTTGATGATATTAGCGATGTTTATGACTTACTTGGTGCTTTGGGCATTAGTCAAAGGTAATCGAGAAGGTTTAACCGGCGCTGATGAGTCAAGCATGAGCTTTGTTGAAAAACTTCGTAACACCTGGGCGCTAGTACCTATTTTGTTGCTGATTGGCGGGATTATCGTAACAATTTATGGTGGACTTGCGTCACCCACGGAAGCAGCTGCGGTGGGTGTTGTACTCTCCATGGTGATCGCATATTTCAATGGCCACTTTAACCGCGAGATATTTACCAGCTCGCTGTTTGCCGCTGTGCGTACTGCATGCATGATTGCGTTTATTATTGCTGGTGCCTCGTTTCTTACCTCAGCCATGGGCTTTACCCAAGTGCCGATGCAGCTAGCGCGCTCCATTGGAGAAATGGGACTTTCGCCGACCATGCTGCTAATAGCGCTAACGTTACTGTTGCTCATCATGGGCTGCTTTCTTGACGGTATTTCGCTGATTTTGCTGGTTACCGCTATTATTATGCCGGTTGTCAGTGCCGCTGGATTCGACCTGATTTGGTTCGGTATTTACTTGGTTATCGTTGTCGAAATGTCGCAGATAACCCCACCGGTAGGCTTTAACCTGTTTGTTATTCAGGGGCTAACGGGTAAAGATATTTTTACTATCACTAAGGCGACGCTGCCTTTCTTTCTGCTAATGGCATTGGCTATTGCGCTTATGCATATCTTTCCCGAGATTGCCCTATACCTACCTCAGGCGATGAACCGGTAACCTGATGATGGCCGTCGCGACCAGAGTGCTTGATAAAGTGCATGCTGCTCTGGTCGAGGCGGATTAAGATTTGGTATTTGGGGGAAGACGGAGCTTGTTGAACGCGGTGTCTTTACTAAACCTATCCTGAGCACCATACCTTTGGCGTAGTGTATTTAATGCTTTGTGCTGAGTTTCTCTGCGACTATTGAGTACGAGTGTATGGTTTAGCAAGAGCTGTTGCGCACTTTCAAGCAGCTCTTGTGGGTCAATAGTTAATGGGGTGTCCATCATCAGTGTTTTGGCGATGAGTTCCATTTTAGGCTGAACTTCTTGCAACACGCGTTGAAGTGAGAAGGAGGGAATACCGACCATGGTGTTTAAATCATGCATAAGCGCGGCAAGCTGTTCTTCGGGAGTAGTTGAAAAACAAGCATCCGCCATAGGCCCAGAGATGCGCACACACATTTCCATAAGGCTCCCAGTTGTATAACTGTCATGGCTAAAGCGAATCGCGTTAACCATAGCCGTTGGGATACCCCATTTTGCGGCAAGCCAAGCTCCAATAAGGGTGTGGCCACAACCAAAAAAACGTTTCTCTTCTTCTATGAGGAGGGCATGCGGTATTGGGCTATCAATATATAGTTCATCGGCGTGCTCAGGATATGTCACGCTTAACGCCAATATCCCTATGTCCTGCAGGAGAGCCGCTGTAAAAGCATTACCTGCCTGTTTAGGACACGCTTGTTCAGCCAACTGGCGCGCTATAAGCGCAGACATAATTGATCGCTGCCAAATTTTTGTATGCTTGGCCCCCTTACTAGGGTGCTTAAAAAGATTAAAGCTCAGTACAACGGTTAATGTCGCATCAAGCCCCAAACGCTGAATAGCCTCAAGGCAAGTCTGTGCCTGATGGGCGGAACGAGTGTGGTGCACGCTATTTGATAGTGATATTAGCCGAGTCGTTAATGCTGGGTCATGCTCAATTGTATTGGCACAATCGCTAATAGTCGCATCTGAAGATTGCGTTAATTCAAGTATGCGCAATGCGACTGAGGGAAGCGATGGCAAGCGCTGGCACTTAAGAAAATCGCTGATCAGAAAACTAGGAAGTGCTTCAGTAAGTGTTACGTAGAGTACTTCATCCTTAGTCGAAAGTTTAATCACGTTCTCTCCTAGCGCACTTTTAAGCGTAGTGACCAGCCATCATGATGTATTTCATGGATTTTACCATATACCCAGAAAGTGTTGGCATTGCCATAGACGGATAGTGTAAATGAGAGAAGATAGTCGTTTGTGCTTTGTAAGTTGATAGACTTTTATTGAGTTGGTGTCGGGCGCTCCAACTGCCGCCTGACCCTCATAGCCAGCGTCATCTTTCTGTCATCACCTTTAGCATACCCTACGCACCGCCAACCCGCGAAGATAGGAGTGCTACCATGCGTCTGGCCCTGTTTGACCTTGATGACACCCTCCTGGATGGAGACTGCAGCGACCGCTGGAATTTATGGATGATAGAGCAAGGTTGGATTAGCGATGCTGGAACGTTTATGAAGCGCGCAGAGCAGATGCAACAGGCTTATCATGCAGGCAAGTTGAAATTGGAAGAGTATCTTGCCATGACCCTGGCCCCCCTGCGTGGTCGCCGGGTGTCGGATGTGGACAAAGAAGTTGAGCGCTTTGTTGCTACGCATCTGCAGCCGCGTATTTTTGAGCAAGCCTGGGCATGCATAGAAGCACACCGTCAGGCTGGCGATACCCTGGTGTTGATTTCCGCTTCGTCGTGCCACTTGGTCGCGCCTATTGCGGCTACCTTAGGGATAGAGCACGTGCTGGCGGTAGAGCTCAGTATAGAGCGTGGCGTTAACGAAGAAGCACGCTATACCGGCCAAAGCGAAGGCATCTTCTCTTATCGTGGTGGTAAGGTGCTGCGTCTTCAGCAGTGGCTCGCTGAGCAGAAAATCATCCCCAGCCACACCACTTTTTACTCAGATTCCCGCAATGATTTACCGTTACTGCAATATGTTGATTGCCCTGTAGCGGTAAACCCAGACCCGGTATTAGCTGAGGTAGCTAGCGTTGAAGGATGGCGGCGCTTAGACTGGCGAACGTCAGCGCCATCAGGCGTTTCGTCATCCAACGCCTCGCCAGGACAATCGGTACATGTCTGATGCCTACTACTTACAGTTAACCGAACAACTGCGTTATCTGATCGATCAAAATAACGCCCAGGGGGAACGAAAGTTACCCGCTGAACGAACGCTGGCCGAACGTTTTGCTACTACCCGCGTGACCCTCAGACAGGCGCTGGGACAACTGGAGGGGGAGGGCCTTATTCACCGCAGTAACAGGCGCGGCTGGTTTGTTTCGCCTGCGCGTTTGGTTTACGACCCCACTCGGGATGCAGGTTTTAATGACTATGTACGGGCTCAGGGCCGGCAACCGTATACTGTCGTGTTGGGCATGGAAACACGTCCGCACCTTCCCGCTGCGCGTGCTCTGGGGCTGTCGGATGACCAACCGTTTCACCATATCCGCCGTCGCCGCTACGTGGATAACCGAGCAGTATTAGTGGAGTCGCTATGGGTGGTGCCGGAGCGTGCCCCAGAGCTATTAGGCATCTATACCGACCAGTCGCTATGGGGGCTGTTGCGTGGGCGCTGGGGCCACCACTTGGCCAACCGCTCCATCCGCATGGTGTCTGAAGCGCTTGCACCAGTGGATGCTGAAGAGCTATTTGTTGCACCTGGCACCGCAGGGCTAAACATTTGCCGCGCTATTTTAGATGATCAGCAGCGCCCCATTGAGTTTGATGAGGAGCACTGGTTACACGATGCGCTGTGTATTAGCGTGGAGCTCTCTGGCCAGCAGTAGCTGAGTTAGTTTGATAAGCGGGCTTTGAAGCGCGTACATCACAACTTAAAAAATCGTTCAAACAAGCGTCATCGCACTGTCACTTAATGGCGGCAAACTTCTGGTCTATACCAAGCCATCGGAAGACCGCCATGCCTACTTTTCATCGCTTTGTCCAACCTACACTCGTTGCTGGCGCTGTTGCCCTAGCGCTTTCTAGTGCTGCTCATGCCACTGAGTTGACGGTTTACACCGCTGTTGAGTCAGATGACCTACAAAAATACGCCGAGCGTTTTAACGCCGCCCATCCCGATATCACCATTAACTGGGTGCGCGACTCTACCGGCGTGATTACCGCTCGCTTACTGGCGGAAAAAAATAATCCTCAAG
Source organism: Vreelandella nigrificans (assembly GCF_002374315.1). Classification (GTDB taxonomy): domain Bacteria; phylum Pseudomonadota; class Gammaproteobacteria; order Pseudomonadales; family Halomonadaceae; genus Vreelandella; species Vreelandella nigrificans. Next base: position 25,562 of record NZ_NWUX01000009.1, on the reverse strand, counting down.
CCGACGTGATCTGGGGCCTGGCCGCCACTAGCCTGCTGGTACTGGAAGAAGAGGACATGCTAGCGCGCTACGCGCCTGAAGGCGTGGATAACTTAGACGCTAAGTTTGTCGACCCAGCCTATCAGGATGGCGAAGACCCCGCCTGGGTAGGCATGGACGCCTGGGTAGCTGCTATTTGCTACAACACTATTGAGGGCGAACGCCATGGCGTGCCGATGCCGGCTTCCTGGGAAGATCTGACCCAGCCTGAATATGCAGGCCATGTGATCATGCCCAACCCCAATTCGTCCGGCACTGGCTACCTGGACGTGGCCAGCTGGCTGCAGCTGTGGGGCGAAGAGCAGGGCTGGGAGTACATGGATCGCCTGCATAACAATATCGCTCGCTATACCCACTCTGGCTCAGCGCCTTGCAGCCTGGCTGCCACCGGTGAAGCAGTAATTGGTGTGTCCTTTGCTTTCCGCGCAGCACGTTTGAAATCCCAGGGCGCACCGATCGAGGTTGTCTTCCCTGAAGAGGGCCTGGGTTGGGACATGGAAGCCGCCGCTATTGTGGAAGGCACGAATAAACTCGACGCCGCACAAACGCTGATGGACTGGATTGTATCCCGAGAAGCCAACGAGCTTTATAACGAAGGCTATGCGGTGGTGGCCTACCCAGGTGTGGCACAGCCGATCGAAAACTACCCCTCCGATATTACCGATCGCATGATCGACGCTGACTTCCAGTGGGCAGCGGTTAACCGCGAGCGCGTGCTGGCCGAATGGCAGCGCCGCTATGACGGTAAAACCGAACAGTAAGCCGAGATTCGCGATTAGTTGCCCCGGCTTTAATGCCGGGGTTTGGAGATGTTATGCAAACCACTATGACCTCGCTGCTGACAGCGGACTCACCGACGGTGATGACCCAAACAACGCCGCATTTATGTATTGAAGCGGTGACTAAGTGTTTTGGCAGCTTTACCGCCCTGGACAATATTTCCCTAACCATTAAAGAAGGGGAGTTTGTCTGTTTTCTAGGACCCTCCGGCTGCGGTAAAACCACTCTACTGCGCACCATCGCCGGGCTTGCCCGCCAGACATCCGGCACGCTGAACCAGCGCGGCAACGATATCTCCACACTGCCGCCCCAGGCACGGGATTTCGGCATTGTGTTTCAATCTTATGCGCTGTTCCCCAACCTAACAGTGTTTAACAACGTTGCTTATGGGCTGCGTAACCGCCGGGTAGATCGGGCGCGTATCAATGCCCGGGTGGCTGAACTGCTAGCGTTGGTCAACCTCAGCGGCAGCGAACAGAAGTACCCAGCGGCGCTTTCCGGCGGCCAGCAGCAGCGGGTTGCGTTGGCAAGGGCTCTAGCAACAGAGCCAGGTTTATTGCTGCTTGATGAGCCGCTCTCGGCACTGGATGCCCGAGTGCGCGGTCATTTGCGCAGCCAGATTAAAGCGCTCCAGGCACGTCTGGGGGTGACCACCATTATGGTCACCCATGATCAGGAAGAAGCGCTGACGATGGCCGACCGCATTGTGGTGATGAACCATGGTGTGATTGAACAAGTGGGTACCCCCGCGGAGATTTACCACCAACCTGCCAGTGCCTTTGTGGCATCGTTTATCGGTACCATGAATTTCCTCGATGTGGCGGTACACAGCGCCGAGCAAGTGACGCTAGCAGCAGTGCGATTAACCTGCCTGCCCCATTGCTTACCGGTAGGGGGGGCTGCACGGTTAGCAGTGCGCCCGGAAGCGGTTGCGTTAACACGCCAAGTGGGAGGGCTGGCGGGCGAGGTCACTGACATTGAATTCCTGGGCGCTTTTCAGCGCGTTACCCTGCAGCTAGCAGGCGCTAACCAAACACTGCTGGCTGATGTTCCCAGCCGTGACAGTACCACCTTAGGCCTTCATATGGGGCAGACGCTGGGTATTCATCTACCTGCTGAGGCAGCACGGCTCTATCCGGCGGGGAGTAATACCCTATGACGGACAGCTCTTTGCCTAAGGCTTTCCCCAAGTCTTTGCCAAGGCGTGGCGTGAATGTTGCACCTGAGGCGTTAATCCGTTTGCTGGTATTGCTCGCAGGCGTTGCGCTGCTGGTGGTGGGGCTACTGTTTCCGCTATTCGCGATGCTGGTCAAAAGTGTTCAGGATCGCAGCGGCGACTTTATTGGACTTGCTAACTTCATTCGCTATTTTCAAACCCCCGCGCTGGTTAACTCCATCGCCAACTCGTTGAGCGTGGCATTGATGGCTACTGTCAGCGTGGTGAGCTTGGCGTTTCTATGTGCTTACGGCATTACCCGTACCTGCATGCCGGGCAAGCGACTGTTTCGTATGCTAGCGATTCTGCCTATTTTGGCACCGTCGCTGCTGCCTGCTATTAGTTTGGTTTACCTGTTCGGCAATCAAGGATTTTTACGCGACGTTCTGGCCGGCCACTCGATTTATGGGCCCATCGGCATTGTGATGGGCATGAGCTTCTGGATTTTTCCCCACGCATTAATGCTGCTGACCACTGCACTGACCAATAGTGATGCACGCCTCTACGAAGCGGCTGAAGCGCTGGGTACACCGAAGTGGCGAACGTTTTTAACGATTACCCTACCTGGTGTTCGCTACGGGCTAATTTCCTGCCTGTTTGTGGTGTTTACATTGGCGATTACCGATTTTGGTGTGCCGAAAATCATCGGTGGTCAATTCAGTGTGTTAGCCACCGATGTGTATCGCCAGGTGGTGGGCCAGCAGAACTTCCAAATGGGTGCGGTGGTCAGCGTTATCCTGCTGCTGCCTGCGGTGCTCTCGTTTATTGTTGATCGCTGGATACAGCGGCGCCAAGTGGCTCAGCTTTCAGCCCGGGCAGTGCCGTGGCAGCCAACACCTAGTCCACTACGAGATTGGACCTTTGCGCTGCTGTGCTACGCCGTCGCGGGCATCATCTTGCTGGTGATCGGCACGGCGGTGTATGCCTCGCTGATACAGTTTTGGCCCTATAACCTGTCGTTTACGCTGCAGCACTATACCTTTCAAGGCTTAGGCGGTGGTGGCTGGGGTGCGTGGTTTAACTCACTTAAACTGGCCTTTAGCGTGGCACTGATCGGCACACTGGTGATCTTCTTTAACGCCTGGTTAATTGAAAAGAGCGAAGGCTACCGCCCGCTGCGCCAGGGGCTGCACTTTATGGCCATGCTGCCTATGGCAGTTCCTGGCATGGTCTTGGGGCTGGCCTATATCTTTTTCTTCAATCAGGCGGGTAACCCTCTTAACTGGCTATACGGCACCATGGCAATTCTGGTGCTGAACACGTTGGTGCACTTTTACACGGTATGCCATCTCACTTCGGTCACTGCACTTAAACAGCTTGATCCTGAGTTTGAAGCCGTGGGTGCCTCTCTGAAAGTACCGTTCTGGACCACATTCAGCCGGGTGACGCTACCGGTGTCGCTGCCCGCCGTGCTGGATATTTCGGTGTACCTGTTCGTCAATGCGATGACGACGGTTTCAGCGGTGGTGTTTCTCTATAACAGTGATACGCGGCTTGCCTCGGTGGCGGTGCTGCACTTGGACGAGGCGGGCTACTTTGCCAGCGCTGCGGCCATGGCGGTGCTGATCTTCCTGACCTCGCTGGTGGTTAAACTGCTTCATGCTGCACTTACCCACGTTCTATTAAATAACGCCCAGCGCTGGCGCCAAGCGGGATAGGCGATAAATAGACAGTCGCTGTGCTAACGGCTAACCTGCGATTAATATCTGGTATAGACCAAATGATTGACAACGTAATTCATGACGTAAAAGAGCCCTATTTATTAACCCCTGGGCCACTAACTACCTCCCACGCTACCAAAGCGGCGATGATGCGTGACTGGGGCTCTTGGGATGAAGACTTTAATCAGGTCACTGCCAGTATTCGCGCTCAACTGCTCGCTATGGCGGAAGCGCCAAGCGATGAGTACGCCTGTGTACCCATGCAGGGCAGTGGCACCTTTGCCGTTGAAAGTGCGCTTGCCTGCGCCACCGACCCCAACGACAAAGTACTGGTGTTAATGAACGGTGCTTACGGAAAGCGAGCTGCCCAGCTACTCGATATGATGGGCCGCCGCTATGTGACGCTGGATAAAGGTGATTACTTACCGCCACAGCCCAAAGAAGTGGCGGCATTGCTGCGGCAAGATTCTGAAATTACCACGGTGTTTTTGGTTCACTGTGAAACCAGCTCGGGGATTCTAAACCCACTGGAATCCATCGCTGAGGTGGTGCGCGCTCACGGAAAAACGCTGATAGTGGACGCCATGAGCTCGTTTGGTGGCGTACCGATCAGCGTGGTACAGACGCCCATCGATGTACTCATCTCCTCTGCCAATAAGTGCATCGAGGGTGTGCCGGGCTTTGGTTTTGTGATCATTCGCCAAACGCTGCTTGCTGCAGGTAAGGGGCGCGCTCACTCGCTGAGCCTGGATTTACATGCCCAGTGGGACTATATGGAGCGCACTGGACAGTGGCGCTTTACCCCTCCTACCCACAGTGTAGTGGCCTTTCAGGCAGCGCTTGCCCAGCACCGAGAAGAGGGCGGAGTAGCAGGGCGCTGCGCGCGCTATACCCGCAATCGAGATGCGCTGGTTAAAGGTATGCAAGCGCTAGGCTTTAGTACGCTGCTAGACGATGAATGGCTATCGCCTATTATCACCACGTTTTTAAGCCCTTCTGACCCAGCCTTTGAGTTTGGCGTCTTCTACGCGACGCTAAAGGCGCGTGGGTTTTTAATCTACCCCGGCAAATTGACTGAGGTAGAAAGCTTTCGCATCGGTTGTATCGGACAGCTAGGCATTACGGTAATTGCCCAACTGCTAAGTGCCATTCAAGAAGCGCTAACCGAGATGGGTGTTTCTCTTCTTGCTAACCTATCTGCACACTCAGGGAGTGCCTAATGCAGTATCAATCTCCCCAATGCCTTCAAGCGATTATCTGCGATTGGGCGGGCACGCTGGTCGATTTTGGCTCTTTTGCGCCGACCCAGATCTTTGTCGAAGCCTTTGCCGAACTGGGCGTGGCGATTAGTCTGGAAGAGGCCCGCGGCCCTATGGGCATGGGCAAGTGGGACCATATTCGCACCCTGTGCAACCAACCGATCCTCGCAGAACGTTTTGCCCAGGCGGTGGGCCATGTGCCTTCTGATGCCGATGTAACGGCGCTTTATGAGCGCTTTATGCCACTGCAAATTGCCAAGATTGCGGACCATTCGGCGGTGATTCCTAGGGCGCTCGATACCTTAACCACGCTGCGTGCCCAGGGGCTGAAAATTGGTTCATGCTCTGGCTACCCTGCAGTGGTAATGGAAAAAGTCGTCTCCCTGGCAGCGGCCAACGGCTTGCAACTGGATCATGTGGTGGCCACCGATGAAGTGCCCAATGGCCGCCCGTACCCTGCCCAGGCACTGGCCAATGTGATTGCCTTGGGCATTAGTGATGTAGCCGCCTGCGTGAAAGTCGACGATACCACGCCGGGTATTCTTGAAGGGCGCAGTGCTGGTATGTGGACCGTCGCACTTACCTGCTCGGGCAATGCCCTGGGATTAACCTTTGATCAGTACCAGGCGCTTAGCGAGGCAGAGCGGCAGGCTGCTCATAAGCGTGTGGCTGCCCAGTTTGCCTCATCACAACCGCACTACTGCATTGCCACCATTGCCGAATTGCCCGACGTGGTCGAGGCCATTAATCGTCGTCTTCAACAGGGAGAGCGTCCTTGAGTCCAGCCGCCTTAACATTAGTGCTGGTTTCGGTATGTATGCATGCCGGGTGGAACGTACTGGGGAAACGCAATGCACCTTCGTTGGGAGCGTTTTCCTTGGCCTACGGTGCAGGTGGGGCAGTGCTTATTCCGCTGTTATGGTTGGGGCCATCGTTGAGCGCGCTGCCAACTGCATTCTGGGGCTGGCTGGCGCTTTCTGGACTGTGCCAAATGCTCTATATGGGAGGCTTAGCCTGGGCCTATGCCCGAGGTGAAGTCAGTGTGCTTTACCCCATCGCTCGGGCGCTGCCGGTGGTGCTGGTACCGTTGGTCTCCATTGCGCTGCTGGGTAATCGCGTGCTGGATGGTTGGGATGGCATTGGCATGGCATTAGTAGTGGCTGGCGCACTTTGCCTGCCGCTTAGCCACCCAGACGCGCGCAGGCTATCCACCTACCTCACACCTGCCATGGGCTTTGCGTTGCTGGCAGCGGTAGGCACTGTTGGTTACTCACTAATAGATAAGCAGGCGTTGGGGTTAATGCAGGGTGTGGGGCATAGCGGGTTAACCGCCGGAGCGGTGTTCATGGTGCTGCAAGCGTTGATGACGCTAACCTGGGCGCTCCCGCTACTGGCGCTGCTACCGACGGAGCGCCGCCGCCTACCTGCGCTGCGCCAGCAGGGATTAACCATGCTAGTCGCCACAGGCCTGATGATGACCTGCACCTACGGCCTGGTATTAATCGCCCTAGCGCTCACAGAAGAAGTCAGTTACATCGTGGCGCTGCGTCAGTTGTCTATCCCAGTGGGTGTATTGATGGGCGTGCTATGGCTAAAAGAGCCAGCATCGACGGCCAAAGCCGTCGGTACATTGGTAATGCTCTTGGGGCTGGTGCTTGTCGCGCTGTAAAACCGTACCTTGCAGCGCCGACCAATAAGCGGAAAACATGATCAACCGCCAAGCGATAGCAAATAAATGCTAGTGAGGCAGCGGCTGAGGGGGCGAGGACCTGTATCGCATACCCAGAGTTATGGCGCTGGGCAGGGGGCGCCGACATGAAACGCGGCGGCAGACATACTAGGGATGTTTAGCGTGAGTTGCCCGTCTTCAACGGCGACACATTGATCATCATCCACGACGTTTTGATAGTGGCCATCGGCCATGTCGGTGTCGAACGTGCGTGTTAAATCGTTGTGTTCACGGTTAATAGCAATAAAGCCTTGAGTGTCTCGGCTAAACGCTATTTGGTTGTTGCCGTTATCCCACCAGTGCGTAACGCCTGCGTCCTCAGTATGTTGGCGGAATGCGACCATATTGGCAATCTCGGGCCAGCGGTGTTCGCATACCCAGGCTTCTCCACACTGAATTTCTTCTTGTTGATATACCGCTGTTTTTGGTGGGCCTTGGTCACTGTCAGTAAATGTGTAGCTCGACATGATTTTGGGATAGCCGTAAGGCCACGCAAGCATAAACATATTGGCTAGGCGGTAAAGGCTACCGTCTTGGTGTGTCAAAACATTATCACCTCCGGCACCATGTCCACGTTGATTGTCGTGGTTATCGGTAAATACAATGGCTATTTCGCTGGGTAAAAATACATGCTCTTCGCCCAGCCGACGGAGGTTGACCAGTGGCTGATTATTGAAAATATCACCTAGGTGTGCGCTATAACGAAACTCGGTGATATCGGCAATGCCTTGGTACTCGGCGGCGCTGATCGCTTCGCCTCCTAGGTCAATAACTTCCTGAAAGGCATAAAGCGGATATTCCAATCGCCCTAGAATGTGCGCAATATCATTAGGGTCCATGTGTTTAGCGGCATCAATTCGAATGCCCTTCACACCTAGTTCGGCCAGCCTATCCAGGTATTCAGCAATGCTGTTTTGCACGGCAGGGTTGCCTGTTTTGAGGTCGGGAAGGCCAACCAACTGGCAACGGCGAACACGATCTGCGTTATGGGTATAGTCGTCTTGTTCGATGCCGCAAGGCTCGTGAAAATCTTGGGGCTGATAATGAGGGTAGCTCAGAGTCTCGTGGTCATAGTGGGACCCTGCGGTGCCTTGGCCCTTGCCATGGGCTAGGTGATTAATCACGGCGTCGACGTACACATCGACCCCCGCCGCTTCACAGCGTTGGACCATGTGGGTAAATGCTGTGCTGGAACCGCTTCGACTTTCCAATTGGTAGCTAACAGGCTGATAGCGCGTCCACCAGGCATCGCCCTGGATGTGCTCTTGCGGTGGTGACACTTGCACGGCTTTATAACCTTTGGGGCCTAACCAGTTTTCGCACTCTTGCGCGATATCGTCCCATTGCCACTCAAATAAATGCACAAACGTGTTGGCGTTCACTGGTTGGGCAGTTAGCCCTATTCCCAATGATGTGCCTGCGGCAAGAATGAAAGCATATTTGGAAAACATGAATATCACCTGTGTTGTCATTGTTAATAACAAAATGACGCTATGTCAGATGATCCAAACCCTCCTTGTTAACGAGTAAGCGGGCGTAGGTGAGGGGAGGAGTGCATTTGAATGCCAAGTTTTGTGACTCAATAATTAAGCACGTGCTAGTTCACTGCCTGCCAGACTAGGTTAATTCCCACCACGAACATCGCCAGAATTACCAGCCGGTAAAACAGCGCTTCATTGACGCGGCTTTGCAACCACAGGCCATTGCGTACGCCAAACCAGGCCACCGGCACCAACAACAGCGATGCCCAAGCGCTAGTGACGTTAACTTCGCCAAGCCACATATATGGGCCCAGTTTGATCACATTGACCACTGCAAACGAGACGGCGCAGGTCGCTATAAAGGTCTCTTTAGGCAGTTTGCGCGGCATTAGATAAACATTCAGCGGCGGCGCGCCAGCATGGGCCATAAAACTGGTAAAACCGCAGACACTTGCCGCTGGCAACGCCCAACGGGTGGAAATAGGCTTCTTGGCAGCAGGCTTTAGCAGCATGTAAGTGGCGAACAGTAAGGTAATAATGCCGAGAATAAGGCGTAGCCCCTGTTCGCTTAAACTACCAAATAGCAGAGTGCCTATGGCTACACCCACAAATAGCCCTGGTACAAAGCGCCAGACCTCAGTGGCATCCTGCTTACCCCACCACGCCTTCACCGCAAATACGTCCATCACCAGCAATAGCGGTAATAACAAACCTGCTGCCTGGGTGGGGCTAATCGCCAGTGCCATTAGCGGCACCGAAAGTGTACCAAAGCCGCCCGCAAAGCCACCCTTTGAGACGCCGGTGAGGTAAACAGAAAATATGATTAACAACCAGGCGATGACGGAGTAGTCGGGAAGCATGAGGGGCCTCATTAGTCTGTAATAAAAGCCATACATAAAAAAGCCCCGCGGGTGCGGGGCACAACAGCATAGCACTAGGCAAAGCCTTACAGGCAAAATAGGCAGCTGTTCAAGCGTTCATCAGCCATTCATGGTCGGGATCGTTATGGAATTTCCACGCTCGCTTGGGGCCTGCCATCACATTTAAGTAGTAGAGCGAGTAGCCATGGGAGGCGCCTACAGGGTGGTAGCCTTTAGGCACCAGCACGCAGCAGCCGTTTTCCACTGCCATGGTTTCATCTAGGCTGCGGTCATCGGTGTAAACGCGCTGAAAGGCAAACCCTTGCTCAGGGTTAATGCGGTGGTAGTAGGTCTCTTCCAGAAATGATTCGTGGGGTAAGTTATCCACATCGTGTTTATGGGGCGGATAGCTCGACCAGTTGCCCGCGGGTGTGAATACTTCGACCACTAGTAGACTATCGGCGGGCTCGGTTTCCGGCAGAATATCGTGAACGTGGCGGGTATTGGTTCCCTGGCCACGGGTGCTCTTTTTGATGTTGTCAGGGGCGATCAGCCTTGGGGCGTGATTGCCATGCCCTGGGGCGGCGCACACCGCTAGCTCTAAATCCGTTGTCGCTTCCACCGCGTAGCTAACATGGTCAGGTAGGTAAACCGCATAGGGTGGAATCTGTTCAAAGATATCCATACGTTGGCCAATATCCTCAAAGCGGTGCTCGCCGCAAGTTACCGTGGCGCGACCGGTGAGCAGCACTAAGCAGACTTCCTGATCATCGCTGCTGGCCTCCAGGCGCTGGCCCTTGGCGAGTTTATGCACCCGAAAGCCAACGTGCGTCCAGCCAGCCGATTCAGGGGTAACGTCAATCACGGTGCCTTGGGCGTCTGGTTCAGTGGGGCGTACCAGTAGGGAAGCCATACATCGCTCCTTCTGATGGTTAGCTGCTCTGTTGGCAGCTAGCCGTTTACGATATGAAAGGTCTCCACAGACCCGTTTGCGTCTAATTAGAGCGAGGCGTCGAGCAGAATCTTGCGACCTTCACGCAGCGAACGCTCCGCTGCATCGGCTAAACGCAATGCCTCTAGGCCATCTTGGGCACCTGCAAGTGGCGCACGTTTCTCTTTCCATGCTGCGACAAAGTCGCCAATTTCAAGTTGATAGGCTTGGGCGTAGCGCTCCAGGAAGAACCACTTGGGCTTGTCTTCCACTTGGCCTGCTTCACCGGTGAAGCGCAGTCGGGTGTCGCTCTCGTTTTGGGCTTGCAGCATGCCTAGGCTGCCAAAGGCTTCAATACGCTGATCGTAGCCGTAGCAGGCGCGTCGTGAGTTGCTGATTTGGCAAAGCTTTCCGCTGGCCGTGGTAAGGGTGACCATGGCGGTATCCATGTCTCCCGCTTCGCCGATCGCTGGGTCGATGATGCTACTGCCGACGGCAAAGATACTTTCGATGGGTTCATCGAGTAGCCAGCGAGCCATATCAAGATCATGAATCATCATGTCGCGGAACAGACCGCCCGACTCAGCCACGTACTCGGCAGGCGGGGGAGAGGGGTCGCGGCTGATAATCGTCAGCGTTTCAAGTGCGCCAATACGCCCTTCGGTAATCGCTTTTTTCAGTGCCGAAAACTGAGGATCGTGGCGGCGGTTAAAGCCTAACGCGCAGGTGACCGGGTGTTCGCTAAGCACTTGAAGGGCGTCGCGAGTGCGGGCTAAATCCAGGGCGATGGGCTTTTCGCAGAGTATTGCCTTGCCCGCGCGGGCAGCCCTTTCTAGATACTCCGCGTGAGTGGGCGTGCTTGAAGCAATCAGCACCGCGTCAATATCATTATCTGCGAAGATTTCATCCACCGAGGCCGCTCGGCTGGCGTACTGCTCGGCCAGCGCCTCTGCGGCAGGCTGATGAAAATCGGCCACGGCGGCCAGGGTCACGTCCGGGTGTGAATAAATGGCCTGGGCATGCACCTTGCCGATGCGTCCAGCGCCGATTAGCGCGAGTTTCATATGCATTCTCCTCTTATTGTTTTTGGCGGCGCTTGTCTTGGCGTACTCCAAGGCCAATCGCCAGGGCTTGGGTTAGGCAAAGTGAGGCGGTTAAGCCTCGAAAACTTTTTACCTCGGCTTCATTTACCACAAAGACAACATCGGCGAAGTGGGCGAGGGGGCTAAGCAGTGAATCTGTGATCACCACAATAGGCAGGCCGCGTTGATGGGCATCTGCACAGGCTTGTTGGCTCTCTTCGGCATAGGGCGAAAAACTGATCGTTAACAGCGCATCGTGTTGGCTCATAGCGCGCAATTGCTCGCCATACATGCCGCCCAAACCACTGACCAGTAAAGCGGGTTTATCCACGTGAGCTAGGGCGTAGGTCATATAGCTTGCTACGACAAAGCTGCGCCGCGCGCCCATCACATGGATGGCATGGGCCTGCTCAAAGATATCCAATGCTTTCTCAAGGCTGGCTGGGTCAATGCGGCTGGGTAGCTGCTCCAGAACAGCGCGGTTGGCATCAGCAAACTCCCACAGCAACTGAGTGCTATCCGGGGTTTCCCCGGTGGCGCTGCGTACCGCGCGAATCCGCTCGGTGTAGTTAGGCAGCTCATCGACTAGGCGGCTGCGAAACAGCTGCTGCATTTCGGAAAAGCCCTTAAAGCCCAAACTGTTGGCCAAGCGAATTAGGGTGGATGGCGTGACATCCGCCTGCTCGGCGATTTTGGCCACGGTGGCCAGTGCTACTTCCTGCGGATGGTCGAGCATAAAGCGCGCGGTTTGCTGTAGCCGTTTGCTTAGCGTGGCGTACTCGGCGGTGATCAGCATTTCTAGCTCGCGGTAGCTTTGTGGCGGCTGCGGCATACAAATTCCTTAGCGTTAACGCGTGTACCACTCGTCTTATAGGCATCAGGCTTATGAAAAGCTGGGCTGTTGTAAAACTGGGCTGCCGTAAAAATAAGCAAAGTGGTGGCTTGCTTTGCAGTCTAGTTGATTGGAATAAATATTCCATTTATACCAAAGTATAGAATAAATAATTTGCTAGTTTTGCTTTTTAGAATCTATATTTCATAGCGCCAGCAGCATTCAATGCTGCATCACAAATAAATAATGATAATACGAAGAGGAATTTACCTATGGCACGTCTTACCCGCTGGCTTCTTGCCTCTATCACCGCCACAACGCTAGTAGCAGGTGCCGCGCAGGTTCAAGCACAAGAACCGGTACAAAGAGAAAGTCGCTTCGTTATGGTGACCCATGGCGTTCCCTCAGACCCTTTCTGGTCGGTAGTTAAAAATGGCGCTGAAGCCGCTGCCGAATTAGTGGGGGCGCGCTTGGAGTATCGCGCGCCTTCTACATTTGATATGGCCATGATGCAGCAACTTGTGCAGGCCGCGGTGGCATCTAACCCGGATGGCTTGATTCTGTCATTTACCGATGAAAACGCGTTGGGTGGCGTTGTTCAAAACGCGGTCGACAACGGCATCCCCGTTATCACCATTAACTCCGGTGGTGACGTAGCGCGAAATTATGGTGCCCGGCTGCACGTTGGGCAGAGTGAGTACGAAGCGGGTAGACAGGCCGCTGAACGCATGCAGGAAATGGGCGTTGAGAAAGGCGTCTGCATTAATCATGAGCAAGGCAATCAGGGGCTCGATCAGCGCTGTGATGGCTTTGTGGATGGATTCAATGGAAACGCTGAGCAATTGGCGACGACTTATGACCCCACCGCCATCCGCAATGCCATTGTGGCGTACTTGAATCAGAACAGTGATGTGCGCGGTGTATTGACCTTGGGTGCATTGGCCGCTGATCCGATGATTCGTGCCATGCGTGAGCAAGGTGCTACCGATATGTTCACTCTGGGTACCTTTGATCTCTCACCAGGCATTTTGGAAGCCCTTAATGCGGGTGAATTGGATTTTGCGATCGACCAGCAGCAGTACATGCAGGGTTACTTGCCCGTTATGTTTCTAGATCAGTTCGTTAAGAACGGTCTGCTACCCGCAGGGGATGTTGCCACCGGCCCAGGGTTTGTCACTCAAGAAAACGCTTCCCAGGTCATTGAGCTGAGTAGCCAGGGCATCCGTTGATAACTACCTAATTGAAAAGGCTCGGCAGCGTCGAGCCTTGGGAGTCGATCGCCATGAGTTCCACTGAATCGAAACAACCGGTTACGCCAGCAACAGCTCCTCAAGATGAGCGTATCCAGAGAGTTTCTCTCTGGAAGAGAGCACTGAATCGCCCTGAGCTGGGGGCGCTGGCAGGTGCGGTGTTGGTGCTTTCTTTCTTTATAGTCGCTTCCAGCGGCACTGGGATGTTTACCCCAGCGGGTATTATTAATTTCCTCGAAGTTGCCGCTCAGCTTGGCATTATCGCCACGGCGGCTGCTTTACTGATGATCGGCGGTGAGTTTGATTTGTCGATTGGTTCAATGATCGGCTTGGCCGGCATCCTGATCGCTATCCCAGCAGTGGAGTATGGCTGGCCACTGTGGGCCGCTATTCTGCTAGCCTTCTCCTGTGCAGCCCTGGTGGGCTGGATTAACGGTAATCTGGTCAATAAAACGGGGTTGCCATCATTTATTGTTACCTTGGGATTTCTGTTTATTCTGCGTGGCCTGGCGATTGGTATTAGCCGATTGTTAACGGGTAGAACTCAAGTGGGTGGCGTTCAGGCGCATATTCCCGGTGACTGGTTCGCGGCGCTATTTTCCGGTGAGGTGGCCACAGGCCTGTTTACCTGGATGGCAGCCAATGGCTGGATGGCGACCAACTTTGCGGGCAACCCCGTGGTTTCGGGTATTCCGGTCTCTATCGTCTGGTGGTTGGGTTTAACCGCCTTGGCGACCTGGGTGCTGCTGTGCACGCCTTACGGCAATTGGATCTTCGCCAGCGGTGGTGATGCCAATGCGGCGCGCAACTCAGGTGTGCCTGTCCATCGCGTCAAGATCTCACTGTTTATGTTCACAGCCTTCTCCGCCACCATTTTTGCCTGCATCCAGGTAATGGATACTGGCTCGGCAGATACCATTCGCGGCATGTTAAAAGAGCTGGAAGCCATTATTGCGGTGGTGATTGGTGGCGCTTTACTAACAGGGGGCTATGGCTCCGCCATCGGCGCAGCCCTGGGCGCCTTGATCTTCGGCATGGTGCAAATGGGTATCTTCTATACCGGCGTTAACACCGACTGGTTCCAGGTCTTCCTGGGCGTGATGTTGCTGGTGGCCGTGCTATTCAACAATTACATGCGCAAGAAGGCGATGGAGGCCAAATAACATGACCACACGTACGCCAATGATTGAAATGCGCAGTGTCAGCAAGCACTTCGGCAGCGTGATCGCCTTAAGTGATATCTCAATGCAGGTCTATTCCGGCGAAGTGATGTGTCTGCTTGGCGATAACGGCGCAGGCAAGTCGACGCTCATCAAAACCCTTTCTGGTGTTCACCAACCTACCCTCGGCGAAATGCTTTTGGATGGCAAGCCCGCTCGTTTCAAGTCCCCGGCTTATGCACTAGACGCCGGTATCGCAACGGTTTTCCAGGATCTGGCAATGGTGCCGTTGATGTCGATTACCCGTAACTTTTTTATGGGTCGCGAGCCGACGGTAGGCTGGGGGCCTTTAAAGCGGATTGATTGGAAATATGCCGACCGGGTTGCCAAAGAGGAAATGGCTAAAATCGGTATCGATGTGCGGGACCCAAGCCAGCCGGTGGGTACGCTTTCTGGCGGGGAGCGCCAGTGTGTGGCGATTGCTCGTGCCGTCTATTTTGGTGCCAAGGTGCTGATTCTTGATGAGCCTACGTCAGCGCTTGGGGTCAAACAGGCCTCCGTCGTACTGCGCTACATCGCTAAAGCCCGCGCCGATGGCCTTGCGGTTATCTTTATTACCCACAATGTCCACCATGCTTACCCAGTGGCTGATGCGTTCACCCTATTGTCACGCGGCGGTAGTTTGGGCTCCTTCCGCAAAGAAGAAGTCAGCCGCGAAGAAGTGCTCAATATGATGGCGGGTGGTGCTGAGCTTGAAAGCCTGGATGCGGAGCTTGCGGAATTCCAGCGTGGCGATAAAGCCAAGAAGGCCAGCTTAGCCGAACAAGACACTCAACCTTCGAATGAAACAAGCAGCACTGAACCCCCTTCACCGCGAACGGCGAGCGGCTATTAAGGAGCCATGATGAACAAATCTACTCCATCATCCCCGTTTACGCTGGCCGTCTGCGCTGAAATGGTGTTCCGCGATTTACCCGTGTTGGAACGAATTAAGCGTATTTCTGAACTGGGTTTTCAAGTCGAAATCTGGGACTGGACTAAGCACGACATTGACGCACTGGCCAATAGCGGGGCGACGTTTTCATCCATGACCGGCTATGTCACCGGCACCCTGGCGGATGCCGCCGGGGCAGATGAACTGCTACGCACCGCCGCAGAGTCGATTGAGGTGGCCAAACGGCTGGGTATTCTACGTCTTAACCTGCACGGCACGGGGTTGGATGGCGAAGGTCTTCCCGTGAAACCTTGCCAGCAGATGACCGGCGCGATGTGGTTAAAAGCCCGAGACACACTCAATCGGCTGGCGGATCTTGGCGAGCAGCACGGCGTCACCTTTGTGCTTGAAAACCTTAATACCGAGGTTGACCACCCCGGCGTTCCGTTTGCCCGCCTGGAAGATGTTCTAGCGCTGGTGGAAAGTGTCAATAGGCCTAGCTTACGTATCATGTTGGATGTTTATCACGCCCAAATTGGCGAAGGTAATTTGATCGAATTGATTCGCCGCTGTGGGCCTTACATTGGTGAAGTGCAGGTGGCCGATGTGCCTGGGCGCTGCGAACCGGGGACTGGCGAGATTAACTATCCGGCCATTGCCAAAGCGCTGAACGACATAGGTTATCGCGGCACCGTAGGGCTGGAAGGCTGGGCCTCGGGCGACGACGAACTGGCTCTCGACCGCTTCCGTATTGCCTTCTCTTTTTAATCGATAGCCACCCCAAGATGCTTTTATGCCCAGTGTCATCTTTTGTCCGATACCACGAATTAGTGACGTGGGGGAGACGTTTATGCTGAATAACAATAGTCAACACCGGCCTCTCGACCTGATCTGCCTGGGGCGCGTGGCGGTTGACCTCTACGCTGAGCAAATTGGCAGCCGCTTAGAAGATGTCGCCAGCTTTGCTAAATACCTCGGTGGAAGTTCAGGCAATGTGGCTTATGGCACCGCGCGGCTGGGTTTGAAGTCGGCCATGCTTTCGCGGGTCGGTGACGAGCAGATGGGCAATTTTGTGCGCGAGGAGTTAGCACGGGTAGGCGTGGACACATCCGCATTACAAACTGACCCTGAGCGCCACACCGGCCTAGTGCTGTTGGCCTTAAAAGACCGCGAGAGTTTCCCACTGCTGTTTTACCGTCGCGACTGTGCGGATATGGCCATTGATGCCGAGGCCATCGACCCTGAATTTATCGCCCGGGCCAAGGCGCTGGCGATTACCGGCACGCATCTTTCTACCGATACCACCCGCCGAGCCTGCCGCAAGGCACTGGATGCCGCCGCCCATTATGGCGTGAAGCGGGTGCTGGATATCGACTACCGTCCCGTACTGTGGGGGCTGACCAATCCCGGCGATGGTGAAACCCGCTTTATCGCCGATGACAAAGTAACCACCGACCTGCAGCGCTGGCTGGCGGATTTTGACCTGATTGTGGGCACCGAAGAGGAGTTTCATATTGCCGGTGGCAGTACGGACACCTTAGCGTCCCTGCGCGCGGTACGTGAGGTTAGCGAGGCCACTCTGGTATGTAAGCTTGGGCCCATGGGCTGTGTGGTGTTTGAAGGCGCGATTCCTGAACGTATTGAAGACGGTATTTTAGTTAAGGGCGTGCAGGTCGAGGTGCTCAATGTGCTGGGCGCTGGGGATGCATTTATGAGCGGGTTGTTACGTGGCTGGCTACGCAATGAACCCTGGCAAACCAGCGCGGGTTACGCCAATGCCTGTGGCGCACTGGTGGTCTCCCGCCACGGCTGTGCCCCGGCGATGCCCACCGAAGACGAGTTGTTCGATTACCTGAAACGCCGCGATGAGGTACCTCGTCCGGATATCGATCAACGCCTGAATCATCTGCACCGGGTCACTACCCGAGTGCCTGATCAGTGGCCTGAGGTGTTGGGCCTGGCATTTGACCACCGCCGCCAGCTCACCGATATGGCCCGCGAAGAGTATGCCGATAGTGAGCGCCTTCCTAAGCTTAAAAAACTCCTGGTCGCCGCCGCCGAAGAGGGTGCCAAACTTGGCGGCATTACCACGCCCGCGATTCTGGTAGACGATGTGCTGGGTCAAGACGCACTCAATCAAGCCAGTGGGAAAGGCTGGTGGATTGGTCGCCCGGTGGAGCTTCCTGGCTCACGCCCGCTGCGTTTCCAGCATGGCGATGATTTAGGTGCCTGCCTGCGCAACTGGCCTAGAGAGCAGATCATTAAGTGTCTGGTGTTTTACCACCCCGACGATGAATTCTCGCTGCGTTTAGAGCAGGAGGAGCGGCTGCGCCAACTCTATCAGGCGGCCTGTGCTTATGGGCTGGAACTGCTGATTGAAGTCATTCCCCCGGCGAGCATGCCCAATGACGACACCACTTTGCCACGCAGCCTTCAGCGGCTCTATAACCTGGGCATTCGCCCGGATTGGTGGAAACTCCCCTCCATGTCAGATGCAGCCTGGAATGCGGTGGGCGAGACCATTGAGCGGGAAGATACCTACTGCCGTGGGGTCGTGCTGCTCGGGCTAGACGCCCCTATGGACGATATGAAGCGCGGCTTTGAAGCAGCGGCCAATCATGCCTGCTGTAAAGGCTTCACCGTTGGGCGCACGCTATTTGCCAGCGCTAGTCGCGATTGGCTGGCTGGGCGCATCGATGATGTCGGCTTGGTAGAGAGGGTCGCCCAGAACTATGCCGAACTGATAATGGCGTGGCGGCAGTTAAGGCAGGCTCAGCCGCAAACGCTGTCTCACACGGAGGAGGCGTAAAATGAGCACCATTCGACTCACCATGGCCCAGGCGTTGGTCAAGTACCTTGCTGCACAACGTATAGAGGTGGATGGCCAAGAAGTGGCGCTGTTTGAAGGTGTGTTCGCGATTTTTGGTCATGGCAATGTGGCGGGGTTAGGCGAAGCGCTTTACCACGTACAAGACACGCTGCCGACCTTTCGCGCCCATAACGAACAGTCCATGGCCCACGCGGCGATTGCCTTTGCTAAAGCTAATGGCCGCCAGCGCTTAATGGCGGCGACCAGCTCGATTGGCCCAGGGGCGACCAATATGATCACCGCCGCGGCGCTTGCCCACGCCAACCGACTGCCGATTTTGCTGCTGCCGGGGGATACCTTTGCCACCCGAGAACCCGACCCAGTACTCCAACAGGTGGAGCATTTCGGTGACCCGACCATTAGCGTCAACGACTGTTTTCGCCCAGTATCGCGCTACTTCGACCGCATTAGCCGCCCCGAGCAGTTGCTGACCAGCTTGCCCCAGGCGATTGCCACCCTGCTTGACCCGGAGCATTGCGGCCCTGCGACCCTGGCGCTGCCCCAGGATGTGCAAACCTTTGCCTACGATTATCCGGTGGCCTTTTTTACCCCCAGGGTGCATCGCATTCGCCGCTCGCCACCGGATGCTTACGAGCTTCGTCAAGCCATCGCCGCGCTGCAGCAGGCTAAGCGCCCACTGATCATTGCCGGCGGCGGCGTGCATTACGCCGCTGCCTGCGATGCCCTGGCCGAGTTTGCCAAAACACGCGGTATCCCGGTGGCTGAAACCCAGGCGGGCAAAGGCGCGTTGGCCGATAGCCACCCTTGCGCGGTGGGGGCCATTGGGGTGACCGGCAGCGCAGCGGCTAACCAATTGGCGGAGCAAGCGGATGTCATTCTGGCGGTGGGTACGCGGCTGCAGGACTTTACCACCGGCTCTCGGGCGCTGTTTGAAGGCAGCGATAAAACGCTGATTTCCCTCAACGTTGGCCGCTTCGACAGCCTCAAGCATCAAGCGTTGCCGCTAAGCTGTGACGCCTTGATCGGGCTGGGGCAACTCGACGCGGCGCTGGGTGAATGGCGAGGCAGCGATGAGTGGCGCGAACAAACCGGAACGCTCAAACACGAATGGGCCGAAATAGTGCGCCGCGTGACCGCCGATCAAGGGCTGGCGCTGCCTACCGATGCTCAGGTGATCGGCGCCGTCAATCGCCAGGCAGGCAACGATACCACCGTGGTATGCGCCGCCGGTGGCTTGCCCGGCGAGCTACATAAGCTCTGGCAATGCTCGGGCCCCGGCAGCTACCACGTCGAGTACGGTTTCTCCTGCATGGGCTATGAAATTGCCGGCGGGCTGGGCGTCAAGATGGCCAAGCCAGAGCGGGAAGTGGTGGTGATGGTCGGCGATGGCAGCTACCTGATGCACAACTCGGAACTGGCAACCTCGGTGATGCTGGGCCACAAGCTGATTGTGGTGGTGTTGGATAACCGCGGCTATGGCTGCATCAACCGCTTACAGCAGGCTACCGGCGGGGCGGGTTTCAACAACCTGCTGCAAGATTGCCGCACTGTGGAAGCCGGCGCGCCCAAAACCGATTTTGCCGCCCATGCCAAAGCGTTGGGCTGTGAGTCTGAATCGGTCACCGGTATTGCGGAATTGGAGCAGGCGCTGGTGCGTGCTCGCAGCGCCACCTCGACCTATGTGATTGCCCTGGACACCGACCCGTTACCCAGCACCCAAGAAGGCGGCGCCTGGTGGGAAGTGGCCGTGCCCGAGGTTTCCGAGCGAGAAGCGGTCAATAAAGCCTATCAAGGGTACCGCGAAGCCAAGCAGCGCCAAGCCCGTTAGTTCTCGACCTCAACAAACATAATCATAAGGATTACGCTATGCCAACGGTTACTTTAGGCATCAACCCGCTCACCTGGACGAACGACGACTTGCCCAGCCTGGGCGGCGCAACACCGCTGGAAACCTGTTTGAAAGAGGGGCGCGAAGCGGGTTTTAGCGGCTTTGAGTTAGGTAACAAATTTCCCCGTACGCCCGACGCTTTGAGCCAGGTGCTTAGCGCCCACGACCTGGCGCTTGTATCGGGCTGGTACTCCGCACGCTTGCTAGAGCGCACCCCTGAAGAAGAGATTGACGCCATTCAGGACCACATGAACCTGCTCAAGGAATGCGGTGCGAAGGTAATGGTGCTGTGTGAAGTTACCCACTGTGTACATGGCGATCAGGAGCGCCCGCTCTCCCAGCGTCCGCACCTATCCGAGCAAGAGTGGCAGCGCCTGCTGAGTGGTTTAGAGGTGGTGGGCGACTACCTGAAATCCCAGGGCATTCAGTTGGTATATCACCACCACCTGGGCACGGTGATCGAAAGCCAGGCCGACGTTGAACGCTTAATGGACAACACCGGCGAAGGCGTGGGGCTGCTGCTTGATTTTGGTCATCTGCGAGGTGCGGGCGGCGACCCGCTCGCCATCGCCAAACGCTACAGCCATCGCATTCACCATGTGCACTGCAAAGACCTGCGCTTTCCAGTGCTGGATGCGGTACGCAACCGCGATAAAAGCTTTTTAAACGGCGTGTTAGACGGCCTGTTTACGGTGCCGGGGGATGGCAATGTGGATTTTCTGCCCGCCTTAACCCACCTGTGCGAACAGGGCTACCAGGGTTGGTTAGTGGTTGAAGCCGAACAAGACCCGGAAGTCGCCCATCCGCTGACTTACGCCCGCCTGGGTTACCGCAACCTACGCCAACTTGCCGAGCAGGCAGGTTTCGACGTTGCCAGCTAAACAGCACCACAGCCGTCGCCTTTTAATCAGGAGCCTATATGCAAACGTTACCCCACTATCTCAATGGCCAGCTCTCTGCCGGGCAGAGCCAGCGCACTTCGCCGGTTTATAATCCCGCCACCGGTGAGCAGAGCGCACAAGTAGCGCTCGCCACCGCTGACGAAACCCGCGAAGCGGTGCGCATTGCCGATGAGGCCTTTGTCGCCTGGTCAAAAACCTCGCCGCTGAAGCGCTCGCGTATCCTGTTTAAGTTCAAGGCGCTAGTCGAAGAGCACACCGATGAGCTGGCGCGGCTGATTTCCAGCGAACACGGCAAGGTGTTTTCAGACGCCAAAGGCGAAGTGACCCGAGGCCTGGAAGTGGTCGAGTTTGCCTGCGGCATTCCCCACCTGCAGAAAGGCGAGCACTCCATGAACGTTGGTAGCGGCGTTGATAGTTACTCGATGATGCAGCCGCTGGGTGTGTGCGCCGGTATCTCGCCGTTCAACTTTCCCGCCATGGTGCCTATGTGGATGTTCCCCATTGCCTTGGCCTGCGGCAATACCTTCGTCATGAAACCTTCGGAAAAAGATCCCTCTACGCCGCTGCGCCTAGCTGAGCTGCTTAAAGAGGCGGGCCTGCCGGATGGTGTCTTTAATGTCGTCAATGGCGATAAAGAAGCGGTGGATGTGCTGCTCACCGATGAGCGTGTCCAGGCAGTGAGCTTTGTGGGCTCTACCCCAATTGCCGAGTACATCTACGCTACCGCATCAGCCCATGGCAAGCGTGTTCAGGCCCTGGGCGGCGCCAAAAACCATATGGTGATCATGCCTGATGCGGATCTCGATCAAGCCGTGGGTGCCCTGATGGGTGCGGCCTATGGCTCGGCAGGCGAGCGTTGCATGGCGATTTCGGTGGCCGTACCCGTTGGCGAAGAAACCGCCAACCGCCTGCGTGAAAAACTGGTGGCCGAACTGGATAAACTGACGGTCGGGCCAGGACTTGTTGATGGCCCAGATAACGATATGGGGCCGTTGATCACCCGCGAGCACCGCGACAAAGTGGCGGACTATATTCAGGTTGGCGTGGATGAAGGCGCAGAGCTAGTGGTCGACGGTCGCCAAACAACGGTTGATGGTGCAGGCGATGGCTACTTTATCGGCGGCAGCCTGTTTGACCATGTCACGCCCAGCATGCGTATTCACTCTGAGGAGATCTTTGGCCCGGTGCTGGCAATTGCTCGCGTGGCCAGTTTCGATGAAGCGGTCAGCATGATCAATGCTCATGAATACGGCAACGGCACGGCGATCTTTACCCGTGACGGCGATGCGGCGCGTCAGTACTGCGAGCAGATCCAGGTCGGTATGGTCGGCGTTAACGTGCCGATTCCGGTGCCCATGGCGTTCCACAGCTTCGGTGGCTGGAAGCGCTCGCTGTTTGGCCCGCTGCATATGCACGGCCCCGACGGTGTGCGTTTCTACACCCGCATGAAGACCATCACCCAGCGTTGGCCCAGCGGCATTCGTGAAGAGACCAACCACTTCACCATGCCGACCATGTAAACAGGCTACGGGGCATGACATCAATCGACGCCGGGTCCAGCCCGGCGTTATTGTTTTAAAACAGGGATAATCACAATGAAAACCCTCAAAATTGGCCTAATCGGCACCGGCTTTATGGGCAAAGCCCATGCCATTGCCTTTAATGCGGCGTCCAGCGTTTTTGAGCTACCCGCCAAACCCGTTTGCGAACTGCTGGCGGATGTCGATTTCGCCACTGCAGAGAGCCGAGCGCGGGCCTGGGGATTTGCCCGCGCCACCGACGATTGGCGCGCCTTGGTAGAAGATAGTGAGGTGGACGTGGTGGATATCTGCGCGCCCAACTTCCTGCATAAAGAGATGGCCCTGGCCGCCATTGCCGCTGGCAAGCATGTTTATGCTGAAAAGCCGCTGGCGCTGAGCATGGCAGACGCCGACGAGATGGTCGCCGCGGCTGAAAAGGCGGGTGTCAAAACCCTGGTGGGCTTTAACTATATTCGCAATTCCGCCACCCAGCTGGCCCGCCAGATTGTTGCCAGCGGTGAAATTGGTGAGCTGATTCATTTTCGTGGGCGGCACAACGAGGATTACCTGCTCGACCCGCAAAAGCCCCACGATTGGCATACCAAGCGGGCGACCGCAGGCGCCGGTGCGTTAGGCGATGTGGGCTCGCATATTCTCAATATGGCCGAGTTTTTAACCGGGCAGCGCATTACCCAGGTATGCGGCCAGCTACAAACCGTTATTGCAACGCGCCCCAATGCTAACGGCAGCGGAATGGCCCCAGTAGAAAACGACGACCAGGCCCAGGCCATGCTGCGGTTTGATCAGGGGTTAATCGGCAATATCGAAACCTCCCGGGTGGCGGCTGGCCGTAAAATGGGCCTAGCCTACACGTTAACGGGCACCAAAGGCGCCATTGTGTTTGACCAGGAGCGTATGAGCGAGCTACAGCTATATCGCCATGGCGATGCCCACGGTAGGCGCGGCTTTACTACCCTGTTAGCGGGCCCGGAACACCCCGATTATGCGGCCTTCAGCCCCGCGCCGGGCCATGGTTTGGGCTATAACGACCAGAAAATCATCGAGGTGCGTGATCTGGTTGAGGGCATTATTAACGACCGCCCCCTTTATCCCGATTTTCGCGAAGCCGCGAGGGTGAATCGGTTGATTGACGCTATCGAAACGTCAGATCAGACAGGGCAGTGGGTTGCTGTTTAGTCCTTACCCATTACGAAACAGAAAGCTGTAGGCATTGAGTGCGGGCACGCCACCCAAGTGGGCATAAAGCACTTTAGAGCCAGCGGGGAACTCACCATTGCGCACCATATCAATCATGCCGTGCATGGATTTGCCTTCGTAAACCGGGTCGGTGAGTACGCCTTCTAGGCGGGCGCACAGGCGAATGGCTTCCAGAGTGCCTTCGTTGGGCAGGCCGTATTCTGGGCCGCCGTAGCGGGTATCCAAAATCACATCGTCATCGGTAATGCCGCCTTCCAGCTCTATCAGTTCTGCGGTGTTGCGGGCAATACGCAGAATCTGTTCGCGGGTTTGTTCGGGCTTGGCAGAGGCGTCAATGCCGATGACTCGCTGGGCGCGACCATCAGCGGCAAAGCCCACTACCATGCCCGCCTGGGTACTGCCGGTGACCGAGCACACCACAATGTAGTCGAATTTAAAGCCCAGCTCTTTCTCCTGTTGGCGTACCTCTTCAGCAAAGCCAACGAAGCCCAAGCCGCCGTAAGGGTGCTCTGAACAACCCGCGGGGATGGGAAAGGGCTTACCGCCCCGCTGGCGAACATCCTCCATCGCTTGCTCCCAGCTTGGGCGAATACCGATATCGAAACCGGCGTCGTCCAGACGGACATCGGCGCCCATAATGCGCGACATCTCGATATTGCCCACCCGGTCATATACCGCATCGGAGTAGTTAACCCAGTTCTCCTGCACTAGCACGCACTGCATGCCCAAGTGTGCGGCAACGGCGGCTACCTGGCGGGTCTGGTTAGACTGAATGCCGCCAATCGATACCAGCGTATCGCAGCCTTGTTCCAGTGCCTCGGGGATCAGATATTCCAGCTTACGGGTTTTATTACCGCCAAAGGCTAAGCCGCTGTTGCAGTCTTCGCGTTTGGCATACAACTCCACTTCACCGCCTAAATGTTCGCTTAGCCGCTTGAGCGGCGTAATGGGAGAGGGGCCAAAGGTGAGTGGGTAACGTGGGAAGCGTTTGAGGTTCATAGCAATCTCCAGCTTTAAAACATTGGGTGCGATATAGGGCGGCTAAGGTTGTTGTGAACAATTGGCGTGCTCTCTGCTATTTATAGTAAGTGTTAGCTATGATTTTTGTGTTGCAAAATTGGCTGGTTTAAAGCAATAAAAGTTGCTAATGCATGTTTTATGTGGGTTTAAATAGTGTTTATAGATGAATAAGGTAAATAATAGTGCGCTCAAAAACCTCCCGTTCACGCCCTGAGCCTGGTGATCAGGCCGCTGAATTAGACCGAACAGATCGGCGTATCCTTAAGCTGCTTCAGGACGATGCCACGCTCTCCAATGTGGCACTGGCAGAGCAGGTGAACTTGAGCCCGGCGGCGTGCTTACGCAGGGTGGAAAGGCTCAAGCGAGACGGGGTAATCAGCCGGGTGGTGGCGCATTTAGACCCGGAGCAACTACAGGCAGGTATGGTGGTGTTGATTGGCGTGGTGCTGGACCGCTCGACACCGGAATCCTTTGCGGCCTTTGAAGAGGCAGCCCAGAAGGTATCCGGCTGTATGGAGTGCCACGTGGTAACGGGGGAGTTTGACTACTTTATGCTGGTACGCACCCGTGATAGTCAAAGCTTCAACCGGCTGCACGCCGAGCAGTTGCTCTACCTGCCCGGCGTGCGCCAGATCCGCTCGTTTATGGGACTGCGGCAAGTGGTCTCGACCCATAAGGTGCCGATTTAGTCTCTCGGAAAGCGTGCTTCCAGCTCAGCGACCTGCTCCGGAGTTAACCCCCGTGGGTTCTCGCCCCGCAGCAGTAGATAGAGCTTGGCGGTCTCTTCCAGCTCTTCAGTGGCATACACCGCAGCTTCGAGGTTTTTTCCCGCCACCACCGGGCCATGGTTGGCCAGCAGCACCGCGCTGTGTTGACCCGCTAAGCCCCGCACTGCATCGCCCAGTTTGGGGTCGCCTGGAATGTGATACGGCACCAGCGGCAGCTTGCCCACCCGCATCACGTAGTAGGC
>NZ_NWUX01000008.1 GCF_002374315.1 Vreelandella nigrificans | reverse complement strand
CTACCACGCGCCAAGGGAGATCGAGAAAATCGCGGAAGCAGCTTAATAAAAGTGTCCGCTACGACTTGACCAGAACATTGTGTAGTAAGTTCGTACCAGGTTTCTCCAAGTGGGGGATGCCCGGTAGTTGAGCCACGGGTACGCTGGCAAGCGATATCACGAAGCTGGTCAATGCCGGAAAGTGTGCACGGTGATATCGCCTGTTGCCAAATTTGCTGGGCTTCGTCAGTGGCAAACTCAATAAACGTATCGAAACAGCGCTGCTGGTCGTTCAGCAGCTGGTTCAGCAGCTCACGATGTGCCTTATCGAAATGCCCATGGGTAAAGCCATAGGCACCACAGGCACGCTCTTGGCCAGCCAGTTCTTTGCCTTGCATCAGGTGAAATATTGCTACTAGCGCCCTGGTAACATCAAGGTCCGCTGATGTGTCTGCGGCTTCAAAAACGATTGCAAGTAAGCCGCTGATTAAGTGATTAAAGGCTTGGGTAGCTGCATCAGGTGAAATCGCAAATGTATCAATGGCGGAGCGTAAGTTGCCCAGTTCGTCCAAGGCAAGCCATACCGTTGCGATTTGTCTAAGCAGACGTGCTGCCGCCTGTGGTTTTGCTTCTCGGCTGAGCGCTTCCAGCCGCTGGCGCATGAGATCTTCGGCTTCATTTGCGTGCTGCAAGTACATCGTGCGCCGTGTTTTAAAGCGCTTTCCCTTCGAGACAAGATAGATAGTTGAAGCACCGCGCTCGCGCTGGAGCACATGAATAAAGCGGCTAATATCCCCGACAATATCAGAGGTAGTGGCCAAGTGGCGTAGGTTATCGATGTCGCAACGCAGGGCGGTTAGGAGTAGCTGCTGGGCTGAAGACATAACGGTTTCCTTATTGCTTGCCGCCTGACGTAAATTATCCCGCAGCGTAGCGCTGCGGGCAGCAAACGTAATTAACGGAGTGAAAGTGCACCTGCGCCGGTTTCTTCGCCTACGGCATCGCTGTAGGCTTTTGCCTCTTCTGCTTCTGTGGCATCGCTAAAGCGCACCAATAATACGCAGGAGGCGAGTACTAATACGGTAAGGCCAAGGTAAAAAAGCCCTTGTTGGTAGCTGAGGCTTTCATTGCGGAAGAGAAATGCAGCACAAACGGCCCCGACATTACCACCTGCGCCGACAATACCAGCCACGGCGCCCAAGGCTTTCTTGTTAATAAATGGTACCACGCCGTAAGTAGCGCCCTCTGCCATCTGCACAAATAGGCTGAACACCAGCATGATGCCAATGGCCATGCTTAATACGTGCATCTGTGAAAAAGCTATAAGTGCAATACCTTCGCAAATTAACGCAATAAACAGCCAGCGCACCCTGCCTTTTAAGCCAGCGTGTTTGGCAAATAAATCGGAAAAAATGCCACCAAGGGTACGTGCAAAAATATTCATTAGGCCAAATAGCCCTGCAATCATACCAGCAGTAGCGAGGGTTAAGTCGAAGTGGTCAAAGAAGTAAATGGCAGCAATGTTATTAATGGTTAACTCAACACCAAAGCAAAGACCATAAACGACGAACAGTGCCCATACGCGAATATCTTTGGCGGCGGCCAAAAAGCTTTGGGTTGCACCATGTTCGCCAGTGGCTTCAGGTAGTTCCCCTCGTGCGCGTAGCTCGCTAAAGTTGCCGTCAGGCGCGTCCTGAGTGAACAGCCAATAAGCAATCCCCGTGCAGAATAGCACCACGCCGGGTACCACCATGGCCAGCCGCCAGCCAAGCGTTTCGCTCACGCCAAGCATTAATAAACCAGCGAATATTAGTGGCATTAGAATTTGAGTGGTACCCCCACCTAAATTCCCCCAGCCAGCACTGGTTGCATTGGCGGTTCCCACCACGTTAGGCGCAAACATCATGGTGGTGTGGTACTGGGTAATAACAAACGATGCACCAATGGCACCAATAGCTAAGCGCGCTAACAGGAATGTTTCAAAACTGTTGGCAAACCCAATGCCCATAACGGGGATTGAGCCTAGTATGAGTAGCCCGGTATAGGTTTTGCGAGGCCCTATACGGTCGCACAGTACGCCAATAAGTAGGCGCACAATGACCGTAATAGCGACCGAGGCGATAATGGTATTGCCAATTTGGGTTTGGGTAAGTGATAGGTCTTCACGCACGACCGCCATAAGCGGAGCAATACCGAACCAACCAAAAAAGCAGATATGGAATGCGAACCATGAAAAATGGAATGCTCGCATTTGAGGGGTGGAAAAATTTAACAGCCGTATACGATTGGCTTTATTACGAATATCCATGGAAGGCCCTCGGAGATAGGACGAGTTTACCAACACGCAGGGCTGCCAACGTAAAAGGCGCTGCGTAATTGACGAGAACATGCCTTCACCATTGAAGGTCAGGTTCGACGCACTCGTACCCAATGGGCCTGGTCCACGCCTACCACCACTAGAGGTAGGCAAAGCAATTAATTCGCCAAATGATATTTTTTGTTTAAAAAACAGCTAGATGAGTTTGATTTTCTTGTTTTTTAGAAAATTGATATACACTTTGGTGACCGTGAAGTTATCTGTTTTGCCCCGCTTTGGTGCGGGGTGGGCGGGGCATGCAACACGCCAGTGCTGTTTATTCATGAAGATAAACAGCGTCGATATCCAATGATGAATAGTTACCAAGGGCCGCAAAGTGCTCCGCCAGCCAGCGTTCGGTAGCAGCTCGCCCTTGATCAAAGAGGTGGCAGAGAAAAGGCCACTCAGCGTTCATTTTGCTGGAAACAGAGAGGCTGTCTAGTGCTTGCTCACCGCTAATGCGATGAAACAGGGCCTGCTGGTAGCAGTTTTCGATACCTTGCTCATCCAGGGCGTGCTTAAGTAACGCTATCATGCGGACTTCTTTTATCAGTGCCGCATTAAAGGTGATTTCGTTTAACCGGTTCATAATTGCCGAGGCTGAGGTGGGTACATCCTCGCGACGAATGGGATTGATTTGCACCAGCAAGATATCCCGTGCGCTACACTCTTCCATAAGGGGGAAAAGCGCAGGGTTTCCCATATAGCCGCCATCCCAATACGCTTCTCCATCTATTTCGACGGCTTGAAAAACAAAGGGTAGACAGGCGGAAGCCATGACAGCGTCTACGCTCATCTCTTCGCGGCGAAATACGCGCTGCTTTCCTGTGCGAACGTTAGTTGCAGCGACAAAAAGTTTTAGCTGTTCGCAGCGCCGTACACGCTCGAAATCAACTTGCTCGGCAACAATATCACGTAGTGGATTGATATTAAGTGGGTTGAACTGGTAAGGCGACACCAAACGGCTCATAAGATCCATGGCAATATAGCCAGGTGAGTGATCGAGGCTCCAGTTGCCTGTCAGCACGTCCAGTGGTGTGCGGCGTATAGGGCTTGCCATGCCAGCCCGACTAACGGCGTGCCAGAAATCATGTAGAGCCTTGCGCGCGGTCTCTTTATTACCACGGGTGAGGGCATCGGCCATCACAACACCGTTCATCGCACCTGCGCTAGTACCACTAATGCCTTCGATTTCAATGCGGTCATCTTCTAAAAGACGATCGATGACACCCCAGGTGTAAGCGCCATGTGCACCGCCACCTTGTAATGCGAGATCCAGCTTTTTAGTCTGCACCATATAACCTCTTGCTGAGTGCGTTGAGTAAGAGTGCGTTGAGTAAGATTGTCGCATCTTCAGCATGGCACAAAAGGCTAAGTTATGTGCAGTCTCAGCATGGCGAGAAGCGAGGGGGACTAATCAACTGGCTAAGCTGCTAGCACCCTCCTGTTTGCACTTAGCGCTGTGCCAGTTGCTGAGGCTCATTAGTGGTACAGCGGAGAAAGGTTGATGTAGCAAGCCACTCTTCGTCCGGGTAATAAGCGAACACATACTGGTTCTCTTTTAGGCTGTCGATGAGCGGGTAGGTCACCTCTTCGCGCACGGCAGGGCAGCCGTGGCTACGCCCTAGTCGGCCTGTTTGTTCAATAAAGTCCTCACTGACGTAATCTGCACCATGGATCACAATAGCGCGTTCAAAGGCTAAGTTGTTTACGTTTGGCTCAAGGCCATCAAGACGCAGAGAATAGCCGTTACGGCCATAGTAACTGTTCATGGTGCGAAAGAGCCCAATGCTGGATTGGTGGCTCTCGGGGGTATTGGAGAAGACTTCCGCCATGGCGTCTCCCGACCCCTGACCATGGGAAACCAGTTCCTCAAACAGTAGTTCATGCTGGTGTAAGTCGAAGACCCACATACGTGGTTCGGTGGAAGGTAACGAGTAATCAATTACTGCTAAACGCTCAGCAGAAGGGTCCGCGCAACTAAGTGCCTGGGCAGCAAGTCGTAACGCCTCCGGCGTCGCGGATGGCGCTAACTGTAGTAACTGATGATGTAAACTGGAAACCCCGTAAGGAGCGCTGGAAGCTGCCTGGGAAAAAAAACTGGCTGCTTGAAGAGGGAGGCTAAAGAGTACAGCTGGCAGTGAAAGTAGTGCAGTAGAAAGACGTGAGCGAAGCAGCATTGAGTTTAGCCCTGTAATAGATGTCAACGACGGATGGGTGGAAACAGCTATGATGAAAGTAAGCGCGCCGGTAATGAAAGCTGCCGGTGCGATGATATGGATAATAATGAAACGCCGGTAAGTCAAGCCCGTAAGCTAAGCTAGGCCCAGTAAGCCAAGCCCAGTAAGCCAAGCCCAGTAAACCAAGCATAGTAACGCAAGGAGGGGCTATGAACGATAAGCAGCTACTAAGACGATGGGCGATAGGAGCAGCTCTATGTCTGACACTGACCCAGTCACCGTATGCGTTCTCAAGTGCCTATCCAGAAGCCGATCCGTTACGGCAAGCATTAGTACAACTGGCTGAGCAAGCCAGTGAGCGATTGCCAGTAAAGGAATTTTACCAACTGAATAATGGGCAACCTGCCTGGCAGAAAGCCAATACCGTTGAGGCATTGGTCAATGGGCTGCAGGGGCTTGAAGATGACGGCTTAACTCCCAATGATTATTTCGCCCATACGTTACTTGACGATTTTCGCCTGAGCCAGCAAGCAGGGACGGCTGCCCAAGCAAGGTTTGATCTCAAAGCGACACGGGCACTACTTTTAGCATTGGATCACCTCTCACGAGGTAAGGTGAACCCCCGAGATGTAGAGCCCAATTGGAGTTTGCCACGCCCAGAAAGCCGCTACTCAATGCTTCGCGTTGTGCATGCGGTTGAGGACGGCGATATAGAGCATGCGCTCACTTTGGTGCGTCCAACAATGCCTGCTTATACTCAGCTTCGTGAGATGCTTGGTCACTATCGTCGTATCGAAGCTCAGCGCAGTGCCCCTTATTTGGCCAGTAGAGCATCATCACTGCGTCTTGGCGATATAGGGGATGATGTGCCGGTGTTACGTCAGCGGCTAGCGCTGTGGGGCGAAGGGCGCTTATTAGCGGCCGATGGCGGCGCATACCCAATGATTGGAGTAGAGTCGGCCATTCACAGCAACCGTCACTTTGACGAGGAACTTGAAAGGGCTGTTAAGCGTTTCCAGCGCCGTCACCAGTTACAAGAAGATGGCATTGTTGGCGAGCAAACACGCTCAGCGCTAAATATACCGGTGGCTTCACGCATCAATCAATTGCGCGTTAATTTAGAACGGGCGCGTTGGCTTGGGCCAACCCATATGGCTGGCCCGCAAGTATGGGTGGATATTGCCGGTTACCAGTTGCACTACCTACGGCCTAGTGGAGAGCACTGGAGTGCCAGAGTAGTCGTAGGGACGCCACAACGGGAAACACCGATTATTCACTCCTCCATAAGCCACTTAACGATTAACCCTAGTTGGACCATTCCTCCGACCATCATGCGTGAGGATGTTCTACCGCGGGTGAGGCAAGACCCTGGTTATTTGGCGCGGCAGAATATCCAAGTGCTAAGCCCTACTGGCGAGCGTCTAAATGCTGCAGCGATTGATTGGCAGCGCCCAGGAGGCGTTATGCTGCGTCAAGCTGCGGGAGGCTCTAATCCTCTGGGTCGCGTCGTTGTACGTTTCCCCAATAATGACATGATTTATTTACATGACACACCAGCGCGGGGGCTGTTTCAGCGCGAGCAGCGGGCGCTCAGTTCTGGCTGTGTACGGGTAGAGGGTGTCTTAGACTTTGCGCAAATGTTGTTGCAAGACAGTGGCAGCCGTTATCAACTCAATTCGCTGATTAATAGCAGCGGCAGTGACCGAAATGTGAACTTGCCACAACGCATCCCAATCGCCTTGCATTACCTTACTGCATGGCCAAATGCCCAGGGGGAGGTGGAGTTTAGAAACGACATTTACCGTAGAGATGCGCCATTGCTGGCTGCATTATCGCAAACCATCTAACCGCCTGCTTAAACCATCAACGCCGCCCTTTGTGGGCGGCGTTGATGTTAGCAATGGGCTGTGTACTGCCTATTGGCTGCTTTCTTCGCGTTGATAGCTGGCCATATTAACGGGGCCGGTTTCACCACTTTCAAGTGCGGCAAGCATAGGCTCTGCGTGGCGCTGGAAAGCAATGAGAGTATTGCCGCTTAAGCTAGTGTTCTCGGGCAGCTCAACGGTCATAGCGTTCACTGGCGTATTATTAACGATGACTTCATAGTGTAGATGAGGGCCGGTACTGCGTCCGGTGTTCCCTGATAAGGCAATGCGCTCACCCATTTCCACACGATCCCCTTGGCTGACAAGTGGACGTGAAAGATGCAAGTAACGTGTCCGGTAGCCATTGTCATGACGTATAACAACATAGCGGCCTGCTGCATGGTGGTTGCTTACGCGCTCAACACGGCCATTTGCGGGTGCAATGACTGGCGTGCCAATCGGCATTGCAAAGTCGGTTCCATTATGAGGGCTGACGCGGCCAGTAACTGGGTGCAAGCGACGTGGATTAAATTGTGAGCTAAGGCGGTAGTTGCCTTCGAACGGATAACGGGCAAACGCTGGATCTAGGCTGTTGCCTTCTGGTGTATAAAAGTTATTGTCAGTGGCATTGCGTACCAAAGTTAAATCCATGCGCTCACCGTCATACTTAACCGCTAGTACGCGGGAGGCGAGAGCTTCTCCATCGATCATGTCGGATTCAACCAGAACCTGGAAGCGGTCACCGCGACGGCTATCCCGCCGGAAATCGAGTTTCTTTTCAAGCAAGTGAGTGAGTTCAGTCACTGAGCCGCTCGTTAAGCCGGTTGCCTGGGCTGAGCGAGCAAAGCTACCGCTAACGCTGCCTGCATAAAGGCGCTGTTCGGGCTCGCCCTGGCGCTCAATGGACGTGATTGCAAACTGCTCTCCATCACGCTCTAGCAAAACACCGTCGCGAACATTTTTCATCATGCGCAGCGACAGTAGACGTTGGTTTTCGTCTAACTGGTAATCAAAGCTATTGCCTGCTCGCCAGTTGGTAAGCATGCGTGGGTCCGGCATGTCATCCAGAAGAGCGAGAACTTCGCTGTAGCCAAGGCCTAACTTATTTTGGGCAAATACCGCAAAGGTCTCGCCAGATTCAACGATATGCGTTTTCCATTTGGGCACGAAGGGCTCTTCTGCCGCTAATTCAAGTTCAAGGAAAGAAATATCATCAAATAAGCCATAATCTTCGTAGGAAGTGGCATCAGCGATTTCAACAGAGGAGGTGGCGTCGATATCGAGCATGCCGCTAGAAATAGTACCGACAACCACTGCCATGTGAAGTGCGCCGTCATCTATTCTGGCGTTACCCTGATTATCGTTTGCCAGCGACGCTTCAGCGCTTGAGATAACGTCAAAGTCTAGGTCGATAATTTCCGTGGCGGCTAAATCGCTTAATGGAATGTGCTCTCGGGTAGCGTCTATAGCACGTGAGGCTCGGTCGATTGCTTCTGAAACGGGAGTGCGTTCTTGGCGTAGGGAGGGAACACCCGGCGCTGAATCATTGGGAAGCGGTACTAAAACGCTCTCCAACGGTGTATTCGGTTGGTTCAAATCATGGTAGGTCGTTAGTAACTTTTGTGTGCCCAACACAGTGACCATAGTAGCCACGGGTAACAGTAATAATTTGTGCGTGCGGGGCAGCGAATAAAGGATTCGCAACATGGGTAAATGGGCCGCCAGATTCGTGATAAAAAAGTAACTTAAAAGTGAGCAAACCCTAGAACCATACCCCAAGAGGACAGGAGTGAATAGACTGTATATCCATCCACAAAATATACTTCCGATAAATTATGGAAGAAATAATTAGAGATTACTATTTTTGAACACTGTTTGCTAACAAAAGTTACGTTCTGTCTGGCACATCAAATAGCTACTTTTCCTCTCTCATTCTCGGACTAGCCTGAGCTGAGCACCCGTTAGACCTGTATCATGTGCGTTTAGGCCGTAGTTGATAGCAAGTTGATAGCAAGTTGGCTGCGAGTTGGCAGGGCTGCTGCGTTTGTTACTAGATGAAACAATAATAATTTTTTTTAGCCAAGTACTTTTTCTCATTTCCTGGCACTCTAGTATAGTTTTTTCGAAGAATAAGCGGTTTATTTCGCTGTTTAGCGTCGAGGAAATCGAAATGTCTCGGGTAACACTTTCACAGTGGCAGATGCTGGCCGCTGTTGTTGACCATGGTGGGTTTGCGCGTGCGGCAGAGGCTGTCCATAAAAGCCCTTCCACGCTTAACCATGCTGTACATAAATTGGAAGAGCAATTAGGCGTGCAGGTATTAGAACCTGTGGGCAGGCAAGTACGCCTCACTGAAGCGGGTGAGTTGTTGTTGCGGCGGGCGCGTCAGCTCATTGAGAGTGCCGCCTCCCTTGAAGATGTGGCGTCACGCTTGGCAGCTGGTTTAGAGGCGGAAGTTGTGGTGGCTATTGACCAGGTGTTTCCAGCGGCAGCTCTGGCTAAAGCGCTGGAGCGCTTTTCGGAATCTTATCCCCAGGTTCGGGTGCAACTCCACGAGAGCGTACTCAATGGGGGGATTGAGATGCTTTACGATGGCCGGGCCGATTTGGTGGTGTCTGGTATAGAGGCGCAAGGGTTTTTAGGGGAGCCACTGGTTTCTGTGCGTTTTGTAGCCGTGGCACATCCTAAGCACCCGCTTCACCAGCTTGGCCGCTCACTGGATTTGCGTGATTTATCCCAGTATCGCCAATTGGTGGTGCGTGATTCAGCGCTACGGCAATCCACTAATGCGGGGTGGCTAAAAGCTGAGCAGCGTTGGACGGTGGGCCATCTCAATACCTCACTGGATATGCTCAAGCGAGGCCTAGGGTTTGCCTGGATGCCAGAAACGCGCATCGCTGATGAACTTGAAAGTGCTCAATTAAAGCCGTTGCCACTGGTGGCTGGCAGTATTCGAGACGTGCCGGTACAAATGATTTTTCGAGATCGAGACCGTGCCGGGCCTGCTGCCCATGCAATGGCACAGGCGCTTAAGCAAGCAGTTGCTGAGCTTTGCCCTAAAGATTCGATTCATTCGAATGGAACGGCGTAAAACATCCGCTTGAGCATCCCATGGGCGAGCGTATGCTAAATGCAAGCTACATTTAGCATACGTTTATTAGGAGACGCCTTATGGGACTACTCGTTAACGGCGAATGGGTAGATCAATGGTATGACACCAAAAAGCACGGTGGTGAATTTGTTCGCGAGTCTGCCCAATTACGCGATTGGGTGGGCCACCAAGCTAATGGGGGCGGAGATGGGGGCGGAGAGAGTTACCCTGCGGAGAAAGATCGCTACCACCTTTATGTTTCGCTTGCCTGTCCATGGGCGCACCGCACACTCATCATGCGAAAACTGAAAGGCCTTGAAGAGCTCATCGGTGTTTCTCATGTTAGCCCGTTAATGTTGGATAGTGGCTGGACCTATGACCAGAGTGAAGATGCTAGCGGTGACCCAGTCAATCACGTCGACTATCACTACCAGCTCTATACAATGACCGACCCAGCCTATACGGGGCGCGTCACCGTGCCGGTGCTGTGGGACAAGCAGCGTAGTGCAATTATTAATAATGAGTCTGCCGATTTACTGCGCATGTTCAATCGTAGTTTTGATCAGCTCACCGGTAATGATTTGGATTTCTACCCTGAGGATCTACGCAGCGTCATTGATGAGGTCAATGATGATGTCTACGAGCATATTAATAATGGTGTTTATAAGTCGGGCTTTGCCACGGAGCAGGGCGTCTATGAAAAGCACGTTCACGCACTGTTTGAAGCCCTGGAGAGGGTAGAGAAGCGGTTGGGTGAGCACCGTTATCTTGCCGGAGAGTGGTTGACCGAAGCCGATATCCGGCTTTTTACCACGCTCATTCGTTTTGATGCCGTTTATTACGGCCACTTTAAGTGTAATCTCAAGCGTATTGAAGAGTTTCCGAATTTAGCTAACTATGTGCGTGAGCTTTACCAATGGCCTGGGATAGCGGAAACGGTCAATATGGATCACATCAAGCGCCACTACTACTATAGCCACGACACCATTAATCCAACGCGGATTGTGCCTGCGGGTCCACTGCTCGACTTTAACCAGCCCCATGATCGAGATCGCCTGCCAGGACAAGGTGTACGCCGACACGTATAAGTATGTATATATGTTAGGTACGTATAAGGAAAAAGGGCCATCCCTAGAGGATGGCCCTTTTTCATTTTCTTACTGGCCTTCTTTTTTACTGATCCTGGCTTACCGCATCACGAGTGGTCTGCCATGCGCTTTGGGCACCATCACGTGTTGTTTGCCACGCGTCACGAGCGTTGTCTTTGGTCTGTTCCCACCAATCACGGTCATAAGTAGGGAAAGACTCCACTTCCTCTGAGGTTGCATTCAGCATGATACGGTGTTCGATATCTCCATCACTCTCAGTGTGAGTTTCAAGCGTGAAATAGTCGGTGCCTACCACGATTTCCCGCCCGCCTAGACCAAGAACGGAACCGCTTTCAATCACCAGTGCAGCGATACGCATCTCTTCATCAAACAAAATATCGTCGACTTCACCAATCTCTTCGCCGGAACCATCTGCAAAATAAACGTCTGCATCCAAGATGTCGTCAGCAGAGTACATGCCTTGTGGTTGGTCGGATGCTTGTACACCAAAGGCCAAGCTACCCAGTAGGGCAGTGCCAATGGCGGTGGTTAAAATAGCTTTACGCATAGCTTCTCTCCATGTTGCTACGGGGAAGGGGAGGTATTCAATCGGCATACACCTAGCAAGACTGTCTATTAGCAAGACATATCAGGTGGTAGCAGATTTGATGCTGAAACGATTACTAAAGACTATTGGCCCAATCATCAGCTTTCTTTTCGGCTGCTTCCTTATGCAGACCGTACTTCTGCTGTAACTTACCGACTAGTTGATCTTTTTTACCGCCAATCTGATCAAGCTCGTCATCTGTCAGCTCGCCCCAGCTTGAACGTGCTTTCCCTTTCATTTCAGTCCATTTGCCTTCGATTTGATCCCAGTTCATTACTTCACTCCTTGAGCTAGTGAACGTGTCTCAACACTTTTCATCTTAGACGAATAGTGAACAAGCGCAAGTTGGGTGTTTATTATGGGTTAAGTAAAAAGACTAGTCAGGAGTGATCTGTGGTGTTAGCATGCGCCCTCCTCGCATGTGTTGACCCCTCCATCACGACGATAAGCGTTCATTTACGTAGTTTTTTATTCACACGTAATTGCGCTTGCGGGAACATCTTGCTAGCTGCGGATGTTCATTGCTGTGAAGATGGCGCGCCTCCAGCATTTCACCAAACGGGTGAAATCGGCGCAGAAGGTCGCCACAACGGTTGGCCCGCAAATGCGGTATTGCCAACCGGATGCT
This sequence comes from Vreelandella nigrificans, assembly GCF_002374315.1. Taxonomy (GTDB): domain Bacteria; phylum Pseudomonadota; class Gammaproteobacteria; order Pseudomonadales; family Halomonadaceae; genus Vreelandella; species Vreelandella nigrificans. Next base: position 172,892 of record NZ_NWUX01000008.1, on the reverse strand, counting down.
AGGTGCGACCGGCGTCTCCGACTCCACTGATGACGATATCCGTATATGCGGAGCCTGTTTTTGATGCTTTTTTTATGCATCGATCCCAGAGTCAGAGACGCTTACGATGTTTTTTGCCGGTACAGCCGGCCTACCAAGGTGTGATTAATGACCTCGACTTCTGTCGCCTCGCCGAGCTTCGGCGATCTGGCTCTATTGCCTGCCGTTCTGTCTGCTGTTGAAGCACAGGGCTACGAAATTCCTTCGCCGATCCAGGCGCAGACGATTCCTGCGTTGCTGGAAGGCCGCGATATGCTGGGCCAAGCACAAACTGGTACTGGTAAAACCGCTGCGTTTGCACTGCCATTATTGTCGCGTCTAGAACTGAATCGTCGTGAGCCGCAAGTGTTAGTCATGGCTCCGACCCGCGAGCTTGCTCAGCAGGTTGCCGCCTCATTTAGTAAGTATGGCCAAAATCTTAAAGGTCTCGAAGTCGCTATTCTTTGTGGTGGCCAGGAGTACCGTGAACAGTTGGGCGCCCTTAAGCGTGGCGCACATGTAGTAGTAGGCACCCCAGGCCGTATTATTGATCACCTGGATCGCGGTAGCCTGAAACTCGACGGCCTCTCAGCACTAGTGCTTGATGAAGCTGACGAAATGCTGCGTATGGGCTTTATCGACGACGTAAAACGCGTGGTTGCCGATACCCCGAAAGATGCGCAACGTGTGTTCTTCTCGGCCACACTGCCGGCTGAAATTGAGCGCATTGTTAACCGTTATCTGGTTAACCCGGTAAAAGTTGCGATTGAATCGCGCACTACTACCGGTGAGAACATCGAACAGCGCATTGTACGCGTTGATGGTGGTGCTAAGCTTGAAGCTGTGGCACGTATACTTGAAGTTGAGCCGGTTGATGCCGCTATCGTCTTCGTACGTACCCGTGCTGCCTGTACTACGCTGGTTGAGCAATTAACCGCACGTGGTGTCAACGCTGCTGGCCTGTCAGGCGATCTTGACCAGAGCCTACGTGAACGGACTATTACGCGCTTGAAGCGTGGTAAAGTTGACGTGTTGATTGCCACCGATGTGGCTGCTCGTGGTCTAGATGTATCGCGTATTACCCACGTTATTAACTACGATCTGCCGCAAGATGCAGAAGCGTATACCCACCGTATCGGTCGTACCGGTCGTGCGGGCCGTAGTGGTATTGCGATCACCTTTGCTGGCTTCCGTGAAGGCCGTAAAGTCGGCTGGATGGAGCAGGCAACCGGTCAGAAAATGACTGAAATGCCGCTGCCTGATGAAGCCGCTATTCGTGCTCACCGCGATGAAGTGTTCCACCATCGTGTAGTGGCAGCCCTGACCAAAGGCGCTGAAGAACAGCGTGCACTGGTTGAGCGCTTGGTCGAAGAAGGTCACGACGCTGTCGAGCTGGCTTGCGCCTTTGCTGCAATGGCACGTGCTGACGAAGCACCGATTGGCCGCTTGCAGGCTCCGCGTAAAGAGCGTCCTACGCGTGATGGCGCGCCAGCCGGTAAGCCGGGTGCCCGTCGCGAGCGTTCAAGCGCTCCTAGCGAAGGGATGACTCGCTACCGCGTTTCTGTTGGCCATAAAGATGGCGTGAAGCCTGGCCAGTTAGTGGGTGCCTTGGCTAACGAAGGCGGCATTGAAGGTGCGCGTATCGGTCGTATCGATATTCGTAATGCCTTCTCCGTGGTTGAACTGCCCAGTGGCCTGCCTTCTACTATTCTGGCGAAAATGGCCCGTGCCCGAGTGGCTGGTCGCCCGCTGGAAATTAGCGAAGACAGTGCTCCTGAGCGTGCACCACGCCGTCGCCGTGACGATGGTGACGCGCCGGTTCGTCGCCGCGAACGCGCTTAAGCGAATATCAGGCGCTCTTGTGGGCGCCTAGCGATTCGTACTTGAACGTGCAAAATCCCCCTGTGCCGCTGGCATAGGGGGATTTTTTTTTGGCTACTATGATTCTGGCTACCTTTTGAGCATTCGTTTGAAACCTTTTCAGGAGCAAGCATGGAAGCACTGCACGAATGGAACCTTACCCCTAAGCAGGCGGTTGCTCTGCAAGCAGACTTGGCAAAGAGATTAGAGAGCACTGATCGCATTGATCCGGTAGAACATATTGCAGGGGTAGATATTGGTTTTGAGGAAGAAGGAGCCATCACTCGTGCGGCAGTGGTGGTACTCAAGTGGGAGTTAGCTGCCGTGCCTTCGCTGACGGTTGTCGAGCAAGCAGTACATCGCGAACCAACGCGCATGCCCTATATTCCTGGTCTGCTCTCTTTTCGCGAGGTGCCTGCTGCTCTGGGTGCGTTCGCAAAGCTCAGTGTAAAGCCTGAACTGGTGATGGTGGATGGACAGGGGATTGCCCATCCACGGCGCCTTGGCGTTGCTGCTCATCTGGGACTATGGCTGGATTTGCCGACCATCGGCATCGCTAAGTCACGGCTGTATGGCAAGCATCCAGAAGTAGGCGAAGCGCGTGGCGACTGGGTTCCTCTGACAGCTGGCGGTGATGTTATTGGCGCGGTGCTGCGTTCACGGGCAAAGGTTAAGCCAGTAGTTGTGTCGCCTGGGCATCGGCTCTCACTTGATACATCCCTTACATGGGTGATGCGATGTTTAGGTCGTACAAAGTTGCCCGAGCCGACTCACCTAGCAGATCGGTTGGCCTCGCGGCGTGGGACTCAAGGCCAGCAGAGGCTATACAAAGGCTAGAAAGCGCCGCAGCAAGCTGGAAGCATCGGGCGTGTCAGTGACTGCAACAAGCAGCTCTTCTGGATCTTCTCCTTGGTCGCGCAACGCTGCCCGCTGGCGTTCGATGTAAGCGTGCATTACTGGCGGGGTGAACTCGGGGTGAAACTGGACACTCCACTGGCGGGGGCCGTAGCGCAACGCTTGGTGGGCGTCGTGGCTGTTGTGGGCCAGCACTGTGGTATTGGTTGGCAGTTTCATCACCGATTGCGCATGGGTAAGGTGTGCTGGAAAGCTTTCGGGTAGTTGGCTAAACAGCGGATCTTGCTGACCTGCCCGGGTAAGTTGCACGCGACGTGTACCAGACTCACGCCCAGCTGGATGGTAATCGCTAATGCCCCCTAGGGCGGCGGCCATTAATTGGTGACCATAGCAAACACCCAATAAAGGAATGTCTTCGGCTAAAGCCTGTTGCAACCAGGGCTTTAGCGCCTCGCTCCATGGCTCTTTGTTGCTTACCATGCTGTGTGAGCCGGTAATAACCGCGCCCGCAACGTTAGCTGGAGGTGTGCTGGTTAGCCGCGCGTCCCATATGGCAAGTGATAGGTGCGCGGGAAGGACGGCACTTAATTGCTCGATAAAGAGCTGCTCGAAATCACCATGTTGATCGACTACTTCGGGAAAGGCGTCACCGGTTTTGATAATGACTAAAGAGGTCATGGGGTTCTCATTGGCGTGTTAATTCTAAGCCAGTGCATTTTAGCTGTGGGCTGTGGGAAGCGTGTACTGTGGCGTAAAGATAGCCGCATTAGGGTATTCCCCTGTAAGCTGAAGCTTCTCATTATTGACCGTTTTACCATAGATTAGGAGTTTGATATGCAACAGATTACCCGCGCAGGACAACCTATGGATGTCGCTGGTACGCTACCCGCCGCTGGTCAAATGGCTCCCGCCATGACGCTGACCAATGCTAGTCTGGAAGATGTCACCCTGGATACGTATCAGGGCAAACGTAAAGTGCTGAATATTATTCCTAGTGTGGATACGCCCACCTGCGCTACCTCTACGCGACGCTTTAACGAGTTGGCTTCTAGCTTGGAGAATACTGTGGTACTGGTCGTATCCGCCGACCTGCCATTTGCAGCGATGCGCTTTTGTGGGGCGGAAGGACTGGATAATGTCGAGACCCTTTCAACGTTCCGCCACCGCGAGTTTCAGGAAGCATGGGGAGTGGCACTGTGTAATAGCGCCATGGAGGGGTTATGCGCCCGTGCGGTGGTAGTGTTAGATGCTGACAATCGTGTACTCCACAGCGAGCTAGTTAGCGAGATTAAGAATGAGCCGGACTATGATGCGGCGTTAGCAGCGTTAAACAGCTAGCTGAGTGGCGGTGTGCCTGAATTAGCGCGCACTTTTTTGGCAGCCGCCACCAGCGCGCTAAACAAGCGTTGCTGGGGGCGGTTGAAAATGAGCCACTCTGGGTGCCACTGCACGCCGATTAAAAAGTCGTGTTCTGTTGATTCGATACCTTGTACTAACCCATCCCTATCGCGAGCGACAATGTTAATTCCTCTGCCCGCTTTATTGACGGCCTGATGGTGCAGGCTATTGACTCGGCACCATGTTACCCCCAGTAGTTGATGGAGCTGGCTAGCGCCTACAATATCGACGGTTTTGCGAGGTAGTACAGTACGCCGCCGTTTTAAACCTTCATGAGTTGTGTAAATGTCGGGGTCAAGAGTGCCGCCTAAGTGGACATTGATTAATTGCGCACCTCGGCAGATGCCAAGCACTGGGGTGTCTTTAGGGATAAAGCGTTTGAGCAAGCTAAGCTCCAGTGCGTCCCGTGCTGGGTCCAAACGCACGTCCAGCTGTACTTCGCCGCCGTATAGATGAGCCTGAATATCGTCGCCACCACCAATAATTAAACCATCCAAGTGGCGGGGTAGTGGGCGAGAGGGTGATAAGCGAAGTGGTTTTCCGCCATGCCGCCATACAGCAAGCCAGTCAAACCAAAACGCAAGTTGGCTTTTATGGTCTGATGAGGTGATTCCAATAAGTGGTCGAGACATGCTGACAGGACTCACTGTTGCAGTGTTAGTGGTGGCGGCCAAGTAAGCTAAGCAGCTTCTCTTTAAAACGCGCAAGCAAAGGGCGGTTATGGTGAGCGATATATTCATCGCAGCGCGCCCGTAAAACACTAGCGTTAGCAGCTAGCTTTTCGACTTCCACCCAGCGGTTCCACTCCATTACCGAGCCCCACCCAAGCTGTGATAGTTGTGCATTGGGCAGCCTATAGTGAAAGGTTGGACGAGGCTTGATTAACAGAGTATGTAGTAACGGATGGGTATGCTCGGGGCGCAAATAAGCGAACAGCGGTAAAAGGTCTAGCTCGCGATTACGAGTGGGGTTGAAGTGCAGGTAATCCTCAATAAAGCTGTCTAGGTCTGGCTGATAATTAAAGTCTAGAATTTTTAATGCGTACTCTTTAGGAAAGGGATTGGCATGGGGTAGAACTTCGCGCGTGATATCCACCTTGATCTCATCACGCAGCCAGCTGGCCAACAGTAAGTAGGCGCGCATCATGGTCAGCAAGTAATCAACATCCAACCGTTCAACTTCAGGATTCAGGTGTAAGCCAAAGCCATACAGCAAGCTGGCATCGGTGCCTTTGGCACCCCGGTCACGTAAGGTTTGGAACAGCGTATCTAGTGTTTCCAGTTCATTCCAAGGAACCGGAGGGCAAACGATTTCAGTGGGCACTAACCCTGTCACCATATCGCCAATAAGTTCTCGCGTTTTCTGGTGGAACACCACTCTACGTTGGTGCTGCTGGCGTGCCCATTCGCTGTCACTTTCATGGCCACTTTCCAATAGCTCTGGTACGGGGTGGGCATATTGGGTATCCAGCTCAATACCGAACTCACCCCATTGCGTACCTTCTACCAGTAGCCGGTGGGGGCTTACCACGTTAAGCTCACCACCAAATAAGCCACATACCAGCTCTGCCGTATCACGGGGTGGTAGGCCAGCAAATTCAACCTCTACGCCAACACGTCTTATTTGACCATGGCTATTTAAACGGTTGGGGGGAGCTTGCAGCGTCATCTCGCCATCCTTGAGGTGAACGTTTAAGTGCTCAGCCTATCATAGTCACGCGTTGACACTGAGCGTATTCAGTCAAGTAAGTATTGATAAACCGATGTTTTTAATCGGCCAATGACAGGAGTAAAGCGTGCGACAGTACTGGCTAAGTAAGATGGTGATAGGCGTTATCCTGACAATTTTGTTAGGCATAGCGCCCCAAGCCCAAGCGCAGAACGTGTCGCTGCCGAGTCTCGTCGGGAGTAACGACGCCAGCGAAGAGATTGACGTGGGTAGCGAAAGCTTTCAAGGCTCGCTTAATGACGTTATCTCCATGCTCGAGGATGAAGGGCGTCGAACAGAATTACTTAACTCATTGCGTGAATTACAGCTCACCGCAGAAGCTACCGAAGAGGAGGGTGCTGCGCGCCAAGGACTTTTGGGGGCGTTGGCAGATACGCTGAGTGACCTTGGCGAACAGGCTCAAGCGGGCGACTCCCCCATTGATGAGTGGTCGCGCCAGCTCGTGCAAGGTGCCGATGATTTACGCGCCTTAGGTGAAGGGGCTGATCAAGGTGAGGCGATTCGTGCAGTGGCCGACGGTGCCGTGCTTGCGATTATTTGGGGCGTGTTACTGGTCATGATGATTGCGTTTGGGCGTTTGGTCGCCACGCGGCGTGAGTGGCCTTTGGACCTGCCTCGCGACCCGAAAGCCTGGCTACTGGCTGTCCACTTTTTGCGGCGCATGTTGCCTTGGACGTTCGCGTTTGCGATCACACTGGGTATCGGCCAATTGCTGCCTTCAAGCTCAGGGCGCACGTTAGTGCTGGTGGTTGCTTATATTTGCTTATGTGGACGTGCGCTTTCGGTTGTGTTTGAAACAGTGATCGCATTTTTCAGCCGTGGGCACCGTTTTACGGCAGTACAGCTTCTACAGCAGCGAGCGCTGCGTGGGTTATTTGTTATCGGTGCATTGATAGCACTCGGCGATGCGGTGAACTCTACGCGCTTGGTAGAACTGCTTGGTTCTGAGCTTTCAAGCTTAGTGTCTGTGCTTGCTAATATGTTGGCCGCGCTACTATCGGCACGCTTTATTTTTAGGTTCAAGCGCCCCATTCGTCATCTGATTTGTAACCGTCCATACAAGCAGCGTCGCGATGCAAGTGCCGCGGTAGAAATGATCCGTGCGCTTGGCGGCCTATGGCATATTCCAGCGCTGTTAATGGTAGGGGGGTCGCTCTTAGCGATCTTTATTACCGTTGGGGATGTAGGCACTGCGTTGGCTCGCTCGATTATCTCTGCAAGTTTGCTGGTGCTGACTTTAGTGGCGACAGGGCTACTGCGCCGCCAGTCAGAGCGGATGGGCAAGCGCCGCCATCGGCATCGTTATAGCCAGTACCGTAAGCGTCTGGAGCGGTTTGGGTTTGTGCTGGCACATATCTCAACCTGGATGGTGTTTGCTGAGCTCTCCATGCAGGTTTGGGGAGGCTCGTTGTTTGGCTTGGGACAGCAGGCCGTGGCGAGTGCGCGAATTGGTCAAGCCTTACTTAGCCTTGGGTCCACGGTACTGCTGGCGTGGCTGGTGTGGATATTTGCGGATACGGCTATCCAACGGGCGCTTAATTCCTCAGCACGCTCCCGGGGGCGGCGAGTGAATCAAGCTCGGGCACAAACCATCACCCCAATGATCCGCAATGTGATTTTTGTCACTATTTTAATTATTGCGGTGATTGCTGGATTGGCCAACCTGGGGGTGAATGTGACACCGCTATTGGCGGGTGCTGGTGTGATTGGTTTAGCGATTGGCTTTGGTGCCCAAACACTAGTACAGGATTTAATCACTGGTATCTTTATACTGATTGAAGACTCTTTGGCGGTCGATGATTTTGTCCAGATAAATGGTCATATGGGGACAGTGGAAGGCCTTACGCTGCGTACTGTCAAGCTGCGCGATTTAGATGGTGTGGTGCATATCATTACCTTTAGCCGTATTGAGTCGATCCATAACATGTCACGCCAGTTTGGCATCGCGTTAATGCGTATTCGTATCCCCTACGATATGAAAATCGACGATGCCATTACCCTAATGCAGGAAACCGCCCAAGAGCTGCGTAAAGACCCGATGATGCGACACTATATTTGGTCGCCGCTGGAAATGCAGGGGGTGCAAGGGTTTGAAGATGGCTGCCCCATTTTGCGTATGCGTTTTCGCACGGCGCCAGAAATGCAGTGGGATGTGTCGCGTGCCTTTAACCTGCTCTTGAAGCAACGTATGGAAGCTCAGGCGATCGATCTGGGTGTGCCGCGCCTCAGCGTAAGTATGGAGGCGCGTTCTGAAGATCCCACGCAAGATCGTGTACAAGAGAACACCGGTACGGATTTATCTCTCGATGAGCAAGGGCAGGGTAGAGAGCAGGCGAGTGGTCGAGATAATGATAGTGAGGAACGGAAACGGCCTACTCCGCCCAAGCCTGCTCCGCGCCCAACTGCTGCAGAAACACGCCAGGATGACCGCGAGCGAACAGGAGAGTTATCTCGTGCCCAGCCCAAGGCCCAGGGTGAACCCAAAGGCGAGGCCTATGCCAGCACCAGCGGTGAACAGGGCGACGAGTAACAGAGGGCCTTTAAAGCGTCTCCAGTGATTGTATAGAGACACCGCGTAGCTGACGCGGTCTACCAGCTCGTCATGGCGGGAGATCGCGTTATCTGGTGGCAGAGAGAAGTCATTGGCTACATCTCCCTGCCAATGAGCGCCGTGGGTTAGCCCCAGCCTGGCTCGCAATTGACCTATGTCGCTGACTGTTTTGTGGAGCTTGTTATAAGCGTCACGGTGCTCTGCAACGCCTAGGACGGTTTCAGCATCCTGGCGTAGGGCACTATTAGCACAATGAGTAACTGCACTACTAATTTGATGGCTGTTTGCACTAGGTGAAAGGGCCAAGCGTTGATATAAATCGCGCATAACGTGGTTAGTACTCGCAGGCCATAATGGCATTTATGTAACAGTGGTTTAACGCTATTGGTGTTCTTAAGAAAGTCTGTATGAGCAGTCTGGATTAATAAGTCTGCATTAAATAATCATAGGCGTTTTTTATACGTTGGAATCGTGCTGATGCAAGGGCTACTAAGTGGTCACTCTCCGAATAGAAACGGTCGGGGTGATGTAGCTGCGCCATGCGGCGATAGGCTTGACGTACATCGGTTCGGCTAGCACCAGGTGCTAAGCCTAATACGGCTAATGCACGGGTAGTGCGGTCGGCAGGAGGTGGACTGCTTGAGCGCTGGTGTTGTTGGCGGCGACGCGCTTCTTCCTGGCGAGCCTGTTCTTGCTGCCAGCGTGTTCGGCGAGCCTGTTCATGTTGGTCGTGCTCCCGCTGGGCTTGTTCTCGCTGGGCGCGCGCTTTGGCATTACGCGTCGCCTCTTGTTGGCGCTGCTGCTCCTGTTGTTGTTTTTGTTGTTTTTTCTGCTGTTTTTCTGTTTGCGCACGCTGTCGTTGTTCGGCTCGGGCGTGGGCTTCTTTGGCTTGCTGCTCGGCTGCTTGAGCTTCCTGTGCTTGGCGTGCGTGGTACTCTGGGTCGTGTTGCTGCCAATAGGCATCCCGGCTAGGGTCTTCGGGAGGGCACAGAGGTTTACCGGTCAGCTCTTGAAACAGCGTACTCAGCGTGCTGGGTGCGATGTTTAATAGGTCGGCCAGAAAACGCAATATGTAATGATTCGCCAGAGAGAGGTCCCCGTCGTCCGTGGCCAGGGTAATGGCTTGATAAAGAGCGCTCAGGCTACGTTCGTTAGAACACTCTTTGCGCACAACTTCGGCAGCTAGCTGAATCGCCTGTAAGTCTTGGCTATGAGCAATACTCATAATGGGGCCTAACTCATGGCCGTGGCGGAATTGTGCCGTTACCTGAGCCAAGCGGCGGCGGCGCTGGCCCTCTGAAACGTGCTGACGATGCACCAGCACCCAAGCCAACAATAGCAGGGTTGCCGTATCCACTTGGCTACGGCTTTTTAGCAGCAGTAGCTCAAAGGGTGAAAAACGGGCAATGGACATTGCCTAGCTCCAAGGCGAAGAAGTGAACCACGTCTGAATTAAAGCGTGCCACCAGGGTTATTTTTAGCCATGGTATATCATCGCGTTACGCAATGAAGTAGGAGATTGGATAGGTGATCAATGTTGAGCGTAAAAACAGCTTTCAGTTGCGCCTTTCGCGGCGGCTAAAGGAAGAAACCTCGCATACGCTCGATGTCTATTTATTCGTACCAGGCGAGCTAGGCCTGAGCCCCCATGTGATTGCTGAAGAGGCATTTTATCATGGTGCTATACAGGTCTCGCGTACCTACTATAGCGACGAATACCATTTGCCTCTGGTACACAGCCGTCTAGCAAGCCGTAATCAATTAGGCAGTGACTCTTACCGCTTAAGTCTGAGCCTGTATGCCTACCAGTACGTCATTGCATTAGAGCGAACGACTCAGTCGATGTTAGCAAACGCACGTAAGCTGCGTCATGCACGTAGCGATGATCGTGATGACAATAGTGAGGTCAGCGAGCGTGAGGCAGCGCTACGCGAGCAGCTTTCTGAAATGAGTGATTTAAGCGACGGCATCTTAAAGCGCTTAAGGCGCAATCTTCCCAGTGACGAGCGGTTATATAAGTACTTTGCCAATATCGATAACTACCTTTCATGGTTTACTGAGCAACAACTATTATCGCTGGTGGCACATATGCCCAGGGGAGGAGATTTCAGCGATATAAAGCGGCGTTTTATTACTGTCTGCCATCGGGAAGAGGAGTACCGTCGTGAGCAAGAGTACAACGCCCAGCGGGTAATGGACGACCCTACCCGAATGTCAAACAAGATGCGCTTGCTACGACGCTTGATTGAATACCCAATCACCTTAAAACAGCGTGCGACGGAACTAGGTGGTGGCGAGCAAAAAGCTGTTAAAGCCTTAGCAACTGCGGTTGTTATGGTGTTTGTCTCTCTTGGAATACTGCATTTACGGGATGTAGTGGGTGATATCACCGCACTGTTTGTGCTGGCTATGGCGCTACTTTATGCCATGCGGGAGGTGTTCAAAGATGACCTGCGTAACACGCTATGGCGCTGGCTACGCCGGGGGCGGCCAAAGTGGCGACGGCAATATATCGACCCGACTCGCAATGCGCTAGTAGGGCGGCAGCTAGAGTGGTTTGACTACAAACGCTACGCTGCACTGGATGACGATATTCAAAAAATGCGGCGGCGAACGGTCGCCCAGCGTGAAGAAGTGGTAATGCATTATCGCTCTAGCTCACGTATGTCACCCACGCGCTTTTTAAGCGGCTATGAGCATACGCGTGAAACGCTGCATGTGGACCTCTCCATGCTTATCCGCCTGATGAGTAAAGAGAAGCACCATATTTACCATCTGAAAGATGGGCAGGCGGTACGGGAAAGCGTCGAACGCCGTCACTTGTGCAATTTGGTTATTCGCGAAACAGGCAGTGAAGATGTGCCCTATTTGGCTCGCTGGAAAGTAGTCGTTAGCCGCTCAGGGATAGTGGATGTGGAGAAAGTAGCAGAGAGCAGTACAGACGAGGAGGATAAAATGAGCTAGGTCAAAAGAGTGTCAGTGATCACGAGCATGCATAGCTAAATCACCCGCAGCGAGCTAGTCTCAAAGGATAACAGTTCAATCTGAACGTGTGGCTTATGTTTAACGCCAAGCCTTATCAACGCTTGTCCTTGAAGAGCTAGCCACAAGAATCAGTCTCAAGGGGATTTGCCATGCAAGCTATCGATATTATGACGCCTAAAGTTATCAGTGTAGGGCCTGATACGGAAGTGCGGGAAATCGCACAGCTGCTGCTTGATCACCGTATTAGTGCCGTGCCAGTTGTCGATAATGATCGCAAGGTGCTGGGTATTGTCAGTGAAGGCGATCTCATGCGCCGGATAAAGCGCGATGATGACCAAGAGCACTCCTGGTGGTTGTCACTCTTTACGGGGGGGAAAGACCCTGGGGAATATATTAAGTCCCATGGGCGCAAAGCACAGGAAGTTATGACACCAAACCCATTAACCGTTGAGGAGAATGCGCCGCTGCATACCATCGCCCGGTTGCTGGAAAAGCACCATATAAAGCGTGTGCCCGTGGTGCGTCAGGGAAAATTGGTCGGTATTGTGAGCCGTGCTAATTTACTGCAAGGCATTGCCAATGCAGCGGTTGCTCCCACACAGTCACCGGTGGATGACCGTAAAATTCGTGATGCTATCTTAAAAGAAGTCGATCAGCATACTGGTGCCTCTACCGACACTATTAGCTTGATTGTTGATGGAGGCGTTGTAGAAATTTGGGGGTTAGTGGAGTCCCCGGATCAAAAGCAAGCGGTGACGGTAGCTGCTGAAAACGTACCAGGAGTTACCAAGGTTGAAAACCACCTTGGTATGATGCCACGCGGAGCGGGTTACTTCTAAAACGCTACGTTACATTCACACAATTCTCACATAGCCCGCTGTTTTCTGCAGCGGGCTTTTTTACTTTCTCGTGTTTGAATAAATACTTCTCACTGGCGAGTGACGACTAAAGTTGTATTTAGGTAAACGTTTACTCTTGTCGAGTAAACGTTTACTTTTTGTCATGTGTGCCTTTAATAGCACTTCACTATCTCGTCAAGGAGAGCATATGACCATCAACGTGACCGTATGGGGAGAGAACGTCCACGAGCAGACCAATGAGATCGTGGCGCGGATTTATCCCAAAGGCATGCATCAGTGCATTGCCGAAGGTTTAAACGAAGCGGAAGGTATCCATGCCACGGCCGTGACGCTGCAAGACCCTGAGCAGGGGCTTAGCGAAGCTACGCTCGACAATACCGATGTACTGCTATGGTGGGGCCACGCAGCCCACGGCGATGTGCTGGAAGAGACCGTTGACCGCGTGCAAAAGCGTGTGCTGCAAGGCATGGGGCTGATTGTTCTGCACTCGGGGCACTACTCGAAAATCTTTAAGCGCCTCATGGGAACCACGTGTTCACTCAAGTGGCGTGAAGCGGGCGAGCGGGAACGGCTGTGGGTAGTGAACCCAGGTCATCCGATTGTTCAGGGCCTGGGGGACTATATTGAGCTGCCCCATACCGAAATGTACGGCGAACCGTTTGCAGTGCCTAACCCCGATGAAGTGATCTTTATCAGTGCCTTTGAAGGTGGTGAAGTATTCCGTTCCGGCCTGACTTACAAGCGTGGCAATGGCAAGATTTTCTACTTCCGCCCTGGCCATGAAACCTACCCGATTTATTACGATGCCCAGGTGAAAACCGTGTTGAAAAACGCCGTGAACTGGGCACGCCCAGAAGGCTCGCGATGGATCGACAGTTGCCCTAATGTACCCGCTGACCAAGCGCCTAATCCGGTCGAGATAAAGGGCGAAAGCCTGCATAAACCCGGCGAGGAGGGCTTTAAATGATTCGTTTAGCGATAATTGGTGCAGGCAGCATGGCCGGTGAGCATGCCAAGCACTTTGGCCGACTTGAAGGCATCGAAGTAGTAGCAGTTTGTGATAAAGATTTTGCCAAAGCCCAGGCGTTTGCTGAACGCCACGGTATTAGCGATGTGTATGGCGACCTGGAGGCCATGCTGGCCCGAAATGATATTCACGCGGTAAGTAACGTAACTCCAGACGGTGTTCATAAAGCAACGTCGCTAGCTGCTATTGCTGCAGGCAAACATATCCTGTGTGAAAAACCACTGGCGACAAACGCACAGGATGCCCATGCAATGGCGGCGGCTGCCGAGGCAGCTAATGTGATCAACATGGTCAACTTAAGCTACCGTGATGCACCCGCTATTCAGCATGCCCGTGCGCTGATTACTGCAGGTGCCATTGGACAAGTTCGCCATGTAGACGCTAGCTACCGGCAAAGCTGGCTGGTGAGTAACGCCTGGGGGCGTTGGGATGAGGATAGCCAGTGGCTGTGGCGGCTTTCCGAAGCCCACGGCAGTAAAGGCGTATTAGGTGATGTCGGTGTGCACATTGTCGACTTTGCCAGCTTCCCTGTTGGCGACATTACCCGAGTCAACTGCGAGCTAACCTGTTTTGAAAAAGCCCCAGACAATCGCATTGGTGAGTATGTGCTGGATGCCAACGATACAGCGCTGATGAGAGTGTCGTTTGCCAATGGTGCTAAGGGGACTATTCAGGCCACTCGCTGGGCAACCGGGCACCACAACTCACTCGCACTTAGTGTCCACGGCGATAAGGGCGCAATACGGATTGATCTGGATGTCGCCAAAGACGAAGTGCAGGTATGTTTGGATGATGATGTTCATCCTGCCCGCTGGAGTACCGTGAAAGCACCGTGCACGCCCAGTATCTACCAGCGCTTCGTCGAGAGCATCCAAAGCGGCAACAACGACCAGCCGGACTTTGCCCGTGGCGCGGCGATTCAAACCGTGCTTGATGCCTGTTTTATCTCAAGCCAGGAAGACCGTAGCCTAGCGATTGCGAGCTAGGAGATTAGTTGTTCATCAGTAGAGTACTGACATAACGCACCTACCAATAACAATAGAGGTGAAGGCTATGCGTCAATATCTTCGTACATCGGTGGTACTGTTATCGAGTATTGCTTTATTACCTACTGCGCTCTCTGCTACTGCCGCCGAGATAACCATTGCCTGTGGCGACGGTGGAGCGGCGGACTTCTGCCCGACGTTGGCAAAGCGGTGGGCGGAGGCTAACGGCCACCACGTGAATATCGTCACCACCCCTCAGTCTCCTACCGAAAAGCTCTCGCTTTACCAACAGCTATTGGGTAGCCAGTCCCAGGATGTGGATGTGCTAATGATTGATATCGTGTGGCCAGGTTTGCTCGCCGACCACTTGGTTGACCTAAATGAATACCTGCCAGAAGGTGCAACTGACGGCTTTATTCCCTCATTGATGGAGAATAATACTGTGCAGGGGAAGCTTGTTGCGTTGCCTTGGTTTACCGACGCGGGGCTACTCTACTACCGCCAGGATCTGCTGGATAAGTATGACGCGGGGGTGCCGGAAACCTGGCAGGCGTTGACGGATACTGCGCGACGTATCCAACAGGCTGAACGCGAGGCGGGGAATACGCGCATGCATGGGTTTGTGTTCCAGGGGCGAGCCTATGAAGGGCTGACTACTAATGCGTTGGAGTGGATAGCCAGCCACGGCGGCGGCACCTTTGTGGATGGCGATGGGCAGGTCACGGTGAATAACCCTCAAACAGTGGAAGCGCTGGCGCTGGCTGCGTCTTGGGTGGGGGATATCAGCCCTGAAGGGGTGAGTAACTACATGGAAGAAGAAGCTCGAGGCGTATTCCAGGCGGGTAACGCGGTGTTTATGCGCAACTGGCCCTATGTCTGGTCGTTGGGGCAGGCTGATGGCACACCTATTCAAGGCAAGTTTGGTGTTGCGCCATTACCTCATGGGGCCGGTGGGCAGTCTACCGCTACTCTCGGTGGCTGGAATTGGGCCGTTTCACGCTATTCACAACATCCTGAAATCGCAGCTGATTTAGTTGCTTATCTCTCTGCTGAAGAGCAGCAGAAGGCGCATGCCGTGGAATTTGGCCGAAACCCAACACGACCAATGCTCTATGAGGATGCTGAGGTGCTGGAAGCACACCCATTTATTGGCGAGCTGTATGAAACCGTCATGAACGGCATACCTCGCCCAGCCAGCGTGACAGGAACGGCTTACCCGCGCGTGTCTAGCGCGGTGTTTAACCGTGTGCATGAAGCGCTTTCCGGTGATGTCTCGCCTGAACAGGCGATTCAACAGCTCGACAGCGAATTGGCCCGCCTAGGGAGACGAGGCTGGTAATGCTGTTTTTCATTATGCCTAACGTTTTTCAGCTCAAATTTTGGCACAATCATGAGCCGAATCGCTGAGGCATGGCATGAAACAGACTAAACAGAGCACTCAAACGGCGACCATACGTGAAATTGCACGGCGGGCTGATGTATCCATTGCCTCAGTCAGCCGAGCATTAAATGGTAAGCCAGGGTTAAGCGATGCCTTGCGGGAAAGAATTCTTACTATCAGCCGAGAGGTATCCTACCAGCCCAGCGCGGCAGCGAGGCAGCTGATAAGTGGGAAGGCGGCGGTGGTAGGGATTTCTCTAGGGCGTCAGGATATTGAACTGCGCCCTTACTATATTTTGCTTTATCAGCACCTGACGGTGGCGCTTCACCAGCAGGGTATGGTGCCAATCTTTTTTCATCATGACCAAACCGCAGAGCTTCCTGAGCGAGCGGGAGCGGCGATTTTGTTAGGTGAAACCGCCGAGGATGAGCGCCCAACACTACTAAGTGCAGCAGGTATTCCGTTTGTACGTATTGGCAACGCCGGGGATGGATTTTCGGTAGCGCCCGATGATGCGGCGGGGCTTTACGAGATCACCCAATACTTACTTGCCCTGGGGCGAAGGCGCTTGGCCTTCGTCGGTGGAGAACTGGAAACGCCATGCCCTCATAGTCGTTTAGAGGGCTACCGGCGGGCACTTGAGGAGGTAGGGCTTGCCGAGCAGTTAATCAGCTTGCCGCATCGCTTGAGCTCGGACTCTCTGACCAGTTATCGCTATTTAAATCGTTATTTGGCTGGCATATCAAGTGGCCAACCGCTGCCATTTGATGCATTGGTATGCGCCACTGATGAGCTGGCGCTAGGCTGTGTAGCTGCGTTGGAAGACCGCGGAATTGATGTGCCTAGCCAGGTAGCCGTGACCGGATTTGACGACCTGCCAACACTGGCCACCGGGCTAACCACCATTCGCCAAGACATCGCGTCGATTGCCGCGATGAGCGTGGAGCTATTAGGTGAAGCGTTGGCAGGCAAAGCGCCTCGACATGTATCGTTGCCGGTGGCGCTGGTGCTGCGGGAAACGGGCTGAGT
Organism: Vreelandella nigrificans; assembly: GCF_002374315.1. GTDB lineage: Bacteria > Pseudomonadota > Gammaproteobacteria > Pseudomonadales > Halomonadaceae > Vreelandella > Vreelandella nigrificans. The sequence continues at coordinate 156,214 of NZ_NWUX01000008.1, read as the reverse complement.
GGGTTGCTTAACGCGGTGGCAATTGCTCTGGACCGAAGGCATCGGGCAGCAAGGTTTCCATGGTGTAGGTTTTTAGCACCTCTCCTTGGCGAGAGATCACCATGATTTGCGTATCCGGTGTGGCGAATTCGCGGATGCGTTGTCGGCAGTCGCCGCAGGGTGTGCAAAGGTGCTCGCCTGGGCCCATGACGTACACCTTCGCCAGCTCGCGCTGGCCTGCGGTGATCATGGCGGAAATAGCCGAGGCTTCCGCACACAGCCCTTTGTAGTGCGCTACTTCCACGTTGCTGCCCGCAAACTGCTGGCCGTCTGGGCACTCCATCACCGCCGCAACGGGATGATTAGAGTAGGGCGCGTAGGCATTGCCTAGCGCTGTTAGCAATTGTTGGACGATTTCATTAGATATCTGGTCCATCACTTTTCCTAATAGGTAGGCTTATCCAAAACGTCAGAGCGTGCAGCAAGCTTCCTTTAGGCTTTGGCAGCATCGTCGCGCAACACGGTATCTAGCGCAATAACCATCATGTCATTGAAGGTGGTTTGACGATCGGCGCTGGAGAGTGAGTCGCCCTTCAGAATATGGTCGGAAACGGTGCAGATCGTCAGTGCCCGAGCGCCAAACTCCGCTGCAACGCCGTATAGGCCAGCGGCTTCCATCTCTACTCCAACAATGCCGTAGCGCTTGAGTAATTCGGCCATATCGGTCTGCGGGTTGTAGAACAGATCCGCTGAGAAGATATTGCCGACTTTTACCGGAACGTTCTGCGCGTTGGCAGCCGCCACCGCGTGCATGGTCAGGTCGAAGTCAGCAATTGCCGAGAAGTCGTGGTCGTTAAAGCGCATGCGGTTTACTTTGGAATCGGTACAGGCGCCCATACCGATTACCACATCGCGAACGTTGACATCGTCGCGTACTGCGCCACAAGAACCCACCCGGATGATGGACTTAACGCCGTAGTCGGTAATCAGCTCTTTGGCGTAAATAGACACCGACGGAATTCCCATACCGTGGCCCATAACTGAAATTGCGCGGCCTTTATAAGTGCCGGTATAGCCGAACATGCTGCGTACATCGTTTACCTGACGCACGTTTTCCAGGTAAGTGTCGGCGATGTACTTGGCGCGCAGCGGGTCGCCGGGCATTAGCACGGTATCAGCGAAATCGCCCATCTCGGCATTGATATGTGGTGTCGCCATGAAACGCTCCTATTGATCGTTTTTTTAATCAGTTTGATTTGCTAAACGCTGCGGTTCAGGCAGCGTTAGGTAAAAAGCTCTTGCCGTCTTCCATTGCTTCAACCGCGAAGAATGTTGCCAGCGTCTGGCCGATATCGGCAAAGGTGCCGCGCTCGCCTAGCGGGCCGGGGGAGAATCCTGCACCGTGCACCATCACCGGTACGTACTCGCGGGTGTGCTCGGTGCCTTCCCAGCTAGGGTCGCAGCCGTGGTCAGCGGTAAGCAGCAATAGGTCGTCATCGTTCAGTACGGCAAGCAGCTCCGGCAGGCGGGCATCAAAGTGCTCAAGTGCTGCAGCGTAGCCCGGTACATCACGGCGGTGTCCGTAAACCGAATCAAAATCAACAAAGTTGGTCATGATCATGGTAGGGCGATTGCTGGACTCGCTAGCAGTGCGGGCTACTTCGGCGAGCGTGGCCTCCATCAGGGCGTCATGCCCGCTGGCTTTTACCTTATGAGTAATACCGCAGTGGGCGTAAATATCGGCGATCTTGCCAATCGATACCACTTCGCCACCGGCATCAGCCAGCTTCTGCAACACCGTGGGGCTGGGGGGCTCTACACTGTAATCGCGACGGTTGCCTGTGCGGGCAAAGCTGGCGCTGTCATCGCCGGTAAACGGGCGTGCAATCACCCGGCCGATGTTATAAGGCTCGAGCAGTTCGCGTACGGTTTCGCATAGCGTGTAGAGCCGCTCCAGGCCAAAGTGCTCTTCGTGGGCGGCAATCTGAAACACGGAATCTGCCGAGGTGTACACAATGGGCTTACCACTCAGCACATGCTCTTCGCCCAGTCGGGCGATGATCTCGGTGCCGGATGCGTGGCAGTTGCCGATGACACCGGGAAGCTCCGCTTCCTGAACAATTTTTTCTAACAGCTCCACAGGGAAGCTGTCGGTTTTATCGAGAAAGTAGCCCCAGTCAAAGCGTACCGGCACGCCGGCGATTTCCCAATGGCCAGAGGGGGTGTCCTTACCGCTGGAGATCTCTTTGGCGTGGGCGTACGCACCTTTCAGTTGTGTAGGGAGGTCAATGCCTTCGGCCACGTTGCCGGTAGCATCGCGGTGGGCGTGGAATAGACCAAGGGCTGCCATGTTGGGCAGCTTTAGGGGACCTGAGCGATCAGCGGTATCAGCCTCTCCGCGAGCGCAGGCGGCTGCGATGTGGCCCAGGGTGTCAGCACCCTGGTCGCCAAACTTGTCAGCATCTGGGGCACTGCCGATACCAAAAGAGTCGAGAACTAGCACAATTGCACGGCGCATTAGGCTTCTCCTCGGAATGTTTCCTGGATCAGCGTATCTGCTTCAGCAGCTTCTTCTCCCAAGACCATGGCAGCACGTAGCTGAGCGGCGGCACGGGCGGCGGCCTCTTCGCTACGGGCGTGGACTATGGCGAGTGGGCGCTGGCTGTCGACGCCCTCGCCAAGCTCGACGATATCGCTAAAGCCCACGCTGTGGTCAACACTGGCATCGTTACGCAGGCGGCCACCGCCTAGCTCGACCACACTCATGCCTACGGCACGGGTATCGATGCGCTGAACAATGCCGCTTTGCTCGGGGTAAACAGCTTGAATCACCGGTGCGGTGGCTAGGTAGCTGTCTGAGCGCTCCATAAAGTCTGCAGGGCCACCCAGCTCGCGCACCATACGGGCAAATACTTCGGCTGCTGCGCCGGAAGTGAGTGCTTTTTCGAGTTTGGCCAGTGCTTCTTCACGGCTTGTTGCTAATTTACCGGCAATCAGCATTTCTACTGCAAGTTCGCGGGTCACCTGCATAACTCGGCTGTTGGCACGTTCGCCGCGCAGCAGCGCTAGAGTTTCGACGATTTCAACCGCGTTACCGGCGCAAGGGGCCAGTGGCTGACTCATATCCGTCAGTAGGGCCGTTGTCGGTGTGCCGGCCTGGGTAGCTACGTTTGCAATGCTCTTGGCGAGTTCGCGGGACTTTTCCGGTGTCGGCATAAAGGCGCCACTGCCAACTTTCACGTCCATGACCAGGGCATCCAGACCAGAGGCTAGCTTCTTACCCAAAATAGAAGCGGTAATCAGCGGGATAGACTCTACCGTAGCGGTGACGTCGCGCACGCCGTAGATGCGCTTATCCGCTGGGGCTAGGTTGCCGGTTTGGCCGATAATCGCCACACCGGTGGACTTCACCACATCACTGAAGCGCTTCGGGGCAGGGTAGGGGTCGTAACCGGGTATCGACTCCAGTTTGTCCAGGGTACCGCCGGTGTGGCCCAAGCCACGGCCTGAAATCATTGGCACAAAGGCGCCACAGGCAGCTACCCAGGGGCCAAGCACCAGGGATACCAAATCACCTACGCCACCGGTGGAGTGTTTATCGACAATTGGGCCTGGCAGGTTGAGGGAGCCCCACTGCATCACGTGGCCTGAGTCGCGGGTTGCGGTGGTTAGCGCTACGACTTCCTCGCGGCTCATTCCGTTGAGGAATACGGCCATAGTAAAGGCGCCAATCTGCGCATCGCTGATGCGGTCGTCGGCTATGCCTTGAACAAAGGCTTTAATCTCTTCGGCTGGCAACGGCTGGCCGTCGCGCTTTAAACGAATCAATTCTTGTGGAAGCAGTGCGTGGTGAGAAGCAGTTGAAGACATTAGTAGCCTCCGTGAGTAGTAGATTGCTTGGTAGCTTGTAGAGCGCTGCCGCTCAGCGTATTTAATAAATTGCCCAGCAGGCTAGAGGCACCAAATCTGAAGTGCTCAGGTGTTATCCACTTTGCGCCCATAATTTCAGTGGCAAGCGCTAAGTACTCGGCAGCTTCTTCAGTGGTGCGCACGCCGCCTGCGGCTTTAAAGCCAACGTCTTTGCCGCTGTCTTTAATTACATTTAGCATAATGTTGGCGGCTTCTAAGGTGGCGTTAACCGGCACTTTACCCGTTGACGTTTTAATAAAGTCAGCGCCGCCCTCAATGGCAAGCTCACTAGCGCGTCGGATAAGCGCAGGCTCTTTGAGTTCGCCAGATTCAATGATGACTTTTAACAGCGCTTGGCCGCCGCAAGCCGCTTTACACATCTCGACCAGTTCAAGACCGGTGGCTTCATCTCCCTTCATGAGCGCGCGGTAGGGAAAAACCACGTCCACCTCATTGGCACCGGAGGCCACTGCTTCGCGGGTTTCACGGGCCGCGCCCATGATGTCCTCACCGCCATGGGGAAAGTTAGTTACAGTAGCGATCTTTACTTGGCCATCGAGCTGGTGCGCACTTAGTGCACGGGCGGCGGTGACCACAAACTGTGGATATACGCATACTGCAGCCGGGTTGCCGAAGGGGGTTTTTACCTGCTGGCACAGGGCTTCAATAACGCTGTCTGTGTCGCTTTCGTTCAGGCTGGTCAAGTCCATTAGCGCCAGTGCTTGACGGGCAGTAGAAACATGGGGAGAGGCAGTCGCGGTCATGGAGTTCTCGCAAAACAGTAAAAGACAAAACGGGCACTGCAATAACAGCAGCGCCCGTCACTTGGTATCGTGCTCGCTGCGTTAAGCCGTCATGCTGCTTAATGCGATAAAGAAACCAGCAATAGATGCCGACATCAGGTTAGATAGCGTACCTGCCAGCACTGCTTTGACACCAAAGCGGGCAATTTCTTTACGGCGCGTAGGTGCAATGCTACCTAAACCGCCCAACAGGATGGCAATGGACGACAGGTTGGCAAAACCACACAGTGCAAAGGAGAGAATCGCCATGGTGTGCGGTGTCATCATCTGACCCGTGGCAGCCACTAACTGTTCCCCATCAATGTACGGTGCAAGATTGATGTAGGCGACAAACTCGTTAACCACCAGCTTTTGGCCAATGAATGAGCCTGCCAGCGTGGCTTCTTCCCAAGGGACGCCCAGCAAGAAAGCCAGTGGTGCAAACAGCCAGCCTAAAATCAGCTCAAGGCTGAGTGCATCAAAGCCAAACCAACCGCCAACACCGCCTAAAATGCCGTTAATAAGCGCGATAAGTGCAATAAATGCGAGCAGCATAGCGCCCACGTTAGCGGCAAGCTTCATGCCTGACGTAGCACCTGCTGCAGCTGCATCCAGCACATTGGCAGGTTTGTCTTCCTGCTCTTTAAGCTCTTCTTCTACTCTGGAAACGCTGTCGCTGTCGGTTGCATCCTGAGTTTCCGGCATAATCAGCTTGGCAAATAGCAGGCCGCCCGGTGCCGCCATAAATGATGCTGCGACCAAGTATTCCATTGGAATACCCAGTGCCGCGTAACCAGCCAATACAGAACCAGCGACAGACGCGAGGCCACCACACATTACCGCAAACAGCTGGGAGGGCGTCATGCGGGCAATAAATGGCCGAACGACTAGGGGGGCTTCGGTTTGACCAACAAAGATATTCGCCGTGGCAGAAAGCGACTCGGTGCGTGAGGTGCCCAAGGCTTTCTGCAGTGCGCCACCTAGAATGCGGATGACCCATTGCATAATGCCGAGGTAGTACAACACCGCGATAAGCGATGAGAAGAAGATAATGACTGGCAGAACTTTAATGGCGAAAACAAAGCCAACGTTATCGACATCAGCTAAGCCACCGAAGAGAAAGCCAATGCCATCGTTTGCGTAGACCAATACTTGGCTAACACCAGACGAGATGGCTTGTAGCACCGCTTGGCCAAACGGTACATAGAGGACAAATGCACCGATACCTGCCTGGATGGCAAATGCGCCCAGCACGGTACGCAACCGTATCGACTTGCGGTCATAGGAGAAGATAAGGGCTATGGACACCAGTGTGACCATACCTACCAAGCTCATAAGGAGTGTCATAGGGAGATCCTTCGAGTTCGCTAAAGAGTAACTCGTTTATAGTAGGTTGAGCTTGATGGAGTAAATCATCGCGTTTTGGTAAGCATCCGGAGTACCCAGCTTATTCTCCGAGTAGCGATACTGCACACCAGTGGTAATCAGGTCTGAAGGGTGCCACCACAGACTCAGCGCACCGTTGGTACCAACGCTGCCAGCTGTGCCGTTCACATAGTTCTGTGATAGGTAATCGCTGTCGCGTCCGAAGGTTTGCTCGTGCCAATTGGTTATGCTGAAGTTTTGATCAAACGCCGCAAAGTCGTAGCCTGCTACCCAGCCCGCCATGTAACCGTTCATGCCGGTATAGCCGTCGCTTTGTACCCGTGCAGCACCGATAAACGGCTTGAACCATAGTCCGTTTGCGAAGGTGGTGCGATAACCTAAGCCCAAAATCTGATCTTGCTCCCGGGCGTTAAAACCGTAATCGCGAAAATCATAGACATGGACATAAAGCGATAGTGGGCTGTCACCCAGGTAAATATGTGAGGTGATTTTGCCCGCTGTACGGAAGTTATCTTTACCGCCGCTGGATTCATCAAACTGGTTATTAGTCGGGTTCTCGAAGTCGAAGAAACCGTAAAATTCGCCCCAGCTATAGCCAACGCCACCTTCGATTTCAACAAATGTGAAGTCACTTTTCGCGGCGTTATTCGCGGTGCGCGCCTCGGTTCCGCGGGACCAGTCCAGATAGTTCAGCGATACGTTAGCGAATGACCAAACCGGTGTCATTGGGGTATTCGCGGGCTCGTTAGCTAGCGCAGGTGTTGCCAAGGTAGCCCCTGCCAGTAAAACGCCAGCGCCAAGCGAGACGAAAGGGGAGCGAGTGTGAGTTAGAGCAGTCATGAAAGCCTCAACAAGTTTGTCACGGCGCCAGTATGAGTGGCGTTCCGAAGTTGTGGGTCGTGCGGGCTAGCGTTAATGTTAAAATTATAACATTCAGTGTTATTTTTTTAACGTTGATTTGCAAGCAATGTCACATCAACGCTTTCTTTGTGTGATATACCGCGCATGGCAGCGAACAATATTGCGATGCAGTGGTAATACGGCGACGGCTGACTCAACATAGGCGGTAGTTCTACCGCGAATGTCGATAACAACATGAATGATAAGGAGATGCTTGCTATGAATGACCGGAGTGCACAGCGTCTGGCGATGCTGCAAGAAGCGCTTGCCAGCGGAGGAACCTTGCACCTACGGGATGCTGCCGAGCTGTGTGGTGTGTCGGAAATGACCATTCGGCGAGATCTCTCTACACAACCATCTCCAATTAGCCTGCTAGGCGGGCGCCTGGTAATGGCGAGTTATCCTGGCGTAACTCCGGTATATGATCTTACCGAGCAGCAGGCTAGCCATTACCAAGTGAAGCATCGCTTATGCCAGCGTGCCGCCCGCTTTATAGAGGAGGGCGACACACTTTTTATCGACTGTGGTTCAACACTGATTCCGCTGCTAGGGCAACTGAGCCATTTTCGCGAGCTTACGGTGGTGACTTATGCGCTTAACGTTGCTAATTCGGTGGCTGCGCTACCTAATGTACGGTTAGTTCTGTTAGGGGGACTATTTCATGCCTCATCGCAATCCTTTGGTAGCGATGGGATGAGAGCATCGATAGAGCGCTTGGGCATCAACAAAGCGTTAATTTCGGCTGCAGGTGTTGATTGTGAACGTGGCGTAAGTTGTTTTCACTTCCATGAAGTGGCGCCTAAACAAGCCGCGATTGCCACTGCTATGCAACGCTTACTGATAGTCGATGCCAGCAAGTTTGGGATAGTGCGCCCAGCCTATTTTGCCTCGTTGTCTGATTTCGATATTGTTGTGACTGACGATGAGCGCGCGCCTGAATTGTTAAACCGCCACCCACAGGCATCGCTTAGCGTCACGGTTGCCTAGCACATCTTTGAGCATTCTGGGTGCGGCAAAGCGCCTCTTTCTGATTGACTCAGATCAATAGAAAATACTTTAGTCTTAGTTTATGCACGCATCGTGCTAGCTATGGCTCGCTACCAACCCCATCCGGTAGCGCATATTTTTCCCGGAGCAACACACACTCACTGTTTTGGGAAAAGTATGGGGTATTAGTTAGCGTGCTATTTAGGTGGCTAGTTAGCAGGCTTTTAGCTGGCTAGGTGGTTGGCGGTACAGTTGGCTAGGTAGTTGTCTTAGTAGCGCGCTATTTTGGACCACTCTCTGACGAGATCACACCATGCAACGACATACCCTCTGGCGCAGGCGAGGCACTCTTGTGCTCGTCGTATTGTGCCTGTTGTTAACGGGCTGCAGTTCTGCATTGCTGGATCCTAAGGGGCAGATTGGCGTTGAGCAGCGCTCGCTAATCCTGACCTCGTTTGGGTTGATGCTGATTGTGGTTATTCCCGTAATTGCCATGACACTACTGTTCGGCTGGCGTTATCGGCGCAGTAATAGCGTGGCTAAGTATCTGCCTGACTGGGCCCACTCCAATGTGATTGAGGCTGTCGTCTGGATCGTGCCTTGCGCGATTATCGCGGTTCTTGCGCTGTTAACCTGGCAAACCTCCCATAGTCTGGATCCCCACAAGTCTATCGAAAGCGATACTGCTTCGATGGAAATCCAGGTGGTGGCACTAGATTGGAAATGGCTGTTTATCTACCCCGAACAGGGCATTGCCAGTGTCAATGAACTGGCCTTTCCGGTGGATACGCCAGTGCGCTTCCGAGTCAGCTCCGGCTCGGTTATGAACGCCTTTTTTATTCCCCATCTCGGTAGCCAGATCTATGCCATGGCAGGCATGGATAATGATGTCCACCTGATTGCGGATGAAGTTGGTGTTTACCCTGGCCGCTCCACCAATTATAGCGGTGCAGGCTTCTCGGGAATGACGTTCGATGCTCGCGTGACTACCCCCGCTGAATTTGATGAGTGGGTTGCCAGCGTGCGGGCTTCCGGCGAAACCCTGACTTACCCCGATAGCTATAGCGATTTAGCCAAGCCGAGCGAATACCACCCGGTGGAGTACTTCTCTGCGGTATCACCTGAGTTATATGAGTCGATTTTGACGAGCTTCCACACCGGAGGTGTCGGCCATGGAGGTCATGGTGGCCACAGCGAAGTCATGGGCGATGTTCACGACAGCCATGGTGAGTCTGGCGAGCTAGAAAGCGCAAGCGCTACCCATCATCAGGCCGCTTTCGGCCACGTTACCAATCAACATGCTAGTGAGGATCGCGCCATGAATGGCCATCCCACAAGCGTTGAAGCGGGGGGTTAAGCATGTTTGGAAAACTGACGTTAGAGTCGATTCCGTATCACGAACCGATCATTATGATCGTTGCGGCCTTCATGGCCATTGGTGGCGCCGCGTTACTAGGCGCATTAACGTACTACCGTAAGTGGGGCTGGTTGTGGAACGAGTGGTTTACCTCCGTTGACCACAAAAAGCTCGGCATTATGTACTTTGTGGTGGCGCTGGTCATGCTGCTGCGTGGCTTTGCAGATGCCATCATGATGCGTACTCAACTGGCCATGGCGGCTGGTGGAGCCGCAGGTTACCTCCCTCCTGAACACTATGACCAGATCTTCACTGCCCACGGCGTGATCATGATCTTCTTTGTCGCGATGCCGATGGTCATTGGGTTAATGAATCTCGTAGTGCCGCTGCAGATTGGCGCACGCGATGTTGCCTTTCCTTTCTTGAATAATCTGAGTTTTTGGCTGTTCGCTGTTTCAGCGATTCTGGTCAATATTTCCCTCGTCGTGGGGGAGTTTGCCAAAACCGGCTGGCTCGCTTACGCGCCTCTTTCGGGGATAGAGTTTAGTCCAGGGGTGGGGGTCGATTATTGGATATGGGCGTTACAGATATCGGGGATAGGCACGACGCTTACAGGGATTAACTTCTTCGTCACGATTCTGAAAATGCGCACCAAAGGCATGACAATGTTCCGCATGCCAATCTTTACCTGGACATCGCTGTGCGCCAACGTGCTGATTATCGCTTCTTTCCCGATTTTGACGGCGACGATCGCGCTACTGACGCTGGATCGTTACTTCGGTATGCACTTCTTCACTAATGACTTTGGCGGCAACATGATGATGTACGTCAACCTCATTTGGGCCTGGGGCCACCCCGAAGTGTACATCCTGATCCTGCCGGCGTTTGGGGTGTTCTCTGAAGTTATTGCAACCTTCGCCCGCAAGCGTTTATTTGGTTATAAAACCATGGTTTGGGCCACAGTGGCGATCACGTTGTTGTCGTTTATCGTCTGGCTGCACCACTTTTTTACCATGGGGGCGGGTGCCAACGTCAACGCCTTCTTCGGCATCATGACGATGATTATCGCCATTCCTACTGGGGTGAAAGTCTTCAATTGGCTGTTCACTATGTTCCGCGGCAGCCTGGAATTAACCTCACCAGTACTTTGGACACTAGGTTTTATTATCACTTTTACCTTGGGCGGTATGACCGGGGTAATGCTGGCAGTGCCTGCCGCCAACTTTGTACTGCATAACAGCCTGTTCGTGATTGCCCACTTCCACAACGTGATTATTGGCGGTGTGGTATTCGGCATGATGGCCGGATTGACTTACTGGTTCCCCAAGGCGTTTGGCTTCACGCTGAGTGAGAAGTGGGGTAAACGCTCGTTCTGGTGCTGGTTTATCGGCTTCTATGTGGCCTTTATGCCGCTTTACGTGCTGAGCTTCTTTGGTGCTGTGCGCCGCATGCAATCTTATAGCAATCCCGAATGGCAGCCCTGGATGATCCTAGCCTGGGTAGGCGCGGTAATTATCATGCTGGGTATTGCCTGCACCATCATTCAGTTCTGGGTGAGTATTCGTGATCGTAAGCAAAATGCTGATGTGACCGGTGACCCATGGGATGGCCGTACTTTGGAGTGGTCAACCTCTTCTCCTGCACCGTTCTACAACTTTGCGCGGCTGCCCGAAGTAGGGGATATCGACAGTTTCTGGTCGCAAAAACAGCGCAGCAACGAGCAGTTGAGTGAAGCACCTTATACCGATATTCATATGCCTCGTAATACCGTGGCCGGTCCGGTGATTAGTCTGTTTGCCCTGGTACTGGGTTTTGCGTTGGTATGGCATATCTGGTGGTTAGCTGCCGTCGGCGCGCTTGGCGTAATTGTTAGCTTCCTGGCGCGTGTCTTCAACGATGATATCGACTACTACGTTCCCGCCGCGGAAGTTGCGCGGATTGAGCGTGAGCATCAACAACGCAAGACGACGCTTACAGCTGATGATACCGAACGTCAGCAGCAAGACTATGTGGAGGCACGAGCGTAATGGCTACCAATACCCTACACCATGGCGCAACGGCCGACGCCCATGAGCACCATGATGCCAGCGGCACAAAAGTGTTCGGCTTTTGGGTCTATCTAATGAGTGACTTGGTGATCTTTGGGTCACTGTTTGCTACTTACGCCGTGCTTATGAAGGGGACGGCGGGTGGCCCCACAGCGGCGGATATTTTTGAGCTGCCCTTTGTACTGGTGGAAACCTTTTTACTGCTGGTGAGCAGCTTCACCTTTGGCATGGGTGTGCTGGCGATGAATGCCGATCGCATTAACCAGGTTAAGGCGTGGTTAGCCATCACATTTGTGCTGGGTGCGGCCTTTGTAGGTATGGAAATCTATGAGTTTCAGCACCTTATCCATCAAGGCTATGGGCCGGATCGCAGTGCCTTCCTGTCATCTTTCTTCACCTTGGTGGGGACGCATGGCCTGCACGTTACCTTCGGTTTGATCTGGATTTTGGTGATGCTGGTTCAGCTATCCACCAAAGGGTTGAACGATATGACCCGGCCAAGAATCCTGTGCCTGAGCCTGTTCTGGCACTTCCTCGATATTGTCTGGATCTGTGTCTTCTCGTTTGTTTATTTGATGGGGGTGCTGTGAGATGAGCCATTCTTCATCCAGTTCAACGACTTCCCACGGTAGCGTTAAATCGTATGTGACTGGGCTTCTGCTATCTTTAGTGCTAACCGTGATTCCATTTGCGGTCGTTATGAGCGGTGCGCTAGGCACCGGCACGACGGTGGTCGTTATCGCTGTAACAGCCGTGCTGCAGATTCTGGTTCAGCTGGTCATGTTTATGCATATGAACACCAAAGCCGACGAAGGGTGGAATGTGATGTCTTTCGCTTTCACTCTGACGATACTTGTCTTGGTAGTAGGGGGCTCTTTATGGATCATGCAGCATCTGCATCTCAACATGATGATCGGCTAACGGCGGCGCCTAGCCGTTGGCGTGACCTGCTTGCGCTGACAAAGCCGGGGATTATTGGCGGCAACCTGATTGCCACCATAGGGGGGTACTTTTTAGCCGCCCAAGGTGCCTTTGATTGGGTCACTTTTGTGTCGGTCATGGTGGGCATTGCACTGGTTATTGCTTCAGGTTGTGCGTGCAATAATGTCATTGACCGAGATATTGATGCCCTGATGGCGCGTACGCGCCATCGTCCCTTGGCTAAAGGTCGTATCTCTATCAAGCAGGCGCTGGGCGTTGCAGCCTTGCTTGGCGTCGCGGGTGTGGTGTGTTTGGCGTTGGGTACTAATGGCTTGGCTGTTGCGCTGGCGGTGATCGGTTGGGGCGTGTATGTCGGGGTGTATAGCCTCTATATGAAGCGCAATTCCGAGTATGGCACGCTCGTAGGTAGCCTTTCTGGGGCGATGCCGCCGGTCGTTGGTTACTGTGCGGTGACTGGGCAGTTTGATAGCGGTGCCTTTATGCTGCTGGTGATTTTCTGCCTGTGGCAGATGCCACACTCGTATGCCATTGCGATTTTCCGCTATGCGGATTATCGCCGGGCATCGATTCCGGTGCTGCCGGTAGTGCATGGTATTAAACGGGCAAAACACCACATTCTGGGTTATATCGTGGCGTTTATTCCTGCGTCGCTCGCCTTGGTGCTAGCCAGTCAAGCGGGTACGGGCTACCTCTGTGTTGCATTAGCAATGGGAGGCTACTGGCTTTACCTGGCACTATGCGGCTTTCGATTGGGCGATGACGTACGTTGGGCCAAAAAGGTGTTTGGCGTATCGATTTTGACCATTACCGCGATGAGTTTAGTGATGGTGCTGGAAGCCATGGTGCCGATGTGGGTGTGATCAATAACCCCTGAAAGTAGCAATGTGCTAAAAAACCGCCCCTGGTGTTGAACTGCCTGGGGCGGTTTTGGTTTTACTCCAGGAAGCCAGCACTAGTGCGTAGCAGTTCGCCGCACAGGTCTGCTGAAGGGCCGTCAGCATATGCGATGCCTTCATGCAGATGCAGAGCTGTTACCTTATTGCCAACCTTCCTATAACAACTTGTGATTGGATGAAAGTTACAACAAGTGGAAGCCACAGCAAGCGGAAGTCACCATAAACAGAGGGGGATGTAATTTATGTGTACCCAGTGGCATGGTTGTTTGCTTGCTCAACGTGCCGTTGCCTAGTTTTCAAGGTTATTCAGCCACTCTACAAGAACTGTGCGTGCGGCAATGGTTAGGCGCTCTCCCAGTCTCTCCGCATCTTCACGCAACTTGCAGGGGGCGATGTCCGCTTGGCTCAATTCGTTAGCATGGCCAATCAGCCACTGTTCGAGTTTGCTCACATCGGCTTCGAGATGAAACTGTAACCCAAGCACGTTGCTTCCAAGCGAAAACGCCTGGTTGGCTCCGATTGGAGTGCTGGCTAAGTGAACGCCTCCGGTAGGGATATCAAACTGATCGCCATGCCAGTGAAGGACTGGGGCCTCTCCCAGAGCGGCAAGCACGGACTCCTGGCCATCCGTTGTCAGTGTCACTGGCGAAAAACCGATTTCCTTGACCCCCAAGGGGTAGACCTTGGCACCCAGTGCCCTGGCGATAAGTTGGGCACCTAGACAGATTCCTAGCAGGGGTTTGCCTGCATCCAGTCGTTGACGCACAACGGCTAACTCGTCTTTGAGGAAGGGGTAGATTTGCTCGTCATAGGCGCCAATAGGGCCGCCTAGCACAATCAGCAGATCGGCATCTTGTATACCATCAATATCGTCGATGGCTGGGTCAAGGTAATGCAGCGCATAGCCCTGATCAGATAGAACGGTATCTAGTGTGCCGACGCCTTCGAAATGAAGGTGACGTAGTGCAATCGCTGTTTTCATACAAAATCCCTCAGACCATACATATCAGGAATACCGACCTTTTTTTAGATATTAGCTAAGCGATGGTCTTATGAGGTGGGCCATTTTTTTAAATTACGCTAGACCACTTTGGTTGTGTCACATGCCATTTAAAATAGGGCGAGGTTTTTTTCAGGTCTTTTTCAGAGCCTTGGAGAGGCGTAGCATGGCCATTTCGATTTCATGAGCGGTCAAGGAAGAGTAGCCTAGGAGCCAGCCTTGCTTCTTTTCCTCACTGGCATACAGCTGGCTGAGTCCTAGTAGTTGTATGCCTGCAATGGCGGCCTGTTGGATCGTCTTCTCTTCCGACCAGCCCGGCTTCAACAGGCACGGTATCTGCAAGCCACCTTCTGGCCGCAATGCTGTCACAATGCCCCCCAAATGTTGGTCGATAGACTTAAGCATGGTTTCCCTGCGTCCGGCGTAGAGTTTACGCATGGCCCGGACATGAGAGTTGTAGTGCCCGTCTTCCATAAAGCGCGCCAGTGTCAACTGGGGAATCTGTGGCGTGTGCCCATCCATGACACTGCGTGCGTAAGTGAATGCACTAACCAACTCGTCGGGTAGCACCATGTATCCCAGCCGGAGCCCAGGGTAGAGCGTTTTGCTGAAGGTGCCGATATAGATCGTTCGTTTATATTTATCCAGTCCCTGGACACAAGCGGTCGGTAGCCCGTCGTAGTGAAACTCGCTGTCGTAGTCGTCCTCAATAATCCACTTGCCGTTTTCGGCAGCCCAGCGAATCAACTCAAGTCTACGTTCCAGTGACAAGGTTGCGCCCGTGGGGTATTGATGAGAAGGGGTCACGTAGACGCAATTGGCGCCATGTTGATCTGCCCGCAATAGGTCCGTACGAATACCATGTGCATCGACGTCAATAGGAATGATTTTGGCCTCAGAGGCTTCAAATGCCTTTTTGGCACCGACGTACCCGGGGTTCTCCAACAGCATTGGTTTGCCAGCGTCCACCAACAGCTGTGCACATAGAAACAATGCCTGCCTGGTACTGCTCAGCACCAGGATTTGATCAGGAGAAACATTGGCACCGCGCTCAAGGTTTAAATAGACCGCGATTGCCTTGCGCAGTGGCTCTGCCCCTTGAGGGTCGCCATGTAGCAACGCACTCGTACGGTAGTCTTTTAATGCCTGACGCTGTAAGCGCTCCCATACATCGGTTGGAAAGTTACGGGTTTCAGGCAAGCCTTGAGCAAACGCCTTGATCACTTGTTGATCAGCTACTCCGCCACTATCGAGAATCCTTCGGCCACGTTGGCTCAGCCCCAAGCCTTGCTCAATAACGCTACGTTTGTACTCCTGTCGTTTCATGCGTTTGCGGGCTGCTCCCCTTAGCTCGTTACCCACTGTCTCGGACACATAGCTCCCCGAACCTCCTCGCCGCACAATGAAGCCATCACGATGCAGTTGTACATAGGCGTTCTCGACAGTATCGCGGGCAACACCGAGTGATTTAGATAGCGCACGAGTTGCAGGTAGTTTTACTCCTGGGCTGAGTGCGCCATCAAGAATCAGAGCACGTAAAGCTCGCTGGATACGCTGGTGTAGATCCAAACGTTGGAAGTCAGCATCGTTCAGCCTGATCTTCAGCGTCTCAAGCTCGAATGTCTTCGTCATACGGTCTGCCTTGAGGGTGACTAGTGGTCTGTTGTGGCAGACCATTCTAGTCTTAGACTATGGCTATCACCACTGCATTGTGGCCGACGATGAAGAGCGTCGTACGTAATTCTGAGCTGACAAGTTTGAACATGAATACGTCTGAACAGGGACAAGATTAAAGGAGTGCCCAACAGATGCCAGAGTCCTCCGATACACAAACTCATCACGACCAGCACGGCCGCTATCCGGAAGCCACCACGGTGGAAGACTTCCAGCGCAACCTGGCTGCGGTGCAGGCACGTATCGATACAGCTTGCCGCCGTTCCAACCGCGATCCGGCAGCGGTGCGCTTGCTGCCGGTTAGTAAGACCAAGCCAGAGGCCAGCTTGCGCTTAGCCTATGCAGCGGGCTGCCGAGTGTTGGGTGAAAACAAGGTTCAGGAGGCTTTTCGCAAATGGGAAGCCATGCAGGATTTGGATGACCTGCATTGGTCGGTTATCGGTCATCTGCAAACCAACAAGGCCAAACTGGTAGCGCGTTTCGCTAGCGAGTTTCAAGCGCTAGACAGCTTGCGCCTAGCCGAAGCTCTGGACCGCCGCCTGCAAATTGAAGGGCGCTCGCTGGACGTATTCGTGCAGGTCAATACCTCGGGAGAACCCAGTAAGTACGGCCTGGCTCCCGAGGACGTGCCAGCCTTTGTTCAAGCGTTGCCAGCATTCACGGCGCTGCGTGTGCGCGGGTTGATGACACTTGCACTGTTCTCCAGCGAGGCTGAACGAGTGCGTCAGTGCTTCGTGCTGCTACGCACTTTACGCGACCAGTTGCGGCAGAGCGCGCCAGCCAACATTGGATTGGATGAGTTATCGATGGGAATGTCGGGTGATTTCGAGATCGCCATCGAAGAAGGCGCAACAGTGGTTCGGGTAGGGCAGGCCATCTTTGGAGCTCGACCGATGCCAGATAGTCATTACTGGCCAGGCGAGCCCAGCACAGTGGTGTCGCAGCCATGAGACACGATTGCCATTTGGTAATTTTACTTTGCAGACCTCAGCTTGCTGGAGCCCACTATATAAGGATGGATATATGCCGCACACATCTTCCCACCTGATGCGGGCTTATGCCCCTCAGCCTGTTTCCTTTATACGCGGTAGTGGCGTGCATCTTTGGGATGAACAGGGCGTGGAATACCTGGATGCCATCGCAGGTGTCGCGGTCACTAGCCTAGGCCACGCTCACCCAGAGGTTACTGCCGTTATCACCGAGCAGGCTGGGATGCTGTTGCACACCTCCAACGTTTTCCGCATCGATTGGCAAGAGCGGCTAGGCGAGCGGCTGTGCACAATGTCGGGCATGGAAACGGCATTTTTCTGCAACTCAGGCGCAGAAGCCAACGAAACTGCTCTTAAATTGGCCAAGCTGCATGGGCATCGCAAGCAAGTGGCTCAGCCGAAAATAGTGGTGATGGAAAACGCATTTCATGGCCGCACCCTGGCAACGCTCGCAGCCACGGGCAACCCCGCGGCTCAGCACGGTTTCGGGCCTCTGCTACCTAGCTTCCTAAGGGTTCCCTACAACGACATTGAGGCGGTACGCCAGGCGGCGGCCCAGGAACCCGGCATCGTGGCTGTGTTGATAGAGCCGGTACAGGGTGAAGGCGGTATCCGCGTCGCCAGCCCTGACTACCTGCGTGAGTTACGTACGCTTTGTGACCAGTATGGCTGGTTGTTGATGCTGGATGAGATCCAGGCAGGCCTGGGGCGTACAGGCGCTTGGTTTGGGCACCAACACGCAGGCATCACGCCGGATGTGATGACCCTGGCGAAGGCGTTGGGTAACGGTTTTCCTATTGCTGCTTGCCTCGCGCGCGGCGCTGCAGCTGACTTGTTCTCGCCTGGCCAGCATGGCTCGACCTTCGGCGGTAATCCACTGGCCTGCCGAGTGGCCTGCACTGTGCTCGATATCATGTTCCGCGATCAGCTCCAGGAGCGGGCTGCTGTGCTGGGCGCGCGGTTACTCGGGGGATTGCAGGAGGCACTAAGCGATCATCCAAACGTCATTTCCATTCGAGGCCAGGGTCTTATGGTCGGTATTGAACTGAACCAGTCCTGTGGGGAGCTGGTTAGGCGCGCATTAGATGAACAGCACCTACTGATCACCGTTACTCGCGATACCACTATTCGATTGCTACCGCCATTGGTGTGTAACGAAGAACAGATTGACGACATTGTGGTACGCATATCTCGCCTTCTGTCGCCAGTAACTCGCTACTCAGTTCATTCATCCAAATCATAGGATCCTATCATCATGTACGACTCATCTATGGCTCTTGCTGAAATGCCTTTTGCTGAAATGCCCCTTGCTGAATTTGACGCTGAGCTAGCGGGGGCTATTAGGGACGAAGAGCGCCGCCAGGAAGATCATGTTGAGCTGATAGCCTCCGAGAACTACGCCAGCCCGCTGGTGATGGCTATCCAGAACTCGGTGTTCACCAATAAGTATGCCGAAGGCTATCCTGGTAAACGCTACTATAGCGGTTGTGAGAACGTGGACGTGGCAGAGAGACTTGCCACTGAGCGGGTGAAGGCATTATTCGATTGTGACTATGCTAACGTCCAGCCCCATGCTGGCGCACAGGCCAATGCAGCGGTGTTTCTGGCGTTGACTAACCCCGGCGATACCGTGATGGGCATGAACCTGGCCCAGGGTGGCCACCTTACCCATGGTAATCCGTCCAACTTCTCTGGGCGTCATTACAATATTGTGCCCTATGGCCTTGACCCCGAGACCGGGCTGATCAACTACGAAGAGATGGAGCGCATTGCATTAGAAACCCGTCCAAAAATGTTGATTGGCGGCTTTTCTGCCTACTCACGTCGCAAGGATTGGGCGCGCATGCGTGCCATCGCCGATAAGGTGGGAGCGATTTTTTGGGTGGATATGGCCCATGTGGCCGGCTTGGTCGCGGCGGGTGAGTATCCTAATCCTCTGCCTCACGCCCATGTGGTGACCAGCACCACTCACAAAACCTTGCGTGGTCCGCGTGGCGGTATCATCCTGGCGAAGGGGCAAGGCGAAGACTTCTACAAAAAGCTTAACTCAGCCGTATTTCCCGGTATCCAGGGCGGTCCGCTGATGCACATCATTGCTGCCAAAGCAGTTGCCTTCAAGGAAGCGCTGCTGCCGGAGTTCAGAACCTACCAGAAGCAGGTAGTAGCTAACGCCCGAACCATGGCTGCTGTACTGCAACAGCGTGGCTATAAGATCGTGTCTGGTGGGACTGATAACCACATGATGCTGATCGACCTATCGGACAAACCCTATACCGGTAAGGATGCGGATACGGCGCTGAGCAACGCTTACATCACAGCAAACAAAAACTCAGTACCGAATGACCCTCGTTCGCCCTTTGTGACATCAGGGATACGTATTGGCACTCCGGCCGTTACCACCCGTGGTTTCGGGATCGTGGAGTGCGAGCAACTGGCAGGTTGGCTATGCGACGTATTAGATGCACTAGAGCTGGGTGCCAGCGCAGAAGTGGCAAGTAGGGTGCGGGAGCAAGTGGTGGAATTGTGCCGTCGCCACCCGGTATACCGATAAACTAGTCAATACACGCTAGCGTGTGTCAGTAAGATAAAACCAAGGCTGGCCTTCATATGCTGGAGCAGTCTAAAGAGCCAACCTTGGGAACGTAACGTCGTGCTGTACGTGCAGACCGCTACGTTTGGTTGCCTAGCTTTCCCGCTGGCTGGCCTGAATGGCAGTCAACGCGATGGTGTAGACGATATCATCCACTAGCGCACCACGGGAAAGATCGTTCACTGGCTTATTTAGCCCTTGAAGCATCGGGCCAACGCTAACCACCCGGGCACTACGCTGTACGGCTTTGTAAGTGGTGTTGCCGGTATTCAAGTCGGGGAAAACGAAGACAGTGGCGCGGCCGGCGACCGGTGAGTCAGGGGCTTTCTGCTTACCAACACTCTCAATTGCGGCAGCGTCGTATTGTAGTGGGCCGTCGATGGCGAGATGCGGCGCGCGCTCTTTAGCAATACGGGTTGCTTCGCGCACTTTATCTACGTCGGCACCGGTGCCGGAATCGCCAGTGGAGTAGCTGATCATCGCAACCCGAGGTTCAATGCCAAAGGCTTCTGCCGAACGAGCACTTTGTAGGGCAATTTCGGCCAGAGTTTCGGCATCTGGGTCGGGGTTAACCGCGCAGTCACCGTAGACCACTACTTGCTCTGGCAGCAGCATAAAGAAGATGGATGAGACCTGATTATATTCAGGAGCGGTTTTAATCAGTTGGAAAGCAGGGCGCACCGTATTGGCAGTGGTATGCACTGCACCAGAGACTAAGCCGTCGACTTCATCTAACTGCAGCATCATGGTGCCAAGCACTACATTATCCTGAAGCTGGGCTTCGGCAGTTAGCTCATTAAGTTTTCCGCGACGGCGCTCAACCATGGGGCCAATATAGTTAGCACGGGTGCTCTCAGGGTCGATGATTGTCAATGTCTCGGGAAGCGTAAGGCCTCGGTGGTGGGCAACGCTTTCAATATCGTCGCGTTTGCCTAGTAGGACGCAGTCCGCAATACCGCGCCGCTGGCAGATAATTGCTGCTTCAATAGTGCGTGGCTCGTCACCTTCGGGTAGCACAATGCGTTTTTTAGCCTGCAAAGCGAGCTTAACCAGTTGATGGCGGAAGGCTGACGGTGAAAGGCGTCGGGTGTAACCTAGATTGAGCTTGGCCTTCAGCCACTCTAAATCAAGGTGGGCGGCCACATAACGTGCTACCTGCTCGGCACGTTCGAAGTCGTCCATGGGGATTTCACTACTCAGTTGGCTGAGATTCTGCGCCGTGGTCAAGCTGTCGGTTTCCACTGCCAATACCGGTAGGCCGGTTTTGAGTGCAGGACGGCACATTTCAATCATGTTGTCGTTCGGCAGGAAGCCGTTGGTCAACAACACGCCCGCCAGTTGAGTGCCGTTCATTGTTGCTAAGGCAGCTGCCAGCATCACATCGTCACGATCACCTGAGGCTACCACTAGGCTGCCCGGCGTGAAGATATGTAGCGCATTGGCCGCGCTACGAGCGCATAGGCTAGTAGAGAGTACCCGTCGGCTGACCGCTTCGCCTTCGTTTAGCAGCTTGGCGTTTAGGGCACGAGCTACATCTAAGGTGCGAGGAGCGCTGAGTGTTTTGCTGTAGGGCACTACGCCAATCAGGTGGAAACGGTCGGTGGCCAAAGCAGGGGAGTAACGGCGCAGTTCGTTTAAAACAGACTCTTCCAACTGAGGCTTAATGGTGCCAGGTGCTGCTGAAAGGTCGTCTTCCTGCCCATAAGGCAGATTCTTCATGCGCATTAAAATGCCGCCCAGTGTGCGGCTAGAACTCACACCTCCGAAGCTGCGTGCGTGCATATCCAGCTCTTCGGCAAGCCGTTGTGGCTCGAGGAGGTCGCCAGTACCGACTAAAATAATACGCGCGTTAAGTGCATCCGCCAGCTGCGCGTTGGTTTGGGGGGCGTAAGTGGTGTGCTGGGTTGGCACTACGCCTTCAACCACGATTAAGTCCAGTGCGCTGCCGTCACGATAAGACTGCTGGGCCACTTGGTCGTAAAGTTCGACCACGTTTTCCATCAGTTCATCGGCTTGATCATCACGCAGTAAGCGTTCAAGTCTCGCCTGGGAAATAGGCGATGGTGGGCGTTGATTCAAGGTGCGTGATACCAGTGCCGTTGAGCGATCAAGCCCAGGGCCGTTTAGCTCATTCTGCATAAACGGCTTTAAAAAACCGGCTTTTAGGCCAATGGTATCCAGGGCTTGAATTAAGCCCAGGCAAGCTGAGGTGAGCCCCACACCCATGCTGGTAGGCACGAGTAAAATGGCTTGGGGTTGCTCGGAGGGGCTGTTCATTCAGGGCTCTCCACACAGAGGCGGGTTTCCATGGCGATACGGCCCTCTTCGTCGGTGGGAATCACCCACACTTCCGGCCCGCCATGGCCGACGCTATCTAATTTGCCCTCTTTGCCTCGTATTGTGGTTTCGTTAGCCGCTTTATCTATGCTGAAACCGAAGTGAGGCAGTAGGGAAAGTACTTCGCTACGTACGATCGGTGAGTTTTCGCCAATACCGCCAGTAAAGATAACGCCATCGAGTTTAGGCAGCGCGCAGGAGAGTGCGGCCAGCGATTTGGCAATACGGTAACAGAACACGCCTAGCGCCAGCTTGGCGCCAGGATGGCCTTCAAGTGCTTGTTCTTCCACTTCGCGCATATCATTGGTGAGGCCAGAAAGTCCCAGTAACCCGCTCTGAGTGTTGAGCGCATTGTCGATTTCATCCAATGACCAGCCTAGCTGGCGATGCAGGTGCGCGTGCAGTCCTGGGTCAACATCACCACTGCGTGTGCCCATTACCAAGCCTTCCAGCGGGGTAAGGCCCATGCTGGTATCCAGGCTTTGGTTACTCCAAACCGCGCTAGTGGAACAACCATTGCCTAAATGCGCGGTTAGCCAGCCACCGGCTCCACGGTTGCTCAACTCTCCGGCGCGCTGGCTTACGAAGGCATGACTGGTGCCGTGAAAGCCGTAGCGTCGGATACCATGCTCGGTATACAACGCTTCTGGCAATGCATAACGATAGGCGCGTGGCGGCAGTGTTTGGTGGAAAGCGGTATCAAACACGGCCACTTGGGGCAGCTCTGGAAACACTTTTTTAGTGGCAGCGATGCCTGCAAGGTTAGCTGGGTTGTGTAGTGGCGCAAGTGCAGATGTTGACTCGATAGCAGCGACCACGCTGTCATCGATTAAAGCTGCTTGGGTGAAGTGTTCGCCGCCGTGAACAATCCGGTGACCAACGGCGCCGGGCACTCGACCTTCTAAGCACTTAAGTATGGCGCTTAGCGCTTCAGAGTGATCAGCGTCGGGCAGTTGCTGGATAAAGCTTTCGCCAGCACTGTTTTTACCTTTTAAACGGGCTTCGCTGCTCCCCAAGCGTTCAGCTAAGCCGGCTAAACGTGGTGCCTGAGGGTCTGAATCGATCAACGCATATTTAATAGAAGACGAGCCACAGTTAATGACCAGCACCGGTGCGTTCATAACAACCTTTGTAAAGTAGTTAGTATAGAAATGGGGTTAGACCTTAGTTTAACATGCTGCGCCGCATGATATTAACGCGGTATTTCGTTAGCCTTCTACATAAAATATCGGCATCCTGGTTTCATACTCTAGCTACAGCGAGCTATTTTGCACTTATGTCTTCCACATCGTCCCCTCTGCTACTGCCTCGCCATCTTGCTATTTTGCTGATGGTCGCTGTCGCTACCATGTTTGCGGCTAACCATGTATCTGCACGTTTGGCGTTTGATAACGGCGCCGGCTTGCTGTTAGCGGTGCTAATGCGCTCTGGTGTCGCTTGTTTGATTTTGCTAACGCTGGTGGTGGTCCAGAAAAAACGTTTGTGGTTGCCATCTGGTACATGGCCATGGCAGCTTGCGGTGGGGCTGCTGATCGCAATTCAAAGCGTAAGCCTCTATTCGGCAGTAGCACGGTTGCCGGTGGTTATTGCGCTACTGTTGGTTAACACCTTCCCCATCCAACTGGCACTGCTAAGCTGGGCACTGGGCGGGTCCCGACCTTCGCTGCGTAGCTGCTTGATTATGGGTACTATTTTAATTGGGCTATTGGTTGTGCTCGACATTCCCAGCTGGGTGGCCAATGCAGATGCTATGGGGCCAGAGTGGTTAGCGGGGATTGGCTTTGGGTTAAGTGCGGCCTTCGCGTTTGCCTGTGCATTGTGGATCACTGAGCACCGCCTGGCTGGTGTTGGCAGCACGCTACGTAGCTTGTTGACCATGCAAACTGTGTTTATCGCCATGATTGTTGGTGGCCTGCTTGGCGCGGTGCCAGGAGGAATGAGCCTGCCGGAAAATAGCACAGGCTGGATAGGGCTAACGCTACTGGCTGTCCTGTATGGCAGTGGGTTTTCAATACTGTTTATTTTTGTGCCCCGCCTGGATATGGCACGTAATGCACCGGTCATGAATTTTGAACCGGTCGCTTCCTTACTGCTTGGATATATCGTGCTAGGACAAATGCTTAGCCCTAGCCAATTGGTTGGCGGGGCAGTGGTCGTTAGCGGCATTGTCGTGCTCAGCCTTTCTAAAGGCCGGTAAACCAGGGAGGAAAAAGGAAATTACATGCAAATGGGGTTGACGGATTGCGTTCTCCATAGAGTTGAGCCACACTTAAAAAGCGTAAGGAAACACTGTTTTTTAACTGAGGTTAAAATTATGAAGATGACCGTATTATCACTCACCTCCGCAGCGCTTTTGGCTGGTGCTGGTGCTTTCGCGGCATCGGCTCAAGCGCAACAATCCTTTCAATACCCACAGGGATATGTGGGCGGCGATGCCATGTTCTGGAACTTAGACCCAGACCGCGGCTCTTCCCGCGATGACGTCGGTCTGCGACTTCGCGGTGGTGCGCAGTTTAATGAATTCTTTGCCCTTGAAGGGCATTTAGGTACTGGCGGCTCTGATGGTGATGTAGAGCTAGATTATCTAGTTGGGGCATATGCCAAGGGTATTATCCCAATTGCACCAGAAGTACGTTTGTATGGTTTGGCGGGCTTCACAGAAGTGGATTTTGACCGTGACCGTGAAAGCGGCTTCTCTTACGGCGCAGGCGCAGAGTTTGATGTGGCACCTAATCTGTCACTAGGCGCAGATTATATGCGTTATCTGGACAAGTCTGCGTACACCTTCGACGCTGCCAGTGTCGGTTTGCGCTATCGGTTCTAATTTCATGACGTGATGTAAGATCGAGCAACGAAAACCCCCATCGCTGAAAAGCCATGGGGGTTTTTTAATGGCTCATATCTGAGATTCAGCACAGTTTTGCTTAGTTTGGGCCAAATGCTGCAGCTGCGAAGGTGGTAATGTCAAAGCGTCACGTTGGCGAAAACCAAAATATAAAGCCCAACGCTTAACTTGCTTAAGCTCCCTTCAAGAGGAAACTACCATGTATAAAATGAACAAAATTGCTGTTGCTGTGGGTTTGTGCACCGTTTTGACAGCAGGTTCAGCGGTTGCGGAAGCCGCTGAAAAAAACTGGCGCATGGCCACCCCATGGAGCGGGGGCCCTTGGCTTGAACGTGATGCGCAAATGTTCGCTGATCGCGTTAGTGAGCTTTCCAATGGCAACATCGCTATTGAAATCTATCCTGGCGGCACATTGGGCAGTGCATTACGTGTTACCAATACCGTGAAATCAGGCGTTGCTCAAATTAGTCATAACTATATCAACTATGACTATGGCACTGACCCGACTACTGCGCTGCTTGCGGGCCACTCAAGCGGCTTGACGCCTGAAGAGTTCATGCTGTGGATGTACGAAGGTGGCGGCGTTGAGCTATATGAAGAGTATCGCCGTGATGTATTCGATGTCGTGGCATTCCCATGTGCGATTTTAGGCACTGAAATTTTCCTACACTCTAATAAGCGTGTAGAAACCTTAGAGGACTTCCAGGGGTTACGCTTACGTACCTCCGGCGCATGGTCTGAATTAGCCTCCCGGCTTGGTGCATCCACGGTGGTAATGGCGGGGGGTGACATTTACAGCGCGCTAGAGCGTGGTGTCATTGATGCGGCAGAGTGGGGTAGCCCTGAAATGAACCAACCCACCGGTTTCCAGGAAGTGGCCCAATACGTGATTATTCCTGGTGTACATCAGTCAGGCGGTTTTCTTGAGTGCCAAGTGAATGAAAAAACCTGGGATGGGCTAAGTGAAGATGAACAAGACATGCTGCGTTTAGCCGGTAAGCTCACTGTGTTTGAAACCTGGCTGGCCAGTTCTTTTGCTGATTTAGCTGCCTATCAAGCGTTGGTTGATGGTCCCAATGAAATTGTTCATCTTGACCAGTCCTTTATCGATACCATTTATGAAGAGACCGTCAAGTGGGAAGATGAGTATGCCGCTGAAAATGAGTGGTTTGCTCGCGTCATTGAGTCTCAGCGTGACTTTAAAGACACCATGAGCGTTTGGCCGCAGTATCGCCTGCCAATTGGCAGCATGGGCCGCTAACCGAGCCATCAATGCCATGAAAGAGAGGTCCTTGATCTCTCTTTCATGCGTTTAAGCCTCTCTTTTATGACGTGTTTCTAAGAGTAGCCATCATGAAACTAATTCAAGCGATTGAGTCGCTAACTCGTTGGGCTGGCTGGGTGGGGGCGATATTGATTTTTCCTCTAGTGGGGGCGCTCGTTGTGGAAGTGTTCAGCCGCTATGTTGCCGGGCGCCCAACACTGTGGGCGTTTGAAATTAGCTATATGGTCATGGGTGCAATGTTCATGCTGGGGATGGCCAATGCACTGCGCATAGGCCAGCACGTGAGCGTAGATTTGGTGTCGATGCAGTTGAGCGCCAAAGCTAACGCACTGTTGCGTATTATTGGCTATATCCTGTTCTTGCCTATTTTAGGCTGGCTGGTGTGGGAGCTTTTTCATTACGCCCTGCAAGCCTTCAACTCCAATGAGCGCTCAGGCCGTTCTGCTTGGAACCCTATTGTCTGGCCGATTTTAACGGTTTGGTTTGTTGGGTTTGCCTTACTCGCGCTACAGGTCGTTGCGGAGATGTTAAAGGCGGTAGCGATACTGCGTGGCCAGTCTCTAACTGAGGAGCCCTCGGCATGAGCAGCTATTTATCGTTACTGATGTTTCCGGCGCTAATGGCGTTCATTTTTTCTGGTTTCCCCATCGCATTTTCAATGATTTTGGTAGCCACAGGCTTTGGGATTATTCAGTTTGGTGATGTGGCGGCTTATCAGCTATTAACCAAAATCGAAGATACCGCCTCTAACTCTATTCTTGCTGCCGTACCGCTTTTTATCTTTATGGGGGCAATGCTCGAGCGCTCAGGAATTGCTGAAAGGCTGTTTGAAGCGGTTCATATGTGGACGCGCCGTTTACCCGGTGGTTTGGGGGTAGGTGCGATTGTGATGGGCACGCTGTTTGCTGCCTCAAGTGGTGTGGTGGGGGCTACCGAGGCTGTTATAGGGATGCTTGCAATCCCCGTAATGCTTAAACACCATTACAACAAAAGCCTGATTTCCGGAACAATTTGTGCCAGTGGTTCGTTAGGGACTGCTATCCCTCCCTCTATTACTGTCGTGGTGTTAGGGCCTGTCGCTGGCGTTTCAGTAGGAGCGCTTTTTAGCGGTTTACTGATACCAGGCTTTTTGATGGCGATCATGTTTCTGATCTATATCGTTGGCATCGCCTACTTAAAGCCAGAGATGGCCCCTCGGGTAGATGAGAGCGAGCCTGAGGTTAGCTGGCAGGAAAAAATGCGCGTTACCATGGTCGCATTATTGCCCACGATGCTGCTGATATTTACTGTACTTGGCACTATTTTAATGGGCTTGGCCACACCTACAGAAGCGGCTGCCTGTGGTGCCCTTGGGTCTGTATTGCTGGCATTGGCATATCGCAATCTAACACGGGATGTCTTGTGGCATGCCGCGATCAAAACCATGAATATCTCAGCAATGATTTTGCTGATTGTCATGGGGGGCAGTATGTTTGCGGGGGTTTTCTTTGCCTCTGGCGGCATGGCTACGGTGCAATCGCTACTGATGGATACCGGCTTAAGCCCCTGGATGATTCTCGGTTTGATTCTGTTGATTGCCTTTATTGCAGGCTTTGTACTGGACTTGATTTCTGTTGTGCTCATCATCATTCCTGTGGCAATGCCGATTGTGCGCATGCTAGGTTTCGATGAAATATGGTTCTGTGTGGCATTCCTTGTCGTCCTGCAAACAAGCTATTTAACGCCTCCACTTGCCCCGGCAATCTTCTATTTAAGGGCTATTACGCCACCAGAGATTACTCTCAAGCATATGTATTGGGGGGTTGTGCCGTTCATTGTCGCCCAGTTAGTGGTCCTAGCACTTGTACTGGCTTTCCCCAGTATTGCGTTATGGCTACCTGATGTTATGAGCGGGCCTTCCTGGCGCTAGCTCAACTGCTAATCCTTACCGGTGCCGCCTTTGTGCGGCATCGTTTGTATAAAGATAGTTGTAGAGAGAGTGCAGAGTGGATTTCTAGCATCATTGTTAGCGTGCTAACAATGATGCTAGACTAAAGTCTCTTATATCGTGCGCCCTCGAGGAATGGCGCAGGCTAGGTTGCTAACCTAGTGACTAACAAGAGAGCTCTGCATGACCCCCGATCAAACATTTACCCGCTGGGTAAAGGTGGCTATTACCGCCTTTGTGCTGCTGTTTATCTATTTTTTGCTTGCCGATAGCTTTATGCCGATGACACCTGAAGCGAGAGTGATGCGTCCTGTTGCGCGAATTTCGCCTGAGCTCAGTGGCCCCTTGAGTGAGCTTTGGGTGAGCGATCATCAACATGTTTCTAAAGGCGATGTTCTGTTTCAGATAGACCCGTTGCCATTTCAATTAGCCGTTGATCAAGCGCAGTTAAAGCGTGAACAGGCCGAGCGTGAGAATGCTCAGTTGGAAGCCGAGTTAGCCTCTGCGCAAGCGGAGCTGGCATCTGCTGAAGCCACTGCTGTTGAGCGGCAGGGAGAGCTGCGCCGTGCGGAAACACTGCTGGCGCGTCAGAGCGTTTCACGTCAGCACTATGAACAGCTGGTCGCTGCTGAGCACACTGCGAAGGCCAGTGTGGCGGCAGCCAAGGCCAAGATTGTCAGCCTTGAAGTGCAGTTGGGCGAATCAGGTGAAACAAACCTGCGTTTGCGGCAAGCAGATAATGCGCTCGCCAAGGCGCAATTGGATCTCGAGCATACTCAAGTGCGTGCTGCTCTGTCAGGCAGTGTTACGAACCTTCAGCTAAAGGAGGGTGACTATGTGCAGGCGGGTCAACCAGCCGTAGCAGTTGTGGCGGATGGAATTGATATTGTCGCTGATTTTCGTGAAAAGAGCCTACGCCATGTCTCACCGGGAGATCCAGCAAGAGTCGTCTTTGATGCTTGGCCGGGCCAAGTGTTTAATGCACAAGTACTCGCTGTGGATGCTGGCGTGCGGGAAGGGCAGCTGACTGCTGATGGCCAACTGGCCGATATTCCTACTACCGACCGGTGGGTACGTGATGCCCAGCGCATGCGTGTACATGTGGCGTTAAAGGAATCAACCGCCCACTTACTACCCAGCGGCGCGCGTGCCACTGTGCAGCTGGAGCCCAGCAGCTTTATATTGGCTAAGCCCTTTGTATGGCTTCAGGCGCATCTAATCAGCTGGCTGCACTATGTCTACTAAATGGTCTACTAAACGGTCTATTAAAAGTGAGCGTAGGGTGTTTACTCAGCGGCCGGCGTTGACCCCAAATGGTTTACGGCAGTGTCTGCGGGTAGCAGGGGGCGGCGCGCTCGGGTTTATGGTCAGCCAGCTTATGGGCTGGAACTACGGTGTGTTTTTTACCGTTTTTCCGATGTTTTTGCTGGGTATGGTGCCTATTTTGAATGGCAGCATTATCCGTCAATTTTTTTCCAACGTGTCGCTTAATGTTCTTGAAGTTAGCTTAGTCGTTGGCCTATTCAAACACATGCCCGTGGTGATGACGTTAGTGGTGTTGGGGATATTTCTGTTCCGGTTTAACCTGATGGCGAAGGGGGCGTTGTTCCTATTTGGCGCTAATGGCGTGCTGACGTTAAGTATTTTGCTCCACTTCGCAAGCTACCCGAATGTTGATTTAAGCGACCTATTAGCCAGTAACTTGTTAGCGAGCGGTTTGGCGGTGTTGATTGCTATGCTGATGCATACGCTATTTCCAGACGTGGAAGCGCGCCAACCACCACCTAGAGCCCCTAAAGCACCCTCTCAAATACGCCATGAAACGTTAATAGGTGCTTTAACCGCTACACTTTCTTTTGTCGTATTCCAGGTATTTGACTTGCAGGGGTCACTTTCTGCGCAGATGGCTACCATCTTGGTGCTATTTGCACTGGGGTATTCTGGTGCACGAATATCAGCCGCTAAGCGGGCGGTGGGGACGTTGCTAGGATGCAACTTGGCATTACTGATGCAGCTTTTGCTTTATACCCAGAGCCATCATTTCCTATTGGTTGTACTGCTTTACTGGTTAGGGTTGATGCTCTTTGCTAGAGAACATATCTATGAAGGCGGCGGATCTGGGATTGGTTTTGCTGGGCTTACTACGTTGGGGATTCTATTTGGTCAATCGCTAGGCCCTCAGCAAGATTTGGTTTATAGCGCCCTGTACCGCTTTTCATCGATGAGTGTCGCTCTTACGCTTACCCTATTGGTCATGGCCTGTCTGCATATTCTATTGAATAGATGGGAGCCAACCCGCTTATCAGAAATAAAATGAGGCAGCTTTTTTAATAAACGCTACGCTGATGATGTCCATGTGCGGTTTTTAGCGTTAAGCGTAGCTTCACATGTGGCGTTTTTCCTACTAACGGATTAGAGGTGTTCGTCATGACAGATAGTAAAACTGATAAAGTAAAAGGCACAGTCAATAAGGCCGCAGGCAAAGTAAAAGAGGCTGCAGGCAAGGCAACGGGGAGTACCAAAACAGAAGCGAAAGGTAAAGCCCAGCAGGTGAAAGGTGAACTTCAGAAAGCTAAAGGTGAAGCCAAGGAAAAGCTTAAAAAGTAACTGGTAATCCGTCAGCTAATTATCGTTACAACCGGAGCCATTGGCTCCGGTTGCAGTTTCTCAGCCCTTATTTAAGCCAGTGCAATGAATGGCCAATAAATACTATACGCTGATAAGCGTTGAGGAATTTCCTTCTGGTACGATGATGAGGCAAGCAGATGCTGTATTTCACGCGCTCAATAATGGCCTAGTAGCTTCCACCATAAACCTCTAACCACCACCCAAATGAGTAAGTTCACTATGCTCATAATGCCGCCCGCTTTCCACCACTCTCCTAGTGTCAGGTAGCCCGAACCGAAAATCACCGGTGAGGTGCCTGTGGCGTAGTGGGTTAAGGTCATCATGATGAGGGCGCCAAACCATAGCAGCGTATCTCAGGCATTTTTCTCTTAACTATGGCTGGCAGGATATCTCTCAAGATAACTTCTTCACTTCCTTATGTTTTTAACACCCTATTTGATAATTAAAAATTTAAAAAAATAATTTTTAATTTTTATATTTTTGTTTGTTGATGTTTATCAACTTTTTTACTTTGATCCTGGCCTATAGTTGAGGGAGTTAAAAGCTAATGCCTATTAGTTTGTATCGTGATAATGGCTTTTTTGGCCCGTAAAAATGCAGGGAACGAGAACTTGTTGGGGCGAGAACTTATGGGGGAGAGGGCAGTGGATAACATACAAACGAATGGTAATAAGAAAGAGAAAAGCTTTCGTTTTCCAACGGCTTTTAGCATTTTATTTAGCCTGACAATCTTGGCTGCAATGCTGACTTGGTTCGTACCAGCGGGCCAGTATGAGCGGGAATTTGATGAATCGCTGGGGCGTGAAGTTACCGTTGTAGGTAGCTATCAGCAGGTGGAACCTAACCCACAAAATGTCTGGGATGTGTTAATGGCCCCAATAGCAGGGCTCTACGACCCTGAGAGCAATACGGCTAATGCAATCGATGTGGCGCTTTTCGTGCTCATCATTGGTGGCTTTATTGGGGTTGTGACGGCAACCGGTGCGATTGATGCGGGAATTGGGAGAGCGATGACCCGCATGGCGGGGCATGAAAAATGGATCATTCCGTTGCTAATGGGGCTGTTCGCCCTGGGGGGCAGCACCTATGGGATGGCCGAGGAGACACTGGCTTTCTACATGCTGCTAATTCCTATCATCATCGCTGCTGGCTATGACTCAGTAACGGCCGTTGCCATTATTCTGCTGGGGGCGGGAGTAGGTGTGTTGGGCTCGACAGTCAATGCATTCGCTACGGTTATCGCATCCGATGCTGCAGGCATCCCCTTCACCGATGGCCTTGTTCTAAGGCTAGTGATACTGACGCTGTGCTTCGTGGCCACTGTTCTGTATGTGATGCGTTATGCGGCGAGTGTTCGCCGTAATCCCAAAGCCTCAATTGTTAGTGATCAGTATGAAGCGGATCGTGAGTACTTTCTAAGCCAGCGCGACGCGGAAACATTGCCGTTTACGCGTACCCGTAAGCTAGTGCTCATTCTATTCGCTTGCACCTTCCTCATTATGGTGTGGGGTGTACTGGCGCAAGATTGGTGGATGGGCGAAATGACGGCACTCTTCCTGGCATCCAGCTTGGTAGTTGGCGTCGTGTCCCGCCTGGGTGAAGTACGTTTTGTCGAATCGTTTGTCGGTGGTGCCAAAGAGCTGCTGGGGGTCGCGCTTATCATCGGCCTGGCCAGGGGGATTGTGGTCATCATGGATGCTGGCTTAGTCACCGATACGCTTTTGCACTGGTCTGAAGAGCGTGTGAGCGGCCTCTCCAGTGTTGCCTTCATCAATGTGATGTATTGGTTGCAAGTGATGATGTCGTTTTTTGTTCCCTCCTCATCAGGCCTAGCGGTAATGAGTATGCCTGTTTTAGCACCTATGGCGGACTTCGCTGGGGTAGGACGAGATTTGGTAGTGACCGCTTATCAGTCGGCGAATGGATTAGTGAATCTGATCAATCCAACCTTTGCCGTGGTAATGGGGGCGCTTGCAATAGGACGTGTGCCCTATGAGCGTTGGCTGCGATTCATGTGGCCGCTGCTGTTGATTCTGACAGTGATCATTCTGGTGTGTTTGAGTCTGGCAGCTCTGCTGGGCTGAAAGGCTCTCAATGTTGGCCGTGGCCACAAGCTGCTAAGTCGAAAATGACTAGGCCACAAATTACTGGGCCACAAGCTTAACGATACATGCCTACCGGCATGCAAAGGAGAAACGTGATGTCTACCAATACCCGAATGCTAGGTGTCCATTCCGAAGCAGGCAAACTGCATAAAGTAATGGTCTGCTCACCTGGGTTGGCTCATCAGCGTCTGACGCCGAGTAATTGTGATGATTTGCTGTTCGACGATGTACTGTGGGTTAGCCAAGCCAAGCGTGATCATTTTGATTTTGTGACAAAAATGCGTGAGCGGGGCGTGGAAGTGCTGGAGATGCACAACCTATTGACGGATACGCTGAAGCTTCCCGAAGCTCGCAGTTGGCTCCTGGATCGTAAGATTACCGCTAATCAGGTGGGTCTAGGGCTACAGGATGAGGTGCGTGCCTGGCTTGATGAGATGGAGCCGCGTCGGCTAGCTGAATTTCTTATCGGTGGGGTATCAGGCAGTGATATGGCGGGCTCCGAGGGTGGTGAAATACTTAAGATGTTCCGCGATTACCTGGGCCATTCAAGCTTTATTCTGCCGCCTTTGCCGAACACTCAGTTCACTCGGGATACCACATGCTGGATCTACGGCGGTGTAACACTGAACCCTATGCATTGGCCAGCTCGGCGTCAGGAAACGCTGCTTACCACGGCGATCTATAAATTCCATCCTGAGTTTGAAAAGGCCGATTTTAAGGTTTGGTACGGTGATCCTGATGTCGACCATGGCTTAGCGACTCTGGAGGGTGGAGACGTGATGCCGATAGGCAACGGGGTGGTGCTTATTGGAATGGGCGAGCGCAGCTCCCGTCAGGCCATTGGTCAAGTAGCGCAGGCGTTATTCTCTGCTGGCGCGGCCAAGCGAATCATTGTTGCAGGTCTGCCTAAATCTCGCTCGGCCATGCATTTGGATACCGTTTTCAGCTTCTGTGACTATGATCTGGTGACGATTTTTCCTGACGTCGTGCGCAACATCGTCGCGTTCAGTCTGAGGCCCGATGAGAGCCGCCCAGGCAGTATTGATGTACGCCGAGAAGAAAGTAGCTTCCTTGATGTGGTGGCAGAGTCTCTTGGATTGCCCGCTTTACGTGTTGTTGAAACAGGTGGCAACAGCTTTGAATCAGAGCGTGAGCAATGGGATGACGGCAACAATGTCGTGGCACTGGAGCCCGGTGTTGTCATTGGCTACGACCGCAACACCTACACGAATACCTTGCTACGTAAGGCAGGCGTGGAAGTGATTACCATCAGCGCCAGCGAATTGGGTCGTGGCCGTGGCGGCGGCCACTGTATGACCTGCCCAATCATTCGTGACCCCATTGATTACTGAGAGCACCCACCATGGCATTTAACATTCATCACCGTAGCCTGCTAAGCCTAATGCATCACAGCGAGCGAGAGCTTTGCTATCTGCTCGACCTTGCCCGCGACCTCAAACGCGCCAAGTACTCCGGTACGGAGCAGCAACTTCTCAAGGGGCAGAATATTGCATTGATCTTCGAGAAAACCTCGACCCGTACTCGCTGTGCTTTCGAAGTGGCCGCCTATGACCAAGGTGCCAACATTACCTTCATTGACCCAGGATCCTCACAGATCGGCCATAAAGAGAGCATGAAGGATACCGCTAGGGTGTTGGGGCGTATGTATGATGCTATCGAATATCGTGGCTTTAAGCAGGAGGTTGTCGAAGAGCTGGCCAGATATGCCGGGGTACCGGTATACAACGGTCTGACTGAAGAGTATCACCCGACTCAGATGCTCGCTGATGTGATGACCATGCGGGAAAGCACGGACAAACCACTTCATCAGATTAGCTATGCCTATGTTGGTGATGCACATAACAACATGGGGAAGTCGTTGCTGCTCATTGGTGCCAAGCTTGGCATGGATGTACGTATTGCTGCGCCCAAGGCGTTGTGGCCTCACCAAGAGCATATTGACGCCTGTCAGCGCTTCGCTGATGAAAGTGGCGCCACTATTACCTTGACCGAAGACCCAGTAGCGGCAGTTAAAGGTGTCGACTTTATTCACACGGATGTTTGGGTCTCAATGGGCGAGCCAGTAGAGGCCTGGGGGGAGCGTATCGAGCAGTTATTGCCTTATCAGGTTAACAGTAAATTGATGCAGCTCTCCGGTAATCCGCGCGTAAAATTCATGCATTGCTTGCCCGCTTTCCATAATACGGAAACTAAAATCGGCAAGCAGGTTGCCGACCAGTATCCGCACTTGGCAAATGGCATCGAAGTGACCGAGGAGGTCTTTGAATCTCCCGCTTGCATTGCATTTGAGCAGGCGGAAAACCGCATGCACACTATCAAAGCGCTGCTTGTTGCCACCTTGGGTGGGGTTTGATCATCCGTGATTAATCATACCAATGGGGATCAAGGAGGAAAGTCTATGCGCATCGTTGTTGCACTGGGTGGCAATGCCTTGCTGCGCCGAGGAGAGCCAATGACAGCAGAGGCTCAGCGTGGAAATATCAGAATCGCGTGTGAACAAATTGCCAAGATTGCGCCAAATAATGAACTGGTCATCGCCCATGGCAATGGCCCACAGGTTGGATTGCTGGCCCTGCAAGGGGCCGCTTACACAGATGTTAGTGTCTATCCACTGGATGTTTTAGGTGCGGAAACTGAGGGCATGATCGGCTATATGATCGAGCAGGAGCTTGGCAATCTGCTGCCGTTTGAGGTGCCACTGGCCACCCTGTTAACACAGGTGGAAGTTGACCTGAATGACCCAGCTTTTCAGCACCCCAGTAAGCCAATAGGCCCCGTCTACACAGCAGATGAAGCTGAACGCCTAGCGAAGGAAAAAGGGTGGAGTATTGCCCCTGATGGCGATAAATTCCGCCGTGTAGTGGCCAGCCCCCGTCCCAATAGAATTTTTGAGCTTCTCCCAATAAAGTGGTTATTGGAAAAAGGGGCCATCGTCATTTGCGCGGGAGGCGGAGGCATTCCTACCGCTTATGACGAACATAATAAGCTGCATGGCGTGGAGGCTGTCATTGATAAAGATCTCTGCTCAGCCCTGCTAGCTGAGCAGCTACAGGCAGATTTATTGATCATTGCGACAGATGTTGATGCTGCTTATGTCGACTGGAATGGGCCAAACCACAAAGCAATTGCGAGTGCTCATCCAGACGTGCTCAATGGCATGAAATTTGAGGCGGGCTCTATGGGGCCAAAAATAGCAGCAGCTTGCAGCTACAGCAGAAATACCGGTAAGGAGGCTGTTATTGGCTCTTTGTCTGATATCGAAGAAATCCTTCAGGGAGTCGCAGGTACAAGAGTCAGCACTGGCATACAGGGTATTAGCTTTCGTTAGTGAGTTTCTGCGCGGTAATAGGTTAACCGCGCAGCTAGCGTTCGGCTAAATACTCACCATGATTCAGCCTGCCATGATACCGATGATTAATGCATTAACTAAGTCGATGAAGAAACCACATACCAGCGGCACGACGATAAAGGCGTTCGGTGCAGCGCCGTATTGGCGTGTGACAGCGGTCATATTAGCGATGGCTGTCGCAGTAGAGCCGAGAGCGATACCGCCAAAACCTGCACATACCACAGAAGCCTCATAATCTCTCCCCATGAAGCGGTGCACAACGAAGGCTACGAACAGGATCGTTAGCGCTATCTGTATGGCCAGGGCGGTGGTGATGAAACCCAGAACACCTTGTAGTTCCCACAGCTGCAATCCCATTAGTGCCATCGTCAAAAACATGCCGAGGCTCATGTCTGAGATGAGGGCGATGCCGGGTTGCATGCTTGGCCAGTTCCACAACCGCCCTTTTCCTTCGTGAGTGATTAAGTCGCAGGCACTGCGCAGGATAATGCCAGCCAGCAGGCAGCCTACGAAGTCCGGAAGCATGAGACCACTCATCGCGATCAGTGTGGTCAAACCCTGGCCTAGCATTAGCGCTAGATTCAGCCAGAAGAGGGCAAGCAGTACACCATGATAATCGAGCCGCAATAACGGTTCGTCTTTGTGCAGGGTGCCGATTTCCAGCTCAGCGTCGCCGGAGGGACGTGTGTTATGTTTGCGTATTAAGTAACCAGCAATCGGACCACCAATCAGACAGGCTGCTATAAGTCCAATCATATTAGCGGCCAGACCGAGCTCACCTGCATTGATAATACCGAGCTCCTCAACGAAGTAAGGTGTCCAGGCCATGGTAGTACCAATACCACCGGTCAGTGAGATTGAGCCAACCATCAGTCCGGCACGGGCATCCATACTGAATCCCGCAGCAATGGTCATACCGATAACATTCTGTAGCACGATGAAACTACTGGCTAATACCAGCAATATCATTAATGGACGGCCGCCTTTGAGCAGACTTCTGATCTGGGAGTTAAGGCCGATGGCGGCGAAAAAGTACAGTAATAGCATGTCTCGCGCGCCAAGCTCGAAGAAAATACTGATATTGAAAACGTAATACAGCAGGCAGACGATGGCTGCGCATAATGCACCCCCGACCAGTGGCTCGGGAATACTATAACGGCGTAGTAAGGACCAACGTTGGGTAAGTTCTTTACCAATGAACAGCAGTAGGATCGCCAGCGTAAAGCTGAGAAAAGCATGGACTTCTATAGATGGTGGCATGGGGCATCTTTGTTAATGGTGAGTAGGGAGTAAGTCATCAGAGCATATTGCTAAATGGCCTTGTGCTAAAGGCTGAGAGTTAAAGGCGAAATTTCTATCATTTCTTATCCTAACGCGAGAGAGGTGACTTAGATAAAATAACGCCGGACTAGTCATTTTTCAGTTATGCCGCACTAGGCATCAAGTGAGCAAGTATCACGGGTTATTTCATCTTTATATACTTTTCGCTGGCGGTCTTTGGCGTTTCATTTATTTCAGTATTCGCGCTGTTTCCGAACTAGCTAGTTACCAGGTTAGAATTCTTAGGCAATAAATATGCAATAGTAAATAGCAAATATGATGGAGTTGCATGTTTGGAGTGAGAAAAAGCTTAATTTAGCGTACTAAAACGTGATACAGCGCAATTTTAGCTGCCACCAGCTATCGCTGAGTAGCCTAAGCTTAATGGTGAAGCACCATGATTACCCTCCTTGAGGAATCGTCCTATGCCTACCATGATGAAAGCGGCTATTTTTGTTGAGCCTGGCCGCATCGAGATTGACGACAAGCCCATTCCCGAGATTGGTCCCAACGATGCGCTGATGCGTGTTACCACCACGACCATCTGTGGCACCGATGTACATATCCTGAAAGGTGAATATCCAGTAGAGCGTGGCTTAACCATTGGCCATGAGCCTGTAGGTGTTATTGAAAAGCTAGGGGCCAATGTTAAAGGTTATAAAGAAGGCCAGCGGGTGATTGCTGGTGCGATCTGCCCCAGTTTTACATCCTATGCCTGCCAAGATGGTTGTAGCGCCCAAGATGGTGGCCACCATAGCCACGGCTATAAACCGATGGGCGGCTGGCGCTTTGGCAACACCATCGATGGTGCCCAGGCTGAGTATCTACTGGTGCCAGACGCTCAGGCAAACCTATCTCCCGTACCAGATGGTTTAACTGACGAACAAGTACTGATGTGTCCTGACATTATGTCGACCGGTTTTGCCGGTGCCGAGGCTGCAGGCATCAAAATTGGTGATGTGGTGGCGGTGTTCGCCCAAGGCCCGATTGGGCTATGTGCCACGGCGGGTGCAAGGCTACGTGGGGCGGGGGTGATTATTGCGGTTGACGGCGTTGATGAGCGCTTGGCGATAGCCAAACAGATGGGTGCCGACGTGGTGCTGGATTTTCGTAAGGTTGATGTGGTGGAGGAGATTCTTAAGCTTACGGGTGGGCGAGGTGTTGATGTCGCTATTGAGGCGCTCGGCCTACAGCAAACCTTTGAATCTGCCTTGAGAGTCTTGAAACCCGGCGGCACGCTCTCAAGCCTTGGGGTGTACTCCGAAGACCTGATAATTCCACTTGGCGCGTTCTGTGCTGGCTTAGGAGATCACAAAATCATCACCTCACTTTGCCCCGGTGGCAAAGAGCGTATGCGCAGACTGATGAGCATTATTGCCGCAGGGCGAGTAGATCTTGGGCCGATGGTCACCCACCGTTACGCTCTGGAGAACATTGTTGAGGCTTATGATCTATTTTCCCACCAGCGTGATGGTGTACTGAAAGTGGCCCTTGAGGTCTCGTAAGACTCAGGGGCCACATTCAGTAGTAAGGCGATCAATGAAAACCCACTAACGGCTGGTTAGTTCCTTCAGTGGGTTTTTCGGGCTGTAAGAGCCGCTTGGCCTCATTCCAGATCTAGCGATAAGCTCATTTCAACGCCTGCATCATCCACTCTGAGCCAGTACTCAATGTTCTCGTAAATATCGCCATATTGCCGCAGCATATCGATATCGAACTCTGTCATATCGTTGTCTGGCATCTGATCCATTAAATCGGCCAGAGCATGATAAAGCTCACCACGCAGGTGACCATGAAGTAGCAGGTCACGCTCTTTAGCTGGGGCTTCAAGCTCAGCCTGCAGGGTTGCCGGATTGCTGATGCCTGCGCCCAGTACGATGGCAGTGTCAGACATAGCGGCGTAGAGCTCTGGTGTGTCTGGCGGCAGCATCATGCTCTCGACTTTTTTGGCTTCTCCGCCTGGTTCAAGCCCAAGAGACAATAGATCCGGTGCGAAGGAGCCTGCTGTAGACAGCAGTGCCAGAGGGTTTTGTGAGGCGAAGGTCAGAATACCGGTTCCTGTGGGTTCGCCACCCTTCATTGTTAGGCTGTCAATACGCGCTTTTAAGCCAGACAGCGTCGGACCAATCATCGCGGTGACGGGGTTGTTAATCGCCACGTTGATCTCATTCCAGACACTGTTCAGATTCTGCAGCTCATCACAGCTGAAGGGGTTTTGCCGTACTTCCTGGGCGTATTTCTGAATGGTCTGCATCAGTACAGGCAGGTTTAGGCCCAGTCCAAAACTGGCGATACCCTCAGTGCTACCAAGGCCTGGAACCTGAACTGCCAGGGCACGTAGATCGCTGACAATATCCTTGTCGGTTGCCAGGATTAAATTCATCTCTACGCGGTTGAGGTTGTACTCACGCATGCCCAGGACAAGGCCGGGGAAGCGGCTGGTGATACGCTCGATGTCTGCCTGACAAGCGGAGAGATCCAGCGGCTCTGCATCAACCGCTGTCATCAGTGCCTGAGTGCCTGCATGTGATGGCGTACTCAGTTCATTAAGTAGGCGCGCAGTGTAGATCTGCCCGGCACCGTAAGGTGTAAAGCCATGGCGCTGTTCGATCTCTGCCAGTGCGCCAGTATCGCCGATATTGCTGTCGGGCAGAGCTTTACCCAGCACGTGGGCTAGTAGGACATCGTCGGCATCTTGCGGCACCACAGATATCAGCAACTGCTGGTCGATAATGGCCATAATTGCCTTAATCGGACCGTCCTGGGAGAGTACCCAGTATTCAGTGCCGTCGGTTGTCGCTGTATCAAGGCTGATGTCGGATTTGGTCAGAATGCGCTGTAGCGTCTCGCGGAAGGCATCTTCATCCTGCAGTTCCATGCGCAGAACCGGCAAGATGCCTAACCCGTAGAAGGCGGTCTGAGGACTCATCTTGAGACCTAATGCATGAACGTCGCTTAATGTTTCAACACCAATAAACTCTTCACCTACGGCGACCAAGAACGACATGAGTGAGTGCAGTACTTCATCGTCTATCTCGTGCAGCATGTCACGCAGTTCATCCAGATCAGACTCAAAGCCACTCGCGGGCTGCATGCGCTGATAAAGCTCAAATGCCTCCTGTTCGGGCATTGCCTCATGCGATGCCATGAAGTAAGGGGAGTCAGCCGGGATATATTTCAGCATGGGAGCTGTGAGATTTTTCGGCGCTTCTTGTTGCGTCGCTGCTGCTGTTGGATCTTTATCGTCACTGCAGCCGCTGAGCATACCGGCGCTGAACAGGGCGAGGGTAACCGCTAGGGAAAGTTTCGTTTTCATCTAGAGTCAGTTCTTTGAATGGTTTTGACCTAAAATTGGCCGTTTCGAGCAGAGTGCTCAGTAAATAATAATCATACACAAGTGAAATTAAATTAACCTCTCCTTGAGTAAAAAAACACTTTTTTTCACACTCTTAGAGTGAGCTCATTACGGCTATCCGCGTTGAGTCGATAGCGGCCACCTGTGCTCCTGTGCTGGCGCCCAGAACAAAGAGGCTTAGAAGGGTATTGCGAGGGAAAGTTCAGATAACAATATGGAGGTTGGTTTATAGCATACTGAATGGTATGTAATAGGCTCAGATGAAAGTGGCCCTTGAGATCTCCAGGAGACCCAAGAGCCACACTCAGCAACAAAAGCTACTTAGCAACAAAAGCTACTTAGCAACAAAGCTACTTTAGTAACAAAGCTATTTAGTAGGCGACTACCTTAAATCTCCTGATATAGCTCGCTACCTTTCTTGCGGAACTTCTCCGCTTGCTCTTCCATACCTTTCATTACCGCTTCCTGGTCACCGTTTAGCCCGTGCTCATTCGCATAGTCACGTACTTCCTGACTGATCTTCATGGAGCAGAACTTCGGCCCGCACATGGAGCAGAAGTGGGCTACCTTAGCGGAGTCCTTGGGCAGGGTTTCGTCGTGGTATTCACGTGCGGTATCTGGGTCTAACCCCAAGTTAAACTGGTCTTCCCAGCGGAACTCAAAACGTGCTTTGGAAAGCGCGTTATCACGCCGTTGTGCTGCCGGGTGGCCTTTGGCTAAATCCGCTGCATGGGCAGCAATCTTGTAGGTAATGATGCCGGTTTTAACATCATCCTTGTTGGGAAGCCCCAAGTGTTCTTTTGGCGTGACATAGCAAAGCATCGCGCAGCCAAACCAGCCAATCATCGCTGCACCAATACCCGAGGTAATGTGGTCATAACCAGGAGCGATATCGGTGACTAGCGGGCCAAGCGTATAGAAGGGTGCTTCGTCGCAGTACTCCAGTTGCTTATCCATGTTTTCTTTCACCAGGTGCATGGGCACATGGCCGGGGCCTTCAATCATCACCTGTACATCGTGCTTCCAGGCAATTTTGGTAAGCTCTCCCAGGGTTTTCAGCTCAGCCATTTGTGCTTCATCGTTGGCATCTGCCACTGAGCCAGGGCGCAGGCCATCACCTAGTGAAAACGCCACGTCATACTGCTTGCAGATCTCACAGATCTCTTCGAAGTGGGTGTATAAGAAGCTCTCCTGGTGATGGTACAAACACCACTTGGCCATGATGGAACCACCACGGCTAACAATACCGGTAACCCGCTTAGCCGTGAGCGGTACATAGCGCAGCAGTACACCCGCGTGAATGGTGAAGTAATCCACGCCTTGTTCAGCTTGCTCAATTAGCGTGTCGCGGAAGATTTCCCAGGTCAGATCTTCGGCAACGCCTTTCACTTTCTCCAACGCCTGATAGATGGGAACTGTACCAATCGGAACTGGAGAGTTACGGATAATCCATTCGCGAGTCTCGTGGATATTCTGTCCGGTAGAGAGATCCATAATGGTATCCGCACCCCAGCGGATGCCCCAGGTCATTTTGTCGACCTCTTCTTCAATAGAAGACGTGACCGCCGAGTTACCCAGATTACCGTTAATCTTTACCAGAAAATTACGGCCAATAATCATCGGCTCGGATTCTGGGTGATTGATGTTATTAGGAATAATAGCGCGTCCGCGGGCAACTTCTTGGCGCACAAATTCCGGGGTGATCTCTTCAGGTAAGCTGGCACCAAAGTTCTGGCCAGGATGCTGGTGGCCAAGAATGCGCTCCACCTCAGCAGTGCCTAGCGCTTGGCGGCGCTGATTTTCGCGAATGGCAATAAACTCCATTTCAGGAGTGATAATGCCCTGGCGTGCGTAGTGCAGCTGGGTGACGTTCTTACCGGGTTTTGCACGGCGTGGGGTACGGGTTAAGTCAAATCGCAATTGGGCAAGGGTAGGGTCGTTGGCGCGGCGATTGCCATACTCGCTGGTTGGGCCAGTAAGAAATTCGGTATCGTCGCGCTCTTCAATCCAGGCACGGCGCAGGGCGGGTAAGCCTTTGCGTAAATCGTTGTTGGCATTAGGGTCGGTGTAGGGGCCGGAGGTGTCGTACACCAGTAGCGGCGGGTTCTCTTCATCAATGCCAGTGGTTTTGGTTGGTGACAGAGTTATTTCCCGAAACGGTACGCGAATATCAGGCCGGGAGCCTTCAATGTACACTTTACGAGAAGCAGGCAACGGCTGAATCGCAGCGGCATCTACCTGGGCGGTTTCGGCTAAAAAGTGGCTGGTTCTACTTGTTACGAGCCCAGTTGTTACAGGCTCAGTTGTTAAAGTCTTAGTCATTACGGTCTTCTTCCTTGGGTTTCGGTTGTGGTTGTTTTGTTGGATTAATTAGTGAGGTCGTGGTCTATAAGGTCTAGGCCCATCTGCCAGAAGTCGATTTCCAGGCGAGTGGCATCACGGAAGATCTTACTCAGTTCGGCAAAGCGAGCAGGGGTAACGTCAGCTAAGCGAGCGTTGAGCCATTCAAGCTCCGATTGCATAGCGGCCTGAAACTCTTCGCTTTCATACATGGCAATCCAAGCGTCAAAAGGGTTTTGCGCGCCACGTATCGTGGTGGATTGGGCATTCAGCCAGTTGGCGATTTCGCCATAGCCCACAAGGCAAGGGGCCAGCGCCACATGCAGATCCAGTAGATCGCCGCGGTTGCCGGTATCTAATACATAGCGGGTGTAGGCCAGGGTGGCCCTGGCTTCGGGAAGCTCTGCCAGCTCTTGCTCGGAGATGCCCCACTCCTGGCAAAAGCCCACGTGCAGTCCTAACTCCACATCCACAATGGCCTTTAAGCCTTCATGGGCTTGGCGAAGATCGGCAAGTGTGGAGCTTTTATAGGCCGCTAGCGCGTAGGCCCGGGCAAAGTGGATGAGAAACAGGTAATCCTGTTTTAAATAGTGGCGAAACGACGCCTCAGGCAGCGTGGCATTGCCCAACTGGCGGACAAAGCCGTGCTCCATATAGGCTCGCCAATCGTCATGGCAGGCGTTAGTGAGATCAGTAAAGCGGTAGCCCATGATGCCTCCGGTGGTAACGATCCGGAGGGCAGGCGTAAAGAAGATCGAGGAAATGGCACTAAAGGGGGCGCGCGATCGTGAGAGAGCTAGCCGTGGCCATTGCTTGATCCCTACGCCGGTACCCGCGCCGCTCGTTATGTGAGCAGCAGCGCATTAGCCGGATCAGGTTCAGCGGGACCAGCGCTTTGGCAGTATCAAGAGGATACGCCCTGCGCCATCTCAGCCGGATTTCACCGGCACCCCGTCAAGCAGTTAGTGCCAAGCAGTCTAGGAGGAGGAGAGAAGAGATGCAAGGGGCACGCGCAAGCACGCGAATTTTGGGTATGCTGCCAAAATTGGCTTTGCTCTCTTGGGAATCAATGGGGTAGAGTCAAATTGAGCGGCTACAAAACCCCAATGAATGTGCCGTCGCGTTTATTGGGGGTTTGTAGCGGGGTGCATAATCACTGTTAACCA
Organism: Vreelandella nigrificans; assembly: GCF_002374315.1. GTDB lineage: Bacteria > Pseudomonadota > Gammaproteobacteria > Pseudomonadales > Halomonadaceae > Vreelandella > Vreelandella nigrificans. The sequence goes on along the minus strand of NZ_NWUX01000008.1, from coordinate 112,097 downwards.
TCTTTGGAATAATCATGGAAATTACTGACTTTCCTACAGATCAAGAGATAAAAGTTTTCTCACAATTGTTGGCGGATGGCGCCAGAGATGGTCACTATGCAAAGGAACACCTAAGTTCGGACTTTAACCAAGAATACCTTTCAAGTATTCAAAAAAACCAAAATATTCCAGGTTATCCGACCAAAGGGTTGATTTTTATATTTAAAGAGAACAATCAACCTGTGTGTTTTTCAGTCGTGTGCGGCTCGCAATTTGCAAATTACACTGCTGAAATTCTTATGTTTTCAGTACCTAAGCCTCAGCGTCGTAAGGGTTATGCCAAAGAAGCATTAAAAATAATAATCGAGGAAGTGCAAGGTCAGAATATCATAGCTCGCTGTATGCCAAGGTCTACACATATGTTTAAAGCACTGGAGGCGTCAGGATTTTCAAGAGTTGATATTGGCCCATCTAGTAATGTCAATTATGGCTATATCAACGGTTAACAAGGCCCAGCACTGCGACCGCTAGACGCGGCGCGTGTGGGCGGCGTTAGGCGTGAGGTAAGGACTCAAGTATGAGAATTGATTATCTTGAAGATGCTCCAGAATTTATCTCATTGCTTGCACGCAAAATGGCCGAGCACTGGAGAAGTATTATCCCTGGAGAAAACTATGAGAGACGACGCGAGAAGCTAATTTCCCATCAGAATCGTGATCAGCTACCACTCGCATGGGTAGCGCATGAAAATGGCGTTCTGTTGGGTACGAGTGCCTTGAGAGTTTGTGATCTGGAAGGGCGCGAAGATTTAACCCCTTGGCTTGCAGGTATCTTTGTCATGCCAGATTACAGAGGTCGTGGAATCGCAGCTAAACTTTGCGAAGTGGCAGAAAGGAAGGCGTGGGAATGGGGAGTTGAGAGCTTATATCTGCACACTCCTGATCAGCAAGGGCTCTATCGAAAACTAGGGTGGCGTAGTTTAGAACTAGAGGATTGGAATGGGGTTCAGACAGAAATTATGGTCAAGGACCGTGAAGCCTAACAAGTCACATCAGTTCGCTCCCTTCGGCCGCCGGACGCTCGTTCCTCACGCCGTTTATGGAGGGCGTTACAAAGCAAGGGGGAGTAAGCAGTCATGATCGCTAGGGAATGGAAGTGCCGGGTGCCTGAAGTCCACAGTGAGGGATTCACGGCCTATCTGTACGAAACCGGCATCAAGGATTCGTCCGCAACACCTGGGTTTCTCGGTGCTCAGATTTTCCGTCGTTCGTTGTCGGGTAAAATTGAACTCTCGCTCATCACCTATTGGGACAAGCTGGATTCGATCAATGCGTTTGCCGGCCACGATATTTCGCAGGCACGTTTGTACCCGGAGGACGAGGTATACGAGCTAGAACCAGACCTGTCAGTACAGCACTATGAGGTCATCGAACACCAGTTCATGCCAGAGGTACGGGGGTAAAAGGGTGCACTTGCTTTGTAACTAGTCGTTCAAGTTCGTTCCCGGCCTAGCGGCCGTCCACCGGACGCCCTTTCAGTTGCACTCCAAGGGCGCCGCTTAATATTGGCGTTAGGCACAATAACCATGAAGCTACTACTCTCCGGACTAATCTTGTTCATTGCACTTTCTGCCTGTTCTTCCAACTGGCGGGAAAGCACAGAAATTGAAGTCTTGTTTCGAGACGCTGAAGCCACGGGCACTTTTGTCCTGCTTGATGCAAGCACTGGAAAGCTCTCGGGTTATAACCACTCGAGAGCCGAAACACGCTTTGTGCCTGCGTCGACCTTCAAGATTCCCAACAGCCTCATCGGGCTTTCCGTCGGAGCGGTTGAAAGTGTGGACGAAGTGCTGCCATTCGGCGGCCAACCACAGATCATCAAGGCATGGGAACAGGACATGGGGCTGAGGGAGGCTATAACCATATCTAATGTCCCGGTCTATCAAGAGCTAGCCAGACGCATCGGCCTCGGGCCAATGCGCGAAAATCTTGTCCGTCTGGATTTCGGCAACAACGATACTGGCACGAGCGTCGATACGTTCTGGCTCGAAGGACCCCTTGAGATCAGCGCGATTGAGCAAGCCAGATTCCTGTCGCGCTTGGCTCAGAGCCAGCTCCCCATCTCCACCGAGGTTCAATCCGCCGTTCGTGAAATCGTGTTGCTGGAGCAGGGGGAGGGCTGGACGCTCTACGGCAAGACAGGCTGGGAGAATGCCCCCGAGCCTGGCGTCGGTTGGTGGGTTGGCTGGGTCGAGAAAGAGGATGGATTGTTCACCTTTGCAATGAATTTGGATATTCAACAAGCATCTGACGCTGGGAAACGTATTGAATTGGGTATGGCGAGCCTAAAGGCACTGGGTGTGCTGTGAGCGCACGCGAGCCAAACAAGTCCATCAACTCGGGCGCCCGCTTCGCGGGCACCGGTTATGTCCAGCGTTATGCGTAAGAAGAAATCACATCATGAGCACTGTGCGGCGAAGTAATGAAGTTGACATCATTAGGATGGCTGCACTTATTGGTATATGTGTGGTGAATGTTCCGTTTATGGCATTGCCAGTAGAATCTGTGTTTATCCCTCCTGACGGTTTTTATGATAAATCTGCGGGATTTCTCGTGGAGAGTTTTCTCCAGTTGAAGTTTTTTCTCCTATTCTCATTTATCTTTGGGTGGGGGATGGCCATTCAATACAAGTCAGCAGAGTCGAAAGGGCAGTTATTTGCAAGGCGTTATTTTCGAAGAATGATTGGATTAGCCATTTTAGGTGTCGCCCATGCAATATTAGTGTTTAGTGGCGACATTCTATTATTGTATGCGCTTCTGGGCACTCTTCTTTGGTTGATAAAAGACTTTTCGCCTCGGCGACTAATGACCTTTGCGGCTTGGATGCTGCCATTGAGCATGATTTCCCTCACGGTACTTGCGTTGCTAATTGACGCTATTATGGCTGATCAATCCATTTCACTTGCCGCTCTCGGAGGCGCACAGCTTGGAGGTGTTTTTCTCGAAGCAACACAGGCAAGATTTACTGATTGGCCTATCACTTTTGGATTTTTAGTTCTCCTGCAAGGCCCATTAGCTTTGGGTGCTTTTGCTGTGGGCTTAGCCGCTGCCAAAACAGACTTTTTCTCTGAAAATAGCGCCGGATTTAATCTGCTTCAGCAGCGTTTGCCGCTTCTCATCATCATCGCACTGCCCTTAAATATCCTTTATGCTGCGGTGGTCGGCGGTATTGTGCCGGAAACTTACGAAATACTGTCTTTGGTGGGGGTTGTGTTAATCGCTATAGGTGCGCCCGCGCTTTCATTGATCTATTTGTACATTTTTATTCGTCTTTCAAGAATGATTAAAATGCCGCTTTTACTGGTGTTAGCTGGGCAAAACTCTCTGTCTTCCTATGTGGCTCAAGGCGTGCTGGCTGGATTTGTGTTCGGTGCATATGGTTTGGGGTTGTTTCACTCTCTTGGCCATGCAGCTTTACTTCCGGTTTCTTTGATAATCGCCTTTACTGCTATGGTTTTTGTGGGTGTCTGGGCCAAACTTTTCGGGCGAGGTCCATTAGAACCGATTTTGCGTCAAATTAGTGGCAGATGACTCCTTCCAACAGTTACCAATAAGAACCTGGGCTTCCTACTAAGTGTTAGCGTCTTGGGTGCGTTATTAGTAGCAAATAAAATCGTTGAGATAGATAACTGTCTTGGTTAACGTAAAGCATACCTAGCGGGTTGGTAAAGTGCATAACGTGTTAGTCATCGGGACTATGGGGATGTTAATTTTAGCCAAACTTTATGCGCCATTGGCTTAAACCTATTGCAAGGGAGTTGTAGGGTGATCAGCAAAAATAGGTTAACTGCAGCGTAGGGCAGGCTTGGACAGGTACTACTTGCGATGGGGAGCCACCTCTATTTAAATTGAGTGAGACGACTGAGCTTGGCGACGATGGCTGGCGTTTACCGACCATCGAAGAGTTACGTACCCTGGTGTACTGCTCTAATACCGGCCAATATGGAATATCGCAAAATTTTATCATGTGTGGAGATGTAGATAGTTACCAGCAACCCACTGTGAATATACAAGCTTTCCCTGAAACTCCCCCGATGTACTTTTTATCGTCTTCGCCCCACGCTCAATTTAGTCATGATATATGGTACGCCTCTTTCCTGAGTGGCCATGTGAATCATGGCCATGAGAATGGCGGTTACCATGTGCGATTAGTACGAACCGATTAGTGACTTAGGCTGCGAAGGTGCTGTCTGACGCTTTCAAGCGTGGGCAGCAGGTTGTATAGGCAGTTGCCACTCTGGTAAGTATTCTCAAGCCCCTGCATACGTTGTAGGTCTATGGTGGGGCGAGTCGCTTGGCACTCCTCATCATATTGGGTCTGCATGGCACCCAGCCTCTTCAGCGTGCCGGTCTGCAGCCAGTCGGCATTTTGCTCATTAGGCATGGTATAAGCCTGCCCGTGCGTGCTGTAGGGCGCATAGATAAGCCATTGAAACCCTGGTTCATTGCTTACCTGCAGAGCTCGGCAGGGCTCAACCTGGCTGAGGCAGACTGAGCCCTGTTCAACCAGCAGCTTGAGTAGTGGCTCGGGGAGTGTTGCGCCTTCTGGGCTTACGTTAAATTGCTGGGCGACATCATTCAGGTTGTGGGTATCCACCAGCGGGTCCTGGCTCCAACGCTGGGTTTGCTTTAGCGAAAGTTCAATACGCCGTATCAGCTCTGGCTGTGATTGGGCAAACTCGCTGTCAGCCAGTGCTTGCAACGCCAAGCTGCCGGGCTGGCCAAGTTGAAAACGTAGGTAGCTGTAGTCGAAAGTATCCACCGTGGTGCGTCCGTCCATCAACCGCTTAATTTGGTGCTGAGCGGCCCAGTTACGCATGTCAGCCAGCGGTGTATTGATCAGGATCAGGGTAGCGGCTACCAGCAGGGCCAGCCCTATATTGGCGCGCTGTATGCTGGGTAGTGCGGTTTGCCGTCGCCAGAGCAAAATCAGACTATAGCTGAAGGTAAAGGCAGCGGTTAGCGCTTGCAGTACGGCAGCCCAGAGCCTATCCAGACTAAGCCCATATTGGTCGATTCGCAGCCAGAGCGCCCAGGCGGCCAGAAGGCTACCCACCGGCAACAGTACTATGGCCAGCATAATGGTACTGCGTAGCCAGGTTGGGTAGGGCAGCTGGTCATGGGGTTGATGGAAAACGGCATTGAAGAACAGTAACAGGGTCAACATCAGCGCCATAAGCATTTGCGCGGCCTTGCCTGTATCCCATATAGGTTGCAGGCCGGTCCAGGGCAGCGCTGCAAAGAAAAGCAGTATGATCAGGGCAACCAGCGGCAGTAGTGCTTTGATAAGTGCTTCGCACATTAGCCGTACGTTAGCGATAAATCGGAAACGATTGCGGATCATCACCAGTCCCATGCCGATCACTAGCCAGGTGACCGGGTAGACAAAGGCTGGCTCCTGAAATAGCGTTTTGAAAAAGCCCAGGCCAATGGCAGCAAAGAGTGCTGCCCATAGTGATAGCAAGCTCCAAAAAGCGCCAATAAATAGGCCCAGCTGTGCAAGAGTTAGGGCGTATTCCCATGAATAAACCAATAGGGGTTGATAGGTTATTGACCATTTCCCGTTGGCGGCCCTGCTACGAAAGAACAGCGCAAGAATGAACAGGGCGGCCCCTAGGGCCACGCAAAAGACAAAGGTAAATTGATGTCGTCCTGACTGTTGCGGCTCGGGCTGCTGTTCGACCCAGCCAAGATGCCAGCCCAACCAAAATAGTAAGGGGATCAGTAGCAGCGGCAGAAAGTTAATCCGTTCACCTAGCCTGACGATGCTGATCAGATAAAAGGCTGGCAAGACGACTGTAATTGTGTAGAGAGCCTTCAGCCAGCGCTGATCGGCAGCCAACCAAAGCTCATGGTCGATGGCTAGATGAAGCGCATAAAGAGCATAGCCTTGTATGACCGCGAGGATGATCAGGCCAAGGCTGGTGGTCCGGTCCAGAGTGTTTAGTCGGTTATCATCCATGACAGCTCTTCTACGGTTGAGAGGCAGTATAAGGCCGTAACTAATTGGCCCACGGCAGTTATATTAGCTTGCAAAGATTGCAACTATAAATCATTCGACATAAGTATGGTTAATTAAGTACACCCTATCGGCGTTCAACATTGGTAAGATAGATGGTAGGGAGATCAGATGTTAATAGAAATTTGTTGTGATGGGTGGCAGATTGATTTGAATTCAATCGATAGGTTGTTATTCGTGGTTTAATCTTTTAGATATCAGAGGGGTAAGTATGGCGCTACTAGATAATTTCAAAAGGAAAAAGGCGGTAAAGTCCTACATAAAGGTACTGCCTCAAGTGCTGGTTAAAGATTACGGTAGGTTCGAGCATTACACACCTCAGCAAATCAGGTGTAGCGTTGAGCGCTCAGGCCTTCATAGCCAGTACGTTTGCTATGCATTGGCTATGTATACAAGGAGGCCAGAGTTTGAAACTTATCAGCGTGCAATTGGTGAAAATAACAGCTACGAGGGGCTGCGCGCTGAAATTGGTAACACCTTCTTTGAAGGACGTGCTGAATTAAACTTTATTAGTATAGTGGCGCTCTCTGCGAACCTTGGGAGTGAAGCATCAGTTCTTAATGGAGCGGGAGACGGGGAGGTCAGTAGCGATTAATGTGCACTTTAGCCTGTACCATTGAGGCTACTACCTTAATCTTGGCCGATGCAACTTTGGTATTCTCAACAGTATGATAGGGTTTTCGTCGCTTGTTTTAATGTCATTTAAGGTCTCCGGTTTTGTGCTAGAAGCGCTCGTTACTGCTTAAATAAGGTGAGCAGCACTTCTCTGTTTTCTTACTAGCCCTACAGGAGATATTTGATGGCTACCGCCCAACAAAAAATTGTCCCTCATCTCTGGTTCAACAAAGAGGCAGTGGAGGCGGCGAATTTCTATTGTATGGTTTTCCCTGACTCTGTCATTACGAGTACCACAACGCTGCATAACACGCCCGGCGGTGACTGCGATCTGGTCTCCTTCGTACTGTCGGGGTATTCGTTTATGGCGATTAATGCAGGCCCGCTTTTTAAGTTTAATCCCTCTGTGTCCTTCATCGTGAATTTTGATCCGGCACGGGATCAATACGCGCGGGCTAAACTTGATGCAGCTTGGGCAAAGCTTGCTGAGGGCGGTAAGGTATTGATGCCGCTGGATGCTTATCCTTTTAGTAAGCGCTATGGCTGGATTCAGGACCGGTTCGGGTTGTCGTGGCAGCTTAGCCTGGCCAATCCAGAAGCTGAAGCACGTCCCTTTATTGTCCCTGCACTGCTCTTTGTGGGTGATGTGTACGGCAAAGCGGAAGAGGCTTCCAGTTTCTATCTATCTGCTTTTGGAGATACAAAGCGGGGGGAGGTGGCACGCTACCCTGAAGGTATGGAGCCGGATCAGGAAGGAGCGCTGATGTACACCGATTTTACGCTTGAAGGTCAGTGGTTTGCGGCGATGGACAGCGCCCATACGCATGATTTTGGCTTTAACGAAGCTATTTCTTTTTTGGTGAACTGCACGACTCAAAGTGAGATTGACAGCTATTGGCAGAAACTCTCCGCGGTTCCAGAGGCTGAGCAGTGTGGCTGGCTGAAGGATAAATACGGCCTGTCCTGGCAGGTTTGCCCTGAAGTGTTACATCAGATGCTACTGGACCCGGATGGCGAACGGGTGAATAGAGTGACGCAGGCATTCCTCAAAATGAAGAAGTTTGATCTTGCGACGTTGCAGAGCGCCTATTATCAGTGAAAGCCTTGAGTCAGAGTTATCGAGAAAGTTTTCATTCTCCCGACATGGGCAAAACTATGAGTTGAGTACTACCGCCACCTATTTCTATCTATACTGAAAAAGCTGCCTGCTCATCTTGAACTTGAACAGCTAACCAAGGAGTAGGGTGTGTCTCGACTATGCTGCCGTTTCGCTCAAACATTAACGCTTGCGTTACCCGCTTTACTGCTTGGCTCTTTATTACTTGGCTGGACGGTTCCTGTTGTCGCCGCCGAGCCGGGTACTGGCGTGTTAAGTGCTGAGGAGTCAGATCCAAACCGTTTGGGGTGGATGCAGGGCTTTCCACCTGCTCCAGAGCAGGTGATCGGTCAGCCAGACTCCAACTACTTTAGCTTTCCCAAAATGCGCTGGACGGTGTGCCATTTCCGCGAATTACTGCCCACTAAGCAGGTCAGTCGTGGATTGGGAGAACCCATGCCGTTAGCTTATGCGTTAGATGATGCGATTAACGATATTGCCTTCACCCCGATTGACGGTGACGAGCCTATGTCGTGGCAGGCGTCGCTCAATGAAAACTACACCGATGGCCTACTGATTCTGCATCAGGGCCAAGTGGTGTATGAGGTTTACTCTGGCTGTTTGGATGAAGCAGGGCAGCATGGTGCCATGTCAGTTACCAAGTCGATGACTGGCTTACTAGGTGAAGTTCTGGTAGCGGAAGGTGTGCTTGATGAGCAGGCGTTGGTGGGCGATATACTACCGGAACTGGCTGATAGTGCCTTTGGCAATGCCACGGTAAAGCAGTTGCTTGAGATGACCACGGGCCTTGCCTACAGCGAAGATTATAGTGATCCCAATGCTGAAATCTGGGCGTATAACGCAGCAGCAAGCCCACTACCCAAGCCAGAAGATTACACGGGGCCGCGCACTTACTATGAGTATTTGGCCACCGTACAGCCGCAAGGCGAGCATGGGCAGATGTTTGGCTATAAAACCATCAACACGGATGCGCTAGGGTGGGTGATTGCGCGTACTACTGGAGAGTCGGTGGCATCTCTGCTCTCTTCACGACTTTGGCGGCACATGGGGGCGGAGCAAGATGCCTACTTCACGGTGGACTCTATCGGCACACCGTTTGCTGGCGGGGGGTTAAGCGCAGGTCTGCGCGATATGGCTAGGGTAGGGCAGTTGGTGCTCAATGAGGGGGTGATTAACGGTGAGCGGCTGTTCCCCGCTGCTGCGGTAGAGCGTATTCGCCAAGGTGGTGACAAGCAAGCGTTTGCAGCAGCGGGATACCGCTATTTGCCGGGCGGCAGTTATCGCGGTATGTGGTGGTCGTTGCATAATGAACACGGTGCTTTTGCTGCCCGCGGTGTGCACGGCCAAACCATTTATATCGACCCCACTGCCGAGATGGTGATTGTGCGCTTTGCATCGCATCCGGTGGCTGGCAATGCGGCTAACGACCCAACGTCACTTCCAGCCTATCAAGCAGTGGCTGAGTATTTGTTAAACCGCTCTCCTGGATATTAAGTCTAGCTGGCCAACTATCGCTGTATTAGCGAGTAAATGTATTTGAGAGTAAATGTACTTGAGAGTAAATGTACTTGAGAGTAAATAACTTCTTTAGGCGGGTAGCGGCGTAGCCTGCGCTCCACGCAGCTGGCTAACGTCAGCGCGAGGTGAGGCTCCAAACATGCGGCTATATTCGCGGCTGAAGTGGGAGGGGCTTTCGTAACCCACTCGGTAGCTGGCGGTGGCTGCTTCTAGCCCTTCTGCCAGCATTAGCCGCCGGGCCTCGTGCAGGCGCAGTTTTTTCTGAAACTGAAGTGGCGACATGCGAGTAACCTCGCGGAAGCTGTGGTACAGCGTTGACTCGCTCATATTGGCAGCGGCCGCCAGCTCGCGGATACGCAGAGGCTGAGTAAAGTTCTCTTTGAGGGTATAGATGACCCGGGCAATCCGGTTAGCTTGGGAGTCTGTGGTGGCAAATCTGCGCATCTGGGACCCCAACCCTCCCATCAACGCCCGATAGATCAGTTCTCGCCGGGCTAGCGGTGAAAGCACCTGAATGTCCTCTGGCGAGTCGAGCAGTCTTAGCAGCCGGTAAAGCGCTTCCTGCATACGTGCATCCATGGGCGCTGAGCTAAGACCACAGTCCATCTCGGAACAGATAGCGTCATGGCCTGCAGGCGGTGCCTTATCTCCCAACTCCAGTATCAGCCCGGCCACCTCTTGAGGGTCCACCGAGACCTTTACCGCCAGGTAGGGTTGCTCAGGGGTTGCATGGTTAATTCTGCCTAGTACCGGCAGGTGAATGGCGCTTGCCATGTAACTTGGCCCACTGTAGACGATCTCTTTGTCACCCAGTTGCACGGTCTTGCTGCCTTGAATGACAAAGCAGAGGCACGGTTCATATACCGCTGAACAGTAGTTGGTGGCGGAATCAACGTGTATCAGTTGAACCTCAGCAATCGCCGTATCCTGAAGCTCCTCCAGGGGTGCCCAGCGCCGTACGATACAGCTCAGCTGCTGCAGAGTATCTTGAGAATGGGTAGCTTGCATGGGCAAGATATCGGTCAATGGCTCTCCTCCCTAACAAGTTCGCAGTATAGGCCTTCGCTGTGATCCTCGGAGGGTTTTTCAGTTGATTTTGCAGGATCAGGCAAGCACTGCGTAGAAACCGGCAACCCGAGCCGGGAGTCACTAGAGTGTCATCACGCGCAATTTCTTAAACAGATTAATATCACTGGTCAGCTTGCTTCAGAAAGTCTTCTGATACCGCGACAGAAATAGGCAATCTTCCCGCAGGAACCCGATACCTCCATTGCCCTTGAAGCGCCTATTGTAAAAATCGTCTGATAAGAGGCAACAGCCCCCTTGTTAGCCTCCTTGATAAAAAATCTGGTGTCTACCTATTGACCTCAACTTAACTTGAGGTTGCAGAGTGGGCGTCGAATCTGGCGCTACCCAACCGACTAGTTAAAAGCTAACCGTGGATGCGGTACGCAATTATATAACCAACTTATATAACCAACGCTGCTATCGGCTCCCGATAGCCATTGGAGCAAGTGATCATGGGAAGTTTGAATCAAAGAGCTCGCTCAACAAGCGGTCGGGGGATCCTCCCGTTTCTGTTGTTAATGGCCTTGCTGTCGGGGTGTGAAGCCAAGAGCGAGGAGGCAGCGGATGCGCCACCGCCGCCAGAAGTAGAGGTGGTAGATATCACTGCTCAGCCAGTAGTGTTGAGTGAATCTTTCACCGGGCGGGTGGAAGCTGCAGAAACAGTTGAGCTAAGGCCTAGGGTTAGCGGCTATATCCAGGAAGTGGCGTTCAAGGAGGGCGAACTGGTGGAGGAGGGCGATCTGCTGTTCCAGATCGACCCCCGGCCCTATCAGGCGCGGGTCAGCGCGGCCCAGGCTGAGCTTGCCCAAGCCAGGAGCCAGAGTGCCCAGGCCGCTAGTGAAGCCGAGCGTGCCCGGGTGCTGCTGGGACGTCAGGCCATTTCTCAGGAGATGCATGACCAGCGTCTGGCGGCTCTAAACAATGCCCGCGCCATGGTTAACGCCGCCGAAGCAGCGTTAGTGACTGCAGAGCTTGACCTTGCCTATACTCGCATCACTGCACCGGTGAGTGGCCGCGCTGGTCGGGCCATGGTGACCCGAGGCAATCTGGCTAACGCTGACCAAAGCCTGCTGACCACCCTTGTCACCATTGATCCGATCCACGTCTACTTCGAAGCGGACGAACAGGCCGCCTTTGCCAGCTACGCACTGCTGGCTGGTGGTGAGAACAGCCTGAAGATCGAACTGGGCGGCGACGCCGCACGGCAGTTCACAGGCACCCTGGATTTTATCGATAACCGTTTGAACCCCAATACCGGCACCCTGCAGTTTCGGGCGGTGCTGAACAATACCGATGGCACTATCCGGCCGGGAGAGTTTGCCCGGGTAGAGATGCCGGTAGCCCGTTTGGAGCAGGCGTTGCTGGTGGATCGCAAGGCGATCCTGACCGATCAGGATCGCCGCTACGTCTATGTCATTGATGGTGACAACCGAGCAGACCGTCGTCAGGTAGCTACCGGTCGTCAGATGGGAGAGCAGATGGTGATCACCGAGGGGCTCAGCCCTGGTGACCGAATCATCGTCAACGGGGTGCAAAAAGTGTTCTTCCCCGGTATGCAAGTTAGTCCGCAAGGCGTCGTGGCTAGTGGCCCAACTGCCGTTGCCCAGGCGGCTCTTGCTGCTAGGGAGGAGTAGACCGCCATGAATTTCTCCCGCTTCTTCGTCGACCGCCCGATCTTCGCGGCGGTGCTGTCGATTATTATTCTGGCGATTGGACTGATCTCCATTCCCAACCTGCCAATCAGCGAGTACCCGGATGTCGTGCCGCCTTCGGTGGTGGTGCGCACGGTCTATCCTGGGGCTAACCCGAAGGAGATCGCCGAGACCGTGGCGACGCCGCTGGAGGAAGCCATCAATGGCGTCGAGGACTTGATGTACTTTAAGTCCGTCGCGGGCTCTGATGGTGTACTGCAGATGACCGTCACCTTCCGCCCCGGTACCGATGCTGAGGAGGCCGCCGTACGGGTGCAGAATCGCGTCAGCCAGGCCGAGGCGCGGTTGCCGGAGGCCGTGCGCCGCCAGGGCGTGACCACCCAGAAGCAGTCGCCCACTTTCCTGATGGTCGTTCACCTGACCTCGCCTGGAGGCGAATACGACACCCTCTACCTGCGCAACTATGTGCGGCTGCATGTCAGAGACCGCTTGGCCCGACTCGAAGGGGTAGGTGATGCCCAGATATTTGGCGGCGGCGACTACGCCATGCGTGCCTGGCTTGATCCAGGTCGAGTAGCCGCCCGTGATTTAACGGCCAGTGACGTAGTCGCTGCCATGCGGGAACAGAACGTCCAGGTTTCAGCCGGGCAACTAGGGGCTGAACCTATTCCGAACAGTGATTTTTTGACGCTGATCAACGCTCGAGGGCGGCTGGAAACGGTAGAGGAGTTTGGCGACATCGTGCTGAAGCGCGGTGACAGTGGAGAGATATTGCGGCTCTCGGATGTGGCCCGGCTGGAGATGGGCGCAGGGGACTACACCCTGCGGTCTCAGTTGGATGGCAATGATGCGGTCGCCATCGGTATTTTCCAGGCGCCGGGCGCCAATGCGCTGGCTATCCGCGAGCAGGTGGTGGCCACCATGGATGAGTTGGCCGCGCAGTTTCCAGCAGGGGTTGAGTATGAGGCGGTGTACGACACCACTATCTTCGTCAGCGACTCCATCAAGGCGGTGGTAAAAACCCTGCTAGAAGCGGTGCTGCTGGTGGTGCTGGTGGTGACTCTGTTCCTGCAAACCTGGCGCGCCTCGATTATTCCGCTGCTGGCGGTGCCAGTCTCGGTGATCGGCACCTTTGGGGCGCTCTATTTACTGGGGTACTCCATTAACACGCTGACCCTGTTTGGCCTGGTGCTGGCCATTGGCATTGTGGTGGATGACGCCATCGTGGTGGTGGAGAACGTCGAGCGTAATATCAGTGAGGGACTGAATCCCCAGGCCGCGGCCCACCAGGCCATGAAGGAGGTCTCCGGCCCGATCATTGCCATCGGCTTGGTGTTGTGTGCAGTGTTTATCCCCATGGCCTTTCTGTCCGGGGTGACCGGTCAGTTCTATCGCCAGTTTGCGGTCACCATTGCTATCTCCACGGTGATCTCTACGATTAACTCACTGACCCTGTCGCCTGCCCTGGCAGCGATGCTGCTCAAGCCCCATGACGCGCCTAAAGATCGCCTTACTCGGCTGATTGACTGGCTGTTCGGCTGGGTTTTCCGCCCCTTCAACCGCTTTTTTAACGCCAGCTCTACCAAGTATCAGGGTGGTGTGGCGCGCTCCCTAAAGCGCCGGGGCGCGGTGTTTGTGGTCTATGCCCTGCTGCTAGCGGGTACTGGGACGATGTTCAAGGTGGTACCGCCTGGGTTTATTCCGGTGCAGGACAAGCTGTACCTGATTGCTGGCGTTATCCTGCCGGAAGGAGCTTCCCTGGAGAGAACCGATCAGATGCTCCAGGAGGTGGTGGATATTGCCATGGATATCGAAGGCGTCGAGCACGCCATCGCCTTTCCAGGCCTCAACGCGCTGCAGTTTACTAACACCTCCAACACTGGCGTTGTATTTCTCACCCTTAGCCCCTTTGGCGAGCGTAGCCTCACCGCCGCGGAGATAAACGCCCAGATTAACCAGGGGATAGGAGGGCTGAAGGAGGGGTTTGCGTTTGCCTTTATGCCACCTCCCATTCTGGGGCTTGGCAATGGCTCGGGCTACCAACTGTTTATTGAGGATCGCGGTAATCTAGGCTACGGGGCGTTACAGGGGGCGGTAAATCAGTTCCAGGGCGCCATTGCTCAAATACCAGGAATGGGGTTCCCAATCAGCAGCTATCAGTCCAATGTGCCGCAGTTGGATGCGGAGGTGGATCGACTCCGGGCCAAAGCTCAGGGCGTGCCGCTAACCGAACTGTTCGATACCCTGCAGATCTATCTTGGCTCGACCTATGTAAATGATTTCAACCGCTTTGGCCGCACCTGGCAGGTGATTGCCCAAGCGGATGCCCCTTACCGGGCCAGCGTGGAAGATATCGCTCGCCTGCGCACCCGCAATGACCAGGGGGAAATGGTACCGATCGGCACGTTGGTCAACATTACGCAAACCTTTGGCCCAGACCCGGTGCTGCGCTATAACGGCTATCCGGCGGCGGACTTGGCCGGGGAGGCCGACCCTAGGGTGATTTCCTCTGCTCAGGCCATGGATGCCATCAACGCGCTGGCGCTAGAGGTGTTACCGCCGGGTATGGCGTTTGAGTGGACTGACTTGAGCTACCAACAGTCCACCCAGGGTAACGCTGCGCTGGTGGTTTTCCCGCTCTCGATCCTGCTGGTATTCCTGGTGCTGGCGGCCCTCTACGAAAGCTGGACGCTGCCCTTGGCGGTGATCCTTATCGTGCCTATGTGTATGCTCTCGGCGCTGATCGGCGTCTGGTTTGGCGGAGGTGATAACAATATCTTCGTGCAGGTGGGGCTGGTGGTGCTAATTGGCTTGGCGTGTAAGAACGCGATCTTGATCGTGGAGTTTGCCCGTGAGCTGGAGCTGCAGGGAAAAAGTATCGTAGACGCCGCCCTGGAAGCCTGCCGGTTGCGGCTGCGCCCCATTATCATGACCTCCATTACCTTCACCGCCGCCGTGCTACCGCTGGTCATTGCTACCGGGGCGGGTGCTGAGGTGAGGGCCGCGCTTGGCACGGCAGTGTTTGCGGGCATGATCGGGGTCACCCTGTTTGGGCTGTTCCTTACGCCGGTATTCTATGTGGCGCTGCGTAAACTGGCTGGCCCCCTGGTCAGTCATCACAGCGCTACTTTGGCAACCGATGAGAACGCAGGCCAGGGTGAGTTACCTGATGGTAGTCGTGGTTAAGCAAGGAGTCATCGAGGAATCTACAGTACCTTAACTGACCGCCACACCACACTTTCAGTGGGGCCTTGTTCAAGGTCGGCGCAGGTATCTACCCGCATGATGGTGGTGGCTTGGCAGCGCACGCTGAGTTGGCCTTGAGCGTTTCCACGTTGCCACTGCCAGCGTATCAGGCGTTCTTGCTCACTGCCGCTATCATCCAACAGCGTTAGCTGAGGTTGGTGTTGATC
This sequence comes from Vreelandella nigrificans, assembly GCF_002374315.1. Lineage (GTDB taxonomy): Bacteria > Pseudomonadota > Gammaproteobacteria > Pseudomonadales > Halomonadaceae > Vreelandella > Vreelandella nigrificans. Next base: position 96,657 of record NZ_NWUX01000008.1, on the reverse strand, counting down.
CGTGCTTAGGTGTGTACTTAGGTGAGTCAGGGCGGCTAGTTCTGCACACTGTTGGGCGGGGGTGAGTTGTGAGCTGCCCCGGTAGCCAGGCAAGTAGCGTTGGCCGTTCGCTTCTGCTTGTAGGAAGGGCAGTGCTTGCGCCGGGGTAATGCGTCCGTATTTGCGCACCTTGGGCAGTAAAATCAAACTGGCTGCTAGGCGGCAGCCACCCAGGTGGCTACTTTCCCAAGCCTCAAACGGTAGCTGGTGGTCAGTAATCGTTTGAGCCAGCGCCTTATAGGTTTGGTAGCCGTACTTGGCGCAGCATTTATCTTTTGTGCCGTGGGTGCAGCAGAGCAGCAGGTCGGTTTCTAGCGGGGGCTGTTCCCACTCTGCCAAGCTGTTGCCTGTTTGCAGAGCGCTTAAAAAGTCTTCTAAGTGATGGCGGGCGATCAGAAAACGCCGCCGTTCTGGCATTAGAAATACTTGGTGCTGATGTTTATCCATTCCCGGTTGCTGAATCAGGTTAATACGTAGGCCGCTATCGGCAATGTCGTCTAGTGTCTGTTTCAGCGTGTCGTTCATGTTGCTGGCATGGCGCAACTTGCGCAGCCACTTTGCGCGCGGCCAACTGATTAATAGATTGCGTTCGGCATGGGCAGCACTCCCGGCTAGAGGGTCATTCTGTTCACGGCTAAGGTCGGCGCAGAAAGTATGCTTCATAGGGCGATATGTTCTTCGGCAGCGACGTGCTGTTGTTTGGTGTTAACCGTGAATTTATGGGGTACGCACACTGGGCAGCCACTAACAGGGTCTTGGAGAACATGGGCGTCCAGGTCGAATACACGCTTGAGGTTGGCGGCGGTAAATACGTTGCTAGGAGTACCGCTAGTGACAATGCATCCATCGCGCATCATCACTAAGTGGTCGGCGTAGGCAGCGGCCAGGTTCAGATCATGGAGCACCAGCAGTAGGGTACGGCCTTTCTCATGGGCAAGACGTGAAAGCAACTCCAGAAGATCTACCTGTACCTTCAAGTCTAGAAAAGTAGTGGGTTCATCTAACAGGATCAGTTCGGTTTGTTGGGCCAGTACCATGGCAATCCAGCAGCGCTGGCGCTGCCCACCAGAAAGTGCATCAACATGACGCTCGGCAAACTCAGTGACGTTGGTATAAGCCATTGCTTCTTGAACGGCATCGGTGTCCTGTTGAGCATTTTTCTGCCATAAGCCTTGATGTGGAAAACGTCCCATCCCCACCAGCTGTTTTACGCTCAGCCCCTCAGGAGCTACTGGCCCTTGGGGAAGAATGCCCAACCGCTTTGCCACTTCTCGCGTATTGCTACGGTGAATATCTTTGCCATCCAAATAGACATGCCCAGCGCTTGGCGCGAGCGTACGCGCTAGGGTTTTAAGTAGCGTTGACTTGCCGCTGCCGTTTGGCCCGAGTAGCACTGTTAGCTTTCCTTCCGCAATGGCGATATCCACGCCATCTAGCACCCGTCGAGAATCATAACCTACGTGTAAATTTTCACCCGTAAGACGAGGTGACTGGTCGGAAGGGAGCGGCATGAGTTGGCTCATTCAGGTTGTCGAAACAGGCTGCACCGTAAGACAAAATATTCTCATTTTCAATATTTGATCTTTGTCGACGAGCAATAGCCCACTGGCTAGATATGCCCAAAAGAAAATGCGTGTGAGTTAGCAAAAGCTAGGGGGTTATCTCGAACGGTGCGTTCCACTTGGGTAGACCATAGGTAACTTATATGCATAATACAATCGTTATCATTTGTATATGTATTACGTTTTTCAGGTTTAGTTCACTCATTGGGGGATCAAAAGAAGATGCGCGCTAAACAACGCCTAGTGTTTTGGCCGACAGTAACGCTTGCTGGTCTGGTCGCCGTTAGCCAAGTTCATGCACAGCAATCAGAAACTGTTGAAGCACAAGGCGAGAGAGGTGATGCAAACCAAACGGTGGTTGTGACGGCCTCGCGCACGAACTCGACAAAAGAAGACTCTCCTCAGACGGTGCGTATTATCAGCGAGGAAGAGATTACTCAGCAGTTGCAAATTACCAGCGATTCATCGCAAATATTAAGTAACCTGCTGCCTTCCTACTCTCCTAGTCGACAGAAAATGAGTGGTAGTGGGGAAACCTTGCGTGGGCGAACGCCGCTGATTCTGATCGATGGGATTCCCCAATCGAACCCTCTGCGCCCAACTGGCCGTGAAGCCCATACAATTGACTTTTCCATGGTTGAGCAGATTGAAGTCATTCAAGGGGCTAACGCTACCAATGGAGTAGGGGCGGCGGGGGGCGTGATCAACCTGATTACTAAACGCCCAGAGCCGGGGTCACTCAATCAGCATGCTGAAATTCAGGTAACGACGCCCACTAGCGAACTGAATAGCGATACGCTGAGCTATAAAACCAGCTATGGCGTCAGCGGTAATAGTGGCGATGTCGATTATCTGTTTTCGGCTAGCCTTGAGGATCAGGGGTTGTTTCTGGATGGTAATAGCAACCCTGTCGGTGTAGACAACACTCAGGGCGACCTGATGGATTCTCGCAGTTACAATATTTTAGGCAAGCTGGCTTACTGGATTGACGATGATCAACGTCTGCAGTTCACCCTCAATCACTACAATATTGAGGGGCATAACAATTATGTGAGCGTAACGGGTGATCGGGCCAATGGCGTGGTGACTACCTCAGAGCGAGGCACCCCAGAGGGTGATGCGCCCTATAACCGCGTGTGGACGACCGGGTTAAGTTACGATCACTATGATCTGGCAGGGATGCGCCTTAGTGCTCAGGCGTTCTATCAGGACTATGAAGCGTTGTTTGGGGCAACCAATTCAGCGACTTTCCAGGATCCCGCGATTGCCCCTGTGGGCTCCTTCTATGACCAAACCATGGCAGCGACGAGCAAGTTTGGCACTAAGGTCTCGCTGACTAAAGATGACCTGCTGGACGATCGGCTCTCCCTAACTGGCGGCTTCGATACGCTGTTTGATGAAACCGAGCAGTACCTATATCAGTCCGACCGTACCTATGTGCCGTCAACAGAGTACACCGACCTTTCGCCTTTCTTTCAGGCTGAATTTAGGCCCGTTGATTCATTGCTGTTATCAGCTGGCGCTCGCTATGAGTACGCTAAGCTGAAGATTGATGATTATCAAACCGTAGCGGCTAATAATGGGGTTTCTGTTGAGGGTGGCGCTCCTAGTTTCAATGAGACACTCTATAACGTCGGCGCCGTATGGAAGCCTGCGGAACATTGGAGTTTGTTCGCCAATTACTCTGAAGGGTTCTCGATTCCTGATGTAGGGCGTGCGTTAAGAGGGATCAGTACGCCAGGGCAGTCGGTCAACAATATCGATAACCTGAGTCCAATCGTCACCGATAATATCGAGACGGGCGTGCGCTTTGAGAATGGTCGTTTGGCGGCTGAGTTGAGCTATTACGAGTCATCTTCAGATTTCGGCAGCCGTCTCACGGAAGTGGACGATGTCTTTTATATGCAGCGTCAGGAGACCGAGATTAAAGGCTTCGAGGCCTCGGTAGATTACCAATTTAACGACCAGCATGCTGGCCGCTTGGCATACTCTCGCATGGAGGGGCGCTATGACAGTAACGACGATGGTAACCTGGACTCCAAATTGTCTGGGTTGGACGTCTCGCCAGATCGTCTAACAGCCAGCTGGTCTGCTAATTGGACAGATAACCTTTCTACCTTTGTGCAGGCCAACTATGCCTTTGATAAAACCTTCGATGAAGCCAACCGTGAGTTTGATGGCTATCTGTTAATGGATGCCGCTGTGGGCTACCAACTACCTGTTGGGCAGGTCAATGTGGGCATATCTAACCTGCTTGATGAGCAGTATGTCACCTACTACTCGCAGAGTGCTCTGGTGAATGATGAGCGCTATTTTGCCGGGCGTGGTAGAACCGTAACGTTTGGTTATCGCGTCGATTTCTAATCCCACTCAGTCATCCCTGCTCAGTCAGTTTCTCAGTGAGAGCGATAGCGCGTCCTGTGCAGCAAGTACACAAAGAAGGGCGCGCCTATCCCCGCCACAAAGATGCCTGCTGGCAGATCTTTGGGTAAAAATGCCACTCGGCCAAATAGGTCGGCGTACAGCACAATCAACGCGCCGACTAGTGCTGAAGCGGGCACCAACCTTGCCAGATTGCGCCCCACCAATTTAGCCGCTAGGTGGGGGGCGATTAAACCCACAAAGCTTAAACCACCTGCAAACGCCACGGCGGCTCCCGCTAACGCCACGCTACAGGTAAGCAGCATTAGTCTGCTGCGCAGAATAGGCACCCCTATTCCTTCGGCAACACTATCGCCCAGTGCCATGGCGTCTGCGTGGCGGGCGAAGCATAGGCTGATAGGTATTGTTACCAATAGCCATGGCAACAGGCCCTGCACATCCTGCCATTGTGCCGCGTAAAGGCTGCCGGTTAGCCACACATAAGCGGTCATAGCGGCAGAATCATCGCTGATAACGATTAACAGGGTGGTGCCAGCGCCCATCGTCGCCGCCAAACCAATGCCGACTAACACCATGCGGGATGGGCTAATGCCGTTTTTCCAGGTCAAACTGACAACCGCTAACGCCGAAACCAGTGCACCGAGCATGGCAGCAAAGGGTAACCAGTGAATGCTCAAGGTGGTGCTTAGCAGCACTAAAAAAAGTACTGCCGCTAATGCTGCACCGCTGGTAATGCCGATAACATCCGGTGAAGCGAGGGGGTTTCTCACAATACTTTGCAGAATAGCCCCTGCTATCGCCAGTGCTGCACCGACCAGTATTGCTAGCACTATTCGGGGCAGTCTTAATTGCCAAATAATAAAGGCGATATCGCTACTCTGTGGGGAGACCAGTGCATGCAGCACCTGCATGAAAGACGTTGGAAAGCTGCCTAAACTGAGCGAGAGCCCGGCACTTGCAATAAGTAATAGACTTAATAGCAATAGGCGAGTCAGCAGTTGGGAGCTTTCGTGCTTTGCTGTGCTGTTGAGAGGTAAGGTTATTGACTGTCTCATTTGCCTGCCATCTTGCGTCGCGCTAGGTAAATAAAGAACGGTGTACCAATCAGAGCGGTCATCACGCCCACGGGAATTTCTTGAGGGGCCATTAAAAATCGTGAGGCCACATCGGCCAGGAGTAACAAACATGCCCCGAGTAGGGCGCAGGCAGGTAGCAGCCAGCGGTGGTCAATGCCAAATAGCCCCCGCGCCATATGGGGTACTATCAGTCCCACAAAACCAATCATACCTGCCAGTGCTACTGAGCTACCCGCAAGCACAATCACGATAAGCCCTAGCAGCAGTTTAATAGTGGTGGCCTGCATACCAAGGCCTGTGACCATGTCGTCACCCAGCAAGAGCGCATTGGCATGGCGTACTAATAGTGCACAGAGTAAGAGCGCCCCGCCAAAAAGTGGGAGTAAGGGCATGACCACCCCCAGCTCTCGCCCAGATAATGAACCCGCCAGCCAGTAGAGCACGCTTTCAAAACTTTGCTGGTCTATGACCAGTAGCCCTTGGCTGAACGACACAAACATTGCCGTGACAGCAACACCAGCCAAGACAACACGCAGTGGTGAGATTTCACCGTGGCGGCCACGGCTAAGCACCACTACCAGGGTAGCGGCTACCAGAGCGCCTAGCAGCGCAGCCCAAACGTAGTGGGCAGGGGTATGCAGTGGTAAAAGTGATACGGCGACGACCACAAAAAACATAGCACCAGCGTTAATGCCCAGAACACCCGGCGAGGCGAGTGGGTTACGCGTCATGGTCTGCATTAATGCGCCGGCAATCGCCAGGCTGGCGCCTACCAAAGCCGCAATGACCGCGCGGGGTAAGCGCTCTGTGAACAAGATGATATGGGCTATCTTGGTTGGGTCATAGTGATTAAGTGCTGCCCATAATGCTGACCATGCAATATCAGTGGTGCCCAACATAATGCTAGCGACAAAGGCTCCGAGTGCTAACACTATCCCAAGTAGCAGCCCGATGCTTTTTGCAGCGGCGCTGTTTAGCATGCGGACTCCTCCACGTGGTTCGGTAGAGGGGAGAGACAAGTGTGCTGCTGTTGCTCCAGCGACTGCGACAGTCCATAGTGGCGATAGAGATCATCCAACATAGTGTTAGCCGCTAATATGCCGCCGCCCATCATCCAGCTAACCGGGTCGACGTCAAACACGCGCCCGCTTTTTACGGCTGACAGTTGTTGCCATAATGGGTGATTGGCCCAGCGCTGGTAATTATCCGCAATAGCAGGATCATCCGGTTCAAGCAGCACAAACATCACGTCAGCATCCAGTACTGGAATGTTTTCAGTGTTCGTTAGTTTCATCCCCCAACCCTGGGTTTGCAGCGTATCAGGCTGCTTAAAACCAAGTTCATTAAGAATGGAGCCAGTAAAACCACTGGTATAAATACGCACGTGATCGCTCTTAAAGCGGACCACTGCTACTTTTTGGGGCCACTCTCTGCCCAGGCGTTCGGCAATCTGCTGGCGAAAATCACTGACTCTTTCATCCCAGCGTTGCAGTAATTCATCGGCCTCCGCTTCGCGGCCAGTGGCATTAGCGATCATCGTCAGCGTGGTTTTGAAGCCGAAAACGGTGTTGGTTGATACCGTGGGTGCAATGGCTGCCAATAGCGGCGCTATTCGTCCATGGCGAAAATCGCTGGCAATCACCAAGTCAGGGTCTAGCCACGCAATTTTTTCCAGGTTTGGTTGAGTCTCCAGCCCTACGTGCTCAACACCATCAAGTGGTTCACGCAGGTAGTGGTACATAGGCTTTTCTAACCAGGAGTCCACTACGCCGATGGGCGTAAGCCCAAGGGCAACAGCGCTGTCGGTAGCGCCTTGGTAAAGCGTGACAATCCGCGGCGCAGAGGCAACGTGGACAAGGCTGTTTTTAGAGATAGCTTGCTGTGAATTAGCCAGTGCAAAAGAAGGTATTAGCGTTGCGCCTGCTATCAGCAACACACGCATCCAAATCTTGCAACGATGAGAGTGTCCTGCTTGCATGCGCCTCACAATGTTGTTGGAGCCTAAAATCGAAATGATGGCATGCTGTAAAGGCTAATGCAAAGCATTATCAGATGTGGAGCTTCCATCTGCCCAAACATGGTGCGCTCTGGTGGCTATTGACCAGCGCAACGAGCGTATAGTGACTTCGATAAAGTAATTGGGAAGTATGACATCACGAGTGATTAAAAAATGCTTTATTACGTATATGTTCAAGAGTGTATGTATTCGAGAGAGTATGTGTTCGAGAGAGTATACATTTAAGAGCGGTTAAAGAGTTTCAATCAGTTGTGTGCTTTTAACGCCATGCTTTTAACGCCATAGTGGTTTCGGTTTTAAACTTTCAGCATTACTCTTTGTGGTGCAACATATTTTGTGTTGCACCGTTTTGGGATGCCCTTTTAGCCGGAGTAAGTACTTGGTTGAGTTCAACAGAGTTGGAGGTGAAAAATTATTTCTCTTGACCGTATCGAGGAAAGATTATAAAGAATAAAATTCCTTAAAAATGTCTCAAGGGGAAATAAATTGCTTATTGACCGTTTTGATTTGAAAATTCTTGAACAGCTTCAGCGCGATGATACTCTTTCTATTGCGCAGCTTGCAGAGGGGGTTGGTCTCTCGGTTACGCCATGTTGGCGGCGAATACAAAAGCTGGAAAAAGACGGAATCATAGAAAAAAGAATTGCCGTACTGAACCCTGAGAAATTGGATCTTAGTCTCACCGTGTTTGTGATGGTTAAAACAGATAAACATAACCAGGCCTGGCTTAATGCATTTCAGGAAACGGTTAAGGATTTTCCTGAGATCGTAGAAGTTAATCGTCTGGCTGGTGAATACGACTACTTACTCAAGGTCATTACGCGTAATAACCAGTCTTATGACGCCTTTTATAAAAGGCTTATTGCGAGAATAGAGCTCAGTAATGTCACATCGTGCTTCTCAATGGAACAAGTCAAGAAAACCACCGAGCTCCCCCTCGGCGATCTCTCATGAATGGATGGAGAGCCTGCAGAGTGGGGTGATTGGCGAAGGGCGCTCGATCCCCGGCCCGTTTGGCGTATGTCCCTTGCTCTATGCCGATTACACGGCATCGGGAAGGGCGCTAGACATAGTAGAGCGGGCAATTCAGGAGGAGGTGTTGCCTCTCTACGCCAACACCCATACCGAAACCTCTTACACCGGTAAAATGACCACGCGGCTACGGGAAGCTGCTCGCCAAGCAGTGGCGGAATCCGTAGGTGCTGATGACGAGTATGCGGTCATTTTTGCTGGCGCTGGTGCTACTGCAGCGATAGATCGCTGCTGCCGTATTCTGGAATTGACCCATGGGCAAGTGGCTGAGAAGGTCGCTAAGCCAGTTGTTTTCGTTGGCCCCTATGAGCACCACTCGAATGATCTGGTATGGCGCGAGTGCGATGTTGATTTGGTGCGGATCCCTCTGGACAGCCATGGTCTTGTTGATTTGAGGGTGCTGGAGCAGCAGTTACGGGCACATGCCGAGCGCGAGATTAAAGTCGTAGCGTTTTCGGCTGCTTCGAATGTAACGGGGATTCTGTCGCCCGTGGCCAAAATAGCCAAGTTAGCGCATCAATATGGTGGCTTGGCCGTATTCGACTATGCGGCAAGTGGGCCCTATGTGGCGATCAATATGGCAGGCAGCGGCCAGGACGATCATTTGGATGCTATCTTTCTTTCCCCCCATAAGTTTGTCGGTGGGCCTGGGAGTTCCGGCGTACTGGTGATTCGCAAAGCGGTGTGCCGCAATGCGAAGCCGTCCATTGCCGGTGGCGGCACGGTATCCTATGTAACAGCGTCCCATCATCGATATGTTCAGAATGTCGAGCGTCGGGAGGAGGCGGGTACGCCCAATATTTTAGGGGATATTCGAGCAGGGTTGGCGTTTCGTATCAAAGCGAAAGTCGGCACCGAGGCCATTGAGTTACGCGAGAAAGAATTGGTGACCATCGCAGTGGCACGTTGGCAAAAAATAGCAAACCTAAGCCTACTTGGATCACTTGATGCGCCCAGGCTGGCAATCTTCTCGTTCAACATTACTGCTGGAGGCAGGGCGATACACCATAACCTCGTGGTTGCTATGTTGAATGATCTGTTCGGTATTCAGGCAAGAGGCGGCTGTTCCTGTGCTGGCCCTTATGGTCATGAACTGCTTTCCATTGATAGCGAGACGGCAGCAGCGCATGAAACTTTAGTCCAAAAAGGTAGAAGCATATATCGCCCAGGTTGGGTAAGGCTCGGATTTAACTTCTTTTTTAGCAATGAGACGGCTAACTATGTAATATCAGCGGTCGAGTTTATTGCGCGTTATGCCCCGGTATTGATGAAACTTTACTCTGTTGATGAACATAGTGGTGTTTGGGTTGCCCAGCGCCCTGAAGCGTCAGCTCAATCCGAAGAGCCAGTAACGCCATGCCTGTTGGATGCGCTTTTTACGACGAGTGCGTCTGTTGGAACCGTCTGCGAGTCCACAGCACTCGATTGCTTTGCCAGAGCGCTTGAGTTGGTCGAACAGGCGAAAGCCCTGCCTTTACCCGACGACCGTCACGCTGAAGATGTACCTGTTCGTTGGTTCTGGTGGCCCCATGAAGCCGAACAGGCCATGCAGACACAAGCCGAGATGATGCCATGACCCTCACTCCCTCTTTGGCCGGTGCCGGCCTTGAAGCCTTGAATGCTCGTGTGAAGTACGACCTCGCCTGTCTGAACCTGCCACCTTCTAACTGGGTTCCTCCATTGGAGAGGGAGGATGGGCAGCACGTTTACGATGTAGTGATTGTGGGCGGTGGTCAGTGCGGTTTAGTGGCGGCTTTCGCGCTATTGTCGGGAGGTATCGCTAATATCCGTATTTTTGACCGCAACCCGGCGGGTAAAGAAGGGCCCTGGATGAACTATGCCCGCATGGAGACGCTGCGTTCGCCGAAAACATTACCAGGACCCAGCTATGGGTTTGCCTCATTGACCTTCCGGGCTTGGTATGAGGCGCAGTTTGGTACCGAGGCCTGGGAAATTCTTGACAAGATCCCTCGGCCTACCTGGATGGAGTACCTTTGCTGGTACCGTGAAGTTCTCAACCTGCCGGTCGAAAATAGTGTCAAGGTTGAGCATGTTAAGCCCGAGGGAGAGCTACTCAGCCTTGAGCTTTCAGGCGAGGGGGCGACGGCTGAACGTGTTCTGACACGTAAACTGATTATGGCGACTGGCCGTGAAGGTACCGGTGCTCCCAAGGTTCCCGATTTCGTTGCTGGTTTGCCAGCCTCTATTTGGGCGCACACGGCGGACGATATCGATTTTACTGCCCTTAAGGGGAAGCGCGTGGTCGTGGTGGGGGTAGGCGCTTCGGCGATTGATAATGCAGCTGAGGCGCTGGAGCATGGAGCCAGCGAGGTTCGCTTCTTGATTCGCCGTCAGCAGATGCCGACGATCAACAAAATGATGGGTATTGGCTCCTATGGCTTTACCCATGGCTACGCAACGCTGCCGGATGAGTGGCGCTGGCGCATTATGCACTACTCTTTTATCACCCAAACGCCGCCTCCTCGTGGCTCGACGTTGCGCGTCAGCCGTCATGATAATGCTTATTTTCACTTTGGTTGTGGCATTGAAAATATCCGAGTTGAAGGGCCGGAAGTGGTGATCACGACCCAGCAGGGCAAACAGGTTCGCTGCGACTTTCTGATTCTGGGTACTGGGTTTGAAGTTGACCCACTGGCTCGTACCGAGCTGGCTGGGTATGCCGATCGTATTCTGCTGTGGCGTGACCGGTATCAGCCACCTGCCGAGTTTCAACACGAAGAGTTAGGCAATTTTCCTTACGTGGATCGCGACTTTGCCTTCCAGGAGCGAGAGCCAGGAGCGGCCCCTTGGCTGCGTAATATCCACTGCTTCAATTATGGTGCCTCTATTAGCTTAGGCAAGGTCAGCGGTGACATTCCTGGGATCAGCGAAGGAGCCAGTTGGCTGGCAGGCGCAATCGCTGCAGGCTTTTATCGAGAAGATATCGAGCGTCACTGGCAGATACTCGAACATTACGACTCTCCGGAACTACTGGGGGATGAGTGGGAGCCTTCCCCATTGCCTTGAATGCGTAGCGCTAACGTCGTCTTTGTATTTCAATGTTAAGGAACCGAAATGTCACATGTACTTGAAACAGCCGCTGGCGTGCCCAGCAGCGGGCCGCTGGCCGAAGCCCTGACTATGCGCGGCAAGTTGATGGAGCTGACTCAAGCATCTTATGAGGCTGCACTGCTACCCAGCGATGCCGGGAACCTGCCTGCCAACCTAAGAGCGGCACTGGCATGTCGTATGGCGAGAATTTGCCAGCAATCCGGGCTGACACAGCACTACGCTGATTTGCTTGCCGGGTATGGCGATGATGCGGATCCTTACCAACTTGCCCTTCCAGGAGAAATGCCGCCTGCGGATGAGCAGCGTTTGGTAGCGATGGTGGATTACGTTGATTTGGTCACCGAGCGACCACGAGATGCCAGCGAAGCAACAATCAGTTCCCTACGTACCGTAGGCATTGATGAAGCTGATATTGTCCGCTTAGCCGGGTTGGTCGCTTTCGTTAACTACCAGCTGCGCGTTGCTGCTGTGCTGAGTGTGATGGGGAAAAGCCAATGAGTCGTGTCATTCACAAGTTCACCACCCGGGTACCCACGTGGCGGCCCCATATCACCCCAATTGATTTTGATAAGGCGACGCCTGCTCAACAGGAAGCGCTGAAAGAGACGCCTTCCAACACCAAAATTTCTGACTATGTACTGGTGTTGGCGCATGATCCTGAGCCGCTGCGTATCCGCACATCTCTATTTAACGGCATCATGTATGACAAGGGCGGTTTATCCCGTGAAGAGCGGGAGCTGGGTGCTGTGGCAGCATCGGTCGTCAACCGCTGTATCTACTGCGCTGCCGTGCATGCTCAGCGTTATAACAACCTGACGCGTGACGAGCGGGTGATGCAGGAGATCTTCTTCAATGGTGAAAAGGCGGATATCGATGCACGCCAGCGTGCCATCCTTAAGTTCGGTATGCGGCTCTCTGAGTGTCCTCCCAAAGTAACCGACGATGATATTGCCAGCCTCCGTGAAGTAGGGTTGGATGATCAGGAAATTTTGGATCTTACTCTCTCAACCACTCTGTTTGGCTGGGCGAACCGGCTGATGCATACCCTCGGTGAACCCGTGTCGGGGGCATAGATTAAACAAGCGGCCCACTTTTAAAACGTTGGCACATCCCTGGCGAGTATCTATAGGCAGTTAGCACCTATAAACAGTTAGTACCTATCGGCAGTTAGCAGCTATAGACAGCTAGAAAATATATAAGAGGAACGTCCCCATGACAAAACGTACGCTTTCGCGCTTGGCCCTGGTGGCCGCGACTTCCATGCTTTTTATCTCCCCCGCTATGGCAGAGACCTTACGCCTGGGCACGGTAGTAAGTGCTCCTCATCCCTGGATTGATGCAGCTGAAGCATTTAAAGCCGAAGTGGCAGAAGCGACCGATGGGCGTATCAATGTACAAATTTTCCCAGGTGGCCAATTAGGTAACGACCAGACAATGGTCGATGAAATTCGTATCGGTACCACCGATATGATCATTGGCGGTGTGATGAATATTTCGCCTTATACCCCTGAGTTTGAAATTTTCAGTCTTAATTATCTGTTTGAGGATATGGATAAATTCCAGGCTGCCACCTCTCCCGAGTCTCCCGTGTTTGACTACTTCGACAACGCTATGCAGACGTCAGGAGTGGGCTTGAAGTTGTTGAGCCTGACCGGTGGTGGAACGCGTAATTTGAGCACCAATACCGGGCCTGTTACCCAGCCTTCGGATATGCAAGGTGTCAAGATGCGTGTGACGGGGTCCCGCCTGGATGCTGACATGTGGCAATCAGTCGGTGCGTTGACGACATCACTACCATGGACAGAAATCTACACCGGTCTGCAAACTGGCGTAGTGGGGGCCTTCGAGAGCACCATCAGTGGCTATTACTCGAGCCGCCTGTATGAAGTGGCTCCTTATCATGCCAAAACCGAACATCAGGTGATGATGAGCCATATCTCCATCAGTGAGAACCGCTTCAACCGCTTCTCGGAAGAGGATCAGGCCATCATTCTCAAAGCAGCCCAAAATGCGGGTGAGTTCGGCACTGAAAAAGGGGTGGAGTACGATGCCGAGTTTATTCAGGAGTTCGAGGAGTTGGGTGTAACAGTGACCGAAGTCGACAAGCAGGCCTTCATTGATGCGGTCGTTCCTCTGCATGACGAGTTTGCTGAGGAGCGTGGTTTGACTGAGCTGCTTGAAACGATTCGCAACCTGTAAGCCGCGATCCATCAGCGCTTTGGCGTGCTGCGTTTTGACTCATCTGGAAGCAGTACGCCAATGAAAGGGCAGAAAAATGCGGAAAATAAACGATCTGTTGGAGAAACTCCTAACATTTATCGCAGGCTCGCTGTTTGCAGCCTTTATCCTAACGGTACTCTATCAGGTGGTAGCACGTAACTACCTGAAAATTTCAGTATCGTGGACCGATGAAGTCGCTATGGCTTGTTTCATTTGGGCGGTCTTTATTGGGGCGGCCATTGCACTGCGTAAACGTAAGCACTATGTGGTAGACGTTTTCCCTCCAAGCTTTGTTATGACTCAGCGCGTATTGCGCCTATTCGGTAGCCTAGCCTGTCTGCCCGTGATCTATGTACTGATTGTGCACGGTAATGTGCTGGTGGATATGGGCTGGAACCGACGCTCGGTAGCGTTGGGTACGCCTATGGCCTATGTGTTCGCCGCGATCCCCGTAGCAGGTATCGCCATGCTGCTGTTTTCTATTGAGACTATTCGCGATGATATCGCCATGCTGCGTGCTGGTAGAGATGCGGTAAATGGTGGAGAGGCCCCTGAATCATGAGTCCACTGATTACCTTGATTGGCAGTTTTCTGGTTCTTATCGGCCTAAGTGTCCCTATCGCTTTTGCTATTGGTGTGGCTTCCATATTAACGATCATGCAATTGGGGCTGCCTTTAACATCGGTCGTTAATCAGATGTTTGCCAGCATTAACTCATTCCCGTTGCTGGCCGTGCCTTTCTTCCTACTGTTAGGGCGGCTGATGAACGATGGGGGAATCACCGACCGCCTGCTGCGTTTTGCGGATAGTACCGTTGGGCATGTCCGTGGCGGCCTGGGCCATATCAATGTCATGGTATCCATGATGTTCGCCAGCCTCTCGGGGTCTGCAGCTGCAGATACTGCCAGCGTGGGGGCAGTACTCATTCCTGCTATGAAAAAATCGGGCTATCCCGCGCCGTTTGCTGTGGCATTGACGGCAGCATCGTCCGTGCTGGGGGGCATTATTCCGCCCTCGATTCTCATGGTGATTTACGGTGCCTTCGGCAACGTATCGGTAGGTGCTCTGTTTATGGGAGGCATTCTGCCAGGGATACTCGTTGGTTTGATGCAGATGGGGTATGTGTATTACATCGCGAGAAAGCATGATATTAAAGCAACGGGTAAGTTCTCTTTCCGTCAAATGGGGCGTACTGCTATCACTGCTGCTCCACCTATGGTGTTGCCGCTTGTGGTTCTGGGTGGCATAACCCTAGGAGTATTCACTGCTACGGAAGCGGCTTCGGTAGCGGTTCTGGTCGGTATGTTGTTGGCCTTTGTTTTTTATCGAGCGATACGTTTCAGGCAACTTCCAGGAATTTTGTCAGACTCGGTTGTGGCCTTTTCGTTACCCATGTTTGCCGTAGCGTCTGCAGGCATTATGGGGTGGCTGATTTCGTATTTGGGGATCGCTCAGGAGGTCGCCAACTTTATTCTGTCCGTAACGCAATCGCAGGTAGGCATCATGCTGTTGGTGATGCTGTTTATGTTAGTGATTGGAACCGTCCTTAGTCCGGTGACGGCAGTCATTATCTTCCTCCCCATTATTCAGGGGCTGTGTATTGCTGCTGATATCAACCAGATCCACATGGCGCTGGTAGTGATTTTATCACTCACCCTCGGGTTGATTACGCCTCCGTATGGTATTTGCCTGCTTATCGCAACGCAGATTGGCGAAGTTTCCATGCCGCGTGCTTTTATGGCAGTGATACCGCTGATAGTGCTCATTATGTCGATAATTATCGCCATGATACTGCTGCCAAGCGTCTTTCTGTATCTACCACAACTGGTCTTTCCAAAAGCGTTTTAGTGGCAATTGACGGTAGTCAAAATTGTTTTGCTATTGGTTAGGCGAGGTGTTTTCAGAGTGGTTTTATGAATACCGTGACAGGTGCCGTTGCCCAGTCACGGTATTACTACTAACAGTTTGATACTAGCTCATTGGCAATAACACGCGGCTATCAACGGGCCGAGCCCTTCCAAACAGCGACCATACATCAAGTCCAATCCAGATGAGTAAATGAGGGGCATTAGTACACTCAGCTTGAGTAGCTTGGCATCGCCTATTTGCTTCTTCATGATGCCCTCGAACAGCTGTCGATGGGCCCATCGGCGTCTTTAAGGTAGTGTATTATTGATTTCCTGAGTTACCCACCTGGTATGCGTGGTAGAGATCATCAAGCAGCATTCCGATGTGCTCAAGCAGCGCATCATCGTTCTCACAACGCTCTCTAGCCCCGGCCAACATTAGTTTTACACCGACTGCTTCGGGTACCGATAGACCACCCACATCCAGGTAGTGAACTAGCTCGGCCACTCTGGACAAAGCCGTATCACCATCCAGACCAAAACTTGCCATCAGCACCTCAAACGTGACCTTATTGTCGACATGGGTAAACGTTGCGCCGTCGAAATCGAACCCCAATGCTTCAGGGGGGCACTGCGCTGGGCTTTCTAGCCACAGGAAGCGCGCCTCAGGGTCTATGAAGCGCTGGATCAACCAAGCCGATGCCACGCGATCTACCCAAAGCCGGCGGCGTGTTGCCCATACTTTCCCACGAAATGCACTTCGATCTCGCAGGGGGATCTCGGCTTGGATAGCATGGGGTTCGTCGGTTACGAAGCAGCGATTGTAGACCGCTTCAGCTTCTACCAGAGCGGCGATGGCTCGCTCTCTTCCTAGCCCTGGGAAAAAATCAACCTCTACGATAGCTTGGCAACGCCGCTGCAACTGAATTAATCGGCGCTGTGCTTCACGTTCCTCAAGGCCAGGGCACGCCTCTTGCCATTCGGCAACTTCCCCCAGTAAATCCTGAAAATCTGAGGTACGATCAAATAGCGGCAATAGCAGTCCATCGGTATCCATAGCGGATTCGTCTATTTCAAGCAGGAGGGCTTTACCTCCCAGCTCCCGGATGGCGTCAGCCTGCTGCTGCAGCGCTTCTTTACGTGCTGGGCTTGTCGGTAGTAGGTAGACACCATCACGCATTACCGCTGCGCCTAAGCTGCGTAGTGCCCGCCAGATCCTCATGCGGGGTGTGCCCGCTCGCCCGCTGAGGCTCATGACCAGTATCAGCCAGCGTTGCGTGTTATCTGTCATGACATTGTGGCCGTTGTATGTGCGACATTCATGTTGTACATTCTACAAAATAATATCCCTAACGTCTTTAGAGAGTGTGCCATGCCGCCTGTCAATGAGTCTTCTCACCAAATACCGTTCCGAGAGGCCGTGATGGTTTGGTTGCGTGTGGCCATGCTTAGTTTCGGCGGCCCCGCCGGACAGATCGCCGTGATGCATCGCATCCTGGTCGAAGAAAAAAAGTGGATAGGTGAGCGACGCTTTCTGCATGCCCTCAACTACTGCATGATGCTTCCGGGCCCGGAGGCTCAGCAGTTGGCCATCTATATCGGCTGGTTGATGCACCGTACCAAAGGCGGTTTGGTGGCCGGAACGCTTTTTGTTTTGCCTGGCTTTATCGCCATTCTCGCGCTGAGTTACCTCTATGCGACACTGGGAAATGTGGGCTTGGTAGAGGGGCTCTTTTTCGGCCTGAAAGCCGCCGTATTAGCGGTGGTGCTTAATGCTGTTACGCGGATAGGGAAGCGGGCGCTGAAAAATCGCACCATGCTGGGTCTGGCGGCAGTCGCTTTTACTGCCATCTTCTTTTTTGATGTAGCCTTCCCGTTAATTATACTAAGTGCGGCCTTGCTGGGTTACTGGGGTGGTAAAAGTGGCATGGCGGCCTTTCGGGTGGGAGGTGGCCATGGGGATGGGAATGATCAGGGCCTAAGCGATAGAGACTCTGTGCTTGGCGAGGGGCTACCGGCCCACGCACGCCCCAATCGCAGTTGGTCTCTGCGCATGTCGGCGACCTTGTTGCTGCTGTGGTTGACGCCGGTGGCGCTACTGTTGGTCATGTTGGGTAGCGAGAACGTCTTTAGCCAGATCGCTATCTTCTTCAGTAAGATGGCGGTCGTTACCTTTGGGGGCGCCTATGCGGTGCTTGGCTATGTCACTCAGGAAGCGGTGCAGAATTATGGTTGGCTGGCACCAGGGGAGATGCTGGATGGCCTGGGCATGGCTGAGACCACCCCTGGTCCACTCATTCAGGTAGTTCAGTTCGTCGGGTTCATGGGTGCCTATCGGGACGCTACGGGGCTCGATCCGATGCTGGCGGCGATCTTGGCAGCGGTGCTAACTACCTGGGTAACCTTTGTTCCTTGCTTCCTGTGGATTTTCTTGGGGGCGCCCTACGTGGAACGCCTGCGCGACAATCGTGCCTTGAGCGCTGCTCTTTCCGCCATCACCGCAGCGGTGGTTGGCGTCATTCTCAATCTAGCGATCTGGTTCGGGTTCCACGTCATCTTCGCTGAGGTAGAGGAGCGACATTTCATGGGCGCGCGTTTATTGATCCCGAACCTTGCGTCCTTAGATCTGTTTGCCCTGCTACTCGCAGCCGGAGCCATGGTCGCCATCTTCTATTTCAAGGTCGGCATGCTCAAGGTGCTGTTTGGCTGTGCGCTGCTTGGCGTTCTAGCTTCGCTGGTTAGCTTCTGATTACTTCACTTTCTGGCAGGTTTGCTAGATGCTCGTTCTGTCATCAGCCAATGCAGGGCAGTAGAGTCAGTAGCGCATCCAGTTCCATATCAAAGCGTGCGCCAAACGGGGGCGTTTTGTGTGTCTGGTAATCTAGCCATCCACACTATCCAATAACAGCTCGATGCCTGAGCCGCTTCCGCCCCCTCAATTCCATGTGGCCCGTCGACGTAGGCACACAGCGCTCACGTTATATTTACTCTTGGTTTGCCAATTCACCTGCTAGCAATCCGGCATTTTTAAGCGCATTGGCAACTGATTGGCGATGCCTTTCGTCACCAAATTCTTGGTACTCTGATGTTATTTCATGAAATGATTCGACACCCAAGTATCTGCCCAATGTCTTAATATGCGGCCCAAGATGGTTCATATGCTCACGCTCACCCCCTGGCCCGAACCCAAACTCTCCGCATGAAGTCACTAAAATAAGTGTTTTTCCAGACAAAAGTGGCTCTATAGGGTGGTCACCACGAGCCAAGTCAAAGCTAAATGTTTTATTGATACGCATGACCTGATCGAACCACGCTTTAAGAGGGGCAGGCATGCCGTAGTTGTACATAGGTGAAGATATTAAGATAACATCCGCTTGAGATAACTCGCTAAATAGCTGGTCTGATAAAGCCAGTTTTTCACGTTGCTTAAAGCTTTTTCGGTCATCTGGCGTGAAAACGGCACCTATCCAGTCTTGGTCAATAAAATCAGGTGGGTTTAAACCAATATCACGATAAATGTAATTATCTGTACTATTAGCAGATTTCCATTTATCAACAAACTGCATAGCAATACGTTTTGATATTGAGTTGTGATCGGGGTTTGGGTTTGTCGCCTTACGTACGCTAGCGTCTATATGAAGTAATGTGCGCATGAATGGCCTCAGCAGGTAGCGATGTGGAGTAGCTATGCTGCCTTTTTGCCAATACTGCGACAAATGAATAAACTGAACCGATAGGTGAGTAAAACTTATCTATTGAGAAGTAGGGTTGAGACCAAAAACTGGGGGGCTGGCGGTGAATGCTTCATTACAGGCGATTAAGGTGTTTGAAGCAGCTGCTCGGCTGGGGAGCTTTAAAGATGCCGCGGAGGAGCTGTCGATAACGTCAGCGAATGTATCGCATCACATCAGCAACCTTGAGAATAGATTGGGAGTGCGGCTGTTTACCCGAGTCAACCGGGGCGTGATTTTAACGTCAGAGGGGCACCAACTCTCTGAGGCGACAACAGCAGGTTTGCAGAAAATTCAGACTGCGCTAGATAATATAAAGTCAGATGCCTCACGACTGAATGTTGATACCACCTCATCCTTTGCCGCCCTGGTGCTAATTCCTTTGCTACATGACTTTAATAAAATCTATCAAAATGTTGATGTTGAAATATCAACAGGTGAAGTAGTGGCATCAAGAGTTAATACCCTCTCTATACGTTTGGGGGACGTAACCCGGGTTGATGAGTCAAATTTATTAAAAAAAGAGCGTTTTAACGTATATGGGAGCTCCCCTTTTATCCGCTCCATCACAGTGGATAAGCCACCTACGGTCTATCTGACTAAGTGGAAGAACAATAAACTGCCGGACTCTCCTTGGAAAAACTGGCTAATTGAAAATGAAGAGTCGCTTCCAAATTTTGAAATAAAATACTTTGATCAGGAGCTTTATGGTGTGTATGAAGCTCTTGCTGGGAAAGGGCTGGTGTTTTGTTCAGAGACCTTAGTTTCTAACTTTGTGAAAGCTGGCACATTGCAGCCAATTGTGTCTCAAGGCGTCGATTCAATGCTGTGTTACTACATCCCGACCGAAAGCTGGCAGCACAGCGCCAAAATGCAGGCCTTTGTCGATTGGCTTAAATGTCAGATAAAATAGTTATCCACTGGTATTTTCCTATTATCAGGCGGATGATTTCCAGAATTAATTATAGTGGTCACTATGAAATATAGCTAAATAACAGCTCACTGCGTGCCTGTCGCAGGAAGCCCGATAGGGAAGAATGTCTCTACGCTTTAGCAGCTGGCCTTAATCTAGGGAAAAGGTCACTGTGATTCGAGTTAGATACTGTATCTGCTATGCCACACATCGTTAATAACTTTGATGAAAAGGCCAATGTCAAGGCGATAATCCCTAGTCTCTTAAGTTTGAGCAGGACGGTAGTGGAAATAACACTATCGATAACATGGCGGAGTTAGAGCTTTTTGAAGCTTACCGTCCTGGCTAATTATTAGCTAATCACTTCTAGTACCAAAAAAGGAAGTAGTTTGTTAACCCACCAGCCCCCACTCAACGGCACTAGCCGTTTCACTGAAGTAGGGGCGGTCGCCTTTCACCGTGACACGCTCACCCCTTCGTGCTAGCCCGGAGTAATCAAAAATAGCCCTGTGCTGGGTGCAGCGGTTATCCCAAATAGCCAAGCTGTTGGGTGTCCAATTTAGGCGCACGGTAAACTCTGGCGTTTCCTGATGGCGATAGAGAAACTCCAGCAGCGCCTGACTCTCTGTGTGGGAAAGCTCAACAATCTCCCGAGTAAAACCTCGATTGACAAACAAGCTTTTGCGCCCGGTTTCAGGGTGAGTGCGCACCACAGGATGCACCGCCTCAGGGTAATCCGCACCGTTCTTGAAACCAAATTGACTGCGATCTTTAGCCGCTTGATGACCGTAATGGAGGCGATAAGTAGCTTCGCCTGAGTGAACGGCGGTTAAGCCTTCAAGCAGCGATTGCAAGGCGGGGGAAAGTGCTTCATAGGCGGCATAACCGCTGCTGAACAGGGTATCGCCGCCATATTCAGGCACATCACGTAGGTACAGCAAACTTCCCAGCGGTGGCTCTACATCGCAAGAAACATCTGAGTGCCAATGACCACCGTTGACCGCACGCTTGCCGCCCCGAATGTCTTTCGGGTCGTTAGACGAGTTGGCATCGGCCTCAATGGGGAAAATTTCCGGGTAGCCCTCAGGGCCTTTCGCCATAGGGTGAACGTGCAGATCGCCAAAGCGTTTGCCCAGCGCGATATGCTGATCCCGCGTGAGAGTTTGATTACGCAAAATCACTACCTGGTACTGGAGAAACAAAGATTTAAGCGTAGCAAAGCCTTCGTTATCCCGATTATCGAGAGCCAGGCTGGCGAGATCTAACCCTTCAATTTCGGCACCGATATGACCGCTTAAAGGGCGTACACGAAGAGTGCTCTGTGAGCGTTGTACCTGTGTCATGTGTGTTGCTCTTTTTAAATGGAGTGTGAACTCACTATCGAAGAGCCTCTTCATGAACCCAAATAACTTAAATAACCGTGCTTTTTATGATTTAGATATCAGTAGGCAGAGAATAAGTAGTTCAGTTATTCGCTGATAAGGACTTCTCGAAAAATCACTTCTGAGTAATATCAGAACTTCATAAGGTGGCCTGACATTTAATACTCAGGAGCACCGCCATGACTCGAACGCTCATTAGTACTTCTATTAGTACTTTTATTAGTACCTCTGGTTTAGCCACGCTGCTGGCGGTGTCGCTGGCAAGTGTCAGCCACGCTCACGCTGCTGAGCAATTGCGTATCGCCGAACAGTTTGGCATCACCTATTTACTGCTCCACGTTGCTCGTGACCAGGAACTGATTGAAAAACACGGTGCCGAGCGCGGTGTGGATATTGATGTGGAGTGGCTACAGCTCTCAGGCGGGGCAGCCGTTAATGATGCGTTGCTCTCTAATAGCATCGATATTGCCGGGGCAGGGGTTGGGCCGCTGTTAACGGTATGGGACCGTACTCATGGCAGTCAAAATGTAAAAGGGGTGGCGTCGCTCGGGGAGTTTCCTAACTTTTTGATCACCAATAATCCCGATATCCAGACGCTTGAAGATATTGATGACAATGACCGCATTGCCGTGCCGGCGGTGGGTGTATCTGTTCAGTCGCGCTTTCTGCAAAAGGCGGTGGCGGATACCTTTGGGCAAGATCAATTTGACCGCCTGGAAGGCAATACGGTGGCATTGCCTCACCCGGATGCCACGGCGGCACTGATCAGCGGCGGTACTGAAATCAACACCCACTTCTCCGCTATTCCTTTCCAGTATCAGGCGCTTCAGCATGAAGGCGTGCACAAAATCACCGACTCCTACGAAATTCTCGGCGGCCCTGTTTCACCCACGGTGCTTTACGCCACCGAAACTTTCCGCGCCGATAACCCTGAGGTCTACGCGGCGTTTCTAGAGGCTCTTGAGGAAGCAAGAACCTTCATTGAAGAAGACCCTCGCGAAGCGGCAACTATCTATCAGCGCCTGAGTGGTACGCAGCTGGATATCGATTTTCTTGAGTCGATCATTACCGATGAGCAGGTGAGTTTCTCACTGGTGCCACACAACACCTTCCCCTTGGCAGAGTTTCTGTTTGAGGTCGGCGCAATACGTAACGAGCCCACCTCATGGCAGGACTACTTCTTTGACGATATCCATGCCTGGGAGGGGAGCTAATGTCGATTGCACTGCGTAAGCGCCATGTGCTGGGTGAGGCCTCGCTGGATCGCGGGGCTTACTCACCGACAAATACATCATCCGCACCAGCAACTCCCAGGCTGGCAGTAGACAACGTCACCCTTGAGTACCGAACCCGTCAGCATGTCGTTAAAGCAACGCAACAGGTGAGCTTTAACGTGCAGGAGGGGGATCGGTTTGTACTGCTGGGGCCATCCGGTTGCGGCAAGTCTACGCTGCTCAAAGCTATCGCGGGTTTTCTAACCCCCGCAGAAGGCAGCATCCGCCTGGATGGCAACACCATTCATGGCCCAGGGCCCGACCGTATCGTGGTGTTTCAGGAGTTTGATCAACTGCCCCCCTGGAAAACCGTCAAGCAGAACGTCATGTTCCCGCTGGTGGCTTCGCGCACCTTGGGGCGCAAAGCGGCAGAGCAGCGGGCGTTAAAAACGCTAGAAAAGGTTGGGCTGGGGCGTTTTGCGGATGCCTATCCGCATACACTTTCCGGTGGTATGAAGCAGCGAGTGGCCATCGCCCGTGCGCTGGCCATGCGGCCACGAGTATTGCTGATGGATGAACCTTTTGCTGCACTTGATGCGCTCACGCGGCGCAAGATGCAGGAGGAACTCCTGGCACTCTGGGAGCAGGAGGGTTTTACGCTACTGTTTGTGACGCACTCCATTGAAGAGGCGCAAATCATCGGCAACCGCGTACTGCTTTTGTCGCCCCATCCAGGTCGGGTACGCGCCGAGCTAGGCTGCGCTGAAGATAGCCTGCACAGCTTAGGCAGTGAAGCTACGAAAGCGCGTACCCAAACCATTCATCGGCTGCTATTTGAAAACGAGGTGGCCCCATGAGTGCGTTAGTCAGCCCTCTGGCAGGAGTCAAAGTGACACCTTCCACTGCGCAGCGTTATAGCTATGTTGAAGGCCTTTATTGCCCGCGCTGTGCTGCCGAGTATGCCCATCAACACGTTCAACAGCTGTGCCAGTGTGGCTCGCCACTGCTGGTGCGTTATGACCTTGAGGCGCTTAAAACGTCATGGTCGAAGGCCGATCTTGCTTCGCGCCCCTGGAGCCTGTGGCGTTACCACGAGCTGCTACCGGTAACCTCGCCAGACGCCATCGTCAGCCTAGGTGAAGTGCTTACACCGCTGATTGAGTTGCCTTCGCTGGGTGCCGATATGCGCTTGGACAACTTGGTCATGAAAGACGAAGGGCTGCTGCCCACGGGGTCCTTTAAAGCGCGGGGTGCGGCGGTGGGCATATCCCGCGCTAAAGAGTTGGGTGTTACCCACTTAGCCATGCCAACCAATGGTAATGCCGGTGCCGCGTGGTCGTTATATGCCGCCCGGGCAGGCATTAAAGCCACGATTAGTATGCCGGTAGATGCCCCCTTTATTACTCGCCAAGAGTGTGCGGCAGCCGGTGCCAGCTTAACCCTGGTCAATGGGGTGATTAGTGATTCAGGTAAGCAGATTAGCGAGTGGGTAAAAGCCACCGGCCACTACGATGCTTCCACCCTGAAAGAGCCGTATCGCATTGAGGGCAAGAAGACCATGGGGCTGGAGTTAGCCGAGCAGCTCGGCTGGCAGTTGCCGGATGTGATTCTGTACCCCACGGGCGGTGGCGTGGGGCTGATCGGTATTTATAAAGCCTTGCAGGAGCTTCAGACGCTGGGATGGGTAACCGGCAAGCTACCGCGGCTAATTGCCGTGCAAGCCAATGGTTGCGCGCCCATTGTGAAGGCGTGGCAAGAGGGCGCTCGGGTATCGGAATTCTGGGAGCGCAGTCATACCCATGCGTTTGGTATCAACGTCCCCAAAGCACTGGGGGATTTTCTGGTGTTAGACGCCCTATATGCCACCGGCGGTCGTGCCATTGCGGTGAGTGAAACGGCGATTCGTTGGGAGCAAACCCGGGCGGCACAGCTAGAGGGTACCTTTGTATGCCCAGAGGGTGCCGCTGTTCTCGCTGCCGCACGGGAGTTAAGCACACTCGGCGAAATCGGCACTCATGAGCGTGTAGTGGCGCTGAATACCGGCGCAGGCATCAAATACCCGGATAGCCAATCGTTCCACGTTGACGTGCTGGATAAACAGAGCGCTATTCCCACTACAGGTTTCACGACGGCATCAGGAGATTCCCATGAGCGTACATGACCTGCGTGGCCCCGTTGATCCACGCGTTGATCGCTTCTTTGATTTACCACCCGTTGATGTGCGCGAGCTAAAAGTCGCTCGCAGTGTTGGCCAGCGGCTGTGGGATCAAAGCGTGGTGCGTAAAACCGTCATTCTGTTGCTGTTGGTGGTCGCCTGGGAGGTAGTTGCCAGGGTACAGAACAATCCGCTGATGCTGCCCAGTGCCATGGAAACCGCGAGTGCCCTTTGGCATGGGCTGGCGTCAGGCGTTCTACTGGCACGGGTAAGTGCATCGCTGAGCGTGCTGCTAAAAGGCTTTGCCTTAGGTGCGTTTCTCGCCCTGGCGTTAACGACCTTGGCGGTCTCAACCCGCATTGGGCGAGATTTGCTCACCACGTTAACGTCCATGTTTAGCCCGCTGCCCGCCATTGCCCTGTTGCCGCTGGCGCTGCTGTGGTTCGGCCTGGGCGAGGCCAGCTTGATCTTTGTATTGGTGCACTCGGTGCTGTGGGCCATGGCGATCAATATTCATGCAGGCTTTCAGGGCGTTTCAGAAACGCTACGTATGGCAGGGCGTAACTACGGCCTTAAGGGGCTGCGCTATGTGGCCTTCATTCTGATTCCTGCAGCACTTCCCGCGCTGCTGGCGGGGTTGAAAATTGGTTGGGCGTTTGCCTGGCGCACCCTGATCGCCGCCGAGCTGGTGTTTGGTGCTTCTTCAGGCAAAGGCGGGCTTGGCTGGTACATCTTCCAGAACCGTAACGAGCTTTACACCGATAACGTTTTTGCAGGCTTGGTCGTCGTCATTGTGATTGGCCTGCTGGTGGAAAACATTATTTTTGACAGCGTTGAGCGCCTAACAGTGAAGCGCTGGGGCATGGTGCGCTGATGACTTTAGTTACGACCTTTACTCAAGGACAACCTATGAAAACGTTATGGACTAAGAAGGCGTTACGTTATGGCGCATTGGGCATCATCACCCTGGTGGGAGGCGCTAGCGCCCATGCAGAAGAGCGTGGCGAAATCAGTATCGCTCAGCAATTTGGTATCGGCTATTTGCTCTTGGATGTTATTCAAGAGCAGGCGCTAATTGAAAAGCATGGGCGCGAGCAAGGGATTGATATTGACGTTGAATGGCGCACTATTTCAGGTGCTACCGCCATGAACGAAGCGCTTTTGTCGGGCAGTTTAGATGTTGTTTCGGCTGGCGTGCCGCCAATGTTAACCGTTTGGGATCGTACCCAGGGGCGGCAAAATGTGAAGGCCATTGCAGCCTTGGGATCGCTTCCCAACCACTTGTTAACCAATAATCCAGATGTGCAGGATTTAGAGGATTTTACGGATCAGGACAGGATTGCCGTGCCTGCAGCAGGTGTTGGGTTCCAGTCACGAACGTTACAAATCGAAGCAGCACGCCGTTTCGGTGCTGAAGATTTCCAGCGCTTTGATCAAATTTCGGTCAGCATACCCCATGCAGAGGCTACCGCGGCCCTCATCTCAGGGCACTCAGAGATTAGTGCGCACTTTTCAAGCCCGCCTTTCCTACACCAAGCGCTTGAAAATCCTAACGTAAGATCGGTCATCAGTTCCTACGATATTCTTGGCGGCCCGGCGACTTTTAATGTGCTTTACACTACTGAGGCCTACCGAGAGGAGAACCCGAAAACCTATCGCGCTTTTTATGATGCTCTGTTAGAGGCCGCAGAAATCATCAATAGTGATAAAGATGCTGCTGCTGAGACGTTTATCAATGTTCAGCAGTCACGACTAGACCCCGAGCTAGTACGCAGCATCATTAATGATCCTGAAATCACGTTTACTGCGTTTCCAGAAAGAACCTTTATTTACGCAGAAGAGCTGCATAACTTGGGCGTTCTAGAGCATCAAGCCGAGTCATGGCAAGACTACTTCTTTGAAGAGGCTCATGAGCATCCAGGTAGTTAACATTGAACCCTGTCATTCGTAAGTTTTAAGCGCTCAAAGCAGACAGCAAGGACTTGAAGCAAAAACACAATGAATAGAGAGAGGACAAGGATGAAAAATCAGTTGAAATTAATGGCTAAATGTCGATTGTCCATCGACTCGTTAACACTTTCGCGCTTTTTTAAATCCCCATCGGGAGGATAACGTCATGCCATTAACGCAAGTTACCAACTATCTTAACGAACACCTTTATGTCTTTAATCCCAACGCTAGCTTGCAACACCATGCGGCGTTCCATTGGGAGGATGGGCGGATATGGGGGCAGCTTTACAATTTGACGCTGTATCCATCACAGCAGCCTATCTTCTCATTGGAGCGGTTAGATATTGCCGCTTGGGAAGCAGGGGTAGAAATTCGTGACCAACATGACGTACCGCATCCACCAGACTGGCTCTATTTTCTCTCGTGGAACCAGGAAGATGTGGTTTTTTTAGACCGTTTTCTACGGGTTCTTCATGCCCTGAATCATCTGGCTCTGAATGGGGCTAGCACCAAACCGCTGATTGTAGATGTGCACTGGCGCCATATACAGGCCGTTGAGGTATCTCATGGCAGTGTATTTGAAAGCTTGTTAACCCAGCTGGGGCTGCATCCTAGCCAAGTGGTCTTGCGGCTAGATGGCTCAGTGGTACTGGAAGAGGAGCATGCTCAGGCCGCTGCCCATAGCTTTCATCAGCGTGGCTATCCGTTGTTGGCGCAAGCTGTGCCGTTGGGTACTACTTCGAAGGAGTGGCAGCGCTTGAAGCAGAACGGTATACGCTGGGTAACACCTCCGCCGGATGCATTGCCGCTGGCGCGCAAAAGCCGCGAACATTTTCCCCGCTTAACGGAGTGGAGCAAGGATGCGAGACTCGCAGGCTTAAAAGTGTGGTGGCCAAAGCTTGATCGACCTGGAGACTTGGGAATTATGACGCAGTTGGAGCCGACGTTGGTTAGTGGTGAGCAGTTGAGTGAGTTTGATCGTGCTACAGCAGTAACGGGTGGGTAAGGCATTTTAGATAGCATGGCTTATTAAATTCTTTAATGGGCTTTCTCGTTAGATATTTATTTTTTTTATTGAGGGGTGCAATGAGTTTTTATTGCACCTTTTTAATGTGTTTTTTTTAGGTTAACAGTTTTATGTTTATAGCTAATTTATTAGAGGTGGAATGAATCGTTCTTGTGAATATGTGTAGGGTGAAAGTGCTTGGCCGTACTGTGTAATAAGAGGTGTTATAATGTCTGCTGTTGAATTCTTATTTAGGAGGTGGATGCTCCGTATCGTTCTTCTCTGCTTCTGTCAAAAGTTTAGTTTTGGCGCGTGTTTTTCATGTTTTGATATATTTAAATCATGATAATGATATTGTTTTAATTTATTTATTCCGCGCTTTTTATATTGCTATGCTGAAATTTAAAATAGCGATGAGTTAAGTTGAGGTTTTCTTTTTGTATGAATGGGTTTTTTTTATTACTTTTTTTAAAGGATCTGGTATGTCAATTTACATATCTAGTAGAAAGAATAAAGATAGTGGAGTTAGTGAATACTCAGAAGGCGCTGAGGATGAACAGCTTGATAACTTGTTTAGGCCTATTTTTTCTGATATTGCCAAAGGGGCGCTAACGCGTGAAAAGGCTTCTGAGCTCCCTTGGGAACAGATAAAAATTTTGAAAGAAGCAAAATTTGGTGCCTTACGGGTACCCAAATCAAAAGGAGGCTTTGGTGCTTCCTTGCCACAGCTCTTTAGGCTGCTTAGCGAATTAGCAGAAGCTGACTCAAATATTACCCAAGCACTGAGAGGGCATTTTGCACTTGTTGAGGATAGGCTGAACTCACCACCCTCCGCTTGGCGTGACGATTGGTTAGAGCGCTTTGCAGCGGGAGATATTGCTGGTAATGCATGGACTGAAGTAGGTGATGTAAAAATCGGTCATCAAAAAACTAAGGTAACAGAAAAAGAGGGTGAGTGGCGTTTAACTGGCGAGAAATATTACACAACGGGAAGTATTTTTGCTGACTGGATTGACGTTACCGCGCAGCTTAACGAAGATTCAGACTCTCTTGTTACTGTTGCTGTAAGAGTTCGTCAGGATGGTGTCTCTATTGAAAATAACTGGGATGGTTTTGGGCAAAAAACAACTGGAAGTGGACGTACCGTTTTCACCAATGCACGTGTGAATGAAAGTGACATTCTTCCGTTTGCAAATCGATTTAAATATCAGACCGCATTTTACCAACTGGTATTGCTATCAACATTATCGGGCATTGGTCGTGCTGCGCTTCTAGATCTTATTGAAGAAGTGCAAAACCGAACCCGCATCTATAGTCACGGGAACGCCGACGCTGCCCGTGATGACGCACAAATTCAGCAAGTTGTAGGCGCAGTGGCTGCCCGCATTTATGCCGCTGAGAGAATTACGATAGATGCTGCAGAAGCTAGTCAGCAGGCATATATGCATCACCTTTGCGATGCAGAGGACATTGTCAAAGCTATTAATATCACTGCTGAAATTGAATCTGCCAAAGCACAAATTATTGTCTCCGAATTGATCTTAAAAGCAACAAGCGATTTATTTAACGCGCTTGGCGCTTCGGCCACAAGTTTATCTAAGGGCCTAGATAGGCACTGGCGAAATGCGAGAACAGTTTCGTCTCACAACCCGCTTGTTTATAAGGAAAAGGTGATTGGTGCTTGGGAGTTAAACCAAACGGAGCCTGTTTTTCAATGGCAAATCGGTCAGGGTAAGTAGTTCTTTTTTTATCTTAAAGGAACATGGTGTGCACCTTTTTACGATTTTAATATAGTGAGTGTGGGGTATTATGAATTCATCTGTTGACATAAAAGAGAGTCGTGAAAAAGTAAACTCAGGTCTGCCGTTTAGAGCTTTGCCATTACCCGACAAGCAGGCAAATGTTATAAAAAGTGATGACGAAGCCATTGAAATTGCTGAGCAACTAGCACGCAAGTTTTCTGTTGATGCATCAACGCGAGACGCCAATGGATATCTCCCAATTGAAGAGCTAGATGATTATTCGTCGTCGGGGCTTTGGGGTATCACTGTACCCAAAAAATATGGTGGTGCAGGGGTATCCTACGCCACTGTTGCTAAGGTTATTCGTATTATTGCCGAAGGCGATTCTAGTATTGCACAAATTACTCAAAATCACATCGCACTAACGGCGCATATATTTTTGGATGCCAGCGAATCACAGAAAGAGACGTTATTTGATTTAGTGCTAAAAGGATATCGATTTGGTAATGCACTTTCTGAAAAAAGCAGTAAAAATGTCGCGGCGTTTGAAACAAAGATAAAGCAGGATGGTAATGATTATGTAATTGATGGAAAAAAATTTTATACGACAGGAGCACTGTTAGCCCATATTGTTCCTATTGTTGCAGTGAATGGTGAAGGAAAGTTGTTTATTGCTTTTGCAGACAGGGATTCAGATGGTTTAACGGTTTTAAATGATTGGTCAGGTATTGGTCAGCGAACCACTGCCTCAGGTACAACACTAATTGAAGGTGTAAGGGTGCCTGCTTATCGTGTGATACCAGTAGAGTCGTTTAGTCGGCCTACAGCAGCGGGAGCAATCTCTCAGATAGTTCAAGCTGCTATTGATGCAGGTATTGCCTCTGCTGCTATCCAGGATACGATCTATTTTATTCGGTATAACAGTCGTGCTTGGATTGATAGCGGTAAAGAGGCTGCTAGTGAAGATATGCTCACCATTAACTTGCTTGGAGATTTGGTAGTCAAGCTGCATGCGGCAGAAGCACTACTTGAGCGAGCTGGAAAGGCCATTGATATTGCTGTTAGTTCACCGAGTGAAGAAACAGTTAACGAAGCGACAATTGCGACGAGTGAGTCAAAAGTACTAACTACTCAGGTTGCGATTGAGGCCACAAATAAGCTTTTTGAATTAGCAGGCGCTCGTTCCGCGCTAGAGGAACATAACTTTGACAGACATTGGCGTAATGCCAGAGTTCATACCTTACACGATCCTATCCGTTGGAAGTTTTTCCATATTGGTAATTATTATCTTAACGGGGTTCATGCGCCACGACACCCCTGGAATTAATTTTCTGACATTTGGAGCTTCGGTATGAGCAATATTTTAAAAGTGACGGCGGTATCCGGTAGCCCTAATGCTATATCAAGAACAACGTCGGTTATCAATGAGATTACGCAACGAATTGGTTTGAGTGACAATGTAGAGTTACACATTGTTGAGTTAAGCGATATTGGAAAAGATCTTGGAATCGCCTCATCAGGAAGTATTCCAAACGCTTTAAAAAATCACATTGATGCTATTGAAAATGCGGATTTTTTAATTGTTGCAAGCCCTGTATACCGCGCTTCATACACGGGTTTGTTAAAACACTTATTTGATTTGGTTCATGCTGAATCACTATTTGATACCCCGGTTCTACTCGCTGCGACTGGTGGTTCTGAACGACATGCACTAGTCATTGATCATCAGTTACGCCCTTTGTTTAGTTTCTTCCAGGCGCTCACACTTCCAGTAGGTGTATACGCAACTGAAAAGGATTTTGAGGGTTATAAAATAGTTAATCCTGAAGTGTTGTTGAGAATAGACTTGGCTGTTAAGCGTGCGATGCCTTTTTTTAAATCTAAAAAAAGCAATTGATGATTGTTTTTTTATCTATTAGTTCTAAATATATTATACGAGAGGTATGGGATGAGTTGTGAAGATATAAAGTTTGCTTACTGGGTGCCTAACGTTAGTGGTGGGTTGGTTATAAGCAAAATTGAACAGCGAACAAGCTGGGATATTGAGTATAACCGTAAGCTAGCACAAATTGCTGAGAATAGTGGTTTTGAATACGCTTTAAGCCAAATTCGCTTTACTGCAGGTTATGGCGCTGATAATCAGCATGAGCCTATGTTGTTCAGTGCCGCTATTCTTGAAGCGACCAAAAAGCTGAAATTAATTACTGCGATCCTTCCCGGCCCTTGGCACCCGGCAGTCGCGGCAAAGCAGCTAGCAACGCTAGACCATGTGTCAGGTGGCCGAACTGCTGTTAACATAGTCAGTGGATGGTTTAGTGGCGAGTTTCGCGCTATTGGCGAGCCTTGGCTAGATCATGATGAACGTTACCGCCGATCTGAAGAGTTTATACAAGTACTAAAAGGTGTATGGACTCAAAACAACTTTACCTTTAGAGGTAATTTCTATCAGTTTAATGATTATACGTTGAAGCCTAAGCCGTTGCAGCAACCTCATCCTGAGATATTTCAGGGAGGAAGCTCGCGCGCTGCAAGGGATATGGCTTCTCGGGTGTCTGACTGGTATTTCACAAACGGCAATACACCGGAAGGTCATCAAACGCAAATAGATGATATCCGTGAAAAAGCTAAGCAAAACGGCCACGCTGTAAAAATTGGGGTGAACGCTTTTGTGATTGCGAGGGATACTGAAGAAGAAGCGCAATCAGTCCTGAAAGAAATTATTGATAAAGCTGATCCACAAGCCGTCGGTGGCTTTGCGCATGAG
The DNA here is from genome assembly GCF_002374315.1 of Vreelandella nigrificans. Lineage (GTDB taxonomy): Bacteria > Pseudomonadota > Gammaproteobacteria > Pseudomonadales > Halomonadaceae > Vreelandella > Vreelandella nigrificans. The sequence goes on along the minus strand of NZ_NWUX01000008.1, from coordinate 64,553 downwards.
GTCAAAAATGCAGGAGCTGCTTCACCAGAAGGAGAAGGTAACTGGGCGCAATCAACGCTTGAGGACTTGGTTCAATACAATGACGGCTTTAAGACTAATTTGATTGGTACGCCATTACAAATTGCCGAGCGAATTGTGAATCTTAAGCGTCTTGGAGTTGACCTTGTCTTGTGTGGATTTTTGCATTTTCAAGAAGAAGTCGCTTACTTCGGAGAGAAAATTTTACCATTAGTGCGAGATCTGGAAAAGGAACGTCACAAAACTTCTGCTACTGGTTGATTTTGATAGAGCTATTCTTGGCCTCAAGCATTCACCCATTTATGACTCTTAGGTTGACTTGAGGCCATCAATGTTAATGCAGCAGATACGTGTATAACGCGATCTCAAAAAAAACCACGTTTATGGAAATCTTTAATCAAATCGTACGCTTGGCGAATAAGTGGGTTAACGATATTGGGCCTTATCCACAAGTAGTAGGTCACATCGGGCAATTTTGGTAACCCATCGCTTTCGCCAAGTACACGCAAATCAGGCCCCAGCAGCTCCATACTTCGTGCCGTGACACCTAGCCCAGCGCGTACTGCCGCTTTGACGCCGCTAAGATTAGAAGCCAAGTAAGCCTGCCGCCAGGGTATGCCTGCTTTTTCCAATGCCTCAAGGGCAAACCGTCGATAAATGCTCGGCTCGCCAATGAGCACTAAGGGTAGTGGCGCAAAGGGGTTGTGTAGGTATTGGGCTGAGCAAATCCACCATACGGGAGATGTACGTAAAGCAAATCCTTGCATATCTGAATCTATGATAGTCGAAATCACCATATCGACCTTACCTCTGTGTAAATCCTCCATCAAAAAAGGGCTGCGACCAATATCGATTTCCAGGCGAAGCCCGGGTGCTACGCGTGCGATGTGACCCAGCAGCGGAGGCAGTATGGTGTCGGCAATATCATGGGGAGACCCGATACGGAGCACACCATTCAAATGGCTTTCACGCAGGGCATTCAGAGCTTCATCGTTAAGCGCCATCATTTGACGGGCATGCCGCAAAAGTTGGTGTCCTGCGTCGGTTAGTTGCTTTTGCCGTCCTTTCTTTTGGAACAGTGGTACCTCGACGAGCTGTTCCAACCGTTGCATATGCTGAGTAACGGATGATTGTGTACGGGAGAGTTGCTCCCCTGCAGCCGCAAAACTTTGGTAATCAGCAACCGCGATAAAAGTGCGTAAGAGATCGAGATCCAAGGTAGATAGAGTGGCCATAGTGATCTTTAGCGGGTGATTAATATTAACAAAAACAATAAATGGATTATGTTTCGTTATGTTTTAAATGGGGTGCTTAAAATAAATTTTAAATAATTAAAAAGCTTTTTTGTAATACTTCTATCTTCTTTGTTTTTTAAGATAAGCATATTTGATATTAGGATTTATCTCTTTCTTTTTCACTGACTAGCATCCTTCTCATATCCGGTGTCGATGCTCATTTTGAGGTTGATATGGGCGTTTATTGAGAGGGGTGAGCTGAGTGTCACTATTTACCGATCTCCAGCATCTGCTGGGTGAGCACTATGTTCAGAGCTCCCAGCAAGTAGTGGAGCGGCTGACTGATCGCCATCGGCGCTATAAAGGCAACGTGGTGGCGGCGGTCCGGCCTGCAAATACCAGTGAAGTAGCGGCGGTAGTGCGCTTATGTGGCCAGTACGCTATCCCTATTGTTGTGCAGGGGGGAAACACCGGTTTAATGGGGGCCGCCACGCCGGACGAAAGTGGTCGCAGTGTTTTGCTTTTACTGGATCGCCTAGATCGTATACGTGCTATCGATACCCATAACGATACGATGACTGTGGAAGCTGGCTGCATATTACAAAATGTACAGAACACTGCGCAGCAAGCGGGGCGACTGTTTCCTCTAAGCTTAGCGTCAGAAGGCAGCTGCACAATTGGTGGCAATCTGGGTACCAATGCCGGTGGTAACGCTGTACTGCGTTTTGGTAATGCGCGCGAGCTGACCTTAGGGCTAGAGGTGGTGACGGCCGAAGGGGAAGTGTGGGAGGGGTTAAGTGGCCTGCGCAAAGACAACACCGGCTATGATCTACGCAATTTATATATCGGTAGCGAAGGAACGCTGGGCATTATTACGGCTGCTACCTTGAAGCTCTATCCGTTACCCAACGCCCAGTGCACCGCATTTGTTGCCTTCGATAGGTTATCGCAAGCGGTTAATTTTCTCTCCTTCACTCGTGAGGCGTTTGACGCTTCTCTCACGGCATTCGAGCTGATGTCTGGGCCTTGCTTGTCGTTGCTAGCATCCAAACTACCTGATGCGTCCCAGCCATTTAAGACCATTGAACACGCTTGGTATGCGTTGATCGAGATTTCCGGCCATCAAAGTGAGGCTGATCTGAAGTCACTGTTTGAAAAGGTTTTATTCAATGCTTTAACGGAGCAGTCGGTTGCTGATGTTCTGATTGCGCAAAGCGGTGCTCAGCGTGAAGCGCTGTGGCATTTACGTGAAAGTTTGAGTGAAGCCCAGGCACGGGATGGTGCTAACGCTAAGCATGATATCTCAGTGCCCATCTCGCGTGTTGTTGAGTTTGTCGAGCGCACGGATGCGCTACTGCAGCAACGGTTTCCTGGGGTGAGGCACTTTACCTTTGGTCATCTGGGGGATGGCAATCTTCATTATAACGTTGCTAGCCCAAAAGGGCAGAGCAGTGAAGATTTCTTGGCGAACTACGCGCAAGTTAGTGCGGTAGTGCATGACACTGCCCATGCCCTTGGGGGCTCGATCAGTGCCGAGCACGGTATTGGACAGCGCAAGCGCGAGCTGATGTCACGTTATAAAAGCGCCGTTGAGCTCGACCTAATGCAGCGGATTAAGCATGCCCTGGATCCACATGGTTTATTGAATCCTGGAAAAGTTCTTCCTGCTAAGGAGGCGCTGTAATGACGATGCGTCTATCGCGCCGCGTATCGCGTGTGTCGCTGTCAGCCAATGCCGCCGCTAAAGCGACTGCTACAGCGTTGCGCGAAGCCGGGCAAGATATTATTGATCTGACCACCGGTGAACCTGATTTCGACACGCCAGAGCACATCAAACAAGCAGCCTATGCGGCGATTGAATCGGGGCAGACCAAGTACACCCCAACGCCAGGCATACGTGCGCTTCGTTTGGCGGTACAACAAAAGCTGGCCCAAGAAAATGGTTTGCCGTACCAGCTATCCGCTATCTGTATCGCCAACGGAGCGAAGCAGGTCATTTTCAATGCATTTGCCGCGACGCTGGATCCGGGTGACGAAGTACTTTTACCAGCACCGTATTGGCCTACGTTTCCAGACAGTGTGCGATTCAATGAGGGAACTCCCGTGTTTATCGAGAGTTCCCTTGCCCAAGGCTGCAAATTGACAGCGGAAAGGCTGGAAGCCTTCATCACTGCCAATACTCGCTGGCTAGTACTGAACAGCCCCGGTAATCCAAGCGGTGCCATTTATGATCAAGCCGAGCTTGAGTCACTGGCCTCTGTATTACGCCGTTTTCCTAACGTATTGATCCTTCTTGATGAGCTTTACGAACACATTCGCTTTGATGACCAGCCACCTATAGGACTGCTTAACGTTGCGCCTGACCTTATAGAGCGCACTCTGGTGGTAGGGGGCGTATCAAAAACCTATGCCATGACGGGGTGGCGGGTGGGTTTCGGCGCGGGTCCCGAAACCCTCATTAATGCCATGAGTGTCGTTCAGTCGCAGTCAACTTCCGGTGCTTCATCTATCGGGCAGGCCGCCGCATTAGCAGCCTTTCAGGGGGGCTTGGCTTTCCTTCCTAACCAAGTGAAGGCCTATCGGGCGCGGCGTGATTTGCTGGTCAATGTGCTCTCTGCCGTTGATGGCCTTGAGGTATTGGTACCTCAGGGGGGCTTTTTCGTCTTTGTCTGCTGCCGAGGGCTATTGGGACGGTACTGCCCTGATGGGAGGCTGGTCACGAGTGATAGCGACGTCGTGGAATATCTACTTGAAGCGGGCGTCGCTGGCGTGGCGGGAAATGCCTACGGCTTATCGCCGTGGGTGCGTTTCTCCATCGCTACCGCCACTCATGATGTGGAAGAGGCCAGCAAGCGTATCGCTAATGCCTGTGCTGCTCTAACGCGTTCGAGTGTTTGAGGTGAGCACGCTTTGAGCAACACGGTTTTATACAAATTGAATAATGGAGGGAAAGCGTAATGAGCAATGAACAGCGTCGTCAGGCGGTTCTGCCGTTCCTTGAACAGGTAAGTGACATCACCAAACAGGGGATCGATAGACAGGCATTGGCCAACATTGCGGCCTTACTGGATGCTCTCGCCGAGCGTCAGGATCTTTTTAATCTAGCGAATTTTCCTGCGCCGGTAGCAGGCTCAGGCAGTGCTGCCACACGCTACCGGTTAAATGATGATGGCGATGATGCGCCAACGCTTTATTTAAATGCGATGTTGCCAGGGCGAAAGACGATTCCCCATAACCATGAAACCTGGGCAGTCATTGCAGCGGTGCAGGGGCAGGAATTGAATCGTGTTTATCGACGACTGGACGACAGGAGCGACCCGCAGCGCGCCACACTGGAGCTTGAAAAAGAAGTCACGGTTGAGCCACGTACTCCCATCGCATTTCTGGGAGATGATATTCACAGCATCCAGGTGGATGGAGAGCAAGCCACATTGCATTTTCATCTCTACGGTCGCCCCTTGGAGCCCTTAGAGGGCCGCTACGGCATTGAAGCCGATGGCCGCATTCTTAATTACAACGCCAGTCAAATGGCGCCATCTACCCCGGCTTATGTTCGATGATTGATCTCTACTACTGGCCGACCGCCAACGGTTTGAAGGTGGGCATTTTGCTTGAAGAGCTTGGTTTGCAGTACCGCATAGTGCCCATCAACATTCGTCAGGGTGAGCAGCATGACCCGGGATTCCTAAAGATAAGCGCCAACGGACGTATACCTGCCATTGTTGATCATGCGCCTGTTGACGATATCCCGCCTATCACTCTCTTTGAGCCAGGTGCGATTCTCAATTATTTAGCGGCAAAAGAGGGGCGCTTCTTATCATTAGGCGAGAAGCGCCATCAGGTGCAGGAGTGGCTGTTTTGGCAAGTTGGGCACATCACGCCTTACCTGAGCCAACTTCAGCATTTCCGTGAAAAAGCACCGGAGCAGCTGCCATATGCGCTGTCTTTACTGCAGCAGGAAGCGCAAAGGCTCTATGGCGTACTGGATAGACGTTTAAGTGAGGTGGCCTATGTTGCTGGTGAATACTCCATCGCCGATATGGCCATCTTTCCATGGATACAGCCGGATAGACAGGGAATTGATCTAGCCGATTACCCACGCGTGCGTGCCTGGCATAAGCAAATGGCTGCACGTCCCACTGTGCTGAAGGCTTACGCCAAGGGCCGCGAAATAGCGGCTAACGAACGTTCGCTGGCGCTTGTATGAATCCAATTGAGAGCGACGTGACTCGTATGACGACGGTTTCCCCTTTGCAGTTAAAGCAATGGCTTTTCGACGGGAACGAAATTGCCTTGTTTGATGTGCGCGAGCATGGTCAATACGGTGCCGCTCATCTTTTTCATGCTATTCCATTGCCTTATAGCAGGTTGGAGATAGAGGTTCGTCGGCTAGCCCCTAATCCGAAAGTTCGTACAGTCGTTTACGATTCCGAGGGGGGCGGGGTTTCCTCTAAGGCGGCCCAGCACTTACGCGAGCTAGGTTATCAGCAGGTGTATCAGCTTAGCGGCGGTAGTCGTGCCTGGTATAAAGCGGGTAATGAGTTGTTTGCGGGGGTACATGTGCCCTCCAAGGCATTTGGCGAGCTGGTCGAGCAGGTGCGTCATACGCCTCACATCACGGCAGAGCGGCTATCCACTTGGCAGCGTGAAGGCGAGCCGGTGGTGGTGCTGGATGGTCGCCCCTTTGATGAATATCACAAAATGAATATCCCAGGTGGCATCTGCTGCCCAAATGGGGAGCTGGGGTATCGCATTCATGACGTAGTTAGCGATTCTTCAACGCCTATCGTGATTAATTGCGCCGGTAGAACACGCAGCATTATCGGAGCGCAAACGCTCGTTGACTTGGGAATTGAAAACCCTGTTTACGCGCTGGAAAATGGTACGCAAGGGTGGTACCTAGCCGATCTTGAGCTGGAGCATGGCAGTAACAAGCGGTATCCCGAAACGATTACTCCCAAACAAGCCGATGAGCAGCGCAAGGCTGCCTGGGCATTGGCCAGCCGCCACGGTGTTAGCCTTATAAATACCGCGAAGTTAGCCGAGTGGGTAAGCGATCAACAGCGCACACTGTTTGTGTGTGATGTACGTAGCCCTGAAGAGTTTGCTGCTGCAAGCATACCTGGCGCTCAAAGCACGCCCGGTGGGCAGCTTATCCAGGCGACTGATCTCTATATTGGCGTGCGTGGTGCTCGCATCGTGTTGTTTGATGACGATGGGGTACGAGCACCGATTGTGGCGGCTTGGCTGCGTCAAATGGGTCGCGAAGTCTATGTCTTAAGTGACTCATTAGCGGATGCGATTGCAGAGGTTGAGCTTAATAAGGCGCTGGCGGTTCCTGGTGCGCTTAATTTACCCGAACTACCCAGCATTGCGCCTTCTACGCTGGCTGCCCGGTTAATCAATGAAGACATCGCACTGATTGATCTTCGCCCAAGTGGTGAATTCATCGGTGGGCACATTGCTGGCGCTCTCTGGTCGACGCGGCCGCTTGTACCCGACACAATCGCGGGAGAAACTCGCCCTATTGTGTTGATTTCCCATGAGCGTTCAGTGGCAAGCCTGACTGCACTGGAATTCACCGCCCATCAGATACAGTCGATGCAGTGGATGTCGGACGACATAAAGGAGTGGCGCGAGGCTGGGCTGCCGCTTACTCGTTTGTCAGACGCGCTTACCGATGAGCAGCGTATCGACTTTCTCTTTTTTGCTCATGACCGTCATGCGGGTAACAAAGCGGCGGCACGCCAATACCTCGATTGGGAGGTGGGCTTGCTGGATCAGTTGGATCCTCTTGATTTGAATCGTTTTAGGAGTGCTATTCAGCCTCAATTACGTCACGATCCCTCAACCTTATTAGTACATAGTGCTCGCCCCGAGCCTAAAGCGGGTGGGTATGCCGTGAATCACTCGGTGAGTCGATTAAGTACCGTACTTTTTGACAGTGCGGATGAAATGCAGAGTGTTAGGTCTCGCCGTGATAATGAACGCCTGCTGAGCTACGGCGCCCGAGGGAATCCAACCGCCTTTGCGCTGGAGGATTTGGTCAGTGAGCTTGAGGGTGGCTACCGAACCAAATTGTTTTCCACTGGGCTGGCGGCCATTACTCATATGTTCATGGCTTACCTGAGACCTGGCGACCATCTGCTCATTACCGAAGGCACTTACGCTCCCGCAAGGCGTGTGGCGCAGCAGTTGTTAGCGCCATTTGGCATTGAGGTGAGTTATTTCCCCGCGGATGGTCGCGATATTGAGCGTCACCTGCGCGATAACACGCGAATGGTATATGCCGAAGTGCCGAGTTCACTACTTTTTGAATTTGCTGACCTTCCAGCCATCGCCGCGCTATGCCGTGGGAAAAGCATATTACTGGCAGTGGATAACACCTGGGGATCTGGTTATTTGTATCGACCATTAACCTTAGGCGCTGATATCTCCGTGATGGCACTAACCAAATACATAGCAGGCCATAGCGATGTATTGATGGGGAGCGTATGTACAACGGAGCAAGCCTGGTCAGCACTATCCCAGTTGAGCGACACCGTTGGGGCTACTGTGAGCCCTGATGACGCTTACTTGGTACTACGTGGGGCGCGCACGCTTGCGCCGCGGCTTGAGACTCACCAGCGCCACGGGCTTGAAATAGCACGCTGGCTTGCCACACGCCCTGAGGTGGCCAGGGTCTATCACCCCGCGCTGTCTGAACACCCAGGTCATGAACTTTGGAAACGTGACTTTAGTGGTGCCAATGGGCTATTGACCTTTGCCTTCGCTGAAGCAGCAAACATCGACCTCAACGCTTTCATAGGCGCACTTCAGCTCTTTGGGTTGGGAGCCTCGTGGGGTGGTTTTGAAAGCTTAGTGAGTATTGCTGATGTTGGTGAGCGTGAGGGAAGTGATACGGCTGGGCCGTTTCTACGCCTGCACATCGGGCTGGAATCCCCGGCGGCGTTAATAGATGACCTTATCCAAGGTTTTATGGCGGGCATCCGCTATTAATGGTGTGTATTTAATCTGTAACTATTGATGGGAGAGTAAACATGGTCAAAAAAACGATACCTTCGGTGTTTTTCAACGTCGTTGGCGCATCTCTCTTTACGCTGTTACCTGTGGTTGCATTAGCACAGCAGGCAAGCGTGCCTTTTAATACGGAGTTTGAGGTTGAAGCGGATGCTGAGTTGCAAACACTGCTTCCTGAAACCACCAGAAGTGCCGGGGTGCTTGCCCTTGGCTCAAACCCATCCTCGCCGCCGTTTGGCTTTTACGGTGAGGATGGGCGTTCTATTGAAGGGCGAGAGATCGATGTAATGAGCGCCGTCACCCGCAAGCTAGGGCTTGAACCGCAATGGTATGACGTGGGCGGTTTTGACAATCTTATTCCCGGCTTAACGACTGGCCGCTATGACGCCGTGTTATCTAATATGCACGTGACGGCAGAGCGCCTTGAGCGGATCGACTTTGTCAGCTTCTTTAATACCAACCAATTAGGCTTGGTGGTGCAAGCGGGCAGCCTAGATGAGCCATATACCGACTTCGCACAGCTATGTGGAAAAACCGTTGCTGCAGGCTCCGGAACCACGAATGCATTTATGCTCGAAGACGCCAGTGAACGCTGTGTCGTAGAGGGCCTAGAACCCATAGAAATACCTCTATTTCCTGACCGGGCTTCAGGTGTTCAGTCTGTTATCAGTGGGCGTTCGCCCGCATTTTTTGGCCCCTATGAAGGCCTTGCTTATGAGGCGGCGGCGACCAATGGGCGCTTAGAAATTGGCGGTACTTTTGAAGTGCCCGCGAACCAGGTGGGCATTGGCTTACCCAAAGATTCACCACTCACAGAGCCGGTTCGCCAAGCCGTCAACGCGCTGATTGAGGATGGCACCTACGCACAGATTTTGACTAAGTGGAATATCGAGCATGGCGCTATTACAGAGGCTCGTGCAAATCGGGATATCTTAGATGAGTAATAGAGCGTTCACTAATGCCGGCAGTAATGCCGGCATGACCACCAGCGAGCCTCTTATAGTCGTACCTTTAAAGCACTACGGTCGCTGGTGCTGGGCTGCGTTGACATTGCTGCTAGCCGTGGCTGCGATGAACTCGATAGTAAATAACGCCAATTTTGAATGGTCATTGGTAGCGCACTATTTAACCAGTGCAACGGTGTTGGCTGGAGTGTGGATGACGATAAAACTGACGGTATTATCACTGTTACTCGGCTTTGCAGGTGGTGCTGTATTGGCATTAATGCGCCTGTCTAGTAACCCCGTACTGGTAGCCGTTAGTTGGACATACACTTGGTTATTCCGCGCCGTACCTTTGCTGGTCCAGCTGTTTCTTTGGTACAACGTGGCGGCTCTTTACCCGCATTTAGCCATTAATCTGCCATGGGTTGGCTTGGTGTGGTCTGCACCGATGAACAGCATCATTAGCCCTTTTAGCGCTGCCGTGCTGGCGTTGGTACTACACCAGGCTGCTTACGCTGCTGAAATCATTCGTGCAGGTATTCTTGGTATTGGCAGTGGCCAGAATGAAGCCGCTAAGGCGCTGGGGTTTGACCGCTGGCAAACCATGAGTAGGATTGTATTGCCGCAGGCCATGCGTACCATATTGCCTCCGGCGGGTAATGAAGTGATTGGCCAATTAAAAACCACTGCGGTGGTCTCCGTGATCGCACTGCAGGACTTACTTTACTCTGTGCAGATTATTTATCAGCGCACTTATGAAGTGATTCCACTACTGATGGTGGCAACCCTTTGGTACATCGCCATGACATCAGTGCTTTCCATAGGTCAGTACATTGTTGAACGGCATTTTGGTCGCGGCGTGGCTGCTCAGGGGAGAGCGCCCTGGGAATATGTAAATGATTTCCTCGGCTTCAAGCAAAAACGGGGAAAAATATGAGTGCCGACATTAACATTCAGGGAGTTAACAAATCGTTTGGTTTTAATAAGGTACTTGATAGCGTTGATCTCAGCGTCCCGGCAGGTTCTGTCTGTGTGATTTTAGGGCCCTCCGGTTCAGGCAAATCAACACTGCTGCGGTGTATCAACCATCTTGAACGGATTGATGCGGGTACCATTCGGGTGGGCGATGAGCTAATTGGTTATCGTCAGGAGGGGAACCGTCTATTCGAACTGCAAGAGTATAAGATCGCTCGCCAGCGAACCTCTATCGGTATGGTCTTCCAACACTTTAATCTGTTCCCTCATTGGACGGTATTACAGAACCTGATAGAGGCGCCTATTCGGGTAAAGCGCGAATCCAAAGCGGTTGTAATGGAGCGTGCCCACCGCTTACTTAAGCGAGTGGGGCTCGCTGAGCGTGCCAATGCTTGGCCGCGTGAGTTATCGGGTGGCCAGCAGCAGCGGGTGGCTATTGCCAGAGCATTAGCGATGGAGCCAGACGTTATGCTGTTCGATGAGCCCACTTCCGCACTCGACCCTGAGTTGGTCGGCGAGGTACTAGAAGTCATGCGCTCGCTGGCAAAATCGGGCATGACCATGGTGGTGGTGACCCATGAAATTGGCTTTGCCCGCGAAGTTGCAGACCAAATCATTTTTATGGATGGTGGCGTCATTGTGGAGGCGGGTAGCGCCGAAACTGTTTTGGATGCTCCTCGTCACTCTCGTACCAAGGCTTTCCTTTCTACCGTGCTATAAGCCTACTGATATTCACAATCGGCAATAATGAATTAGCTTTTCAGAGATTGTGATTTCCTGCCAAGGCCCTTTATGAGTAATGTCACGCTTCTTCACCAGCTGTGTTTTAAGCGGCGGTTCGGTCATTCAGTGAAAAGTAGATATTAAGAATAATCCAAAGAGGTAGGGCATGAAAAACATAGGGTTCTCGAAGGCAGTGGTGGGACTTGCTGCGAGTGTATGTATCTATGGTGGTAGCGCAATCGCAGATGATTCGTGGCAGAAAGTAGAGCAAAAGGGAACCTTGGTGGTGGGCACGTCAGGCACCTATGCACCGATCACCTTCCTTGATGAAAACAATCAGCTCACAGGGTTCGAAGTGGAGCTGGTTCGGCAGGTTGCCGAGCAGCTTGGTATTGAGGTCGAGTTTAGCCTAATGGCCTTCGATGGCATTTTGCCCGCCTTACGCAACGGGCAAATTGATGTTGCTGCGCATGATTTTGCAATTACTGAAGCACGCCAAGAAATCTTCGACTTTGTTGAGCCTCATAAGTACTCCTATGGCTCCATTGTCGTACGCGCTGAGGACGTGGACAATTTTACCTCTGCTTATGACTTGGAAGGCGTTGACGTAGCACTGGGCTCTTTAACCAGTAATTATGCGATTTTTGCCGATAACATTAGCGCACACGGAGTTGCCTATGATGGTGGGGTCGAAGCCATTTTAAGGGATATCATCAATGGCAACCGAGATGCTTATTTAAATGATTACCTTGTGTTACGCCGTACCTTAGAAGGCTTTGACGATGATCGTTTGGCAGTGGCAAGCGATGTTAAGTATCACTCGACGCAAAGTGCGATGGCTGTCTTAAAGGGCAATGAAGCGCTAAGAGACAAATTGAGTGAAGCGGTGGTGACGCTAATTGAGAACGGCACGGTGACTGATTTGGCTATCGAGTTTCTAGGTGAGGATGTTTCAACCCCGCCAGATGATGAGTCCATTGTTAGCCTTGAGGGCGAGTAAGCCCTCTCTTTATATGTTTGTTAACGCCTTAATCCACAATAGGCCCACAGGAATGTGGGCTTTCTTATTGGCTGATGAGGGCTGGCGAAGGTTTAGCCCGCTATATCTATTGCTACAGTAAAGGATATTAATGATTGATTGGTTTTCAAGAATAAGGTGGGAGCATCTTTACGATGCAGAGCTGGCGCGTAATTCACTGCCTTTTTTGTTAGAAGGGTTGAAGATAACGCTCTTTATAGCCGCATTTAGTATGTTCTTCGCGCTGGTGCTTGGCGTATTGTTGGGTATTGCCAGAATGTCCAAATACGCGATATTACGCTTACCTGCCCGTATCTATATTTCGTTTATGCGGGGTACGCCGCTGCTGGTATTTATTTTTATTCTTTACTATGGGCTACCAGTAGTGGGCGTTCAGTTCTCTAGCGCAGTGGTCGCCGGTATCGTTGGTATCAGTTTGAACTTCGCAGCCTACAATGCTGAAGTGGTTAGGTCGGCGGTGATGTCGGTCCCTCGCGGGCAATGGGAAGCAGCCACTTCGCTACAAATGAGCTATATCCAGTCGCTACGCAGAATTGTGCTCCCTCAAGCGACCCGCATTGCGCTGCCCCCCACGTTTAACATCTTTATGGATATTGTGAAGGGAACTTCCTTAGCTTCGGTGATTACTGTTCAAGAGCTTCTATACAGCGCACGACTGATCTCTGGGCGAACCTACGACAGCATGACCATGTATATCACGGCTGCGCTTATCTACTGGATTGTGTGTATTGTCATTGGTCACTTTCAGAATAGGCTTGAAGTCAGATATAGCCGTTATTTGAACCGTCATTGATGAGTATAACTATATGATTGAGGTAAGAAATCTCAAGAAAAAATTTGGTGATCACACGGTGCTTGAGTCCATAGACTTCCAGGTAAGTAAAGGCGAAGTGGTGTGTTTGGTGGGTGCTTCCGGCTCTGGAAAAACAACATTACTACGCTGCTTGAACTTACTGGAGATGCCCGATGAGGGCAGCATCACAATAGGTGCAAAAACGCTCAAATTTGGTGGTGGGTCGGTAAGGCGTAATGATATTAAAGAATTAAGACGTTTTTCGGGAATGGTGTTTCAAAGCTTTAATCTGTTTCCTCATAAAACCGTTATGGAAAATATCATTGAAGCCCCAATAATCGTTCAATCTCGACCTAAAGCTGTGGCTATCGAAGAAGGTAAAATATTGCTGAGCAAAGTAGGCATGCTTGAGCATCAAGACAAGTATCCCGATGCGCTATCTGGAGGCCAGCAGCAGCGAGCAGCTATCGCAAGAGCGCTGATGATGAAGCCTGAGGTCATGCTGTTTGATGAACCAACGTCAGCACTTGATCCACAATTGGTACGTGAAGTTCTCAAGGTGATTGAAGGGTTGGCTAAAGAGGGCCAAACCATGGTGATTGTCACTCACGAAATGAATTTTGCAAGAAGGGTAAGCAGTAAAGCGTTATTTATGGATAAAGGATTTATTGTAGAAAGTGGTAAAGCTGCCGAGGTACTCACCAACCCTAAAGAAGCAAGCACGCGTGAGTTTCTTGCATTGCTGGACGATGATTGACAAGATTTTATGGCATTCTAAGGTGAAGAGTGTGCTTAGTTTTTATATGTTATTTTAAATAAGCAATGCTTTTTTCCTTATTTAATAAATGATGGGGCCGGGCTTTATTGTCTTTAAGCGCATCTAATTACTGATTGCTTACGTTAAAGCCCTTGTGGAGAGCCCTTGATGAAAAAGAAATTTTCTTTCCCGCATGCCGTTCGTCGCTGGTGGCTATGGCCAATGTCCGTGGTCTTGTGGTTTAGCGTCTCTGCTGCCCATGCACAAGTACGGGAAATCGTATTGGATTATGCCACTTATAACCCGGTAGGGCTGATTTTAAAAGAGCAGGGGTTTTTAGAAGAAGAATTAGCGGAAGATGGCATCAATGTTCGTTGGGTGCAGTCACTGGGCTCCAATAAGGCACTTGAGTTTCTAAACGCGGGATCGCTTGATTTTGGTTCTACCTACGCGGCGGCATCGTTAATTGGTTTTGTAAACGGAAACCCGATTCGCGTCGTTTATACCTATACCCGTCCAGATGGTGTTGCCTTGGTGCGCGGGGCTAATAGTGATATCGAGAGCGTTGAAGACCTGGCGGGTAAGCGAGTGGCCGTTACCCGTGGTACCGACCCACATATTTTCCTGATTCGCGCACTTGCGAAGCACGGCCTCACAGAACAGGACATTAATTCCGTACTGCTTCAGCATCCAGACGGGCGTACGGCGTTGGCGCGAGGCGATGTAGATGCCTGGGCAGCGCTAGACCCGTTAACCGCTGCTGCGGAGTTAGAGAATGGTGCAGTTCCCTTCTATAAAGACCCTGAGTTAAGCACCTGGGGCTTTTTGAACGTTCGTGAAGAGTTCGCGCAAGAACATCCCGAATTGGTCATCAGAGTCCTGGCAGCTTATGAGCGTGCCCGGGAATATGCGCTAGAAAATCCACAAGAAGTGGTGGATGTGCTTGTCAGTGTTGCTCGCCTGCCTGAGGAAATTATTGAGCGTCAGTTAACCCGGGAAGACTTTACCAACAGTGAAGTGGGCGATGTCCAGCGCCAGTTTGTGCTTGAGGCAGGTCAGGCCTTGCAAAACGTTGGTGTTATCGATGCATCGGTCAATATTGATGAAACGGTCGGGGCGCTGCTCGATCCTAGCTTCCTGCTGGCGGTGGATGAGTAGGACCAGAGAAGGAGATGCATCATGAGTGCTGTTAAGAGCGAAATTGCTTTACCCCGTGATGATGAGGGAGGTCACTCTGAGTTACAGGCGAATGATTATCCGTGGCTCAAGTCCTCTTCCCTTGGGGTGATTTTGCCGCTTGCATTGGCGATTGGCTGGGAGCTGGTCGTTTATCTGGGATGGGCGGAAGGGCGGCTGTTGCCGCCCCCTAGCCGTATCCTCGCCACGCTTTGGGGCTTAACTGCAGGTGGCGAATTGGCACTGCACATAGGCGCCACGCTGTGGCGAGTGGCCATGGGGTTTTTAATCGGTGCTGTTGCTGGCATTGCGATTGGCGCAGCGGTGGGTTACCAGCCACTTCTACGGCGTTTATTAGACCCCAGTGTGCAAGCGCTGAGAGCGATTCCTTCATTGGCCTGGGTGCCGCTTTTTATTCTTTGGTTGGGTATTTTTGAGACTTCCAAGGTTGCGCTGATTGCCGTAGGTGTTTTCTTCCCGGTTTACTTAGGCGTTTCGGCAGCAGTGATGACGCTGGATCGTAAGATTGTCGAGGTTGGGAAAATCTTTCGTCTCTCAGGGTATCGCTTGGTGTGCCGGATATTTATTCCAGCAACGCTACCGAGTGTCATTCTTGCCCTGCGCACAGGGCTTGGGTTGGGCTGGATGTTTGTTGTAGCGGCAGAGTTGATGGGCGCTTCCCAAGGCCTTGGGTATTTGTTGGTAGATGGACAACAGATGGGGCGTCCAGATCAAATCTTAGCGGCCATTATCGTGTTTGCAGTGATTGGCAAGCTCACGGATGGCTTGATCGTAACGCTCAGCGCTCCCTTCCTGCGCTGGCAGGATAACTTTGCCGGAGGACACTAAGTATGTTGGAGTTACATCGCCTTTCAAAAACCTACCCTAACGGGACAGCGGCGCTGAGCAATTTTTCGCTTGAGGTTCGTGCCGGTGAAGCTGTCGCTATTGTCGGGGGCTCCGGGTGTGGGAAAAGCACGTTGTTGCGCTTGATCGCAGGATTGGAAAACGCCACGTCAGGGATTAGGCGTGTCGATGGTGATGAGATTACTGAGCCTCACCCCAAAATAGGGTTGGTTTTTCAGGAGCCTCGACTACTTCCGTGGTTATCCATTGAAGAAAATGTGGCCTTTGGGCTAGAGGGGTTAGACATAACCGAGAAACACCAGCGTGTGTATGCCGCTTTACGAAGTGTCGGGTTAGACCACCAGGGTAAAAAATGGCCAAGGGAAATGTCAGGAGGGATGGCGCAACGGGTGGCACTTGCCCGCGCCCTGGTGGTTCAGCCAAGCGTGCTGCTGCTCGACGAGCCTTTTTCAGCGCTGGATGCGCTCACCCGGTCTCGTCTTCAAGATCATCTCGTACGTTTATGGGAAGAAACGCGGATGACGTTGGTTTTGGTCACCCACGATATTGAAGAGGCACTGGTCGTTGCTAACAGAGTAATCGTGCTCAAACCGCACCCAGGAAGAATTGATGATATGCAGGAGGTATCCCTTACTCGGCCGCGCAATCGGGATGACTCCTCCTTTGAAGCAGCAAAGCGAGAGTTACGAAATAAGCTGGATCAATCACTGGTTGTACCAAAAAGAGCGTTTGCCGGTTAAGTTTTTTATTCGGTAGCTTTAGTTTTTAAATCTTTAATCCAGAAAATTATATCGCTTAAAAGTATTTATTTAACTTAGAGAGACTTCACTACTATCTCATAGGTAGGTTAAACAAAAGGGGACGGTAATGAAAATTCAACACTATATTGGCGCATCATTTATTAGCACATGCTTAGCTGTGTCGGCTGCCAGTGCTGCTGATAGCGAGTTTTTGGTCAGCACGGAGTGGCTGGAAAATAATCTCGAAAGTGAAGACTTGGTGGTTTTTGAAGTTAGCGTAAATCCAGGTGTGTACGAGCGGGGCCACATACCCGGCGCTGTCAATGTTAGCTGGCATACGGACTTAGTGGATACGGTTAACCGTGACATCGTTAGCCAGGAGAATTTCCAGTCCTTACTTCGGGATGCAGGGGTATCTGAAGGTGACACCATTGTTCTTTATGGGGATACCAATAACTGGTTCTCGGCATGGGGGGCTTGGGTATTTGATATTTATGATGTCGCCAACGTTAAGCTGCTGGATGGTGGTCGTAATAAATGGGAAGCCGAAGGCCGTACGTTAACGCCTATCGCACCGACACCTGACGCAGGTGACATTACCATTGCGAGTGTCAATTCAGAGCTGCGCGCCTTTTTACCTGATGTGTTAGCGGCGGCGAAAAACGAAGCGGATGTTGACGTTGTTGATATCCGTTCGGCGGATGAATATACGGGTAAAATTTTCGCGCCGCCCGGTGTTCAGGAGCTTGCGGTTCGCGCAGGTCATGTGCCCGGCGCTGTGAATGTTCCCTGGGGTGAAGCGGTCGCTGAAGACGGTACTTTTAAATCGGTTGAAGAGTTACGCCAGGTATACGCCAACGTGGGTATTAATGGTGATAAACCTATCATTACCTACTGCCGTATTGGTGAGCGTTCCAGCCACACCTGGTTTGCCTTAAGCAAACTGCTGGGATACGACGTGAGCAATTATGATGGTTCATGGACTGAGTACGGTAATGCCGTTGGCGTCCCTGTCGCTAACCTGTCAGGCACCGTCTGGGGTGGTCAGTAAGCTGTAGCGTTTTAGTGTTCCTCTTCCTTGGAGTTCAGGCAGTGCGTTTGCACTGCCTTTTTTATGGATGAACACTTTTTATTGGCAAGTAGAGATGATTAGTAGGGACTTTATGTCGAATTTTCAGAGCGATAGGGTAGGTAGGATCAGTTTTCCGCCCGCTCGGCAGTGGCTATTTCCTTTACTGGTAGTGGCAGGTGTTGTTCTCTTTGCCAAATGGGTAATCGCGCCTAGCGATAGCGGGCATCTTGAAATGTCACTTTGGCTTGGGGTGTCGTTTGGGGCGTTACTACAGCGTTCACGGTTTTGCTTTTATTGCGTATCAAGGGATTTTTTTGAACGGCGTGATGCGGCTGGGTTGCTAGGCATTGTGGCTGCGTTGGCGGTCGGCTTGGTGGGTTACCATTTTATCTTTGGTGCGTTTATGCCAGTGCCTCGTGCTGATCGTTTACCCCCGGGGGCACATATTGGCCCTATTAGCTGGGTGTTGGTGGTGGGGGCGTTTACCTTTGGCATCGGCATGTCATTAGCTCGCTCCTGTGTCAGTGCTTTGTTTTATCGGTTGGGGGAAGGCATGGCGACCGCACCCATTGGATTGCTGGGTGTCATCGTTGGGTTTGCGCTTGGCTTTGCCAGTTGGAATACGCTTTATCTTCAAGCGATACAAAGCGCGCCGGTTATTTGGCTGCCTCACTATTTAGGTTATGAAGGGGCATTGTGGTTACAGCTGGTCGTGCTGGCTTCCGTGGCGTTGGTATTGGCGTGGCGCCATCAAATAATGCCTGCGTCGAATACAACCATGTGGTGGCGTAAGCGCTGGCCAACCTGGGCAGGCGGACTTCTCATAGGTGCTTTAGCCGCACTGGCTTACCTTAGGGTGGGCCCCTTTGGTGTTACGGCGGAAATTGGCAGCTTAGCGCGAACAGGGGCAGATACTTTTGGCTGGCTACCGACTCGGCTTGAAGGCTTGGATACCTTCAGGGGGTGCGCCACTGTTATTAAGGAAACGCTCTGGAGTAATAACGGCTTATTTGTTATCGGTGTGACCTTAGGTGCGTTTGCCTCGGCACTTTCAGCTGGCGATGTAGTTTTCAAAAAGCCCTCTTTTAAAGAGCTCACGCGGACATTTGCTGGCGGGGTGCTGATGGGGTGGGGGGCTATGGTCGCACTAGGCTGTACGGTCGGCACTTTATTATCTGGCATTATGGCGTCAGCTCTTTCAGGCTGGGTCTTTGCGGTATTTTGTATGGCAGGGCTGTATCTAGGTTGGCGCATTCAATACCGTGGATGATCGTGGTGGTGCTCATCCTTATGCCAGCAGGATGAGCCACCCATCACGCTTTTGCCTATCAGTGAACCGGTAGTACCGCACCGTCATAGCGTTCGCGAATAAACTCAGCGACTTGCTCTGACTCTAATGCGTCAGCAAGCGCAATAAGCCGTTCATCATCGGCAAGCTCTTCACGTGTTACCAGTATATTGGCGTAAGGGTTGTCGTGGACTGTTTCTAATACCAGCGCATCCTCGTCGGGGGTGTAACCTGCTTCTAACACCCAATTGCCGTTGACGATCGCCGCGTCAACATCTGCTAATGCACGCATTAATAGCGGCGCATCGATGGGCACTATCTCAAGTTCATATGGGTTTTCGGCAATATCCAGTTCCGTTGCTTGCGTCAGCTCCGCTCGGCTAACGCCTGGTGCCAATGAAAGTAATTCGGCATCTTCTAATAAAAAGAGGGCACGACTCAAGTTGGTTGGGTTATCCGGTACGGCGATACGTGCGCCCTTGGGCAATGCTTCCAAGGTGTCATACCGGCTTGAGTAAAGACCTAACGGTTCGATATGTACGGTAGCAATCACCGTCAGTGGCTGTGAAAAATTGGCACCATCTGTTTCCAGGTAAGGCACATGCTGAAAGAAGTTGGCATCGATATCACCACCGGCTAAAAAGCCGTTTGGATTCATTTGACCGGTAATCTCGATAATTTCAAGCGAGAGGTTATCCAGAAGATAGCTATCAGCAAACTCGAGGATAGCTGCATGAGGCAATGATGAGGCCATGATAGTCAGTGTGTCTGTGGCTTCGTTAGCATGGACAGCCAGTGAGAGAGCCCCTATGAACAGGCCACTGACAGAACGGGTAACGCGACGACGGCGCTGGGTAGTCATACGTATTCCTTATCAAAGAGCATTCAGGGTAAGAATTCAGGATAAAAACGTTCGGTAACATCTGGGTGCGAGCGCAATCGGCCTTTTAAAGCGTTAGGGCCGATATCACGAAAGAGGGGGTTGTCGGGATCGCTTTCCGGGCCCAGCGCATCTTTGGCTAGATGCTCGGGCAACGGTAAGAGCGGCACACTGCCTTCCAGGCTAGGGGACAGAAAATAGCCAATGGAATAGCGGGTGACTCCTGCATCGGGTACTAGAACCCTATGTAGCGTGGCGCGGAGGTAGCCGTTTGTGGCGAGTTCAAGAATCTCACCAATATTAACCACCAAGGCCCCCGGGATTGGCGGTACATCGAGCCACTCGCCGTTTTTTTCTACCTGTAAACCAGGGTGATCATCTTGAAGTAGCAGGGTTAAAATGCCCGCATCTTTATGCGGCCCCACTCCTTGGCGTTCATGTGCCTGATGGCTACCTGGGTAGCGAATCAACTTCAGTAGTTGCGCAGGGGCTTTATTGATTAAGCCATCTAAGGCAGTCTCCGGCTGCTCCAGGGCGACCGAAAATGCATGTAGCAGGCTGATGGCAACACTACGCAGCGTTGCAGACCACTCAAGTGTTACTTCACGTAATTCAGGCAGCCTTGAAGGCCACTGATTCGGCCCTTGTAATCGCATCCAAGCCGGGTCTTTCGACGAGAGTTCAAGGGCGGGTAACTCCGCACCGATATCTATTTGTTCTCGTCGATCCGGTACCCCTCGGGTTAACTCGCGACCTAGCTGGGTATAGCCACGAAAGTGAGGCGAGTTGGCCATGCTGATGGCATTTTTTTCTGCTTGTGGTAGCGCGAAGAAGCGCCTGGATACCTGCCATATTTGTTGAATAAGAGTGTCATTAACCCCATGGCCAATAAGGTAGAAAAAGCCAACATCGCGGGCTGCTTGACGTAGGTTGGCTAAAAACGTCTGGCGCTGATCGGTCCTCTGGAAATCACGCAAATCCAGAATAGGAAGCGCAGGCTGTTTCTGGGGAGTGTCGGGGGTTGCTCCGCGACGCTTGTTTGTCATCATGTTTCCTCGTAAGTAATACGCTGGAGATCCTGCTCCAGCGCCATGGTGAAGCCATGCTCTTTACCCAATACCATTTTCTAAATGGGTTGGGTGCCTAGCTTAATTAAGAGTAAGAAGTATTGGCCTACCTATTCTTTAAAAGGTAAACATAGCGATCCCCGGCATACTGGATGATGGCAACAATAGCGATAAGAATGGCAATAACAGCAAGCATCACGGTGGTGTCGTAACGCTGGTAGCCGTAACGAATCGCTAGGTCGCCTAACCCGCCTGCACCAATGGCACCTGCCATGGCAGAGGCAGAGATCATGGCCACAAGCGTGATGGTGAAGCCGCCGATAATCCCTGGTAATGCCTCAGGCAGAAGAACGTTGAATATGATATGGCGCTTTTGGCAACCCATCGCCTGGGCAGCCTCAATCACCCCTGAGCTGACTTCTCGCAAACTCACCTCGGCGATGCGCGCAAAGAAGGGCGTCGCGCTCACAGTAATAGGCACAACGGCTGCCCAAACGCCAATGGTTGTCCCGGTAATCAAGCGGGTAAGTGGGATCAACGCCACCAGCAAAATAATAAAGGGTGTGGCGCGGAAGCCGTTGACGATACTGCCAAGCACCCTGTTAACCAACGGCGCTTCAAAAATTTGGCCTTTGGCCGTGGTCACCAAAATAATGGCCAGTGGAATACCAACAAACCATACAATCGCCGCTGATACACCCACCATATAAAGCGTATCGAGAAAGGCTTGCCAAAGTGCATCAAGCATTCGCTGGGACAGCATAGCCGAGTACCTCCACGGTTGAGACAAGGTCATTAATAGTTTCGAGACGTTGGGCTAGCTCGTGTTGCTGATAGGGCAGGCTGACAAGCAGCTCGCCTTGTGGGTGACCTTGAAGCCGACCAATGCCACTCTGCAGTAGTCTGAGATCACCACCTAAGCGCTGACTGAGTATTCCCAGGGGTAGGTATGTGGCTGCGGTTCCATCGAAAAAAAACTTAACAATCGCTCTGGAAGTGTTATCCGCGGGTGTGGCAGATATCGCCTGAGCAATGTCGTCGGATATTTTAGGTTTTAATGGCGCCAGTAACGCCTGGGTAGCTTCGTGTTCAGGGCGACCGAACACTCGCCAAACAGGCCCCAGTTCAGCCAACGCGCCGTCCTCAAGTACCGCCACACGGTCACATATTTGACTAATCACTGACATCTCGTGAGTAATCAGCACGACGGTCAATTTTAGCGTTTTATTGATCTCTTTGATCAGGCTCAAAATGGATTGCGTCGTTTCAGGGTCGAGTGCCGAGGTCGCTTCGTCGCATAGCAGAATTTCTGGGTCTAGCATCAGCGCACGGGCAATGCCAACGCGCTGTTTTTGTCCGCCTGAAAGGCGAGAGGGGTAAACATCTTCTTTTCCCTCGAGCCCTACTAGGCGCAGAAGCTCTTGTGCCCGTTGCCGGATGCGCTGCTTATCTCGAATACCCGCGGCTTTCAGCGGAAGTGCTAGATTCTCAAATACGGTCGCTGATGAGAGTAGATTAAAGTGTTGAAAAATCATCCCAATTCGGCGGCGTAGTTTAACGAGGCCATTTGTATCCAGTGACTGGATATCGACGTCATTAATCAACACTTTTCCGGTAGTGACATCCTCAAGGCGATTCAGCGTGCGTATCAGGCTCGATTTTCCCGCACCACTCCTCCCGATAATGCCGAAGATCTCTCCTTGGTAGATATCCAAATTTATATCTTTAAGCGCCTCTACTCGTCGCTGACCAGATACATAGGTTTTACCGACACCTTCAAGTCGCAGGTGCAGAGGGTTAGTGGGGGATGTTTTTTGGCTATCAGCAGCCCCCGAAGGGGCTGCCTTACGATAGGGGGCAACGGCAATATTCATTCACTCAGCTCCAGGGGAGGAAAGTCTTCCCATGCCAATTGATATAGCGAGCTATCACCGAAGGCTTCTTCAAGAGAGGCCTTTACTTCAGGTGCCTGATGGTAGATTGAAATGAACTGATGAATAGCGGGAGCATCTTCATTATCAGGATGCACAACGAAGCGCAGTGCAAAAGTGTGGGTGTCATCAATATGGAATAGCAGTGCATCTGCAGGATCCGTCACGCCGGAAGATTTGATGTAATGCGGGTAGCTAAGAATAGCGGCGACATCTTCAAACGCACGGGGTAGCTGTGGCCCTGGTAGCTCTACAAAAGAGAGATCCAACGGGTTGTCTTCAATATCGTAAAGGCTGGCATGGTAGCCAATGCCTTCAGGCAAAGTGATTAATCCAGCTTGCTCTAAAAGCATTAACCCTCGACCTTGGTTAACGGGGTCATCGGCTACCGCAATGGTACTGCCTGCAGGGATGTCTTCTGCTTTTTCAAAGTCCTTTGAGTAAATGCCCATTAAACCCTCAACCCCATAGGCGAGTGGGGTTAAATCGAAGCCACGCTCCTCCTCGGCATTGGTCAGAAAAGGCTCATGCTGAAAGTAGTTGATATCAATGTCTTTGTTTAGCACGGCGGTATTAGGAAGCACCCAGTCGCTAAACTCAACCACTTCAACATTGATACCTTGCTCTTTAGCCAAATCTGCGGCGACATAGACTGAATCGACAATCAGCCCATTTGAGACAACGCCAATCCTGACATCGTCAGCGTTTACCTGTGAGGCAGCGGCTAAGGGAAAGAGCAGGCTGGTCAGCCAATACTTTTTGGCTCGGCTAAAAGAGAGGGGGCCAGTGAGGGAGTGTGTTCGCATAATGGTCTACTCAAGAGTGGTCAGTAATGGCAGACCATAAATTACTGTGCCAACGTGTAAAAATAGTTATGAAAACTTTATAAATCATGATTAGTAAATCATTTTTAATGATACGCGCGGTGAATCTTGTTGTGGTTGCTAGTGAGTAGTTTAGTAGGATTTTAAGATGATTGTTAAAATAGATATACGCAATAAAGATTTTTAAAAACTCTAGCGGTAAAGTAAGGTTGAAGTGTGTAGTGTCCCAGTGGAGTGTACCTTTTAACCGCTTAAGTGGCTGATGCCAGTTAGGCGGTTTTTTTATGCGTAATGCTTTTGTTTTTTACTAGTAGGGTGAGGTGAGCTGTCTTTCCAAATGCTGTAAGTAGTTCCAGCCCATCAAGCGACTGATAACTTTCTTGGCGGCGTTAGTGAGAGCGGGTGCATCCTGTTGGCTACTCCAGCGGTAGAGCGCTTGCTGTTTAGGTGGAAGCGAGGTGAAGTATTGCTGATTTTGTGAATAGATATGCTGTCGCAGGCTAGGGGAGCCGATGATGCTCGTTATCAAGGCGGCCTGGCGATCTTTAATCACCGTATGTCTGTTTTCAGGTAGCACGAGTGCCTCGCCTGAGGTGAGCCAGTGACTCAGGGTGTGTTCTACGCTATTAGGGCGCTCGGTGCCTTCTTCAGCCCAGAAGCCGCGTGGTGCAAGTAGGCATAGTGCTACACGGCTTGGTGCTTTGTGACAGATAGTTGGACTGGCTAAAGCGAGCGGTAGCTGGCTAAACGCCTCAAAGGTGTTTTTTCTAGACAACAAGCAACTGCTGGTAACGTTAGGTGGAGGCGTGTTGAAAGGTGAAACGGGGCGCGTAGTAACGACATATAAGAGCTGTTGCTGATGGCAAGCTGCTAAGAAGTTTGCCGGCTCGTTTAATAACTCGCTGTCAATCAACACCGGCCTGCAATGGCTAATATAAGCCGCCAACATCGCAAAGAGTAAATCAGCGTTGAGCGTACCGCAAAAGCCGATACGGGCGTTGGTCGCTAAGCCATGATGACGCATATTGGCGGCGAGGTTTTCTGCTTCCCGTAGTAGGTCGATCCATCGCCAGCGTCGCCATTGACCATGGTTGGGCTGCCATAATGCCGTCGAAAGAGGGGTGCTGCTGGCCCAGTGTCGCAGTTGAGTAATGTGATGACTGCCCGGGCTTGCGAGGCCTGATTTTAGATGGCTTGGCTTTGGATAACCTGGCTTCGAAGGGCTAAGGTTTAAGGAGGCATCTAATCCATAACATCGTGCATTCAGTGATGAGGAGAACCGGCTATTCAGGCGTTGCATCTCGTTGTTCATCCTAGTCAATATAAGTAAAAACTATATATCTTGAGTGGGCCGGGAAGCTAAATAATTTAAACAGAAGTAGTCATCAGTTTTATGGCATTAGATTTTCTTGCCTCATGCTGAAATAGATATCTCATAAAGTGATTTGTTTAGGTTTTATCCATGTCTTTATGCTGTTGGTAATCAATGCTTAATGCCCTTTGCAGCCTGTTTACAGGTTTACTTACAGGATGAAGACGCGATGAGTTTAGATATTTTCTGGTTCCTGCCTACGTCTGGCGATACGCGTTATTTGGGTAAAGGTAGTGGACGGCCACCCAGCAACGCTTATTTACAGCAAATAGCGGTTGCCGCTGAACACCATGGTTATGACGGTTTGCTCGTTCCCACTGGGTCCAGCTGCCTAGACCCTTGGGTAGTGGCTTCAAGTTTAGTGCCCGTCACTCAGCGGATTAAGTTATTGGTGGCGTTGCGCACCTCTATTTCAGGCCCTACCGCATCCGCTCGCCAGGCGGCAACGCTGGATCAGGCGCTAAAAGGCAGGCTATTGCTCAATGTTGTGCCGGGCGGCGATGCCGCTGAACTGGCGGCCGAAGGGGTTCATTTGACCCATGACGAACGCTACGAAGTGGCTGATGAATTTCTAACGGTTTGGAAACGGCTGCTGGAAGGTGAAAGTGTTGATCATCAGGGCAAGCACTTTCAGATTGAGGGTGCCAAGAATTTCTTTGATCCTGTCCAGAAGCCTTATCCGCCGCTTTACTTTGGCGGCTCTTCTCCCGCTGCCCATCAATTAGCCGCTAAGCATGTTGATGCCTACCTCACCTGGGGTGAGCCGCCTGCCGCTGTTGCTGAAAAGATTGCCGATGTGCGCGCAGAAGCGGCCAAGTATGGGCGCGAAGTGAAAGTTGGCGTGCGCCTCCATGTGATTGTCAGAGAAACCCGCGAAGAGGCCTGGCAGGCGGCAGACAAGCTGATTGCCAACCTGGATGACGAAACGATTCAAAAAGCCCAGGAAAATTTTTCGCGCATGGACTCTGTGGGGCAGCGGCGTATGGCGGAACTGCACGGTGGAAGACGCGACAAGCTTGAGATTAGCCCTGATCTTTGGGCGGGTGTCGGGCTGGTCAGAGGCGGTGCAGGAACGGCACTGGTGGGTGACCCGGAAACCGTGGCCCAGCGTTTGCAGGAGTACGCGGATTTGGGGGTGGATACGTTTGTGCTTTCGGGGTATCCGCATCTTGAAGAGGCGATCCGCTTCGCTGAACTCATCTTCCCTTTGCTGCCTGGCAAACAGGCGGTGACAGAAGAGGGCGTATTTACTGGGGGTGCGTTTGACGCGCGTGCGACGCAATCCCGTCAAGCCTCAGCCTCGTAAATCATTTTTTCTACCCCTGATATCTTAACTATTTGGTGCTTAAGGAGTTTGTTATGAGCGTTGTATTAATTGCAGGAAGCCCTGGAAGCTTGTCACGTACCTCAGCTTTAATCGACTTTATCAATAAGGAGCTACAGGAACAGGGAATCGAAACAGACGTATTCAACGTCAATGAATTTGACGGTAATGAAGTATTTTTCGCCGATTTTAACGCACCTCAAATTGTTCGCTACCGAGAGGCAATTGCCAAGGCAGATGCGGTGGTGTTGGCAACGCCCGTTTACCAGGCCTCCTTTTCAGGGGCGCTTAAACTGCTGCTGGATTTAATACCTGAGCGTGGGCTGAAAGGCAAAGTGGTACTGCCGCTTGCCAATGGCGGCTCTGACAGCCATCTACTGGTGATCGATTACGCGTTAAAGCCGGTGTTGTCTGCGTTAGGGGCCAGCAATGTATTGGGCGGTGTCTACGTCAACGCAAAACAGCTCACCCTTGATGGCGAAAAGCGCTACCAGGTGGGGGAGGAGGCAAGCGCTCGAATCAGTCGCTCCCTTGAAGAGCTGATTGAAACGCTCCCCAGTCAGAGTTCCGCATCAGCGAGTGCCTACCAGCGCTCTGTTGCCTACGCTTAATTTTCTTTGATGGGCTCTTTTATGATCAAACAATCAGCCTTATCTGCCGCCGTACTGTCGGGAGTCTTGGTCTTATTGCCTCACTCGTTATTGGCAGCCGATGACCCTGAAACCTTGCGTATTGGCTTTCAAAAGTACGGCACCTTGGTACTGCTTAAAGAGCGTCAGGCACTGGAGGAGCGATTCGCTGATCGCAATATCAATGTCACCTGGACGGAGTTTCCTGCTGGCCCGCAAATGCTGGAAGCCCTTAATGTAGGCAGCATTGATTTTGGCACGGTAGGTGAAACACCGCCGGTCTTTGCCCAAGCTGCCGGGGCGGATCTTGTTTATGTGGCCCACCAGCCGCCAGCGCCTCAAGCAGAAGCGATTCTTGTGCAAGAAGACTCGCCCATCCAAAGCGTTGCCGAGCTGGAAGGCAAGCGCGTTGCGCTAAACCGTGGTTCTAATGTCCATTACCTGTTGGTACGTGCGCTACAGGATGCCGGGCTATCGATCCACGATATTCGCACCGCCTTTTTACCCCCTTCGGATGCGCGCGCAGCATTTGAGCGAGGCAGCGTCGATGCCTGGGTCATTTGGGAACCCTACTTGGCTGCTGCCGAAGATGCACTAGGTGCACGCATTCTGACGGACGGTACCGATTTAGTTAGTAACCATGAGTTTTATATTGCGGCGGGGCCATTGGCGGAGCAGTACCCGCATGTTGTTGAAGAGATCATACAAGAGCTACAGGAGCTGGATAGCTGGGCAGCTGATAACCTGCGTAAAGTGGCTGAGCTGCTAGCCCCTTCCATCGGCCTTGATCCGGACGTGGTGTATGTGGCCGCGAATCGCGCAAGCTACGGTGCTCAATATCTTTCTGACGAAGTGATTGCCCAGCAACAAGATATCGCTGATACCTTCTTTGAACTGGAGCTGATTCCACGCGAGCTGGATATCCCTTCTGTGGTATGGCGGCCTAGCGATGAATAATACACCGTATCCTTACCCGCTAAACGAGATTGAGCCTCAATGTGCCTGGGCCTGTGTTTTACCGTTTGATGGTTCTTTTTTCTGGTTTTTGCATTAATCCATTGAGGAGAGTGGCCGCATGAGCATTGCAAATGCCTACCCAGATCAGTCTGAACGATTGAGAGCAGTGGATCCCACGCGAGACATTCTATCGAGCAATGATCAGCAGCATTGGCTGGCCATTACTGATCAGTTGGCAGCGCGCCTAGCCGAAAGTGCCGTTGAGCGTGATCGCCTGGGTGGGCATGCCTCTTTTGAGCGCGAGCTGATTCGGGATAGCGGCTTGTTGACGCTGGCTGTACCCACTGAGTATGGCGGTCAGGGGCAACCATGGTCACTTGTTTATCACGTGGTCAGACGCTTAGCCAGGGTGGATTCAGCGCTTGCTCATGTGTTTGCTTTTCATCATCTGCAGGTGGGGTCAGTATTGCTTTACGGCAATCAACACCAGCAGCAGCGACTGTTAACCGCCACCGCTCAAGAACATCTTTTCTGGGGCAATACCCTTAACCCGTTGGATAAGCGCACCGTCGCTACCGAGCGCGGTAATGGTGGCTTTATCCTGCAAGGCAAGAAGGGGTTCTGCTCAGGGGCAAGAGGGTCAGACTATTTGACCGTCTCGGCGTGGCATGAGCCTACCCAAAGCCTAGTGATTGCGGCGGTGCCCACTCATCGTCCTGGCATTACCGTACATGATGATTGGGACGCTATCGGTCAGCGGCAAACCGATAGCGGTACCGTGAGTTTTGAGCAGGTGGAGGTACTAGAGAGCGAAGTGCTGCTACCGCCTGGTTTTACGTGGTCCCCGTCGGCTCAGTTTCGCGCCTGTTTAGCCCAGTTAGTGTTAGTCAATCTATACGTCGGCATTGCCGAAGGAGCCTTTGAGGAAGCAAAGCGCTTTACGCTTGAGCAGGGGCGACCCTGGTTAGCCTCTGAAGCAGCTCAAGCGCAAGATGACCCCTACCTTCAGCGCCACTTTGGTGAGCTGTGGGTAAAGCTGCGTAGCGCTCAAGTATTGGCCGATATAGCAGGCGATATAGCCCAGCGCCACTTTGTGAAACGTACCGCTATTAGTGCTGAAAACCGGGGTGAGGCTGCAATTGCCATTGCAGAGGCGAAAGTCGTGGCACACCAAGCGGCGTTGGATGCTAGCAGCCGGTTGTTTGATATTGCAGGTGCGAGAGCGACTGCACGGCCTTTGGGGCTGGATCGTTTTTGGCGCAATGCACGCACCCATACACTCCATGATCCGGTGGATTATAAAATACGCGATCTAGGTCGGTGGGCACTGCTGGATCAGTATCCAGTGCCAACGTCTTATTCGTAGTCAGGGCAAACTATCAACGCTTGAAAAAAGAGGCCCACGCTGAGATGAGTGAAAAAAACCACAATGAGCCATCTCCATGGCCATTAGACAGTGTGGTGACAGAGTTACGCCAGGTAAGACACGAGTGGCGCGAGCGCCAAGGCAGGGAAACCGACCTGGGCACCCGTGAGCTTCCTGCTCACCGCCATATACATGAGGTGATTGATGCCTTGTGCGGCATCTTATTTCCTATGCGCTTGGGCCCCTCCGATCTCAAAAAGGAGAGTGAGGATTTTTATGTGGGGCATCAGCTTGGCCACGCGTTGAATATTCTGGTGACCCAAGTGCGTTTAGAACTGAGTTGCCAGCAGCCGCGCCTGGAATCCCAGGCTCAAGATCGTAAAGCGAATGAATTTGTCCGTCGTTTTGCCACCATGCTGCCTGCACTACGTCGGCAATTAGATCAGGACGTGATAGCTGCCTATCGCGGCGACCCGGCAGCGTCCTCGGTAGACGAAATTTTGCTTTGCTACCCAGGGCTATTAGCCATTATTCATCATCGCATCGCAAATGTGTTCTATGTGGAGGGGCTGAGAATCATCGCAAGGATCATTGCCGAAAAAGCCCACTCGGTGACCGGTATTGATATTCATCCTGGCGCAACGATTGGCAGCCATTTCTTTATCGACCACGGCACGGGGGTTGTGGTCGGTGAAACGGCGGTCATTGGTGAGCGGGTACGCCTTTATCAGGCGGTGACGCTAGGAGCGGTAAGATTCGATGAGGACGATCAGGGTGCACTCACCAAAGGCGAGCCACGCCACCCCATTGTGGAAGACGACGTGGTGATCTATGCCGGTGCCACCATTCTTGGCCGTATCACCATTGGCCGCGGCGCTGTGATTGGCGGCAACGTTTGGCTAACCCGCGATGTACCTCCAGGTAGCAGGATTACTCAGGCGGTACTGCGGCAGTCGGTGGATGATCACCCTTCAGGCGGATAGCTGCTTAGCATGACGGCGAAAAGCACCGGGTGCTTCGCCATAAAAACGTGAAAAGGCACGAGTAAAGGCAGCCAATGATTTATAACCGACCAAATCGGCTGCCTCTATCACTGAACGATTGTTGTGCAAGTGACGCGCGGCCATTTTCATCCTCAGCATTAACAGCACCTGCCCCGGTGATTGACCAGTGCAGTCGTTAAAATGTTTAAAAAAGGCAGAACGCGACATGCCCACTGTGTCAGCCATGGTTTGCAGTGTCCAAGCGGCATCGGGTTCGGCGACCAAGCGCTCTAATAAAGGAAGCAACGTGGTCGAAGAGACTAGTGCAAACACACCGCCCAACTCATCCAAATGTTGCAGGCGCTCACGCAGTACATAAACCAATAGCAAGTCGCTTAAACGCGTTAATAAACTGGGAGAGGGCGACTGTTCGCGCTGCGTTTCTTCAACAATGAGCGAAAAGATGACCGGTATTTGCGGCATGCTGATGGATGATTGGCGGAAAATAATAAAGTTGGGTAAATCCTCTATTACCCACTGGCCAATACCAGGCGTTACTTCAAAAAAGCCACAAACTAAACCGGTTTCGTTAGTTGAGTGGGGAGTGAACGGCTGCATCTGCGTCACGGGTATTGCTGTTAACGCAGATGTCGCTTCGCTGCTTGACAACCAAAAAGGTACGTCTCGGAGTATTAAGACACCATCGCCCGCCGTGAGAGGTTCTGGTGCTACTCCTTCAAGATGTAGCCAGCAATTCCCAGAAACAACCAAATGAAAGCTCGCGTTGGCATGCCCATGAGACGAGGCCTTCCAGCGACCGCAATAATTGCCGGTATGAAAAAGGCGCGCCTTTGGGTCGATAAATTCTAATAACCAATCGGTAGGAGAACGTGAGTAATTCATATAACGGAAACACTCTAGAGCAAGTTTCGACGACTCCATAGTATTCAGCGCTATGCCCCTGACTACTAAGATTTCGTTACTTACTTATCAGGAGGTCTGGAAATGTCTTTGGTTACCTTAAGAACACTTGAAAATGCACCCGCTGAAGCGCTGCCGTGGTTACAGAAAGCCCAAGAGCAATCCGGCTATCTGCCAAATCTTTTAAAAGTATTAGCCAACGCGCCGGTGGCGTTGGAAACCTATTTAACCGTCTCGGCGATCAATGCGCGTGCTAGTTTAAGCTTGGCTGAGCGGGAGGTTATCCAGTTAACGGCCGCCACGACCCATGGCTGCAGCTTTTGTGTCGCAGGCCATACTGCCATCGCCAAAAACAAGGCGAAATTATCGGAGGAGGTCATTGAGGCTTTACGTGCAAGAGGAGAGTTGCCGGATACGCGCTATGAGGCACTCGCTGCCTTCACGCGAGAGGTGATTGCTAACCGTGGTGCCGTTAGTGAAGACTCACTCAACTCTTTCCTAGAGGCAGGGTTTGATCAACAGCAGGCGCTGGAGGTCATTCTTGGCGTTAGCTTGGCGACGCTATGCAATTTTGCCAATAGCTTTGCGCGAACGCCGCTCAATCCAGAGTTGGCAGCGTACCGCTGGGGAGGGGGCAATGATCAGTGATCATCTTAACCAATGGTTAACCGAGCATGCCGACCTACTGGATTCGGGCCATATCAACGAAGCCGAGCTCTTACCCAAGCTGGCCGCTGATGAGGTGTTTAAAATAGGCGTACCCACCTCACTGGGAGGCGTAGGTGGTGAGGTGGCTGACAGTGTCGAGGCCATCGCTCAGGTGGCCTCCCAGTCATTAACGGCTGCCTTTGTTTTTTGGGGGCACCGCGCGTTTATTGAGTATTTGCTGCAAGGCGATAACCCTGAGCTAAGAGAACGGTTGTTGCCTTCTTTGCTAAGCGGTGAGCTGGCCGGTGCGACAGGACTATCCAATGCCATGAAATACTTGGCTGGCATTGAGTCGTTGGGCATCGCCGTTCGAAAGCCTATTGATGATAGTAAGCGATTACTCGATGGCGTGTTGCCTTGGGCCACCAACTTGCGAAAAGAAGGCTTTGTGGTGGCAGCCGCAGTGGAGGTCGAAAATGAACAGCCGCTGATTGCGGCGCTGCCCAGCCATTTAGCTGGGATTAATCGCAGCGACGATCTGGATCTAATCGCACTAAGGGCAAGCAATACGGCCTCCATCAAGGTTGAAAATGCCTCACTAACAGATGAGTGGGTCATTTCCCATTCAGCCAATAACTTTTTACCGCAGGTTCGGCCAGCGTTCTTGGCCATGCAATGTGGCATGTCAATTGGGTTGGCTCGCCGCTGTTTAGTAGCAGCCAAACAGCAACTTGGACCCACACGTTCAGCGCTGCGCGATGACTACGAAGGGGTGGATCGGCACTTAAGCCATGCAGGCAAGCAGTTGCAGAAGGGGCTAAGCAAACAGCGCTTTATCAAGCACCCTGCTGAACTCTTTGCGATACGTTTGACGCTGGCTGAAGTCGTGGCAAATGCCGCCCAGCTAGAGCTACAGGCCTCAGGTGGTAAGGCGTATGTGCATAACGCAGCCAATGGCTTCGCCCGTAGATGGGGGGAAGCCGCATTTATTCCCATCATCACGCCCAGCGTGGTGCAGCTGAAAGCCGAGCTGCTGCGTCATCAAGAGGTGCTCTTTATATGACCTCGCCGGTACTTGAGGCTAATAACCTAATGCTGGGATATGCCGATGGGGCAGGGTGGAACCCTGTACTTGAAGATTTCTCAACGTCTCTCCAGGCTGGCGAAATCGTCACCGTGTTGGGCCCCAGCGGGGTGGGTAAATCGAGTTTGCTACGTGTGCTGGGTGGTTTGCAGTCACCCCAGCGTGGTGACGTCACGTTATTTAACCAGCCACATAAAAAACCGCACCCCCGTGTTGCGGTAGCCTTTCAGGATCCCTGCCTGCTGCCGTGGTTGAACCTCGAACAGAATGTAGGGTTCGGGCTCAACTTTGCCAGTCAGCCGGTGCACAGTACCGCCCAACGTAAAGAAAAAGTGGCGCACGCATTGGAGGCTGTGGGGCTCACTCATGCCCGGCGACGCTATCCCAAAGAGTTGTCAGGCGGTATGGCACAACGTACCGCGCTGGCGCGCTGCTTGGCTAGAGAGCCAAGCGTGCTGCTACTGGACGAGCCTTTCGGGGCGCTTGATGAAGTCACACGAGGTGAGATGCAGGCGCTATTGATCGACATCGTCAAGGCTCGCCACACCGCGGTACTGCTCATTACCCACGATATCGATGAGGCACTTCAGCTGTCTCAGCGGGTGCTGCTGCTGGGTGGTGCACCCGCCACCACGCTCAACGAGTGGTCAATTGATCTGCCTTACCCGCGAGATGATCACATTGAAGCCTTAGGCCTGCTGCGCATCGATATTCTCAAAACGCTCCGACACTCTAGCCGTAAGGTAACGAACGACCTCATTAAGGGAGACCTGGCATGTGCTTAAATGATCCTACCCCTACTCGGCGTGACATTTTAAAACTCGCTGCGTTATTTACCGCCGCAGGTGCTGCCCCGCTACTTTCTGCATTAAGTAGCCGCGCAGCTGCGCAAGAGCCAGATGCTCCCGTGCGCATAGGTTACTTGCCCATTACTGATGCGGCGCCGCTTTTGGTCGCCCATCATCGTGGCCTGTTTGAAGAAGCGGGCGTAAAAGCAGACGCGCCCGTGATGTTAAGAAGCTGGGCACAGGTGATTGAGGCGTTTCTTTCTGGGCAAGTCAACGTGATACACCTGCTGTCACCCATGACGATTTGGGCGCGCTACGGAAGTCAAGTGCCCGCCAAAGTAGTCGCGTGGAACCACGTGGATGGCTCGGGCCTGACCGTTGCCCCCGATATTGAAGACGTAAGCCAACTGGGTGGTAAGCACGTCGCAGTTCCTTTCTGGTATTCCATCCATAACGTCGTGGTGCAACGCTTGCTTCGGGAAGAGGGATTAACCCCTGTCAGCGCCGGGCCGGATACCGCTGTCGCTGACAATGAAGTCGGCCTTGTGGTGATGCCTCCTTCCGATATGCCCCCGGCGTTAGCCAGTGGTCGAATAGCCGGCTACATTGTTGCCGAACCGTTCAATGCACTGGCAGAGCATATGAACGTTGGCCGGGTGGCGCGCTTTACAGGCGATATCTGGAAACAGCACGCCTGCTGTGTGGTGTTTATGCACGAGCATGACCTTAAAGAGCGCCCCGAGTGGTCACAGAAAGTCGTTGATGCGATTGTTAAAGCGCAATTATGGACACGCGATCATCGCGAAGAAGCTGCCGAGCTACTCTCCCGGGCGGGAACCCATCGCTATACTCCGCATGAACCTGAGGTGCTCAAGCAAGTACTAGCCCCACCCGCTAGTGCTCGAGAAGGCTACTTATCGTCAGGAGCGATTCAGCACCCCGAGTGGAATTCCCAGCGGATCGACTTTCAGCCGTATCCCTTCCCGAGCTACACCGAAGAGCTGGTACGCCAACTGAAAAACACCGTGGTCGAAGGCAATACTGGTTTTCTGGATACCTTGGATCCTGCAGAAGTGGCAAGAGATCTTGTCGATGATCGTTTTGTTCGCCGCAGTATTGAAGCTGTGGGCGGTCTTTCAGCATTTGGTTTTCCAGAGCGCTTTGAACGGGATGAGGAGATCGAGGTTTGACGCGGATCATTCGACAAGCGGCGCTCCCCTGGCTATTGGGGGGCGTCGGTATTTTAACCTTACTGTTGTTCTGGTGGGCCTGGCTTGGGCCGCTTGATGGGTTGGGCAGGCTAGGTAACCTGTTTACCCCGCAGGCAACCCTCGCCAGTTTGACGGAGCTACTGAGGCGTGCTGAGTTGTATGAGCACATTGCTGCTAGCCTGCAGCGCGTGTTGGTAGGTCTCGGGCTTGCTTTGTTGTTGGGTATTCCGCTGGGGCTTTTGGTCGGAGCGTCGCACTACGTGGAGTGGGCAACCACGCCGGTGTTCCAGTTTCTACGCATGATATCGCCTCTTTCCTGGATGCCCATCGCGGTTATGGTGCTAGGGGTAGGTAACAAGCCGATCTACTTTCTGCTTGCCTTTGCTGCCGTATGGCCAATTTTGTTGAACACCGCCTCTGGGGTGAAGCAGTTAGATCCCCGCTGGTTGCAGCTAACCCGCAGCTTGAGTGCCACTCGGCGTGAGCTGCTGTTTCAGGTCATTCTGCCGGGCATCTTCGGAAATATCCTGACAGGGGTGCGGCTGGCCATTGGTATTTTGTGGATCATTCTAGTGCCCTGCGAGATGTTGGGCGTTAGCTCTGGGTTGGGTTACTACATACTCGATACCCGTGATCGATTAGCCTATTCGGAGCTCATGGCCATGGTAGTGCTGATAGGGTTCCTGGGGTTTTTCCTGGATGCCTTGGCCCGTATTGCCTATCGGCGTTGGGCCAAGGGGTAGGGGAGTAAGATTAGTGATTCAGCCAGGGAAGGCTGTAGAGGCGATCATCATTGGCGTTGGAACGATGAATCTGTTCTCTAACGGCAGGTGAATGTTGATATAAGTCAATAAATTCAAGTAGTTTTTCATTGCCAGTATTGTCATGATGGGCAACAAAACGAATTGCATAATATTCGTCTTCAAGGCCTGAAAAAAGTAGTGCACTGCCAGGGTCAAATGCTTCAGCTGCGACGATATGAGAGGGATAGCCTTGGGCTAAGTCCACATCATTAATTGCTCGAACAAGCTGTGGCCCCTCTATTTCGATTAAACGCAACGCTTTTGGGTTAGTGATAACGCTATCTAAATTGGCTTTTGCGCCTGCATTTGGGTCAAGCTCTATCAACCCAGCTGATTGCAGCAGCTGCAGGCCTCGCCCTTGATTGACTGGATCGCTGGCGACTGCGACACGTGCCCCATCCTGTAAATCATCCAGCGACTCAATACGTTGCGAGTAAAGGCCTACATTGGGCAATATGCCGAAAGCAATGGACTCGATTGGGTACCCTCTTTCCTCAACAGCATTGTCAAGAAATGCTTGATGCTGGAAATAGTTAGCGTCTAGATCTCCATTCGCCAATGCTAGATTAGGTGTTGTCCAATCACTAAACTCGACTACCTCAACATCAATTCCTAACTGCTTGGCCTCTTCTGCTGCAACGATGACAGAGTCTGCCAATGCACCTGGTGTTACACCAATGCGTAAAGTGTCTGCATAGGCTGCTGTTGCTGACAGCGTAAGCGCTATCACTATCGTCAGTGCTTTCATACCGTGGCTTCCTTATGGTCATGTGGCTCTTTCTCCTTCCGATACTGCGCCCCAGCGTGATAGCTCGGAAGCTTGTCCCCGGCACCAAAGAGTTTGTGGCGTAGGCTGCCTTCCTGGTAGCTGGTTTTGTAGACGCCACGATTTTGCAGTTCAGGCACGATGAGGTCGGCAATATCTTCAAAGCTTTCCGGTGTGACCGTGCGCGATACGTTGAAACCGTCGATGCCGACGTCAGTGATCCAGGACTCAAGTTCATCGGCGATATAGGAGGGGTCACCTACCAAGGTGGGGTAGCGGCTGCCTAGTTTGAAGCGTTCCAGTAACTTACGCTTGGTCATGGCGTTGGCTTGGGCACTGCTCGCCGCTGACTGTATGGCATTGCTGTTGCCGTAGTGAATCGGCTCATCCAGCTCAAAGCGATCAAAATCGATGCCGACGCTGCTAGAAAAGTGGGCAAGCCCTGCTTCGGGGCTGGCAT
Organism: Vreelandella nigrificans; assembly: GCF_002374315.1. GTDB lineage: Bacteria > Pseudomonadota > Gammaproteobacteria > Pseudomonadales > Halomonadaceae > Vreelandella > Vreelandella nigrificans. The sequence goes on along the minus strand of NZ_NWUX01000008.1, from coordinate 27,892 downwards.
AGCGGCGGTAATCATCGTACTTATCCTGCGCTTCCTGTTGGTGGGTGCCGGTAATCATCGCTATGCCCGCGAAGATTTTGATATCGTCTGCTTTGCGCCCCGCTTCAACGGCTTGACGGCGCAGGCTATCCACTGCCCGTTTTGCTTCGCCCTTATCCTGAGCACTGATAAATACCGCTTCTGCGTGGCGTGCGGCAAACTGCTGGCCACGGGGTGAAGAACCGGCCTGATACAGCACTGGCGTGCGCTGCAAGGAGGGTTCACTCAGGTGATAGCCCTCCATCTGGTAGTAATGGCCTTGATGAATGATTTTGTGCACTTTAGCGGGGTCGCTAAACACGCGAGCCTGGCGGTCGCGCAATACGGCACCATCTTCCCAGCTGCCTTCCCATAGTTTGTAGAGTAGTTCTAGGTAATCGTCCGCGCGGTCATAGCGCTCATCATGCGGGGCAAGGCCATGGAGACCGGCGGCTTTAGAACCACTATCGAGATACCCCGTGACGATATTCCAACCGACGCGGCCACGAGTTAGATGATCGAGTGTCGACATGCGGCGAGCAAAGAGGTAGGGCGGCTCAAAACTTAAGTTGGCGGTAATACCAAAGCCTAAATGCTGAGTCACTGCGGCCATCGCTGAGACAAGTACGGCAGGGTCATTGAGCGGCAGCTGTACTGACTCTCGCAACGTCGTCTCAACACTATTTTGATAAACGTCATACACCCCGATGATATCGGCAATGAACAGGCCATCAAAAAGACCACGCTCCAGCGTTTTAGCCAACTCCGTCCAGTATTCCAGCGTGTTGTAGTCTGACGAGTTATCCCTTGGGTGCGTCCATAACCCATGATTGATATGGCCGACACTGTTCATATTGAACGCATTGAACAGGATGTGTTTTTTGGGCGCTGGCATCGTTTAGATCGCTCCGTGACGGGGTGGGCGTTGCCCATTGAGGTAGAAATTGCCTATTGCGTGCAGCTTCCAGCGGGCAGGGTCATGTAAGGTATGTGTGCGGGCATTGCGCCAGAAGCGATCTAACTGCCGGTTATCCAACGTTGCCCCCGTGCCGGATAGCTCGAATAACTGCGAACCCGCCAACAATGAAACCTCGGTGGTGAGTACTTTCGCTTCGGCGACATCAATAGAGGCTTGCGCCACGCTGTCGTCATCGGGCGTTTTCTGGGCAATGGCAACGCTGCCAGCCGCTCGTTTAAGCAGGCTCTTTGCCGCTTTTAGGCGCACGGAGAGATTTCCTATCCGCTCGATTAACAGCGGGTCTTCGCATGCCTGCTCTACGCCTGCATCTATCCAGGGCCTAGCGTGCTGTTTGACGAACGACAGTGTGGCGGCGAAAGCGCCTTGAGCAATGCCCAAATCAATCGCTGCATGCATCAACTGGGCAAAGGGCCCGATAGCAGTGGGCCGTTCAAAGGAGTCGGTAAACGGCACTACCCATAAAGGGTCTACCAACACGTTGTCCAACTGAACTGAGCCGCTTCCCGTAAGGCGTTGGCCAAAGCCGTCCCAGTCGTCGGTAATGGTGACTCCATGTGCTGACTTAGGAATGAATACCAGCTGTTGGCGTTCTGCTTCATCCACCACCAAGGTCGGTATCCAGTGGGCGTAAAGCGCGCCAGTGCAGTAAAATTTTTGCCCGTTGACGCGCCACTTTTGGCTAGCGTCTCTATATAGTCTGGTGCGGCGTTTGTAATCCTTATGACCTATTTCTGCGAGTGCATTACCCAACCGCTTACCGCTGATGACCTCTGAATAGAAGAAACGCTTTTGCGCTTCACTGCCGCCTACGCGCAACACCTCAAGGGCATAAAAGTGGTTTTGGGGAATTTGGGCTATAGAGCCATCGGCTGCGGCAATGATGGCAATCACTTGAGCAAGTGCATCACTACTTAGCTCTGGTCCGCCATATTCAGCAGGTACGGTGATCGCCCATAGGCCGCTTTTGGTAAAGTCATCAAGCTCTTGCCACGGCAGCAAGCGTTCTTTATCACGCTGAGCTGCTTGCTGTTCAAAATGGCTCGCCAGGGTGTGCGCGGTCGCAATTGCTTGCTGATCACTAGTGATCAATCCCACGCGACTGGCTTGAGGGGAAATGAGGGTAGCCTGAGTCATGGTTGCTCACTTAATTCCACTGATGGCGTGCAGGTAGCACGTCATTGAGGTAGTAGTTGCCGAGTAAGTGATATTTCCAGCGAACCGGGTCGTGCAGGGTGTGGGTACGCGCGTTACGCCAATGGCGATCCAAGTTGTGCTTGGCGCGGGTGGCAGATGCCCCGGAAAGCTCAAAGAGTCGTTCGCTGGCTTCAAGTGCTACTTCCGTGGTGAGAATTTTCGCTTCTGCCACCGCAACGGAAGCTCTTGCACTGCCTTTATCGTCAATCGGCTGGCGGGCGATCTCATCAAGCGTCGCGGCAGCTTCCTGAAGCACTGCGTTGGCGGCATGGAGGTCGATTTTCAGGCGGCCAAATGCATGGATGGTGTAAGGGTCATCGCTGGCGAGAGCAACGCCGGAATCTGTCCAGGGGCGGGCGTTTTCGCGCACAAACTGAATAGCATCGTCGATAGCATTACTGGCAATGCCTGCATCAATAGCGGCCTGAATGAGCTGTGAAGATGGCCCAGTTAGCCCAGGCTTATTGGCGATTTGCCACACCGGCAGGGTATGTTCCAAGGGAACCTGAACGTCGTTAAACGTGACGGTGCCACTGGCCGTGATACGTTGACCAAAGGCTGACCAGTCGTCGATAACGTCTACGCCTGGCGCTGAGCGTGGCACAAAAGCCAGCACAGCACGGCCCTGTTCATCCAGAGCGCGAGTAGGAATCCAGTGGGCATAGAGGGCGCCGGTGGAGTAGAAGCGGGTGCCATTAAGACTGAGTTTACCTTGGCCTTTCTGTTCAGTAATGCGGGTGCGCTGATGCAGAATGGTTTTGGTTCCCCGCTCTGGCCCTGCGTTGCCAAATCGCTGACCTTTCAAGGCAAGGCCAAACCAGTGCGCTTTCTGCTCTTCGCTAGCCAGCGCTTTCACTACCCCCAGTACGCCAAACTGGTTTTGAGGAATTTGACCCAAAGCGGAGTCAGCAGCACTCAAAAGGCGAAAAACCTCCGCAACGGTTTGATAAGAGACATCCGCCCCGCCGTATTCGCGTGGTACGGTGATTCCGCCTAAGCCGCTGTAAGAAAATTCATTAAGTTCCTTCCAGGGAAGCCGCCGTTCAGCATCGCGAGTGGCGGCTTCCTGTGCGTAGCGCTTGGCAAGTGCATGTGCCGTAGAGATTGCCTCTGCATCATTACGGATAATACGAACACGGTTAGTATCGATGGGGAGCTCCATTAAGGGGCCCTCTGCTATAGCAGTAGTGAAGGAGGATGAGGTCATAAGTAACTACTCTACCCAGGGGAGCGTATAGAGATCAGGATTGCCGCCATAGCTGGCATCAATGGTTTCCCTTACGGCAGGAGACGTTTGGAATTGATTGATGACATCCAGAAGAAGAGCGTCATCCGTGCGGCTTTCCTGGGCCACAAAGCCCATGGCGTAGAAAGTATCGTCAATCCCTGAGTAAAGAAGTGCTTCTCCCGCTTGCTCTGGACGGCCTGCATTCACAAAGTGGCTGGGCCATGAAATAGCTAAATCCACATCATCCAGGCTACGAATAATTTGTGGGCCATCAATTTCATGGAAGCGCAGGTTATGCGGGTTAGAAGTTATGTCGTGCACGGTAGCGCCAATGGCATCGCCGTCACTTAATTCGATTAATCCTGCACGCTGAAGCAGTAATAACCCTCGCCCTTGGTTGACAGGATCACTGGCAACCGCCACCCGAGCACCATCGGGAATATCTTCCAGTGTGGTGAGGGTATTAGAGTAGATGCCAATATTTTGCAACAGCCCCAGGCCCAGCATGCTGAGCTCATAGCCACGCTGGTCGATCGCGTTATCTAAAAAGGCTTGGTGCTGGAAAAAGTTAAGATCAATATCGCCGTTGTTAAGCGCTTCATTGGGGAGCGTCCAGTCGCTAAACTCAATGACCTGAAGATCAATACCACGTTCACTAATTTCATCACTGAGCGCTAGCAGTGAATCTGACGTAACCCCAGACGTTGTACCAATGCGTACCACATTATCGGCATAAGAGGCCGTTGCAACCGCGATAAGTGTTGCTGAAAGTAATAATGAGCGAAATTTCATCTTAAGTCTTTATCCTTAATAGGTGTTTCAAAATAAATACAGGGTAGTGAGCGATTGCGTATCGGCAGTGCTTCTGTCAATGATCAGCTATTAATAAATAAAAGCTTAGGAAGTATTTTAGATGTTTATATTAATAAATAAGACATAGATGATATGGTAAAAAAATCCCTCTTAACGAGGGATGAAAGATGACGCTGGAGGAGAAAGTAGAAGGTTATGATCGCCTAACAAAAGACATTAAGCACTGCGTCGCTGATCACTATGTAACTCGCGATAATAATCAAAGCACTTTAGTAAGCGAAGACCGTCACTCCAATGCGTATGCCCTGATGCACTATTAATATGACCTGCATCGCGGATAATATGTAGGGCACTTTTCCACTCGCTAGCAAAATGCTGAATTCGTTCGATGCTTGCTGTGTGGTCATTATTAGACCCCACCACTAGACTTGGAAAAGGTAATGGCTTTAATGGGATAGGGCCAAACGCCGCCAGGCTTGGATTAACATTCCACCGCTCTACGTCTGCAGGTGCGACAAGCAGCGCGCCTTGAATTTTAGCTCTCAAGTTGGGCCTTGTGGCTGCCCAATGCGCTACCGTAACGCATCCAAGGCTGTGAGCGATCAGTACAATGGGCCCCTTGGCCTGAGCAATGGCGCGCTCTAATGAGGCAACCCAATCACCCAACTGAGGATGACTCCAGCTATTTACAAGTGTACGCGAACTATTAGGTAGCTGTGTTTGCCAATGGCTTTGCCAGTGATCTGAACCAGAGCCATTCCAACCTGGTACTATCAGATAGTGTTTGTTTAATGACGTCATCCTTAAATCTCCCAAATTGAAATTTCTGCAATTAAAAAGAGTATGTCGTACGGGGAGAAAATAACAATGGCTGGTAAATAAGGATAAACGAAAAGCTTATTAAGAAATAAAGGTAAACAAAAAATATGCCTCTTTGAACAAAGAGGCATATTGATTCCTTAATTAAAAAAGTGTTTGTTTAGCGAGGCTTGGCACTGTTAGCAACTATTTCGCCGCGCACCGCTGCACGAAGCGTGTCAATGGCGGGTGGCGGCTCGTGGTCTTTTGGCAGCAGTGGAAGTACCTTTTCACCAAAGTGGTAAGCCTCTTCCAGGTGTGGGTAACCTGAGAAAATAAAGGTATCGACGCCCACCGCCATATACTCTCGAATACGCTCGGCCACGGTTTCTGGGCTACCGACTAATGCGGTGCCTGCGCCGCCGCGCACTAAGCCCACACCTGCCCATAGGTTGGGACTGACCTCAAGTTTATCCCGCCGCCCACCGTGCAGGGCAGCCATCCGGCGCTGGCCTTCGGAATCCATACGTGAAAACGTCTTCTGTGCAGCGGCAATGGTCTCATCATCTACATGCTCAATGAGTTTATCCGCCGCTGCCCACGCTTCCTCATCCGTGTCGCGTACAATGACATGCAGCCGGATGCCAAACGTTAACTCACGGCCAGCCTTGTTGGCCGCTTCACGCACAGTCGCAATTTTGTCGGCCACTTGTGCCGGTGGCTCACCCCAGGTGAGATATTTATCAACGATATCCGCCGCTACTTCGATGCCTGCGACCGATGAACCACCAAAATAAAGGGGTGGATGGGGCGTTTGAGCCGGTTCAAAAATCAGTTGGCCCTCTTCAATGTGGATATGCTTACCCTGGTAGGTAACATTTTCACCGGCAAGCAAACGACGGTAGACATCCAGGAACTCCCGGGTAACTTCATACCGTTGGTCGTGGGGCAGGAAGATGCCATCGCCCTTATTCTCAACGGGATCGCCCCCGGTCACTACATTGATCAGCAATCGGCCATTGGAAATGCGGTCAAGGGTTGCGGTCATACGCGCTGCCACAGTGGGCGACTGCAACCCCGGGCGCACTGCAACGAGAAAGCGCAAGCGCTCGGTGGTAGGTACCAGAGCGGAGGCAATCACCCATGAGTCTTCGCAGCTACGGCCAGTGGGAAGAAGTACCCCGTAAAAGCCGAGTTGGTCTGCCGCTTGGGCAATCTGCTTAAGGTAGCCAAGACTGACTTCGCGGCCTCCTTTGGCCGTTCCCAGATAGTGCCCATCTCCATGAGTGGGTAAAAACCACAGAAACTTCCCTTTTGTGACAGGCGCTGCTGTTTGGGAAGCAACAGAAGGTGCGGTCATCTTATTCTCCTGGTTGCCAAATGGGCGAGTCCGTTGCATCAACGGCGTGAGGCAGAATGTCCGCGGCGAAGAAGGCGTCAGCAATTTTCTGCTGCTCACCAAGGCCTTCCAGCGTGACAGGCTGAACGTCATAGCTACGGTTTAGGTTGGCCGTTTGTACAATGTCAGGATCAAGATTGCCCCAGAGCGGTGCTAACAGCTCGGCGGCTTCTTCTGGGTTCTCGTTTACCCAGTTACCCGCTTCGTTTAGCGCTTCGTAAACGGTTGATATCACCTCAGGGTTCGCCTCTACATAGGGCGTGGCCGCCAGATAATAACGTGTGTAGCTGGCCAACCCGTCGCTTCCATCTGTGATCGTGCGAGTTTCAAGGGTTGCGCGGGAGGTAGAGAGGAAGGGTTCCCACGCAATCCAGGCGTCTACATTGCCTTGGGCAAAGGCGGCGCGGGCATCGGCAGGTGGCAAATAGGAGACACGGACGTCATCTAGTGTGAGGCCAACGCTTTCAAGGGCGGCAATCAGTAAGTAATGGTTGCCCGCGCCACGTGTCACGGTAATCCGCTTACCGGCGAGGTCTTCTAATGTTTCTATGTCGCTGTCTTCTAGTACGATCAGCGCCTGACCGGCGGGCGAGGGTGCTTCACTGGCATAGAAGGTGAGATCAGCACCGGCTGCTTGGGCAAAAATCGGCACGGTATCAGCGACATCAGCGCTGATGTCGATATTGCCGACATTTAAAGATTCCAGCATCGGTAAGCCACTGGTGAATTCGTACCAGTCGATGGTGACGCCTTGTTCCGCGAGTTTCTCTTCAAGCGAATTGTTATTCCTTAACACGCTCATCAAGGTAGACGAACGTTGGTAGCCAATACGCAGTTCATCAGCCAGGGTAAGTGGCGCTTGCAGTAGTGTGGCTGTCGCTAACGCCCCCACGATGGCGGTTCGTTTAAAGGCGAGTGGCAGAGCGAAAGGTTTCATGGAGGTATTCCTTAATGGGCACATTCCCTGTGCATTAGGGTTATGAGAGGAGCGAAGGGGTAAGGTCAGGTGGTTGTTATTGGCCTAAGACGCGTTTCAGCACTTTTCCTTCAATGGCAGAGACATCAGCGCTGGCTTGTTCACGGGGCCTGGCAAGGTCTACTGCCTTATCCATGCCAATTTGGCCTTGTTCCAGCACAATCACGCGATCCGCCAGTTGCACAGCTTCCTGAACGTCGTGGGTAACCAGTAATACGGTGAAACCATGCTGTTGCCATAATCGCTCAATGAGGCGCTGCATCTCGATTCTGGTGAGTGCATCCAGTGCGCCAAGAGGTTCATCCAGTAGCAGTAGCTGCGGCTGATGAATAAGTGCACGTGCTAGGGCAACACGCTGGCGTTGTCCACCTGAAAGTTTGGCGGGCCATACATCAGCTTTGTCTGAAAGGCCGACCTCTTCTAATACTCTTAACGCGCGAGGCTTCCAATCGCCTTTAAGGCCAAGTCCAATGTTGTCGATAACGGATTTCCAGGGCAGCAGCCGGTCATCCTGAAACATTAAACGGATATCTGTGGAGGCGAGGTCAGCATGGCCATCGGCACTTAAGGTGCCCGCATTGTGGCGATCTAATCCGGCAATCAGGCGCAGTAGCGTACTTTTTCCGCAGCCGCTGCGACCCACGATCGCAATGAACTGGCCTTTCTCTATCTCCAGGTCGATACCTTTCAGTACCTCTAGCTCACCAAACTTTTTAACCACACCCTTGAGGTGTAAATGCGTACCACCTTTCGAGGAAGAGAGGGCAGTGCGAGCACTGCTGGCAGCACTTTCTTTAACTGGCGTCGTTGTTTCTGTATAGGTAGAAAAGCTCATGTTCAGTCTCCCTTAACATAGGCGGGGTGCCAGCGCAGCCAGCGACGCTCTAGGAAGCGGGCAGCTTCATCAGCTAACTTGCCAAGTAACGCATAGAGCACAATGGCGAGCACGACGACGTCGGTTTGCAAAAATTCACGCGCATTCATGGCCAGATAACCAATGCCTTCACTGGCTGAAATAGTTTCTGCCACGATAAGCGTTAGCCACATCAACCCCAGCGAGTAACGTACGCCCACTAGGATTGACGACATGGCACCCGGTAAAATCACGCTGGTAAAGAGCGGCCAGCCAGACAGGCCGTAGCTGCGCGCCATCTCCATCAGGTTGGAGTCAATATTGCGAATGCCATGGAAGGTGTTGAGGTAAATGGGAAAGGCAGTACCCAATACCACGAGAAAGATCTTGGCTGTTTCATCAATCCCGAACCAGAGAATGACCAGCGGAACCAATGCCAGATGCGGAATGTTCCTGATCATCTGCACGGTACTGTCGAGCAACCGTTCCCCCCAGTGAGAAAGTCCACTAATCAGGCCCAGTGCCAGCCCAATACCACCGCCAATCACAAACCCCAATGCCGCGCGCTGAAAGCTAACCCCCAGGTGGTAGAAGATTTCCCCCGAAGCGGTTAACCGCCAGCCGGCTTCAATCACTGCCAAAGGGGCTGGCATGATGCGGCTAGAAATCCAGCCGAACGACACCGCCAACTGCCAGAGTAGTATTAATACAATGGGAACCGCCCATGGCAGTGCGCTGTCGGCCCACCTATTAGACGCTAGCCTTTGTGATGCTATGGACATAGACAACCCCTCCAAAAATGGAAAACAAAAACCGTGAAATAAAAGAATTAAGCTAGAAATAATGTTGATTTATGCTACCAACGTGATTCCCTGTCGCTTAAATAGTTAAAACAGAAAAGGTTATTCGGAAAAGCTAAGGGGAAAGTCGTCAGCTTGTTTTAAACATCCTGCGACGCTCATATTAAAAGCATCGCAGGTAATTTAATAACGCCGAATGATTACTGTATAAAGGGCTGTAAGTATTGGGCTCTGGGTAGTTGCTGTTGTCGATTGGCTACCTTCTGACGTGTTAGTGGAATCAGTGAACGGCCATAATCGAGGGCATCTTCTAGCGGATCGAAGCCTCGTATCAGGAAGGTGGAAATACCAAGATCAGCATATTCCAGAAGGGCGTCACTGACTTGCTCGGGTGTCCCAACGAGCGCAGTGGAGTTGCCTTGAGCACCCAGTAAGCCTGCGATACCTGTCCATAGCCGTGTATCAAGACGATCCCCTTTGGCGGCTGCTTCTAACAGGCGTCGGGAGCCCTCGTTTTCTGGCTCATTTCGCGTAATGCCGCGTTTGATTGCCAGTTCGCGCGCCCGCTCCAAAATGTCATCGGCACGCTTCCATGCCGCTTCTTCTGTATCGGCTAGAATGGGCCTTAGCGATAAGCTAAAGCGTATGGTTCGGCCATGACGTGCAGCGGCTGCTTTTACTCTCGCGATGGTGTCACTGACCTGCTCATGTGTTTCGCCCCACAAGGCGTAAATATCAGCATGTTTTCCTGCCACTTCGATAGCGGCCGGTGATGAACCGCCAAAGTAAATAGGAATAGTGGGCTGCTGAATGGGTTTTATGGCGGAGGACGCCGCTGTCACCTGATAGTATTTTCCTTGGTAATCAAAAGGGCGACTTTGGGTCCACGTTTGACGGACAATATCCAGGTATTCATTGGTACGTTCGTAGCGTTCTTCTTTACCTATGTAGCTACCATCCTGGGCGAGTTCAGCATCATTGCCGCCAGTAATAACGTGCACTGATGCACGCCCTTTGCTGATCACATCAAAGGTAGCGAACTGCCGTGCAGCAACGGTGGGCGCAGTAAAACCAGGGCGATGTGCGACCATAAAATTCAATGAAGAGGTGACCGCCGCTGCATGGGTGGCGACCAGCAGGCTTTCAGGGCTATTAGAATGGAAAGCAAGTAGGGCACGATCAAACCCCGCAAATTCCTGCGCTTTGGCTAGCGTTTCAACATAGTTCAGGTCGAGGGTAGGGCCTGTCGTTTCGCGTGATTCTGATCCGCTTTGATTGCCGATAAAACCAATAAATTCAATGCTCATTGATATATCCCCGCTGTTAAATATTAATCACGAAAATCAGGTTCTTCACGGATAACCCGATCAAGTAACGGTAAGAAACTGACCCAACTTACGAACTCTGTTCCCACTTGCCCTGCTGTGTGTTCAGCCACGTCATGGGGGATTGCAATGGGTTTGCCAGCAGCTTCGGCAGCCAGTTGAACCCTTGCAGCGTTCTCCATCGCGATATACCGCCACGCGGCACCTTCAATCGTTTGGCCCACGGTGAGAAAACCATGGTTTTGCAGAATGACCGCTTTGTGATTGCCCAGTGTTTTCGCTATTCGCTGGCCTTCACTGCTATCAAGTACCACGCCAGTAAAGTCATCGAAGAGGACGTGGCTGTTATAAAAAGCACAGGCATCTTGGGAGATGGGGTCTAATAACCGGCCGAGTGCAGACCAACTTTTGCCATGCGGGGCGTGTGTATGTGCTGCAGCCAATACATCTGGCCGTGCTTGGTGTAATTCGCTATGAATGGCAAATGCCGCACGGTTGAGTAGCCCGTCGCCCTCAACGACATCGCCATGGTGATTGACCAGAATTAGATCGCTTGCACGTACATGCCCGAAATAGACACCATGAGGGTTCACCCAGAAGTGATCCTTCCACTCAGGATCGCGGGCGGTAATATGGCCTGCGCCACCTAGATCGAACCCTTGCCATGCAAAGACACGAAAAGCAGCCGCTAAGCGCTCTTTGCGATGTTGGCGTTCTTCGGAAACGGTGCCTTTTTCACCAGGTAGCTCTCGGGTCAGACTGTGCCCTTTACGTGGGTAGGAAAACACGCTTGGACGTGTGGGCTGCCGGTTTGATGGGCTCAACGGCTCGGTTTTGGGATGGGTTGAGATAACGGTGCTCATGAGGTGGCTCCTGTAACGTTGAGTGCCGCTTGCCCGGCGGCTTTAAAAACGGTGTCATCCTGTGGTGTGTGGATACGACCACAGAGCACATCACGGTAGTGACGCTGGAGTGGATGAGAACCGGATAGGGCTGGGTTGCCCGCAGCTTTTACAATGTGTTCTACCGCCCTGATCGATTGACTCGTCGTTATCTGCTTGATCTGGGCAAGTTGATGGTGGGGTACGTCATTATTGGCGGCTGCATCGAGGAGCACTTTATTGGAGAGCAAAAGGGTATCAATGCGCCCAGTAATCTCCTGAAACCTTTCAAGGCTAGCGAGAGGTGCCCCTAAGTTAGAAGGGGTGCGCGTCAGCAGCCACCGTTTAAACCAGTCGTTGGCAGCCTGTGCGACACCATCGTAAAGTGAGCCAAGCAGCACGTGCATCCATTTCACCGCTTCTGATTCAGCGGCTTTCTTGTTGGCGATGGCCTGGGGCGCACTATCTACAGCATGATCCAGTGGCAGCTCTACATCATGAAAAATAACGCGATGGCTTGATGAGGCACGCATTCCCAGGTGATCCCACTCGTCGATAATTTCTACACCTGGCGCATGGGCGGGTACTAGCCAAAAGCCTACGGAAGGCGTTTTATCATCACTGCGTGCCCATACGTTCATCCAGGTCAAACCATGGCTACCGGTTGAGTAGATTTTCTCACCCGATAACCGCCATCCCTTAGTGGTTCTATAAGCCGTTGTCGTTGGCAGCCCGCCGCGGGAGGGTGAGCCAAGGGCTGGTTCAACGCGTAATGCATTGATTAATGCACCTGATTGAAGGGCATCTTGAGCTACGCGAGCACTTAATCTGTGAGGCCATTTGCTGCTATGGTGCAGCTGTTGATGCTGTAAATAGTGCATCAACAAAATGAGCGCCGTGGATGCCTCGCCTTTGGCAACCGCGCTAATAACTTGACGGACAGTGTTGAGGTCTGCCGCTTGCCCGCCCAGGGAGGCGGGAATGGTCAGGCTCAGTAAGCCCAAACGGTGCAGGTAGGCAAAATTATCGCTTGGAAAGCGTGCTTGACGATCCACTTTGTCTGCACTTTGGGCTAGGTGGCGAGTGATTTCTGGTAAATCGACGTCGGCATTTTTGTTAAATGCATCAACCGTGAATGGTTTCCTGGCCACCTTCATAGCACCTGGCCCTCATCTTCACTGGCTAGCCTTGCATTGAAGCGATCATCCCAGTAAGGAGTGAGATCGACGGGGGAACTCAGAACGCCAAAATGTGCAAACACATCGGCTACATCTTGGGCGCTGTCGATGGCTTCAGCGGTAACGCCAGTCACTTCAGCGGGTTGGCTTTTGTTATGAAACATCGACAGAATGACGTTTTCAGGCACTCTAATTTCGTTACTTTGCAGCGAGGCAAATGCTTCTTCGTTTTCATTCTGCCATTGATACGAGTGCTGAAGACGTTCCAGGAAATCTTCTATCGCTGCGCTTTTGGCAGGGTCTTCCAGAGCGCTAGTATTGGCGTAGTAGAGAAAGTTGCCAGACAAATAGCCCGCTGCGGTTTTAAGCACCCTTGCGCCTGTCAGTTGCTGTGTCAGCGGAACGCTATAGCCATAGATTGCCCATGCATCGAGGTCGCCGCGTGAAAATGCGGCGGCGCCATCGGTAGGACTCAGATTACGAGGGTCGATATCCTCAAAACCAAGCCCCGCTTCATCTAGCATTTGCAGAAGGTAATAGTGAGTAGTCGTTCCGCGAACGTACCCCACACGCTTACCCGCAAGCTCTTCAATGGAGGTAATCTCTGAGCCTTCAGGCACTAAAACGACTTGATGATTAACATCATTTTTGAGCGCTGCGACCAAACGAAAGTCAGCACTGCCGTGAGCCGCAAACACGGGAGGTGTTTCACTTCCAGAAGCAAAATCAATGGCGTTTGCATTAATAGCTTCCAGCATCTGGCTCCCGGCTCCAAACTCCCGCCATTCAATTTGATACGGCGTGTCGAGTAACCCTGCTGCCTCTAGGCGAAGTTGGTCGCCGCCTTTATAGACAGCGACCCGTAATGTTACGTCTGCCAGCTCGTCAGCAGCAGATGCAGCAGCAAAGGAGGGAGCGCTACTGATGATGGCTAGGGTGAGTGAAACCAAGTTAAGCCAAGTTGGCAAAAGACGAGTGATTCTCATGGCTGTTCCTCGCTTGTTTCATGGAACGTGAAGCTGCGATCAAAAGTGGTTTCGACGTCGATAGCGTCGGGAATCAAACCTACTTGCAGGTAAAAGTCGGCGGTTAACTGCTGCTGACTAATGATCTCTTCATCTATATCGCGCCAAGCGAGTTGCCTTCTTTGGTATTGGAGTTTGGCGGCGTCTTCAGGAAAGCCAATAATCTCTGCAAGGGTGGCTGCGTACTCATCGATATGGTCATAAGACCAGGTTTGCGCATCGCGTAAGCGCAACAGGTAATCCTTTAGCGCAGCATGCTTGGCAGGGTCACTGATGGCTGAATCCGTAGCCGCAATAAAGCTATTGCCGCTGGTAAGCCCACGGCCGTTAGCAATAATTCGGGCACCTTCCTGTAGCTCTGCGAAGGCGGTGTAAGGTTCCCATGTTGACCACGCATCCACGGCCCCTGTGGCAAGGGCGATGCGCGCATCTACTGGGCCCATAAAGCGAAAATTGACATCCTCTTGTGTTAATCCATGGGCATCCAGGGCACGAAGCGCAACATAGTGGCCAATAGAGCCACGGCCTGTCGCAATGTTTCTTCCCCGCAACTCTTCCACGGTTTCAATCGCTGAATCACCGTTCACTAATACCGCTGTGCCGTAAGGATCAGACTGGTTAACGGCAATAGCTTTAATGTCTGCACCCGCAGCGAGGGCAAAAAGCAGCGGTGCATCGCCGATAATGCCTGCGTCAATAGCTCCTGCATTCAATGCTTCGGCAAGTGGCGCAGCAGCAGGAAATTCAGACCACTGCACCGTGTAGGCCGCTCCTTCTAAGGCGTTAGCGGCATCTAGCTGCGCACGCATATTGCCTTTCTGATCGGCAATACGCAGGGTAATTGGTTCATTTGCTAGCAGGCTGATAGGTATTAGCGAAGCGCTACTAACGAGCAGTGCTAGTCCCGTTTTATAAATGAAATTACTCGGCATTATGGCGCTACCTCTACGTGGGCTTGTTCAAAAGAAGAGAGGAAATCAAGATCGGTAATGCCAGCGGCATTGACGTGGGTAGGTAGTATTTCTAGTTCACTAAACAGATCGGCCACGTTTTGCAGAGCCTGGATATCGCTTTCTTGTACTGGGCGCATTCCTTGAGAGCTGCGCGCGGCAATCCAGGCGGCATCATCGAGTTCTAGGCCCGTCAACTGGGCATACACGCTGGCGTATTGCTGAGGGTTCTCTAATGCCCATTGACGCGCGTCAATAAAACGCTGAGTAACATCAGCGAGGGCAGCCCTTTTATTAGGGTCATTTAAAGAGGACGTTGTGACGGTAACGAAAGAGAGCGCTTCCCGGAGGCCCTCACTATCACGAAGGACGCGCGCGCCCTGGCGTTCTGCAATACCAAGGTACGGATCAAAAGTGGCCCACGCTTCTATTTGCCCAGAATTAAAGGCGGAGCTGGCATCAGTAGGAAGTACAAAACGTACGTCAACGTCACTACGCTCAATGCCTGCCTCTTCCAGCGCCGCGTAAAGAAGATGCTGGGAAATGCTTCCTCTAGCTGAAGAGACAACGACTGTCCTCCCTTTTAAATCAGCGACATCACGAATTTCTGAGTCCGCTTGAACTAAAATTCCATTCGAGCTGCCAAGCCCTTCATTGGTAGCGACAATAGTAAGATCAACGCCGCCGGCAGCACCCATTAATACAGGTAGGTCACCTGCATAAGAGGTGTCGACGGATCCTGCACGTTGGGCCTCGAACAGCGGTGCGGCCCCTTGAAAATTGGCCCATCGGAAGTGGTAGGGAACATCATCAAGTACTCCAGAAGCTTCGACTAATGAGCGTAAATGGCGTGATTGATCACCCAACACAAGTGTGACCGAATCAGGGGAGTGATGATTACTTTGTGCAGCGCTTGTGAGGCTAAAAGCGAACAACCCTATTGCTGCTAGCGCAGAGAACGGATTGTTAATAGCAGGGGTAAGTCTCATGTGCCTTCCTGTTTAAGCCATCAATGGTTAATGGCTGTCACCCTAGCGCACTCCTTTTTATGATTTAAATTCATTTTAATGATAACTAAATATGCGTTTTGAGAAAGTTGTGGGCGTATGAAGCTGCAGCGCTTAGTCGGAAGCGCTGCAGTTTTAAGAAAATGAGGCTAATAGAAGAGGTTACGTTACTGCGTGATAAGGAGATGGTGAGCGCTTATGGGGTAAGTGCGCGCGCCAGTTGAGTGCCAAATAAATGGGCAGGTTTTTGTAATTTTCCTAGGTGCTTGGGGTACACAAGCCATAATTCTGCAAGTGGCGAGAAATCCTTCAGAGTAATGACCTGAAGAGTATCGCAATACTGGCTGTTTGCTAGCACTGGTGCGGGGATGAGCCCCAGCCCTTTACCTTCTGCCACTAGGCCCAACTGAAGTTCGCTACCGTAGGTGTCCAAATTAACCTGCAGGTTTACTCCCTGGTCAGCCAACGCCCGCATTAATCCGTCTCGAAAACCGCAGCCATCGGGGTTAAGTATCCAGCCATGTTGTTGGCTATCGATAAGGTGTTGAAAAGGTGGGGTATCCTGTGAGGCAACAACGCATAGCTGAATTTCCCCCAGTGGTACTGCCGTTAAAGCATCTGGGAATGCTCTGTTACGAGGGAAAAGCACCATAGCGGCATCCAGCTCAGCCTGTACAAGTTTGGCGAGTAGCTCTGTTCCCCAACCAGAACTGACGCGCGTTTGTAGAGCAGGATAGTGTTGGTTAAGTGAGCGCAAGGGCGGTAACAGTACCGCTTCACTAAGGCTGTGGGGTACCCCCAATCGAAAAGTACCCTGCGGCGGCGTATCGTTTGCGACCAGCTCACGTAAAGCATCAATTTCCTGCAGAATACGTAGGCACTGATCGAACACTTTCAGCCCCATAGGCGTAGGTTTTAACGGCTTTGTGTGGCGGTCTAATAGCTCAACTCCCAGTGTTTCTTCGAGGTTTTGAATACGTCTGGTAATCGCTGATTGCGTTAGTTGAAGGCTATCGGCAGCTTGAATGAGCGATTGTCGTCTGACCACGGCAACAAAGGCACTGATGTCATCATTCTTCATAAGTAAAGTGGTGCTTCCTTACCCTTGCCTGATTTGCATATTAACTTATCATTAAAATGCATTTAATGAATATAGGAGGGCTTGGTAAGGTCGCCATTTACACAACTCAAATGGGGTGATGACGATGGCCGATGAACTGCGTTTGGATCGATTGCGCAATTTTATCAGCGAAGTGGCTCGGCAGGTGGATCGTGCACAAGATGAAGAGGCGCTGCTGGATGCTTTAAAGCCTCTTCTAGCAAAGCTGGTCAGTCATGATGATTGGCTACCCGCTGAGTTTACGCAGCCTCATCCTGAGTATTACCAGCAATATCTTTTACATGCAGACTCCCAACAACGTTTTTCAATAGTGAGTTTTGTATGGGGGCCAGGACAACGTACGCCGATTCATGATCACCGAGTTTGGGGGGTTATTGGAATGCTACGTGGGGCAGAGCTCTCACAGGGATTTATACGAACGGAACAGGGAGAGCTGAGAGTCCAGGGAGAGCCCACCCGACTTAATCCCGGTGATGTTGAAGCAGTATCACCTTCAGTGGGGGATATTCATCAGGTCAGTAATGCACTGAACGATCAAACCTCCATCAGTATTCACATTTATGGTGCCAACATTGGTGCTGTGAAGCGGGCTGTTTATGCGGCTGATGGCAAAGAAAAGGTTTTCATTTCCGGGTATTCAAACCAGTTCCTACCTAATATTTGGGACGTTTCGAAAGAGACAACACTACCATGAGCAACTTCCGCACTCTCTCTGGCACTAGCGTCATCCGCTATTTAAAAGACAAGCAAGAAATCGCCATTATCGATGTCCGCGAAGAAGCCCCGTTTGCAGAAGGGCACCCTCTCTTTGCTACCAACATTCCCCTATCGCGCCTCGAACTGGAGATTTTTACCCGAGTTCCTCGTTTAAATACACCGGTGGTGGTGTACGACAACGGTGAGGCGTTAGCAGAGCCGGCTTATCAAAAGCTCTCTGGTTGGGGGTACAGCGACGTTGCGCTTCTGGAAGGGGGGCTAAAAGGGTGGGAGGCGGCTGGAGGTGAGATATTTCATGATGTTAACTCTCCCAGCAAGGCCTTTGGAGAGTTGGTGGAATCGGTGAGGCATACGCCTTCACTTGCGGCTGAAGAGGTGAAGGCATTACTTGATGCCAGGGCGGATGTCGTGGTGTTGGATGCGCGTCGTTTTGATGAGTATCAAACCATGAGTATTCCTACCGGCATCAGCGTGCCGGGAGCGGAGTTAGCGCTGCGTGTAAAGGAGCTTGCCCCAGCCCCCTCCACCCAGGTAATTGTTAATTGTGCGGGTCGTACGCGTAGCCTTATCGGTACCCAATCACTGATCAACGCGGGTATCCAAAACCCTGTCGCGGCGCTGCGCAATGGCACTATCGGCTGGACACTGGCTGGGCAGACTCTTGAGCATGGACAGTCCCGGTCTTTTCAGCCCGTTAGCGATGAAACACGTTTGACGGCGGCGACCTCTGCACATGCAGTGGCAGACCGAGCCGGTGTAAAAAGAGCGACACGAGATCAGCTTTTTACTTGGCAGCAGGACGCGACTCGCACCACCTATCTATTCGACGTACGAACCCCTGATGAGTTTACGGCAGGGCATTTTCCTGGCGCCTTCTCTGCACCAGGAGGCCAGTTAGTTCAAGAGACGGATCATCATGCGGCGGTGAGAGGCGCCAGGGTGGTGCTGGTAGACGACGATGGCGTACGTGCCAACATGACGGCATCTTGGCTGGCGCAAATGGGGTGGGAGGTCTATGTGCTTGAGGGCGTCGAACTTAGTCATTTCACGGAGTCAGGCGATGAAAAACGCCGGTATCCGCCGGTGCAGTCTGCTGACGTGGTGACGGCGGAAAGCCTAGCGACACTGCTGGGTGAAGGCGGTGTAGCGGTTTTCGATCTTACGACGTATCAGCGCTATCAAAAAGGCCACATCCCTAGTGCTAAATGGGTGCTGCGTACGGATTTGGTCTCCCAAGTAAAAGCGCTACCCCAGCATCAGGTGATCGTTTTAACCTGCGGCAGTGATCGCTTAGCCCGTTACGCCTGGCAAGAGTTGGCCCAGCAACTGCCCCATAAAGTGGTTGTGCTGAAAGGCGGCAATGCAGCTTGGCGAAAAGCGGGATTATCGGAAGAAGCAGGATCTGGCGACGCGTTATCACCGCTGATCGACCGCTACCGACGCCCATATGAAGGCACGGATAATCCCAAAGAGGCCATGCAGGCCTACCTGGATTGGGAGTTTGGTTTAGTCGCGCAGTTGGAGAAAGATGGGACTCATGGATTTCAAGTTATATAACGCCAGAATTCCTGGGTATATGTAAGCTTGCACTTGGGCCTCAAGGCCCATCCACCCAGTCAATAATGTCACGCGGTCCAAACCAGGGGACTGGCTGTGTGCTATCTGAGGCAGAGCGGGCTGGCCGCTGGTGCTGCTTGCACCAGCGACGCCACTTGCTCATTAGGCCCTTAGCCGTTTGAAACACGTTCATCCGGCAAGAACACGCGGCTGTAAGTGGGGCGAATCCAGGCATCACCACCCTGTGCTAAGCCTAAGGCGCGGAAACGGTGCTTGGTAAGCTCTGCGTGAATGAGCTCTTCGCTGTTATCCGTACGCAACTCAAGCCGCACGGTAGGGCCTACTACCGATACCAGTTCGATTTTGGCGTGCAGCGCATCGGCGTGTTCGCGCCCAGCGAATACCTCAATTTCATGGGGTCTTACATACGCTTGGCCTTGCTCATTTTTGTAGCCTTGAAATTCAGGCGCTGGCAGTTGTATATCGCCAATGCGGGCAATTCCATCATGAACCCGCGCATGAAACAGGTTCACATTACCGAGGAACTGATACACGAATGGGTTGGCCGGGTGGTCATAAACATCCTCCGGTGAGCCATCCTGCTCAACGCGGCCTTTGTTCATCACCACCACCCGATCTGAGACTTCCAGCGCTTCCTCCTGGTCATGGGTAACGAACACGCTGGTCACGTGAATATCGTCGTGTAGTCGGCGCAGCCAGCGGCGTAGTTCTGCGCGCACTTTGGCATCCAGTGCGCCGAAAGGCTCATCCAGCAACAGCACTTTAGGCTCCACCGCCAGGGCACGGGCCAGCGCAATTCGCTGGCGCTGGCCGCCAGAGAGCTGATGGGGGTAGCGGTGGGCGGTCCAGTCCAGCTGTACGAGTTCCAGCAGTCGCATGACTTTTTGTTTAATCTCGTCTTTGCTGGGGCGGGTTTTGCGTGGCCGGACGGTTAACCCGTAAGCGACGTTCTGAAACACGGTCATATGCTTGAACAGGGCATAGTGCTGAAAGACAAAGCCAACACCGCGCTCGCTGACATGCAGGTCGGTAGTGTCTTCGCCGTGAAAGCGGATTCGCCCGGTATCTGGCTGCTCTAGTCCGGCTATGATGCGCAAAAGCGTTGTCTTGCCGGAACCAGAAGGGCCGAGCAGGGCAGTGAGCTCGCCATCACGGAACGTTAGGCTGACATTGTCGACCGCGACAAAGTCGCGAAAATGTTTGTTAACGTGATCGATTTCAATGCTCATAAATAGTCTCTTATCTCTGTGAAGCGCTAAGGGATCAGGCGGCAGCAATACGCTGACGGCGTTCTTCGTTCCACTCAACGGCGCTCTTAATCGCAATGGTGACTAGCGCAAGGCCTGTCAAAAGCGAAGAGACGGCAAAAGCGGCGGTAAACATGTATTCGTTGTAGAGCACTTCAATGTGTAGCGGCATGGTGTTTGTTTCACCGCGAATGCGACCTGACACCACCGCTACCGCGCCAAATTCACCCATGGCACGGGCATTACACAGAATAATGCCGTAGATGAGTCCCCACTTAATGTTGGGAAGGGTGACATACCAGAAGGTTTTCCAGCCGTTGGCACCGAGCGTTAACGAGGCTTCTTCTTCCTCTTTACCCTGCTGCTGCATCAGTGGGATAAGTTCACGAGCGATGAACGGCAGTGTGCCAAAGGCAATCACGATGATGATGCCAGGCACGGCAAAGATAATGCGCATATCGTGGGCTGAGAGCCAGGGGCCCAGCCAACCTTGGGAGCCGAACAGAATGACGAATATCAAGCCCACCACGACAGGTGAGATAGCAAACGGCATATCGATCAGCGAGATCAAAATTGACTTGCCGCGGAACTCAAATTTGGCGATAGACCACGCTGCCGCCACCCCAAAGAGCGTATTAAGCGGGACTACAATCGCCACGATAAGTAACGTTAAGCGAATGGCAGATAGCGCATCAGGATCGCTTACCGCCGCATACCAAACCCCGATGCCGCGTTCAAAAGCGCCGTAAAGCACCACCGTCAGGGGAAGCACTAAAAAGAGCGTTAGAAACGTTAAGGCAATGGTGATTAAAGTGATGCGAATCCAAGCGGGCTCTTCTGTGGCGCGTCGCCAGCGTTTGGCAATGGTGTCATTGGTATCAATAACCGTTGATGGCGTTGTCACGGTGTTCTCCTGTTATCCATGGCGGCGGCTGGCCCACCACTGCAGGCCGTTAATAATCAGCAACATTAAAAATGCCGCCACGAGCATCACGGTGCCGATCGCAGCTGCTCCGTGGTAATCGTACTGTTCCGCCTTGGCGACGATGAGCAGCGGTGTAATTTCGGTGCGAAACGGTAGGTTGCCGGAGATAAAAACGACGGAGCCGTACTCACCTAGCGCGCGTGCAAAGGCCAGCGCGTAGCCGGTGAGTAGTGCAGGGAAAAGGGCTGGAAAGATAACGCGGCGAATAGTGGTTAACCGATCCGCCCCCAGACTTGCCGATGCTTCTTCCAGCTCAGCTTCTAGATCCTCCAATACCGGTTGCACAGTACGGACAACAAAGGGTAAGCCGATATAGGTAAGCGCAATTACGACACCTAACTGTGTGTAGGCGATCCGAATGCCAAAGATATCTAAGTATTGCCCCACCCAGCCAGTGCTGGCATAGAGCGTTACTAGTGCGATACCTGCCACCGCAGTGGGCAAGGCAAAGGGTAGATCCACCAGCGCATCTACCATGCGCTTGCCTGGAAACTTGTAACGTACCAAGACCCAGGCGACTAGCCCGCCAAAAACAAGATTAATCGTCGCAGCAATTAATGAGCCACCAAAAGACAATTTGTATGACGCTACCACTTGCCGCTGGCTAATGGCATTCCAAAACGTCTCCCAACTCATCGTGGTGGTGTAAAGCAAAAATGCACCGACAGGAATTAGAAACACCAACCCCATATACAGCAGGGTAAAGCCCATGGTGAGTCCAAATCCTGGGATGACCCGTCGTTTGGCAAGCGTAACAGGCATAAGAACCCCTTATTTTAACGCCAGCAAGGAGCCGCGAAGGGCTCCCTGCCATTGATCGAAAAGCTCAGTTTATTGCGCGTTAATATCTTCAAGGATACGGTCAAAGATGCCGCCATCGTTGAAGTGGGTTTCCTGTGCGTGTTGCCATCCGCCTAATACGTCATCAATCGTAAAGAGAGTAAGATCAGGGAAGTTATCGCTATATTCAGCGAGGATGTCTGGATTTGACGGGCGGTAGTAGTGTTTCGCTGCTAAGTGCTGTGCTTCATCGGTGTATAGGAAATCGAGATAGGCTTCAGCGACCTCGCGGGTGCCCTTACGATCCACGTTGGTATCCACGACGGTGACAGGTGGTTCGGCCAGAATGCTTAGCGAGGGCACAATGATTTCATACTCGCCTTGTCCTAACTGCTCTACAGAAAGAAAAGCCTCGTTCTCCCAGGCGATAAACACATCACCTAAGCGGCGCTGTACAAAGGTGTTGGTGGCGCCACGTGCAGCCGGGTCAAGTACAGGGACGTTATCGTATACTTGGCGAACAAATTCGTAGGTCTGCTCCTCATCACCATCAAATTTCTCCAGGCCATAACCCCATAGGGCTAGATAATTCCAGCGTGCACCCCCAGAGGTTTTCGGATTAGGCGTAATGACTTCCACATCGTCACGAATCAGATCATCCCAGTCTTGAATATTTTTGGGGTTGCCGTCGCGTACTAGCAGGACAATGGTAGACGTGTAGGGAGAGCTATTGTTTGGCAAGCGCGACTGCCAATCTTCTGGTATCAGGTTTCCACGTTGGTGCAGGGCATCAACGTCGTAGGCGAGGGCTAAAGTAACGACATCTGCATCCAAACCATCAATAACCGCTCGCCCTTGAGAGCCGGAACCCCCATGGGACTGACGAACGTTAACCGATTGGTCATGCTCTTCCTGCCAATGCTCTGCAAAAATAGCGTTGTACTCGCGATAAAATTCCCGGGTGGGGTCGTAGGAAACATTAAGTAAGTCAATTCGCTCGCTTTGAGCCTGAGCGGACGTGCTGAGAGCCCCTGCAACAACAGCGCTGCTAAGCAAAATAGCGGCGGTAAGCTTTGAAAGTTGCCAGTTATTTGAAGAAGTGGTGTTTGGCATATTGGCTGCTCCAGGGAACGTTTTATGAAATCGTTTGTTGGGTTGATGATCACAGACTAACCATGTCTTTTATTCTAATTAACCAATAAAAAACGGATTGCTTATATCATTTTGTGATTAGTGTTTTCATGCCAAACAGCACAATAACGGGCAGGTGGAGGCCACCTGTCCGTCGACTATGTATTGGATAAACTGAAAAAATAGGTTAGCAAGAAGGGCGCTTGGTAAGACGCTAGTCTGGGCGTCCTGCTAATACCCGCTGAACGGTCTCTTCATCCAAGTTTTCACGGCAAAGTTTTAAAAACTGGTAGGCATAGCCACGCAGAAAGTGACCGCGTCGTAGCGCGAGATAAGTGGTATTACGGGGAAATAGACTGCTGGCATCCAGTAGCTTTAGCCCCTGATCGCGCTGCTCGTGATAGGCCATTGAAGCGATTAAGCCAACGCCCATGCCCAGCTCTACATAGGTCTTGATGACATCTGCATCAAGGGCGGTAAGCACTATATCGGGGTAGGCATCGGCAGCAGAAAACGCTGTGTCGATACGAGCACGGCCGGTAAACCCTTCGTGATAAGTCACGATAGGGTGCTGAGTGATGCGCTCCAGCGTCAGTGGGGAACCGTCATTAAGCGGGTGCTCTTCTGGAACCACCACCCCGTGGTACCAGTGGTAAAAGGGGAAACATGCAAATAGCTGTCCCTCTTCATTTAGCGCTTCGGTGGCAATACCGATATCCACTCTTCCCGCCTTCAACATTGAGACAATCTCTTCTGGACTGCATTGGTGAAGTTCCAAATGCACCTTGGGAAAAGCCTGCTTAAAGCGTGCGATAATCGGCGGTAGGGCGTAGCGCGCCTGCGTATGCGTGGTGGCAATCGCTAAGCTGCCCTGATCTTCATGGGTCAACTGATGCGCAGAACGTTTAAGATTTTCGACATCCAGCAAAATACGCTCGATGCAATCGATTAGCGTGCTGCCTGCCACGGTTAGGCCCAGAATGCGTTTGCCTCGCCGTTCAAAAAGCTCTACGCCAAGCTCTTCTTCCAAATCGCGAATGTGCTTACTTGCTCCCGATTGGGAGGTATAAAGCGCGTTTGAGGCCTCAGTAAGATTGAAGTGTTGGCGTACTGTCTCGCGTACGATGCGCAGTTGCTGAATATTCATAGCGAGCGGTATCGATCCCTTGGTAATATTTGATATTCACAAAAAGAATATTAAATATATCTTTTATTCCATAATTATATTTTACGATATGTTTATCATTTAAAGAGAGGATGGCTGATAGGATACAACGTGGAGCTCCCCGGCAGAG
Organism: Vreelandella nigrificans; assembly: GCF_002374315.1. Taxonomy (GTDB): domain Bacteria; phylum Pseudomonadota; class Gammaproteobacteria; order Pseudomonadales; family Halomonadaceae; genus Vreelandella; species Vreelandella nigrificans. The sequence continues at coordinate 3,615 of NZ_NWUX01000008.1, read as the reverse complement.
TAGCGAAACTCTGGAGATTGTTACCTTTTAGCCGCGATAGCCGCTACATTAGCGCTACCCCTACCTCGACGATTCCAAATACCGCTACCCCAGCAGCGACCGGCCAGCCCAGTGAGCGTAGCCGCGACCATACCCACAAGGTGACGGAAAGCCCGATGGCAGTGGCAATCCATGAAACGGCGCTCGGGCTCACTGGCACGATGGAAACACCGAGCACAGCGGCAATCATCAGCGGGCCGAGAATACTGAGCCATTGAGGCATATTGTTGATGCCTGCCTCGCTATTTAAACGGCGCTGCATCCATAGAAAAGGCACCACACGTATCAGCAGAGTACCTAATGCAGATATCACCACCGCTAGCCACAACGCGCTACTCATTGCTCCCCCCTCCTTTTTTCAAACTTCACTAGATAGAAGCAGAGTGCGCCACAGGCAGCCGTCAGTGGGATGGCTACGTTGCCCCACCCAGCCAGCGTTAAACATAATGCAGCCATGATGGTGAGCCCCATTGCCACTGCCCAGCGTTTATCGGTAAAGCGCGGGGCCACCATGGTAAGGAACAGTGCGGGCAGGGCGAAGGGCATAATTTCACCCAATAACGGCCAGCGGGCAGTAAATGCTTCACCGGCAGTAGCCCCCACGGCAGTGCCCACTACCCATGCTCCCCAGGCCAGCAATGATGCACCCATAAACCAGCTAAAGCGTTTAGCGTCATGCAGTTGGGGAAGCCTGGTTAACGCCAGTGCAAATACCTGGTCGGTTAGGCCGTGCATTAGCCAGGGCCAGTGGCGGCTGCGTGGTAGCAGCGCGGCTAGGTTAGGGCCGTACACCACATGGCGGACATTAATTAGCAGTGTCATCGCGACGACCAGCCAGAGAGGCGCGCCTGCTGCGATCATGCCTACAAATAAAAACTGTGAGGCACCGGCGTAAATTAGCGCTGAAATGGCGGTGGCTTCTAACGTACTAAAACCTGCTTGGCTAGCGACTAAGCCAAACGATAGCGCAACAGGGATATATCCCCCCAATAGCGGAATGGCTTCCCTCACGCCTTGCAGTGCGCTACGTCCTGGGGAGTGGCTGATAACTTGGCTCATGGTGTTTCGCTCCCGTCACCATAGGTGATCGTCATTATCAACGTGGCCTCAACCGTGCGGGTGCGGTAAAGGTGCGGTTGATCGGCAGGGAAAGTGATGGTTTCTCCAGGCCTAAGCGAAGTGGTTGCCCCTTCTGGCCCCGCTTCCAGCGAGCCATTAATTAGCGTCAACGTCTCTTGGGTGCCAGGTGTATGGGCTTCTGCACGGCGTAGGGTATTGGGTGCGCAGCGCATCCAGTAGGCATCCACCTGGGGCGAGCCTTTTCCTTGGTCAATTAGTTGCACCTGTACGCCATCTTCCCCAAGGGGCACGTTAATGGGTGCAACCAGAGTGCCGAAAGGTACATTAAGCTGCACAGCCAGCCGCCAGATGGTATCCAAAGTGGGATTACCATTGCCTTGTTCAAGGCGACACAGGTTAGATTTGGCAATGCCTGCTGCGTTGGCCAAGTAGGAGAGTGACCAGCCTCGCGCTTGGCGAAGGGATTGTAAATGCTGGCCTAGGGTACTGAGAGAGTGCTCATCCATTCTATTATCCCGCTGTTCCTTTTATAGAACGTTCTATATAAAGAACAGCGAGATGTCAATCAAGTTAAGCTATGCATCATTAATAGAGTCGTATGGCTTACGCGCTTGGCAGGCTGCTGCGGTGAATAGCACATCGGTAGAGGAGTTGAGCGCGGTCTCGGTGGAGTCTTGTACTACGCTGATTACAAAGCCAATCGCCACTGCTTGCATAGCCACTTCTGTGGGAATACCAAACAGGTTGGATGCCATGGGAATCAACATCAGCGAGCCACCTGCCACGCCTGAAACTCCGCAGGCGGCCAGCGCCGATACCACGCACAGTAACAGGGCGGTGGGGAAATCAACGCTAATGCCTAGTGTGTGTGCGGTTGCCAGGGTAATCACTGTAATGGTGATGGCGGCGCCACACATGTTGATGGTTGCGCCAAGTGGAATAGAGATGGAGTAGGTATCAGGGTCGAGTTTAAGACGACGGCAGAGCTCCAGGTTGACCGGAATATTCGCCGCTGAACTGCGGGTGAAAAAGGCGGTGATAGCACTGCCTCGTAGGCAGGTAAATACTAGCGGGTAGGGGTTTTGGCGTGTGGTTAGGTAGACCAGTAGCGGATTACTAACGAGTGCGACAAACAGCATGCAGCCGACAATTACACCCAGTAGCTGAGCATAATTAAGCAGGGCCTGAACGCCAGACTCTGCCAGCGTGCCAGCTACCAAGCCAAAGATGCCAATCGGTGCTAAACGAATCACCAGTGTGACGATACGAGTTATGGCAGCAGATAAATCGTTTAACGCTTGGCGGGTGGTATCGCTGGCTTGGCGCAGTGCTAAGCCAAGGCCGATCGCCCAGGCTAGAATAGCGATAAAGTTCGCTTCCATCAGCGCACTAACAGGGTTAGCAACCGCGTTCAGCAGCAGATCCCGTAATACGCTAAATATATCCCCAGGTGGGTTGCCATCAACTTGACCTAAATCTAACGTCAGCTCCGTGGGAAACAGAAAGCTTGCCGCCACTGCAATTAAGGCAGCAATCAGCGTGCCAGCCACATACAGCATTAGCACGGGGCGAATATGGGTTGGCTGACCTGTTTGATGGGCAGAGATGGCGGCGGCCACCAACACAAACACTAAAATGGGAGCCACCGCCTGCAAGGCGGCAATAAATAATTGGCCAAGTAGTGCTACATCGCTGGCAACGGTTGGTGCAAACAGGGCAAGTAATACCCCGGCCACAATGCCTAGTAAAATTTGTGGGATAAGGCCTAGCCGTAAAAGTGGCCGGAACACAGTGTGGACGGTGGCAATCATTGCGCAACTCTCAGGTAGTAGAAAGGGAGAGGCGTTACGGCGATAGGCCGTGAACGCGCCTGAAAGGGGCAGCATTCTACCAGTTGCTGTTACTGGGCGGGGTGATATTGTGCAAAACAGGCAGGTGTTATGCGTATAAGCCCTCGCGCTAATACTTTACGTATCAAACAGAAGGGCTTGCCACTTAAGTGGCAAGCCCTTTGCGTTTAGCAGCGCATTGCTAGAAGTTAAGCAAGGGCCGATGCTTGAGAGGTAAATAAAGAGGATGAAATAGGGTGTGCAGTACGAGCATGGTTGAGAGAAATATTAGTAGCGTTTAAGCGAGCCATGTCGACATAGGCTTGGTCGGCAAGTGATACGACATCCGGTGATGCTCCCCACTTTAATAACATCTCATCGATGTGACGTTCCGCAGCATCAAACTGACCACAATGGCTAAGCAGTTTGGCGATAGTGTAGTCGCACTCTGGAGTGTCAAACATCTCACCCCTGATTTCCTGGATGGCTAGTTGAAGGCCCGCTTGGGAAATGTCGGTTAAATTAATTTGCTGCTGGGTATGTTGCATGCCACTACTCCTTGTGAATGCTAACGGTTACTGCCATTTAAATGAACTGGTCTAATTGGAGCGGACACCCCGGTAAGCCTCATACTGGAGGCATTGGAGGTGTTCATGACCAAGAAAAC
>NZ_NWUX01000084.1 GCF_002374315.1 Vreelandella nigrificans | reverse complement strand
AGCATCACCCGTTGACGCCGATGACCGATGCCGACCTGGTGCGGGTACTCTCTCGCCAAACACCACACCCAGTCGGTTTGGCCAATCGCGCTGTGCTAACCCGGGGGGGGGATGCAACCCGTGCTCATTTATCTGCACTGGCAGAGCAAGGCGTTCGCCATGTGATTTGTGACGCCCTGGACGAGCAGGATCTGGACGTATTGGCCGAGGCCACGGTGTTGATGCCTTTGGTCACTGGAGGTTCCGGTTTAGGGCAGGCGCTGCCCGCCCAATACCGCACCCAGGGCTGGTTAGCCACGATCTCAGAGCCGGGCCGTTTATCCCCCGCCTCTGGCAGTGCGCTGGTCCTTTCCGGTAGTTGCTCTCGGGCGACGCTGGCCCAGGTGGCGGACTTTCTGGCCAAGCACCCCGATGGTGGCTTTGCCCTGGATCCCTTATCACTGGCAGACGGGGACAAGCAGTGGGAGCAGGCGCTGGCCTTTGCCCTGGAGCGCTTATCCAGCAACGTCCCGGTACT
>NZ_NWUX01000083.1 GCF_002374315.1 Vreelandella nigrificans | reverse complement strand
AGCATCACCCGTTGACGCCGATGACCGATGCCGACCTGGTGCGGGTACTCTCTCGCCAAACACCACACCCAGTCGGTCTGGCCAATCACGCTGTGCTAACCCAGGGGGCGGATGCAACCCGTGCTCATTTATCTGCACTGGCAGAGCAAGGCGTCCGCCATGTGATTTGTGATGCCCTGGACGAGCAGGATCTGGACGTATTGGCCGAAGCCACGGTGTTGATGCCTTTAGTCACTGGTGGTTCCGGTTTAGGGCAGGCCCTGCCCGCCCAGTACCGCGCCCAGGGCTGGTTAGCCACGATTTCAGAGCCGGGCCGTTTATCGCCCGCTTCAGGCGGTGCGATGGTGCTCTCCGGCAGTTGCTCCCGGGCGACGCTGGCCCAAGTGGCGGATTTTCTGGCCAAGCACCCCGATGGTGGCTTTGCCCTGGATCCCTTATCCCTGGCAGACGGGGACAAGCAGTGGGAGCAGGCGCTGGCCTTTGCCCTGGAGCGCTTATCCAGCAACGTCCCGGTACT
>NZ_NWUX01000082.1 GCF_002374315.1 Vreelandella nigrificans | reverse complement strand
TCCATGGTGGAGGCGTAGTTCCAGTGCACGGAGCTGACGTGGTAGCCGTCGGCGCCGTTTTCGGCCTGTAGCTTCCAGTTGCCGGTGTAGGTGTACGACGAGGTGCCGCGCAGGATTTCCAGGCCTTCGGGGGCTTGGTCGACGATGTTGTCGATGACCTTGGTGGTTTCGCCCAGGTGTTGTTCGAGCGGTTGTACGTCGTCACTCAAGCTGCCGAACAGGAAGCCTTTGTAGTTTTCAAAGCGCGGTAGACGCTTGAGGTTGTGGGAGCCATCCTGTTTGAACTGGTCAGGGTAGGCGCCGTTCTTCTCATTTTTGGCTTTGAGCAATTGGCCGTCGTTTTTGAACGTCCAGCCGTGGAACGGGCAGGTGAAGGTGCCTTTATTGCCGCGCTTACGGCGGCACAGGGTGGCACCGCGGTGGGCGCAGGCGTTAATCAGGCCGTGCAGTTCGCCCTGCTTGTCGCGGGTGATGATCACCGGCTGGCGACCCATGGTGACGGTCATGTAGTCACCGGGTTCCGC
>NZ_NWUX01000081.1 GCF_002374315.1 Vreelandella nigrificans | reverse complement strand
CAGGACGCCTTCACCAGCCACTTTGAAGCCAAGCTGGTGATGGATGTGGTGGAACTGCTCTCGCGGCTCAACCTGCGGGTGTTTGTGATGCCGTTTTCTGCCAACGGCAAACCACTGCAGGTACAGGGCTTTTTAGGCGCCTTTGAGCGCACCGCGGAAAAACAGGCCAAACGCCTACGGGCGCTGGCCGAGTTTCAGGTGCCCATGGTCGGTATCGACCCGGCCATGACACTCACCTACCGCCAGGAGTACGTCAAAGCCCTAGGTGCCGAGCAGGTCCCCGAGGTGCTGATGCTCCAGGAGTGGCTGGCCACCCGCATCAACACACTCGCCCCCCGCCAGCTCACGCTCACTGACCCAGGTTTCAAGCTGCTGTCGCACTGCACCGAAAAGACCAACGCCCCAGGCAGCCCAAAAGCCTGGCAGCAGGTGTTTGCCGCCTTTGGCTTACAGCTTGAACTGGCGAATAGCGGTTGCTGCGGCATGTCGGGCACCTACGGGCATGAAACCCGTAATGTGGAAACCTCCAAAACCATTTA
>NZ_NWUX01000080.1 GCF_002374315.1 Vreelandella nigrificans | reverse complement strand
TATCCGCACCGTGCACGGCATCGGTTATACCCTGGGTGACGCATGAAACTGACCCAACGCCTGAGCCTGAAACTGCTCCTGACGCTCCTCTTTTTGCTGCTGTCCCTGGCTGCCTGGTTTGCCGCAAGCGTGGTGGCCTGGCACCAGACGACCGACAAGCTCGATAAGCTGTTCGATACCCAGCAGCTGCTGTTCGCTCGCCGCCTGAGCGTCATGCATTTCGATGAACTGCGCGCCCCGCCCGCCTTGCTCGGGGAAAAGAAAAAGGTACGCCACGGGCACATCGACGACGACGCGCTGGCGTTCGCCATCTTCACCCGCGACGGCAAAATGGTGCTTAATGACGGCGAGAACGGAGAGGATATTCAGTGGAATTCGCAGCGCGAGGGATTCAGCGATGGCTATCTGCGTGACGACGATGACGAGTGGCGTTTCCTGTGGTTAACCACCGCCGACGGCCGCTACCGCATCGCCGTCGGCCAGGAGTGGGATTACCGGCGCGAAATGGCGATGGATATCGTGACCTCGCAGCTCACCCCGTGGATGGT
>NZ_NWUX01000007.1 GCF_002374315.1 Vreelandella nigrificans | reverse complement strand
TCAGAAGTGAAACCGCTTAGCGCCGATGGTAGTGTGGGGTCTCCCCATGCGAGAGTAGGTCATCGTCAGGCACTTATTAAGAAAAACCCCAGTTCCAACAGGAACTGGGGTTTTTTGTTGGGCGCTAAACAAAAAATGGTCGCTGGATAAGTGTTATGATGCGCTTTAATAATCAGTCAGATAACTACTCCAGTTATATTGGGCAAAAATCGAGGTGAAGAGGTGAGTGAAGCGATACCCACGTCGTGGCTGGTTTATTGCCGCCCAGGTTTTGAAGGTGACGCACTAGCAGAGATGCAGCACCACGCCAAACAGCAAGGCGTACCATGTGAGCCTACACAGGGGGAGGGGTGGGCTAGCTTAACGCGACTGGATGGAGAGCCAATTAATGATGTGCATCGTCAAGCGGCGTTTAAGCAGCTTATTTTTGCTCGTCAAAGTTTGGCTGCGTTACCTCCTCTGACGCTTTCTCGCGAAGATCGCCTTACTGCTATTTTGGATCAGGTTAAGGCAAGCCGTTGGAGCTTTGAAGAAATCTTGCATGAAACGCCGGATACTAACGATGGAAAAGCGCTGGCGGGGTTAATTAAGGCGCTTACCAAGCCACTACAGAGTATGCTGAAAAAGCGTGGTGCGCTCCGTGGTAAGGCTGGTGCTCGTAAGCTACATATTTTCTGGACAGATGGCGATCGCGTACAACTGGGAATGAGCTTTCCAGATAATCGCAGTGAATTAATCAACGGCATTCGCCGATTAAGCTTTCCTTCTAGGGCTCCTAGTCGTTCGACACTGAAACTAGAAGAGGCGTGGCATGAGTTTATTCCCCGCGATGAATGGGACAAGCGGCTCTCGGCCCATATGCAAGCAGCTGACTTAGGTGCAGCACCGGGCGGTTGGACATGGCAGTTGGTGCAACGAGGGATGTACGTGTACGCGATTGATAATGGCCCCATGGATAAGCAGCTTATGGCGACTGGCCAAGTTGATCATTTGCGTGAAGATGGTTTTAGTTGGGAGCCTCCTCAGCGGCTAGATTGGTTGGTGTGCGATATTGTTGATAAGCCGATACGCGTCTTGGCCATGGTAGAGCGTTGGCTTGTTCGTAAATGGTGCCGCGAAGCGATTTTTAACCTTAAGCTGCCCATGAAAAAGCGCTGGGAAGAGGTCACTCGTTGCTTAACATCATTGGAAGAGACGTTGGCAGAAGCTGGGGTGCGGGCTAAGATTTCCTGCCGTCACCTCTACCATGACCGGGAAGAGGTGACAGTTCACGTGCGGCTAGCTCACTAAAAGTAACGGGTGGGGGCGAGCTAGGAGCCCTTAGTAACCAGGCTCGTAAATCCGAATGGTTTCTTCCTCGGTCAGTAGCGGTAAAATACGTTGCATGGCCGCTGCACGAGCTTCGCTTGCATACCACTCTTTCCAGGCGCGTAAGTCGCGCCATTTGGTAATCATCAGACGTCGATCAGTATGACCAAGTTCCACCAGCGTTTCACCACCTACAAACCCTCTTATACCAAGGGAAACGCGCATTGCTTCACGTGCTGCTTGCTCAAATTCTTCTTCCAGGCCGGGCATAATACGCCGTTCAATGATTACTTTGATCATACTGTGTGTTTCCTAACCGAGAATATAAATGACTGTTAATACCGATGACGCACAAGCTTTTGACGCATCGTTAGACACCACAGGGCTATATTGCCCTGAGCCTATTATGCTGATGCATAACAAGGTGAGAGAAATGATGCCAGGGCAAGTGCTTAAAGTGATAGCAACCGATCCTGCAACAACACGAGATGTACCTAAATTTTGTCAGTTTTTAGGACATGAATTATTGGCACAGCACGAAGTCGATGGCCACTATCTCTACTTTATCTGTTTAGCATAGATCTGTGGAGCCTAACGAGGCTAGAGCCGACTAATGGTGGATAGCCTCGTATGTAAAAGAGCTAATCGGCTTCTCCGTTAGGGATAACCATCATTGCCAAGGCATCCAGTGTAGCGGGATCTTCCTCCAGAATGCGGTTCGCTATATGGCGTTGGAAGAAATAAACCGTTTGGTGGCGTGAGCGAGCCTCGTAAAGGCATTTATCGCCCAGCAGTATGGGTGTCATGGTTGCTTCTTGCTCATCAGCAAGGAGAGCTTCAAGGCTACCATCACTATAAAGACGCCAGCCGTACACGGCTTTCATATGCCAGGGAGTACTGGGATGATTCATGCACAAAGCGTGAGTGCCCAGCGTATCTGGGAGCTGCTGAATGAGGGAAATCTCTTCTGAAGCTTCATACTCAAAGTAATCAGCTGCAGCCACTAGCTCATCATGTTTATGGTCGGGGGGGAGCGCGAAGATTTCTTCCGTTTCAGGGTCACGATAACCGATGAATAGACCGTTTTCTTGATTATCCAGCTCATGGCAGGCTGCTAGTGATTCCATCCAAGGGACTAGCCCAATAACGCTACCGTCTTTACGTAGCCCCCAGGCCAAGATTGGCAGGCCGTAATAGGTGTCGGGACTCGCAGCGAGCTGGTAAACCATCTCTAATCCATCTAGCTCAGGTGCCAGACGGACCAAACATTTTTGCGCCTGATGATGCTGACGCACGGTATCCAGGTCGATAACCTGGGCAGAGCGGGGTGACTGGGGTGCGCCCATAAAGTCCCTCCTTGTGCTGCGTGGTCTCGACGTTGGTAAGCAGCGATTTCTGCTCACCACATAGTTCACCAATAGCACAGGTTTTCCATAAGGTTAAGAGGGAAATGTAATTTTTACGCATTTGAACATTTAAGAAAATGACTTCTGAGCTGCTTATGGGCTGTTTTAGCAGTCTGAAACTGCAACCATGGCGCTTCTGGATTGCTCATTGATAACCATGCATTTTGGTACTCTGAGACGGCTTCGGGAGGTGCAACATCGTGTGCCTCAATCAGCTGATTGATGGCGAGAAGCCACTGCTCAGCCTGCTGCTCAACAGTGGTAAGCCAAGCATCTTCCCAAGGTTGTAAGCATGTGTCAGCTGGGAATTCTTGTGTTGAAAGTGCTAGGTTTGCCTCGCTCAAACGCTGCTCTGCTAGCAGTAGCGACCGTAGTAACTCCGCGGTTAATGGGCGCTCTTGAAGTGTTTTGAGGTGTTGTTCAAGGGTAGAAGAGTCTTGCTTCCATTCATGATTAAATTGATTCACCACCATCTGGCCTAAGTAGTGAATAGCAGCAAGTTGTGGGGTGATATCAGCGATTTCACCAGGAGCGATTGGTTGGCTGGCCCTTGAAAAGCTTTGTTCCCACTCAGATGATTCAAAAATTGCATTCCAGCTAACGGCGGGTAGCTGAGCAGTTTTTTGTAAGGTTAACTGCTCCAGGCGTGCTCTGTTTTCATTACTTAGACTGTTGACTGCCTCACTTTCCCAACAGCTACTCAGGCGTTGCCAGAGCGTGCGTTCGTAAAGCCACTGCTGGCTTGGTGGGGCGACGCGGCCAAGTTGGTTATTGCGTGCAGCAACCAACGAGGTGATTTGGCACTCCCGTAATGCATAAACATTTATTATGCTTTCACGAATTTCAGATATTGGAATTTGTCTGTTTTGGCGCTCAGGGAAGGCACCTATATTGCGTGGCATTGAGCGGTTAATAGATGCAATGTCGAGGTCAGCGGCTAGCTGTTCATGGTACGCAATCCAGGGTTGTTCGGCATCGTTATTGCTGCACCCCGCCAGTGCTAGCGTGACTGGCAGGGTGAATAGAAAGTTTTTAAGAGTTGTGGGAGGCATGGAGTGGTTACTCCTTTTGACTGATCCACTTTAACCGCCACCCAAGCAGCAGGGCGGCAGTACTAAGCCCAGCAATTAAGCCTATCCAGTAACCATGTACACCCATCGGTTCAGACATATTGCCTAAGCCATGAGTTCCTAACCAGTGCCCACCACCTAAACCCACTATCCAGTAGGAAAGCACCGTAATAATCATCACGATGCGGGTATCCTTGTAACCCCTGAGTGCGCCGGCCAAATTAACCTGCAGTGAATCTGATAGTTGAAAGATAACCGCCAGAGAAATAATGGTCAGTGCCAATGCTTGGACATCAGGGTTCGAGGTATACAGTGCAATGACCGTAGGTGCCGTCATCCATATCAGTGAGCTATTGATGATAGCTACCATCACACTGATGGCAATCCCGTTCCAGGCGACCTTGCGGGCTAATGCCAAGCGTCGCTGTCCGAGCGTGTTACCTACGCGTACCGTTAGGGCCATGCTGAGTGACATCGGCAGCATAAACAGAATTGTGGTATAGCTCAGTGCAATTTGGTGCGCGCCAACCGTGACCTCACCGAAACTGGCAATAAATAGCGCAATAAGCGTAAACAGTGTTACTTCGACAAAGATAGCGACCCCAATGGGTACGCCCACCACAACTAACTCACGAATACCGGTTAAGCTGGGTGGCGTTAGCCGTTGCCACAATGAGACGCTGCGATATGTGCGGCCCCGCCGCGTGTAGTAGACCATGGCGAAGGCCATGGTCCACATTGAAAGTGCTGTGGCGATACCGCACCCAAAGGCGCCCAATGCAGGCAACTGCTGAATGGTGGTTGGTAGCCAATCTCCTAAAAGGTTTACTAACCCATCACCGCCGTAAATTAATACATAGTTACTAGGGATATTGACCGATAGCCCTATCAAGCTGATCCACAGAGCAGGGCGCGTATGGTTCATACCATCTGAAAATGCCCTGAGTGCCTGGAATAGCGCAATCCCTGGCATCCCAAAGGCAACCGCAGAGAGATAGGCTGCAGACTCTCTGGCAACAGCGGTAGGCACACTCATTCGCTCGAAGATTGGCATAACGGCTAGCCAGAGCAGTAAGGCGGCAACAATACCTAATGCTAGCGCAACCCATAATGCTTGGTGCACAGCAGGACGAATATCCTCGTTACGCTGGCCGCCTAGCAGGTGAGCGACAATAGGTGTTAGCCCCATTAGTGTGCCGGTCATAAACAGCATGAGTGGCATCCACAGGCTTGAACCCACTGAGACAGCAGCAAGGGAAGTGGCGTTGTGCCGCCCCGTCATCATTACATCCACCACACTCATGCCCGCTTGAGCAAGCTGGGCACCGCAAATGGGGAGCGCCAGGGCTACCAGCATGCGTGTTTCTGGCCAGTAGGTCGTTTTGATCTGTTTAGCAAAGCCGCCCAAGGTAAAGCTCCTAGTTAGCAAAGTGGCCTATAAAAAGCCGATAGATTAGCAGGTGTTGCTAAGTTTTGCCGTCTACTCTTCAGGCTGTAGCATTCTTTAGACTGCCTGGTTCTTCAGTGTGTGTAATCTACTAAGGTATACTGCGCAAAATCGTGGGCTAAAGTGGCAGCATGACAACTCTAGACGAAGGACGTTGGGTACTTAGCGATATAGTGGCGCTCTTTGATGGCGTTTTTGCTGAGCGTTATCAAACACGGCTTGTAAAAGGCGGTGATGAACCTCTTTATCGGCCAGCAACACCGTGTACGCCTTACCATCAGGTTATTTTTGCTCGCGGCTATTTTGCCAGTGCTTTGCATGAAATCAGCCATTGGTGCATCGCTGGGGAAAAGCGTCGCCTGCTAGAGGATTACGGTTATTGGTATTACCCTGATGGGCGAGATGTGGAGCAACAGTGGGCGTTCGAGCAAGCTGAAATCGCTCCTCAAGCACTTGAGCGGCTTTTTACCCAGGCTTGTGACCGCACCTTTCATGTGAGTGTTGATAATCTGGGCGGTGAGGTGGAAGTGGACCGTGAAGCATTTGCACAAAAAGTGGCTAGCCGCGCGCAGCGCTATAAGGAAGAGGGCTTGCCTGAGCGCGCCAACGCCTTCCATATTGCGTTGACACGCTACTATCAGTGTTCAGACTCTCTACGCGCTGCTATTCAGCGGGGGCAAGAGGCATTACGTACTAATGACGTATTAAGTGCTAACACAGCTTGCATTGATTAGTCTGGCTCCGTAAGCCGTTGATGTAGTGAAAGCATGACCGCTATTTCATCTTCGGGTCGCATGGGCTCAAGACCAAGGTCATTAAATGTTTCGCTGCGTAAACGGTGCCACTCGCTTGAACTAATGGATTCATAAAGCACCTTTGCAGGCGCTAGCTCTACAAAAGGGTCTATCCCGTAGGTGTCAAATAGGCGCGCTAGCGCAGCTTCATCATCACCATTGTCGCTGGTATACAGCGTTGTAGAAAAATGATCGGTTTCTAGCTCACGAATCACATCAAGTGGGCTAACGCCTAAGCTTTCTAACTCCTCAATACTATAAGCGCCCATGACATTGGTATCTTCATTGATCCAGCTGTCATCAGGCTGAATCAATGTCTGCTTGATACGCCCATCGGGCAAAGACCAGGCAATAACCAGTGGCAAACCATCTTCGTCGCCCGTCTCAATGGCAATAAATCCTGGGTAATCAGCCACGTTATTACTCCTTCTAAGATACCGCATCGATGCGGAAAAAACGCAGGGCGGTGCGGGTGGTTGCAGCGCCCAACTCGGCTTCACTTACGTCATGCCAAAGAGCAATCTCTCTTACAATCCAGGGTAGCAGGGCTGGCTCATGTCGGCGCCCTTTCAGCTTTGCTGGAAGGTTGCGGGGTAATAGATAAGGACAGTCGGTTTCTACCATTAACCGCTCCAGTGGAATGTCTTTAACCAGAGTACGTAGAGGGTGCCCACGACGCTCATCACAAATCCAGCCCGTTAAACCGATATGTAGGTCAAGATCCAGGTAACCGTGGAGCGTATCGCGGTCCGCGGTAAAGCAGTGGATAACCGCTTGGCTTATATCATCTCGCCAGCTACGGAGTATGTCACGCATGCGTTGACCAGCATCGCGCTCATGTAAAAAAAGTGGCAGGCCACTTTCAGCTGCTAATGCGAGCTGTGCCTCAAAAGCTCGCTCTTGTTCAGAGGGAGTAGAAAAATTGCGGTTAAAGTCCAGCCCACATTCGCCAACGGCAACGACTTCTGCCTTTTGATGGAGTGCTTTAAGTTGATGCGCTACATCATCGTTCCAGCCGCTTGCGTCATGGGGGTGAACTCCGGCTGTTGCGTATAGCCCGGGAAACTGCTGCGCCATTGCTACTGCTTGCTCGGCGTGTTCGATATCCGTACCGGTGACGATTAGGGTAGCTACGTTGGCGGCCTTTGCCCTGGCGATTACATCACTAAGATCACGCTGAAAGCTCTCGTGAGTCAGATTTGCGCCAATATCAACCAGCGGCGTACGAGGGCGAAACTGTAGCGACTCGGGTAAAAAATCATCCCTATAGGGGGTGGCCACACCTTACTCCTGCTTTGCAATTAAAACGCTATTGTACCGCTCGAGAGCGGTAGCGACTAATGCAGAGATAAAGTGGAAGGCAGTTACGAATGGCACGAATTGCAAAAAAACTGGCTTGATAGGTAAACAGGAGAGGCTCTTTTACTCTTAACATGCAGTTGAGGCATGGCCTAAAGCGCCGTTGAAGCCTATCCAATAACAACAATAGAAAGGTTAACTAACATGCAGCTATCGCGACACTTTGCTATTTCCGCACTATCGGCCGCTATTCTTACTGCGAGTTATACTCCTGCCGTATTTGCCAGTGATGGTATTTCGGACAATGAGATACGAATTGGGTATCTGGCTGATATGTCAGGTATTTATCGAGATCCTATCGGCCCTCTGGGGCAAGATGCGATTGAGATGGCTATCGAAGATATTGGCGGTAGTGTGCATGGCGCCAACATAGTGGTTTTTAGTGCTGACGATCGCAATAGTCCTGACGTAGGGTCCAGCGTTGTACGTGAGTGGATTGATGAGCGTAACGTCGATATGGTGACTGGCTTAGTGGCATCATCGGTTACTTTAGCGGCGGTGAGGCTGTTAGAGGATGCCGACAAACTTGGCTTGGTCAACGGCGCTGTGTCATCCGGTGTAACGAATGAGCACTGTTCTCCTAACCATATCCACTGGGTCTACGATACCTGGGCGATGTCGAACGGTACGGCAAAGGCCATTACCGATGAGGGCTACAAGAATTGGTACTTGTTAAGTGCTGATTACTCATTTGGCCATGCTCTCGAAGCCGATGTCGAGCGGGTAGTGACTGAAAATGGGGGCACCATAGTAGGTCGAGCGCGCCACCCTTTCCCGAATAGTGATTTCTCCTCCTTTATGCTGCAGGCCCAGGCATCCGGTGCTGACGTTATTGCCCTTAATAACGCCGGCGGCGATACCATCAATGCCGTTCAAACTGCGGGTGAATTTGGTATTACCCAGGCAGGCCAGATTCTTGCAGGTATGGTGCTGTTTAGTACCGACATACGCAGTATTGGTTTGGAGAATGCTCAGGGGCTGCAGTTCACTAAAGCGTGGTATTACGACTTAAATGACGAAACTCGCGCATGGGCAGAACGCTTTCGCGAACGCACCGGCAGTATGCCGACCATGGTTCACGCTGGCCTATATTCCAGCACCCTCCACTATTTAGAAGCCATTGAGGCTACAGGAACGGACGACACTCAAACGGTTCGTCAACAGATGGCAGATACACCCATTAACGATATTTTTGCGACCAACGGTTATATCCGCGAAGACGGCCGCATGGTGCACGATATGTATCTCGTTGAGGTGAAGTCACCGGATGAGTCTGCTGATGAAGACGACCTATTCAGGGTGGTGCGTACTATTCCTGCCGAAGAGGCATTCCGGCCACTGTCTGAAAGCGTCTGCCCGCTAGTTAAAAGCTAATGCCCTGCCAATCAAGCACAACAATAGAAAGGACTTGGCATGTCGAACACACGGTTAATCCACCGCAATACCATCGGCGCTGCGTTAAGCCGCAGTGCTCGCAAATATTCACAGCGAACAGCACTTACCTTTGGTGAGCGGGATTGGAGTTATCAAGCGCTAAATAGTGCCGCTAACCAAGTTGCTAATGGCCTGCTGGAGGCAGGCCTTTCACCTGGGGATAGATTAGCGGTGTATGGCAAAAACTCGGATGCTTACGTGATTGCTTGGCTGGCTGCTACGAAAGCCGGCCTTGTGCATGTTCCCATCAACTTTGCGCTCAGTAGCGAAGAACTGCGCTATATCCTTGAGCAGTCAGGAGCAAAGGGGGTACTTAGCGATACAGTGCTAGCTGATAAAGTAAATGAAGCTACGCAGGGGTTGGAGTTAACACTGCAGGGAACTCTGCATGCAATGGAGCAGGGTGCCCAAGGCGGTTTTTATAGCGAGCAGACATTTGACGTACTGGCGTGTGTGAGTAAGTTTCAGGCACAACATGAGCCTGACGTGACGCTAGAGGGAAGCAACCTTGCCCAGCTGCTTTATACCTCTGGAACTACCGCTGCGCCGAAAGCTGCAATGATGACGCATCAAGCGCTAATGGCTGAATACATGGCGTGCATGGTTGAGCTGGATATAAACGGCAGCGATGCTATGTTGGCGGCGTTGCCGCTCTACCATTCGGCGCAGATGCATGTCTTTTTAATGCCTGCATTACTACTGGGAGCGCCAGTTCATCTGCTTGAAGCGCCTTTGCCTGAGAGCTGCCTCTCTGCAATTGCAGAGCACAGAATAGCCTCGTTTTTTGCCCCGCCCACAGTGTGGATCAGCCTGCTTCGCCATGCTGAATTTGATCGGTTTGATTTAACCAGCCTCAAGAAAGCTTATTACGGCGCCTCTATTATGCCCGTACCGGTATTGGAGGAGATGCAGCAGCGCTTTCAGGGGGTAGGCCTTTACAATTGCTATGGGCAGAGTGAGATTGCCCCTTTAGCAACGGCTTTACGACCAGAAGAGCATGCCGATCGCCCGGCATCAGCAGGGCGGCCCATACTAACCGTGGAAACTCGCATCGTCGATTTAGATATGAACGATGTGGCCCCTGGCGAGCATGGTGAAATTATCCACCGTTCCCCACAGTTAATGACGGGCTATTGGGAGAAGCCCGAGATGACCGCCGAAGCCTTTCAAGGGGGGTGGTTTCACTCCGGTGACGTGGGCTATTTCGATGAGGCAGGCTACCTGTATGTGGTCGATCGTATCAAGGATGTGATTAATACCGGTGGAGTGTTGGTGGCAAGCCGCGAAGTGGAAGAGGCGTTGTTCAAACACTCGGCCGTCTCTGAGGTAGCAGTGGTTGGGTTGCCGGACGAAAAGTGGATAGAGGCAATTACTGCGGTCGTTGTGGTGAAAGAGGGCCAGGTCGTCAGTGCAGATGAGCTGATCCTCCATACTAAACGTTTGATAGCACCCTATAAAGTGCCCAAACGCGTGGTATTTGCCGACGCTCTGCCCAAAAGTACGGCAGGTAAGATACTCAAACGCCACCTTCGTCAAGATCTTAAGGAGTAAGCATGGACGCTCAAACCAACGAGCTGTTTCACGCCATGATTTCGCGCTGTTTAGCGCAAGAGGTTGCCCCCTTTTATCAGTACTGGGAAGAGGCGGGTGAAATACCCCGCTCACTATGGAGAAAGCTAGGGGCCGCAGGGTTGTTAGGGATTGATCTTGATGATGCGTGGGGAGGGGCGGGCGCTGATATTGCCATTACTCAACTGGCGCTTGAGGAAATATCTCGGCAAGGCTTCGGCGGATTAGCCAGTGCTTATAACATCCATGCCAACATTGTGATGCCTTATCTTCAAAACCTAGCTACCAATGAGCAGCGTGAGACCTGGTTGCCTGCTATGGCACGTGGCGAAAGCCTGGGTGCTATTGCCATGACAGAGCCCAATGCTGGTAGCGATTTGGCTGCGATTAAAACCCGTGCCACTAAAACCAAAGCCGGTTGGGAGTTAACTGGCAGTAAAATTTTTATCACCAATGGCCAAGTCGCTGATCTGGTGATTGTTTGTGCTAAAACCGACCCTTCCGCAGGTGCCAAAGGTGTTTCACTATTTTTAGTCGACACCCGCTTGCCAGGCTTTTCGCGTGGCAAACCAATCAAAAAAATCGGCCAACACGCTAGCGATACCGCAGAACTTGCCTTTGATCACATACAGCTTCCCTGTGATGCTCTATTGGGTGAAGAAGGGGCGGGGTTTCGCTACCTAATGCAGGAGTTACCTCGCGAACGCTTGGGTGTGGGTGCCCAAGCGTTAGGGGCGGTAGAAGGCGCGCTGGCACTTACCCTGGAGTACGTACAGCAGCGCCAAGCGTTTGGCCGGCGGGTAGCAGACTTTCAAAACACCCGCTTCACGTTAGGAGAGATTAAAGCGCAATTGGACATGGCTCGAGCCTACTTTAATCACTGCGTTGACAAGTATCGCCAGGGCACTATGAACAGCACAGACGCTGCCATTCTCAAGCTACAGCTAAGCGAGCTACAGTGCCGCGCTGTCGATCGCTGTCTTCAGCTGTTTGGAGGCTATGGTTATACCCACGAATATCCGATTTCACGGTTCTACTTGGATGCCCGCGTACAAACTATTTATGCAGGCAGCTCTGAAATTATGAAAGAAGTTGTCGCACGTTCACTACTGGGCAAAGTGGCATAAGCCTCACTGCAGTATGCCATGATGAAGGAGATAGCATGCAACTGGATAGCGTCGTTATTCTGGGTGGTGCACGCACTGCCATTGGTGGCTTTGGGGGAACACTCGCATCGCTGGCACCCTATGAGTTAGGTGTGATCACTGCCCAGGAGGCACTGCGTCGGGCGGGAGTTGAAGGTAGTGATATAGATCATTCTGTTTACGGGCATATCATTACTACGGGCCCCCAGGATGCTTACCTTGCCCGGCATATTGCGCTGAACGCTGGCGTACCCAAGGAGGCTGGCGCTTTCAACGTAAATCGACTGTGTGGCTCTGGTGTTCAAGCAGTGGTGTCTGCCGCCCAGCAAATTGCATTGGGTGATAGCCGATTGGCGTTGGCTGGAGGGGCAGAGTCCATGTCACGGGGTGCTTACGTATTACCCCCTCAGGCGCGTAATGGAATTCGTATGGGAGATGCCAATATTCAGGATCTTACTCTGGGCACTCTTAGCGATCCGTTTGGCAGCGGGCACATGGGGATTACCGCTGAAAATATTGCCAAACAGTATGGCTTAACTCGTGAGCAGTTGGACCAGTTCGCAGTCGATAGCCACCAAAAGGCGGCCCGGGCCATCGCAGAGGGGCGCTTTGACGAGCAAATCGTGCCAGTTGAAGTCACCCAAGGTAAACAAACGATCTCCTTCAAACAAGATGAGCATGTGCGTGAAGGGCTAGAGCTTAGCGATTTAGCCCGTCTAAAACCGGCCTTCAAAAAAGATGGGATTGTGACAGCGGGCAACGCCTCAGGCATTAATGACGGCGCAGCGTCCCTTGTGCTTGCACATGTGGATGAAGCCAACGCACGAGGCTTAACGCCGCGAGCGCGACTGAGAGTAGCTACTACCGCCGGTGTAGAGCCTTCTCTGATGGGGCTTGGACCGATTCCTGCTGTTAAGCGTTGCCTCCAGCAAGCGGGACTTCAAATTAACGATATTGATGTCATTGAATCCAATGAGGCTTTTGCTGCTCAAGCGATGGCCGTTGCCGATACGCTGGGTTTCCCATTAGAAAAACTTAACCCCAATGGTGGGGCGGTGGCGCTGGGGCATCCGGTGGGAGCAACAGGTGCCATTTTAATCTTAAAAACCTTGTATGAGTTAGAGCGCACTCAGGGGCGCTTTGGTTTAGTGACACTTTGTATCGGCGGTGGGCAGGGGATCGCACTGCTGATTGAACGCTGCTGACTCTGCGGTTGAGAACACCGTTTCTCTAATTCGTTACTTCTGCCAACAATAATCAAAAGGTGTACTTGTATGTCGACGATAACACCAAAGATTCTTCCTCCAACGCCTTCAGCGACCAACTCACCCCTATTAATCGGTGACCTGCTGGAGTCAGGCGTTCGCATGGCGGGAAGAAATCAGATTGTGTACCGCGATCAATGTCGTCATGACTATCGGCATTTTCGTGAACGAGTCCATCAACTTGCCCATACGCTGACTGCCCTGGGGGTGAATGCAGGGGATGTTGTCGCTGTGCTGGACTGGGACAGTCACCGTTATCTTGAGTGCTTCTTTGCTATTCCTATGATTGGCGCTGTGCTGCACACGGTGAATGTACGTCTGTCGCCTGAACAGATTCTGTACACCATGGAGCACGCTGAGGATGTGTTTGTGTTGGTACATGAAGATTTTGTGCCACTGCTTGAGCCACTAGCAGACAAATTACCCAACATACGCGGCTACTTGCTGTGCCAGGAAGAGGCGAAAGATGTCAGTACCTCTCTACCTTTGGTTGGAGAATTTGAAGCGTTATTAAGTGAGCAGCCTGATTATTACAATTTCCCCACATTTGATGAAAACGCCGTAGCAACGTTGTTTTACACCACAGGCACCACCGGTAATCCGAAAGGCGTGTTTTTTACCCATCGGCAGTTGGTGCTACATACCCTGGGCGAAGCCAGCACTTTTCAAGCGCCGGGTTGTGAGCTGCTCAATCGCGATAAGGTGTACATGCCCATCACACCGATGTTCCATGTGCATGCCTGGGGAGTGCCCTATACTGCTACGCTTATGGGGGCTACCCAGGTCTATCCTGGCCGTTACGAGCCAGAAATGTTGGTCAAGCTTTTGGTAAGTGAAAAGGTCGACTTTTCCCACTGTGTGCCTACGCTGCTAAATATGGTGGTAAGTGCCGATGCCGTTGCTTCAAAGCAAGTGGATCTAAGCGGTTGGAAGGTGCTGGTAGGTGGGAGTGCGCTTACCCAGGCGCTGGCCAGTCGTGCTTGGTCGCTGGGGATTGATACCCGAAGCGCTTACGGCATGTCGGAAACCTGCCCGCTACTAACGGCGGATATTCTACCGCGGGATGTTGGAAAGGCCGATTTCGATACCCAGCTTCCTTGGCGTTGTAAGGCAGGGTTACCGGTGCCGTTGGTGAAGTTGCAAGTGGTAGATGTCGATGGCAAGCCGCTACCTCATGACGGTAAAAGTGTTGGTGAAGTACGCGCCCAAGCGCCTTGGCTTACCCAGGCTTATTACAAAGAAGAACAGCGTAGCGAAGAGTTATGGCGCGACGGTTGGCTACACACCGGTGATGTAGGTTCCATTGATGAGCATGGCTTCTTGACCATTAGTGATCGCATCAAAGATGTTATTAAAACCGGGGGAGAATGGCTCTCATCGCTTGAGTTGGAAAGTTACATCAGCCAATGTCCAGGAGTCGCTGAAGTAGCTGTGATAGGAATCGCGGATGATAAATGGGGCGAACGGCCAGCAGCGTTGGTAGTGCCCAGTGATCTGAGCAACCCGCCCACGGCAGAGGATGTACAGGCGTTCATGGAGCAGTTCGTTAAGCAGGGAGCTATCAACCGTTGGGGCATCCCATCGCTTATTCGGGTGGTTGATGAAATCCCTAAAACCAGCGTGGGTAAATTAGATAAAAAGCGTATCCGTACTGAGGTATAGCGGCTATCTCCTAGCGCCCGCCGTACGCGCTTTGCGATAGGCGGCGGGCGAGTTTCCTGTCCACTGCTTGAATGCTCGGCTAAAACAGGCTAAGTCTTCAAAGCCGAGCGTGTCGGCAATAGAAGCCAGAGGCTGAGCGCTGCGGGTTAATGCTTGCACCGCATAATCACGCCGAAACTCATCTTTCACTGCTTGGAAATGCGTACCTTCTTGGTTTAAGCGGCGGGACAGCGTGCGGACTGACATATGCAGTGCATCGGCAACATGGGAAACGCTGGCAGCTGTAGGTAAATGGCGCCTTAAGTGCTCGCGTACCCGGTGGGTTAAAAGCTGTTCCTCAAACGAAACATAAAACCAGTCAGCAGGTGCGCGCTGTAAAAACGCACCTAAATGCTGCTTAGTTTGGCGAATAGGGTGGTTCAATAATGATTGATCAAACGACATTGCAGTTTGTGGCTGGTTAAAGAGTACCTTGCCTGGGTAAAAATAGAGGTAGTCAGCATTATAAGAGGGTGGTGCGTAATTACACTCCATTAGTACCGGCGGTATTTTGCGGGCAATCATCCATGATGCAATGCCGTGAAACAGTTTTAGCATCAGCTCGTGAATGAGAATGCGGCTGCCAGGCAACGGGGCATGCTCAACCAACGCCATGCGTGCTACGCCATCATTGACAGAAAAAGCGTAGCTAAAGTCGTCCAGAATGATTCTGAAAAACTGCGTATAGCGGTGCAGGGCGACGTGCAAAGTGGGCGCATCAAGCAAGCTTAAGCAGAGTAGCTTTAAGGTTCCGCAGCGCAGAGGGCGTGAAAAAAAACGTGGCGTTTCATCATCTATTTCAAGCGCAATAAGCCGATAAAGCTCGGCAAACTGCTCAACGGTAACCCGGCCATTGGGCGCGCTAAGCAAAAAGGGAGAAATACTCGCCTGCTCCAGATAGCGATTATGCGATTGAGCGTAATCAGATAAGCCACATAACAGCTCGTTTACGAAGTGCATTGAAACAGTCACGGTCACAGCACACCTGCCCCAATAACGTCCCAGACGCTACATAATGTTTATCGAATTATCCCATGACGTTAGCACGATGTAGCGCAGGCCTCTATAAGGTTGCCCCTCTTGTGCAGTGCATGCGTTACACTGTGCGCCTCACGACGAAGGAGGACACTGCGTGACCTTGTTACGACTCGAACAGCTGCAACTCGCCTATGGCACCCAAGTACTGCTTAACCGCGCCGACCTTACGGTTGAAAAAGGCGAGCGGCTGGCGCTGGTCGGGCGCAACGGCACCGGTAAATCAACGCTATTAAAATTAGTGGTAGGCGATATTCAAGCCGATGATGGCTCAATTTGGCGTGCGCCAGGATTAAAAATCGGCGTGCTGGCCCAGGAGTTGCCAGAGTCCTCAGGTATGACCATTTTTGATATGGTTGCCCAGGGGCTGCCAGAAGCAGGTGAGTTGCTGTCTGAATATCAACATTTGATCAACGATTCAGACCCTGACATGCAGCGCATGGCGACGCTACAAACGCGCATCGAAGCCATCGATGGCTGGTCGTTCCACCAGCGAATTGATGTTGTCCTCACCCGTTTAGGGCTGCCGCCTGAAGCGGAAATGAATGCACTTTCCGGTGGCTGGCGTCGCCGCGTTGCGTTGGCGCGTGCATTGGTGTCAGAACCTGACCTGCTGCTCCTTGACGAACCCACCAACCATCTGGACTTAGACACTATTGCATGGTTGGAGGAGCAGCTGCTAGCGTTCAATGGCGCGGTATTACTGATTACCCACGACCGTGCCTTCTTATCAAAGCTGGCGACCAATATTCTTGAATTGGACCGAGGAAAACTGGGTCGATACCCTGGTAACTACGCCGAGTATCAAGAGCGTAAGCAACATGAGCTGGAAGTAGAAGCCCGTGAGCATGCGCTTTTTGACAAGAAGCTGGCCCAGGAAGAGGTCTGGATTCGTCAAGGTGTTAAGGCGCGGCGTACCCGTAACGAAGGTCGTGTGCGGGAGCTTGAGCAGATGCGCGTGGAGCGCAGCCAGCGCCGTGAGCGCCAAGGTACAGCCAATCTCACCGTAGATAGCGGCGAGCGTACTGGCAAGCGGGTGGTCGAGCTTAAAGGCGTGACTCAGCGCTTCGGGGATGAAGTCATTCTACGTGACGTGAATCTTGAGGTGATGCGCGGTGACCGTATTGGCTTCCTTGGCCGCAACGGTGCAGGTAAAACAACGTTATTGAAAATTTTGCTTGGCGAGCTTGCGCCAACCGAAGGTAGCGTTCAGCTGGGTACCAATTTGAAGGTAGCTTACTTCGATCAGTTGCGTGCTGGCCTGGAGCTGGAAAAAACCGTCTACGATAACGTGGCCCAAGGCAGTGATCGCGTCAGCGTTGGTGGTAAAGATCGCCATGTGATGAGTTATCTTCAGGATTTCCTGTTCACTCCAGACCGCGTACGCCAGCCGGTAAAAGCGCTTTCTGGTGGCGAATCCAACCGGCTACTGTTAGCTAAGCTGTTTACCCAGCCTGCCAATGTGTTGGTGTTGGATGAGCCGACCAATGACTTAGATATGGAAACCCTGGAGCTGCTCGAAGAACTGCTGCTGGACTTCGATGGCACGCTACTGCTGGTTTCCCACGACCGTACCTTTATGGATAACGTTGTCACCAGTATGCTGGCCTTCGAAGGGGAAGGCTGTGTGCGTGAGTATGTAGGTGGCTACACTGACTGGATTCGCCAAGGCGGCAAGTTGCCACCAGCACCCTGGGAAGGAGCTGCGCGTCAGCAAACTGAACCGACTAGCATAGCGGTGGAAAAAAAGCCTGAACCTCCGGCGGAATCTATTAAGAAAACCGTTAAGCTCTCCTACAAACTGCAGCGTGAATTAGATGCGTTGCCAGGTGAAATAGAGCAGTTGGAAAATGAGATTGAGGCGCTAGAGCAAGAGATAGGCGATCCTGCTTTTTATCAGCAAGAGGCCAGCAAGGTGACAGCTAAGCTGCAGCAGTTAGAAGGTGTTCAGCAACGGTTGGAAGTTGCCATGGAGCGCTGGATGGAGCTGGAGGCGATGGCGAACGGCGAATAGTCCTTCTGGATAGTCCTTCTGGATAGCACTTTCGCGAATAGCACTTCCCGCGCCAAGGGCGCCCTTAGTGGGCGCCTGCTTATGCTTTATTAACGACCAAGCGTTAAAAGATCACTCGTCGCTTTTTTCGCCTTTTTTGCCTACTCGCACCGCAAGGACATCGCATTGGGCACCGTGTAAGACGCCGGTAGACGTAGAGCCAAGCAGTAGGGCAAAGCCGTGACGGCCGTGGGAACCTACCACGATCAAGTCAACATTATGCTCTTCTGCAAACCGGTGTATCTCAGTGTCTGGCATGCCTACCAAAACGTGCTGGTCGGTTTGTGCAATATGGGGGGCTGCAATCTCAGCAAGGCGCTTCTTAGCGTGGTCGTCTAGCTGATCTTGGATGCTGGTAAGGTCCATAGGGATATCGCCGCCGTAGGCAAACCCTAATGGTTCAAGTGTATGCATAATAGATAGCTTGGCGCCGTTATTACGTTCGGCGATGGCAACCGCACGCTCTAAGATCTTGTGCGAGTCCTTCGTTAAGTCAACGGCTACCAGAATGTGGTGATAGCTCATGGCTTTTCTCCCTAGTGATAATTAACAAAGAAGAAGCTTTGTTATATGCCCTTTACTTTAGGCTTTACGCGCCACCTTAACAACGATCTATATCATGGTTTTTTCAAGTAGCTAACGCAGTTTGTCCGCAATAGGGTGAGAGACAGAATGGAATGGTTAATCATTGTGTTGATATTGATGTTTGTTATTACGCCAGTGATGTGGCTTAAGCCAAGCCCCCAGCAGAAGCGGCAGATGGCCCTGCGTGAGAGTGCTCGGAAACAAGGGGTAGCCATTAAAATGGATAAGCCCCCGCTGCACCATTTTAGGGGCGCTATGCCCGCGTACCGCTGGTACTATCCGCAGGATGCGCCAGGGCCAACTTTTGTTCTGCTAAGAGAGGGAAGCGCCAGTGCTGCACTTGAGCTTTATCATGCTGGGTGGCGGTGGCGTATCGCGCCGTTACGAGAGCTGCCTGATAACGCTACCGATCCTTTCAAGGCTCTTCTGGAACGTTTGCCTCAAGATGCGTTAGTGATCGAATCCACCCCCCACTCGCTCACCTTGTGGTGGTGGGAGTCCCAAAACGCCGAGCGCTTTACGACTTACCTGGATGATTTTAATCAGCTAAGAAGCGCGCTCGGCGGGTTATCAGATAGACCTGTTAGCAAACCCTTAGGCGCTCAAAACGCAGGGCGCCACATTTTTTAGCTAGGTTTTAACCACGCCTTAGCTAGATTTAACGAGGTTTTAACGGAGCTTTAACTGCGCGGTTAACCCTTCAGGCGCTGGGGCTGTCTTGGTCCCGCGCTTGCATGGCTAGCCCGTTAGCCTCGATTACGCCAAGCCACTTATCCAGTTTGTCGAGCTCATCTTCACTAAGCCCTGCCATCATCTGTTTGCGTGCCTCGAGCACCACGCTGTCTATTTGCTCTAGCAGAGGCATGGCCGCAGGTGTCAGGTAAATGCGTTTGCTGCGGCGATCATTATCGCAGGCTCGGCGCTCGACTAAGCCTTGCTCCTCCAGTTGGCCAAGCGTGCGCACTAGTGAAGGGGCTTCGACCCCAATAGCGCGGGCAAGATCGCACTGAGGATTGCCTTCCCCCAGTTTCCAAAGGTGGTAGAGCGTCACCCAGCGGGTTTGTGTTAACCCCAGAGGGGCCAGTCTACGGTCAATGATAGAGCGCCACAGATGTGGCAAGCGTGCAATTCGAAAACCAATTGATGAAGCCATAGATCTAGCTACCAGTAAGTGTGAGTAAACGAATTGTCATTAGCTGTACCGATGAATGCAAGGCGTTCTAGCATTCAGTTACTGCTTGACGGCTCAGTATCGCTGTTTCTACCAGGAAGAAATCGGCGTAAATTGAGTCCGCTTAGCCCGCTGGAGCTAATGGTGCTGTCGGCAATTGAAGCCTCGATTGGATCGTCTGACACCGTAAAGCGGATTAGTCCTAACCGCTGACCACCATCTGTCATGATGTCGACCCGCCAATCCCCCGAGGGAGCTGCGGGAAAGTTTCGTTTGTAGCTCCACGCCCGGTAGCCTTGCTCTCGTCCACCATGAATTGATAACGCTACGGTATCCACCAGTGTTCCGTTGTGGTGCCACGCATGATAAATCGTTTCGCTTAAACCGCGGGGAGCCCGTATAGCGGTATAGATGTATAGGCCATTAGCTTGTAAGGCCAGTGGGGTGAGCGAAATAGCACCCTGAGGTTCCCGTTGTTGAACGTTGAAAGCAGGTGAAAGTGCGCTGCTGGTCATCCATAAGCTTGCCGGTGGAACCCAAATACGGCCCAGCCAAGCCGCATATGCCAGTATTATCGCTAATCCAAAAAATAGGCACCAACGCTTTAACGAGCGCTTTTTCAGTAAATTCCAAAAGCTAGGCAACGCAACTAGCACGGTTAATACGAGTGCTAGCTGTAGGCTTTGACGCGTGGTGAGATGCAGCATGATTGGTAAGATCACCAGCATGACTAAAAAAACACACTGGGCATGGAAAAAAAAGTAGAGACTACGCCAGCGTCCAGCTAGCTTGTAGTAGAGCGGGTCGATAATTGATAGCGCCGCCATGCCCACTACCAAAGCGGCAAATAGCGTTTGGCCGCTATTCCAAACGGTAGTGATCAAAATAAACGGCAGGGTAAAGAAAAGCGTTTCTTGGTGGATCATCTGGGCGATAAACGTAGCGACACCCCTTGGCAGTGCGGGGTGACCTCGGCTCTCAAGCCAACGACTAATCAGGCCTTCAGATATTAGCAGTAACCAAGCGAAGAGCAGCCCAAGCGCTAACACCGCGCCGAGCCACTGTTGGCGGTCAACCAGGAAAAAACTGCCCAGGCCAGCAGCAAACGCCATCGGCGGCCACATCCAGCTCCACGGTTTAAGGCGCTCGACTAAGCGTTCAATGCGCTTTTGCAGTGATGAAATACGCGAAGGGGTAAGTAGGTCGCTCATGGAAAATAACCCACAATAAAACAACATCATCGTTGGGTTTGAAGCGAAAGTCGATGCATGGCAGTCCATCTCTGTTTAAAAGAGCAGTGTGCTACTGAACGGAGCTTCTTGGGTTTAGTCATAGCCACTAGAGCGTATTAGCCAAAAGTAAGGGGTTGACGTTCTTCAGCAACTCAACCAAGCTTACGCAATCAAACGACCGTATGAAATGCGTGGCGGGTGCAATATAAAGTGCCAGCCCGAACTTGTGGAGAGAGCGCGGATGATCTATCAAGGCAATGCCATCACGGTGGAGCGTCGTGATACCCAAGGTGGCAATGACATCGCAATGCTCACTTTTGATTTGAAAGGTGAGTCCGTCAATAAACTTTCCAGCGCTGTAGTCGCTGAATTGGGTGATGCTGTCAAAGTGCTGCAAGCCGAAAGCGGTTTGCAGGGCTTGGTTATCAGCAGTGGCAAAGAAGCGTTTATCGTCGGTGCCGATATTACTGAGTTTCACTCTCTCTTCGACAAGGGGGAAGAATACTTGGTTGAGATGAATCTCAAGGTACACGATATCTTCAATGCTATTGAAGATCTGTCTTTCCCCACAGTAACGGCTATTAATGGCTTAGCATTAGGCGGTGGCTGTGAAGTGTTGCTGACCACTGATTTTCGTGTGATGAGCGAAAAAGCTAAAATTGGCTTACCTGAAACCAAGCTGGGTATTTTGCCAGGTTGGGGTGGTTGTGTCCGTTTGCCGCGCCTGATTGGTGCTGATAATGCCATTGAGTGGATTGCTGGAGGCACTGAAAACCGTGCTAACGCAGCACTTAAAGTAGGCGCAGTTGATGCTGTTGTAAGCCACGAGCTTCTTGAAGAAGCCGCGCTGGACATGCTTGACCGCGCCAATGCCGGTGAGCTTGATTACCAGGCACGTCGTGAAGAGAAGAAAGCGCCGCTAAACCTCAATGCGATTGAGCAAATGATGGCGTTTGAAACCGCCAAAGGGTTTGTGGCGGGTAAGGCTGGCCCACACTACCCGGCGCCGGTAGAGTCAATCAAGGTGATCCAAAAAGGCGCAGGGGAAACCCGTGCTCGCGCTCAAGCCATTGAGGCAAAAGCATTTGCCAAGTTGGCGCTGAGTAGCGTTGCCTTTAACTTGGTTGGTTTATTCCTCAATGACCAAGTAGTGAAGAAAAAAGGTAGTAAATACGAGAAGCAGTCACAGCCGGTTAAGCAAACCGCTGTACTGGGCGCGGGAATTATGGGTGGTGGTATCGCCTATCAAAGTGCAAGTAAAGGCACGCCCATCGTAATGAAAGATATTAACGATGATGCCATTGAGCTTGGCCTGAAAGAGGCACGCAAGCTCTTCTCTAAGCAGGTCGAGCGTAAAAAGCTGACCACTGAGCAGATGGCCGAAAAACTGACCAATATTCGTCCTACGCTCTCTTACGGTGATTTCGGCAACGTTGATTTAGTCGTCGAAGCGGTGGTGGAAAATCCCAAGGTTAAAGATGCTGTACTTACTGAAGTAGAAGGAATGGTTAGCGAAAACACCATCCTTACCTCTAACACTTCGACAATCTCTATTAACCGTTTGGCACAAAACCTCAAGCGCCCTGAAAACTTCTGCGGTATGCACTTTTTTAACCCGGTACACCGTATGCCGTTGGTGGAAGTTATTCGTGGCGAGAAGACCTCAGATGCTGCAGTGGCTGCGACAGTCGCCTACGCACGCGCTATGGGCAAAACCCCTATCGTAGTAAATGATTGCCCAGGTTTCTTAGTCAACCGTGTACTGTTCCCTTATTTTGGCGGCTTTAGCTTCTTGGTAGAGCAGGGCGCTGATTTTCAGCGTGTTGACAAGGTAATGGAGAAATTTGGCTGGCCTATGGGCCCTGCCTACTTGCTGGACGTAGTGGGTCTAGATACTGCTGTGCATGCGAATGAAGTGATGGCAGAAGGCTTCCCAGATCGTATGGCGCGGGACGGT
The DNA here is from genome assembly GCF_002374315.1 of Vreelandella nigrificans. GTDB lineage: Bacteria > Pseudomonadota > Gammaproteobacteria > Pseudomonadales > Halomonadaceae > Vreelandella > Vreelandella nigrificans. Next base: position 162,454 of record NZ_NWUX01000007.1, on the reverse strand, counting down.
AAGACTGCTATTCAGGTGATGTACGATAACAAACGCCTGGGCCAGAAGAACGATAAAGGCTTCTATGCCTATGAAGAAGACAAGAAGGGTAAGCCCAAGAAAGTTACCGACGAGCAAGCCTATGCGCTGGTTAAAGAGGTAGTTAAAGAGCAGAAAGAGTTTTCTGACGAAGACATTATTGCTCGCATGATGGTACCGCTTTGCCTGGAAACCGTTCGTTGCCTTGAAGATGGTATCGTTGAGACTCCCGCTGAGGCAGATATGGCGCTGATCTACGGTATTGGTTTCCCTCCCTTCCGCGGTGGTGCACTGCGCTACATTGACGCAATGGGTGTTGCCGAATTTGTGAAACTGGCCGAAAACCTGGCGGATGAGTTAGGCCCGCTTTATGCGCCCACTGAGAAACTGCGTCAGATGGCTCAAAATAACGAGCAGTTTTATTCTGGCTCTCAGGCTTAACCACCACGCATAGGAGATATAAGATGAGTTTGAACCCAAGAGATATCGTGGTGGTTGACGGTGTACGTACCGCCATGGCAAAAGCTAAAAACGGTGCATTCCGCAATGTGCGCGCTGAAAACTTATCTGCTGCGGTGATGCAGGCGCTGTTTGATCGTAATGCTAACCTGGATCCATCCGAAGTAGATGATGTGATCTGGGGATGTGTTAACCAAACCCTTGAGCAGTCAATGAACATCGCCCGTAACGCGGCGATTATGACCGGCATTCCCCGCTCGGTACCTGCGCAAACAGTTAACCGTTTGTGTGGTTCCTCAATGACCGCGTTGCATATTGCTGCGGCCAACATTAAAGCAGGCATGGGTGACTTTTACGTGATCGGTGGGGTCGAGCACATGGAGCATGTACCCATGGCTCACGGCGTTGATGTTAACCCTGCTGCCAGTAAGTACGCCGCCAAAGCGGCGATGATGATGGGGCTTACTGCTGAGCTACTGGGTAAAATGCATGGCATTTCCCGTGAAGACCAGGATAAGTTTGGGGTGCGTTCTCATCAGCGTGCTCAGGCAGCCATGGAGAAAGGCTACTTCGATAACGAAATTATCGGTGTGGAAGGTCACGATCAGCGCGGCTTTAAAATTCTGTTTAAGAACGATGAAGTGATTCGCCCCGAGGCGAGTCTTGAGTCTATGGCAAACCTTAAACCAGTATTTGACCCACGCAACGGCACCGTTACTGCTGGTACCTCGTCCGCACTGTCGGTAGGCGCTTCGGCAATGGCCGTAATGAGCTACGAGCGTGCCCAGGCGCTGGGGCTTGAGCCAATTGCTAAAGTGCTCTCAACGGGTGTTGCGGGCTGTGACGCTTCTATCATGGGTTACGGTCCGGTACCTGCGTCTAAAAAAGCACTGAAAGCTGCTGGCTTATCTGCCGCAGATATCCAAACCGTTGAGCTTAACGAAGCGTTCGCGGCTCAAGGTCTACCGGTGTTAAAAGACCTTGGCTTCCTGGATGCCATGGATGAAAAAGTAAACCTTAATGGTGGTGCTATTGCACTCGGCCACCCGCTGGGTTGTTCGGGGTCGCGCATTTGTACAACGCTACTTAACGTTATGCAGCAGCGCGATACTACTCTTGGCCTTGCCACTATGTGTATCGGTATGGGACAAGGGGTTGCGACGGTGTTTGAGCGGCTTAGATAAACACAGCGCTTACCAACAAAACGGCACCCACGGTGCCGTTTTTTTATCGACTCATTTCAGATAATGCCTGCTTCCAGGCTGGCAGCCATCGATAGTCCTAGCTCTTCACACTGGTCAAGAAACTCGGTTTGAAAATCACCCTTGCAGATAAGTGGGGCTTGTACCAACCTCCAGCGTAATCCCGTAGTGATGCTCTCAATCGCGCGTTGGGTGCCCGTACCATCGTGGCCTGCTCGTACATAAAAAGTGAATGGAAGTCCCTCATTTTTATCCAGACACGGGTAGTAGCATCGGTCGAAGAGGTCCTTCGTCAAACCTGCCATGTATCCCAAATTTTCAGTCGTGCCCACAATGATGGCGTCGGCGGAATTAATGTCTTCTGGGTGTGTTTCAAGTGGGGCAAGAGAGAACACTTCCACATTTTCTATTTCGGGGTGAGAAGCGCCATTAATAATAGCCTGGAGCATTTTTTGGGTGTTGGCGGAAGGCGCGTGGGCAATGATTAATAGACGTTTCATAGTAAAGCCTGCTGAGTTGCGTCGCTTGGCGGAAGTGCCACACTAGTAGGAGCATCCTAAATGAGAGTCTATATGCCTGATAATGCGTCTATCTATGTCTTTTACGATGCGGTTTGCCCTATCTGCCGAAATGACCGTGCCCGATTTGAGCGCTGGGCTGGCAAGCGTGCTGGCGATGTACAGTGGTGTGATGCCACTGAGCATCAGCAGGTACTGCGTGAAAAAGGAGTAGCGCTAGAAGCAGCGCTGCGTTCGCTGCATATTGAAAAGGAGGATGGCCATATTATCGAAGGGATAGAGGCCTACCAGCTGCTGATGATGCGTATTCCTGTATTGCGCCCTGTTGCTTGGTTAATTGGTCTACCTGGCATAAAAAGGGCGCTGCGCTGGTATTATGATCGATGGGTGCAGCGGCGCCTCAAGCGAGAAGGGCGCTGGTCTGATTAAGCTTAGTATTTAACAGGGAATTTAATGATGCAGCGACAGGCCAAAGGGGTGCAGGTTATTGGGGCGTGTCTTTTAGTTGGATGGTTATCAGGGTGTGCGGGACAGTCGACGCCACCTCAGCCGCCTACAGCTACGCCACAGGTTGCACCACAAACCGCGCAGGAGCAGTCTAGTACTGTTACAGGCACAGGCACTATTATAGGTACAGGTACGGTCTCCTCCACAGATTGGGTGCCGCCACTCTTTATTAGTCCCGAAGAAGAAGCCGCCTACTATGTGAGTCGGTTGGCGGACAAACGCTTCGTCTCTAGTTATGGCGGGCACGATAATCCCAGGGTTTGGTACATTGCCGCTGAGCGACTGGGGGAAATTGGTTTACCTGCCGTTCATTTACTACTTGCACGGCTTAATACTCAAGATGAGTATGAGCTGATGCTAACGCTTTATGCTCTTCAGTTAGCTACGCAAGACCCCCTGTTAATGGCTAGAACTCGTGGTGAATATATTCAGCTTACCGCTCCACTAAACCCTGCGATGAACGCACAAAATTTGCGCATTGCCAAGCAGTGGCGGCAACAGCACGCCGCTTTACTGGATTCACTCTAGTACCTTAACTACCTTCAATAAGGCTAGCTAGGTATATGACATTCGCAGATTAGGAGAGCAAAAATGGCTTTTGCACTATCCTCAATGCAGGTCACAAGTAGTGCGTTTGGAAATCACCAGCCAATTCCTGGAAAATATACAGGTGAGGGTGACGATGTTTCGCCTCCGCTTGCTTGGCAGAGCGGGCCAGATGGTACGCAAGGGTATGCCGTGATTTGCCACGACCCTGACGCACCATTGGTAAAAGAGGGCAGCTATGGATTTGTCCATTGGGTGCTTTACAACTTACCAGGGGATTTAGCTGAACTAACTGAAAAAACGGCGCTGGGTACAACGGGTGCCAATGACTTTGGCAAGCAAGGCTATGTTGGGCCGATGCCGCCAGAAGGGCATGGCCCACATTTATATTATTTTTGGGTACTGGCGCTGGATCATCAAACCAACCTGCCTGAAGGTTTAACGCTCGCAGAGTTATTAAAAGAGGTCGAGCCCCACCTGCTAGGTATGAACCGCTTAGTGGGAACTTATCAACGCGCCTGATGATATCTTAGGCTGGACATTTCGTTTTAGCCGTGTAGGCTCCTTCGCTTTCTTTGCCCTGTTGCGTTGGAGCTTTACATGAGTGATTTACCTAACTGTCCTGCCTGTGCCTCAGAATTTACCTACGATGATGGCCTGCAATATGTTTGCCCTGAGTGTGGTAACGAATGGTCGAAGGAAGTAGAGGAGGGTGCAGCACAGGAGAGCTCTGGGATTCGCGACGCCAATGGCAATATGCTTGCTGATGGCGATACGGTTACTGTGATTAAAGATTTAAAAGTCAAAGGGAGCTCGCTGGTCGTAAAAGTGGGTACTAAGGTAAAAAACATTCGTTTAGTCGAGGGTGATCACGATATCGACTGTAAAGTTGACGGCATAGGCCCTATGAAATTGAAATCGGAGTTTGTCAAAAAAGCCTAAAGCTAAAATAGCTAACCTGAGCGCTGCGAGCCTGAAAGTAGATAGCTGGAAAATAGTTACCAAAAAAATAGCCCCTTGACTTCAATGGGCTATTTTTTCGTGCTTCGCTTCTGGCTACCACATGAGAGCCCTGTCCTGCACGTCTTTAAAAACGCTGAGTTATCCTGCTGTGCGACTTGCATCTGCTGCTCGTCGACACTCTCAGACGAATCTTGCCCGTGTAAACCGATGGGTGAAGGTTGCGCATAAGTAATAGTTTTTTTAAATGATAATGATTGTTGTTTTTGATGCTATCGGAGCCGAACGTGCTGTTATTTTGCATAAATTGATAACGATTTTGCTCTAGGGCTTCACATCAAATTTATACAGGACTAAAATGGTACCCAATTAACGGCGAAGCCCAAAATGACGGCAAACGGGAGTTCCCATGCTCAAGCTTTCTCGGCTGACAGACTATGCAGCAGTGGTAATGGCGCAAATTGCCCGCCATCCCAGTGCATCGCATACGGCGGCTGATTTGGCTGGGGCGGTGCAGTTACCCCATCCAACAGTTAGCAAAACGCTCAAAATGTTGGTTAAAGCTGGTTTATTGGATTCCCAGCGCGGTGCACAAGGGGGGTATCGATTAGCGCGCCCGGCATCGCATATTACGGCAGCTGATATTATCTCAGCGATTGAGGGGCCGGTCGCGATGACTGAGTGTAGTCAAGCAGAAGGCGAGTGCGAGCTAGCGGCGACCTGTGGGGTTGCAGATAACTGGCAGCGTGTCTCGCTTGCCATTCGAACCCTACTTGAAAGCGTAACGCTTGCGCATTTGGCGGACACCACGCCCATTAAGCTGCCCGTCCAGCTGCCTATTCAAACTATTAATCTATCGGCTGCCTCTGCTTAAGCAGCGCAGCGATCTATCTAAATTGACGGCGAGCTAGCCTCGCCATCCAACTGCCCGGAGGGTATCACCATGGCAAGCGAAGAAATGGAACAGTTGGTGCGTCGCGATTACAAAGAAGGCTTTGTAACAGATATTGAGAGCGACACCCTGCCACCTGGCCTGGATGAAAACACCATCGCCTTTATCTCAAATAAGAAGGGCGAACCGGAGTGGATGCTTGAGTGGCGTTTGGATGCGTATCGTCAGTGGCTTAAGATGGAGTCACCTTCCTGGGCGCACCTAGATTACCCACCTATTGATTACCAGTCGATTTCCTATTTTAGCGCCCCTAAACGTCCTGAAGATCGCCCTCAAAGCCTAGACGAAGTCGACCCCAAACTGCTTGAAACTTACGAGAAACTGGGGATCCCGCTACATGAGCGTGCTGCCCTTGCGGGGGTTGCAGTAGATGCGGTGTTCGATTCGGTTTCGGTGACGACTACGTTCAAAAAAGAGCTGGCTGAAGCAGGCGTAATTTTCTGCTCTATCTCAGAAGCGATTCGTGACTATCCTGAGCTGATCAAGCAGTACCTGGGTACGGTTGTCCCGGTAGCGGATAACTACTTTGCTGCGTTGAATTCTGCCGTATTCACCGATGGTTCGTTTGTGTTCGTGCCTGAAGGCGTAAAATGCCCGATGGAGCTATCTACCTACTTCCGTATTAATGCTGCCAATACTGGCCAGTTCGAACGCACCTTGATTATCTGCGAGAGCCGCGCCCAGGTTTCTTATCTGGAAGGCTGTACCGCGCCGATGCGCGATGAAAACCAGCTGCACGCGGCGGTGGTAGAATTAGTGGCTCTCGATGATGCCTACATTAAGTACTCCACTGTTCAGAACTGGTACCCCGGTGATGAAGAGGGTAAAGGCGGCATCTATAACTTTGTGACCAAACGTGGCGACTGCCGCGGCGCGCGCTCACGTATCAGTTGGACCCAGGTAGAAACTGGCTCGGCGATCACCTGGAAGTACCCCTCTTGCATACTGCGGGGCAAAGATAGCATTGGCGAGTTTTACTCAGTCGCGGTAACTAATGGCCGCCAGCAGGCGGATACCGGCACCAAAATGATCCACATTGGTGAAGGCACCCGTTCTTACATTGTTTCCAAAGGCATTTCGGCAGGTAAAAGTAACCAGTCCTATCGAGGTCTGGTCAAAATTGGTCCCCGTGCCAAGGGGGCACGTAACTTTACCCAGTGTGATTCGTTGCTGATTGGCGATAAGTGTGGCGCGCACACCTTCCCTTATCAGGAAATTGGGAACAGCACTGCTACCATCGAGCATGAGGCGACCACCTCTAAAATCGGCGAAGATCAGCTGTTTTACTGCCAGAGCCGCGGCATCTCTGAAGAAGACGCAGTCAGCATGATTGTTAACGGTTTCTGTAAAGATGTATTCCAGGAGCTGCCAATGGAATTCGCCGTTGAGGCCGAAGCGCTACTCAATGTAACGCTGGAAGGTGCTGTAGGCTAACCGCATCTGGTTCGTTGCTAATTGTTTTAAGAGCGTCGCATTGGCGACCCGAAAGAATTTAAAAGGCTTTTACTATGTTGCAAGTTAACGATTTACACGTCACCGTCGAAGGCAAAGAAATTCTGAAAGGCCTTACGCTCACCATTAATGCGGGTGAAGTACACGCTATTATGGGGCCTAACGGCGCAGGTAAATCTACGCTATCGGCAGTGATTGCCGGCAAAGATGGCTACGAAGTTACCCAAGGTACGGTTACCTTTGAAGGCCAGGATGTATTGGAAATGGAAATTGAAGAGCGCGCCCAGGCAGGGCTGTTGCTCGGCTTCCAATATCCGGTAGAAATTCCTGGGGTTAAAAATATTTACCTGCTCAAATCTGCGCTTAATGCTCAACGCGTAGCACGCGGTGAAGGCGAGATGCCGGCCCCTGAGTTTATGAAGCTGGTGAAAGAGAAGCTTGGCTTTATGAAGATGGATGCCAGCTTCTTGCAGCGCGCCGTTAATGAAGGTTTCTCCGGCGGCGAAAAAAAGCGTAATGAAATCCTGCAAATGCTAGTGCTGCAGCCAAAACTAGCGATGCTGGACGAAATCGACTCGGGTCTTGATATCGATGCCATGAAAGTCGTCGCCGACGGTGTTAATAGCCTACGCGCCGACGAGCGCGCTATTTTGCTGGTTACCCATTATCAGCGCCTGCTCGACTACATAGTGCCCGACAAAGTGCATGTCCTGGTTGATGGTCGTATTGTTAAAACCGGCGACGCTGAACTTGCCAAAGAGCTTGAGGCCAATGGTTATGAAGGCATTGAGGAGTTTGTGGCATGAGCAATACGCAAACGTTTTTGGACACGCTAAACGCGCGTAGCCAACAGCGCGGCGCAGAGCCCACATGGATTGCGGCGCGTCGCCAAGCGGGTGCTGCACGCTTTGAAGCCATGGGGTTTCCTACTCGCCGTGATGAGGAGTGGAAGTACACCGATGTCCGTGCGATTGCTCAGGGAAACTTTGCTCTTGCCGACAATGCTGATTTTTCCCAGGCTCAAGCGGCAGCCCTTACGTTGCCGCTGGATGCTTACCGGCTAACCTTTGTTGATGGTGTGTTCTCGACGGCATTGTCGGATGTTGATGCACTGCCGAGTAGTGTTCAGGTGTTGCCGCTTTCCAGGGCGCTTAGTGAGAACCATGAAGCTGTTGGAGGCCCGCTGGGGCGTTTAACAGGCGTTGAGTTTTCTCCATTTTCAGCGCTTAACACTGCGTTTATGGAAGAAGGCGTTGTTGTTCGTATTGCGCCGGGCACCGTCGTTGAAAAGCCCATTCTGCTGCAGTTTCTATCCCGTTCAGGCTCACCAGTGATGTGTCATCCGCGCATTTTGGTAGAGGCGGCAGGGCGTAGTGAGGCAACGCTGATCGAGCACTACACCGGTGAAGCTGATGCGGCTAATTTCACTAACGTTGTCGCTGAGTTGATGCTGGATCGCGGGGCGATTTTGCACCACTACAAGCTCCAAGAAGCACCTTTAGGTGATATGCATGTTGCAAGCATTCACGTGGAGCAGAGCCGCGATAGCCGCTATAGCTCTTACAACTTGAACTTGGGTGGCGCACTGGTGCGCAACGATCTTATCAGCGACCTAAATGGCCAGGGAGCGGAAACCAATTTCTACGGCCTGTTCTTTGGCCAGGGCCGCCAGCACGTGGATAACCACACCAAGGTTAACCATAACGCCCCACTGACGTTCTCTAACGAAAACTATAAAGGCATCCTGGACGATCGCGCCCATGGTGTGTTTAACGGCAAAGTGTACGTTAAGCGTGATAGCCAAAAAATTGAAGGCTTCCAAAGCAATCAGAATCTACTGCTTTCAGACCGTGCGCATATTGACGCTAAGCCTGAGCTTGAGATCTATGCCGACGACGTAAAGTGCTCTCACGGCACTACTACCGGCCAACTGGATGAAGAGGCGATCTACGCACTGCGTACGCGTGGTATTGATGAAGCGACAGCCCGTGGCTTGCTAACCTTAGCATTTGCTGGGGAAGTGCTTGAGAAAGTGGCACTGGATGTGATTGCCGAGCGGGTTGAATTAGCTGTGGCAGGTAAGCTTCCAGAGCGCTTCAATTTGGCCGGGTTAGTGGAAGCCGCCGTTTCGCTCAACGACTAATTAAGGAGCTATCGATGTCCCATTCCGTAATTGAGAAGCCGTTAGCTCGTGCAAATGCCCCCTTTGATGTGGTCGCGTTGCGTGAAGAATTCCCGGTGCTAAGTCGAGAAGTACATGGCAAACCGTTGGTTTATTTAGACAATGCAGCGACTAGCCAGACTCCTCGGCAAGTCATCGAGGTCTTTGGCGATTATTACTCACGCTACAACGCCAATATACATCGTGGCCTGCATACCTTAGCGGATGAAGCCACGGCAGCGTTTGAAGGTGCGCGCCACCGGGTGAAGGCATTTCTCAATGCGGAAGATGCGCGTCAGGTTATTTTTACCCGGGGCACGACTGAAGCTATTAATCTGGTAGCGCAAAGCTGGGGGCGTAGCCAATTAGCGGCAGGTGATGAAGTGCTGATTTCAATGTTGGAGCACCACTCCAACATTGTGCCCTGGCAGCTTTTGGCAGCTGAGCGTGGGTTTACAATTAAGGTGATCCCTGTCGATTCTCAGGGAGCGCTGGATATGACAGCGTACCGCGCCCTGCTAAGTGAGCGTACTAAGCTTGTGGCGGTTAATCACGTCTCTAATGCGTTGGGTACCATTAATCCGGTAAAAGAGATGGCTACCCTGGCACATCAGTACGGAGCGCTGATTTTGATTGATGGCGCCCAGGCTGCACCTCACCTAAAGGTAGACGTGCAAGCAATTGATGCTGATTTCTATGCGTTTTCTGGGCACAAAGTGTATGGGCCTACCGGTGTTGGTGTGTTGTACGGTAAAAAGTCTTTACTAGATGCAATGCCACCATGGCAGGGTGGCGGAGAGATGATCAAAACCGTCTCTTTTGATTTAGGTACGACTTACGCAGAGATCCCGCATAAATTTGAAGCGGGTACACCCGCCATCGCGGAAGTAATTGCTTTAGGGCGCGCCATTGAGTGGATGGAATCGGTTGGTGTTGGCGCGATAGGTGCTTGGGAGGGGGTGTTGCTGGACCATGCTACCCAGGCCGTTAGCCAAATAGAAGGCTTGCGTATTTTGGGTACAGCCCCCCATAAAGCGGGCGTGCTCTCCTTTGTAGTCGAGGGGGCTCACTCTCAAGATATTGGTCTGCTAATTGATCAATTGGGAGTCGCTATTCGTACCGGCCATCATTGTGCCCAGCCGCTTTTACACCATTTTGGTGTGGATGCTACCTGCCGTGCATCGTTTGCTGCGTATAATACCCTCGAAGAAGTGGATAGCTTTATTGAAGCACTCCAGCGTGTCATCGGTATGGTGCGTTAAGGGCAGTTATTTAAGGACGGTTATGGATATCGAGCAAGTCGCCAGCCTCGAACGAGGTCAGAAGCTGCCGCTCCAGCGCGATGTTGAAGCTATTGCTATTCCGTTTGGTAAAACGGATATACTAGCGGAAGACAGTATAGTGAGTGTCATGCAAGCCAAAGGCAGCTCGGTGAGTGTTGGCTTTGAGGGTCGCCTCTATCTTATAGAGGGGCGGAACTTAGATGCCCTGGGGCTAGAACCCTTGCCGCGCCCTACGCTGCCTGAAAGTGCCAGCGAAGAGGAGATTGAGCAATTTGTATGGGAGCAGCTTCGTACCTGTTTCGATCCTGAAATACCGGTCAATATTGTCGATCTTGGCTTAGTGTATGGCTGTCGCATAGAGCGATTGATTAGCGGTGAGCGAATGGTCACCATCCGCATGACACTTACCGCCCCAGGATGTGGCATGGGGGATGTCATTGCCGCTGATGCACGCAACAAAATTTTGGGCGCGCCACAAATCAGCAAGGTGCATACTGAGATTGTCTTCAGTCCTCCCTGGAGTCGTGACATGATGAGCGATGAGGCCAAGCTTGAGCTCGGCATGTTCTAACCCCGGCTAGGGAGTAGGATGCATAGCACGTTGTTAGTTTTTCTAAAGCGTTTATTGATGTCGCTAGCCGCATTTTTGCTGCTGGCGACATTACTATTTATGATTGGTAATATTTGGGTGCTGGCCAGTACGGCGCGCTATATTGACAGTCGTGTGGAGGAGTGTCGTCCAAGCAATATAGCGATTGTGTTTGGCACTTCCCACTGGACGCGTAGTGGACTACGCAACCCCCACTTTCACGCCCGTATGCGTACGTCTGCGCGTTTGATCGAAGAGCAGCGGGTAAGCCATCTTCTGCTCTCTGGTGATAATCGTACTCAGGCCTATAATGAACCCCGCGCCATGTGGCGTGAACTTTCTCGTCGTGGTGTTCTGCCTCACCAAATGACAATGGACTTTGCTGGCTTTAGTACCTATGACACTCTGGCTCGCTCCCGTGATGTATTTCAACTCAATGAAGCGCTCTTGGTTACCCAAAGTTGGCACTTGCCACGGGCAGTGTTTATTGCCCGAGAGTTGGGTATGGAAGTAACAGGGTGTGTCGCTGAGGATGAGCGTACTGCAGGGGAGTGGCGATTAATCGTGCGCGAATGGGTGGCACGAGTGGCCACCCTGGGAGATCTATACGTTTGGGGTCGAGAACCCTATTTCCTAGGTCCGGCAGAGCCCATAGAACTGCAGCATGAAGATAATAGCCGCACAGAAGACAGTGATCGTGCCGACATTGTTGCTGAAACTGTCGCTGAGACTGTTGCTGAGATTATACACCGTTACTACCAGCAGCCTCTTAGAGGCCATTAGCCTTGTTAACGGCGGGTCTTGCGCTTCTGCAAGCTATACAGCTCACGAATTAACTTCCGGCAACCTTGCATGCACTCTTCCACAACCGGTTCGATTGGGTCGGGAAGCGGATGTGTGAACAGTGTGGAAAGCGCCTGCATCAGTACGCGTTCTTGCTCCAGCAGCTCATTGATTAATACTTGGCTATCGTTGCCGACAAAGCTTTTTAGGCGGCTCCACAGCCACAAAAAATCATCGCGCTCTACGTCTGCATCTCTGGGCAGCATTTTTAAATGCGCTCGTGCAAGTTCTTGCAGCGTACGCATCTGTTTTAGCCGCGCAGTATAGTGCGGTTTTAATGCGTCGCGCAGCGAGGGGCGCAGGCGTTCGATATTATCCTGGAAATAATCAATACTATCAGCCAGCGCTTCCAGCACGCTGTCCATCGCCACTTGGCGATTGTCGAGAAACATGAGCGTCTACCTCCTTCGGTGACGCAGATTGTGGGGGTGGCAGCACTGATTTGCCACCCCTAAGGACGATTATTTTTGCATTTTACCCTTAGCCTTTAGGCTTGGGCGGTGCTTTACGTGCGGGGGTGGCATTTTTTTCGATATGTTCAATGATCATACCTGCAATATCTTTACCTGTGGCGCTTTCAATACCTTGCAAGCCGGGCGAGGAGTTAACCTCCATAATCACAGGGCCGTGGTTGGAGCGTAACAGATCAACACCGGCAACTCTTAAGCCCATTGCCTTTGCTGCTCGAATGGCAGTTGAGCGCTCCTCCGGGGTAATGCGAATCACGCTAGCGGTGCCACCCCGGTGGAGGTTGGAGCGAAACTCCCCCTCCGCTGCCTGACGCTTCATGGAAGCGACTACCTTATCGCCAATCACAAAGCAGCGAATGTCGGCGCCACGGGCTTCTTTAATATACTCCTGCACCATAATGTTAGCCTTCATACCCATAAAGGCTTGAACCACCGATTCGGCAGCTTGGTTGGTTTCGGCTAATACTACACCGATTCCTTGGGTGCCTTCTAACAGCTTGATAACCAGCGGGGCGCCTTTCACCATAGTGATTAAGTCGGGAATATCATCAGGCGAGTGCGCAAACCCTGTAATTGGTAAGCCTAGCCCTTTGCGGGAGAGTAGCTGCAAGGAGCGCAGTTTATCCCGAGAGCGGGTAATGGCGACCGAGTCATTGATAACATAGGTGCCCATCATTTCAAACTGACGCAGCACAGCGCAGCCATAAAAAGTCACTGAAGCGCCGATACGGGGGATAACCGCATCAAATGGCTCAATTTCAGCGCCTTTATAGTGAATGGATGGATGATGCGAGGTAATGCTCATATAGCAGCGCAGCGTATCAACAACGCGCGCAGTATGCCCCCGCTGCTCGGCAGCCTCGATAAGGCGGCGAGTTGAGTATAGGTTGCGGTTACGCGAAAGCAGGGCAATATGCATGCAGGGCTCCGGGGCAAGAGGGTAGGCTATTCATCATTAGTTTAGGGCTCGCCGTGCAAAAATGCAGCGCCGGGGGCTACTAGTAAGCGACGCATGGCGCGTCTACCTAGCAGCATGGCGTGGCGCATGTTGCTACGGTCGGTTAGCGTTAGCTCAACCGGAAAGTTTAATTCGCCCAGTTGCATTGGCGTGCGGATAACATAGCGCCATTCACTGTGGCCATTAGAGCTTGTTACCCGGCGCCTATCATGTAGGTGAAGGCTATAGCGGTGAGCTGGGGTATCTGGGCCACCGCTGTGAGTAATAAAGCTTACCCATAACTGACCTTGGGCATCTTCGTGAGTTTCGATCTCTTCGGCATGTAGCGCAGAGGTGCGCGCGCCGGTATCGGCTTTGCAGCAGAGGTGAAGCCCTAGCTCAGGTAACGTCACCATTTCTCGGCGGCCGATGACTGCTTTGGCCTGATAGGGTAATTCCTTCACGACTCACTCCTTGCTAGTAATTCTAAAAAAGTTACGCATGCGTTAAGCACGGGGCAGCATGCCAGTTAAGCGCTGCTGAATAGCTGACCCCGCCGGGGCATCACGAAGAGCCATCATTACGGGTAAGCGTAGGCGAGGTATCAAGGCGATATCGCGTACGACCGCTGCAAAGTTGCTGCGCTCATCTTCTGCTAGGCGCCGCAAAAAGAGAGGCAAACGTTCGGCATCTTCTAAAAATGGCCAGCCACGCCCTGCAATTGCCGCCAATAGATCAGGTCCACAGGCCTCTCTGTCTCTGAGTAGGCTGGTGTACCAATCGCCAGCTTTAGTGCTTGAGGTGCTGCCAACGGCACGAACGCAGGCGCATACTGTTTCCAGATCGCCGTCACTCGCCGCCTGCTCGCCGCGCTCATAAAGTGCATTCACCAGCGTCTCGATAAATGGCCGATGTTCCAAGCAATAGCATAGCGAATGAATAACGCTAGCGGGTAAATGAGGGATTCTCTGTGCCAGGGCATTGGCCATGGTGTCGTCGAGGCGCACGCTGAAATCTGCAATGCCTTGGAAGCCCAGTGCTTGCCAGTCAATCTTTTGCTGACCGGTCAGATAGGCTTCTACAGGCTCTAGGTGCTGACTGGCTGGTAAACCCAGCGAGAGCGTGGCTTGAGCGTTTAGCATGGCCTGAAAATTTGTATTAGGCGTGAAGGCGAGGGGATTATCCTTCATTAAATGATCTACGTCTGCCGTTTCTTGATGCTCTGTCTCATCAGCGCCCATATTGGCAACGTTGCGGCCTAAAGTGTCTAGCAATCGGTTAATAAAGCCATCGCGTGGGGCTGGCGAAAGCATGCCTTGTTCATCTAGCGGTAGTGCCAAGAACCAGATAGCTGGCTCCGGCATGTCACCTAACCGGAATACGATTCCAAGTCGCGCCTGGTGTTGCCAGGGTTCAGGCCAGGCATGTTCGCCGCTTTCAAAAGTTCGCAGCGTTTCACGAGGGCAGGGGGCAACACGCCTCCCCATGTGATATAGAGAAACATCTGCACCGCTGCGTGTAAAAAACTCATCAAGGGACTGAATTGGTTGCATAACACCCTTCCGTATTTCAAGCCTGCACTCTACCTTGCTGGTGTAGCAGTGTCAGCCGTAATAGCTGATAAATCACAGCTTTATTCATCGTTTGGTTAAAAAATGATCAACTTCGCTCAGGCCACATGGGAGTAGAGGCTGCGGCACCTTTCCATAGTTTATCCACAGCCTCTTGCAGGTTTTCTGTGAATCTGTGAATAACCTTTTTTCATCACAGTCTGAGTGGCAAGTTGTTCACTGAGTTGGGATAATATGCACATATCCATGACGACTTTTAAGGTGCCTATGAGCGTCCATCAACAGCTACAAACCGCACTTCTTGAACTTGAAGCCGCCATGAAGGCCGCTAATCTATGGCGCACGCCTACGCCTGATGCAGAGGCATTTGCCAGCCAGGAGCCTTTTTGTATCGATACGATGACGCTGCCTCAGTGGATACGCTACGTATTTATCGTTCGTTTAAATGCATTAATTGAAGCCAATGCTGCCATGCCAACTAAATGTGAGATAGCGCCTGCAGTGGCTGCGTATTTAATGCAGGAGAAAGTGCGTGTCAGTGATCAGGTGCTGGTCGTGCGAGCCGTGGAGAGGGTTGATCAACTCGTCACGGATAATTGATTTGAACGTTGGTAATTGGCCTTAAGTGTACGGCCTGCTCAAAGCAAAACGCCCAGCTCACGAAAACGTGGTCTGGGCATTTTTTTACAGCTGTTACATGGCAACTAAGTGACTGCAAGCGCGCTAAATGGCGCCTTTAAAAACGGTAGCTGATCCCTGCCATTACAACAACAGGGTCAATTTCTACAGTGCCAGCAGCTTGGCCATTAATTTTCGCATCTGTATCAATATCGATATACCAAGCAGCAGCGTTAAGCGCCCAATTATCATCAATGAGTAAGTCGACGCCTAGCTGGCCAGCGATGCCCCAGGAGTTGTCTAAGTCTAAGTCGCCAATTGCTAGGCTCTCGTTAGAGAAGCGCGTGTAGTTAATACCTACACCAGCATAAGGCTGTACTCGTGAGTCAGTGCCACCCATTGGATAGTACTGCAGGGTAAGGGTGGGAGGTAAGTGCTTGGTGGAGGCTAGGTTGTCGCCATTTAGCTCGATATCGTGTTTGAACGGTAGAGCCGCCAGTAGCTCGATGCCGACTTTATCGTGAAAGCGGTATCCCAAGGTAAAGGCGAAGTCGGTTTTGTTCTGGACATCGACCGAGAAGGCTCCATCCGCCAATGAACCGTTATTACTTTTCGGGGATACCTGCGCTACACCCACGCGGGTGAAAAAGTCACCGGCGCCATAAGCGAAGGCTTGGCTGCTGGTAGCAAGCGTAGCTGCTGCGAGGCCAGCGGCAAGTAGGGTAGGTACAGTACGATGGCGCATAGCGTTGCTCCTGGCGATTTAAGTCATTTAATTAAAAGGTCAAATCATGATGGGGAGTTTATCGAGTCGTAGAAGAGCAGTTATTGACCTAGGGCAAAGAGCGCTAAGAAGTACTGTAAATAAGGATGGCTAATATATGTTTTTAACCGACTATTGTTAGCAAAGAGCTTGGATGCAACGTAGACAGTTTTTCCAACTGCGAACTGAACTGGGCGAGGCTGCTCGGAGGGGCTAAAGCAAGTGATGATGCCGCAGAAACGAATAAGACCTTCCCGAACAGTCGGGAAGGTCTCATGGCCAACGATTGTTTGACTATGTCGAGTGCGTCAACCGCACGCGTTTACCGATCGATATGCTTATATTCACCCGCGTCAGCAGCCATATTGCTCACCAAATATTGCGCTAGGTAGGCCCAATAGCAACCCAACCAGTCACGTCACTCATATCAGAGGCGCCAGTGCTGGCCGCCTCCCGGCAATATGAGGTCACTGCCTTGGCGAAATTGATACGTCAACAAAGCTGGCGAGCCTATTCGGCCGTTGCCAGTAGGCTGGCGTTACCACCCGCCGCAGTCGTATCGATGCACAGATGGCGTTCCACCACGTAGCGGTCTGGCGAAATAGTCTGGGTCTCGAGCGGTATAATGGCTCCGTCGCGCTTAGCCAGCGCAATTCGCAGCTCACGCGTCCAGTCGCTGGCACCAGCCGCGGCTACCGCCGCAATGCCTTTGATCTCGCTGAGCGTCGAGGCGGAGACACTTCCATCAAGCCCGGCCACTGGTACGCTGGCATCAATCAATGGTTGAACTGCTTGAACCGCGCCTGGCGCGATGACAACCGCTGCACAGCCGGTGCCGAGGGCCTGAGCAGCCTGGGCAATAGCGATATCCAGGGTTGGTCCTAGGCACAAAATCACTCCCTTGGGATACATCGCCAAACGGTTGCTTTCCCCCGTCGGCCCCGGCAATGTCTGGGACGTCATATCCAAGGCTGCTGTTTCGGCAAGCGCCTTGCGGATCACGCCGCCTTTGCCGGAGAGCGCTTTGCGCAGCACCTCGATCCGATTAGGGCGTACCGCCCAGTTACGCGAATCCAAGCCGTCGAAGGCCGACTCCAGCTCTTGGAGTGTCACTGCATTTCCCTGCGGCGCGTCGCTGTGCTCAGCGGTGGCAGTTCGGCGGAAGCGAGTGGTATAGAGTGGTCCGCCAGCTTTGGGCCCGGTGCCAGAGAGGCCTTCGCCGCCGAACGGCTGAGAGCCGACAATGGCACCGATCTGGTTGCGGTTGACGTAGACGTTGCCAACATGAATGCGCTCAACGATCTGCTGCACGCGGTCATCAATGCGGGTATGCAGGCCGAAGGTCAGCCCGTAGCCCTTACCATTGATATCGTCGACGACCTTGTCGATATCTCGCGCCTTGAAGGTGGCCACGTGTAGAACAGGGCCGAAGATTTCACGTTCGAGATCTTCAATTCCCCCAACCTCGATCACCGCCGGGGTAACGAAGGTGCCGGTGGTTGGCGCGGAGAGCTTCTTCAGCACCTTGCCCGCTTTCTCGTGGGTGGCTACGTAGTCGCTAATCTCGGCCTGGGCATCGGCGTCGATTACGGGTGATACGTCGGTGTCGGTGTTCCAGGGGTCGCCAATGGTGAGCGCGTCCATGGCGCCATAGAGCATGTTGAGCAGCCGGTCGCGAGCCTCTTCCTGGACATACAGCATGCGTAGCGCCGAACAGCGCTGGCCAGCCGACTGGAAAGAGGAGATCAGAATATCGCGCACCGCCTGTTCGGTCAGCGCCGTGGAGTCCACAATCATGGAGTTAAGACCACCAGTCTCGGCGATCAGCACCGCGTCGGGACCCGCATTCTCCGCCAGGGCTTTGTGGATGATCTGTGCGACCGGGGTCGAGCCAGTGAAGCAGACACCCGCGATACGCGGATCGCTAGTCAGCGGGCCACCCACCGTTGGACCATCGCCAGGCAGCAACTGTAGTGCTGCTTCCGGCAGGCCCGCTTCACGCATTAGCTCTACCGCACGGGCGGCGATCAGCGGTGTTTGCTCAGCGGGCTTGGCAAGTACCGCATTGCCAGCTACCAAGGCTGCCGCAATTTGGCCGGTAGTAATCGCCAGCGGGAAGTTCCACGGGCTGATACAAACGAAGATGCCGCGGGCGCTGCCGGGCTCTTCTGCTTCCAGACGCTCGCCTTCGTTAGCGTAGTAGCGCAGGAAATCCACAGCCTCACGCACTTCAGCGATGCCGTCAAACATCATCTTGCCAGCTTCTCGCGTGGTGATCACGGTCAGCTCGGCGATGTGCTCCTCGTAGAGGTCGGCAGTACGACGCAATACCTCTGCACGCTCGGCCACGGGGCGCGCCGACCATTCGCGGAAACCTGCCTCGGCGGCGTCAAGGGCAGTGGCTACCTCCTCTGGGGTGGCCTCATGTACCTTGCCAATCACGCGCTTGCCGTCGGCGGGGGACAGGGCATCACGCGCCGGGCCTTGGGGGGCGGGGTTACCCACCAACATGGGGCCTGCTGTCCAGGTAGTATCTGCAAACGCTTCGCGGGCGTTGAGCAGCGGCAGGATAGAGGCCGGTTCGTTGATGCGGTAACCCTTGGAGTTCTTGCGGTCGGGTGCGAACAGTTCGCCGGGTTGGCGGATCAGTGGGCTTGATACGTCGTTGCCGAGCTGCTTGAATCCTTCAATCGGATCCTTTGAGACTTCACTGGGCGGAATAGAGCTATCCACCACCTGGTTGACGAACGAAGAATTTGCACCGTTCTCTAGCAGGCGGCGTACCAAGTAGGCCAGCAGGTCGCGGTGTGCACCAACCGGGGCGTAAATGCGGCAGTGCGTGCCTTCTGTCTCTTTAACGATGTGGTGCAGCGACTCGCCCATGCCATGCAGGCGCTGAAACTCGTAGCTGTCCTTGTCGCTGCCCGCCATCTCAACGATAGAGGCACAGGTATGGGCGTTGTGAGTGGCGAACTGCGGGTAGATGCGGTCGCGACGGTCGAGCAGCATCTGGGCGCAGGCCATGTAGCTGACGTCAGTATTAACCTTGCGCGTGAAGACCGGGAACGTCTTCACACCCATCTCTTGAGACAGCTTGATCTCGGTATCCCAGTAAGCGCCTTTCACCAGACGCACCATGATCTTGCGGTTAAAGCGCTCGGCCAGTTCGTAGAGTGCTTCAATCACTGGCGCGGCGCGGCGACCATAGGCCTGCACCACGACGCCAAAGCCGTCCCATCCATCCAAGCTGGGGTCGGACATCAGTGCCTCAATCACGTCGAGGGAGAGATCCAGACGGTCTTGCTCTTCGGCGTCGATATTGAAACCGATATTGGCCTTGGCTGCTTGCTGCACCAACTCTTTGGCGCGCGGCACCAGCTCTGCCATCACCGTTTCGCGGTGGGTGTACTCATAGCGCGGATGCAGCGCGGAGAGCTTCACCGAGATGCCGGGGCTGCCACGCACATCACCTCTGGCCTGCTCGGCAATTGCAGTGATCGCTTTGGCATAGGCCTGGTGATAGCGGACGGCGTCCTCATCGGTACGTGCTGCTTCGCCTAGCATATCGTAGGAATAGGTATAGCCCTGTTTCTCCAATTCGCGGGCATTCTTCATGCCTTCTTCGATGGTTTGACCTAGCACGAATTGGCGGCCAAGGATTTTCATCGACTGACCAACGGCTTTACGCACCACTGGCTCGCCCATGCGGCGTACCAGGCCGCGTAGCGCCCGCGTCGGACCTTTAGGGTCTTCTGCTAGTACCTTGCCGGTGAGTAGCAACGCCCAGGTCGAGGCGTTGACCATCGATGAGGAGGACTTGCCCAAGTGCGCGCCCCAGTCAGAGGGCTCAATCTTGTCGTGGATCAGGTCGTCGATGGTTTCTGCGTCGGGCACGCGCAGCAGCGCTTCTGCAAGACACATGAGGCCGACGCCCTCGGTGGTCGAGAGTCCGTACTCGGCCAGGAATGCCTCCATCATTGAGGGAGACCTTTCCTTGCGCACGCGCTCTACGTACTTGGCACCAATGGCAGCAACCTTTTTGCGGTCATCCTCCGAGAGCTTGATACGCTCGATAAGCCCGTGCAGCACATCTGCCTCATTGGCGTCGTAGTTGCTGCGAATACGTAAGCGTAGTTCACTCACGTCGCTATGCAGATGAGGATTGGCTTCGTTCATATTGAGTCTCTCCTTGCTAGTCGACACGTAGCGTTGGTGCGTCGATTTAGATGCCGTCTTTCCATGACCTTGAATAGCCACATTCTGGGGTGGCCTATGGTCATGGGCGATGAATATTGGATGACACAGAGGGTTAATAGTGGATAGTAAAGTGGACTATTACCCCGTTAAGCGATCCCACCGTTGGTTAGGTCTGTTCTTCATGTCGCATGCATAAGGGCTCCCTCGGGAGCCCTTCAATGCTTTTAATGCATGTTACTAGCGAGTGATGTGCTGATATTCACCAGAATCGGCAGTCGCATTACTCACCACCATGATGGCGATGAAGGAGGCGATGAAGCCAGGAATGATCTCGTAGATACCAGGGCCACCCATAAATTCACCGTTCCAGCCTAACGCAATCCAGATCATGACGGTGGCCGCACCTACTATCATGCCCGCGATGGCGCCATTACCGTTCGTACGCGGCCACATCAGCGACAGAATAATCAGCGGACCGAACGCAGCACCGAAGCCTGCCCAGGCATTACTAACCAGCCCAAGCACTTGGGAATCTTCGTTAGATGCAATTACCGCGGCAACGACACCTACCAGCACTACACAGACACGGCCTACTGCCACACACTGCTGTTCGGTTGCGTTCTTGTGCAGGAACAGACGGTAGAAGTCTTCAGTAAGTGATGACGATGCCACCAGAAGCTGACTGGAAACGGTGCTCATAACCGCTGCAAGCAGGGCGGCATAGAGGAAACCCGTGATCAGCGGATGGAACAGCAAATTAGCGAGGACAATAAAGATCGTTTCCGGATCCTGAATATCCAGGCCGTTACGGATTGCATAGGCGCGGCCAAAGATGCCCAGCGAAACGGCACCGATCAGGGAAATAAGCATCCAACCCATGCCAATGTTGCGGGCAATAGGTACATCCTTCAGCGTTCTGATAGCCATGAAGCGCACAATAATGTGCGGCTGGCCGAAATAGCCCAAGCCCCAGGTAACCGCAGACAGCCAGCCGATAAAGGTCAGTCCCGATGTCCAGGATAGTAGCGTGGGATCGACGCTATTGAGTGTCTCTGACGCTTGGGAGAAGCCACCACCACCTTCACCAAATAGCACGACCGCTGGCATGATGACCAATGCTAGCATCATGATGCAGCCTTGCACGAAGTCAGTCATGCTCACCGCTAGGAAACCGCCGACAACGGTGTAAATAAGCACTACACCGAGGGTGATCATCACGCCCATGGCGTAGTTGCTCATATCACCGAAGTTGTAAATGCCGGAAAACGCGCTTTCAAACAGCTTACCGCCGGCCACTAGGCCTGATGCCGTATAAACCGCGAAAAAGATAACGATAACAATCGCGGAGACGGTTCTCAGCGACATAGACCGGGTCGGAAACCGGTTGGCCAGAAACGCTGGAATGGTAATCGCGTTACCATAGTGAACGGTTTGTTCACGAAGGCGCGGTGCAACGAGAAGCCAGTTGAAGAAAGCACCTACAAGCAGGCCGATACCAATCCAGGCTGAGCCTAAGCCAGATACAAACATTGCACCGGGTAAACCTAGCAGCAACCAACCGCTCATGTCCGAAGCGCCCGCCGACAGGGCTGCGACTTTTGGGCTGAGGGTACGGCCACCCAGCATATAATCTTCAGATGAAGAGGTGGATTTGCGCATCGCATAAATACCAATGGCGATCATGAGCGCAAAGTACGCGATTAGACTGATCCAAACACCTATAGCCATGAAACTTCTCCAGTTCGTCAGAACGGGGCTAGATTTTGTACGAAAAATGCCTGCATTAGCCGACTTTTCGTACAACCCTAACTCCGACAGGTTCAGCGCACTTACCGTGCATAATCGGATCGTATGCAGACTTCGGTAGAGACGCGGCTTTTTTTGTTAGCCCTTTATCTTCACGTTACTGGCTCCGGAGAGCGCCCGCTAAGAAGGCAGCTAGAAAGGTGGCTGCCACGTATTCGCAGCCGATCAGCTGCGAAGGTAATGGCAATCCCTGTATTATTTTCCGCCATAAGGTAGTTTCCTGTTCAGAACTTCAGGTTAGTAATGCTCGATGAGCTGATTACTCATCGCCAAGCGCCAACAGTGACGCATTCCCGCCTAACGCTGCGGTGTTATTAGTAATCGTTTTCTCTGTCACAAAGCGCGTCAAGTAATGAGGGCCACCGGCTTTAGGGCCTGTGCCTGAAAGACCTTGGCCACCAAACGGCTGAACGCCCACCACCGCACCGATAATGTTGCGGTTAATGTATACATTGCCCACCCGCATCTTCTGTGCTATTTCAGCGGCAAAGGATTCGTTGCGGCTGTGTACCCCAAACGTCAGGCCGTAGTTGCGACCGTTGATGTCATTAATGACTTTATCGAGCTCTTTGGCTTTGTAGCGCACTATGTGCAGTACCGGACCGAATTGCTCGCGGGTAAGTGCGTCAATGCTGTCGATCGTAAAGGCGACAGGGGCAACAAAAGTACCGTTTTGAGTGTGCTCTGCGGCCATGGCGGTTTCTGCCACTAAGCGGTTTTCACCCTTTAATGTGTCGATATGAGCCAATAGACCTTTACGAGCATCTTCGTCGATAACGGGCCCCACATCGGTACCTAGGTCGCGCGGGTCGCCAACGCGTAGTTCATTCATGGCGCCTTTGAGGATTGCAATGACGCGATCAGCAACATCATCCTGAAGGTAAAGAACTCGCAGCGCGGAACAGCGCTGCCCGGCGCTCTGGAATGCAGATTGAATTACATCCACGACGACTTGTTCTGGCAGGGCAGTCGAGTCCACAATCATGGCGTTCATGCCGCCCGTTTCAGCGATGAGCGTGGGAAGAGGAGCATTTTCCCGCGCCGCCAATGCGCGGTTAATAATCTGCGCAGTATCGGTGCCGCCGGTAAATACCACGCCGGTAATCCGCGGGTCAGAGGTCAGTACACTGCCCACGGTAGGGCCATCACCTGGTAACAGCTGAACAACATCGCGGGGCATGCCTGCTTCGTAGAGCAGTTCAATGACGCGATGAGCAACAATTGAAGTCTGTTCTGCAGGCTTAGCTAGCACCGTGTTGCCAGCGACGGCGGCTGCAACTACCTGACCGCAGAAAATGGCAACGGGGAAGTTCCAGGGGCTAATCGCAGCGAATACGCCTTTGCCGCCAAAGATCAAGCGATTAGACTCCCCAGTAGGGCCAGGAAGCGTCACAGCTTCGCCAAAATCTTCTTCCGCGCGCATGGCATAGAAACGGCAGAAATCAACCGCTTCTTTGATCTCATCAACGCCATCGGTGAGCAGCTTGCCGCCTTCCCGGGAGCATAATGCCATCAGTTCTGGCATGTGCTCTTCCATCAAATCACCAAGACGACGCACGATCGCGGCACGTTCGGCCACAGGCGTCGCATCCCAGCGGGGAAACGCTGCCCAGGCGGCGTCCAGTGCTTTGGTCGCTTGCTCTTTGCTGGTCCACTGCACGCTGCCCACGATTTGACGGCGATCAAATGGGCTAGTCACGCTATGGGTAGTGGCAGCGTCGTCAGCCACATCAAAGGCGAGTAGCGGTTTAGCGGGGTATTGCTTATCCATAAACGCGGCCATCTTTTCCATCAGCGGATAGTAGTGGCTGCGAATATTGAGATTCACCCCGCGGGAATTACGTCGTTTTGGCCCGTAAATGTCTTTAGGCAATGGAATGTTCTGGTTAGCCAGGTTTTTCTGCTGGCGAAGCGTTTCTATTGGGTGCTTGCACAGCCACTCTACCGGCACGTCCGGATCTACTAGCTGGTGAACGAACGATGAATTTGCGCCGTTTTCCAGTAGGCGGCGAACCAAGTAGGGCAGCAGATCTTTATGAGCGCCCACTGGGGCGTAAATGCGGCAGTAGGTGCCTTTAGGTGCACGTTCAAGTGCGGCGTCGTATAGGGCTTCACCCATGCCGTGCAGACGCTGGAACTCAAACGGACGGCTGTCACGGTTGGCAAATTCTAGAATCGTAGTGATCGTGTGGGCGTTGTGGGTAGCGAACTGTGGAAAAATGCGCCCTTTGGTATCGTCAGAAAGTAGGAATTGCGCGCAGGCAAGGTAAGCCACATCGGTGCCCGCTTTGCGGGTAAATACCGGGTAGCCGTCAACGCCAAGCTGCTGAGACTCTTTAATTTCGGTATCCCAATAGGCACCTTTCACCAGGCGTAGGGGAATTTCGTCTCCCTGCTGGTCGGCTAGCCGGTTAATGTAATGCAATACTGGTAGTGCACGTTTTGAATAGGCCTGGATGACTAAACCGAAATGCCCCCAGCCTTTGGCTGCCGTACTTTCGTAGATGGCCCGGAATACTTCCAATGAAAGCTCAAGCCGATCCACTTCTTCGGCGTCAATAGTCACTGCCACACCCAGTGCACGGGCCTGGGTGACAAGTTTGATAACGGTGTCGACCAGTTCAGCAAGTACCTGTTCACGGCGACCAAACTCATAGCGAGGGTGCAACGCAGATAGCTTGATGGAAACAGACGGCGCAGGTGTCTTATCGCCAAGGGTTTTGCAGGTTTTGCCTACTTGTTCGATAGCGCGCGCGTAATCATCAAAATAGCGCTTAGCATCGTCACGGGTGCGGGCCGCTTCACCCAGCATATCGTAGGAGTAGGTGTAGCCTTTATTAAACAGTGGCTTTGAGCGTTTGAGTGCTTCGTTAATGTCGCGCCCTAATACAAACTGCTTACCCATGATCTTCATCGCTTCGTACATGGCGCGGCGAATAACCGGTTCGCCCATGCGGTTAACCATGCGATTAATGAAGCTGGCAGGCTGCCCCTCTTTGGGGTGATCCATCTTGAGTACGCGGCCGGTCATCAATAAACCCCAGGTAGAGGCATTGACCAACCAGGACTCGCTTTTACCCACGTGGGACTGCCAGTCGGCGGGCCCGAGTTTATCTTCAATCAGCGCGTCGGCGGTTTCTTTGTCGGGAATGCGCAGCATAGCTTCTGCTAAACACATCAGCATTAGCCCTTCATGGGTATCCAGGCTGTATTGCTGCAGCAGTTCGTCGATAGTGTCGACGGCGGTGTCCATTTTGCGTACGTCGCGTACCAGGGCAGCAGTATTTGCCTCAATGCGAGCGAAGTCTTCGCGATCAGCATCCAGCAGCTTGATTAGTTCGCTTACGTAGGTGTGTTCGTCCACGATGTAGTGGTCACTAACACGCTGCATAAGTGCATCAAGGTCGGCTTGCCAGATGGCAGAGTCACGCATTTTCTTGGCATTGAGCATTGAGGCCCCCGCGAGTCTGAGCTAATACAGTTAATGGCAGGGCATAGTGCCCAAGCTAGCGCTCGAATGTAGAGCGCTCCGCTCTCAAGTGCATGTCGTTTTCATGGCAAAACGTGTCAATTTCACGGCAAGATTAGTCACATTAAGACTTTAGTTTAATTTTTTTCGGCTTTCCAACTGGTTCTGGCACGTTAATGTGCAGAGGTTGGTAAGTTGACTGAGTATGATGACGGAGTGTTTTTAGGGGTTATTGTGGCGGTGGAACCCTGGCGCAATTTTCGTGGCGACAGGCCGTAACTACGACGGATGGCGTGGGAGAGAGCGCTTTGGTTGGCAAAGCCTGTTTGAATGGCAATGTCAGTGAGTGGGAGACGGCTTTGTAAAATAAGCTGTCGGGCGGCATGTAAGCGCTGTCGTCTGACATACTGCCATGGTGATAAGCCTGTCTGGGCGCGAAAGCGCTCTGAAAAATGAGCTTCGCTGAGGCAGGCAATCTTGGCCAGATCTCCGACACGGAATTCATCAGCCAAGTGCCGACGAATAAAACGATCAATTTGATCAAGATCAAGGCGCCGTTGAGCTGCGGTAGGTAATGTGCCTAGACGTGCTTTTAGAGAACCCAGCAACGTTGCTGCTAAGCGGTCTTGCTGGAAAGAGGTTGCTGCCGTGTCAAATCCTTGGGTCAGTTCGCTCTCCACGAAGGCCAAATAGTGACGAAGCGGATTGTCTAGTGCAAAAAAACGCGGAGCATCGAACAGGGCAACAAGTTCACGATGCTCGCCAGTAAGGGCAGGAGCATCTTCGGGTAAATCAAGAATTAGCTGACGGTTATGGCCATTGCCAGAGTAATAATGTTCATGGTTAGCAGGCACTATGCAGCCAGAGAATGCGTTAACCCGCCCACCTAGCCCTTCAATTTCAAACTCAGAGGAGCCGCATAGCGTAATCACTATTTGATGGAAATCATGGGCATGGTGCTGTGTGGCACTTTCCAAAGGAATATGACGAATAGTGCTACTAGGCATAGTGATCTCCTCATCGGTGTTGCGTGGAGGCCTACATCAGCGTTGTTGAGTCTGGCGCAACGCTGTATGGGCTGCCAGATGGTCACGCAACACACTGAGCTCTGCATGGCCTTCCTGATTAAGCAGCGGTTTACCCTGGGCAATCTGCCAGCGCCGTCCATGTGCGTCCATCAAATGCATGGCTCGGCGTCGGATGCTGTCCAAATACTCATCATGACGTATCGGGTAACCAATTATAGTGTTCCACTCCGTTTCGCTGACTTGGCTGTTGAGAGCTTTATCGAATAGCGCGATTAAATCGTTAGCCTCGGTGCGATAACGAGGTGTGCCTGCAGTGACAAGCGCTAGAAAAACGCAGCCTATTACCAGTAAGCAGACTCCCAGTACCAGCAAATAAAGCGCCATGTGTAGTTCCC
This sequence comes from Vreelandella nigrificans, assembly GCF_002374315.1. Taxonomy (GTDB): domain Bacteria; phylum Pseudomonadota; class Gammaproteobacteria; order Pseudomonadales; family Halomonadaceae; genus Vreelandella; species Vreelandella nigrificans. The sequence goes on along the minus strand of NZ_NWUX01000007.1, from coordinate 135,710 downwards.
TATGCATTCGGGTGGCATGAGCTAATTAGTATACGCCCGTGCTTGGGAAGACGAAAATTTTGCTGTTTTGCGAACTTTTCATGATCAGAGTGTCAGAGTGTGTACAGGCAACATAGTGATAGCAGTCGCTAATAGTGTTGCTCTGGCTATTGTTTTCGATCCCTTGCTTCCGCTGCTTATTAAATTAAGCAGCGGTTTTTTTTGTTTTGCACTCCCATGCAGCCAGGGCGTTTGTCCTGGATTATCCAGCGTTTAATGGCGCCGAATGGTCAGTAAAGCGATCAAAATATCTCGACGGGTAACAATACCAACCAAACGCTGCTGCTCTACTACCGGGTAAATTTTAGGCTTTGCGCCTAGCATTTCCTGGGCTAGGTCAGTGATGCTTTTGTTAGGTGTAGTGGTTAAAACTTCCTGGCGCATTAGCTCGCGAACCAGAGGCGCTTCATCATCATGGTAAACGCTATCTAGCACGCGGCCTAGCACATCCTGCTCCGAGATAAAGCCAATCAAACGGTCAGAGGCATCGACAACCGGGGCGCCGGGCAGACGATGAAGGGCTAACCCCTGTGCCAGGGTAGTAATGGAGGTCTCGGGCGAGACACGGTAGCAGTCACGGGACATAATATCGCGTACGGTATCCGGGATTTTATTGTTCATGGGAGCACTCCATAGCGTAATGCGCACAGTTATTCTGAAATAAAACGAAAATCGACGACTATTGTCGATTCTATTAATGTAGAAGATTTAACTAGACCTGCGCTGCTCTCATTCTTTGTACATTCAACGCTTTGTCCTCTTTCCCAGCCTTGTCTTTTAAAACATGTGAGGAGTCTTTATGGACGCACGTGAATATCTAAATCGCCAAGGTGTTGGTCTTGATCGTGATCAAGAGCGGCCTAATACGCTAGAAGAGAAAGCGTGGGAGCGTGCGCGTGGCTCGGGTAATCAGCGGCCCAACTCAGGCACGCCCCACGACTGGGAGGATTGGGAGCACTACCATGCTGATTTAGCGGAGGGTGCTGAAACACTTGAGCAAAAAATCGATAAAGAGGCTCATCGGAAAGCGCTTGCCCATGAAAAAGAGCAAGCTGAACACGCTCAAACAGCGGTAGGGCACTTTACTCCTCCGGCCCATAATGAGCCATCAGGACAGTCGCCCCCATCGTCTGCAACTGTCACGGAGTCAAGTACTCTACTGTTTGCCTACCGTGCCCTTGCAGTGTTGTTGCCTCCAATGGCAGTGGGCTTAACGGAAGGGGGGGCAGTTCGAGTAGCCATTAGTTCTGTTTTAACCTTAATGGGCTGGCTGCCAGGCGTGGTTTACGCCTTTATATGGCTAAATAAGCGTTAAACGTTGTGTCATCCCTTTATTAGACCATTGGCAGGCGTCGCGAAGCGCGTATAATCGCCGTTAACCACTCTTTAATCTAAGGTTTACTAATGGGCTATCTTCTCGGGGTGACGGCGCTTTGGGCGTTCTCGTTTTCGTTGATTGGTGTTTACCTAGCTGGTCAGGTAGACAGCTATTTTGCCGTATTGGTAAGAGTCACTCTGGCCATGCTGGTATTTCTTCCCTTTCTGCGCCCCAGTTTGCTGCGTGGCAAGCAGCGCTTGGCGCTAATGGCACTTGGTGCCGTGCAGTTGGGCGTTATGTATGTTTTCTTTTATCAATCGTTTCTGTTGCTTTCGGTACCTGAGGTGCTGCTATTTACGATTTTTACACCCATTTATATCGCGCTACTAGACGATTTAATGTTTGGGCGTTTCACGCCCATTTATTTAGTTACCGCCCTGTTAGCTGTGATTGGTGCAGGGGTAATTCGTTACGATGGTGTAGACAGCGGTTTTTGGTTAGGGTTTTTAGTAGTACAGGGCGCTAACCTCTGTTTTGCGATTGGCCAAGTCGGCTATCGCCGTCTAGCCGCTGACCTGCCTCCAACACTGCCATGGCATAGTGTGTTTGGCTGGTTCTTTGTGGGCGCTATGGCGGTTGCGCTACCGGCGTTTCTGCTGTTTGGCAATACTGCTGGTTTGCCGACTACCTCCGTGCAGTGGGGCGTGCTGGCTTGGCTTGGTTTAGTAGCCTCTGGAGTGGGCTATTTCGCTTGGAACCAGGGAGCCACTAAAGTTGATGCTGGGACCTTGGCGATTATGAATAACGCGCTGGTGCCTGCTGGTTTGGTGGTCAATCTTGTGATCTGGAACCGCGATGCGGATATTACCCGGCTGATATTAGGAGCGGTGATTATGGTTGCTTCATTATGGCTTAACCAGTCGTGGTTAAAGCGCCGTGCTATAGCTACTGTGTGATTATTTGCTCGATACTACGCGACTCTCCATAATGTCGGCTGATGCTTGCGAGAGGCGCCCATGCCTAACACCCCGACAATAAATACTGCACCAATAGCGCCTGCACATAGTGATAAACCGTTTAACACCATTGGTTTAATCGGGCGCTTGGGAAGCGATAAGGTAGTTGACTCGCTAAGGCGCTTAGTTAATTACTTGGTGTCAAACGGCTACAAAGTAATCGTTGAAGATCGTACGGCAACGGTAGTGCCTGATCATGGTCAGCCAGAAGCTAGCCGCCGTATGTTGGGTGAGCTTTGTGATTTGGTCATCGTAATTGGCGGTGATGGCAGCCTGTTAGGCGCCGCCCGAACACTTTGTCGCAGCGGCACACTGATTTTAGGTGTAAATAGAGGGCGCTTGGGCTTTCTGACTGATATTTCACCTGCCGAGCTTGAAACCCGAGTAGGCGAGGTGCTAGCTGGAGAATTTGAGATTGAAGAGCGCTTTTTGCTTGATGCTGTGCTCTATCGTAACGGTGTGGCGGTGGGTAATGGGGATGCGCTAAACGAAGTGGTTGTGCACCCTGGCAAGGCAGTGCGCATGATTGAGTTTGAGCTGTTTATTGATGGTCAGTTTGTCTATAGCCAGCGCAGTGATGGCCTGATAATCGCTACTCCTACCGGCTCCACTGCTTATGCGCTCTCTGGTGGTGGGCCTATTATGCACCCTAAGCTGGATGTGGTTACGCTGGTGCCGATGTTCCCTCATACGCTTTCCAGCCGCCCGATTGTGATTGATGCCGCAAGCGAAATACGCATCCATATTGGTGAAACCAATCACTCCTACCCGCATATTAGCTGCGATGGGCAAACCCGTGCTGTTGCAAAGCCCGATGATGTGCTGGTGATCAAGCGCAAGCCTGAGCGTGTTCAGCTGGTGCACCCCATTGGGCACAACTTCTATGAAGTACTGCGCAGCAAACTTGGCTGGAGCCACCGGTTAGGGGATTAGGCATGGAGGGATACGACTTAATAGGCGATGTGCATGGCTGTGGAGCTACCCTGGCAGCTTTGTTAGAGAAGTTAGGTTATCACCAGCGTGGCGGTGTATACCGGCACTCACGCCGTAAGGTCATTTTCCTGGGCGACTTGATTGATCGCGGGCCGCGTATTCGTTTAGCAGTAACAATCGCTAGGCGGATGGTAGAGGAGGGTGAAGCGCATATCGTGATGGGGAATCATGAGTACAACGCTCTTGCCTACACCTGCCCCGCGCCGCTTGGCAGCAATAAACGGTGGCTGCGTGAACATACCCCAAGGCATAACCGTATTATTGAAGATACTTTGGCCCAGTACCGTGATTACACTAACGAGTGGGAAGATACCCTGGCGTGGTTTAGAACCATTCCTTTATGCCTTGAACTAGATGGTATTCGCGTAGTGCATGCCTGTTGGGATGAAACGTTAATCCGCGAGTTAAGGAGCCGTGCGCCCGATGCTTGTATGGATAACCGCTTCTTAATTGAATCCACTGATCCTTCTACTCAAGCGTTTCGTATTCTTGATCGCCTGACCCGTGGCACCTATATCCCGCTACCACCGGGGATTGCTATCCACTCTGGAGACGGTTTCACGCGGCAGAGCTTCCGCACCCACTTTTGGTCAGCTAATCCGCAGCAGTGGGGAGATGTGGTTTTCCAGCCGGATAATTTGCCCGGCAATTTGGAGGCTCGAAGCTTGACGCCCCAAGAGCGACAGCGCCTGAGCTACTATAGCCCCGAGCAACCCCCTCTATTTATTGGCCACTACTGGTGTGAGGGAATTCCAGCGCTACCGACTAATAACATCGCCTGCCTAGACTATAGCGCAGTAAAATATGGTCGTTTAGTCGCTTACCGTTGGAGTGGTGAAGAAAAACTGAATGCTGATCATTTTGTTTGGATTCAAGTGCCTAGAGAAGAACGATCGCAGCTAAAGCCATGGGAAATCGATTTTGATTAAACAAAATTACATTAATATGCATTTGGTTACATAATTTTTGCAAAACTGCTGAACTAACCTAGTTGCCGGCTATCAGAGTAAGTGTTCCCTTGAATGATCCCTTGCTTTTACCCGGCGGCCCCCTCCGCCGGTTTTTTTTGTTTACACGCTGGCTAAACCGACGACTGCAGACGCTTGGAATAAGTAATATGCAAATAAGGAAGACGCCATGCATCCAGTAACGCTTTTACCGATTGATGCAGACACCAGTGAGCTGCGCAAAGCGTTATGGCATTACCGCATTGGGCACCGCATTACCAATGAAGCCGATGGGCAGCTACTCTGGGTGGCTGATCCACGTCAACACGCCGAGCTCTCTAGGCTTTTAGCTCGTTGGGAGCGAGGAGAACCGCTGATTATTGATCCCCCTAAGGCACGCCTGCCAGCATCGCGCAGTGTTTTCGCCATTGCCCGACAGCTGCCAGTTACCGCGTTGATGATTGGTGTAAGCTTAATCATCTTTGCTTTAATGGGTGTTTTTGGCGACCTACTCGTGGTGGCATTGACTATCGTGCCGATTGGCATCGCGGGTGGGCAGCTGGTCTATGGCTCCCTTGGCGATACACTGGCATCAGGTCAGGTTTGGCGTCTACTGTCTCCTGCATTTCTTCATTTTGGTTGGATGCATCTGATATTTAACCTGATGTGGGTATGGTATTTCGGTCGCCAAGTTGAGCAACTGCAAGGCAGCCGCACTATGTTGTGGTTGCTCCTGTTTGCCGGTATCGGAGCCAATTTGGCGCAATATGCTACAGGTACCGTCCTATTTGGCGGAATGTCAGGTGTTGTCTATGCACTGCTAGCCCACGTATGGCTGATGTCTCGGCGTGTTCCACAAAGTGGTTTTTTTGTCCCCCAAATGCTGGTGGTTTTTATGCTGGGGTGGATGGTGTTCACTATGACTGATGTCGCTGGTAGCGTTGGTTTTGGCAACGTGGCCAATGAAGCACACCTGGGCGGGCTGCTCGTGGGGCTAGCAACAGGATGGTATTATTCATCTAAACGAAGCAAGCGCTGAGCGAGGAGCTTACGATGAGCGATATGACCTTTGATCGAATGATCAATCAAATGACCCCAGCGATCTATGAAAGCCTCAAGCAAGCGGTATCGCTGCGCAAATGGCCTGATGGGCGTCGGCTAACACCTGAGCAAACAGAACTCTGTTTAGAGGCGGTAATACGCTACGAAGTTGAAAATAACGTGCCTGAGGAGAACCGCGTAGGCTACCTGGAACAGCGTACCTGTGGTGCTAGTGCTACGGGCGTTGGCGTGACACCAGAAATGGCGGGCTTGGCTCGGGATGCCACTCGTGACTGATAGTCTGTTTGCTGACCAGTCTCCGATTACCCCGTCATCAACTGCCCAGGGCTGTTTAAGCAAAATGGCAGCAGCATTGCCAGCTAACCCTGATGAGGCGGTGATTTACCATCTGCGCGCAGGTGAGCAGCGTATTTTACTTAACGAGCGTATTGGTGACCGATTTAGCCTTGCTTGGAGCGGAGCTATTGCTTGTACGCACTGTGGTCGGGCAACTAAAAAAAGCTTTGCCCAAGGTTATTGCTACCCCTGTTTTAAGCGCTTAGCCCAGTGCGACACTTGTATCATGAAGCCAGAAACTTGCCACTACCACCTGGGGACCTGTCGCGAACCTGAGTGGGGCGAAAAACACTGCTTTCAGCCGCATATTGTCTATTTGGCGAACTCATCAGGGCTGAAGGTTGGTATTACACGGAAAAAACAGATGCCAACCCGCTGGCTTGACCAGGGTGCTATTCAGGCTCTTCCTATTCTGGAGGTGGATACTCGCCAACAGTCTGGCCTTGTAGAGATGCTGTTTAAAGAGCGAGTAGCTGATCGCACCAACTGGCGCACCATGCTTAAAGGTGAAGTGGAATTGTTGGACTTAGCTGCAGAGCGCGACCGGCTTTTCACAGAACTAGCCGATGGATTAGCTCAGCTGCGAGAGGCACATGGCGCTGACGCCATTCGTACGTTGCATGATCAGCCATTCTATTTTAACTATCCCGTCGAGACGTTCCCAAGCAAGGTAGTCTCGCATAACTTTGATAAAAACCCCCAAGTCGAAGGCGTTTTACAAGGTGTTAAAGGGCAATACCTCATGTTTGATACAGGTGTTATTAACCTTCGTAAATTCACAGGTTACGAGGTTTTGGTAAGTTAAACGGCTAGCCAGAGCGATGTACGTTGACTAAGGTTAAGGGGAGTAGACCACCCCAACGCAACGCAAGGAAGCCGCAATGCCCTGGCTAAAACTGCTCCATATAGCCGCGCTAGTGATCTGGTGCGGTGCCTTGCTGTATTTACCAGCTCTGCTTAGTCATGCCTTGCAGCTTCGCAAAGACTCTGGCTTTGCCCAGGGCACGCCACCCATGCCGCGCTTCTTCTACAACTCGATTGCCACTCCCGCAGCGCTCGCAGCGATTGCATCGGGTACCTTACTATTTTTGTTAAACGGTCTTTTAGGTGGCTGGTTAATTTTCAAGCTTGTTGCCGTGGTGTTGATGGTGGCTGCTCACGGTTGCTTTGGCTGGTTAATTTTGCGTTTGGAAATGGGCATTTATAAAGGTGTGAAAGCTGCCATGTTGCTTGCTTTATTGTTGGCTGTGGCGGGTATTTTAGGCGTGCTGGGGTTTGTGCTAGCCAAACCACTGGACTGGAGCTAAATGGTTATGAAGAGCTTCGTTTACCAAGTGGCGCCATTAATCCACATCTACCCCTACAGCGTGCTCATAAACCAACTGTCCGCCGAGCCAGCCCGCCAGCGCGATAAGCGCAGCAGTGAGCAACGATATTGCAAACCCCCAGGGCAGAATGGCACTTGGCTCATTAAGGCGCAGCAGCCAGTTAAGCGACGCCAGCGAGAGCATTACAACGGCCACAATCGCATGGCTCCAACCAGTGATCAGGCGGCGGATACGCGAGACGGTGACCAGGTCAATGATCCCGGCGATGGACGCAATCCAGCCACCAAAAGCCCCCACACCAGCCAACCAAAGGCCGCTGCGCAGCCAGAAGGGGTCGCTGGTGTACCAGTAAGCCAAGTCACTGGCAACCAGCGCCATCAAGGCGGCCACAGGAAAGTGGATCATTACTGGATGCAGTGGATGGCCAGCCAGAGAGGCTCGGCTTTTGATTGATCGTTGGGGAGTAGGTGTCATAGTCACTTCCTGTGGGCAGACAAAGGGAAATAGCAAATGAGGGAACGCAACAGCTACACGATCTTGTCGAATATTCAACGCGTATCGAGCCGGAGGGTCAACCTAATCGCCCTTATAGCGGTGATTGTCATTGCCGGGTTTACCGCAGGGTGCTCGGGTGATAAGTCTATTTTAGACCCTGCTGGGCAAGCTGCGCGTGATGTGACGTTAATTTGGTGGATCATGCTCAGTTTTAGTGCGGTTGTACTTATCGTGGTCACCGTATTATGGCTGTATGCCTTTAAGCCAAGAGAGGTCACACGAACAGCTGCTCAGGAGCGCGGTATTGCTCGCCGTTGGATTATAGGCGGTGGCATTGTGTTGCCTGTAGCCAGCATCACTGCATTATTAGCTTTTGGTGTACCTGCTGGACAGCGCATGTTGCCGCTGGGGGAGCCAGCGGAAGTCATTGAGGTAATTGGCCACCAGTGGTGGTTTGAGGTGCGCTACCCCAACGCCGAAGGGGGAGAAGTGGTGACCGCAAATCATTTGGTCATGCCCGTGGGCGAGCCGGTTGATTTTAATGTTAGTGGTGCAGATGTGATTCATGGATTCTGGATACCACGCTTAGGAGGGAAAATCGATATGATCCCTGGGCGTGTCAACAGGATTCGTTTAGAAGCAGATATACCTGCTGTTTTTGGTGCGCAGTGTGCGGAGCTTTGCGGTGTTGGTCATGCCCACATGCATCTGCATGTTGAGTCGCTCCCCAGAGAGGAGTACGACGCTTGGCTAGGTGCTCGGCAAGATGAGCAGCTGAGCGCTCTAGCCACGGCTGATGCCGACCAGGAGGAGGTGCGTGACGCCTTCAGGACGCACTGTGCCAGCTGTCATCAAGTGGCAGGAGTAAGTAGTGGCAATATTGGCCCAGATTTATCCGATATCGGTAGCCGTGCCACTTTAGGAGCAGGGGTGATGGTGATGGAGGAGGGTGCTGTGAGTCAGTGGCTTAAGCACCATCAAACGCTCAAGCCTGGGAATAGAATGCCATCGCATGGCGATATGGACACGGACACCCTGGATGCCCTGGGTGCTTGGTTGGAGACTTTGAGCCCATGAGTACAGACTCCACAAATACAGTAAATCAAGCCGCTGCCAAGCAAGATCCTCAACAGTTGCATGATGATCTGCATGAGATTTGGGGGAATCCAAAAGGACTTAAAGCCCTTACGATTGTCAATCACACCACGCTGGGCCTGCGCTTTATGGTCACTGGGATGGTGTTTTTCTTGATTGGCGGCATTCTTGCCATGCTGGTGCGCACCCAACTGGCGATGCCCGATCAAGACTTCATGTCGCCGGACATCTATAACCAAGTTACCACCATGCATGGCACGGTGATGATGTTTCTATTCGCGATACCCATGTTGGAAGGGTTAGCGATCTACATGATCCCCAAGATGATCGGCGCTCGAGATTTGGTCTGCCCCAGACTGACCTCGCTGGGCTATTGGTGCTACCTATTTGGCGGCATCATTCTGACCTCTAGTCTGATTTTAGAAATGGCGCCGTCCAGCGGTTGGTTTATGTATACGCCGCTAAGTAGCAGTGAATTTTCACCCGATTTGGGCTCAGACTTCTGGCTACTGGGCATTACCTTTGTGGAAATCTCTGCACTATCGGCAGGCGTTGAAATTGTAGTCTCTATCTTACGTACTCGCACCCAGGGCATGGCACTGCATAAGATGCCTCTATTTGCCTGGTACATCCTCGCTATGGCGCTAATGATTGTGGTGGGGTTTCCTCCTTTGATTTTGGGCAGCATTTTGCTCGAACTCGAGCGTGCTGTTGGGATGCCATTTTTTGAGGTGGCCGGCGGCGGTGACCCTATCTTATGGCAACACTTGTTTTGGCTTTTTGGCCACCCAGAGGTGTACATCATTTTCCTGCCTGCTGCGGGCATTATTTCTACGCTGATACCCGTATTTGCTGGGCGTCCCATTGTTGGCTATGGCTGGGTGGTATTCGCCATTATAGTGACGGGATTTATTAGCTTCGGCTTATGGGTGCACCATATGTTCACCGTTGGCATACCCCAGCTTGCTCAAGCATTTTTCTCAGCAGCCAGTATGTTGGTGGCTGTGCCTACTGCTATTCAAGTATTCGTTTGGCTTGCCACACTATGGCTTGGCAAGCCAAAAATGAAGCTGCCAATGCTCTGGGTAATGGGCTTTTTAATTATCTTCGTGTGTGGCGGTTTAACCGGCGTGATGCTGGCGCTGGTACCGTTTAATTGGCAAGTGCATGATACCCATTTTGTTGTAGCGCACATGCATTACGTGTTGGTCGGCGGTATGTTCTTCCCGCTAATTGCCGGGCTTTACTACTGGCTGCCGCTATTCTCTGGGCGTATGCCATCCGAAAATTTAGGCCGCTGGGGGTTTTGGCTTACCTTCCTAGGATTCAATGGCACCTTCCTGATCATGCACTGGACAGGGCTGTTGGGCATGCCACGCCGCATTTATACCTACGATACCGGTATGGGGTGGGATATTTATAATTTGCTCTCATCGGTAAGCAGCTTCGTTATGTCGGCAGGTATAGCGATGGTTTTGCTGGATATAGCGCTGCACTTCCGCTTTGGCAAGCCTGCCAAACAGAACCCTTGGAATGCCGATACGCTTGAATGGGCAAATAGCATGCCGCCAAGTGCTTATAACTTTGTCAGCCTGCCGAAAGTTGAGACACGTCACCCCCTCTGGGATGACCCGAATCTTCCCTACACTATGGCTGAGGGCAAACATTCGTTGGCGGTTGCCTCTCATGGCCGGAGGGAAATGTGGGGAACTGATCCAATTACTGGCAAGGTGCGCGAAATTATTCACCTGCCGGGTAACTCATGGTGGCCACTGTTTGCTGCTTTAGCCTTGGCCGTGGTGTGTATTAGCCTCCTTGTGCGTGTATATGCATTGGCAGGTATCTTTGTCCTGATTGCGGGTGTTTTTCTACTGCGTTGGTCGTGGGAAAATGGCACGCATCCCAAAGCTGCGCCGGAAGCGGCTGTAACCCCTGGCGATCCGCCGCTGCACTCACGCACAATGGATGGCCCTGGGGTATGGGCGATGGCCATCTTCTTGATTGCCAACGGCTCGTTTTTCCTCTCCTACCTCTTTGGCTGGTTCTATCTCTGGACCGTGTCGCCCGAGTGGCGTATGCCCGATATTTCACCGCTCTCCTTAAGCTTGTTGGTGGCGGCAGGACTTGCCGTATCGGCAGGGTGCGGTGTGATGGAAAAGCTGATACGTGGCCTTCGCCATAAAAGTGATGTGGGCTTGGGGGCTGGTTTGTACTTGGTTGGTGGACTAGGCGCTGTGCAGGTAGTGTTCACTGGCTGGGCGCTCTATGGAGCCAACTTATCACCCACTGAAACCAGCCATGATGCAGTAATGTTGTTCGGGCTTATATACGCCCTGTTTCACGGTGGTTTGGCAGTTATTCTGACGGTACTGCAAGGGCTACGCGTAGGCTATGGTTACGTGGGTGCCTATGCGCCTTTTGAACCAGTGGTAGTAGCACAACTATGGCGCTATAACGTGGTTACTTTCTGGGTACTGGTGGGTGCGCTAGCTGTGCTGCCCCGTGTAATAGGAAGCTGAACACTATGGTATCAATGATGGAGCGTTTGCGTTTAACTCACCCCTTCCACTTTGTGATTGGTTTAACACTATGGTGTATCTGGTTTGTCGCGGTTTATGGCGGGCATGCGGTAGCCTGTGAAGCTGCGGCGCCCGCGTCTGAACAGGGCGTATTTACCCTACTGAGTGGGGGATTGCTGCTGGTTAGCGTTTTGACCATTGCCTTGCTGGCAGCACTCGCCTTGTGGTGTTGTCAGGCAGCGAAACAGCACCAGGGACGACGGCGGTTCAATGCGGCAATTTCAGCGGGGTTATATCTATTTTCCGCACTTGGCGTTGTGTTCGTCGCGCTGCCTATTATTGGAGTGCCCCCTTGCCTGTAAAGGTATTGTTGCACCATGCATAAAGAAGTCGCTGAGCACGAAAGGGGGAGTGAGGCACCGCTCTATACCCTCCACGGTATGTGGTGTACCAGCTGCGCGTTGGCTGTGGAGGGAGTGCTTAAACGTCTTTCAGGAGTTATAGAGGTTAGCGTTCACTACCCAACCGCCACGGTATGGGTGAAAGGCGATCCTGACGCCATCCAGCTAGTTGCGCTGGCCCCTCATGTAGCTAGTATCGGCTACCAATTAACCGAGCTTGAAGCCGTTAGCGATGCCCATGCACGCCTTGAGCAAGAGAGTCGCTACCTTACGCTCCGGTTAGTTGTAGGAGCAGTGTTTGGTATGTGGACCATGCTGGCATCGCTGTTGATATATGCCGGTGCGCTGCCTAGCCATCAGGTGGAAAGTGTAGTGGCGTGGGCCTCTGGGGCGTTTTCATTACCCGTGGTGCTTTACTCAGGATTGCCGTTTTACCGTGCGGGTTGGCGTACGCTTCACGCCAAGCGCCCAGGTATGGACGTGCTCGTAAGTTTAGGCGTTATTGGTGCGGTGGTAGTTTCTGTTGGGCTGCTATGGCGTGGTTCGGCGGAGGTCTACTTCGACACTGCCGTGATGCTGATTGTGCTGCTACTCGTTGGCCGTCTAGTAGAAACCCTGTGCAGACAGCGGGGCTTGAGAGCCTTTGATTCGCTGGCGCTACCCAGCGTCGATGTGGTTGTTTGCCAACACAGTCAGCGAGAAACTTTGCCCGTTGAAAAGATTCCCCTGGGTGCACAAATAGAAGTGGCATCAGGTGAAACTATACCGCTGGATGGCACGCTGGAAACACCAGGATGGATAGATAGTGCGATGCTATCCGGAGAAAGTGTGCCGCGCTTTTATGCTAGTGGGCAGAAAGTATATGCAGGCTGCCGCTATTTAGGTGTGGAAACTCCCCTTATGCTTCGGGTCACTGCACCCGCTGGGCAGCGGCGACTCGATAAGCTGTGTGAGCAAATGCGCCGCTTTCAGGCACAAAAGGGCGAATTGCAAACCATGGCTGAGCGGTTCGCTGCGTGGTTAAGCCCCGCTGCGCTTGTGCTGGGGGGATTAACGCTGCCTGTTGCGATATTGTTCGGCGTAGGTTGGGAAGATGCCATAGTGCGCGCACTGTCGGTGTTAGTAGTGGCTTGCCCCTGTGCGGTGGGGCTTGCGGTACCCTTGGCCAGTCTGGCAGGCAGCGGCCAAGCTATGCAACAAGGGATTGCCCTACGTGACCCCGCAGCACTGGAAACCCTCGCCAAAGTGCATGTGATCGTATTCGATAAAACCGGCACATTAACTCGTGGGCAGCACCGCATGCTGCATGTCGCCCTGCGCAATTCCAAAGACAAGGCCGTTTTTCGGCAAATGCTATATAGCGCTGTGGGACATAGCGAGCATCCGCTAGCGTATGGACTACTGCACTGGGCAAAACCATCAGGGGAGCATGGGGGGCAACCTGACCCTGCCGAGATAGTAGAGATCCCGGGAGAAGGCCAGCGTATTACCTTCAGCAACGGTGAGCAGTGGTGGCTAGGCAGTGCCGTTTGGGTTGAGCACCAGCTGCAACAACAGGGTCAAGTATTGCCTATAAACGCCCAGGATCCAGCTTACGGTTTTGCTTCTCAAGTAGTGGTGGCCGATGGTCAGGGGTGGTTAGCCACTCTCTATCTGGCCGATCAGCCGGTAACCGATGCCCAAGTAACAATACGGCAGCTGCAAATGTCGGGCTATGGGCTGGCGATGATTAGCGGGGACCGTCAAGGGCCAGTGAACTGGGTGAGCCAGCAGGTGGGCTTGCCGAAAGAAGCGTGCTACTCACAGCGCTCGCCAGAAGCCAAGGCAAAACTGCTAGCCGCGCTACCATCTCCCACGCTTTATGTTGGGGATGGTGTCAACGATACACTCAGCTTAGCCGCAGCAGGGGTTGGCGTTGTTCCTATGCAGGCAAGCGAAGCCGCTAGGGAGGGCGCAGCAGCTCAGCTGCTAACCCCTGGGGTCAGTGGCGTGGTGCGGCTGCTTGGAATTGCTAAACGCACGCGCCGAGTGATGGTGCAAAATCTTATTTTCTCAGCACTTTATAACACCCTGGCCCTGGGGTTGGTGGTGGTGATGGCGATACCACCGCTGGTGGCTGTGCTGGCCATGGCGGCAAGCTCATTAAGCGTAACGCTTAACGCTGCGCGATTGGCATGGTCTGAGCCGGAAGGCAATGGTTCAGATAAGTTGAATTAAGGCGAATAGCCAAGCGTTTGTTTAAGTCGTTCAGCATTTGTAGCGACCCAGCGAGGATCTATCGCACCCCAGTCACGTATCTGGTAGTGACCAATATTATGGCGTTCGCCTTCGTCTTTCTCGAAAACGCACTCGATATCCAGCTCCGCAAGCGAGGAGATAGTGTCTTGCGCTGTACGGCGAGGCATGCCGGTGGCTTCAATTAATGCGGGCACGTTCGCGATACCTTGCTCAATTAAGTACGCTATATATAGACGGCGGTAAAAACTCGACTTGGTTTTGCTTAAAGCGGTGGTCATGCAATCTCCTGTTGAAGCGCAAAATAGCGGTAAAACGATGAAGCCAGCATAGCGGCGGGGTGGAGATGGTAATGGCAAATGATAGCTCGGTGCGTAGTCAGGAAATAACGTTTTCGAACGAACTTAACCAAGCGCTCGCAGGTGCCATCAGTACGTTGCGCACTATCCACTTTACCTCACATTTTACCAAGCTTCTGCGTACATTAGTTACCTTCGACTGTACTGTTATAGTGGGCTACCGGCCCGCTAAACACCCTATTTATCTGTTCGACTCCCTACAGGAGCAGCGCGAACTACTGTTCCAGCGTTATTTGATGGATGCTTATCAGGAAGACCCATTTTTGCTACTGCTTGCCCAGCAACAAGAGCAAGGCGTTTTTAGCATCGAAGACACCTCTCCATTTAAGCGCGTTAGCGATACTTATCAGCAGGGTTTTAATCAGCAAACGGGCTGGCAGGATGAGGTATGCATTATCTTGCAACTGGGTGGTGAGGATTGGTTGGTGATATACCTGGGGAAATTAAGTGGTCCGGAAACTCAGCACGCAGGTTTTACATGTGCCGATCGTGATCGGCTAACCGGTTACCTGGGTGTACTCTCCGCACTTTGCAAGCAGCATTGGCAAGTACCGTTTCATCTTGCTAGCACGACAGTAAATAGTGACATAGCGGCAACGCTGCGCCAATCCGCCGAAAGCTTTGGGAAAGCACTATTAACTCCAAGGGAGCAGCAGGTTGCCGCACTTTTAGTGCAGGGTATGGATAGCCATGAAATAGCCGAGCATTTAGCAATAGGCCACGGCACAGTGAAAAACCATCGCAAGCGTATTTATGCGCAATTAGGTATTACGTCTCTGAGTGAGCTATTTGGTCTGTTTCTTAACCATACCGTTGCAGCGTCAACACCGCCACGCTAATCGATGCCTTTATCCCTTTAGGGATATCGTGCTAATTCAAAATGTCTCTTAGCCTTAGTGTACGGATGAAACAACCTAAAGGGCGACAACGTGGGCACCTCATTACTACTAAGCGATTTACATAGGCGTGGTTTAATTGCTCAAGCAACCCATGAGCAAGCGCTAAGCGAACTACTGAGTTCGCCGCAAACGGTTTACTGCGGTTTTGACCCCACTGCGGGCAGTTTGCACATTGGTCATCTGGTGCCGCTATTAATGCTAAAGCGGTTTCAGGATGCTGGTCATCATGGTGTAGCGCTGGTAGGCGGTGCCACAGGCATGATTGGTGATCCCAGTTTTAAGGCTACCGAGCGCTCACTTAATTCCCCTGAAACGGTGAAGGGGTGGGTAAAGGCGCTAAATGAGCAGATTTACTGGCTGATGGCACCCCATCTGGAAGCACCGTTTAAGGTGGTAGATAACGCCGAGTGGATTGGCGAGATCAACGTGATTGATTTCTTTCGTGATGTGGGCAAACACTTTTCGATGAATGCCATGATCAATCGAGAGTCTGTCAGACAGCGCCTTGAGCGGCCAGATCAAGGGATGTCTTTTACTGAATTTAGCTACGCATTGTTGCAATCCTACGATTTTGCCCATTTAAATCGCACACTAGGTTGCCGTTTGCAGATAGGTGGTAACGACCAGTGGGGGAATATTGTTAGTGGTGTTGATTTAACCCGGCGCTTGAACAGTGAGCAGGTAATGGGGATGACGCTACCACTCATCACCAAAGCCGATGGTACCAAGTTTGGCAAAACGGAATCAGGTACGGTTTGGCTCGACCCTAAGCAAACATCTCCTTACCACTTCTACCAGTTTTGGTTAGGCACCGACGACCGCGACGTGTACCGCTTCTTACGTTACTACACCTTTTTAAGCTGTGATGCGATTGATGAAATTGAGGCCAATGATCGACTAGCGGCAGGAAAGCCCCAAGCACAGCGAATCCTGGCTGAAACAGTGACCCGCTTTGTGCATGGTGAGGAAGGGCTTGAGACTGCTCGGCGTATTTCCCTGGCACTATTTAGCGGTGACGTTGCAACGCTGGCGTTACATGAGCTTGAGCAGTTAGCACTGGATGGCTTGCCTTGTTTTCAAGTATCACCGGAAGAGCCACTAGAGAGCGCATTGGTAAAAGGTGGCCTAGCAAGCTCTAAACGTCAGGCTAGAGAGCTAATTGAACAAGGTGCCGTGCGCATAAACGGAGAGCGTGCTGGCAAAGCTTGCCTGGGCGAGAATTTCGCACTGTTTGATACCTATTGGGTGGTACAAAAAGGTAAAAAGCATTTCTGTTTATTGACCCGTGCTATTCAGTAAAACAAGTCTCCTCAATAAAACAAGTCTCCTTGTGCCTGCGGTGGCCGAAAATCGCGGGTGTTTAGGCCTTGTTCGGTGCGAGGCTGTAACTTCCACTGGCGGCTGGCACGATTAAATCGCTGCGCTATCAAATCGGCAAACACCCCTTCACCGCGAAAGCGTTTGCCAAACTGTGCATCGTAGGTTTGGCCGCCACGGCACTGACGCATTAGGCTCATTACTTTCGCTGCACGCTCTGGGTAATGAGCTTCCAGCCATGCTTCAAACAGTGGGGCAACTTCATGGGGCAAGCGCAGTAGCATCCACGTTGCCGTGCGGGCACCTGCACGGCTAGCAGCTTCCAGCAGCCTTTCAATTTCATGATCGGTTAGGCCCGGTATAACCGGCGAAATTAGTGTGCCTACTGGAATACCAGCGGTATTCAGCTCGCGAATTGTCCGTAAGCGAGCCTGAGGTGATGCAGCCCGTGGTTCTAAAGTACGTTTTAGCTTGGTATCCAGGCTCGTCAGGCTGACAAACACCCTTACTAGGCGGTACTCTGCCATTTCCGCGAGAAGCTCTAAATCACGTAGCACTAAGGTGCTTTTCGTCACTAGCGTGACTGGGTGGCGGCATTCTAATAGCAGTTCCAGCAAGCGCCGTGTGGTTTGATAAGTTGCCTCTAATGGCTGGTAGCAGTCAGTGTTGCCGGATAGGTTGAGGGGGCGACACACGTAGCTTGGGTGGCAAAGCTCCTCCGTTAAACGCTCCACCAAACCACTGCGGGCGATTAGCTTGGTTTCAAAATCTAGCCCAGGTGACAAATCCCAGTAGGCGTGAGAAGGGCGCGCATAGCAGTAAACACAACCGTGCTCACAGCCACGATATGGGTTCAGTGAGCGATCAAAAGGTAAATCCGGTGAGCGATTCCACGACAACGCGCTTTTGCTCACTTCCTCACGCACCTCTGTGGCGATAGTGGTGGATACTTCTTCTCGCCACCAACCGTCGTCTCCCGCCACGCTACGGTTAGGCGAAAAGCGGTTGTGCGGGTTGTAGGTCGCTCCGCGCCCTTTGTAAAACGTTGTTTGATCCGGCTGGCCAAGAGATGCCATGAAACCACCTCTTTTATATGATTTTATATACAGTAGTTGCAAAGCTAAAAGAAATCAACTGTAGGTAAATGACTGAGCCTGACTGGTGGTTAAAAGGAAGCTACCCAAGTAACTGCCTCGGGTTTAATCTGCTCAGTGGGGTTGTGACCAAAGCGCTAGCGAGGAGGGGTTATGTCGAAAGTGGTTATTGTGACAGGGGGAGGTAGAGGTATCGGAGCAGCAACGGCAAAATTACTGGGCGCTAAAGGCTATGCCGTGTGTGTTAACTATCTTGCCAATAGAGAACGGGCGGATGAGGTGGTTGAGTGCATTATCCGTGATGGTGGTCGAGCGTTTGCCCACCAAGCGGATGTTAGTAGTGAAGCTGATGCGATCCGCCTGTTTGATTCAACAGAGGAGCGCTTTGGCAGTGTGACGCATTTGGTTAATAATGCAGGCATTCTGTTCACTCAATCTAAACTGGTTGATATCGACCTTGAGCGCTTTAATCAAGTACTGAAGAGCAATGTGGTGAGCTGTTTTCTATGTTCAAGAGAAGCCGTCAGGCGCTTTAAATCAGGTGGTGCCATTGTTAACGTCTCCTCGCTTGCCTCTCAAACAGGTTCGCCATTTGAGTATGTTGATTACGCTGCATCGAAAGGTGCCATGGATACCCTGACCAAGGGGCTATCTCGCGAAGTTGCCGCCTCGGGGATTCGTGTTAATGCCGTTCGTCCCGGCTTTATCTACACTGATATGCATGCCGATGGTGGTGAGCCGAAGCGGGTGGATCGTTTAGCACCGCAAATTCCTATGCAGCGTGGTGGTTCCGTTGAGGAAGTGGCCAATACCATCGTTTGGTTGCTTTCGGATGAAGCTTCATACGTCACGGGGTCATTTATTGATGTAGCAGGGGGGCGGTAATACTGTTAGCTAAAAGGAATACAATCGCGTGAGTTGCTCAGCACTAATTATTATCGATATGCAGCGTGGCATGAGTGAAACTTCTGTGGGTGAGCGCAACAACCCTGATGCCGAAGGTAATATTTATCGTCTACTAACCGTATGGCGTAAAGTGCGCTGGCCGGTAGTGCATGTACGGCATATTTCTCGCACGCCCGGCTCACCTTTTTGGCCAGGGCAGAGCGGTTCTGAGTTCCAACCCGCGCTGGCGCCGTTACCTTCAGAGCATGTGGTAGAGAAAAATGTACCAGATGCGTTTGTTCACTCTGGCTTAGAGCGCTGGCTACAGGTGCGCGGTATCCAGCAATTAGTCATCGTGGGCGTAAGCACCAGCAACTCTGTTGAAGCTAGCGCACGTATGGCAGGCAACTTAGGGTTTGCTACCCAAGTAATAAGCGATGCCACCTTTACCTTTGCCAAACACGATTACGCTGGTACTTACCGCACCGCAGATGAGGTACACGCTATGTCGCTAGCGAATTTAGCAGGGGAGTACGCCACTATCCTCACAACCTGCGATGCGTTGTCTTTGATTGATTTTTCACCACAAGTTTAAGTCCTGACCCACTCCATAAGTCAAAAGTTGGGGCTTGTGTTAGATCCCAAGTTTTCTATTGGGCTGATGTACTTGACGTGAATCCTCTGGTGCCTCGCGCCGATCATTTAGCCCGTAGTCTCGGATGACGGCGGCAACGCGGAGTCGGTAGTCAGCAAAAATACCCTGCCGACCATCTTTCTGGGCAGACCGGTGAGGTCTTAACGTTCTCCACTGTCTCACAGCTTCTTCATCCTGCCAGAAGGATAGCGAGAGAATTTTTCCAGGATGCGTGAGACTTTCGAAGCGCTCTATAGATATAAAGCCGTCGATGCCTTCCAAATGGCGGTGCAATGCGCTAGCAGTATCCAGGTAGTCTTGTTTCCGCTCAGCATGTGGGAGAACCTCAAAAATTACGGCAATCATGCAGTGCTCCTTGTATTGATAGGTTTATTACACTGATATGTTCATTGTATTGATAGGTTTTACAGCCAGGGTGCCAGACACTGCTTCGACGAAACTGCGCTCCTCCTTGAGAATAAAGCGGTGTTTTTGGGCCATGGCAAAATTTGCGAGGGCTCCTTCGTCAGACTGCAGCCGAATGCGGTAGGCCTCATAGGATGCCAAGTCGGCGAACGCGATCAGGCCCCAGGCGACATTATTCGTACCCTCATGGGGAAGGAAGTAGCCGATGAGATGGCCGCCGCACCAAGGTATTATTTTCCCCCAGTTTTCAGCGTACGTTTTGAATGCATTACGCTGGAAGGGATCAATCTCGTAACGGATGACGCAGGTAATGCTCATGTGGCTATCTCCTTTGAATGCTAGTGGGAACAATAGCGTATTGCCGACCCTTAATGGTTCGACTAGGATCGAACTATGAGTGAAGGCCCTAACATTGTGCGCGTCGCCGCACTTATCGCAGATAACGCTCGGGTAGAGGTTCTCAGCGCCCTAATGTCAGGTCGTGCCCTGACCGCTACCGAGTTGGCAACCATGGCGGGTGTCACTAAGCAGACCATGAGCTTTCACCTTGGGAAACTACGAGACGAAGGCCTTATCACGGTCGATAAACAGGGTCGCCATCGCTATTTCAGGCTTGCGGGGCCACAGGTTGCTAATCTTTTAGAGTCGCTGATGGGCCTCGCTTTTCAAGGCGCAGGAGCTCACATCTCTACCGGCCCACGCGACCCAGCCCTGCGTAAGGCTCGCGTCTGTTACGACCACCTTGCTGGGGAATTGGGTGTTTTCGTATATGAGCAGATGCTCCATACGGGTGTCCTGCAGCAGCACCCAGGAGGGCTAAGGCTTACTGAGCATGGGCGAGAGTGGTTTAACCACTTGGGCATCGATACAGATGTGCTTACTTCTTCAAGACGATCGTTTTGCCGAGCGTGTCTCGATTGGAGCGAGCGTAGGCATCATCTAGCTGGCGCACTCGGGACCGCGCTGCTTGCCCGGATTCAGGAGCTAGGCTGGGCGAAGCAGGAGAATGGTTCCCGTGTCATGGTGTTTAGCTCCCAGGGGGAGAGGGCGTTGCGAGCAATGTTAGTAGCGCAAAGTGAACCATCAGCCACTGCCCAACAAGCTGCGGTCGCGTTCTAAGGCAGTGTGGCTACCAGAGTGAGGTGAGCTTCCCACTCCCACGATTGACTTGGCTTGGCCAGGCAACATTCATATCAAACTACATAGCAGCATCGTTTCACAGCAACATAGTTTCACAGCAACATAGTTTCTGGCTATTTTTCCAAACTATGCTTTGCCTGCAATGGGGGCAATAGGGTAGAGTTAAAACGGGTGGCTGCTTAGTCATGATGAATGTACGGAATGTTTATTGGATTCTGTAGTTGGCCGTGTAATCACTGTTATTTATTAATGAAAAACCAAGGACGTCATATGAAAGAGGTTTTCTTTTTTAATTCGATGCTCACCCCAAAGATCATCACGTTTGTATATTGGCTGCTTCTGTTTTTTGCTGTTGTATCAGGTCTAAGCGCTATGTTTGCAGGATATGGTGGCATTACTTTTAGCAAGTTTCTTGTCGGGCTTGGAATAATTATCGGTGGTGGAGTAGGCGCCAGAATATGGTGCGAGCTATTGATGGTGTTGTTCAAAATTCACGAAAACATCAAAAAAATCGCTGATAAGCCGCTATAAATAGTGTTATCAATGCAACCAGCCAAAGGTGCTACTTTTGGTTGGTTGTTATGGTGACTAAATACACGAGAGGAGATACATAGTGGCATTTTCTGAGGCTGAAAAGGCTGCCTTGTTAGAGCTGAAAGGTGTCGGTCCCACGGTTGTTAAGCGATTCGAGGACATTGGCATCGACTCTTTTAGTAAACTATCTACTTACGATGCCAAAGATATTGCTGAAACGGTAGCCTCAATGCTGAGGACCACTTGTTGGAAGAATAGCCCCCAAGCCTTGTCAGCAGTTGAGACTGCTATCCTCAGAGCCAAAAAAGGACTTTAAAATTAGTAGTGTTACGGTCAAGGTAAAGCCGTTAGCATCAAAGTATGTGTGCTGGGGCACCTCGCTACTTGTGGTGGCGGCACTTCAACGACTTGGCGTCGTGAAGATGAGTGCCTTGCTTTTCGAGTTGGCGTAAAATTTGACCATAGCAGCAAAGACGTCAACGTTGCACCCCTCGGCACACAACGTTATTTGGGGCGTGTTAATCCAGCTACGATGCAAGCCAGCCGCGCCCATTTCGAGCGGGTGGTCCACCGGCTTCTCTTCTACTTCGCTAAACTGGCTGAAGTCTGCATACGATATGGCAGGAATGCTAGCGCCCCGCTCGCTACAGGGGCAAAAGTACCTGCAACCTTATAAAAAAACCGACAGGCTGCTAGTAGCGAGCATACCGTTGTAGCAAACAATTAACTTGCCACTTAAAGAAGAAGCATGCGAAATCTCGAAAACCTAAAATCATTCATCGCTATTTATGAAAGCAATAGCATCACTAAAGCCGCTAGGCAGCTGAACGTGTCACCAGCGTCCATCAGTAAGCGGCTCTCTAAACTTGAAAGCGAGCTTGATGTTCAGCTGATTGAGCGCTCGACCCATAGCTTGTGCCCCACAAGTATGGGGAGAGTTTTTTATCAGAAGATAAAAATTATAATGAGGGATCTGGAAGACTGCGAATCCTGGATTCAAAGTGTTAATAAAGAAGCGGCAGGGGCCGTCCGCATTTCTCTACCTGAGATGCTTGTGACGCAGCGAACTTTCGCTTTCTTACAGTGCTTTGCAGAAAGCTACGAGAATATTATGCTTGAGTTCGATGTATCCAACGATGTGAAGGACCTGATTGCCGCTAATGTGGACTTTAGCTTCCGCACTGGGAAGTTGGATGATTCCCGACTTGTGGCTATACCCTTCACCAGCACTGAACATGTTTTTTGTGCTAGTCAGAGCTATATTGATAACCACAAGCTTCCCGAGAGCCACGAACATTTGTTGGAAGTTAGCAAGCTGATCACGCCGAGCTTTATCAACATTTCACAAACGGCGCGCATTCTGCTGCCAGAGCCAGAGGTAAAGTCAACCAAGCATTCACAGGGACTCTTTGCTGGCCATAAAGCGAATAGTTTGGCCGCGATCAAAGCGATGACGCTCTCCGGTATCGGCATCGCCTTGCTACCCGAGGTCTTTGTTAAAGATGAAATAGAAAGTGGCCAGCTTAAGAAGCTATACCCCGACTACCGTTCGCCGTCCATGCCGGTCTCTTTGGTGTATCAAAAGAAGCTGTGCATGACGAAGCCGCTTGAGTTGTTCAAGGAGTACGTGAAGTTCCGCGCAATTATATGATCGGCCAACCATGGGAATGAGCAATATCCATCAACGTACTGTTACTTGATGTAACAGCAATGGGGTGCCCGACAGATTTCATCATATCGATATCGGATATGTCATCGCCATAAGCGTAACAATTATCGAGTTGCAGTGCTTGTTCGCTGGCGAAGCGCTCGATGATGGCTCTTTTGCCCGCCCCAATGGCTTGCTGCTTAATATTGCCCGTCAGTACATTCTCTACAGTCTCAAGGTCTGTGCACAATAGCCAGTGACCACCTATGTGTTCAAGTATCGGGGCGAGGCAGGGTTGAAAAGAGCCAGATACCAACGCGATGCTGTTTCCCTTTTGCTTATGCTCGTTGATGGCTTTGATCACCGGCGTCTTGAACAGGGTGTCATGATCCAAGGACTCAAACCAACGTCTACCCATGTTCATCATGTCTGAAAAGACTGCTCCCTTGAATTGCTTGTAGTACAACTCGTTTAGCTTTTGTCGCGAAGCTCCGTCGAACTTCATGGACTCAAGAATGCTGTATCGGCGCACATACTCATCAGGATTACCTATCGTATGGTGGTAGAACTTCATAAAGCTGACCAACGTCGTTATATTGACAATGGTGTTATCAACATCGAAAAATGCAACCGTCTTATCCATCAGTGCTTCTCTAAAACGTGTAGTGGGCGGCAAAAGTCAGCCTGTCTTTATCCGAAAACTGGCCAAACAAGCCATCAGTATCACCGAAAAAGTAATCGAACCCTGCCTTTAGCGTTACTGAGTCCGAGAAGTTATGTCGGATATTGAAAGACGTAAAGCCATCCTGGCGATTTAAGTTCTGCATGATCATGGCCTCGACAACATATCGTTGATTCAACAGGTCTTTTGACAGGTTAAGGCTCCACGTAGTTTCGGTTTTGTCCTGGTAAAGGTTATTCGCAGACTCCAGTATGATGTCTTGGAAAAGCTGGAAGGTAATGACACTGTCGCTGGCACCGTACCAGTCTAATGCGACGCCATAGTTCGCTGTTCGCGCGAGCTCAATACCATTACCGTCGTTTGATTGGGTAAAGTAGGCTTTGTCAGTTGAGTAAGCCAATTCTGACCGGAGCACGTAGTCACCCATGGCTGTTGAATAGGATGCTCCGTAAATGTTGCTACGAGGCGCATAAGGTCGGTAGGTCACACCTTCGGAAGTTACCTCTCGGCGATAGACGTAATCCTTGTCCGTTTGGCGTGCAATCACAAGGTTCACGTCGTGACCTGAGAATGACCTTCCGATCCTCAAGGCAACATCCGTCTCGCCGCGTAGCTCGTCGGGGTGTTCATTTTCAAACGTTGCCGCACGAGAATGATTAATAGTAGGGGAGACCAGGGGGCTGGTGGGCATGAAAGCACCATTGGGCACGAATGACAGCGTCTGATCTGGAATTATCAGTAACTGTGCTGTGTACTGATCGAAACGATGGCTGTAATTGATCATCCACGTGGGAATGCGAGATTCCTCGAAGGGGGCTAGTACAAACTCTTTGTAGTCCACCGGGTTAACAATATCGAGCACCCTTAGACCGTCTGTAGCCCCCCAGGCCACGTGCTGTTTACCCAGCCGCAGAAAATGGCCGTTAAGAGGTATATCAACGTAGAGTTCGCGTAGATCTGCCCAGCCATTGTCGAAATAGTATGGCTTCGATGCGTCAGAGTATGTGAAAACGCTGTCGTAGTCGCGGTGAAGCCTGTTATCGATATCATAGTTCAGGTTCACTCTAGCGCTAACACTAGCGCCTCCATTGAAATAATAGTCGACGTCGTTGATCGACAAAAGCTGCTGCTTCTGTATCTCGCTATCGTCGACCTGAAAAGCCGCGTCGTATACCAGTTCGCCCGAAAAGCTGAGTTCCCCAGCACTCGCGCTAGCCGATATGACAGACAACAGCAACAGAAGCAGTAGCCTAAATTTCATCGTAACAACAATCCCTCTTAACAGTTTCCAAATTCAGCTAGGGCTGCACGGCTTCTAGCCGCGTGATAAGTACTCACGCGTAAACATCTGCGAGCTAAGCGGGTTGTTGAGTACAAAATCATAGAAGTTGATCACGGTCTGGTGGCCGGTTTTAAGCGTTTCCATTGTCAGCCTGTGAGGTCGGTATTCATTCTCGTCCCCGCCTTCAACAAAGCCAAAGTTATCCGCCGTCATGACTTTGAAGAGCACGTCATCATGGTCATAGAATTCGGTGTAAACGGCGTGGAAATGTTCTTGCGAGATCCATATAACCCTTCTGCCATACCCCGTAACTGCACGTTCTTCATCGGTCGCCGGTATGGCCTCAATAACCCAGGTTTCATGCCCCATTTTTTCTTCGACGCGTAATATCTCGTAGTCTCGGTTCGTGCCTGCAACTGTACCGTCGAGTATCTCGAAGTCCTCGAAGCTGAAGTCCGTACCGACAAAACTGTCCGTTTTAGTGTTGCCAGATATGCGACGGGTACGCCGTAGCGAAGGCAGATACAACCAGCGGTCATTATCTTCGGCAGCATGCTCGATCTGAACAAAGGAAATTCCCTCTACGTTTCGTGGGGACAGGAACTTCATATACGATTTACGAAGCGTAGGATCGGTATCATCTAGGATAAATAACACGCGCCGTGTTCGTGACCGACCATCTCTATCAATCAGGGTCATTTCCAGCTCAGCAGTCTCGCTGATATCCGCTTTGCGAGCTGCTTCGTTAAGGATCATGATCTCACGGGCTGTGTATTGTTCTGAGTAGGCGGTGTTGCCACCTAAGATGCCAGCCAGAGCCACACCGGCCAGTAGAATTTTACGCAGGTTCATATGCACTCCTTTGAATAGTTTCCTGATGTGTAAATATGAATTTGGGGCGAACGATATTGATAAGTGCTGGGTACAGAATGATGGCACTAGCCCCCATCAGCAGCATGGTTAGAGACACCAAGTAGCCGAAAATCTGAACAGGCAGAAACTGGGATAGCGTTAGCATTGAAAACCCCAGCATGTTGGTAAAAGTATCGAACAGCACTGCTTTAGAAGAGGTCGTCGAAGTGGCCGCCAGTGATCTCTCGTAGTCGTTGGTGGCTGACATTTCTTTCTTCAGCCTTGTCAGGTAGTGAATGGAAAAATCAATCCCAATGCCTACCGCCAAGCCAGTAATGATGGACGTGGGCATATCCAGACGCAGACCGAAGAAACCCATGATGGCAAAAGTGACAGTGACGCCGAATGCGACCGGCACAATGGCAAGTAAACCAGCGGCAATGGATTTAAAGGAAAACGCTACGATGACGACAATGATCGCGATAGCCATCAGAATGTTTAAGATCTTACCCTTGACGACATAGCCATCCTGAGCCAACCAAAGAATGACATCGCCACCGAAGTCCGCACGTAGCGACGGGCCTAAATGCTCATCCGTGTACTGCTTGGCGAGGTCATAGAGGTGTTTGTGGTCGTCCGGCGAAGATGTGGTCAGCATCAGCTGGATTTTGGCTCTGCGATAGTCATAATCGACCAGATCAGAGAAATCCCCCGGGCTTCCCGACATTTCGTAGAGCATCAAGTATTCTGCCACTTGCTTGTCATTGTCGATGACGACTTCTGCCCCTCGTTCACCCTCGACAGACTCGGCAATTTGCTCAAGAACATCGGCAATCGAGTTGGTGTAGCCTACTCCCGGTTGACGTTCCATATAGTTCTGGAATTCGCGCATCTGCCGTAGTGTTTCTGCACGCTGAACGGCACCCTGCTCATCGCCTTCTACCATCACATTGATAAATCGGGCTCCGCCGATTTTTTCGTTAAAAACGTTGAAAGCCACTTTTGCCTGATTGTCTGCTTCAAACAGGTTAAGAAAGTCCAGCCCCGTTTTCACCTTGCTCACGCCAATAAAAGCAATGACCAAGATGCCTAGATAGACCAAAACAACCTTTTTGCTGTTTTTGAATGAGTACATGCTGACTGCGATCAACCGCCGGTCCAACCAGGTCGGCTTGGAAGGACCGCTATCTTGCGAGGGCTTTTTCCGTCGACTAATAATTTGCAGAATGGCTGGAATGATGGTGAGGTTAATAATCAATGCAGAGAAGACGCCGATAGTTGCGGCAATGGCAAACTCTCTAATCATCAATATTTCGAATACGTAAAGGGAGAAAGCCCCAAGTGCCGAAGTGACGCCTACCATAATGAGAGAAGGCATTATCCTCGAGAGCGCGGATCGTGTTCTATCATCACCGGAACGCTCGTTATTGTGATATATCAGCAAATGTATAGTGTAGGAGCTGGCAATAGTAACCAGCAGAAGAGGGAGTGCTGACGAAACCGCTGTTTGCGGAAGTGACAAGTGACCCATCATGCCCATGGCCCAGACGATACTTAATACCACCGCCAACATCGGTAGTAGTACGCCGGTCACACTTCGGAAGCAAATCAGCAGACCCGCCATGATCAGTAACAGTGCGAGAGGAATAAGTACGGCTGTATCTTTCTGAATGCCGCCGTCGATTTCTTGAGTGAATATAGGCTCGCCGGTTACATAAAACCTCTCTGGGCCCTCGTACTGTTCCACGATTTCATAAATGGCGTTGTACAGCGTTGCTTGGTCGTAGCCTTCCTCGACTTTAGCGCTGATGACGGTAAAATCTCCCGACTCGGAGACTAAGCGGCCTTGGACTAGCTTGTTGTCACGCACCGCTTGGTTTAGGGTTTCCGCCTCCTCGGCTGTTTTGGGAACTGATTTCATGAACTCGCCGACTTGCAGTCCCCATTCATTGGGTACCACATTGTTCACCGTGGAGAGACTGCGTATTTGATCAGGCACTACATAACTGACGTGGCGCAGGTCATTGGAGATATCAGCAACCTTCTGTAGCGTCGACGGCCTGAAAATCGTGTCACTCTGTATGCCTATCATGATCTCTGTTTTATCGCCGAACACACCATCAATGCGGTCCTTGGTCTGCACCATGGGGTCGGATTTTGGAAGATCCCCGTCTTGATTAGTCCTCACGGTAAGATCGCCCAAACCAGAGCCAATAATCAGCGTGATGATGATCATTGAAATGATGACCTTAATGGGGTGCCCGGTTATCGCACTGGCGTAGCTATCTCTGAAACTCATGCTCTTACCTCCATGTTGTACTGCGTAAGCATGGTCTCGAGGGACTGTTTGAGGTCACTGTGGTTTGTCACCATCCCTGCAATATAGGCGTCGGGCCTTACCAGAAGATAATTACTGAATCCAGGTGTCGATGCTTTCTGGGGCCCTGTGTAGAGAGAGAGTTTTTCGTAGAAATCACTCGCAATAAGCACCTTGACCCAATTCGATAGGTGGCCAAGGCTCTTTTCGATAGCGGTCTTGTCGAGTTCTTTCGTTCCTGGCATCACCAAAACAAATTTTCCTTCCCGCAGCGCGTTGTATAGGTTTTGCGTGCGGGGACCGGTGCAAAAGCTGATATTTCCAATCCGTTTGCCCGCGTATTTAATACCGTTGCTAAGATTTTTTGGGGGCTGATAGGCAATGGCATAGCCCGAGAGTTGCTCTATCCGTTTATTGTTAACCGATGTCCTGGCCTGGACTTTTCGAATGATAAAATCGCGGACAAATGCCCGCGCTTTACTCTTTGTAACGAACATGTTGTGCATACTGTTTGTCATTTTAAGAACACGCTTAGCGACAGCACGTCGCTCGTACTCGTAGTCGCGAAGTAGCGCTGAACTACCTTGACTCTTGATTAGAAATGCCAACCGCCACGCTAAATTAAACGCATCCTGAATCCCCGTATTGAGACCTTGCCCACCCACCGGGCTGTGGATGTGGCAAGCATCGCCCGCCAGAATGATATTGTCGACGCTGTACTTGGATACCAGCGAAGAGCGCACATTAGCCACTGAGATCCATTTGACGTTGTCGATATGCGCCGAAAAGCCACGCGCCTCAAGCTCACTGTTCAAATAGGCGAGGTTTTCCGACTCAGACTCACCTATGTACTGCCTATCGGTATCGATCACTATCCGGGTGTAGTCTTGGCCAATGGGGAACAACATGGCATAGCCTTTAGAAGACAAGAATGTATGGCCATGTTTTTGATAATCGAAACTATGGGACATGCTTTCTATTTTGCAGTCCGCTACCAGGAAGTTCTCGCTATAAGCGCACCCTAAGGAGTTGATATTGACCAACTGCCTGACAATACTGTTAGCCCCGTCGCAGCCAACAACATAATCGAAACATTGGCTCTTAACTTCGTCTTGGTATTTGTAGTGCACTAGGTAGCCGTGAGGCTGGTGATCGATTTGGAACACCTTCGTGCCTTTTTCGATCAATCCTCCATGGCTGCAGAAAGCAGTTTCCAGCTCCGATTCCAGAAGATTCTGGGGGTAGCTGTGTATCGCACGACATTCGGTGTTGCTAGATTTCCCAAAACGCATTTTGCTAAGCAAGTTATGTCGTGAGTAAAGCCGCATTTCTTCGACCTTAACCGCTTTCGCATCTACGCCTATATCGGCGTTAAGTAGCTTTAACATTTCTACTGTTCTTGCATGGAGACTAAAGGCCTTAGACGCTGATAAGCGCGATTTCCCCTTTTCCATAACGACGCACTCTACACCGTACTGACATAGTAAGGTGCCCAGCGTTAGGCCAACAGGTCCTGCACCTACAATCAGAACCTGCTTCATGCCACAGTTTCCTCTAGGTCTTGCTCTAGGTAGCGTTTGTGATTATTGAGGATTTTCTTTGAATAGATACGCTCGAGTTTTCGCAGCTTTTTGTTTTCGATTACACGGAATGTGCCATAAGAGTTCGAGAACATATTGCCATTCTGGATAAACTCCACATTTAAGCGGTAGTTGTTGTCTTTCTCTACTCGATCAATCGAGATGTCAATATTGATGCAGAACGGAAATGCAAAGTCATGGAAGTGACAGTGAATATCATTGATCACCATTGCCATCCCGGAAGTATCACGCTGCTCAAATTGAGACCAAGTGGCTATTGCAAGTTGTCGGGTAGCCTCAAGTAACACCATGCCGGGTATATGCGAGCCATCGAAGTGATCCAGAAGAAGTTCGTTGTCTTGGTGGAGGTACAAACACGACCGGTATTTTCCGTGCGTGATAGTTGAGAGCTCCGAAATAAGAATATTGTAGTCGTTGCACTTATGAGTTTTATCACTATTTAATAACTTTCCATTATTAAGAAAATATTTTTTTATAGCGGGTACTCGGACAGTATCGATTACATCCTGCCGTTCGCTTTCGCTTAGCCCTTGTCCGGGCACATATATGTTGTCAACAGCGTAAGGGTGATTCTCAATAATGGTTCTAAACGTGTCTATAGAAGTATAGACGTCATTGACTTCTGGATTCCAAAACTTACTTCCCACAACGAACTTAACACTCACGATCTTGCCCCCTTGTGTATCTTTCTTTTTAATGTATTGCAATATTACTGCCTTTTATTGCTGGCTCGTATTTCGATTTTGGAAAAACGGACTTTTGCTATTGAGCGTGGTAAATGACAGATTATTGATCGGGTCATTATCCGTTGGACTAAGTGGGAGTTATATGGATTTGGTGCCGAAACCCGTTTTTATCTGTCCCTATGGTCTAATTAAGAGCAGGGATAGGTAGGCTCCTAGCCAATAAAAAAAACGCCTAGAAGGGCGGTAAGAAAGCTATTTGGAAGAGGCTCACTTGACGAGAGAGGCTACTTTTAAGTGAAATAAAGGTAGTAAATAGCTGGGGCAATGTCGTCAGCTGACGATATTCATAATATGGCTATTATGTTGACGTAAACCACAGGGGGCATGTCCATATCCTATGAAAGCTTTCTCTATCATCTTAATCCGAGTTTTAGCGCTGTATATTGCTCTTAAGCCTCTACTTGCCCTAGCTCCGATGCTGTTTGGCCCTGGCTCAACGTCATCATATGACGAATGGATGGTTACCCTGATAGCAATGATTGCCATGCCTATTATTGTCGGAGTCGTACTTTGGTTTGTGGCAAAACCGTTGGCTAATAAAGTTCACCCAACGGATAAGGCAGAGGTCAAGCTACCGCTGACCGAGTTAGGTTTAGTACGTGCTGGTAGTTTTCTGATAGGTGTTTATCTCACGCTACAACATATTGGCATAGCAATTAGCCAGTGGATCTGGTCAGGTAGTATTGCCTATGGCCCTCTAGCCGTTATTGCACTTGGTGTGGGCTTGATAGTGGGAGCCAATTTTATGGGTAAACTATACAAGAAGATAAGGTGTTCAGGGGGGGAGTTGTGAGTGCTCAATAAAAGCACTCACAAACACTGCCAAGCATGCCACGAGCAAATGGACCCTTTTGACCAGAGCATCGGTGCTGTGTAGCTAGCATCTTCTTCTACTAAAACCATTGTTTGGGATACTGTTGCCCTGAAATAAATCGATGATACACGTATCCAAAACCCACAATCAGAATGGCACCAGATGCTACAGGAGTGAGTATAAAGTGCCAGTTCTCACCCGCCAGCATAATCAGTAAGGGGTTAGCACCAGCAGGAGGGTGGGCCGTATTGGTAAGCATCATAGCCGCTATTGATAAGCCAACCGCCAGACCTAGCGTCCATTCGTGCACCCCCAATAGATGAGCTATAGCAAGACCCAAAGCCGCCGTTATTAAGTGGCCTGCCACAATATTACGTGGTTGGGCTAATGGGCTTGCGGGCAATCCAAACAGTATCACCATTGTTGCGCCAAATGGTGCCATTAGCCACAGCGCATGGCTGTGTGAACTTAGAAGGCTAAGCACTGTTATGCAGCCGGTAGCACCGATACCTGCTAGTAGAGCCGTTTTTTGTTGGGTAGGTAAAAACAGCATAATCTTCATGCAAGAAGTAACCTCATATTTAGCATAAAAACGAAGGAGACCGATCTGTCTACATTGACTATGGTAGACAGATCGGTCTCCTGGCGTCAATATGTTGCTCATAACATCAACGTGAGGTTTTAGCCATGGAGAGGAGAGAGCAGTTAGTCTCGGTCGCCTTTGGGCTATTTTATCGCTATGGGGTGCATGCGATTGGCATCAACCGCGTTATTGCTGAATCAGGTGTGGCGAAGAAAACGCTATACAATCATTTTCCCAGCAAAGAAGCACTGGTCGCTGCAACGGTTGAGTATCGTGATCGACAGTTTTCTTCCTGG
Organism: Vreelandella nigrificans; assembly: GCF_002374315.1. Taxonomy (GTDB): domain Bacteria; phylum Pseudomonadota; class Gammaproteobacteria; order Pseudomonadales; family Halomonadaceae; genus Vreelandella; species Vreelandella nigrificans. Next base: position 103,817 of record NZ_NWUX01000007.1, on the reverse strand, counting down.
ATCGAAGGGCGTACACAGCTTGCACCTGATGGGCAAAGCGCGATTTTGGCTTTGTTCGATGCGTTGGATGATTGGTTTAATGAGAGAGAAAAGCTGATTCATCCTTTCCATGGGTGTTATTTCATTAATGTCAGTGCTGAATTCAGTGACTTAAATCATCCCGTGCATCAGCAGTGCGCTAGCCATAAAAGATCCATGCTTGGCTTGATAAGCGGGTATATTTCACAAATATTCTCTGATGAAAAAACGGTGGTTACGTTATCCGAAGCGGTAGCCACTTTAAAAGAAGGGGCAACTGTTCAGGCACACGTGATGGGGGACTTAAAAGCTGCCGTAAAAGCCAAAGCAATCGCTGAGGAGTTGCTGAAGGCAAGGTTTGCGGATCATGCGACAGCAGTTTTGCTTTAAGAGGAGCGCGCAAATGCAGTTTCAAGTCATTCCGGTTATCCGAATTTTTGATGAATCTAAAGCCAAGGCGTTCTATCTTGAGTTCTTGGGTATGTCGCTTGATTGGGAACATCGCTTTGAGGCAGGCTTTCCTGTCTATATGCAGGTATCTAGAGGTGATCTTGTTTTTCATCTCAGTGAGCATTCTGGAGACTGTTCTCCCGGCGCTAAAACGTTTGTGAATACTGATGATCTTGAAGGTTTGTACCGCGAGGTGTTATCCCGGGATTACAAATTTAGCCGCCCGGAAATAACGATAGCCCCGTGGGGTGACAGAGTATTCGAAGTGGTAGATCCGTTTTCTAACAGAATATTGTTCAATGAACTGATATCCCCTTAATCTCGTCGACACGACGATGGCTTCTATAATGGGGGCTAACGGTTAAAGGAGGTTGTGATGAAAGGCACGTGCCTTTGCGGTTCCATTCAGGTGACTGCTCCAGATCATGAGCACGTCAGTATTTGTCATTGCTCACTATGTCGGCGTTGGTCGGGTGGGCCCATGTTCGCCGTGCACTGCGGTGATCCAGTGCAGTTCTCTGGCGCTGAGCCAGTCGCTTACCGATCATCTGAGTGGGCGGAGCGCGGGTTCTGTGCAACCTGTGGTACTCATCTCTTTTATCATCTACTACCTAGCAATGAATATATTCTCCCAGCAGGCCTGTTCCAGGATCAGGCATTCCAACTTGCCAGCGAAATATTCATTGATGAGAAGCCTGATTATTACGAGCTTAACAACCAAACAGAGAAAATGACCGGAAAGCAGGTTTTTGAGCAATTTGCGCCGGATTAATCTAGATGGCTTGGGGCTTATGATTACTTTCAACCAGGGCCGATATTTGTATCAGATAAACACCCCGAAGGTTGGATTGGGTGTCCAACTTTCGGGGTACAGTTCATTTCAGCCAAGGCGTTTGTTTATCTAATGTTTACCAAACTCTCCGCTTAACGCTTTTTCCTGGCTGGCTTTTTGTCAGCACTGGCTGGCGCGCTTTGCTTTGCGTTGCCGTCACTGGGAAAATGCGCGCGCACCAATTCCAACAAGCCTTGGGTGGAGGCGTCGAAGTCAGCGGCATTGGTGTCGATGCGCTCGCTGATTTCACCGGCAATGCGTTTGCCAAGCTGCACACCCCACTGATCAAACGAGTTGATGTTCCAAATGACGCCCTGCACAAACACCTTGTGCTCGTAGAGGGCAATCAGCGCGCCTAGATTTTTTGGTGTTAGCTCGTCCAGTAGTAGCGTGCTGGAAGGGCGGTTGCCAGGGCAGCTGTAGGGGTCATGCTGGCTAAGTTCTTTACTGTCTCCTTGGCTGCCTTCCATAAAGGCGTTGGCCTGGGCAAGCATGTTGGTGAGCAAGGCGAAATGGTGATCTTCCACGCCGGGCTCGGGTTTCAGCGAGGCGATAAAGTCAATCGGTACATAGCGGGTGCCCTGGTGCAGTAGCTGAAAGAAGGCGTGCTGACCGTTGGAACCGGTTTGCCCCCATACTATCGGGCCGGTTTTGTAATTCACCGGATGGCCGAAGATATCCACCGATTTACCGTTAGACTCCATATCCAGCTGCTGCAGGAAGGAGGGCAGTTGGTTAAGTGCTTGGTCGTAGGGCACGATGGCCTGGGTTTCAGCGCCGATAAAGTTGATATACCAAATGCCGATCAGTGCCATCAGCACTGGCATGTTTTGTGAGAAGGGCGCTTCGATAAAGTGGCGGTCCATCTCATGGGCGCCTTCAAGCAGCTCGATAAAGCCATCAAAGCCAATCGACAGTGCGATCGGTAGACCGATAGACGACCACATAGAGTAGCGACCGCCCACCCAGGCCCAGAATTCGAATACGTTCTCTTCGCGAATGCCAAAATCCATTGCTGCTTTGCGGTTGGTGGAAGCGGCAATAAAATGCGCGCCCACGTCAGCGTCTTCGCCAGCGTTCTCCAGGAACCAGCGCCGCGCGGTTTTGGCGTTGAGCAGTGTCTCCTGGGTAGAGAAGGTCTTGGTGGAGACGATAAACAGCGTGGTGGCTGGGTCAAGCCGTGAAAGCACCTTCTGAATATGGGTGCCGTCCACGTTGGAAACGAAGTGGAAGTGCAGCTCCGGGTGGCGGTACTTAAGCAGCGCACGCACCGCCATATTAGGGCCAAGGTCAGAGCCGCCGATGCCAATGTTGACCACATCTTTAATGCGCTGGCCGTTGTAGCCTTTCCATTCACCGCTTCTTACTGCTTCCGAAAACTGCTTGATCTGCTCACGGGTACGATTAATTTCCGGCATCACATCATTGCCGTCTACATGTACTGGTTCATCGCTTAAGTTACGAAGAGCGGTGTGCAGTACCGGGCGGTTTTCGGTGACATTAATAATATCGCCAGAGAACATCTGCGCACGGCGTTGTACCAGGGCTGAGTGGTCGGCTAGCTCCAGCAGTTTGGAGAGCACCTCATCAGAGACATGGTGCTTGGAGTAATCCAAGAACAGACCGCCCACCCGCAGGCTCATTTTTTCAAAGCGCTGCGGGTCATTGGTGAAGTAATCACGAATGCGGTCGTTGGCGGTTTTGTCACGTAGGCGTTCGAGTGCCTGCCAGGTAACGCTGCGGGTGAGTTGAAACATAGAAGGCGGTCCTGTTGTTTTCGATCATTATTAAGTGACGAGGGCGGTTCGCTAGCCCATGCCTCATTCTATTTATGTAAAAATACTACATAAAGCTTCGTTTGAGGCAGGCAATAAGAAATTTATACAAAAAAATAAGTAATAAAACAGTGAAAAGAGCGATGTAAGGTAGCTGGTAAAAGTGCCGTGAGCTGAGGCCCATTTGCAGAAGAGGTGCTGGGTAGGCATTTGCCTAGCCTACCCAGCGTTATTTGCCAGCAGTTAACTGGCAACCGCTACTTGAGCAGCTCCGCGCTTGATAAAGGCATAGCCTAACCCGGTCACCAGTGAGCCAGCTACTATCGCGCCAAGGTAGAGCAGTGCAGGGGTAATGGCATTGGGAATTAGTAGTACAAAGATACCACCGTGAGGCGCCATTAACTGGGCACCGATAAGCATAGAAAGTGCGCCAGTTAATGCGCCACCTGCGATACAGGCTGGAATTACACGCAGCGGGTCTTTAGCGGCAAAGGGAATTGCCCCTTCGCTGATAAAGCACAGGCCAAGCACAAATGACGCTTTGCCCGCTTCGCGCTCTGGCGCTGAGAACTTGTTACGCGCTACAAAGCTAGCAATGCCCATGCCAATGGCAGGCACCATGCCCGCTGCCATAATAGCGGCCATTGGGGCGTAGGTTTGCGATGCCAATAAACCTACGCCAAAGGTATAAGCGGCTTTATTAACCGGCCCACCTAGGTCGAAACACATCATCGCGCCCAGCAGAATGCCCAGCAGAACGGCATTGGTGGAGTCCATGGCGGCCAGGAAGTTGGTTAAGGCTGCCATGATGGCGGCAACTGGTTCACCAATCACATAGATCATGATTAGGCCAGTGACCAAGCTCGCAACAAACGGAATAATCAGTATTGGCTTGAGCGACTCAACACTTGAGGGCAGCTTAACGTAGCGGGTAACTGCCAGTGCCACATAACCGGCCAAGAAGCCCGCCAGAATCCCACCGATAAAACCTGCTTCAATATTCGCTGCGAGCATGCCGCCAATCATACCTGGGGCGATGCCTGGCCGGTCGGCGATGGAGTAAGCGATATAACCAGCTAGCACCGGAATCATTAGTGCAAAGGCAGTGCCTCCGCCAATTTGCATGAGCGCTGCGGCTAAGGTGCCTTCCTGTTCAAAGGCCTCAATGCCAAACATAAAAGAGAGTGCAATCAATAAACCGCCTGCCACCACCATTGGCAGCATGAATGAAACACCGGTCAGGAGGTGTTTATAAACACCTTTCTCTTTAATACTTTTATTGTCACTGGTTGTAGTTGCTGAACCGCTACTCTCCAGCGCAGCATTTTCTAGGGCCGCTTCAATAGTAGGGCGAGGTTTTTTAAGTGCATTGCTGGTAGACGTGCGGTAGATGCGTTTGCCTGCAAAGCGTGATGGGTCAACCTCGATATCACAGGCCAGCAACACTATGTCAGCCTGGGCAATTTCTTCTTCGGTTAGGTGATTCTGCGCGCCTACTGAGCCCTGGGTTTCTACACGAATATTGTGCCCCATGGCTTTGCCCGCTTCGGCTAGCGCTTCTGCGGCCATAAAGGTATGGGCTACGCCGGTTGGGCAGGCGGTGACAGCAACGATTTTTTTGCCGCCTGAGGTATCTGTAGTAAGCGGCGTGGGTGAAGCAGCAGGGGCGCTGAAAATAGGCGCTTCACGTTTGGCTTGGGCAAGAAAGGTGCTCGGGTCGGGGAGGGCACTGGCAATTGGCGCTCGGAAGAGGCGTTTGCCCTCGAAGCGTTCTGGGGCAGGCACGTGGTCGGCGGCAACCACAATTAAATCAGCGTTGGCGATTTGCTCTGCGGAGGCAGCTTGTAGGGGAGCAATTTCACCATGCATTTCAACATGCACGCCCCAGCCCATCCGGGTGGCGGCCTGTTCAAGGCGCTTGGCGGCTAGGAAGGTGGTCGCCATGCCGCTGGGGCAGGCGGTAATCAGAATAATATTCATAGCGTGGCTCCCTCGGTGATGGTGTCATCAAGACGCCGTACCCGGGTATGTTGTTGGAGTGAGTCAAAATCATCGGCATGAGGGGTGCCCACGCCAACATGGCGAACCGCTTCAGCAGAAAGTGCCGTAGCGAAGCGAAGGGTGTCTTGCGGGAGGAATCCGCTGAGCAGTCCGTGAAGCATGCCAGCAACAAAGGTATCGCCTGCACAAACGGTATTCGTAGCGGTAACACTGGGTGGAATGGAGTGCCAAATGCCTTGCTGGCTTACCCATAAAACGCCCTCTGCTCCAGCAGAAATCAGCGCGTGCTCGATACCGCTGGCGTACAGTTGTTCGGCGGCTGCTTGGCGTTTCTGGTCAGAATCGAGCTTGCTACCTGCCCATTCGGCGAGTTCCATTTCGTTAGGTTTTACGGCGGCAGGCTGAGCGGCAATGGCGGTCAGCAGTGCGGGGCCACTGGTGTCTATCCATAGCGGCACACCATAGCCTTTTAGTGTGGCTAACAGTTCAGCAAAGAGGTGCTGATCAATACCTGGTGGGAGGCTGCCTGCTACTACCACCGCTTGAGGTGCGGGGGTATGTTGGAACATGCCATTCAGCGTATCCCGCAGGGCAGTGATGTGAGCAGGCGTAATGGGCATGCCGGGGCTGTTTATGTCTGTGACCCGGCCGCTTTTCTCGGCCAGTTTGGCGTTGATGCGGGTGCTGCCGGGTACGCGCACAAAAGCGTCGGTCAAACCCAGTTGCCGAAAAGCAAGTGCAAAGGGGGCATCATTCTCACTGCCTAAGAAACCGCTAACGGTTACTTCGTGACCTAGACTTGCCAGCACCCTCGCCACGTTAACGCCCTTGCCAGCGGCTTCTAAGTGGGCGCTGTCAGGACGGTTTACGTGCCCAAGCGTTAGCGTTTCAAGGTTGAAAGCTAAATCCAGCGCTGGGTTGAGCGTAATGCAAACTACCCTGGCCATTAGCGGGCCTCCAAGGCGTCACGCACCTCATCGCTGGTGGCTTTGCTCAGTGCTAACTCGGCGCAGGCTTTGGCATCGGCAAGGTCAAACTCACGTAGCCGGGCTTTGACCAGCGGGATTTGTCGTGCACTGACAGAAAGCTCATCCACGCCCAGGCCTACCAGTACTGGCACGGCCATGGCATCCGAGGCTAGCTCGCCGCATACGCCTACCCATTTGCCTTGGGCGTGGGCGGCATCAACCGTCATTTGAATTAAGCGCAGCACCGCGGGATGAAGGCCGTCGGCCTGGGCGGAAAGCTCCGGGTGACCTCGGTCAATCGCCAGTGTGTACTGGGTTAGATCGTTGGTACCAATTGAGAAGAAGTCCACTTCTTTAGCCAATGTGGGGGCTAATAGCGCACTGGAGGGGACTTCGATCATTACACCCAGTTGTACATCGGTAGCACGCTCGTGTGATGGTATTTCACTAAGCAAGCGGTCGTAAATGGTTTTGGCGGCGCGGAATTCGGCCACGTCTTTAACCATTGGCAGCATAATGCGTAAGGGCCTATTGACAGCGGCCATTAATAAAGCCCGCAACTGGGTTTCCAGCACATCAGGCTGGGTCAGTGCTAAGCGAATGCCACGCAGACCTAGGAAGGGGTTGTCTTCCTGCGGCACGGGCCAGTAGGGCAGCGGTTTATCGCCACCGACATCTAGGGTGCGAGCAACCAGTGGGCGACCATCAAGGGCATCGGTGGCTTCGCGGTACTCGGCTATTTGGGTCGCTAAGTCTGGCGCGCTGGAGTAGGCCATAAACAGGAATTCAGTACGCAGCAAACCAACGCCTTCAGCACCTCGTTCTACAGCATCGGCAGCATGGGCTGTGTTACCTAAGTTGGCTGCTACTTCGACTCGATGACCATCGCGGGTTTGGGCCTGTTCAAAGCGCAGCTCCCAAGCATCTGCTTCACGCTGCTGCTGCTCGAGTAGCTGTTGTTCGGCCCGTTGCAGGCGCTCTTCGGAAGGCTGAGGTGTTATACGGCCACGCTCACCATCCAAAACCATCATACTACCGTTGTGCAGTGCCATTACTGCTTCTCCTGCACCCACTACGGCAGGAATGCCTAAGGCGCGGGCCAGAATGGCACTGTGAGCGGTGGCACCGCCGCGTACAGTAAGTAGGCCGCGCACCCGGGAGGTGTCCAGGCGGGCAACATCGGAAGGGCCAATATCGTCCATCACCAGAATATAGGGGTGGTCGGGCGGCTCGGGTAGTTGCACATCGCACAGTACGCCCAGTACGCGGCGACCGACATCACGCAGGTCGGCGGCGCGCTCTGCCAACAATCGGTCGGCGAGCATTTCCTGGGCATGGGCGGCAGTCTCAATAGCATCCCACCAGCCAGCCTCCGCCGAACGACCTTCCCGAATAGCATCAATGGCAGCATGGTGTAGCTCGGGGTCGTCAAGCATCTCCTCGTGCATCGAGAGAATGTCAGCTACTTCGCCACCTGGCGCGTTGTGTACTAGCGTTTGTAACTGAGCTGCCCCCTCTTTGAGGGCTACTTTCAAGCGACTAATTTCATGTTCGGGGTCGCTGGCATGCTCGAGGTAGTCGAACTGAAGTGGACGAATCACGAAGACTGGCGCAATGGCCAAGCCAGGCGAGGCAGCAACCCCGGTGTGTGGCGTATCTGCAGCTAACGGCTCGATAGCTGGTTTGCTTGTATTAGCAGCGGCGCTGGTGTCAAAACCGATAGTGTCAAAGCCGCCGTCAAACGGCGTTACTTTTTCGCCTAAGCCGTCTTCCACTGCGGCAGCAACCGCTTCTAGTGCAGCGCTTGCCTGCTCACCTTCGGCAGAAAACACCAGCCACTGGCCGCGCCGTGCGCCTAAGCCTATCACTTTGGTCAGACTGGCAGCAGAAACATTGGTAGCGCTGCCTTCTTCCAAGCGTACATTGACCGGCATGGGTTGAGCTCGGGCAGTCTGCACTAGTTGTTTTGCCGGTCGTGCGTGTAAACCATGTGGGTTCAGTACTCGCACTCGGCGAGTCTGAGTATTACTAGTCTCACCCGCTAAGATGGCCAACAGCTGAGCACTGCTTTTGCCTACTAGGCTTTCGCTTTCTCCGTTATCCAGCACTGCTATTATTTGCTCAAGCAGAGGGCGGTGGGCATCACCGCTGGCGGCTAGGCAGAATAGCGCATGCACAGGGTGGCCACTGTGCTCTAGGCTGGTGTCAGCTGGGGTGGCAACACCTAAGGCTGGTTGAGTGACGCCCCGTGCATAGCTGGTGAGCCATAGGCCTTTGCCTAGCCACTGGGGTTGGGTGCCAGCAATTGCGCTGATAAACGCATTATCGACACAGCCGCTTTGGCGTAGGCGCGCTGATGCTGCCAGGGCTAGCTCTTGAGGATCACGGGCAGGGAAGTTAATGCATAAGGTATCGGCATCCAGTCGCGCTGTTAACGGAGGTTTGGAGAGCAGTCGCGCAACTTCCGCAGCTGAGCTGGCGTGGGCTAGCTCAGTGGCAACACCCTCTCGATCTAGCACATGGGTAAGTTGGCGTAAAATATCCAGGTGTTCGTCGTTTTGCGCAGCAATGGTAACCAGTACGTGAACTGTTTGACCATCGTGCCATTGGACGCCCTTAGGAAACTGTAGTACTCGGACGCCGGTGTGTTTTACGTGCTGACGGCTCTCCTGCGTGCCGTGGGGGATCGCAATGGCGTTACCGAGGTAGGTGGATGACTGCGCCTCGCGGGCGTGAAGGCCATCGCGATACTCGGCCTCAACTAAGCCAGCATCCGCTAGCGCCTTGGCGGCAATGTCGAGTGCAGCTTGCCAGTCGCCCGCATGGCGGTCGAGCAAGATGTCATCTGGGCCGAGAGTTAACATAGGGTTCTCCTTTAAACGCTGTAAGGTAACGATAACGTCTGCAATGGGTAGCAATAGGCTAGTGCATAAAACGTTAGTCGTAGAGCGTTGAGCTTAGCTGGATGAATCGTGTCATCTGTGGTTAGTTGGCTATGCTGAATCGATTCACTTTTAGACACAAGGGTTGTCTTTCTAGACTTTAGTCTGAGTAGAGTGAAACGGCTGATAAACTACACCGGCAACCAGAGGGAGAATTGCATGACACTTGCCGACATTGCCCGGCTTGCGGGCGTATCGCGCACGACGGCGAGCTATGTAATTAATGGCCAAGCCGAGCAGCGTAGGATCAGTACGGCTACCATTGAGAAGGTGATGGCCGTGGTGCGTCAGCACCGCTACCACATTGACCCGCAGGCAGCGGCATTACGCCGTGGAGCTAGCCGGCTGATTGGTTTGATCGTGCCTGACTTGGAAAATATCAGTTATGCACGATTGGCCAAACGTTTAGAGCGCGGTGCGCGGGAGCGTGGCTATCAACTGCTGGTGGTCAGCTCAGATGATTGTGCAGAGAGCGAGCGGACCTTGGCGCTGGCGCTGCGCGCCCAACGTTGTGAGGTATTAATTACCGCCAGCTGTCTAGCAGAAGACGACTCCTTTTATTCTGACCTGGTGGATGAAGGTTGGTGTGTCGTGGGGATGGACCGGGGGCTTGCTCCGAAGCGCTTTGCCAGTGTAGTAAGTAACGATCAAGAAGCGGCTTATGCACTAACACGCTCGGTCATTACGGGCGATACGCGGCGAGTCGCATGGTTAGAGGCGATGCCAACCCTATCGATCAGTCGCGAGCGGCGGGCGGGCTTTCAGGCAGCGCTACAGGACACTCATATCGAGCCGATTTTGCTAAGCGGTACGCACTATGAGCGCAGCGAGGGCTCACGCCTTGCAGCGCAGTTGCTGGATGAAGAGGGTGGGGCTGATGCGCTGGTTACTGCGTCTTATGTCCTACTGGAAGGTGTGTTTGATGTGTTTTTAGAGCGAGGAGGATTGCCGGAGAATATTCGGCTCGCCACCTTTGGCGACCATCGGCTATTGGATTTCCTGCCTCAACCTGTGAACTCAGCGTTACAGGATTACGATCGCATTGCCGAGCTAACCTTAAGTTGCGCGATGGCAGCGATGAACGGCGATTATCAGTGCGGGCAGCAGGTGGTGGCACGCCACCTGCGTACTCGATAAGTACTGGCTCAGTCAGCTAAGTGTTGGCTGAGCAAGTACTGGATGAACAGATGCTCGGTTCAGGCGGTGCTTGCATCGCCCAGTGAATAGCCCTGTGAGTCGCGCGGTGCATAGCCTTGTGCATCTAGCCCTGTGTATCTAGCGTTGTGCATCGTGCAGTTAAACAGAGCGGGCCTGTGCCCAGGCATTGGCATCCGGAATTGCCATCTCATAGCGTTCGCTAAGGTAGGGCGAAGATAAGAGGAAGTCGGCGCTGGCAGCGTTGCATGCTACCGGCACGTTCCATAGTGCGGCCAGGCGTAGCAGCGCTTTAACATCAGGGTCGTGGGGCTGCGGTGCGAATGGGTCCCAGAAGAAAATCAGCACATCCAGCTGCTGTTCGGCAATGCGCGCACCTATCTGCTGGTCGCCGCCCAGTGGCCCGCTCATCAGCCCTTCAACTTCCAGTCCTAAGGCACTCTTCAGCCGGCCGGAGGTAGTGCCCGTTCCGATTAGCGTGTGCTGGCCAAGCGTATGCTGCCAGCGCGTCGCCCATTCCAGCATTTCGGTTTTCTTACCATCGTGGGCAATGAGTGCGATGCGTTTTCGTGCTTCCAGTGTGCGCACAACTTGGCGGGGTGGCAGGGCGTCGGTCATAGCATGGCTCTCCGGGATGGTTGCGTTTATTTTTAGTGGTTATAGTTACTCTGCATCAACGGCCAGTACTTTCATGGTGTTGGTGCCACCGTGGGCATTCATATGATCGCCGCGGGTAAGAATGACATGCTCACCCGAACGTGCCAATCCATGCTTTTTCAGCAATTGGATGGCTGCCTTGTTTACCTCGGCGGCATCCAAATGAGTAGTGTCGAAGGGGATCGATACGACCCCTCGATACAAGGCCATGCGGCGTTGAGCAATAGGGCTATGGGCCAGGCCAATAATGGGTAGGCCGGAACGAATGCGCGAGGCGATAAGCGGTGTGTAGCCAGTGGAGGTCATGCAGGCAATTGCACGTACGCCGGTTAAGTGGTTGGCAGCATACATAGCAGACAGCGCTATGGTTTCATCAATACGCTCAAAGCCCTCGTGAATGCGGTGGCCGGAGGCCTGGGCAACGCGCTCGCGTTCGGCGCCCAAACACACGCGGTCCATTGCCTCGATAGTTTCAACGGGATAGTCGCCAGCAGCGGTTTCCGCGGAAAGCATAACTGCGTCGGTGGCATCGAGGACTGCGTTAGCCACGTCGAATACTTCAGCGCGAGTTGGCAGTGGCGACTCAATCATTGATTCCATCATTTGTGTAGCGGTAATCACGGCCCGGTTTAGCGTTCGGGCATGCTTGATAATACGCTTTTGGGTGCCAATGAGTGCTTCATCGCCAATTTCTACGCCTAGGTCACCGCGGGCTACCATTACCGCTTCCGAGGCTTCAATAATGGCATCCAGGGTTTCATCGTTGGCCACTGCCTCGGCGCGTTCTATCTTGGCGACTAGGCCAATCTCTTTACCAGCTTCGCCGAGCAGCGCACGGGCTTCCTGCATATCCGCTGCGCTACGGGGAAAGGATACCGCGAGGTAATCAACACCAATTTCAATTGCGGTCTTTAAGTCTTGTTTGTCTTTTTCCGTTAGCGCTGGGGCAGACAGGCCGCCTCCCTGCTTGTTGATGCCCTTGTTGTTCGAAAGCTTGCCACCTACGTGAACTCGAGTGTGAACTTCTTGCCCAATAATTGAGGTGACATCGAGTACTACGCGGCCATCGTCCAGCAGTAGGCGATCACCGGGTACGACGTCATCAATTAACGTTTTGTAGTCGCAGCCGACGCGCTCGGCGTTTCCGCTGTTGGCATCTAGATCCATGTCTAGCACGAAGTCTTGGCCAACTTTCAGATGAACGGAGCCTTCGGCAAAGCGTGCAATACGAATTTTTGGGCCTTGCAGGTCCCCCAGCGCGGCCACGCTGCGGTTAAGGCGCTGGGCGATCTCACGGACATCGTTAAGGCGTCGGCGATGGTCATCTGCTGCGCCATGGGAGAAATTTAGCCGTACCACATCAACACCCGCTTTCAACATGGCTTCCAACACCCCAGGGCGGTCGCTGGCGGGTCCAAGTGTCGCGACAATTTTTGTGCGACGAAGAGGGGTGGGGAGTGTTGAGGTCGTCATGGCTGTTGCTCCTGTAGAAAGCGTTTTCGCGTAAGGCCGCGCCATCGATTGGCAGCGATTTAGTATTGGACTACGATAGTCTTTATATAGTAATTTTACTACATATTGGGTGGCTGTTAATCATTTGGAGTGTTTTTTACAGCTCGGGAAAGCCATCAAGGGTATTAAATACGTACTTTTAGTAATTTTTTCTCAAAACGCCATCTAAGCTCACTGCCTAATTGAGGTGCCGCCATGACAATAAGAGTAGCTATTAACGGATTTGGTCGAATTGGCCGCAATGTGCTGCGTGCACTGTATGAAAATGGTTACCGTGATCGTGTTCAGGTAGTTGCGATTAACGATCTGGGCGACCCTTCACTGAACTCACACTTGCTGCGCCACGACACTGTGCATGGTCACTTTCCCTTTAAGGTAGAGCACGATGCGGAGAGCATCACGGTTGATGGTGATCGTATTGCGATTTCATCGGAACGTGACCCGGCGCAGCTTCCCTGGGCATTAATGAACATCGATTTGGTCATGGAGTGTACGGGGCTGTTCACGAAGCGTGAGGCGGCTGCCAAGCACATTGAAGCAGGGGCGAAACGTGTGCTTATTTCTGCACCCAGCCCTGATGCGGATGCAACCGTTGTGTATGGGGTAAACGAAGACGTACTGACCGCAGAGCATACAGTTGTTTCTAACGCGTCTTGCACCACGAACTGTTTGGCACCGGTGGCAAAAGCGTTAAACGACGCGGTCGGTATTGAAAACGGGCTAATGACGACTATTCATGCCTATACCAATGACCAGAATCTGTCGGATGTCTACCACTCAGACCCTTACCGTGCCCGCAGCGCGACGCACTCGATGATCCCGACCAAAACGGGTGCTGCAGCGGCGGTTGGCTTGGTATTGCCGGAGCTGGCGGGTAAGTTTGATGGTTTAGCGGTGCGTGTGCCGGTTATCAACGTCTCTCTGGTGGATCTGACCTTTACCGCAAGCCGTGAGACCAGCAAAGAAGAGATTAACGCCATCATCGAGAAGGCGGCAGCGAACTCACCGGTGCTTGCAGTTAACGCTGAGCCACTGGTCTCTATCGACTTCAATCACGATGCTAATTCATCGACCTTTGATGCCAATCACACCCGTGTAAATGGGCGGTTGGTAAAAATCATGGCGTGGTACGACAACGAGTGGGGCTTCTCCAACCGTATGTTGGATACTACGCTGGCGATGCAGGCGACTGCTAAGTAACGTACCAGGCTTCAGATGTGCCTGAAAAGCCAGCGAGCGCCGCTGCTTTTCAGGCACAATTTCCTGTTAGGCTCAACTTCATTCCCTCAAGGGCAAGATTTCCTCAAGGGCAAGTACCACCGAGTAGTAACTCGGTTTTGAGCAGTTGCGGGGTTTTTGGTAAACGCCCCAGAATCATCTGTGCAGCTACTCTGCCTTTACCTGCGCTATCCTGGCGCACTGTGGTCAAACGTGGCGCCCGGTATTGCCCTTCCGCAATGCCATCAAACCCGGTAATTCTTAGCTCTTCCGGCACTCGTATGTTGCGCTGCTCTGCCAGCGTGAGCGCGGTAAGCGCAATACGATCCGACATGCATAGCAGTAAATCTGGCCGCTGATGTGCGGGCACATCTAATATTTCGGTGATTACCGGTGAGCACACATCAAACACGTTTTCTTCAATGTTCCAGAGCGGTATCTGCTCTGTATCAAAGCCGTGTTCTGTTAATGCGGCGTGAAAACCTGCTAAACGCGCTCGACTGATGGTACTGCTATCCGGTAGCAGAGTGTGCTCAGGGGTCACGCGACCATTGCAGTGCTCTTTGGTTAACCTCAGGTTGACGATGGCAGGCCTTTTTGGACGCTGGATAAGAGCATGTTGAGCTATCTGATAACTGGCGTCGCGGTCATCAATATGCACTGTAGGGCAGCCGTCGATATCAAAGTCTACTGAAACCAGCGGATGCTGAGCGGGCAGTTCGCTGAGCAACTGATTATTGGGCATTAGGCCGTAGACAATAAAGCCATCGGCGATATTGGCTGAGCCAGGGGGCTGAGAGGCATGTCCTCGGCCTGCTAGCAGTAGCATGGTGTGCCCGTGGGCATCAAGCACCTCTGCAACGCCGGAAAGAAACTCACTGGCCACGGCGTCGTTCAGGCTGTAGGTCAGGCTTTCCGCCAAAATTACCGCCACAATGCTAGAGCGCCCGGTACGCAGGCTCCGGGCTTTGGCGTCTGGGCCGTTATAACCCAGTCGCTTAGCTTCATTTAGGATCCGCTCTCTTAACAGGGGGGAGAGTTGGTCGGGGCGGTTAAAGGCGTTGGAAATCGTCGCAGTGGAAACGCCAAGTTCAAACGCCAGGTCCTTTAGTGTCATTCGGCGAGGAGCAATCACGGTGCTTCCTAAGCAAGTTAAGTGCGTCACGTCGTATTACAACAACTACAACGCAGGCTAATTATTAGGTGGTTGCGCACAAGAATAACGGCCTTGGTGGTATGTCGACTACCCTCTTATATAAAGAAAGGTGCGGATCATTCATCCAAGGCCGTATTCGTCACGCTGTAATGTATAACGCAGCTTGTTAAGCGGCTGAGCGGGTTTGGGCAAGTTTAAGCGCTGTACCGCTTTCATCAAACAGATGAACATGCTCAGTGTTGGGTACAAGCGAAACCTGCTGGCCCTCTTTCCACTGGCTGGGTGCTTCACTGCGATGAATCAGCAGCGTATCACCCTCTTTGGGATCCAGGTAAACGTAGACCTCGTTTCCAAGATATTCAACGTTAACGATATCAAAACAGTTATCGGCCGTTGGTGCTTCCAAGCGCAGGTGCTCGGGCCGCACACCTAGCGTTAGTGACGTGCCTTTGGGGTAGTCATGCGCGGCCTGGGGAAGGGGAACTTCACTCAGCCCTGCAGCTTTCACTCGGCAGCCATCGGCTCCTCCGCTGATCAGCTCAGCGGGCATAAAATTCATCGTTGGTGAGCCAATAAAACCAGCTACAAACTTGGTTGCTGGCCGTTGATAAAGTTCGTGAGGGTTGCCTACCTGCTCCACATTGCCACGGTTGAGTACCACGATTTTATCCGCCAAGGTCATGGCTTCTACCTGGTCGTGGGTAACATAAATCATGGTTGAGCCAAGGCGGTTATGCAGCCTTGCGATCTCATTTCGCATCTGAACTCTTAGTGAGGCATCCAGGTTGGAGAGCGGCTCATCGAAGAGCAGAATGCGTGGCTCCCGCGCCATCGCTCGGCCCATGGCTACCCGCTGGCGCTGGCCACCCGAAAGGGCTTTGGGTTTACGGTGTAGCAGCTCTTCAAGCTGAAGAATTTTTGCGGTGCTCATCACCCGCTCATGCACCGTTTCTTTGGCGGTTTTGGCAAGCTTTAGGCCAAATGCCATGTTGTCGTAAACAGTCATATGAGGGTATAGCGCGTATGACTGAAACACCATGCCGACGCCGCGCTCCCGTGGGGGGAGATCGTTGACAAGTGTTTCGCCGATGATGAGATCACCATCAGTAATTGACTCGAGTCCGGCAATTAAACGCAATAGTGTGGATTTGCCGCAGCCAGAAGGCCCAACAAAAACAACGAACTCACCATCGCCAATGGATAAGTCGACATCTTTAATAATGTGGTCGCGGCCAAATGTTTTATTGACCTTTTCAAGCTTGACACTTGCCATGGGTAACTCCTCGCCGACCTCGATCCTGCTTTTTTTGGGTCGTCTGTCATTGTTGACTATTCTAGTTGGCGCCGGTTTAAGCGACGCGCATAAAAGCGGCTTGGTAAGCAGGCAGGGTGAGCGCGTTAGCTTCCCGCATAGTCGTAAACGTTGCTATCTCCAAATCGCTGGCGATGTTAAGTGATAGCTTGGTGCGTTGCTCATCGCCGGTCAGGTTAAATACGCACAAAATTGTCTCGTTGCCTTTTTGGCGGGTGAAGCCTAAAAGCTCTTCGCCTACATCAACCAGCGCTAGGTCGCCATCAAACAGTGCTGGATACTGGCGGCGGAAGGCCAGAATGCTGCGCAGGGCATTCAAGGTGGAGTTGGCATCATCCTGCTGACGGCTTACGGCAAGATCCCGATGTTTGTCCGCCATGGGGAGCCAAGGCTCTACGCTGGAAAAGCCACCTTGTTCACCGTCGTTCCATGGTATCGGCGTACGGCAACCGTCGCGGCCTTTAAATTCTGGCCAAAGTACTTTGCCGTAAGGATCTTGGATGCGCTCAAAGGGTACATCGGCTTCTGGTAGGCCAAGCTCTTCGCCTTGGTACAGGCATACGCTGCCACGCAGTGACAGTAGCATTGCCAGCATCACTTTGGGGTAGGCATGGGGGTCTTCGCCTGCACCCCAACGGGTTGCGCTGCGTACCACATCATGGTTTGAGGTTGCCCAGCATGGCCAAGCGTCGCCTGCTAGGCGCTGGAAGCGCTCAAGAACCTCATGAATATAGCGCGCTGAGTGGGGCTTGTTGAGCAGGTCAAAGGTGTAAGCCATATGTAGCTTGTTACCACCAGCGGTGTATTCTGCCATTCGCTCTAGCGGATTATCGTCACCAATTTCACCCACGGTGGTGGTGCCTGGGTATTCGTCCATTAGTGCCCGCAGGTCTTTCAGGAAGCCGAGGTTTTCTGGGCGGCTTAGGTCGTAAACGTGGCGCTGCCAAGTATAGGGGTTGGCTTCCGGTGCGCCCAAGGTTTTGGCTTCTCCTTTCGGAACTGGAGGATTGTCGCGCAGTTCGGCGTCGTGGAAATAGAAGTTGACGGTATCCAGTCGGAAGCCATCTACTCCCAGGTCTAGCCAAAAACGCATATTATCCAGCTGAGCCTGCCGTGCCTCTGGGTTGTGGAAGTTAATGTCCGGCTGGCTGGTTAAGAAGTTGTGTAGATAATACTGCTTGCGCCGTGAATCAAAGGTCCAGGCGGCACCACCAAAAATTGATAACCAGTTGTTAGGCGGCGTGCCATCGGGTTTAGGGTCTGCCCATACAAACCAATCTGCTTTGGGGTTGCTGCGGTCCTGGCGGCTCTCTTTAAACCAGGGGTGTTGGTCAGAGGTGTGGCTAATCACCTGATCGATCATCACCTTTAAGTCAAGCGAATGGGCTTTTTCAAGCAGCGTCTTAAAGTCCTCCAAGGTGCCGAACATCGGGTCGACATCACGGTAGTCGCTAATGTCGTAACCGAAATCAAGCATTGGAGAAGTGAAAAACGGCGATAGCCAGATACCATCAACGTTGAGTGAGGCAACATAATCAAGCTTTTCAGTAATGCCCTTGAGATCACCAACACCATCGCCTCGGCTGTCCATAAAGCTGCGTGGATAGATCTGATAGATAACCCCGCCGCGCCACCAGAACGTGTTTTGCAGAGCGTTAGCCTGGGCTGTTGTGTTGTCCTGCATAGTAGAATCCATAGCTGACATAAAAAATTCCTTATCCTTTAACAGCGCCGGCGGTAAGGCCTGAGACAATTCGGCGTTGGAAAATAATCACTAATACGACCAGCGGAACCGTCACAACGACGGATGCAGCCATGATGGGGCCCCAGGGCAGTTCATAGGCGCTGCCGCCAGAAAGTAATGCGATAGCGACGGGTACGGTGCGCTGAGCGTCGGTAAGAGTGAAGGTGAGAGCAAACAGGAACTCGTTCCAGGCAGCGATAAATGCCAGCAGACCGGTGGTCGCCATGGCAGGCCACATGAGCGGCAAAAACACTTTGGTGAGCGTTACCCAGGGCGTTGCACCGTCCATAATGGCCGCTTCTTCCAGCTCCATGGGTAATTGCTTCATAAAAGTGGTCAGCACCCAAACAGTGAAGGGCAAGGTGAATATGGTGTAGCTCAAGATCAGGCCAGCAGGATTGTTATAGAGGTTTAAAGAGCGAATCACCTCAAACAGCCCCGAAAGCACCGCTACCTGAGGGAACATGGATACACCCAGAATCACCAGTAGTACCGTAGAGCGACCGCGAAAGCGCACACGGCCTAGGGCGTAGGAAGCAGTAAGGCCGAACAGAAGAGCGATAAAGACCACACTAAATGCCACCACAATCGAGTTGAAAATGGCGCGTAGGAAGCTGGTCTGGCTGAAAATATGGGCGTAGTTATCGAGGTTCCAGCTCGAAGGCCAAAGTTCAACGCGGAACAGGTCGCTAGAGGGTTTTAATGAGGTGACGACGGCGTAGTAGAACGGGAAAACGGCATACACCATGATCAATGCAATCAGCGCCCAAAACCCGATGCGCTTGGCAACTTTGGCTAACTGACGAGTATTCATCAGTCACCTCCCAATTGGATTTGTTTACGCCCCAGGTAGAGGTAGGCGATGGTGGCGAGAGCAATGATGAGGAACAGCAGAGTAGAAGCTGCGCTGCCGTACCCAACATCCTGGAATTCAACCAGCTGCTGGCGAGCATAGACCGACATCGACATCGTGCTGGTGGAGTTGGAGGTCAGTACATAGATCACATCGAAAACGCGCAGTGCATCCAGTAGGCGGAAAATAACCGCTACCATTAGCGCTGGGGTGATCAACGGTAGGGTGACCTTAAAGAACACCCGCAGCGGGTGAATGCCATCTACCTCAGCAGCTTCGTAGCAATCTTTAGGCAGCATCTGTAGAGCAGCGAGTACCAGCAGTGCGACGAAGGGAATGGTTTTCCAAACATCGACCATAATTACCGCCCACATGGAGTAGGTGGCGCTGGCGGTCCAGGCGATGGGGTTATCGATGATGCCCACATTCATCAGCAGATGATTGATGATGCCGAATTGGTCGTTGAGCATCCACGCCCACATCTGCGCGGAAACAATCGTCGGAATTGCCCATGGAATAAGCACCGCTGCGCGAACAATCACGCGCCCTTTAAACTCGGCATTCAGAATCAGCGCAACAATCACGCCGAAAATCACTTCCAGCGATACTGATACCACTGAGAAGTAGACCGTGTTCCAAACCGAGCGCCACCAAATAGGATCAGCTAGCACGCCATACCAGCGCCCATCTTCGTATATTAAGTAGTTCTCAAAACCGATTAAGTTAGCTGCACCTAGATCCGAGAGTGAGGCATCGGTAAAGCTGAGAAAAAAGGTACGCACCAATGGCCAGCCAGCCACAAGAGTTAGTGCAACCAGCATTGGTGCTAAAAATAACCACGCGGCTTTAACCCGCTGGCGCCGCACCTTGGTACCGCGGCGCGGTTTGGTAATTATAGAACGCGCCTCAAGGGGCGCGTCGTTATGCTTAATGGAGGTCGACATAGCTCAGGCTCCGGGGTTACCAGTTGCGACGCTTCAGGCGAGCCAGTTCGGCTTCAAGATCGGCGACTGCTTGGGTGCCATCCTTAGTGCCGGAAAGCACATCGTGAGAGGTGCTGAAAAATGCGTTGCTAACACGGCCATAGGCACTGCCAGTAGGCGCAGAAGGACGGGCTACAGCGTTAACGAAGGTTTCGTAAAGCGTGCCAAAGAAGGGCACTGCCTCAAGGATTTCTTCATCCTGGTAGAGCGCGTCGATGGTGGGGTTATAGGAAGATTGAATTGCGCGGCGTTTCTGCTCCTCATTCCCGGTTAAAAAGGCAACGAGGTCGGCGGCAAGCTCAGGGTTATCACTATAGCGAGAAACAGCTAAGTTCCAGCCGCCTAAGCCAGCAGCGCTTTGGCCATTTTCACCGCCAGCAGGTAATTGGGTAACCCCAACGTTATCCCGTACGTCGCTATCTTCGCTTTGAGCGAGAGACCATGCGTAAGGCCAGTTACGCATAAATACTGCATTGCCACCTTGGAAAACGCCGCGTGCTTCTTCTTCGGTGTAATTAAGCACTCCATCTGGTGCAATATCGCCAATCCAGGATGCTGCGAGGTCAAGTGCCGCAGCAGCACGTTCGTTATTGATAGTGACTTCACCTTCATTATCAACCACAGTGCCGCCACCAAAACTTGCCACCCACTCAAGGGCATTAACGGTTAGGCCTTCGTAAGCACGGCCTTGGAAGACAAAACCCTGCATCCGGTTGTTGCCCTCGCTCCGCTCTGCATCTTTGATGGTGCGGGCGATCTCGGTAAGCTCTTGCCAAGTCGAGGGAGCATCGAAACCATGTTTTTCAAGTAAGTCTTTACGGTAATAGAGCACGCCTGCGTCAGTAAACCAGGGCATGGCTACCAGGCGGCCATCAATGGTGTTGTTGGTAACAATGGTTTCAAAGTGACCGTCGGCAGCATCCTCTCCTAACACCTCACTTAGGTCGAGTAGGTGATTAGCTAGCAGGCCAGGCCAAACTACGTCGATTTGCATCACATCGATATCGCTAGAGTTAGCAGAAAGAATTTGCTGGTAAAGCGATAAACGCTCGGTAGAGGAGTTCGGTGTGGAAACAACGTCGACGCTGTGGCCGGTTCTCTCTTCCCAAGCGCGCACACCTTCCTGGCAGAGTGTTAGTTCTGCACCGACTGCACCGCAAGAAATCGTTAGATCAGCGGCGTGTGCCGCGCTGGTGGTGCTTGTAATGCTGGCTAAAGCAATAGCCGACATGAGTAGGGTTTTGTTCATAATGGCGTTCCTCGGCGTTTATTGTTGTGAATGATTTATTTTGGGTGATGGCTCTTCAGAGCGCTCAGGACTGTTACTTAAACGATTAAGTATTGTGCCAGTTAGCCGCCTCTTGACGTGAAGTTCAATAGCGACTTTTGTCTAATCTCTCTAATAAGCCTTTTCTAATCTAACTGATGCTTTAGACATTGGTCGATTATTAGCAAAATCTTGTTGGTTTACGTGCCCTTAATCGATTAAGTTTTAATCTCCACTCTGAAATGAACTGAAAGGTTGTTGCTTTTCAACATTGGTGAGGTTTTGCGACGTGAGGAGCTGCCCTGAACTGCTGGATTCAAAGCGCTAGTTTTCAAAAATCTGGTTTTCAAAACAGTCCGGTTTTCAAAACGGTCTGATTTTTACAGCAACCCCTAGCGCCCAAAACCATCTGGTTCTCACAACAACTTTTCAAGGCAATTTCTCAAAGGGCTGTCTCAAAGGACTGTCTCAAAGCACTTTCTAAAAGCCATTTCTCAAAACAATAAAGCTTGATAGCAATAGGATTTAACAACAATGAATAACGTGACATTTAAGACACCACTGGCAATTGCTGTCGCGGCCGCTAGCTTAGCGTTAAGCGGTGCGGCCAGTGCCAATATGACGATGGAAGAGCGGTTCGCTGAGCTGGAGGCTCGAATTATCGCCGCTGAACAGCGTGCAGAGTCTGCGGAGCGTCGCGCCGAGCTAGCAGAACAAGGGCAGGGGACATCAACGGCAAGTACGCCTTCCTCCAGCGTACCTGCAACCGCTATATCTGATGCTGACATTGAAGAGCGTCTTGCCCGTGTGGAGCGCCAAACCAGCGGTGAAGAGGGTTTCTCTTTTAATGTATATGCCCGTTCTGGCCTGTTGATTGGCGAAGACGGTAAAAGTGCGCCAGGTGGCCCTTTCTTAACACCCGCTGGTGGAGGTGGTGGTGCTGTTGGTCGTTTGGGCAATGAGTCGGATACTTATTCCGAAGCCATTCTTAACTACCGCATGCAGTTTGATAACGGTGCAAAAGCCCGTTACACCACCATGCTGGCTGCGGGTACTAATTCCAGTAACGACTGGGTCGGTGATGATACCAACTTGAATGTGCGTCAGGTGTATGCCGAGTTTAGTGACTTGCCAAGTTTCACCGGTGCGTTTGAAAACGCCTCCATTTGGGCTGGTAAACGTTTTGACCGCGATAACTTCGATATTCACTGGCTTGACAGTGATGTGGTCTTCCTTGCCGGTACCGGTGGCGGTATTTATGACGTTCAGCTAGCCGATAACTGGAAGAGCAACTTCTCAATTTACGGCCGCAGCTTTAGCGATTACCCAGTCGTGGACCGTGAAAACCCAGGTTTAGATGGTGATGGCAGCGATACCGACAGCCTAATACTCACCTCCAATAACTATTTTGGTAACTGGCAGGTAATGGTTAACGGGATGTCTGCTGCTGATAACGATGAGCGTGACATCGGCGTTGGTCAAACAGCAGCCGACACTGGTTGGCACACGGTGGTGGCCTACCATGGCGACAGCTTCTTCGGCTTGGGAGAGGGTAACTTTAAGGCTGCCTTGCTGCATGGCCAAGGGCTAGGTGCTGAGCTCAAGGGAGTGGGAAGCAACGGGGATCTGACAGACGAGGCTACTTCAACTCGGTTAGCCGTATACGGAACGACCTACATTGCTCCCAAGTGGCGTATTGCTCCTTCCATTTTGGCTGAAACCAGTAGAGATCGTTTTGCTGATGGTGACAGCTACGATTGGGCAACATTGAACGTGCGTCTGGCGAATGAAATTAACCAGAACTTCGAGATGCAATATGAGGCCAGCTACCAGTGGATGGATTTAGATCCCCAGGGCTATAGTGACCGAAACAAGGTTGATGGCGACTATATGAAATTCACGATTGCACCGACTTTCAAACCGGATGTTGGTGGTTTCTGGAAGCGACCTGAGATCCGTCTGTTCACTACTTATAGCGACTGGGATGAAAGTCTCAATAGTTACGGTGCCAGCTCCTTGGGTAACGATGGTTTTACTGGCGGCCAATGGACCTTTGGCGTGCAAACAGAGGTGTGGTTCTAAGCCATTAAGGTTAATTGTTCCTTTAACTGTTTCTTCTCCAATGTACGTTGCCCGCGACATGTCGCGGGCTTTTTTGTAGTGCTTTAATAGTGTTTGAGGGGCGATTAGCTGAGCTACCCAGGAGAGATTTTATGCCACTACTGCAAGAGAAACTAAAAGCGCCATCGCTGCCGCTTAGCGTGGTGGCTCGGCCACGCCTGAATGACCACTTCATGTTAAACGAACGCGTCCGTTTACTGATAGTGCAAGCTCCTCCTGGGTATGGCAAAACCACGCTACTGGCTGAACGGCTTCCCGCCCTAGAGCAAGATGCGGCGTGGTTACGCCTGGACCAGCGTGATAACCAGCCCACACGGTTTTTAATCTACTGGCAGGCAGCACTAAATACGCTGTTCAGTGAGCAAGTATTGCTTTCCCCTGTGGTAGACGATTGTGATTGTGTTGAGCAGCTAGAACGCTGGCTGGGCGAGCTGCCACCCCAGCGTGGGCCGTGTCGCTTGGTAGTGGATGAATTTGAGCACTTAAACCACCCAGCTATTTTAGCCGGGATAGCCCACTGGCTACGTCACCAGCCTTCCTGGTTAACCTTAACCCTCACCAGCCGCTCTCGGCCAGCACTGGGTTTGGCTAGCCTGCGGCTAAGAGGCGAATTAGAAGAGATTGACCTGCACGCGTTGGCCTTTGACAGCGAAGAAGCGCAAACCCTGTGTGCCGAGCAGCTGAGCTTTCCTCCTACTCGGGTAAGCCTGGAGCGAGCGCTGCGCAGAAGCGGTGGTTGGGTGATGGCGTTGGGCTGGCTTGTTGAGCGCACCACCACGCGGGCAGGGTTTGATGCCTTGGTAGATCGACTAAGCGGTGCCCACCCAGACTTTGTTGCTTGGTTTGACGAACTGCTCTGTGCTGCGCTGCCCCTAGAAGAGCGCGAGTTAATGTTGCAACTGGGGGTGCTTGAGCGCTTTTCCCCTGAGTTAATGGCTCGCCTATTGGAAGGTGAACGGTTAACCCAACGCCTGGAAGCGTTTGAACAAGCTGGGTTGTTTATTGAGCGTCCAGACCCTCATGATCAGTGGTACCGCTTTCAACGGCTGTTTGGCGAGTACCTCCGCCACCGGCGTCATGAGCTGAGCTTAGCCACGCAACGGATATTGCATCAACGCGCAAGTCAGGCATGGTTAGCCCTGAACGATCCGGTTATGGCATTGCGTCAAGCGATTCTCGCCGAAGTGCCTGAGGATGTGGCCAGCATATTGACTGCGCAAGGGCCAGCCCTATTGGCAAGCGGTGCCTACGCACTATTGGCTCAGGGGTTTGCGCTGTTAGGAGAGCCGAGGCTTTCCACTAGCCCCGAACATACGCTGCTCTATGGCTGGGTCTCCCATGCTCAATTTCAGTTTGATATTACCGCGCGAGTGATTGACTGGATTGAAGCACAGTTGGACGTGCCTGAGTGGCAAGCGCTTAGTGCTGAATTCGCCACCCTGCGTGCCCAGTTGGCGATTAACCAAGGCGATGCCGAACGGGCGGCACCGTTGGCTGAGCAGGCGCTAGCCTTGCCAGCCCGTTACTTAGCGTCAACCCCACTAACCGCAACGGCTATCCTGAGCGAGGCGCGTTTTGTACAAGGCTATTTAGACGAGTCGCTTCAGCGAGTTCGTGAAGTAGAACGTCAGGCGCGGCAGCATAACGATAACCAACTACTGCTATGGTCGTTCTGCCATCAGTCAGAAGTATTGGTTGCCCAAGGACGTCTGCAGGCCGCCTACGATATTCAAGAGCGTGCCCTTGCTCATTTGGAGTGGGCCGAGCTTGAACATTTACCCGTTGCGGAGTTTCTATACCGCATTCGCAGCCAAGTATTGTGGGAGTGGCACCGCCTGGATGAAGCTGAACAGGCTGCTTTGAAAGGCATTGCAGTGCTGGATAATCAGGGCGAGCGGTGGACCTTGCAGTGCCATATTCAGCTAGCCAAAGTCGCCCAGAGCCGTGGTGATCAGGCCCAGTGTGCCGACCATATGCGACGGCTGCGAAAAATTCTCGCAGAAGGAGATTATCATATTGACTGGGTTGCGAATGCCCATGCCACACTGCTGGCTTGGTGGCACTCTACCCATGACATGGACGCTGTAGAGCGCTGGCGTCAGGAAGCTCCGGCACCACTGGTTGATAGTGCCACCAACCATTTTTCCCAGTGCAATGTGCGCAACCATGCGCGTGCGTTAACGTTACTGGGCCGCTATAACGAGGCCCATGCACTTCTGAGTGCTCTTGAAGAGCATACCCAGCGCTTGGGGTTGGTGACTGATGCCAACCGCAACCAACTTTGCCTAGCAGCGCTGGCTTGGTACCAGGGTCACGTCACCCAAGCGAGCAAGCATATACAGCTGGCGCTGAGCCTAGCCTCGCGTACCGCACTGGTAGGTAGCTTTTTACGCTTAGGCAAGCCACTGTATGAACTGCTGGGAAGTCTTTCAGCGAGCGGCGTGCTATCTCCGCTTGAGCAAGCCCGTGCAGAGCGATTGCAAGCCTTAGCAAGCCGGCAGAAAGATTTTGGCAGCGCCGTGCGCTTAATGTTGGATGAGACGGTGATTGCCGATATCGTAGCTCGCCCGGATGTGCCTGAACTAATTCGCACGTCGCCGCTGACTCGTCGAGAGTGGCAGATCCTAGGTCTGATCCATGCAGGGCTGTCCAATGAGCAGATTGCCGAGCAGTTATCGGTAGCACCTACCACTATCAAAACTCATATCCGAAGCCTCTATCAAAAACAGAATATTCGAAGGCGCGACGAAGCGATAGCGCTTGCGGGACAGCTACTGGCCAATATTCAGGGAGAGTAGCACAGCTACTGGCTACTCCTGACGCCTACGCCTAGAGTCCCCTAAGGGGGAGGAGTTTATCTTGTGAGCAACCCTGCATCATGCCAAGTAACCAGCAATAGCAAAGGCAAGGACAAAATAATGATGCAGACAACTTCTACTTCCCACTATGTAGGCAGTCAGGGGGCTGATTGGTGGCGTGGTGCAGTGATTTACCAAGTTTATCCGCGCAGCTTTATGGATAGTCGGGGCGATGGTATTGGTGACTTAAAAGGGGTGATCGATAAACTTGATTACATTGCCTCGCTAAACGTCGATGCCATCTGGTTATCGCCGTTTTTCACCTCGCCTATGAAGGACTTCGGCTACGATATTAGCGATTATCGTGGTGTTGACCCGATGTTTGGTACCTTGGAAGATTTTGATCGCCTAGTAGAGGCTGCTCATGCCAGAGGGCTGAAGGTGACGATTGACCAGGTGATGTCGCATACCTCTGACCAGCACGCCTGGTTTGAAGAGAGCCGCAAAAGTCGTGATAACCCGAAAGCAGACTGGTATGTCTGGGCCGATCCCAAACCTGATGGTGCGCCGCCGACCAACTGGCAATCGGTGTTTGGTGGTAGCGCCTGGCAGTGGGATACGCGCCGCTGCCAGTACTACCTGCATAACTTCCTAGCGAGCCAGCCGGATCTTAATTTCCGCACTCCCGCCGTGGTAGACGCCATGCTAGAAGAAGTGCGCTTCTGGCTGGAGAGGGGGGTAGATGGATTCCGGCTCGACGCGGTGAACTTCTGCACCCACGGCGAATTAAAAGATAATCCACCGCGCGAAGAAGTGATTGAAAGCTTTTTAGGCGTTCGTCCAGACAACCCCTATGGCTATCAGCTACATCAATACGATAAAACCCAGCCGGAAAACTTAGTGTTTTTAGAGCGTCTACGCGGTTTGTTAGACGAGTACCCAGGCACGACCAGCGTCGGTGAAGTTGGTGATGACGACGCCTTGGGTGTGATGGCTGAATATTCCCAGGGTGGCAAGCGCTTGCACATGTGCTACTCCTTTAACCTGCTAACCGACAAAGCCGACCCTGGTTATTTGCATAAAACGCTCACCGAAATGGAAGCGCGGATTGGCGACGGTTGGCCCTGCTGGGCGCTAGGTAACCACGATGTTACCCGTCTTGCCACCCGCTGGCAGGCCGAAGGGCAATTGGATAAGCTGCGTTTGTATATGGCATTTTTGCTTACTCAGCGCGGCAGTGTGTGCCTCTATCAAGGTGAAGAACTGGGCTTGCCAGAAGCGGAGCTTACGTTTGAGCAGTTAGTTGACCCTGCTGGCATTACCTTTTGGCCTGCCTATAAAGGCCGAGATGGCTGTCGAACGCCGCAGCCCTGGCAAGCTGATGTGCAGCACGCTGGCTTTAGCAGTGCCACACCATGGCTGCCGGTGCCTGAGTCTCACGCCAGTCTCGCCGTTGACCAGCAAGAGAACGATGCCAGTTCATTGCTCAATACCTACCGTGAGTTTTTAGCGTTCCGCCGCACCCAGCCCGCGTTAGTAAAAGGCGATGTACGCTATCACGCTGTGCGTGACGATGTGCTCTGTTTAGAGCGCACCTACCAGCAAACACGGTTGCTGATTGCGCTAAACTTTAGTGATCAAACCATCACTCACTCGGCTTCTGAGAGCGCAGCATCTCTCCAGAATGCTCCTGCATGGCTAAGCGGCGAGTGGCAGGGTGGCCAACTGATGCTGCCACCATACGGCGTGGCGATTGCCCGTTGCCCACAAACCGAGGAGAACGCACCATGGGACGTTTAACGCTTAGTGGCATCGGGAAATCCTTTGGCGGCGTGGAAATCTCTCGGGATATCGACCTAACGATTGAGGATGGCGAGTTTGTGGTGTTCGTTGGCCCCTCTGGCTGCGGAAAATCCACCTTGCTGCGTATGATTGCCGGCCTGGAAGATATCACTGAAGGCGATATGCAGCTTGATGGTCAGCGGATCAATGAGATTCCGCCCCAGGAGCGCGATATCGGTATGGTGTTCCAATCCTATGCGCTTTACCCGCATATGAGTGTGGCGGAAAATATGGCGTTTGGCTTAAAGCTGGCGCGTACTGATAAAGCCGAAATTCATCGCCGCGTGCAGCATGCCGCTGAAATGCTGCACTTAACTGAACTGCTTGAGCGCAAGCCCAAAGACCTTTCCGGTGGCCAGCGTCAGAGGGTCGCTATTGGCCGAACCTTGGTAAAAGAGCCAGCGGTGTTTCTGTTCGATGAGCCGCTCTCTAATCTGGATGCCGCCCTGCGGGTGGATATGCGAGTGCAGATTGCGGCGCTGCATAAGCGCCTGAACGCCACCATGATCTACGTGACCCACGACCAAGTGGAAGCGATGACTCTGGCTGACCGTATTGTGCTGCTTTCCCGTGGCCGTATCGCCCAGGTCGGCGCGCCGCTCTCGCTCTATCACTTCCCTAAAACCCTTGAAGTGGCCGAGTTCATCGGCTCGCCGCGCATTAATACCTTCCCCGTGACGGTGGTAGATCCAGGCGAGCGACGAACGGTGGTGCGTCTACATAGCGGTGACACGCTGGCAGTGGCGGTCAATGGCAAGCATCTTCAGCCAGGGGATAGCGCAACGCTTGGTCTGCGGGCGGAAGATTTTGTGGCAGCCGAGGAGGCGGAAGCCACGTTGAGTGCGACCTTAATGGTGGCGGAGAAGCTGGGTTACGAAACGCTGGCGCATTGGCGGGTAGTAGGCATCGACGTTCCGCTAACCCAGCGCTTAGACGGTTTGACCCACCTGGAGGAGGGCCAAACGGTGCATTTAGGGCTAGCGGGCCAGCACTGCCACCTATTTGATCAGCACGGCAAGGCATGTCCCCGGCAGGTTGAAGTAGACGGCGTTAGCCAATAATCAATAAGCTGATTTATATAGCAATAAAGCGCCTCAAATTTTTTTGGGGCGTTTTTTTAATTTTTTCTATAGCTAAAGTGCATCCAAAACGTCTCCTCGTGTGTATCCCCTATACAGCCACACTTTGCAGTGGTTGATACAAAACCCAAGGAGACTGAAATGACTATCCAACCTCTTACGCGTGCAGCACTCGCCGCTACCTTGATTGTATCCTTCAGTCACGTTGCGCTGGCCGATATGACGCCTGCCGACGTTCAAGTGCCCGAGGGCAATACCGTTGCTCTGGAAACAGTAGGTGTTGGTGCGATTACCTACATGTGTGAAGCCAAAGACGACGGGGCTATGGGCTGGGTATTTAAAAGCCCGCACGCTGCACTGAACGACAGTGACGGCACTCAAGTAGGTAGCTACTACGGCCCGCCTGCCACTTGGGAAGCGTTGGATGGCTCCAAGATTACGGGCACTCAGCTGGCAATTGCCACGAATGGTGATGGCAACATTCCTTTGCAACTCGTTGAAGCGAATCCTACGGAAGGCGAAGGTGCAATGGCTGGCGTTAGCTATATTCAACGCCTGAACACTCAAGGTGGTGTCGCACCTGATGTGGCCTGCGATGACGGTCATGACGGCGCTACCGCGGTCGTGACTTATCAGGCAGATTATATTTTCTGGACAGCCAACTAAGCCCTCTAATGGCTTAGTTTTTTAGCAACATCTTTGCTAAGTAATACTTTTCTCAAGAAACACATCTAAGTAAGGCTAGAGGCTCGTCTCACGAGTCTCTAGCAGCTATGCTAGCCAAGAGAGCGTCAGTATTGGTGATAGTATCGGCGCGTCACCAGGGAGCTAGCATGTGTCTGATATAGGTGGGTCTACGATAGCCAACGACTTCGATTATACCGATACACTTGCCCGCTGCGCGCGCGGTGAACAAGTGGCGTTACAGCAGCTCTATCGTCAAGAGGGTGCCAGACTGCTTGGCGTTGTTATGCGCATTGTGAAAGACCGCGGTATGGCCGAAGACATTGTCCACGATGCCTGCCTGAATATCTGGCAGCGTGCCGATAGTTTCGACCCCGAACGGGGCTCTGCCCGTACCTGGATATTCAGTATTGCCCGCCACTTAGCATTAAATGCTATTCGCCAGCGCGACCGTGAAATCAGTGTAGACGTTAACGACCCTGGTGAACTAGCCGATGATGATACCTACCAGCAGTCGCTATCGACGACGGCAGAGGCCTTTGACTGGCAGACTGGCCAGCAGATGGATGAGTGTTTGCAGCAGTTGGAAACCGAGCGCCGAAACTGTGTGCTACATGCTTACGTGGATGGGTTAAGTCATGCCGAAATTTCTGCACACACCGGCGCGCCGCTAGGCACTGTCAAAGCCTGGATTAAGCGAAGTTTGCTTCGCCTGCGGGAGTGTATGTCATGACGCGTTCAAACGAAAACGATGACCTTCAGGCACTTGCAGGGGAGTACGTATTAGGTTCATTACCCATCGCTGAGCGAGAAGCCTTTGAGGCACGCTTGGTCAACGACCCAGAATTACAAACCATCGTCGCTGCCTGGGAAGAGCAGTTTTTCCCCTACACTGCGATAGTTGATCCTGTTACCCCATCAGATTATTTATGGCCGCGCATAGAGCGCAGCATGCAAGCCGCATCGAAAAGATCAGCGCGTGTTCCAAGGGCGGTGCCAACGCCTCGCCGCTTGGTGCACAGCCTGCCATTTTGGCGTGCTGCTACTGGTCTTGGTTTGGCTGCCGCGGTGACGATGGGTGTGATGCTAACTAAGGTCACCACCGCACCAATTACACCGGAATACATAGTGGTGCTATTAGCGCCGCAAACTCAATCAGCAGGGTGGGTCGTGCAGGCCGCCAACCGTCAAGAGATTCAGCTGATCCCGTTGGGCACTTTTGAAGTGCCCGAAGGAAAAGCGCTGGAGTTCTGGACCAAGGCAGATGATTGGCAGGCGCCGGTTTCACTTGGCCTAGTCGAGCCAGGGCAACCGCTGCGCCTGCGTTTAGACCAGTTACCGCCGCTTGAGGATAATCAGCTCTTCGAGCTCACGCTAGAAGATGACACCGGTTCGCCCACCGGATTACCGACTGGCCCGATTGAGTTTATTGGCCGCGCGGTGGAAATTTAACGCATAGCGCTATTAACGATGTTAACGACATCAGAGGCTAGTTCCGAGTGGCTTAAAAGAACGTTAAACCCACTTGGAATAGCCGCTCCACATCACGAATGCGCCGCTTATCGATCACGAATAGAATGACGTGGTCACCGCTCTCTACCATCACATCTCCATGGCCAATGATGACCTCTTTGCCTCGCACAATGGCTCCTATGGTGGTGCCTTCAGGCAGATTTATCTCAGCAATGGTACGGCCCACAACCTTGGAGGACTGTTTATCACCGTGGGCGATAGCCTCGATGGCTTCCGCCGCGCCACGGCGCAGCGAGTGTACGTTGACAATATCGCCTCGGCGGACGTGAGTAAGCAGGCTGCCGATGGTTGCTTGCTGGGGGGAAATGGCAATATCGATTTCCCCCCCCTGAACCAAGTCCACGTAGGCAGCATTGTTAATCAGCGTCAGTACCTTCTTGGCTCCCAAGCGTTTGGCCAGCAGCGACGACATAATATTCACCTCGTCGTCGTTGGTCAGGGCACAAAAGATATCGCACTCTTCGATATTCTCTTCTTCCAGCAGCCGCTTGCTGGTGGCGCTGCCGTGAAGTACCACCGTACGGTCAAGCCGCTCTGAAAGCGCAGTGCAGCGCTCTAAATTGTGCTCGATAATCTTGACCTGATGGCTATGCTCCAGGTGTTCGGCCAAGCGCTCACCAATATTGCCGCCTCCGGCAATCACTACCCGGCGGAAATCCCGCTCAACACGGCGTAGCTCGCTCATTACCGCACGAATATCGCGCCGTGCCGCCAGGAAAAACACCTCGTCGTCGGCTTCAATTACTGTGTCGCCACGGGGAATAATCGGCCGGTTGCGGCGGTAGATTGCCGCCACACGCGTTTCCACATTGGGCATGTGCTTGGCTAAAAAGGCTAAATCCTGCCCCACCAGTGGGCCACCGTAGAATGCCTTTACTGCTACCAGTTGCACCAAGCCACCGGCAAACTCCAAGACCTGCAGCGCGCCGGGGTGCTCAATTAGACGGCGCACATGATCCGTGACCACCTGCTCGGGGCTGATCAGTACATCAATAGGAATTGCTTCGTGGGCAAACAGCCCTTTTCGAGTTAGGTAAGCCGTTGAGCGAACGCGGGCAATTTTGGTGGGGGTGCGAAACAGCGTATGTGCTACTTGGCAAGCGATCATATTGACTTCGTCGCTATTGGTCACCGCGATTAGCATATCTGCGTCTTCACAGCCCGCCTGACGTAGCACAATCGGATACGAAGCGGCACCTGTGACGGTACGAATATCCAGCTTGGTGTGCAGTCCGCGCAGTTTCGAGCCGTCGGTATCGACAACGGTGATGTCATTCTCTTCGCGGGCGAGGTGCTCCGCCAGGGTGGCACCGACTTGGCCGGCACCTAAAATAATAATCTTCATCGGTGGTTGGGGCACTCTGGAGGCATGTCTCTGAAGATAGTCACCTATCTATAGGGAAGCTGTCGAGAGCTACAGCGCTAGGAAGCCCCCTTAATAAGCGAAAAACCCATTTTTTTACGCCTTTTTGACGGCTAACGCCTTAAACGTCATCGATTTTTTACGCAGGCAATCTCTAAGCTCTGGGTGCCAATCCAAGGAGGCACTTCGATGAATTTTGTATTGTTGATAATCGCGACCGGCACAGCAGCGTACTTGTTTTACGCGCTAGTTTGCCCCGAGCGTTTTTAGGAGATTGCCATGCACGACATGATCGCCATTTATGCCATCGTGGCATTACTTGGTGTGCCATTGGGGATATACATCGCCCGCGCGCTAAGTACTCAGCCCAGCCGAATCGACACGCTATTCAGAGTGATAGAAACGCCTATCTACCGGTTAGCAGGCGTTAATAGTCAAAGCGTAATGACGTGGCAAGTCTATGCGCTCGCCATTCTGAAATTGCATGTAGGCTTGATACTGCTGGCATGGTTGGTGTTTATGTGTCAGGGCTTACTGCCCCTGAATCCTGACGGCATACCCGGCATGAAGTGGGATACAGCGCTCCATACGGCGGTGTCGTTTGCCACCAATACCAACCAGCAGCACTACTCAGGCCAAGCGCAGCTTTCCCACCTCAGCCAAACCTTTGCCATTGTAACGCTGCAGTTTTTAACTCCCGCTACGGGGCTCGCTGTACTTGTCGCAATAGCGCGCACCTTACTAGTGGCCCGGCCTGTGGGAACGTTAACAGGGGTTGGCAATTACTATCATGATCTGACCCGCACGGTAGTGCGCGTTATGTTACCGCTGGCAGCGGTGGTGGCGCTATTACTGACCTCGCAAGGAGTGCCCTCTAGCTATCAGGCGGCGCACCAAATTGAAATGCTGGATTCGCAAGTGGAAGAAGTGCAGTCAATCCCTTTGGGGCCAGTTGCATCCATGGTCGCGATCAAGCAGCTGGGTACCAATGGGGGGGGCTGGTATGGGCCAAACTCTAGCGTTCCGCTTGAGAACCCAACGCCGTTGGCCAATGTGATTGAAACTGCCTCGCTGACAATCATTCCCTTTGCCTTACTGATTGCCATCGCGCTGATTAGTGGCCGACGCCGGTTAATGATGGGCATTGGTGCTGTGATGCTAACGTTCTCGCTGATTTCCACTTCTGTTGTGGTTTCCTCGGAACGTATGCCGAATGCTGCTCTTGCTGAGCTTTCTCAACCTGGCGCTAATCTGGAAGGCAAAGAGCTGCGATTTGGTACTGATCTTTCTGCTCTATGGGGCAGCTGGACGACACAAACATCGAACGGCTCCGTTAACGCCATGCACGATAGCTTCAACCCCATGGGCGGTATGATGGTGTTGATGGATATGTTTGTGAACGTCACCTTTGGCGGCGTGGGCGTTGGGCTTATTGGTTTCTTTCTCTATCTGATGTTGGCGGCTTTTGTTGGCTCATTGATGGTCGGTAGAGCGCCAGAGCTGTTTGGTA
This sequence comes from Vreelandella nigrificans, assembly GCF_002374315.1. Lineage (GTDB taxonomy): Bacteria > Pseudomonadota > Gammaproteobacteria > Pseudomonadales > Halomonadaceae > Vreelandella > Vreelandella nigrificans. The sequence goes on along the minus strand of NZ_NWUX01000007.1, from coordinate 70,044 downwards.
AGCCGCTAGAAACCCGTGAAATGCGCTGGATCTCTCTAGCGATTCTGGCGCAGCCGTTAGTTATTCTTGGTCTCTCCGCGCTTACCGTGGCGATTCCTGGCGCTGCTGGAACCTCAAACCCTGGTTTCCACGGCCTATCCCAAGTGCTTTATGAATACACCTCTGCATTTGCCAATAACGGCTCTGGTTTTGAAGGGCTTGGCGATGATACGACGTGGTGGAACCTCGCCTGTGTTATTGCACTGATGGTCGGTCGATTCCTGCCCATGTTGGTGCCATTAGCGGTGGCCGGATGGCTGGCAGCGAAGCGCACTGCACCCGCGGGACGCGGCACTCTGCCGATGGATAGCCCCGCATTTATGGGATTGACCGCCGGTGTGATTGTGATTGTTAACCTGCTTGGCTTCTTGCCAGCGTTAGTGCTTGGCCCGATTGCTGAAGCCGTGACGCAAGGCTTCTAGGAGAAACGAGATGTCACATACTGAGCTTGCTAAACAGCCGCGTCGTTCGCTACCCATTAGCCAGGTCGTCGCCGGGGCTGTAAAAGGACTTGCGCCTCATCAACTAGCGCGCAACCCCGTGATGGCGGTGGTCGCCATTGGTACCGTAGTGTGCTTTGGGCTGACGCCCATTGCCTTTGCCCAGGGAGAAAACGGCGGCTTTGCGTTGGCCATAGCGTTGTTGTTGCTGGCCACCGTACTATTTGCCACCGGTGCCGAGTCGCTGGCAGAGTCACGTGGTAAAGCCCATGCCGGGGCGCTGCGTAAAACCAAGGGAGAACTGAAGGCAGCTAAGCTGAATGCTGATGGTACGACCAGCAATGTTACGGCTGACTCCCTACGCAAAGGCGATCGTGTGAAGGTTGTTGCGGGAGAGCTGATTCCTGCCGATGGCGATATCATTAAAGGTGCTGCCTCGATCAATGAGTCGGCTGTTACCGGTGAGTCTGCGCCCGTACTGCGTGAAGCGGGCACCGATAACAGTGGTGTCAGTGCCGGGACCAAAGTGTTGTCGGATCATCTGATTATTGAAGTTAGTGCTAACCCTGGCGAATCGTTGTTAGATCGCATGATTGCCCTGGTGGAAGGTGCTAACCGACAGAAGACACCTTCCGAGCTGGCGCTATCGGTACTCTTGGCCATGCTAACGCTGGTGTTTTTGATCGTGGTCGTCACGTTGGTGCCCATGGCGGCTTTCGTAGGCGTTGAAACCTCCACGGTCATGCTTGTGGCGTTACTGGTGTGTTTGATTCCCACCACCATAGGTGGCCTCTTACCCGCTATTGGTATTGCGGGTATGGAGCGCGCTATGCGGGCTAACCTGGTGGCTAAATCCGGTAAAGCCGTCGAGATTGCTGGTAGCATCGACACCTTACTACTGGATAAAACCGGCACGATAACGCTTGGCGATCGTCGTGCAACGGAGTTTGCTCCCTGCCAACAGGTCCCGCGTCAGCGAGTTCGTGACGTGGCATTTTTGGCCTCACTCGACGACCCCACGCCAGAAGGCCGTTCCATTGTGGCGCTGGCCACTGAGCAGGGCGTCGATGTCCAGCTTAGTGAAGAAGCTGATGGCGCAACTTTTGAAGCATTCAGTGCGGAAACACGCCTGTCAGGCGTTGATCTGACCAATGGTAAAAAGCTGCGCAAGGGGGCTCCTAATGCCATTGCTGAATGGGTAAAGGCCCAAGGCGGCGATCTACCCAGCGATTATGAGCAGGTCATTGCGCGTATTTCTCGGGATGGTGCAACCCCCATTGCGGTAGCAGAAGGTAAGCAGATTTTGGGCGTGGTGGCGCTGTCTGATGTGATTAAAAGCGGTATCGCGGAGAAGTTTGCTGAACTGCGTGCCATGGGTATCAAAACCGTAATGATCACGGGTGACAACCCGATTACTGCTTCGGCTATTGCCGCTACGGCGGGGGTGGATGACTACATTGCCGAAGCCACTCCAGAGCGCAAGCTAGCGTTGATTCGCGAAGAGCAGGCCAGTGGCCGTTTGGTTGCCATGGTGGGGGACGGCACTAACGATGCGCCTGCTCTCGCTCAGGCTGACCTGGGGTTAGCAATGAATTCAGGTACTCAGGCAGCCCGTGAAGCGGCCAATATGGTGGATCTGGACTCTGACCCCGGCAAGCTGATTAGTGCGGTGGAAATTGGCAAACAGTTGCTGGTTACCCGTGGCGCGCTGACGACGTTCTCGCTGGCTAATGATGTGGCTAAATACTTCGTTATTTTGCCAGCGCTATTTGCCGCCAGTTTCCCTGCGCTTGGTGTGCTCGACGTCATGAATCTGCATTCGCCGACTACAGCGGTGCTAGCAGCGGTGCTATTCAACGCGTTAATCATTCCTGCACTGATTCCCTTTGCCTTACGCGGTGTGTCTGTAAAGGCGGCGTCGGCGACGGAGTTGTTGCGTCGAAATCTGCTGATTTACGGCCTGGGTGGGCTGCTGCTGCCATTCCCTGCCATCAAGCTTCTCGACATGCTGATTGCGTTATTTATCTAGGAGAAACGTCATGAATGTAGATATGAAACGCCAGATCGCTGCGAATGACGATGTGCTGCAGGCAAAGGCTTCCTGGGGTAATGCACTTCGCTTTATGGTGGTAATGGCAGTTCTTTTGGGGCTGATTTACCCGCTGGTTACCACAACACTGGGTGGCTGGTTATTCCCCGAGCAAGCCCAAGGTAGTTTAGTTCGAGACGTCTCAGGTCGGGTGGTCGGGTCAAGCTTAGTGTCCCAAACGTTTGTCAGCGATGAGTACTTTATTGGTCGCCCGTCAGCGGCGGGCAATGATGCAGGTGACGTCTCGGGCTCTAACCTGGCACCGAGTAATGTATCGCTGCGCGAGCGTGCCCAGGCAGATGCAAATGCCATTGCTCAACGTGAAAACGTGAGTGTTGATCAAATCCCGGTAGATCTGATAACCGCGTCTGGATCAGGTATCGACCCACATATCTCGCCTGAAGCGGCTGAGCTACAGGTTGCGAGAGTAGCGCAAGCGCGCGGAATCGACGAAGCTAGTGTGGTGGAGCTAATTGACCAAGCACTTGAAAACACAGGCTGGCTGGGGGCGCCGGTGGTGAATGTGTTGCGGTTGAATGTCAGTCTGGATGATCGCTTTCCAGTATCATCAAGCACCGTAGCCTTAACCCCAGCGTCCGTTACCCCGACGGTTTCAGACACCATGGAGTAAACCAATGTATTCAGCGGATCAGCGACCCGATCCCAATACATTGCTAAAAGCCGCGCGCCGAGAGGCGCGCGGCTGTTTGCGTGTATTTCTGGGAGCCGCGCCCGGTGTCGGTAAAACCTACACCATGCTTCGCACCGCCCGTGAACGGGCAGAGGAAGGTGAGGATATTGTGATTGGCGTGGTGGAGTCACACGGACGTGCCGATACCGAAGCCTTGTGTGATGGGTTGGCGCGGCTTCCATTAGCGCCTTTACAGCACCATGGCCAAACATTCTATGAATTTGATATTGATGCGGCCCTGGCGCGGCGTCCTAGTATTTTGCTGGTAGATGAACTGGCCCACCGTAACATTCCCGGCAGTCGGCATGCTCGTCGTTACCAGGATATTGAAGAACTACTGGATGCAGGGATCGACGTGTGGACAACGGTTAACGTCCAGCATCTCGAAAGCCTGAATGATGATGTCGCTCGGATTACCGGGATTCGCATGCGCGAAACGGTCCCCGATGCGCTGTTAGAGCACGCCCGAGATGTGTCGCTGGTTGATTTAACACCAGACGAACTCCTTGAGCGCTTAAGGCGTGGAAAAGTCTATATTCCCGAGCAAGCCCGTGCTGCCATGGAAGGCTACTTTAATGAATCCAATCTCAACGCGCTGCGTGAGCTGGCGATTCAAACCATGGCCGAGCGAGTGGATACTGATGTAAAGGTGGCAATGGGCGCTGGTGGCAGGGCAGGCCCCTGGCCGGTAAGGCCGCACCTGTTGGTGGTCATTAATGGAAGTGAAGACGACGTATCGCTGGTTCGCGCGGCTCATCGAATGGCAGAGCGGCGTTTGGCGGCATGGCGAGCAGTCTACGTCGATAAAGGAATTGTCTCCCCGGAGCAGCAGCTAGTCGTTGAACAAGTATTCAGCTTGGTCACGCGGCTGGGTGGCGATTCAGTACGTTTACAAGGGCACAGCCAGCTAAGCGAAGTCCTCAACTACGCACGCTCAATTAATGTGACCACCATTGTGGTGGGTCGCGAAGCAAAGCGTCGTTGGTGGCGTTGGTCGCGGCCACTGGCCCATCGTTTAATGGCCCATGCCGAGGCATTTGATATCGTTGTGGTGGCTAAAGGAGCCGTGAAAAAGCGCACCGATAAATGGCGGCGTGGCTGGAAACTGCAGCCTCCCCAATTACTGGGCACGAGCTTGGCGGTATCGGCGTCCCTGGGGGTAGCCCTCATGCTGGAACCCTGGCTTGAACTGGCCAACCTATCATTAGTGTTTCTAGTGGCTGTACTGTTTAGTGCCGTATGGGCGGGCACTACCATGGCGATGTTCAGTGCCATTGCAAGCTTTTTAGCATTTAACTTCTTCTTTACCGAGCCGCGTCTAACCTTTGCCATGGTGGAGCGTGGGCAACTGCTGACCGCAGTGTTCTTCTTGCTCGTGGCCGTGGTGGTCGGGCAGCTTGCGGGTAGGGGGCGTCGGCGTTTGATTGCACTGCGTGCTAGCCGCGACCAGACCCAGCTTTTATTGCGTTATGCCGAACAGCTATCGACCGCGACAGACAGTGCCAGTGCAGCAAAAATTGGCGTTGATACATTGGTGCAGTGTTTCGCGGTACCCACGCTATTTATTGAAACTGCCGAAAGCGCGAATGAAGTGCGTGTTGTTCACGCGCTGCCGGATTCGGAACGATTGAACATGGCGGCTAAGCAAGCCGCGGTGTGGAGCTGGCAGCATCAAAAACCCAGTGGCCAAGGCACCGGCACCCTGAGCCAACAGGCTTGGCGTTTAATACCACTGGCAGTGCAGGGAGAAAAAGTAGGGATGCTGGCGCTTAAGCTATCGGAAAGCCCAAAAGCACTCAATCACGAGCAAGAGTCGTTAATGGATACGTTGGTGCGTCAGCTTAGTATGGCGCTAGAGCGCACTCGGCTAGTGGCAGAGCTGAACACAACTCGTGTCTCCGAAGAAAACGAACGTCTGCGCTCCGCATTACTCTCGTCGGTGTCCCATGATCTGCGTACGCCACTCTCTTCTATTATTGGCTCGGCCAGCTCGTTGATCGAACTCAAACCGCAGCTAAGCGATAGCGACCAACGTGAGCTGCTCGATGGCATCTTGTCCGAGAGTGAGCGCCTCAATCGGTACATACAAAATTTGTTGGATATGACCCGGCTAGGGCACGGCACGTTAAAAATTGAGCGAGACTGGGTAGCGTTTGACGACGTCATTAACTCAGCGCTCAAGCGCTTAGGACAGTCCCTCAAGCATGTTATCGTGCGTAAATCTTGGCCTCCTTCGTTACCGCTACTTTATGTTCACCCTGCGCTGGTAGAACAAGCGCTGGTTAATGTCTTGGATAATGCTCAACGTTTCTCGCCACCAGGGGGCGAATTGAGCATCAAAGCGCATCTTAACGAAGGCGACCCCGCAACGCTGGTGATTACTGTTGAAGATCAAGGCCCGGGTATTTCTCCTGAACTGCGTGAACAGGTATTCGATATGTTTTATAGCGGTGGAGACGGCGACAGAAGTGCCCACGGCAGTGGCCTTGGTTTAGCCATATGCCGTGGCATGATTGGTGCCCACGGCGGCACGATTATGGCTGAGCCGGGCGAAAGTGGGCGAGGCACCGCGATTATTATAACGCTGCCATTATTAGGTACAGATATCAGGAGGGGTGATGAAGAGTGAAGGCAGCGGTCGCATTTTGATTGTTGACGATGAGCAGCAGATTCGGCGTTTTCTGCGTATCAGCCTAGCCTCCCAGGGTTATGGCGTCCTGGAGGCGGAGAACGGCAAGCAGGCGTTAGCAATGGTATATACCCAAGCCCCCGACGTCGTGCTGCTCGATTTAGGTTTGCCTGATATGGGGGGCCATGAAGTACTGCAGGGAATACGTGAGCACAGCACCGTACCGGTCATTGTTGTATCTGTGCGCGACCGGGAGGAAGAAAAAGTCTTTTCGTTAGATAACGGTGCCAATGATTACGTGACCAAGCCCTTTGGTATTCAAGAGTTACTTGCGCGTATAAGAGCGGTATTGCGCTTGGCACAGAAGGCACGGGGAGAGCAAACATCAAGCTACTATGTCAGTCAGGGGCTAGTGATTGATCTGGATCTAAGGCGGGTGACGCTGCAACAAGAAGATGTCCATTTAACCCGAAAAGAGTTCGCTGTCTTGGCTCGTCTGTGTCGCTACGCTGGGCGTGTCGTCACACAAACCCAGCTGCTAAAAGAGATATGGGGGCCAACACATGTAGACGACACGCACTATTTGCGTATCGTGATTAGTCGCCTACGGCAGAAGCTGGGGGATGACCCACAAACACCAACCCTGCTTCAAACAGAAGCAGGGGTCGGGTATCGGTTGCTAGTAGAAACAGCGCTGCGCCCTGAAACACTGCGCCCTGAAACGTAGTATTGTGCAGAGCATATTAACGTCGCCAGAACATTGGTGTGAGCAGTACCACGACCGTTAAAATTTCCAGGCGACCCATTAACATACCGATGCACAGTAGCCATTTAGCTGCATCGGGAAGCGTTGCAAAGTTGCCTGCCGGGCCAATGGTATCACCGAGGCCAGGGCCTACATTCGCCACCGCAGTAGCTGCGCCGGAAAGGGCGGTGACTAAATCCAACCCCAATGCTGAGAGGCCTAGGGCAAGCACCGCAATCGTAATAAAGAAGAAGAATGAAAAGGCCACCACGCTGCGGGAAATATCACTGGTAACCGGCTGATGATTATAGCGAGAGGTGAATACACCATTAGCGTGGATGAGGTAGCGAAGCTGGTTGAGCAGCATCATCATGGCAATCTGAAAGCGGAAAACCTTCATACCTCCGCTGGTAGATCCACTGCACCCGCCTACAAAGGTAAGGTAGAAAAACGCAACCACTGGCAGTGAACCCCATAGTGTGTAGTCATCTGAAGCGTAGCCAGTGGTGGTGACCACCGAAATCACATTAAACGTCACATGAGTTAGCGAAACAAACCAGTCATCGCCCTGGAGCACTCGCCATGCGCTCAGCATGACAATGGCTGCTAGCAGAAGCTTTAACAGGCCACGTACCTGCTGGTCTTTCCACAGCGCACTACGAGATGTACGAATAAAGCGAATATATAAAACAAACGGTAGCGCGCCACACAGCATAAAAAAGCTACCCATCCACAGTAGCCACGGCTGCTCAGCGTAGGCACCAAACGAGGCGTCAGAGTTAGCAAAGCCACCGGTCGCCAGTGAAGTCATTCCGTGAACCACGGCATCTAGTGGCAGCATTCCACCTGCCCAGTAACTCAGCATGGCCACAAGTGTCAGCCCCACATAAATACTTAGCGTCGCTTTCGCAATGCCGCCGGTGCGGGGCATCACTTTATCCGACCAGTCTGAAGATTCAGTGTGGAATAACCGCATACCGCCCACTTTAAGAAACGGCAGAATGGCGATGCCCATTACGATGATGCCGATACCGCCCATCCACTGCATTAAGCCTCGCCATAGCTTCAAGCCATCGGATAGCTCGTCAATCCCCGATAAAATGGTTGAACCGGTGGTAGTGATAGCGGAGACCGACTCAAACACTGCATTAGTGACACTGAGTTGTGGTGCACCCAAGATAAGCGGAAGACTGGCAAAGCAGCTAATACTGGTCCAACTGCCTGCCGTCAATATAAACATTTGCCAGGGCTTCAGCTCCAGCGATACGCGACGGGTGAGCAACCAAGTAATAAGAGTGGCGCTCAGAATAATTAGCAGGGACATCCCGAAAGCGGGGGCGTCAGGATCTTTTTCAATAACAAGAACCATCCAAGGCAGTGCCATAAACATGGCAAGAACTAACCATAACACTGCCATAATTTTAAAAATTTGCGCCCAATTGCGGTAAGCGTCTCGATAGTAAATCCCGGTGGGAAAGATGGTCATAGATCCGCTCTTAAATTGCCCTAATGTTTAGCGCGATATCACACCATGGCAATCGCAAAAAGTCCGTAAAATTTTTCTAAAAAAATACGCAAGTAATGAAAACAGTAATAGTAATGAGCGAAGTAATGAAAAAACCGGCCCTATTAATAGGGCCGGTTACGAGCAAGCTGCTCAAGCGAGGAAACGGGTATTGATTAAGGCTAGCCTTTGACGCCCCCCGCGGTTAATCCGCCAATAATCCAGCGCTGGCAGATCAAAAACGCGACGGTAATGGGCAGGCCGGAAAGCACTGCGGCGGCGGCAAAGTTGCCCCAGCGCTGGTTGTGGTCGGCAAGGTATTGCTGAGCACCTACTGCCAGAGTGAGCTTGTGTTCATCCACCAGCAGTACTGAGGCCATGGGGTATTCCATAATGCTCATGACGAAAGCCAGAATGAAAACCACCATCAAAATGGGAATCGACAGCGGCAGCAGGATGTAGCGGAACGCCTGCCAAGTGCTGGCGCCGTCCACCATGGCGGCTTCTTCCAGCGAGCCATCAATCGACTCAAAGTAGCCTTTAATGGTCCAGATATGCAGGGCGACCGCGCCCAGTGATGCCACGATCAGTGCGCCGTGGGTGTTGATGCCCAGCCAGCCAACAAACTGTCCCAGCCGGTCAAACAGGGCGTACAGTGCCACAAGCGACAAGACTGCAGGAAACATCTGGAAAATCAGCATGCCTTTCAAAAGCGGCTCTTTGCCTTTAAAGCGCATACGTGCAAAGGCGTAGGCGCTGGTAGTGGCCAGCATCAGAATTAGCACTGAAGATACCACTGCCACTTTGATGGAGTTCCATAGCCACAGCAGCACGGGAAAGGGCGGTTGAACAATACTGCCGTCCGGACGTTCCCAGGGTATGCCCAAGGCTAGTGACCAGTGTTCTAACGAGAAACGTTCGGGAATCAAGCTGCCGGTAGCGAAGTTGCCCTCGCGAAATGAAATCGAAATCACCAGCAGCAGTGGGAAGACGATCAGCGAAACAAAGCAGATCAGTGCAAGGTGAGCGCCTAAGCGGCGCGCACCAACTGAACGGGGTTGAACCATGGCCATGAGTAACCTCCTAAACCTTAACCTTGGAAAGGCGCAAATTAAGCAGTGACATACCTGCGACCAAGAGGAAAATGAGCGTTGCGATGGCGGCTGCCAGCCCAAAGTTCTGTCCGGCATCCTGGAAGGCAATGCGGTAGGTGTAGCTGACCAATAGATCTGTGGTACCTGCCGGGGTACTTGCGCCCAAAATGTCAGGGTTGCCTCCCGTTAATAGTGCAATCAGGACGAAGTTATTGAAGTTAAACGCAAAGGCGGCAATTAACAGTGGTGTTAGCGGTTTAATAATCAGCGGCAGGGTAATCTTGAACAGATTAGTAATTGGGCCTCCACCATCTACCGCTGAGGCTTCATAGAGATCTTGGGGGATGGCTTGGATTAGTCCCATGCACAGCAGCAGCATATAGGGGTAGCCCAGCCATGTATTGACAACCAGTAGCATGGAACGCGCCAGCCACGGGTCGGTGAACCACTCTGGCCGAACGCCAAAAAGTGTGTCCAGAATCATATTCACTTCACCGAAGTGCTGGTTAAACATGCCTTTAAAAATCAGGATGGAGATAAAGGCGGGCACGGCGTAAGGCAGAATTAACAGCGTGCGATAAATGGCTTTGCCCTTGAGCTGGTCCCACTGCAGCAGTGATGCCAGCACAAAGCCTACCGCAAGGGTAAAAACGACGGTAAGTGCAGCAAACACAAAGGTCCATACAAATATCTGCATGAATGGGCCGCGAATATCGGGGTCAGTAAAGATCTGTGTGTAGTTGGCAAATCCAACATTCACTGGCCAGCCAGGTGTAATACGCTCTCCGGTATCAGCGACGAAAAAACCAATAGTGTGATCTGGTGTCAGCAGCCGGTCATCGCGGCGGTCAAAAAGCGTGCCGTTTTCACGCGGCTCATAGCGGTCGAGCATCGGTGCAAACTGACGAATGCCCGCCATGCGCAGCTCAGTACCATCCGGCGTTATTAAACGCAGCGCTTGAAGAGCACTACGGGCCTGGATCATTTCGCGCATTGGCAGTGTTTCACTAGTAGGTAGTGCGTCAGCTGCTTGTATACCTATTTGGCGGATTTCCTGGTTCTCTAAGTTAAGCGGCGACGAAACAAACTGCTGTGTGCCGCTATCCAGCAGTAGCCGAGTTAAATCGCCCTCACGATAAAGCGCAAGGTCAAACGCGGCGTCATCTTCTTGGTAGGTCTGGCGCAGCAGCTGACTGCGCACGCGCTCTTCAGAAAGTAAATTACTTGAGCTGTAATTACTAAAGCTGATGCCAATGGTGTAAAGCAGCGGAAAAATAACAAACACCCCAAGTCCTGCCACCGCTGGGAAAATATAGCGGTGGCTCATCAGCGTGCGTTTGGTAAACACCACTGCCAGCGAGCCACCTAGCACTGAAAAGAGCAGTGCAAACATCCACTGGCCATTAAGGTGAAATGCCAGTACTAGCCATAAAAGTGCGATCACTAATACAGCGATTAGGCAGCGTAGTGTCCAGCGTGTGTAACGTTCGGCGAGGTGGCGAGAACGGTGGCGGGGGAGGCCACGAGACGCATTGGTGGTATACATAGAGATTTCCTAAAGGCTGCTTGCTACCCAGTAGCAAGCACCGCCGGGCAGCAGGGGCAAAAAAGTGCTACTGGCGCATACGCCGAGCTGCTGCATCTAGTGCTTCTTGAGGCGATTGGCGCCCGCTGCCGATGTTTTGCAGCGCAGGCTCCATGGCTGCCCAGAAAGCCCCCATTTCAGGAATGTTCGGCATAGGCGTGCCCGCTTCCGCGTTTTCAAGTGTTGCGGCGATGTTAGGGTTATCAGCAAGTTCTGCCTGGTAACTGATATGTGCTACCGCACCCAGTGAGCCATCGCTATTGAAGGTGCGTATGCCATCTTCACTTAGCAGGTAACTTTCCAAAAACTCAATAGCTAAAAAGTCGTTCGGTGTTGCCGTGTTGATCATCGCGGTCATCACACCGAACATCGGTTTGGCTCGTTCATCACCTACTTTGGGCAGCAGTGCGACGCCATAATCTATCCCGCTGCGCTCCAGATTAGGCCATGCCCAGGGGCCGCTGATCATGGTGGCTACTTCGCCTCGGTTGAAGCGGGTGTCCATTAAGTTGTAATCGGTTCCCCGGGGCAGTACGCCGCTTTCAATCAGTTGTACTAGCAGCTCAGCCCCTTGCAGGGCTCCTTCGTTATTCACGCCTATATCGCTGACATTAAAACCGTTCTCTGTCTGCTTGAAAGGGTAGCCTCCGTTGGCAGCAAGCAGTGTCCAGCCGTAATAGGGTTCACTGTAATCAAACAGGATGGCTTTTTTGCTTTCTTGAGATAGCGTTGTATCAAGTTCCATCAGTTCGGCAAAGCTTTCTGGCGGTGTTTCTACTAACGCCTTGTTATAAATGAGCCCCACTGATTCAACCGATATCGGATAGCCGTAGGTTTCGCCATTCCACAACGCGGCTTCCCAGGTAAAGTCATAAAATTCCTCACGGAAGGCGTTACTGGGAGCGACCCGTTGTAGTAACCCGCTTTGCGCCCATTCGCCTATCCTGTCGTGTGCCCAGATCACGATATCCGGGCCTTGGCCGCTGCCAGCTGCCTGCTGGAAGCGGTCGGTAAGGTTGTCAGGGAAGACCACTTCTACCTTTATTCCCGTGTCTTCAAAAAACTGCTCGGCAACAACGCGAATTCCTTCCTGGCCTTTATTGTCACCCATCCAGATAGTTAGACGGTCATCCTCGAATGCAAAGGCAGGTAAGGTGGCGCAGGTAGCTAGCGTAGCGGTCAGCAGTGGCGTGAAAAATGCTCGAGACATTGCCATGATGTGATTACCTCGTTTTTTTAACATTATTGTTATTGCGCATATGCACGAAGGCGATTAGACGTGCTTTGTTCATTACCAGCGTCGCTAATTCAGCGCAAAGCTACCTCCTCCCTGTGGCAAGGCCGGGTGGCGTATCTAAGGGGCGTAGGGCGGAAAGTACTTGCTGGAGTGGATAAGTGCGCTGTGAATGCTGGCTGGGTGACTAAGTAAAAAGCATTAATAGGAGGTAGGAAACAATATTTGTAGTAAAATTACACGAAATGTTGCGTATAATGCCCATTATCAGATAGATTTTAGGTAATCTAACTACATTAGATCATCTAATTACAAATAGGAGCTGAGATGAGCCAGTCACATGCCCCGCTGGGCGATCCAAAGCATGCGATTGATTTAGCGCTTTTTGGTGCGTTAGGCGATCTTGCTATGCGCAAGTTGTTTCCCGCGCTTTATCATTTAGACCGCGAAGGCTTGATGCCTGAAAGTACGCGGATTATGGGGCTGGCACGCCAGGAACACGATGTTGATGCATTTCGCCAACTGGTAAGCCGGGCGTTGCAAAAGCGTCTCAAAAAAGGTGAGCAGGACCCAGAGAGCCTTGAGCGTTTCCTTAACCGCCTAGACTACCTCAAGCTGGATTTCAAAGAAGCAGGTGGTTTTGAACAGATACGCCAGTGGCGTGAAGGTTCCAGCCAGCCCATGGTGGTGTACCTCTCTGTGGCAGCACGTATTTATGGCGATATTTGCTATAACCTTCAGGCCAGCGGCAGCCTGGATGATGAAAGCCGTGTGGTAGTTGAGAAGCCAATTGGCTATGACCTGGCCTCTTCAGAACAGATCAATGATGCCATCGGTGCGGTGTTCCCCGAGTCGCGAATCTATCGTATCGATCACTACCTAGGTAAAGAAACAGTACAGAACCTGATTGCCTTGCGCTTTGCTAATCCGCTATTTGGCACTCAGTGGAACCAGAATCATATTTCCCACGTTGAAATCACCGTCGCGGAAAAGGTGGGCATTGAAGGCCGCTGGGGTTACTTCGATGACGCTGGTCAGCTGCGAGATATGGTGCAGAACCACTTGCTGCAGCTGCTCTGTTTGATCGCCATGGATCCACCTTCCAACCTGGATGCAGATGCTATCCGAGATGAGAAGGTGAAAGTGCTGAAGGCTCTGAAGCCGTTTACTGGCGAGGCCTTAGGCCGTGATGTGGTGCGGGGCCAATATATTGCGGGAACCAGCGATGGCCAGCCGGTACCTGGTTACCTGGAGGAAGAGGGGGCTAATACTCAAAGCCATACTGAGACCTTTGTGGCGATGAAGACCGAAGTGGCCAACTGGCGTTGGGCAGGCGTGCCGTTTTACCTGCGTACCGGTAAGCGCATGCCAGAAAAACTGTCGCAAATTGTTATTCACTTCCGTCAGCAGCCGCACTACATCTTTGACCCCGATCAGCGTGGTATTGCGTCTAATAAACTGATTATCCGTCTGCAGCCGGAAGAGGGTATTGCTCTACAGGTGCTTACCAAAGATAGCGGCTTAGACAAAGGCATGCGCTTGCGTCCTGGTCCATTGCATTTGGATTTTAATAGCGCTTTCCCAAAATCGCGTATCCCTGATGCCTATGAACGTTTGCTGCTAGAAGTGATGAAAGGCCAGCAGTATCTATTTGTACGCCGGGATGAAGTTGAGCATGCCTGGCGTTGGTGCGACCAGCTCATCGACGGCTGGAAAGTACGGGAAACACCGCCGCGCCGCTACCCCGCCGGCTCTTGGGGGCCGGTTGCCTCCATCGCTATGATTACCCAAGACGGCCGCAGCTGGTATGAGGATTATTGATATGAGTGAATTACGCCAAGCGTTGGCCGAGCAGTTAGCAGAGGCGGTTTTTCAAGCATTAACGGATGATCTTGCCCGACAAGAACGTGTTCTCTTGGTCGTATCTGGTGGCTCCACTCCGGTGCCATTTTTCAAAGCCCTAGCGGCGAAGCATCTGCCTTGGAAGCAGGTTGATATTACCCTGGCCGATGAGCGTTGGGTCGATGAGCAAAGCCGCGATAGTAATGCCAAGCTCGTACGGGAAAACCTGCTCCAGGGAGCGGCTGCTGATGCCAACTTTGTACCATTGACCACTGGTGATTTGACGCCGGAAGAGGGTGTTGAGGAGGTTGCTAAGCGCGCAGCATCTCTGCCCTGGCCTGCCAGTGTTGTCATCTTGGGTATGGGGGGAGATGGCCATACAGCATCGCTATTCCCTGATAGCCCCGAACTGACCCTGGCGCTTGCCACGGATGAGCTTTTAGTGGCGGTAAGAACACCAAGCCAGCCACAACCACGGATTACCTTCTCTGCCGACCGTCTGCATCAGGCAAAGCGGCATATTCTGCATATTACCGGCGATGAAAAACGCACTGTATTGGCCAATGCCATGAGTGGTGATGATGTTCGCCAACTGCCCATCCGCGCCTTCCTATCTTGCCCGCTGGCGATTTACTGGGCGCCCTAGGGGCAGGCCTTCGCCAATAATAATTGCTTGGAGATTTATAGATGACCATCGATAAACAGTTACCCTCAACCCGCACCGCCGAGCTAGACAGCATTTGCTTAAAAGCTGAAGTCATTCCGGTAATTACCATAGAGCGCATTGAAGATGCCGTACCGCTGGGTCGCGCCCTGGTAGAGGGTGGCTTAACTGTGTTGGAGATCACCCTGCGTACTGACTGTGCACTAGAAGCCATCAAACGTATGCGTCAAGCGTTACCGGGTGCCAGTATTGGCGTGGGTACGGTATTAACGCCGGCCCAGTACCGTCAGGCTGAGCAGGTCGGTGCAGATTTTGTGGTCACCCCCGGCGCAACCGAAGCGCTATACCGCTACGGCGTAGAGAGCCCTGTGCCCATGTTGCCCGGTGTTTCGACTATTTCCGAGCTAATGACCGGGTGGCAGTACGGCTATCGCCGTTTCAAGTTCTTCCCTGCTGAATCCAGTGGCGGTGCAAAAGCGATTAAAGCATTTGGTGCCCCGATACCGGAAGCGCGCTTCTGTCCCACTGGCGGCATTACCGTAGACAATGCTGATACATACCTTTCCCTACCCAACGTCATGTGTGTAGGTGGCTCCTGGTTAACGCCCAAAGCAATGGTTGATGCAGAAGATTGGGACGGCATCCGTGAGCTAGCTCGGCAAGCCTCCGAACGGTTTCACCACTAATCTGTGATTAGCATGATGTAGGCCATACTGAGCACTCTCGTAACTTGCCTCACTGATGTCGGGTCGTGTGCGCAAGACGTTTGCCCGAGCATATTGCCATGCTCGGGCTTTTTTATACCTACTTTACACATACGCCTAAAGAAGGTAAGCCTTATAGCTATTGGTCGTGATACGCTAACTTAAACGATTAAGTTAAGGTTTTAGCATGACGTTAGCGAATTTTGTGCCCCAGCGGCCGCAGCTGCACATGACGCCGCCTATGGGCTGGATGAATGATCCCAATGGGTTGGTATATTTTGAGGGCGAGTACCATCTCTTTTATCAATATCACCCTTTTGACACGGTTTGGGGGCCTATGCACTGGGGGCATGCGGTTAGTAAAGACCTATGCCGCTGGCAACATTTGCCTATTGCGCTTGCACCAGATGAGCAGGGGGCGTGCTTCTCAGGTAGTGCGGTGGTGGATGAGCTCGATGTAACAGGACTATTTGGTGGTAAACCGGGGTTGTTGGTGTTTTACACCTGCCACAAAGTGCTCTCCAGTGACCCAGAGGATTATGAGCAGTCTCAGTGCGTAGCCTACAGCTGTGACCGTGGGCGTACTTGGCAGCGTTTTGCACATAATCCAATCTTGCCACCGCCAGGATTTAAAGACTTTCGTGACCCAAAAGTGTTGTGGCACTCGGCTACCCAGCGTTGGGTAATGGCGCTGGCCTGCGGGCAGGAAATTCATTTTTATACTTCGAAAAACCTGCTGGACTGGCAGTTTGCCAGCGCCTTTGGTGAGGGCCACGGGGCGCATACTCAGCACCCTTGGGAATGTCCTGATCTGTTCGAACTACCCGTGGAAGGTGCTAGAAATGGGCAAGTGTCTAGCCGTTGGGTGTTAATCGTAGGCATTGGCGCTACGCCAGATAATGCCTTTGGCTCGTTCACGCAATATTTTGTGGGGGAATTCGACGGGCAGTGTTTTATTAACGATCATTCGCCCCATGACGTCATGATGATGGACGAAGGGCGCGACTTCTACGCCGTGCAAAGCTGGTCGAATACCCCGGGGCGTCGTTTAGCCGTGGCTTGGCTCAATAATTGGCAGTATGCCAATCATGCGCCCGAAGCAGGTTGGCGAGGAATGATGAGTCTACCTAGAGAGCTCACCCTGCGTGCGACATCAAGAGGTATTCAGCTTTGTCAGCGTATCGCCAGCGAGTGCCATGAAGCGTTAACGGCTTATCCGCAAACCATTGTGCCGCAGGAGTGGCTAGGTGTTGGCCAGCATGTGCTCTTGGCCTCTCAGCAAGCGATAGGGCGTGGGGTGCTTACGTTTACCTTGATGCCAGGCAGCCGAGTGGCGCTGTCACTTCAACAGGGCGATCATCAGTGGCTTATTCTTGAAGCGGGAGACGAGGACGTTGCACTGCGCTATACGCGACAAGGTGTGAATGGACAAGCTGCTTTCGATAACCATTTTGCCTGTGATCATGCGGCGGGTAGCATTGATGGATTAACCGTCACGGTAGAGTGGTGGTGCGACCATGGCTCGTTGGAGATTCTGGTTAACGGTGATACGCAGCAACGAGCGATTACTCAGGTTAGCTTTATAAGTCAAATTAAAGGCTCACTTGATGTGAAAGTTTTGGAAGGCAGCGCAAGGTTACTAGAAGGCAATGTGGTATCGAGGAAAGAAGCGGTAGCGCAAGAAAAAAATGCGGTCACTTCTTGTACTTATTAGCGTGTTAGTGGGATGTAGCGTATAAGCTGGAGACATGGTTAAGGGCGTGTTGTTGCACGCCCTTTTTGCTACAGGCGTTACGTATTTCTTAGCGCTTCAATATCACTATGAGTTGGCAGTGCGGCGTAGGCGCCTGGGCGTGTCACTGCGTGAGCGCCACAGCGGCAGGCAATATCTACCGCTCGGGTTAGAAAGGCACTGTCCTGATGCCAGTTCTCATCAATGCCGTGTTGTGAAAGCTCCGCCAGCAGGCCGCCAATAAACGCATCACCGCCAGCGGTAGTATCAACAGCGGTCACCTGTGGCGGCGTGATTGTGTGATCAAGGCCGACGCCTTTCAGGACCACATTGTTAGGGCCGTCGGTGATTAAAATCACTTTTACCCCACTGGCAAGCCGTTCAGATAGCCACGCTTCCTGTGAGTGCCCGCCACGCAGATAATCAAGCTCCTCTAGCGATACTTTGATGAGATCGGCGCTGTCCAATAGCTCGGTCACTAGCCAGAGGTTAGCTGACCCTTCGATCCACAAATTGTGGCGTAGGTTGGCATCTACACTCACTAAACAGCCTGCACGCTTAGCCATCGATGCAATGGCTAAGGTAGTGTCGGCAATTTCTGAATCAGTCAGACTATTGCTGCATAAGTGGACAATAGCGGGTTGTTCAAATACGCCGTGGGGCAGGTGCTCAGTGCGATAAAGCAAGTCGGCTGCCGGTGGGCGATAAAAATCAAACGTGCGCTCGCCGCTACTGTCCCTGGAGACAAACGCCAGCGCCGTCCGTGCTTCTTTTGTCAGTACCACGCCCTGGGTATCCACACCATGGCTTTTTAGCTCACGAATAAGGAAGTGGCCAAACGTATCGTCGCCTACCATGCCTAAAAACTGGCTGGGCACGTTAAGTCGGGCACAGGCAACGGCGACATTAGCAGGTGCGCCACCTGCGTAAGGTGTGAAGGTTTCCTGCCCAGTGTCATCGCCTAAGCGGCTGGATAGCATATCAACCAAGGCTTCACCGAAAGCAATCACCGGCGTCATAAGTTATTCCTTGTCATTATTAATATTGATGAAGGGGTTACGCGACACAGTGGCCTCGCGCGGCCTCTAATAGCGCGTACCAGGTCTCTCTTGGAAGCGTCTCAGGCCCGTTTAGCATTTCAGCAATCCGCTCTGGCTTTACGCTGCCCACAACGGGGACCGGGCGATTAGGCAGTGTACGCAGCCAGGCTAGTGCTAGCGCATTAGGGGTGCTGTTTTGCTCGCGGGCAAAGTGGTTAAGAGCGTTACCCACGTCGCCTTGCATTAGTGTGCCGCCCGCTAGCGGTGACCATGCCATCGGCGCATGACCGTCGGCACATAGATCATCAAAGCTGCCATCAAACAGTGGGGCGGTATGGTTAATGGAAAGCTCGATCTGGTTGGCACGTAAAGGGTGGTGCATGGCGTTTTGTAGCCTGCGCCACTGACTTGGCAAATGATTGGAAATGCCCGCCGCGCCAATTTTGCCTGCCATAATCGCTTCATCCAGTACCCGGCCAGTAGTGACGGCATCCATTAGTAGATCAGGGCGGTGAATCAAAAAATGATCTAGCCGCTCAACGCCCAGGCGGTTCAGGGCATTGTCAATGGCGTGGCTTAGATAATCGGGGCTAGCATTGTAGTGCTTCACCTTGTTAGAGCTGCGGGCTGGGTTGTCGTTGGCAATGCTAGCCTTGGTCACCACGTGAAGCCGCTTGGCCAGCGAGGGGCGGGCGCGCAGCGCTTGACCAAACAGCGTCTCGCAATCACTGTTTCCGTAAATGTCAGCATGGTCGAAACAGTGCAAACCCTGCTCAATACGCGCTTCGATCCAGTCGGCAAGGTGATTCGTTTGGTGCATCTCTGGTGCTTCATGCAGGCGCATCATGCCGAGAACAAAGGGCACGTCGAAGGTGTGAGCAGGCATGGGCATTCCTAATAAGTTAAAAGACTTCTTCGTTGTGCAGCGCTTCGGCGGCGCCCAGCAGCCCCACCCATGGGTGGGTAACAACCCATACGGGGATATCGGCGTTATAGGCGCCCATACGACCCTTATTCACAAAACTGTCACGTAACTCGGACTTTGGTAGCCACTCCAACAGGCGCGGTAAAATACCGCCGCAGAGGTACACGCCACCTCTGGCGCCCATGGTCAGGGTCGCATCGCCACATACATCGCCAAGAATTTTTAAAAAGCGCAATAGGGTAGTGGTAGCAATGGGATCACCCTGGTTAGCAGCTTGGGTAACCTCTGCTGGCGTTGTGTAGCTAGGTGTTTGTTCGTTCAGTGCACAATGTGCCTGATACAGTTCCAGAAGGCCTTGGCCGCATAAAATGCGCTCGACGCTAACGCGGTTGTGGTGTTGTAAAAATACGTCAAGCAGCGCACGTTCGGTGCTATCCGTCGGGGCGAACGTCACATGGCCGCCTTCGGTGGGCAGCGGTATCCATGCATGCTGACCGGGGAAAACACCCGCAACGCCTAGCCCTGTACCGGGGCCAATCACCAAACGGGCGGAATGGGATTGAGCCACACCTGCTTGTACTTGCACTAAGTTGCCAGTGTCCACATGGGGCACGCCCAGCGCCTGAGCGGTAAAGTCGTTAATCACTTTGAACAGCGACAGGTTCAGCGTCTGCTGAACATCACTTTTCATAAAGTCCCAGTGATTATTGGTCATTTTGACCCGCTCGGCGTGAACGGGGCAGGCGAAAGCTAAGCAAGCTTCTTGAGGCGCGTTGTCACCCGTCGCGCCGACACGTTCCAGGTAGTCCTTAACCGCTTCCACTACACCTGGGTAGTCGGCGCAGGGCAGGTTCACAATGTCGTGAGGCGCTACCTCGCCTGGCGTGACCAGCGCCAAGCGTGCATTAGTGCCACCAATATCACCAATTAATGCCGATCGCATCAGGCATCCTCTTGAAGAATCTGGTCTTGTTGGCGAGCAAGGTCGTCGGCTTCGAAGCCGCCCAGCGAGCCGGCGCCTTCTTCACCACGCATGGCCAAGTGGCGGAAGCCGCTAAATAGTTCGCGGCCCAGACCAACGTGATAGTGGTCCAAGTTAGCCTCTACGTGCTCGCGATCTGTCCAGGTAGCGGTGTCAACTTTCGCTTCCAGCGTACCTGCATTGGCGTCCAGGCGTACAATATCGCCGTCCCGTAGTTTTGCCAGCGGGCCGCCATCCAGCGCTTCAGGGCTGATGTGAATCGCTGCTGGCACTTTGCCAGAAGCACCGGACATGCGGCCATCAGTTACCAGCGCCACCTTGAAACCGCGATCTTGCAGCACGCCTAAGAACGGTGTCAGTTTGTGCAGCTCTGGCATGCCGTTGGCTTTCGGGCCTTGGAAGCGTACGACCACAATCACATCGCGATCCAGAGAACCCGATTCGAAAGCCGCCTTCATCTCGTTTTGGTCTTCGAAAATCTTTACGGGTGCTTCTACTACACGGTGCTCCTCAGCAACCGCCGAGACTTTAATCACACCACGGCCTAGATTGCCTTTCATTACGGTCAGGCCGCCGGTAGCGGCGAAAGGGGTGGCCACTGGGCGTAAGACGTCTTCATCCAGGCTTTTCTCAGGGCCTTCACGCCATACTACTTTGCCATCTTCCAGAAATGGTTCTTGGGTGTAGGCAGTGAGATCAGTACCGAATACGGTGGGAATATCCCCGTGCAGTAGGCCTGCACCCAGCAGCTCGCGGAACAGGTAGCTCATACCGCCCGCTGCCTGAAAATGGTTAATGTCCGCTTGGCCGTTGGGGTAGACCTGCATCAAGCTAGGGGTGACCGCTGACAGATCAGTGAAGTCGTCCCAGTTTAGGGTGATGCCTGCGGCAGCAGCCATGGCAATCAGGTGCATCGTGTGGTTGGTTGAGCCGCCAGAAGCGAGTAAGCCCACCACCGCGTTGACAATTGCGCGCTCGTCGATCTGTTTATAGAACGGGCGGTAGTCGCCGCCGGGTGCGGTGTTACGAATCGCTTGTTCCGTGGCGTAACGGGTGAGTGCTTCACGCATCTCAGTGCCTGGGTTTACAAACGAGGTACCCGGTAGGTGAAGCCCCATTACTTCCATCATCAACTGGTTAGAGTTAGCCGTGCCGTAGAACGTGCAGGTGCCAGGGCTATGGTAGGAGTCGGACTCCGCTTGCAGTAGCTCTTCTCGGCCAACTTTGCCTTCAGCGTAAAGCTGACGAATGCGCGCTTTCTCTTTGTTCGGTAAACCGCTGGGCATCGGGCCCGCCGGTACGAACATCGCAGGCAGGTGGCCAAAGCGTGCCGCGGCGATAAACAGACCAGGGATAATTTTGTCGCACACCCCCAGATAAAGGGCAGCATCGAACATGTTATGAGAAAGCCCTACAGCCGCGGCCATAGCGATGACATCGCGGGAAAACAGCGAAAGCTCCATGCCTGGTTGCCCTTGGGTAACACCATCGCACATGGCAGGAACGCCACCGGCAAACTGGGCGGTTGAGCCCATGGCATTAGCGGCTGCTTTAATCGTTTCAGGGAAGGTTTCAAACGGCTGGTGGGCCGAGAGCATATCGTTGTAGGAGGAGATAATTCCCAGGTTGGCGCTGTTCATCAGCTTTAAGGCATCTTTCTCCTGGGCGCTACAGGCGGCAAAACCATGGGCTAGGTTGCCGCAAGAGAGCTCCGCGCGATGCACGCCACGGCTGTGCTGATCGGCCATGCGGCGCTCATAAAGTGCGCGCCGTTCGGCAGAGCGTTCACGAATGCGTTGGGTAACATCAGCAACAGTTGAGTTGAGGGTGGCGGGGGTTGGGCTCGGCATATAGACCTCTGCACGGTAGAAACGGCAAGTTTGGATTGTGGTTATCTTACATATTTTATACTCATTTTAAGATACTTTGCGGCAATAAAAGCTAATTTTGTAGTTTTATTACTCTACTTTTGTGTTGTTGAGCATTGGGCGACACCCAGCGCCAGCAGAAGGGCCTGCTGGTGCTGGGCGGATAGGTTGGTTATTTCTCTACCTCATCGCTTTGTATACTAAATAGCATGGCATAAAGGGTGGGAACTGCCACTAGCGTTAGCAACGATGCGAATGCAAGGCCGCCCATAATTGTGACCGCCATATTGTTGAAAAAAGCATCTACAAGCAGTGGCAGCATACCTAGGATGGTGGTTCCGGCAGCTAGGAAAACTGGGCGTAGTCGGCTAACGCTGGCATCTAACAGAGCTGTAAAACGTGCTTTGCCTTCGTGAATTTGTCCATCTATTTCGTCCACCAAGACGATGGCATTTTTCATTAACATGCCGGATAGGCTGAGCATGCCCAGAAGAGCGGTGAAAGAGAAAGGCAGGCCCGATATCAACAAGCCAATTACCACGCCACATACCGACATTGGCACTACCAACCAGACGATAAGCGGCTGTTTCAGTTTACCGAAAAGCAGTATTGAGATCAGTAGCATAACCAGCAGGCTAATAGGTAGCTGTTGGGCTAGTCCTGCCTGGGCTTCGCCAGAGTCTTCGTGCTCTCCGCCCCACTCTAAGCGATAGCCTGGCGGTAGAGGAATCGACTCGATCTCTTGGCGAATGGCATCAAAGGCTTGCGCTGCGGTATAACCCTCAGCGGGGTCGGCGCCGACCGTTAATGTACGTACGCGATTGCGTCGTTGTATTAACGACTCTTCGCTTTGCAGTTCAAACTCGCTAACCACTTGGCTTAGCGGTATAAATCGCTGCTGGGCGCCGCTCCAGACATGGCGATCTTGAAGGAGTGCCACATCGTCACGCTCCATCGCGGGAGGGCGAGCGACAATCGGCAGTAAATATTCCCCTTCTCGGTAAGTGCCCGCCCGCACGCCTGATGAAGCAAACTGCAGTGTGCGGGTGATATCCTCGCGGCTGACCCCGGCAATGCGCGCCCGCTCTTCGTTAATGTGTGGTGCAACCACCAACTCCTGCTGGCGCCAATTATTACGTGGGTCAATAAGATATGGGCTGGTATCTATACGTCGTTCTGCCTCAGCTGCCAGTTCGCGCAATACCGTAGGTGAAGGCCCTTGAAAACGGGCTTCTATATCGGCGCCATCCCCTGGGCCAAACTGTAGCCGTTGGGTGCGAATCTGTGCACTAGGAAAGGCTTCATTGAGTTCCCGATAGAACTGACGGTCAAGCGCTGGAATAACGTCCAGATCTTCAGTGCGTACCATTAGTTGAATATAAGCACTGTTCGGCTGCTCAGGGGCGTACGTCAACATGAAGCGCGTGGCACCTTGGCCTATAAAGCTGGCCACTGACACGACGCCATCTTGCTCCAATATATACGCCTCTATCTCCTCAGCATGGCTGGCCGTCGCACGAATATCACTGCCCTGGGGTAGCTCCACATTGACCAAGAAGAGTGGGGTGGTGGATTGAGGAAAGAAGGATTGGGGGAGGTGTGTAAAGGCCCATATACAAACAGCAGTAACGAGTACCAGTGCTGAAACGGTAATCACGCGCAAACGCAAGGCTAGTATCAGTAGCTGGCGGTAGACTCGATAAAACAGGCCGCCATAGAGTTCGTGCTCGCAGGCCTCTTCCTCGTTACTGTTTGCCCGCTGGTCTGTTGTGTTTTCTGAGTCTGAGTCGTTCTTGCGTAGCAGGTAGTAGCCAAATAGTGGGGTAACCGTAATGGCAAGCAGCCAGCTCAGCAGTAGCGAAACCAGAATAACGATGAACAATGAGTAGAGAAATTCACCGGTCACATCATCTGAAAGCCCAATGCCTGCAAAGGCCATAATGCCGATAATAGTGGCACCTAATAGTGGCAGCTGGGTGCGATTGGCTGCTCTGCTTGCGGCCTCTTTGGCGCCCACCCCTCGCTTGATATTGCTCACCATGCCTTCTGCAACCACGATGGAGTTGTCTACCAACATCCCCATGGCAATAATTAATGCACCAAGCGATACACGCTCCATATCAATGCCTAGCAGACCCATAAACAGCAGGGTACCTAGCACGGTTAGCAAGAGAGTGCTGCCTACCACAACACCTATACGCCAGCCCATGACTAAGCAGAGTACGCCTATCACAATGGCCACTGACATCAACAGGTTGAGCAAAAAGTCATTGATGGCATCATTAACGACATGGTGTTGTTCGTAGAGTGGATGAAGCTCTACTCCCAGAGGAATTCTGCTTTTCAACTCCTCTAAACGTGCTTCAACGGCTTCACCAACTTCAATGATATTTTCATTGGCGTTGCCAGCAATTCCGATCGTAAAGGCGGCTTGGCCGTTGTAGCGAATTAAGTGTCTGGGCAGTTCACTGGGCTGACGGTAAATATCCGCAATATCTACCAATGATATTTGTTCCGTGGTGCCTGGCCGGCCAATACGGATCGCCTCAATAAGGGCAGTACTGTCAATATCACTGCGCGCTACCAAGCGAACCTGACGGTCTCCAATTCGCAGGCTTCCGGCATTTTCCACAGTATTTTCGGTTTGGATGGTATTAATGACTTGGTCGATGGGAATACCGAGTGTCGTCAGGCGCTCATTAGAGATATCTATATAGATCGTTTCTTCGCGCTCGCCAGCGGAGGTCACACGGGCAACGCCGGGCACTGCAAGCAGTTCTCGTTGTAGAAACGTTGATATATCGCGAATTTCTCGAGCGCTAAAACCCTCGGCGGTTACGGCGTAAAATAGCCCGTAGACCTCACCAAAGTCGTCATTAATTTGTGAGCCAATGGCACCCTCGGGCAGATCGCCTTGGGCATCATTGATCTTGTTACGCAGCTCATCCCAAATTTGGGGTAGCTGGTTACTGTGATAACTGGAGTGCACCTCAACTTTAATCTCAGAGCGTCCAGGCAGCGATTTCGACTCGATAATGTCGATCTGCTCCATCTCCTGAATGGCGCGCTCAAGCCGCTCGGTAACTTCGTCTTCTACCTCTGTGGCGGTGGCGCCAGGGTAAAAGGTGTTAATAATGGCGTTGGGGATGGTAAACGAGGGGTCTTCAAGTTTGCCTACAGTGTTAAAGCCCCATAAGCCCCCAAAGAAGCAAATCACGATAATCAGCCACGTATTTAAGGGCCGCTCAATCGACAGCTTAGCGATATTCATAGGGCCTCCTAAAGCGCTTTTTCGAGCGATTTGACTTGCATGCCATCGCGTAGCAACTGGACACCCGCAGCGGCAATCGACATGCCTGGTGGTAGGCCAGCAACAATAACCACGTAGTCATCGGTTATTTCTCCCGCTGCTACCTGCCGGGGAGAGACTGTGCTGCTGTCAGGGTCATATACCCAAACGCGAAAGCCACCGTTTTCTGTATGGTCCAAAGCGCTGGTGGGAACCATCACCACTGAGGGAGTCAGCGCATCTTCAAGCTCGATAAACACGGTGGCGGTGGTGCCGGGTAAAGCGATAACAGATATGTCATCAGCGGGGGCAAACTCAACCTGGTAGGTTTGCGCAACCTCGTCAGGTTCTGTTACGTGTTCCCGGTAGACCAGGGGAATACGCTTACCGGGCAAAGTGGCAATTTCAGCTTCGATGTTGAAGGCACGGTCGCTTTCTAAATGCTGCATCAGTGCTTCCGGCACGTTAATACGGATACGTAGCTCCGAAATATCTTGGATGCGAACTACTTCAGTATTAGGTGGAACCGTTGTGTGATTTTCCACCAGGCGTCGGGTAATAAGAGCATCGAAAGGAGCGTGTAGCGTGGTGTAGGCAAGTTGCTGCTTGGCATTCTCCAGCTGGGTTTCGGCTAATTCTGCATCGGCGCGCGCCGCATCCAGTACCGATGCGGAAACCGCGTTGTGGGAATAAAGATTGCGCTGTCGATTGAGGTGCTTGCGTGCCTGCTCCACTTCGGCTTCGGCACTCCGAACCTGCAAAGCATAGTCAGTCGGATCTAGCTGAGCGATCAATTCTCCCTGCGCAACGGTAGTCCCCTGGACCACAGGAAGTGTTTGAATACGACCGCCTACCTGAAACGCTAAATTCACCGTACTCTTCGCATCCACACGCCCTACAAAGCGCCGGCTAGGGACAGTGTCCTGCTGCCCTGTTTCAAATAGCTTGATAACTTGCACGGTAGACGGTGGGGGCGCTTCATCGTCAGCGCAGCCAACGAGTAGTAGAGCCGCTGCTATCGATAGTATCCATAAATGGTAGAGCCTCATTACATGCCTCCCTGCAGGCGATAATTCATTCGTAAGTCGTTCCATTGGATTGATGATGTCTGGGTCTTCAACCCAGGACGTGTTTCAACTGCCCACTATAATAGGTACTCTTAACACATTCGAACAGGCGTTTGGTTTTTTGCTGTTCTCAGTCACTTAAATAGCGCAGTAAGAAAAGCGACCACTAAAATTAAGGAAGGCGAGCGTGCAAGGGATGATGCAAAAAACGATGTCAAAAACGGCGCCCAGCAGGGATGGTGCAAAGCGCTACTGTTTAGGCATGATGTTGGCACTGCTGCTAAGCGGCTGCGCCGTTGGCCCCGACTATCAAGCGCCCGAACTTGCACTACCCGATACGTGGCCTGAACACATTACGCTCAGCCAGTCGGAGCGGGATGATTGGCGCAATTGGTGGCAGCAGTTTGATGATCCTGCGTTGGATCGGCTGGTTACCCGTGCCACTCAGGATAACCTTGAGTTAACGATCCAGTTGGCGCGCATTCAAGAAGCGCGTGCTCAGCTCGGTTTTACAGAAGCGGATCAGTTTCCAACTGTAGGCTATCAAGCTGAGGCGACCCGTGAGCGTACTCCGGGGGCTGCGCTGCCAATTGATTTCGAGCCGATCCAAGACCTGTTAACCACGACTAATAATCAGTACACCCTGGCGGCCAGCCTGGAGTACGAAATTGACTTATGGGGGCGCTTGGCCAATGAACGAGAATCAGCCAAAGCGGCTTTTCAACAAAGTCAGTTTGCACGAGATGCGGCAGAGATCGGCGTGATTGGTGATGTTGTGACCACCTACTTCAATCTAAAAAGTGCAGAAGCGCAGCGCCAGTTACTAGACGAAACCATCACCTCTTATGAAGAAACCTATCACTTGCAGCGTCTACGTTTTGAGCATGGTGATATCAGTGAGCTGGATGTTAGGCGAGCTGAGGCCGAACTGCAGGGATTACGTGCAGAACGACCAGCGTTGGCACGGCAGGTCGAGTCACTACGCGGTGCATTAGGTGTTCTCGTTGGTATGTCGCCCCAAGAGCTGATCAGTGCGTTGGATACGGGTAATTCGCAGCTTGCCGATATTACTCAGCCTGAGAGAATTCCACAGGTGATGCCGTCGGAGCTATTGCAGCGTCGGCCTGATATCCGTTCCGCTGAAGCCTCGCTCATTGCAGCAACAGCTCAGGTGGGTGTGGCAGAGGCGAATCGCCTTCCGTCAATTAACTTAACCTCCTTTCTTGGCACAAGTGCGGTAAGTGGCGGTGACTTGTTCAGCAATGCAGCACGAACTTGGGGGGTAGGTGCCTCTGTGATGGGGCCTTTGTTTGATTTCGGCCGAACCCAGGCTGGGGTTGATAGTGCCGAGGCGCGGGTCGAACAGGCCGAAGCACAGTATCGTCTGACGGTCTTGACGGCTTTTAATGAAGTACGTGATGCCCTATACACCTACGACTTTACCTCTCAGCGGTCTGCAGCAGTAGAGGATCAAATAAGCGCAGTGCAGCGCGCCCGTGACTTGGCAGTATTGATGTATGACCAAGGGCAGGTGAGTCAACTGGAACGTTTAGATGCAGAGCGTAGTTTACTTTCAGCACGCCTGGAGCAAGCTGATGCCAGGCGCGAGCAGTTAGCTGCGGCGGCCACACTGTTTAAAACGCTGGGCGGAGGCTGGCAGGCCGAGCACGAAGCCAATCAGGATGCTACTCCGTAATAGCTCAATAATCGAGCCGCTAAAGTGCGTTGGTTTTGATACTATTATGTGCTCTTAAACGGCTGATCTTTTTTCTGATTTTCATTTGGAGCCGTTGTGCTGTTCAGGAGCCGCCATGCATCCCATTGTCACGCTAATTAAGCCAACTAACCATGATGCAGGTGAGCGCACCCGCGTATACCTAGATACCTTGACCAAACCGCCGGGAAGTTTAGGGGCGCTGGAAGATCTCGCTATTCAGCTCAGCGCCATTACTGGCGAGCTTAAGCCCACCGTTACTCCGCCAGCAGTGCTGGTGTTTGCCGCTGATCATGGTGTTGCAGCCGAAGGCGTCTCTGCCTTTCCCCAAGAAGTGACCGCGCAAATGGTGGCTAATTTTGCCAACGGCGGTGCAGCTATTAACGTTTTTGCTCGCCAGATAGGCGCCCAGGTCGAAGTGGTGGATGTAGGGGTTACATCTACTTTAACCATTCCAGGCGTTACCCTGGCGAAAGTGCGTGCGGGCACCGCCAATATGGTGGTGGAAGACGCCATGCAGGCTGACGAAGCTTTAGCCGCGATAGATGTCGGTATCGCGGCTGTTGAACGGGCCAAAACAGCGGGTGCTAACTGCATTGTCGTTGGTGAAATGGGCATTGCCAACACCACCGCCAGCAGCGCAATGCTGGCGGCGTTCCTTGGTGTACCGGTCACCCACGTGGTGGGAGCAGGTACGGGGATTAACAGTGCTCAGCAGGCCCATAAAGCCGCGGTGATTGAGCGTGCCATTTGCGCTCGGCAGGCCAGCCCAGATGCGCCATTAGAGGTGCTTGCTAAGCTAGGCGGCCTGGAAATTGCCGCTATGACCGGCGCTTACTTAGCATCGGCGGCTAACCGGACGCCAGCCATTGTGGATGGCTTTATCGCCACCATCGCGGCGCTTACTGCCTGCCGGCTTTGCCCTGCAGTGCGCGGTTACCTGATTTTTGGCCACCGTTCCCAAGAGCCGGGGCACGACATCGCCTTAAAGGCGTTAGATGCTAAACCACTGCTCGACATGGGAATGCGGCTAGGCGAAGGAAGTGGAGCCGCACTGGCCTATCCTTTACTGCAAGCCGCAACCGCGATGGTGGCGGAAATGGCCACCTTTGCCGATGCGGGGGTTAGCGATAACGCTGGGCTATGAGCATGTTGAGCGATTATTTGCCCGCCGCCTTAGTGATGGTCGTCGTCGCGATAGTGATTGATCTGATCGTCGGTGACCCGCGCTCACTGCCTCATCCGGTAGTGCTAATCGGGCGCTTTATCAGCGCTTTTGAGCGGCTATGGAATCGTGGTTCTGCCTACCAGCGACGGGTAAGTGGGGTGGTGCTAACCATTATCGTGGTGGGTGGTGTATGGAGTGTTAGCTGGCTGATACTGGTGTTGCTGGCGCAACTGCACCCTGGGTTAGCGCTGATCGCCGAGCTTTGGCTGCTCTCTACTACACTTGCCATCAAAGGGTTGGGTGATGCAGCCCGTGCTGTAATCAAGCCGCTTGCTCAAGGCGATTTGGCTGCTTCTCGCATAGCGCTGGGAATGATTGTAGGGCGCGATACGCACAACCTGCATGAAGCTGAGATTACCCGGGGCGCGGTGGAAACCGTGGCAGAAAACACCGTGGATGGAATCACCGCACCGCTATTTTTTGCTCTGATTGGTGGGGCACCGCTAGCACTGGCCTATAAAGCGGTGAATACTCTCGACTCAATGGTTGGTTATAGAAACCAGCGTTATGCCGATTTTGGCTTTGCCTCTGCCAAGCTAGATGATGTAGCGAACTGGATTCCGGCACGTTTAACGGTGCTATGCCTATGGCTGGCTGGACTGCTATTGAGTATTTCAGGTGTTTTGCACCTGCGTTGGCAAGGCGCACTGCGTGGCACTTGTCGCGATGCGCCGCGCCACCCCAGCCCCAATGCTGGCTGGCCGGAGGCCATGGTGGCAAGGCTACTTGGCGTTCAGTTGGGTGGCACCAATTACTATCAAGGAGTAGTGTCTCAACGCGCTACTCTAGGTGAGCCGCTGGAAGTGCTACAGGTCGCACATATCACTGCCACGGTGCGCTTAATGCACGGCGCTTGGCTGCTGTTTATGTTGTTGTCCGTGGCGGTGATAGCTGGATTGTCATTCATTTTTAAGGGGCTACTATGAGTCAATTTATGTGGCCCAGCCACGGTGGCCAAGCCGAAGCACTGCTAGCGCACTTCGGTTTGCCTCTCGATCACCGTCTGGAAGATTTTAGCGCCAACCTTAATCCTTTGGGGCCACCGGCATGGGTGAGTGATTGGCTCGTCAAACAGCTGGCAGGTCTTGAGCGTTACCCTGTGCCGGACTATTCCAATGCTCGTCAGGCCATCGCCGCCCATCATAAGCTTCAACCCGAGCAGGTACTCCTAACCAACGGTGGCGCTGAGGCGATTTTCCTTGCCGCTGCACTGCATGCGGGTAAACAAGCGGCGGTTCTCACTCCCAGCTTTGGCGAATATGCCCGGGCGTGTCATGCGCATCGCCTCTCGCTCACCGAAATTACACTCCCCGCACCACACTTTGCGCTGGATCTTGAGGCACTGCTGGCGTCTCTGAGCGGTATTGATGTGCTGTTTCTATGTCGGCCCAACAACCCGACGGCAACGCTTATCGACTTTCCAACAATGGAGAGTTTGCTTGAGCACACCGCTTTGATGGGTTGCCGGGTGGTGGTCGATGAAGCCTTTATCGATATGGTGGATAACCCGCAAGATAAGGCATCGTTGGCGTCGATAGTAGGGCGCTATCCGCACTTGATTCTGCTGCACTCAATGACCAAGTTTTATACTCTGCCGGGGCTGCGGTTGGGCTATATACTGGCGGATGCGGCAACCATAAACACCGCCGCCACCCATCAGCCCCCCTGGAGCGTTAACCACTTGGCGGCAGAGCTGGTGGCACCTTTGTTGGCGGATGAGGCTTTTGCTCGGCGCACCCAACGCTGGTTGGCCACTGAGCGCCCGAGTTTGGAGCAGGAACTTAACGCACTAGGCATGGACGTCGTGCCTAGCCACGCCTGTTTTTTTCTTATTCGCCCAAGCACTGAACAGCGCAGGGCTGGCCTCACGAGCGATGCACTGTTTGAGCGTTTGCTACGCCACGGGATACTGGTACGTCACACTCATAATTTTTCTGGCCTTAATGGTGAATGGCTACGGATAGCACTGCGTGACGAACCTGCCAATCGCCGGCTAATCAATGTACTGAAAAAGATACTGAATGATTGTCTTTGTTAGTGGTGGAGCACGCTCCGGAAAAAGTGAGCTCGCCGAGCAGCGTGTGCTTAGCGCAGCTGACGGCTCACCCTGCTATTACATTGCTACCGCCGTCGTGTATGACGACGAGATGATCGAACGAGTGGCTCGACACCAACAGGCTAGGAATGGGCAACCCATTCGATGGGCCACAATAGAAGCACCGCTGGCGATTGACCAAGCAGTGGCTCAAGTGCCCGATGGCAGCGCAGTACTGCTGGACTGCTTAACCCTGTGGGCCAGCCAAGTGCTATATGCCAGCGAGCTTAGTGAAGAGGACGGCTTGGCGCTGTTGCAAAGAGCGGTGGGCAGCGCTAAAGCACGCCATGTTCACCTGGTGATTGTCTCCAACGACATTAACGAAGCACTACTTCCCTCCGACCCTGAAACATGGCGCTACCTGGCATTTCTCCAGCGTGTCCACCGCTGGTTAGCGGCAGAGGCGGACTCGGTAGTTGAAGTGGTAGCAGGCTGCGCGATCGAATGGAAAACCGAGGAGTTGAAACCGCCTAAGGAGTGCAGCATATGAAGGAGCGCTCGCCATGAGAAATATACTATTTGGTCTATTGCTGGCGCTGCAATTCCTTACCCGAATTCCGGTTCCCGTTGTCTGCCCCTGGACGCCCGTAACTCGACGCTGGGCCGTTCGCGCCTACCCATTAGTCGGCCTGCTGATCGGCAGCGTACTGGCGCTGGTAGCCATCGCCATGCAAAACGTTCCCACGCCGCTTACCGCTTTGGCGTTACTTAGCTTATGGGTCGCGCTCTCAGGTGGGCTGCATTTGGATGGCGTGATGGACATCGCCGATGCCCTGGGCAGCAACCAGCCTCTGGCGCGCCGCTGGGAGATCATGAAAGATCCGCAAATTGGCAGCTTTGGGATATTAGCGTTGCTGTTTTTGCTCGCCTGGAAGGGTGTGCTGCTATGGGCGTTGCTGACCTATCAGGCGCCGTTATGGTGGCTCTTAGTCATCCCCGCACTAGGCCGGTGGGGTGGCGTTGCGTTACTGGTGTTGACACCTTGCGCCCAACAAAAAGGCTTGGCATGGAGCTGGCAGCAGTCACTTAGCGGTCAGGATGTGGCGTTCGCGCTATTACCATTGGCGGTGATAGCACTGTTAACCCCGCTGGTCGTATTGATATGGCTAATGGCCATCGTTTTTGTAGTACTAATGCGCTGGTTTATATTGCGACTGTTTAACGGCATCAACGGCGATATGGTCGGTGCCACCATTGAAGGAGGAGAGCTTTGGCTACTGATCTTACTGTGGAGCTGGTGGCAGTTCGTCACGGTATCACCGCTTGGAATTTAGAGCGCCGCTACCAGGGCCAACAAGATATTCCGCTACTATTTCCCGATGCCGAAGCAGGATTATTGGCACTGCGTGAAGCTCTGGAGAGTGAACGTTTTGATGCTGTCTACTCAAGTGATCTGCAACGCTGCCAGCAAACCTTGGAATGGGCTGAAGCAGCCAAGCCGGGCGTGCCAATTACGCTTGAACCGCGCCTTCGCGAGCTCGATTTTGGTGAGTACGAAGGTAAGATTTATGACGAGTTAAAAGATTTATCCCATTACCGTGCGTGGGTCGATAGCGTGGGGGAACTGCAAATCCCCGGTGGAGAATCTGCTGCCCAGCTACGCGAGCGTTTGGATGCTTGGCTGCACGATGTTGCGGCTAATGCCCAAGCGGATGGCCATAAAAAGGTATTGGCAGTGACCCATGGCGGCGTGATTCGTGAACTGCGACGACGCTTTGAGACAATTCACTTCTGGGATGGCACGGTAGCTCAGGCCCAAGGCAGGCGCTGGCAGCTAATTTATCACGCCGACACCAATGGAAAAGGAGAATGGCAATGCAGCTCTTCATCGGCGGTGCCTGCGCAGGTAAGCGCGACGCCGTAGCCGCGCGTTTTCCTGCTGCGCAGTGGAGGCGGTTAGCTGTCGATACGCCATTCGCCGGCAGCTACCAAACGCTAGTTGCCAACTCGCCGCTAGTGGTAACAGGTGTGCTTGAGTGGCTCAGCGCTATTTCAGACAGTGCAGACAGTGAGGTTCTTCGCCAGCAGTGGCAGAGAGATTTGGTGAAGCTTTGTCAGCGTGCCAACCAGCTAAACGTACCGTTAATCATCATTGCTACTGAAGTGGGGCGGGGGATTGTTCCCATGCAGCCTCAACAGCGTCGGCTACGGGACCTAAATGGTTGGTTTGTGCAGGATGCCACCACCCAGGCTGAGCAGGTGTGGTACGTGCGCCATGGTTTGGTAATGGCGGTTAAGTAGTCCTCCGTGCAATGAAGTTAATTCACCATTTATTGAATAAAAGTATAATTAGGCCTGGGCTGCTAAATTACGTTTGGCGGCGCCTGCTTGGTTTTACTCATGCAACTACTTATAGCAGGCCATGAACACGGTGTTCCGGTTACTATCCCAATTTTACAATTGGTGATGGGGCTTGCTGTTTTTACCTTGTTGTTGACTGGCCTAGAAGGCGAGCTTGAAAGAGAGGGGCCGCTTATGGGCGTTGAGTGGCCATCACAAAATTGACCGTCCCCCTACAAGTTGCTAGCTTACGCCCACTCTCAGGTGCTGATGGTGGATACCGCTATCAGTTAAACGGGAAGTTGGTGAACACAGTGTGTGATTCCAACGCTGCCCCCGCAACGGTGATCGAGATAAGAACGGCCAAGATGCCACTGTGCTTGCGCATGGGAAGGTGGTCGTGCGGAAAGAAGCGGCTTGCTTAAGTTAATTGTGAAAGCCCTCTTTCGCTCGTTAGCCCGGAGACCGGCCCGAGAGTATAGGTTCAAACAGAACCGATACATGCCGAGACGCGGTGGGCGTTCTCAGGGTGATTAGTGGTGGTGTGATGCGCTCGTACGATGCGACCGTGTAATGCAACCACTACTCCCTTGTTTTGCCCTTCGCCCGGTCAAAAAAATACGCCGTGCGGGTGAGCACGACGAGCAAGGGACCTTCCATGAACCATTGTTTCCAAACTACCGCTAAATTAGCGGCTTTTGCCATGGCCGCATTACCGCTTGCAGTTCAGGCTCAAGTACTAGAGCAGACGACTGCGGCATCCTCTTCCGAAGCAGCGCTAAACCCAGTGGTTGTAACGGCGGCACTTGCACCGCGTACGGCTAATGAAAGCCTTGCCTCTGTTACCGTGCTAGACAAAGACACATTTCGTCGCCAGGACCCTGCCAGCATTACTGACCTTTTACGGGGCCAGCCCGGCGTGGATGTTTCTAGCAATGGCAGCTTTGGCAAAAACAGCAGTGTCTTTATTCGTGGCACTGGCAGCGGCCAAAATGTACTGCTGATTGATGGCATTCGTCTACGTTCAGCCACGAGCGGTGGCGCTGCCTGGCAACACCTAGAGCCGCGTATGTTTGATCGCGCTGAAATTGTGCGTGGCCCGCGTGGCAGCCTATATGGCGCTGATGCAGTGGGAGGTGTCATCCAGCTATTTACACCTGAAGGGCGAGAAGATGGCCCACAGCCGCGCATCTCCGTGGGTGGTGGCTCGTTTAATACCCAGAGGATAAGTACAGGCATTAGTGGTAAGGAGGGCGGCACCCGCTACAGCTTTGCAGGTAGTCATTTCACTACTGACGGTCAGCCAGTGCGCCGCGACGGTGATAATAAAGGCTACGACAACACCACGGCGTTAGCACGGGTGTCTCATACCTTTGATAGTGGTGCAGAGGCGGGTGTGCTAGTCCTTCGCGCCCGTGGCAATAATGAGTACGATGGAGGTGAAAACGACTTTGTGCAGCAAGTAGCGGGTGTTTATGGTGAGCTCCCAGTTACTGACAGCTGGCGTAGCCGTTTAACCCTCAGTGAAGCCCGTGATGAAAACGATGACTTTTCCGCCTTTGGTGATTCCGTCTTCGATACGAAAGTGAGTACCGCTCGTTGGGAGAATACCTTTATTGTCGGCGATCATGAGCTGGTTGCGGGCACAGAGTATAGTGAAGATCGGGTAAATAGCACCACGGCCTATGATGAAACCAGTCGCAGCAACACTGCGGTATTTACCCAGGCGCTTCTCGACTTTTCGCCATTCACGCTACAAGCCAGTCTGCGCTTTGACGATAATGAATCCTACGGTGAGGAAGTGACTGGCAGCGTTGGATTAGGCTACGACTTGGATGGCCACCATACCCTGCGGGCCAACTATGGCACGGCATTTAATGCACCTACCTACAACCAGCTCTATTTTCCTGGTTTTGGTAATCCTGACTTGAACGCTGAGACTTCTGAAAGCGTTGAGATAGGCGTGCGAGGCCAGTACGCTAGCTGGTTCTGGGATGTGGCGCTCTACCAAACCGAGATCGATAATTTGATTACTGGCCAAGGGCTTCAGTTTAATGTGCCGGAAACCCGTATCCGCGGCGCAGAGCTGGCTGCAGGGGTAGAAGTGAATGACTGGACGCTGGCTGCTGCGCTGACATATACCGACCCTGAAAACCGTCTAACCGGGAAGCGCCTTCAGAACCGCTCTTCCCAAAGCATTCGTTTGGACGCTGACCGCGAGCTGGGTGAGTGGTCGGTGGGCGGTTCTTGGGTGGCACAAAACCATCGCTACCGCGACGCGCAAAATCAAGATCGCTTGAGCGGCTACGGACTGGTCAATCTACGGGCCGGCTGGCAATTCGCTCCGCTATGGAGCGCCCGTGTTACGCTGGAAAATGTGCTAGATCAAGACTATGTCACCACGCGTTCTTTTGACGGTGCCGATTATATCAACGCAGGCCGAGCAGGATTTTTGAGTGTTCACTTTGGGCAATAAAACCAGTTGTTTAACGCGTGGGGCCTTGGGCCTCGCGCTGTTACTGGTAACCACTATTTCTGCGGCACACGACCATTCTCGCTGCGCCATTGACGATCGTGATCGTGAGGTGTGTCTTTACGACCATGCAAGACGCATTGCCACGCTCTCTCCTGGCGCTACCGAATTAACCTACGCGGCAGGGGCGGGAAGCCAGGTGGTTGCTGTTGTTTCTTACAGCGACTATCCACCTGAGGCCAAAGAAGTGGCTTCGGTAGGCAGCCATACACGTATCGATTTAGAAAAACTGGTGGGGTTAGCGCCAGATTTAGTGATTGGCTGGGTGACTGGCAATCCCGCTGAACAGCTTGAAACCCTCGAAGCTTTGGGCATGCCGGTATTCTACATTGAACCCCGTGATATGGAGGGGGTGGCCAGCGCTATTGAGCGTTTGGCGCGGTTAGCAGGTACTGAAACAGCCGGGCAGGCGGTAGCAGATAACTTCCGAGACACCATGGCCGCGCTTGAGGAGCGTTATAGCACTCGCGATCTGGTACCAACATTCTACCAAGTGTGGGACGCGCCACTAATGAGCGTTAGCAGCCAACACCTTATCGGCCAAGTGGTCGAAATGTGTGGTGGTGAGAATGTGTTTGGTGAGCAGGCACGCCTCGTACCGCGGATAGATGATGAAGCCGTGCTGGCTGCCAATCCGGAAGCAATTATTGCCGGTGGGATGGGCGAGGAAAACCGCCACTGGTTGACTCACTGGAAGCAGTATCCGCAGTTGAGTGCTGTATCTCAAGATAACCTCTTCTTTGTGCCACCCTCACTTATTCAGCGGCCTACGCCACGCCTTATGGAGGGCGCACAACTGCTTTGTGAGAAGCTTGAGAAAGCTCGCCAAAAACGCAGGCATCACTAATGTTATCGCGCTTGGGTCTGCCGCTTTTCCTATTATTGTTAGCTGCTTTAGCCTCGCTACTGCTCGCGCTTGGCATCGGTAGCGCACAAATAGCGCCTGGGCAAATCTGGGCCATCGTTCTTAATGACTTAGGCCTTAATAACTTAGCCTTTAACAACTTAGGCCCTGGTGAGATAGCCCAGGGAGAGGGCGATGCGCTGGCGCGCATTATGGTAGTAGAGCTGCGCTTGCCCCGGGCGCTGTCTGCTTTTGCGGTGGGTGGGTTGTTGGCGGTGGCTGGTGCATTAATGCAGGTGTTATTGCGCAACCCCCTGGCAGACCCTTATGTATTGGGCCTTTCAGGTGGTGCTTCCATTGGGGCACTGGCTGCTATGTTGGGCGGATTTGGTGGGCTGGCAATTTCAGGTTCAGCATTCTCAGGCGCGCTGTTTTCGACCTTTTTAGTGTTTGGTTTAGCTCACGGTAGTGGTGGTTGGACGCCTTCGCGGTTGTTGCTTACCGGGGTCGTCGTGGCGGCGGGGTGGGGCGCAGTCATTACGCTGATGCTGGCCTTAAGCCCTGCCGAGCGCCTGCCTGGTATGCTTTACTGGTTGATGGGCGATCTATCATACTCACGTACACCATGGCCGCCGTTACTACTATTATTGGCTATTTGCGTAGTACTGGTGCCGCTGGGGCGTAGCCTGAATGTGCTGGCCCGAGGCCCTCAACAGGCCGCAGCACTGGGCGTTGCTGTTAAACCGTTGGAGTGGTGCATTTACATTGCTGCCAGTCTACTAACTGCCGCTGCGGTAACCACGGCAGGCAGTATAGGTTTTGTGGGGCTGGTGGTACCGCATATGCTGCGGTTACTGCTTGGCAACGATCAGCGGCTGATACTGCCCGCCTGTGCATTGGCAGGGGGTACGCTGTTAGTGCTGGCAGATACCCTGGCACGCACCATGGTTGCACCGGAACAGCTACCCGTTGGCGTAATCACCGCGTTATTAGGCGTACCCACCTTCCTGTTTCTGCTCTACCGGAGCCGCTGATGAGTGTGCTTTCTACCCATAATCTCATCATTGATGTACCAGGCCGGGAAAGTGGCACGCCGCTTAATATAACCATTGAACCGGGACAGAGGTGGGGGGTGTTAGGCCCCAATGGTGCGGGTAAAACGACACTGCTGCACACCTTGGCAGGGCTACATGCTCCTCGTTCAGGTGAGGTGAAATTGAGTGGTCAATCACTTAGCCAGCTGCGCCGCCGTTATGTCGCTCAGCGCTTGGGTTTGGTGTTTCAGGATCGCCAGGATGGCTTTCCTGCGACGGTGTTGGAAACCGCGCTGATTGGCCGTCATCCTTATCTATCGCCCTGGCAGATGGAAGGCGCCGATGACTACACTCGTGCTGAAGCAGCCCTTGAGCGCTTGGATGTGTCGCACCTGCGCGACCGCTTGGTGAGCACGCTTTCCGGTGGTGAGCGCCAGCGGGTGGCGATAGCCACGGTAATGACTCAGGCACCGGCCGTGTGGTTAGCAGACGAGCCTACTAACCATCTGGATCTTCACCACCAAAGTGCCGTGATGGCGCTAATGGCAGAGCAGGCCGCTGAAGGGCAGGCGGTGGTGATGTGCTTACACGATCTTAATCTTGCTGCCCGCTGGTGCGATCACATTTTACTACTGTACCCCAGTGGTGAGGCGTGCTGGGGGCCTCGGGATAGCATGCTAGTGCCCAGCGCATTGGAGCGTCTCTACCGCCAACAGCTAACGGTAGTCGAGGTCGATGGCGCCTCGGTATTTGTGCCCAAAGTAGGTAAGTAAAAAATTAATAAGTAAAAAGGCAGTGTATAAGTAAGCTGTGCTGTTACAGCGCACTGCGAAAACGCATCACTTGGCTATTATCTACGGGGTCGGTGAAGATATCGGCGTAGACACCAAAAGTTTGGCGTAGCCTAAACGCCGTCAACACGCCTTTGGGCGGTCCTGCATCAACCAGTCTCCCTCCATCCATTACGCCAATGTGGTCGCACTCCATGGCGTGATTAAGATCGTGCAGGGAAATAATCACCGTGATAGGCAGCTGTTTAACCAGTTTAAGGATTGAGAGCTGGTGACGAATATCCAGATGATTGGTCGGCTCATCGAGCAGTAAGACCTTGGGTTGCTGGGCCAGTGCGCGGCCGATGTGAACGCGCTGGCGTTCGCCACCAGAGAGGGTGTGCCACAGCCGGTTGGCCATATGCTGCATATCCACGTCGAGCAAAGCCTGTGTGACAATCGCCTCATTCTGGTCGGACCATGGCTGTAACGCCGAGAGAAAAGGCGTGCGGCCAAGGGCTACAACTTCTCGTACCGTGATACGGTCGGTGGTTTCCGCTTGCTGCTCTACTAGGGCTATGGACTGAGCGATAGCCCGTTGTTTAAGGGTGTGCAGGGGCTGGTTGCCAATCAGCACCTGGCCCGCCTTGGGTTTGTTCAGGCCCGCCAGCAGACGAAGCAGGGAGGTTTTACCCGAGCCGTTAGGCCCAACCAAGCCAAAGGTCTGGCCAGACGCCACAGTAAGATTTACATCAACGAGCAGTGGCGTGCCATGTACCGCCCAGGTAAGTTGTTCTGCGGATAATTGCATTAATGCCTCTTGCCACGGACAAGAATAAGCGCAAAAGCGGGCGCGCCGATCAGGGATGTAATCACTCCGATGGGAAGCACTTGGCCAGATACCAGAATGCGCGAAAGAATATCCGAACCGATCAAAAATACCGCACCAGCAAGCGCCGTGGCAGGCACTAAACGTGTGTGCTGACTACCTACGATAAAACGCATGGCATGGGGAATCACCAGCCCCACAAAGCCAATTGCCCCCACAATAGAAACCATCACTGCGGTCACTAGCGCCATGGAAATAATCAGCATCCCACGCACCGGGCGCACGGCAATACCCATGGAGGCAGCACTGTCGGCCCCGAAGGTAAATGCATCCAGGGAGCGTCGGTGCCATAGGCAAACCAGCAGCCCGAAGAGGGCGGCAGGTACCGCCAAGGTCACATCGGCCCAGCGCACCCCTGAGAGATTGCCCATCAGCCAAAACATAATTCCCCGGGCCTGTTCGGCGCTCGCCGACTTGGTAATGATAAACGCGGTTAGCGCATTGAACAGCTGCGAACCGGCAATGCCTGCCAGAATAATCGCCCCCGCTGCTTGAACACCACGTCCACCACCGACGCCGCTGTTGGCCGCATGGGCGAGCATTACCACAATGCCAAAGGCGAGGAGGGCGCCTACAAAGGCGCCCAAGGAGAGCGATAGTGCCCCTGCACCTAATCCAGCCACTGCCACGGCTACCGCGCCGGTAGAAGCCCCAGCGGAAATGCCCATTAAATAGGGGTCGGCCAAGGGGTTACGCAGTAGTGCCTGAAGCACTACTCCCGCCAGCGCCAGGCTGGTGCCGCAGCAGGCAGCGACGACGGCGCGGCTGAGTCGATAGTTCCAGATAATACCTGCATCTATTCGATCAACAGCATAATCCGCGCCCAGTAGCTGATTGGCGAGTACTTTGAGAATGGTATCAACCGGAATCGGTGTCTCGCCGATGGCGGTACCCGCGATCAGTGCTGCCAGTAGAACGATGGGCGTTATCCATAACCAGCGTAGCCCCAAGCCCGCCGCCGATGACCGCGTTAATGCTATGCGCATTAGTTAAACGCCATATCAGTTGAACGATACATTACTTAAACGTCATCGCAGATAGCGCTTCAGCCAGTGACTCAAGGCCGTAGATGCTACGCATAGTGGCGCTCATGGCATGAGCATCCATCTCCACGATGCGGTTATTTTGGACTGCGCTCATCTCGCTGGTGACCGGGTCACTGCGCAGAAACTCACGCTTGGCTTCGATATCGTCGGCAGGAAAACGGCGGCGGTCCATGGCGGCGATAACAATCACATCGGGATTAGCTCTGGCGATGCTTTCCCACCCCACCGTGGGCCACTCTTCATCAGACTCAATCACATTACGAATGCCGAGCTTATCCATCATATAGCCCGGTGCGCCCAGCTGACCCGCAACGAAGGGGCTAACCCCCAGGTCCGTCGATGAGAACCAGAATACAGCTGACAGGTCCTGCGGCAAATCAAGGCTGCTTGCCAAGTCAATGGCGCGCTCTTCGCGGTCGATAAGATCGGCTACCAGCGCTTCACCAGCCGCTTGAACATCATAAATGTGCGCTAACTCAGTAATTCCTTTGTAGATAGACTCTGTCGAGAAAGCGGCCGTGCGTGTCCCATCACCGCCAGTAGAGTTATCTTTAGTGTCGCAGTCGGCGGGCATAATATAGGTATGAATACCCAGCTCGTGGAACTGCTCACGGGTTGCTACGCTGCCGGTGGGGCCTACGTGCCACTCATATTGTACCGCTACCAGGTCAGGTCGTTTATTGACCACGGCTTCAAAGCTCGGGTCGTTGTCGGCGATCCGATCAATCTCTTCATTGGCCTTCGCAAACTGGGGCAGGACAGGATTAAACCAAACTGAGGTACCATTCACCCGGTCAGCGAGTCCCAGCGAATAGAGAATCTCAGTGGCTGATTGGCCCACCGACACTGTTCGCTCCGGGGCCGACGCTACGCTAATCTCTGTACCACAGTTAGTTAAGGTCACGGGATAATTTGTGGCATCGGCCATCGCGTAAGAGAGGGGTAGCAGCGATGTTGCTGCCAGTAGGTAATGGAGGGTCTTCATGTCGGGCTTCCAGTAAACTTGGGTGCTAGAGCGGTAGTAGTCTTGGCCGCGTCTATTAGTCATTATTTGTTATGTTATAACATAATAAATTGACTTGAAATCAAAGAATACTCGTATCTTACCTTATGCTTATCTTGGCTGTCTCTTAAGTGCGGTCTTGGCCAGGCTGGCCTCGCCGCCGCCCCTTCCTCTATACTGAACGCCTTTTATGCTCCCACTTCTTTATGAATGGTTTTATTATCACTCAACTAGTTACCATGAATCATATTCAAGTCCAGCGCTTCTCAAATCAGTTGGCGGATATTGATCGATTAGCGGGCTTGGCCAGCACGGGAGGTGCCGGTGAGTGAGTTTCCCTTTGCGGCGGTAGTTGGCCAGGAAGCGCTAAAAACCGCGCTGCTACTTAACGCCATTAACCCGCGTATCGGCGGGGTGCTGATCAGCGGGCCAAGAGGCAGCGCCAAGTCGACCTTAGCCCGCGCCCTGGCCGCCATCTTGCCTTGCGATAGCGAAGGGCAGCGTGCTCCTTTTGTCACTCTGCCGCTGGGCGCTAGTGAAGATCGGCTGGTCGGCAGTCTGGATCTGCAAAAGGTACTGGCCGAT
This sequence comes from Vreelandella nigrificans, assembly GCF_002374315.1. Lineage (GTDB taxonomy): Bacteria > Pseudomonadota > Gammaproteobacteria > Pseudomonadales > Halomonadaceae > Vreelandella > Vreelandella nigrificans. The sequence continues at coordinate 27,860 of NZ_NWUX01000007.1, read as the reverse complement.
GGCGAAGCCACCTTCCATGCCGGGCTGTTGGCTAAAGCCGACGGCGGGGTGCTGTATGTGGATGAAGTCAATCTGTTGCCGGATACATTGGTGGATTTACTGCTGGACGTGGCCACCAGCGGCACCAATATCGTTGAGCGTGATGGCATTAGTCACTCCCACCCGGCACGTTTTAGCCTGATCGGCACCATGAACCCAGATGAAGGCGAGCTGCGCCCTCAGTTGCTTGATCGCTTTGGTCTCTGCCTTGAACAGGCTGGTGCCATAAGCATCGACGAGCGTATTGCCATTGTGCAGCAGCGGGAAGCCTTTGACCGCGACCCAGCTGGCACGCTGCAACATTTTGAAGGCTCCCAGGCTGCCCTGGCCGAGCGTATTGGTAAAGCCCAGCGCTTGCTCAAGGAGATCACCACCGACCCCTGGGTGTATCGAACGATTGCCAGCCGCTGTGAAGCCGCCGGCGTAGAAGGCCTACGGGCAGATGTTACCTGGCACCGAGCCGCCCAGGCCCATGCTGCCTGGCGTGGCGTGGGTAGCGTGGAGCAGCAGGATATCGACACCGTTGAGCCCTGGGTGCTTACTCATCGGCGTAGCCAGCCGCCTGAGCAGACCCCGCCATCATCGCCGCCTAATAAAACGCCTTCGAAAGGTGAGGGTGGGTCATCTAATCAGCAGGGTGAACAGGGTCAGTGGGGCGCCATGCCTCCTGTGGCCCAGAAAGCAATTAGTCAACCAGCGTTCACTCTTCCCGATAGCGGTGCTTCTGCCACGCGGGCGCAACGCGCCGATACGGCGGCTAGCGCGGGCACAGGCAGTGTGCTGGGCCGAGGCCGCTCCCAAGATGAGACTTCGCGGCTGGACAGTTTTGCGACGCTGATCGCCAATCGCGGCCAGTGGCCGTGGCAGCAGCTGAAGATGCGCAAGTCCCGTGCGGGGCAGACGACAGCACATTTGGTACTGCTGGACACCTCCGGTTCCACCCTGGGTCAGCGCTTGTTAGGCCAGGCAAAGGGGCTGGTCGAATCGCTGGTCAGCCAAGCCTACGCCGCACGGGAGCAGGTGGCGGTGCTGGGGTTTGGCAATGGCGGCGTGGTGTCGATACTCTCCCGCCGCCGAGCGCCCAAAAATGCGCGGCGTACTCTCGATAGTGCCGCGGGTGGCGGTGGTACCCCGCTACGGGAAGCGATTATTGAGGCCAAGCGACTAATCTTACAGTGGCAGCGCCGCGAGCCTGGCTTAAAGGTGCGCACCTATCTGATTACTGATGGTCGCACCCGAGAAACCGTTGACGATCTCGCCCCGCTAGGCGACTGCCTATTGATCGATACCGAACAGTCCAAAGTCAAACGCGGGCAGGGCGCGCGAATCGCTCAGCAGCTGGGTGCTCGCTACTGGCCAGCCTCATTTGGCAAACTCTGTTTGGGAAATCCTGTTTTTGCAGACCCTGTTTTGCAAACCAACCTGGTGAAATCTTATGAGCGACGCTAGCCATCTAAACCGCATGCAGCGCAAAAAAGAGGTGGTCGATGAGCGGATTAGCCGCGCCACCGAAGAGCGCGGCGTATTGATTCTGCTCAAAGGCAACGGCAAGGGCAAAAGTAGCTCCGCCTTTGGCACCATGGCGCGCTCGCTCGGCCACGACCAGCAGTGCGCGGTGATTCAGTTTATTAAAGGCCGTCGCGAAACCGGGGAGTACCTGTTCTTCCGCGATCATCCCAAACTGGATTGGCACATTATGGGCCACGGCTTTACCTGGGAAACCCAGGACCGGGAGCGGGATATTGAAGCCGCCCAGGCCGCCTGGCTGGTAGCCAAAGGGTTGCTGGAGAATCCCGCTTATCACCTGATCGTACTGGATGAGATGAGCTATATGTTCAAGTATGGCTATCTCGATCCCGAGCCGGTGGTTGAAGCGCTCAAGCGCCGCCCCGCCCATCAAAACGTTATCATTACCGGCCGCACCATGGCGCAGTCGCTGCAGGAGATCGCCGATACCATCAGTACTGTTCAGGACGAACGCCACGCCTTTCGTGGCGGCGTCAAAGCTCAGCAGGGGATCGAATACTAATGAGCACGCCAACGACCACTTGTCCAGCACTGTTTATCGCTGCTCCCGCATCGGGCCAGGGCAAAACCACCGTGACGGCGGGGCTGGCGCGCCTGCTGCGCAATCAGGGCAAGGTGGTGCGGGTGTTCAAAACCGGGCCGGATTATTTAGACCCGCAAATACTTGCCCAAGCGTCAGGGCATCCGGTGGATCAGTTGGATCTGTGGATGGCAGGGGAAGCCTACTGCCGCCAGCGCTTCTATGACGCAGCCTGTGTAGCGGACTTGATTCTGGTTGAGGGCGCCATGGGGCTGTTCGACGGCGAGCCTTCCAGCGCTGATCTAGCGGCCTTGTTTGATATTCCCATGGCGATTGTCATGGATGTAAAAGGTATGGCCCAGACAGCTGCCGCGCTGGTCTCCGGGCTGGCCAGCTTTCGTGACGATATCCATATCGCTGGGCTGGTGGCCAACGCCTGTGGTTCGGCGCGCCATCGGGAGTTGATCGAAGACGCGCTGCCGCCATCGATTCCTTTATTGGCCGCGGTGCCCCGGGACCCCGCTTTGTCACTCCCCGAGCGCCACCTGGGGTTGGTGCAGGCGGCAGAAATCCGTGAGGATCTGGAAGCTCGCTTTGAGGCAGGTGCCAAAGCATTAGAGGTCGCAGGGCTAATGGAGGCGCTCGCTGTACTGCCACCGGTGACCTTTAGCGCACCTCAAGAGCAACTTGCAATCGTGCAGCCAGCGCTTAAAGACCACGCTATTGGGGTTGCTCGGGACGCTGCCTTTAGCTTCATCTACCAGGCGAATCTTGATCTACTTGAGCAAATGGGCGCCACGCTGCGCTTCTTCTCGCCGCTAACGGATAGCAACCTGCCCGAATGCGACGCCCTATGGCTGCCGGGGGGTTACCCGGAGCTGCACGCCCAAACCCTTGCCGATAACAGCGCCATGCGCGGGGCCATTCAGGCGTTCTTTAACGCCGACAAACCGATCCTAGCTGAGTGTGGCGGACTGCTCTACTGCCTGGAAACCCTGGCCGGCTACGACGATATCACCCATACCATGCTGGGCCTGCTGCCTGGTCAGGGCGCCATGCGCGGGCGGCGCGGCTGTCAGGGGATGCAAACCGCCGAGCTGCCGGAAGGCCCGGTTCGTGGCCATGCTCATCATCGCTCCATGTCGGAAGGCACTCCCGAGCCGATTGCCCACGGCCGCCGCCAACGTCACCCCGCGCCGGGGGAGGCGATTTACCGCCAAAAGCGCCTGACAGCGACCTATTTACATCTGTTTTTCCCTAATAATCCTGACGCCGTGGCAAGGCTCTTTTCTGCCAGCCCGGCGCACGCGGAACCGCAACACAGCGAGGCACTTACCCATGCAACTCAATAAGATTCCCGCCACGGTCGTCACCGGTTTTCTCGGCAGCGGCAAAACCACGCTGTTGGCCAATATTCTGCGCCAAGTCACCGGCAAGCGGATCGCCGTGATCGTCAATGAGTTCGGCGAGCAGGATATTGACTCCAGCCTGCTGCGCAGCTGTGCGCTTGGTTGTGAAGAGGGCAGCGAAGGCGGGCAGCTAGACGGTGAAGACGGCAGTATTTATGAGCTGGCCAACGGCTGTATCTGCTGCACGGTGGAAGAGGAGTTTCTGCCGGTAATGAAAAAGCTGGTCGCCCGCCGTAATGATATTGACCATATCCTGATCGAAACCAGCGGACTGGCATTGCCCAAGCCGCTGGTGCAGGCCTTCAACTGGCCCGACGTCCGCCAGCACTGCACCGTAGATGCGATTATCACCGTGATCGATGGCCCCGCCGTGGCTGCTGGCCGCTATGCTAGCGACGTGGATAAGGTCGAAGCCCAGCGCCGTGCCGACGAAAGCCTTGATCACGACCCTAGCTTGCGCGAACTGCTCGATGACCAGCTCAGCGCGGCGGATCTGGTGCTGGTCAGTAAAGCCGACCTGCTTAGCCCGGAAGAGCGTACCCGAGTGGAAGCGGTGATTCAGGCGCGGGTGACTGCCTCGGTGAAAACGCTATTTATTGATCAGACAGTGGCCGGTGATACCGCTCAGCTGGAAGCGCTGATGGGTATCGGCGCGGCCAGCGAAGAGCATATTGATAGCATCACCAATCACCACGATAAGCACCACGCCGAAGGCGCTCACCACGACCACGCCCACGACAACTTTGATTCCTGCGTGATTACCCTGGGCGAAGTGGATGGCGATGTGCTGACCAGCAAACTGCAGCAGTTGTTGAAAAGCCACGAGATTTACCGCGCCAAAGGCTTTGCGGCGATCCCTGGTAAACCGATGCGCCGAGTCATTCAGGCGGTGGGTGAGCGTTTAGAAGGCTACTTTGACCGGCTTTGGGCTCAGGACGAACTTCGCCAAACCCAATTGGTGATTATTGGCAAAACCTTGGACAGCGCAGCGCTGCGTGAAGCGCTAGTGGAAGCAGAGGTTCAAACGGCTACCTAATGCACTTATTTGCCGCTAAGCCCGGGGGCTTTGTCGATGATGAAGGCATCATCGATCTACAGCAGAGCCCCGCCGAGGTCGTGATACTCTCCGCCGCCGATAGCAATCTTTCGGCGTTGGCCCAGGCGGTTGATCGTCTGGGAGAGGCATACCCCTCGGTGCGACTAGCCAACTGGATGAACCTAGTAAAACCGGCAGCCTATGATCTCTACGAAGATCGGGTGCTGGAAAAAGCCCGGCTGGTCGTCGTTTCGCTGCTGGGAGGCAAGGCCTACTGGCAGTATGGTCATGAGCGTCTGCTCGCCTGGGCGGCGGCCAAGCCCGAGCGCCAGTTGATTCTGGTGCCGGGCTGCGATGCCCCGGATGATGCGCTGCTGGAAGATTCCACCATTGCCTTTGATGGCGCCTACCGGGTGTGGCGCTATTTAAGAGAGGGTGGCACCGATAACGCCGAGCACTTGCTGCGCTTTATCGCCAGCGAGTATATGGGTAAGCACTTTAGCGACTGGCAGGAGCCCAAGGTCATTCCGCCAGCGGTGATTTATGCGCCGGAAGATCAGCAGGCTTCAAGCCTAAGCGAGTGGCGTGATCGTCAGGTGCCAGGGCGGCCAGTGTGCCTGCTGCTGTTTTATCGCAGCCACCTACAGGGGGCGAATACTGCTGTGCCCGACGGTATGATTGCGGCGCTTAAAGACCAGGGGCTTGAGCCGTTGGCGGTGGCCGTGGCGTCCCTGAAAGAGGGGCCGTGTATTGATTTTATCAATCACCTGATTGAGCAGACCGGCGCCATGCTGGTAATTAATACCACCAGCTTTGCGGTCAATCGCAACGCTGACGGACTGGATGCCATGGGTGAGGAATTACCTGACAACCTTTTTGTAGGCCGTCCCGTGGTGCTGCAGGCGATACTTGCCAGCAGCACCGAGGAAGACTGGCAGAGCATGGCCGCCGGGCTGCATAGCCGCGATGTGGCCATGCAGGTGGTGCTTCCCGAAATGGATGGCCGCGTCATCACCCGGGCGGTGGGTTTTAAAGCCGAAGCCCACTATAACCAGCGCTGCCAGCTGGCAGTGACCCACCACGTCATCCATCCGGAGCGGGCCGCCTTTGTGGCCGAGCTGGCACGGCGCATTTGCTCGCTGCGGCTCACCCCCAATAGCCAAAAGCGCATCGCGCTGATAATGGCCAACTACCCCAATCGCGATGGCCGGATCGGCAACGGGGTAGGGCTGGATACCCCCGCTTCAACGCTGAATATTTTGACCGCCTTGGCCGAGGCGGGTTACCCCCTTAGCGAGCTGCCAGAAAATGGTGATGAGTTGATCCGCCAGCTTCAGGGCGCGGTGACCAACGATCACTGCAGCCTCGACCAGCGCGCCTGCTGGCAGAGCATCAGCGTTGACGACTATCTGGCCTGGTTTAAAACCCTGCCTGCAGAGCTGCAGAGCATTGTATGCACGCGCTGGGGCGCACCTCACGAAGACCCCAAATGCCGCCAGGGGCGCTTGATGATCGCGGGTATTCGTCTGGGTGAGACCTTCGTGGGTATCCAGCCGGAACGCGACTTTATCGACGATCTCACCCAGTCCTACCACGATATGGAGCTGGCGCCGCCCCACAGCTATCTGGCGTTTTATTTTTGGCTGCGCGAGCACTACCAGGTTGATGCGGTCATCCACGTCGGCAAGCACGGTAATTTAGAGTGGCTACCGGGTAAGAGTATCGCTTTAAGTGCCGACTGCTGGCCGGATATTGCCCTGGGGCCGCTGCCGCACTTTTATCCGTTTATCGTTAATGACCCCGGTGAGGGTGCCCAGGCGAAACGGCGCAGTCAGGCGGTGATTATCGACCATCTGATGCCACCCCTGGCCCGGGCCGAACTCTACGGCCCCATGGCCGAGCTTGAAGCACTCACTGACGAGTACTATCAAGCGCTGGATATGGACCCGCGCCGTGAAGCACTCATACGCAGCCAGATTCTTGCCCACCTGCGTGATACCGGTATCGACCAGGAACTGGCGCACGCCGTCGACGGTTTTGCAAACAGTGCTGATGACGCTGAAATCCTCAACGAACTGGATACCTTCCTCTGCGATATTAAAGAGTCCCAGATTCGCCATGGCCTGCATGTGCTTGGCACCTTGCCGCCTGAGGAGAAGCGGGCAGGTACCTTGGTGGCGCTGCTGCGGTTGCCCAGGGGCGAAGCAGTGGCCCAACGCGGCCTGCTGCACAATTTAGCCTGTGATTTGGGGTTGATTAATCAACACGATGGCAAACCTTTTGACCCGTTAGCCGCTGCTAGCGAGCCATGGCAGGGGGCTAAACCTGCCATTTTACTTGACCAACTTGATACTCCTTGGCGCTCCGGCGCGGACACCCGTGAGCGGCTGGAACTGCTGGCCGAGCGCTGGGTGGCCGACTACGTGTTAGCACCGGGCTGCCTGGACGAGCTGGCACGGGATTATCCGGCCACGGCGGAGCAACTGCGCTACGCTCGCGACCAGCTATGGGTCGCCATGCAGCGTGGTGTGAAGATGGAAATTCAATCGCTGCTCGACGGCCTTGAGGGCATCTTCGTGCCCGCCGGGCCCAGCGGCGCGCCAAGTCGAGGGCGGCTGGATACGCTGCCCACCGGGCGTAACTTTTTCAGCGTGGATAACCGTTCAATTCCATCGCCCGCCGCCTGGACGCTGGGCGAAAAATCTGCCCAGGCGTTTGTCGAGCGCTACCTGCAGGATAATGGCGACTATCCACGTCGTTTGGGGCTTTCGATTTGGGGTACCGCCACCATGCGTACTGGCGGTGATGATATCGCCCAGGCCTTCGCGCTGATGGGCGTGCGTCCCAAGTGGTCGCTGGGCTCCCAGCGGGTGAGTGATTTTGAAGTGATCCCCTCGATGCTGCTCAATCGCCCAAGGGTTGATGTCACACTGCGGGTCTCCGGGTTCTTCCGCGATGCCTTCCCCAACGTGATTCGGCTATTTGACGCTGCCGTGCAGGCGGTCGCCGCCTATGAGGAGCCGGGCAACAGCAATACCATTCGGGAGGCAGTGCTTACTCGCCAGCAAGCACTGGAAGAGCAGGGGCTAAGCCCGGAAATGGCCGCTCAGGAGGCGAGCTACCGTATCTTTGGCAGCAAGCCAGGCGAATACGGCGCGGGCCTCAACCGGCTGATTGAAAACCGCTCTTGGGACAGCGCTGACGATTTAGCTGAAGCCTATCTAGGCGCGGGAGCCTATGCCTACGGCCAGTTTAAGGCTTCCGGCACTGCTGCGCGGGCGGCTTTCGAACAGCAGCTTCAGGGGTTGGATGCGGTGATGCAGAATCAGGATAACCGCGAGCACGATATTCTCGACTCCAACAGCTACTACGCCTTCCAGGGCGGGATGGCCAATGCCAGCCGAGCGCTAAGCGGTCAGGCACCGGTGATTTATCACGCTGACCACGCCAATCCCGCAGCGCCCAAGATTCGCACCCTGAAGAAAGAGCTGGCCCGGGTAATTCGTTCTCGAGTGTTAAACCCCAAATGGATCAACGCCATGCGCGAGCACGGCTATAAAGGCGCCTTTGAGATGGCAGCCACGGTGGACTACCTGTTTGCCTATGACGCCACCACCGATCTAGTGGCTGACTATCAGTATGCCCAGGTGAGTGACGCTCTGGTGCTCGATGCCGCCAATCAGCAGTTCCTGCGCGAGCACAACCCGGCCGCCCTGGAAGAGATGGCCGAGCGATTACTCGAAGCCGCTCAGCGGGGCATGTGGCAAGCCCCCGGCGAGTACGGCGAGGCACTGCAAGACCTGCTGCTGGAAGTGGATGAAGCCAAAGAGGCCAATGGTCATGTCGCCCAGCCCGCGCATTAAAGGGTGGTGCCCCGGCGCGTGGCGCCCCATGGCCACTGGCGATGGCCTACTGGTACGCGTGCGCCCGCCGCTGGGTGAGCTTTCTCGGGAACAGGTATTAGCACTGTGCGACGCCGCCGAGACCTTCGGCAGCGGTTTGATTGAGCTGACCAGCCGGGCCAATATTCAGCTGCGCGGGGTCACCGACGCCAGCTGGCCGCCGCTGATGGCGTTTCTGGTTGAACACCAGTTGGTCAGCGACGACCCGGAAGCAGAACGCCAGCCACAGATGATGCTGGCGCCCGCCTGGCAAAAGGGCAATGACACCTCTACCATTGCGCGCCTGTTGCAAGCGCGGGGCAGTGAATTAGCCGTTATGCCCGGTAAGGTGGGTATCGCCATTGACGCGGGAAACGCACCGGTGCTGGGCGATAGCGTCGCTGATTTTCGTATCGAGCGCTCTAGGGAAGGCGGACTGCTGGTGCGCGCCGATGGCCATGCATTAGGCACGGCGGTTAGCGATAGTGATGCCGCCGTCGAGCAACTGATACGCCTAACCCACTGGTTTGTGGAGAGCGGCGGCTGGGACGCTGGGCGTATGCGCCGTCATAAAGCGCCACTACCGGCGTGGGCGCCCGCTGATACGGCCCCATCGCTCACCGGCGCTAAGCTGGCGCTGGGCAACCATCCCGCAGGCCAAGTGGTGGGGCTACCCTTTGGGCGCGCCACCGCCGCAACGCTGCGTGATTTGGTAGCGCCTGCCAGTGTGATCGCCGTGCAGGTTACCCCCTGGCGGCGCTTGCTGGTTAAACAAAAACTAGGACAGGACGATACAGCGTCAGCAGTTGATGGCTTAATCCGGCATAATAGCGACCCGCGGCTATCCATGGATGCTTGCCCTGGCGCGCCCTACTGTGAACAGGCAAGTGTTGCGACCCAGCCCCTTGCCGAGCGGCTAAGCGGCCTGAAAAACAGCAGCATACATCTATCCGGTTGCACCAAAGGCTGTGCCCGTCGCTCATCGGCCGATGTTTGTTTGGTAGGTGAGGCAGGCCGATTTAATCTTATTGTTAACGGCAGTGCCGAGAGCACGCCGGTTAAAACAGATCTCACTGAGAGTGACGTAATCGCATATTTGGAGAGTTTGGGTGCCCTATAAGTATGAAACACACGGCCCGGCGATTTACCGGCAGTCGTTTGCCATTATCCGCAGCGAAGCCGAGCTTGGCCGCTTTTCAGCGGAAGAAGAGACCGTGGCGGTACGCATGATTCACGCCGCCGGACTGGTGGAGCTGGCCGCGCATATTCACTTTCAAAACGATGTGGTCAATAAAGCCCGCACCGCCTTGGAACAGGGCGCACCGATTCTTTGCGATGCACGGATGGTTTCCGAGGGCATCACCCGCAAGCGGCTGCCAGCCAACAACGACATCATCTGCACCCTCAACGATGAGCGCACCCCTTCGCTTGCCCAGGAAATGGCTAATACCCGCTCGGCGGCAGCGCTGGAACTGTGGCGCCCACACCTTGAAGGTTCCGTGGTCGCCATTGGCAATGCACCCACTGCGCTATTTCACCTGCTCAATATGCTCGAAGACCCAGACTGCCCGCGCCCGGCGGCGATTATCGGCTGCCCGGTGGGCTTTGTCGGCGCGGCAGAGTCCAAAGAAGCGCTACTGTCGAACCCGGCGCTCCCCAGCTGTATCGTGCGTGGCCGCCTAGGTGGCAGTGCGGTGACGGTAGCAGCCATTAACGCCATGGCGGATCGCATCGAATGACCCAAGGGACAATAGTCGGGGTTGGCTTAGGGCCAGGCAGCCAAGACTTAATGAGCGTGCGCGCCGACCGCTTGATTCGTGGTGCCAGTCACGTGGCCTATTTTCGCAAGAAGGGGCGCTGCGGCCATGCCCGCACTATTGTGGAAGGACTGATAGGCCCTGAGGCAATTGAACTGCCCATGGAGTACCCCGTTACCACGGAAATCCCCTTTGACGACCCTCGTTACAATGAACTGCTGTCGGCCTTTTACGAACGCAGCGTGGCCCAATTGATCGAGATGGCGGAAGCGGGATGCGATGTAGTAGTGCTTTGTGAAGGCGACCCGTTCTTCTACGGCTCCTTTATGCACCTCTACACGCGGCTGTTGAACCGCGTGCCGGTCTCGGTAGTGCCGGGTATTACCGGTATGTCGGCAGCGTGGACGGCCACCGGCCAGCCAATTACCTGGGGTGATGACATCATGACGGTGCTGATGGCCACGCTTCCGGAAGAAACACTGGCCGAGCGCATCGCCCAAACCGATGCATTGGTGGTGATGAAAATTGGCCGCAACCTGGCCAAGCTGCGCCGAGCGCTGGCGCGTGCTGGCCGTGAAGGCGAGGCGTGGTTGATCGAGTACGCCGCCATGACCCAGCAGCGTGTGCTGCCACTTAGTGAGGTTGGCGAGAGTGTGCCGTACTTCTCGATTGTACTAATTCATGGCAACGGGCGGCGCCCATGAGCGGCTGGCTGAAAATCGTCGGCCTAGGGCCGGGCTCTGACGCCATGATTACCCCCGAGGTCACGACCGCGCTATTAGAGGCCACCGATGTAGTGGGCTATGTGCCCTATGTGAATCGGGTAGCCCCTAGAGCTGGGTTGATTCGCCATGGTTCGGATAACCGCGAAGAGATTCGTCGGGCAGAGCATGCGCTACAGCTGGCGCTTGAGGGGCACCGGGTAGTGGTGGTTTCCTCTGGTGACCCCGGTGTATTTGCCATGGCAGCGGCGGTGTTCGAGGCTTTGGAAGCTGGCGATGCCCAGTGGCGCAGGCTGGATATTCAGGTACTGCCGGGTATTTCTGCCATGCTGGCCGCCAGCGCAAGCGTCGGCGCACCGCTGGGGCACGACTTCTGCTGCATTAATCTATCTGACAACCTTAAACCCTGGGCGCTGATTGAGAAGCGCCTGCGCTTGGCTGCCGAGGCCGACTTCGCCATGGCGTTTTACAATCCGCGCTCCAAGTCGCGCCCGGTGGGTTTTGAACGAACGCTAGACGTACTGCGGGAAGCTTGCGGGCCGGATCGGTTGATACTCTTTGCTCGGGCGGTTTCCACTCCCGAAGAAGCGATTCGAGTCACCACCCTAGGCGAGGCGACACCGGACATGGCCGATATGCGCACATTGGTGATTGTCGGTTCCCAGCAAACGCGCTTGATCGAGCGAGCAGGAACACCGTTAGTTTATACACCGCGTTCGGCTGATTAGGCGTTGTAATGATTATTAGCGGTCACTAAGCCAGTTCAACACGTCATCAATACAGTGAACCTCATGGCGTAGGGGCAGCGCTGGCCGCTCGATCATCACAATGGGTAAGCCGAGCATACGGGCAACGGTCAGTTTCGAGGCTGCGCCTTCGCCGCCGGAATTTTTACACACGATGTGCTGGATACGCTGGGTTTCAAGCAGGGCGAGATCGCCTTTCAGCGTAAAGGGGCCTCTATCAATCACAGTGCTAACATCGTCCAGAGGCAACGGGCTGGTAGGCGGGTCAACCAAACGCAGCACGTAATGGTGCTGGGGCTGGGTGGCAAAGGCGCTAAGGTGCATTCGCCCAATGGCGAGCAGCACCCGCTGGGGCGGGCCAGTTAAGGCGCTAACGGCTTCGTTGATACTTGCCACGCTCTGCCACTGGTCACCACCTACAGGTCGCCATGCAGGTCGGGTAAGGGCAATGGCCTTTACGCCGCACTGTGCCGCCGCGGCTGACACGTTCACGCTCATCTGCGCGGCAAACGGGTGGGTGGCATCAACAATATGGGTAATGTGCTCCTGGGCCAAAAACGCGGCAAGGCCGCTCACGCCCCCAAAACCACCAATACGGGTCGGTAGCGGCTGGGGTTTAGGCGTATTCACGCGCCCCGCATAGCTAAAAATGGCGGGAAACCCGAGTTTGGCAACCGCACTGGCCAAGGCACTGGCTTCAGAGGTTCCCCCGAGAATTAGGATTTTGATCATGGCTGAGGTTAACAACGTTCCCTGGTTGACGCTATTAGGCTGGGGGGAGGGTGGCACACAGGGGCTAACGGCGGCAAGCCGCGCCGCACTGGAAAGTGCCCAGGTGGTGTTCGGCGCACGCCGCCACCTGCGCCTTTTGCCGCCCCTTAACGCCGAGGTGATTGAGTGGCCAGTGCCCTTTGCCGATGGTATTCCACAGCTGCTAAATCAGCGTGGCCGCCGGGTGGTGATGTTGGTCTCAAACGACCCATTTTGGTTTGGGGCGGGCACCACCCTGGCTCAGCACCTTAGCGCTAGTGAGTGGCTGGCGATGCCTGCCCCTTCCACCTTTAGCCTGGCGGCTTCCCGCTTGGGCTGGCCGGTGGAACACTGCACCTGCTTGGGTTTGCACGCCAAACCACTGACGCGCATTCGGCCTTATCTGCATGCTGGTAGGCGTTTATTAGTGCTGGTAAGAGAGGGCGAGGCGGTGGCTGAGCTGGCGGCGCTGGTAACTAGCGTTGGCTTTGGAGACACCCAGCTAACGCTGCTGGAATCTTTGGGCGGTGATAACGAGCGCATTCGCCATTGTCGTGTAGATACCGTCTTGCCCGACGATATCGCCCACCCAGTCGCGGTAGCGCTGGAAGTCGCCGGTAAAGGCCCCGCTTTGCCACTGACGCCCGGCCTGCCGGATCATTTTTTTGACCACGATGGTCAAATCACCAAACAGACCATTCGCGCCATTACCCTAGCGGCACTGGCCCCCATGCCCGGCGAGCAGCTATGGGATATCGGTACCGGGTCTGGCTCCGTTGCCATTGAGTGGCTACTCGCTCACCCGGATAATCAGGCGGTGGGCTTTGAGCAAAACGCTGAACGGGCAGCGCGAGCGCGCAGCAACGCAAAAAGCCTGGGCGTTGATTGGCTGGAAGTACAAGAGGGCCACGCGCCAGAAGTACTAAACGATACACCGTTGCCCGACGCAGTATTTATCGGCGGCGGGTTATCCCAAGCGCTGTTAGACGATTTATGGCAGCGCTTGCCCAAGGGAGTGCGTATCGTCGCCAATGCTGTCACCTTGGAATCCGAAGCGCTGCTGGCGCACTGGCACCAACAGGCAGGCGGCGAACTGCTACGGCTAGAGCTTGCCAACGCCGCCCCCATCGGCACCCGCCGGGGTTGGAAAGCCAGCTACCCGATTGTTCAGTGGCGGGGCGTCCGATGAAACAATCGGTGTTGAGAGTAGCGGGGTTTGGTTTTCGCAGTGAGGCCACGCTTGAATCGCTCGTTCAAGCGTTAGACCAACTTATCGAGCAGTACGGTTCTGTCTACAAGTACGGCCTCATCAACCGGCTAGCGGCGGCTCACTCCATGCTGCCGTTAGTCGAAGAGCTAGGGCAGCTGCGCAATATTGAAGTCATCGCCGTAGCAGATGCCGAGCTGTCAACAGTGGCAACGCTTACCCATTCAACACACAGTTTGCAGGCGCGCGGCACAGGCAGCGTGGCTGAGGCCGTAGCGCTGCTAGCCGCAGGCCCGAATGCGAGATTAGTGGGGCCCAGAATCATTTCAGCGGATAGACAGGCCACCGCCGCCCTGGCGTTGTTAGAAGTACCAGAAGGAGCCACCGAATGACCGTACACTTCATTGGCGCAGGCCCCGGCGCGCCGGATCTGCTTACCCTACGCGGGCGCGACTTAATCGCCGCCTGCCCGGTGTGCTTGTATGCAGGCTCTTTAGTGCCGGAGCAGATTCTGGAACACTGCCCGGCGGGGGCCAGGGTGATTAACACCGCGCCGCTCTCGCTGGATGAGATCATGCAGGAAATCAGCCGCGCCCACGCCGAAGGCCAGGATGTCGCCAGACTGCATTCGGGGGATCTCTCGGTTTGGTCGGCCATGGGCGAGCAACTGCGCCGCCTGCGCGAGCTGAATATCCCCTACAGCATTACCCCTGGCGTGCCATCCTTTGCGGCAGCGGCGGCAACTCTAGGTCAAGAGTTAACGCTACCCGGCGTGGCTCAGTCGGTGGTGCTCACCCGTACACCGGGTCGTGCCAGTGCTATGCCCAGTAACGAGACGCTTGCCAATTTCGCCCGCACTGGGGCAACGCTGGCCATTCATCTCTCGATCCATAATCTTTCCCAGGTAGTCGAAAGCCTGACGCTTTACTACGGCGCGCAGTGTCCGGTGGCGATTGTGTGGCGAGCAAGCTGGCCCGATGAGCGAGTCGTGCGGGGGCGGTTGGCGACTATAGAAGAGCTGATCGATGATTCCATGCAGCGCACCGCATTGATAGTGGTGGGGCCAGTGCTTGAAAGCGTTGACTTCCAGGAGAGCAGCCTCTACGCGGTGGGGTATGACCGCCGCTTTCGCCCGCAGTCGGCAGATTCGCCTTTTGCTACGGCAAGCCAAGACCAAGAGAGCGACTCATGATCACGCTATCGCTAATAGGCATTGGCACCGGCAACCTTGATCACGTCACCCTGGCCGCCGTGCGCGCCCTCAATAGCGCCGACCTGATCCTGCTGCCCCGCAAAGGCGAGGCTAAGTCGGATCTAATCGATCTACGCCGCTTACTCTGCGAGCGCCTGTTAGAAGAACCGGTGACCACCAAGATCGTCGAGTTCGACCTTCCCAGCCGCGATAGCCGTAATGATCACTTAAGTTATAACTACTTGGGCGCGGTAGACGACTGGCACGCTGCGATTGCTAGTGTATGGGCGCAGTTGATGGATGAACATCTTCCCAATGGCGGGCGGGTTGGCATGCTGGTGTGGGGCGACCCTTCGCTTTACGACAGCAGCCTGCGCATTACCCAGCGCTTAAGCGCTGCGGGCAAGCAGGTGGATGTAGAGGTCGTGCCTGGCATCACCAGCCTGCAGGTGCTTACCGCTGAACATAAAATTCCCCTCAACGCGCTCGCCGAGCCAGTACAAATCACCACCGGCCGCCGCCTACGCGAGCGCGGCTGGCCGAATGATGCCGCCACGGTAGCCGTAATGCTGGATAGCGGCGGGGCGTTTACTACGCTGCCGTTTGACGACACCTACATCTGGTGGGGCGCTTACCTAGGCATGGATAAACAGTGCTTAATCAAAGGCTGGCTAAGCGAGGTCAGCGACCAAATCATCCAACGCCGCGCAGAACTACGCGACACCCACGGCTGGATTATGGATATTTACCTGCTCGCCAAAAAGCCGGAAAAATAAACCCAGGTATCAATATGGAATATTTTTCCATAAAATAATCCTGCCTATTAAATAACCAAGTTATCAGGAGCGACTATGAGCTTTTACGTCTACCTTTCTGGCGAAATCCACACCGATTGGCGCGAAGAGATTCAGCGCGGCGCTGATGCAGCGGGCCTGGATATCGTCTTCACCGCCCCGGTCACCGACCACGACGCCTCAGATGCCGCAGGCGATCACCTGGGCAAGCCGGAAAATGGCTTCTGGCGCGACCATCAGTCCTCCAAGGTCAACGCCATCCGCACCCGCACCATGATCGAACAAGCGGATCTGGTGGTTGTGCGCTTTGGCGACAAGTACAAACAGTGGAACGCCGCCTTTGATGCAGGCTACTGTGCCGCACTCGCCAAGCCCTACATCACCCTGCACAGCGAAGACATCGTCCACCCGCTGAAAGAAGTCGACGCCCAAGCCCAAGCTTGGTGTACCACTACCGATCAAGTCGTTGAAACCCTGAAGTACGTACTGAAAGCCTAAGCACACAGCGCCTCCCGCAACCTCGCAACTGCATTTGTGGTGTTGTGGGAGGGCGCTTTAGCGCGCGATGATCCCGCCCCATGAATCATCTAACCCAAAAGAGTGCCAAGATATTATTGCGAGTGCGCTCCGCTCACCACACACTACAAACCTCTTAAAATCAATCGATTGCACACTTGTAGCGCAGCGTAACGCTTGGCGAGGAACGAGACAAAAGGTACCCGCAGCGGCGGCCCGGCGCGAAGGCAGCGCCAGCTGCCCAAAGCTTTCTTCAGCTCAATTATTCTTCAAAGCCACGTGACCTAATTCAATTTTATGAATAGAGTATGATTAGATCAGAAAAACGAGCGGGTGAATCACTCTAGGTGAGACTGTGTCAGTGAATCAGTCAACCCTAGAGTAATTCACGGGTACGATTTGAGGCTGAGCGACCATGAGGAAATCTATGATTAACACAGGCTAAGGGGCAGGTTATGCATTACAGTCAAATGCAACATCTTATATATACAAACCTTATCATTTAGATTAGCCGTATCTATACATTATCGTCTATTTACTGCTGCATATATCTCAGCGTTTCTCACTAATCCGCTATCATCACTCTCAACTGAGTACGACTTGTAATTTAAGCTTTCACTTCCCGCAATCCAATATCGATTACATCGATATTCATGCTCGCGCCGACCGGCGTGCGGGTAAGCACCACCGACTGAGCCACGCCGGGTAGCGTCAGCTCCTGGCCTAAGGTTGGGCACACGTTCCGCCTTATCACACGCCAGTTTGGTTTTGTGAAAGCGCGCTAAAAAGGACTACGGAAGAACGACAACCAACTGGCGATGTTGTTTACGCTGGCGAACCTATTTCGAGTGGATCAGATGATACGGGCGTGGGATAGCTGTGTTCAAAATGCGAGGTAAGCCTCGAAAAATGTGGATAATAGAATGGAAAGCCGGGATTTAGGATAAATGCGCCCGAATTTTTGAGTAATGATATTTTAAAATATAGGCATGCTATTCATGATGAAGGTGCAACCAGCTTGTTCGCACCATCCCTAAGACCTAAGCTTCCGGTATTCAGTTAACCCAACGCCGGTTATGCGTTTAAAGTATCTTCCGAAATAGGATGCGTCCGAAAATTTAAACTTATGCGCAATTTGCTGGATTGATTCATTCGACTGAGTAAGTTGCTTTTTAATTTCCAAAACCATCTGTCTATCAATCAAAGTCTTAGGCGAGTCATTGAAAAATTTCCTAGTTAATTGCGATAGATAATATGGCGTGATATGCAATAGGTCAGCGTAAAACGCCACTTCCCGCTCCTGCTTACAGTGAGCAGAGATCAGCTCCCAGAATTCCCAGCAGATTGCCTCTTGCCTGCTGTAATCATTTCTTGTGCTCGCACTCATATGTACAGTGCGCTGCGAGACCCATAAGAAAAAATTCTGAAAATGGTTCACAATAATTTGTCGAGTATATTGTAATTCTTCCTTTGAAATTATAGATAGCAACCCTTCCCACGCATTAAGAAAATCCAAGAAATGGCTATCAGGTTTGAAATGCGGGAATCGATACAAGAATAAAAATAAACTATTGGGAAGTTCATACGCAACTTCAGCGGCGATTGACCGATTCATTAAATAGTATGAGCACAAAAAATCGTCTGATTTACTATTTATGACAGCAATAGAATCTTCCGATAAAACCAAGAAATCATTCTTTCCTATTGTATATGACTGAAGATTCACATTCACATCCGCACAGCCTTGCTGGCAGATCAGCAGGACAACATAGGCCAGCGGCAGGGGGGAGCCCAGGAGTCCATCGAGCCGCCCAGACCCCATAAAAAAATCTCCGTTATCGCCACGAAGGGTGTGAAGGTCAGTTTTCATTTTCACCATAAAATAGTCAAATAGTCGTTAAGAAGGTGCTTTTTGTTTTCATAATTACATTTTTTACTCAAGCTCTTACATTGTCAAGCCCCCTGTGTGTGCCCACAATATGGCTTTGATGTATCAACTGACGAGAGAATAAATATGTTAAGCACTGAACGCCTTATTTTGCGGCCTTGGCAGGCCAGTGACGCTCCAAGCCTCTATCAATATGCGAGCGACGAACGAGTCGGCTCCAATGCAGGCTGGGCGGCGCATACAAGCATTGCGCAAAGCTTGGAAATAATCGAGACCGTCTTCTCGACGCCCGAGGTCTATGCTGTGGCTCTGCAGGCTGACAACATCGCGATAGGGTTGGTTGGACTGCTTTTTGGAAAAGATAGCAATTTTGATATCGCTGACAATGAAGCGGAGGTTGCTTATTGGATAGGCGTGCCTTTCTGGGGGCAAGGTCTAGTTCCCGAAGCCGTCAAAGAATTAATGCGCCACGCATTTGAGAAGCTGAATGTTGATACGTTGTGGTGCGGCTATTTTGCAGGCAATGAGCAATCATTCAAGGCTCAGGTCAAATGCGGCTTTAAACACCATCGCACGGAAAAAAATAAGTTCAATAAATTCTTGAACGATTATCGAACTGAGCACATCAGTCGGATTACTAAGGATGAATGGCAAGCATTCAGCAATACTTGATCCAAAGGCTACCTGAAGCCCCACAGGCCGACCTGATAAATTTGATCTGACCGTGCGAACGTATCAACTGGCTATAAAATTAACTACAGACGCAATACAAAGGTAGATCTGTGAATATTACTTTGTCGCAAATCACTAGAGACAATTATGAGGAAGTATGCGAGCTAGAAGTGGCCAAACATCAGGAGGAATATGTTGCGGAGAATACGTGGTCCCTCGTTCAGGCGAGTTTCAATCCGAGCTACGAAACACGTGCAATCTGCCTAGAAGGTAAGCCTGTCGGTTTCTTCATGTGGGTACCTGAGCCTGACGGCGCGCAATCGATATGGCGGTTCATGGTTGATCGGCAATACCAAAATAAGGGCATCGGCCGCAGGGCGCTAGAGATTGCGCTGGAAGAGATAAAAGCGGTCGGCCCTAAGAGAATATTGATTCTTTATGATCCAAAAAATGCTGTCGCGAAGGATTTTTATGCAAGCTTTGGCTTCATCGAAATCGGAATTGACGAAGACATCGACGAGATGTTGGCTGAGATCACAATCTAGGCCAAATCGGATTGCAGAATTGTCTGTGATTGATGCCGAGATTTTGGGCAAGCCACTGGATGAGCGAATGTAGGTTCGACAGACACGTTTGCCCATTCCTCGACGACCTAGATTGCTGGCTGTGCGCCACACTCGATACGCTGTCGCTCAAGTCCGATACGGCGGCGGTATCTTGTACGCGCTCAAGCTCTGGCCAGCACAGTTGCACACTGTGGCGACGGTGCTATCGAGATGGAAAACTCAGCGGCCGAACGCGCTTTGCGAGGGATGGCCGTTGGGCTAAACATTCCGAGGCAGTGCTGTAGGCATGCAGCAAGGGATATATCAGGTGCTGTTGTGTGCATTTAGGGCATGCTGGTTCGGTGCCATCGGATAGTGTGAATGAAGGAGTGATGAAAGTGATGGATGTCGTGGATATTGAACAGCTGGTGATTCGTCGGGCCACAGTGCTTGATGCACCTGCAGTACTGAAGGTCTTCGACGAAGTGATGGCCTGGTTTGTGCAAATGGGCAATGAAGGCCAATGGGGCTGCGAGCCATGGTCAGCATCGCCGCGACGGATTCAACTATTGGAAGATACCTGTGCCTTACCAGGAGCCTGGGTGGCGGAGGACAAGCGTGGCCACCTGTTCGGCGCCTTGGTCTTGGGAGAGGCACAGCCCTATGTGTCTCCCGCAACGGAGCCGGAAATCTACGTGCGCGTGCTGGTCGCCTCGCGCGATGTCCGAGCGCGTGGGATAGGGCGGCGGTTGCTAGCATTTGCGGATAATCGCGCCCGGGCTGCTGGGGTGCAGAGCCTGCGTGTGGACTGCTACGGTGGTGGAACGGGGGCGCTGGTTCGGTTTTATGAGTCTTGTGGGTATGAGCGAATTGCGGCCTTCAGCGTGGATGGCTGGCCCTGCCAATTACTGGGGCGCAGCCTAAAGGCTACCGACGCGAGCTAGTTGATCCTGAAATATGCACCAGAAACCCGCTGTTCCGCTGCGTTGTGAGAAGGGGCCTGACAGAACCCCCGAAGGAAAGAAGGATGATAAGCGCTATTCGGAATTCCCGCCCCGATGAGGGAGCGCGGGTGGTTGAAATCTGGCGCCGCGCAGTGGATGTCACCCATGGTTTTCTGACTCGGGAAGATAGAAAAGCCATTGACGAGCTGGTGTGCGGTTTTCTGCTGCAGGCGCCGCTGTGGTTGGCGGTAGATGCCAAGGACTATCCAATGGAAGAATATTGGAATCCTATGGTAGCTCAATTGTCGGTATCAAACTTCACTGAGATTTTATTGTGAAATCCTCGGTTTTGGGATCAGAAATCAACGATATGATCCCGATGAAACATGGTATGACGTTGGCGAAACACTATCGGGGCAAAAAGAGTTTCTGATACAAGATCCAGATGGTTATCTTTTACGTTTTACCGAGTATTTAGGTGAAAAATCGAAGTCATAGAATTGCGTTATAACAAACAATTCAAGCAGACCCTCAACGCGTGGCATTTTTGGTTTGCGTTGAATTTGGTGTTTACGGTGTTATGCGGAGAGTTGGTAGTAGCGTTTCGGGCTACTTAATTGGACGTTAGGCTGCAGCCAAATAATAACGACGATTCACCCAAGAGGAGAAGTGATATGAGCCTTGAGTTTAGATGGCACCGATTAGAGTCTTTCTCCGCATTGGAGTTACACAAAATTATCAAGGCTCGCGAATCGATTTTTGTTGTAGAGCAAAATTGTCCCTACCAAGAAACTGACGATATGGATCTTCATGCTTGGCACCTATCTGTCTTCTTGAACGATGAGCTTGCGGCTTATGCAAGAGTTGTTGATCCTGGAGTCAAGTACAGCCAGCCTTCTATCGGTCGCGTTATGACCCTTAAGAATTTCCGCGAGCTGAAAATCGGCCGACAACTAATGATAGAAACCATAAGATTCACCGAGATAAAATTTCCTGGCTGCGGGATAAAAATTGGGGCGCAAGTTTATTTGCAGGAATTTTACGAGTCACTGGGTTTTCAGTCTGTCGGAAAACCATACGATGAGGATGGCATACCTCATGTTGATATGGTTAAAGAGTCCGTCAGTACAGCCTAACAATTCATTCAAGCCGACGCCGCTTCGCAGCGCGGTTTAATTCCGGCGTTAGGTCTACAACCAAGAACTAAATATGGAGCACCTAATGAAAGTTGCATACAGGATAGCAACGCCTGACGATACGGCCGAATGCATCGTTTTGAGAGGAAAAACGAGAGAAAATGCTTTCTCTGTCGAACAATTGGAAGAACTCGGTATTACTTTAGAGAGCTGGAAAGCAGGAATTAGCGATGGCTCTTTGCCTAGTTACGTTGGTGTTAGTGAAGGGACGATTATTGGCTATTGCTTCGGTGACAGCGAAGCTGGAGAAATTGTTGTCCTGGCACTATTACCAGAATATGAAAGTAAAGGTGTTGGCAAAGCACTATTAAATCAAATGATTGAGTCTTTCCATTCTTTAGGATTTGAAAGACTTTTCCTCGGATGCTCATCCGATCCGAAAACTCGCTCATATGGCTTTTACCGACACCTAGGCTGGCGTTCCACTGGTCTATTTGATGATGCGGGCGATGAGATACTAGAATATTTTCCTAATAAATAGTGGGTATCCGGATTAACTGGTTGATAGCTTGCTCAGTATGTTCACTTGATCGAAATTGAGGGTGTCCAGATAAGCGGTGGATCCGATCCGACGAGGAGGGGCCAAGCCGCCATCCGCTCGACGGCATCAGATAAGCCAGGGATCTCGGGGAGAATCGTGTGCTCGAGGGAAGTGACCTGTCCTGATGATGCGTGGCAGCGGACAGACTGGCTAGGCTGCTCTCATTGCTGGAAGCCCGCTGGTGAGCACTGCGGCACAAACCCATTCTGCCTGGGGCAGGCTTTGACAGGGCAAGAGCGCCCATGCTAGGTTTATGATCATGATTTCATACATGGCAGTTCGCCTCACTCCGCGATTTATGTACCCTCGGGATCCTTACGGCATCGGCGGGCGGTGAATTGTACACCTCTGAAAGCGGAACCCCCGAGCCAGATCCTGGGGGTTTTTGCTTTCAGGCGGCCTCCCATTCATTGATAATTTGATGAATAACGCCTGATTTTTCCGCCGGCACCCTACATCCCGGAGAAATCAGAAAATGTCTACGTTGTTATCACCCGAAGCACTATGCTCTGCCCTCAACCTTACGGACCTGACCAATCCGCGCCAGGGTACGCATGCCATGCAGTTGCTGATTCAAGAAATCAGACAAGCGCTCATCAAGCAATGGGGCTGCAAACAGCTCTTAGTTCGCAGCGGCTCTGTTGTGCCAATTGCTAACAACTACGATCGCTTGGGCTATCCACCGGAAGGTGCGGCGCGGGACGCTCGCTACACACGCTACGTAGCCGATGGTTATATCCTGCGCACCCAGACGTCGGCGGCCATTCCAGATCTACTGGACGGGCTGAGCCTGGATCCACCCAACGACTTGTTGCTGCTCTTACCGGGACTAGTCTATCGGCGCGACAGCATCGACCGCTTACACTGTGGTGAACCGCACCAGCTGGACCTCTGGCGAGTGGTGGATGCTAACCAAGGATCGAGGATGTCCGTATCCGAGTTACAGCAAATGGTTTCGGTTGTTATGGCCGCTGCCGTACCCGGCCTGGAGTGGCGAACCCTGGCGTCGCCACACCCTTACACCGAGCACGGGATACAAATCGACGTTCGTTGGCGGGATGAATGGATTGAGGTTGGTGAGTGCGGCCTAGCGGCACGCGAGATACTGAATCAAGCGGGCCTTACTGGCCATACTGGTTTGGCCATGGGCCTGGGGCTCGATCGGTTGCTGATGCTGCGCAAGAGAATCCCCGATATTCGGCTACTGCGAAGTGAAGACCCGCGCGTACGCACGCAGATGAATGACCTGGATACCTACAGACCGGTATCTGCGATGCCTCCCATCCGTCGGGACCTATCTCTCTGCGTCGATACTTGGATTAACGAAGAACTGATCGGCGACATGGTCCGCGAACGGTTGCCCGAAGCGGAGAACATTGAAGCTCTGCTGATCAAGGCGGAAACGGGGTTTGAGGATCTACCGGCCTCGGCCCATCAACGCATGGGAATGAAGCCAGGGCAAAAGAATATCCTGCTGCAACTGACCCTCCGACACTTGGAGCGGACTCTGACCGACGAAGATGCCAACCTTATCCGCAACCAAGTCTATTGCCTACTCCACCAAGGTGAACGCCAAGAACTGGCGCAGGATGGTAGTTGAAAGCAACCGCACCCGGGCTTTCCCCTGGGTGCTGCTCGACATTTATGTAGAAAACGCAGCGCGCCCGTGGCGCTGGGGTATGGCTACATCTGACGGAACAGTGCCGCCACCAGAATACCGCCGGCGATCGCTGGCAGTGGCTTCTTCAGCGTCAGCATAATCACGGCAGTGGTCAGCAGGGCCAGGCGGGCGCCATTGTCACCGGTGATCGCCAGCGGCGCTAGCAGCGCCACCAGCACCGAGCCGGACATGGCGTGAATGAACCGTTTGACGCGGTAGCCGATGGGCACGAAGGACATCGCGAAGACGCCACCCCAGCGTGTCACCAGGGTCACCACCGCCATGATCAGAATGATGGCGAGCGCGCTCGGGTTGCCTGCCTCAATACTCATGGTCACGACTCCCCCAAAAGAGGCCGACCAGGCCACCGGCGATGGCGCCCACGACCACATGGCTGTTTTCCGGCAGGTAGCGATAGGCCAGCAGGGAGGCGCCCGCCGCCGCCGCCCAGATCACCAGCATACGCAGGTTCTTCTCGCCGCCCACTACCATGGCGAGCAGGAAGCAGCCCATCACCATGTCCAGTCCTAGGCTCGCGGGGTCGCTCACGGCGTTGCCGAAGTACAGACCCAGCCAGGTGCCGAGGACCCAGAAGCTCCATAGGGCGATTCCACCGCCCAGCAGCAGCCCCAGCCCCGGCCGGCCCTGGCTGAACGCCTGCATGGCCATGGCCCAGTTGGCATCGGAAGCCACCAGCATCACGCCGTAGCGCTTTGCCGGCTTGAGTGGCTGCAACCAGGGGTAGAGCGTAGCGCCCATCAGCAGGTGCCGGGCATTGATCGCGAATACGGTGAGCATCATCGTAAAGAGCGGGATCTGTGGCCCCCACAACTCCAGAGACGCGAACTGTGCAGCACCCGCGAAAACCAGGGTGCTCATGATGACGATGGACGCATCGCTCAGCCCAGCCTGAGTCGCCGCCAGGCCGAAGGCGGCGCCGAAGACGATGACGAACAGCGAGATGGGTACTAGTTCCCTGAACCCTTGCCACGTTAGCGCCCCGTCCAGGCGATGCAGTGCCGCCTCGTCACTTGTCATCTCGTTGGCCATGCCGTGCTCCTCCTGTCTCATGCCATGGACGTCACTATGCCGCGGGCCATCTCTTGATTAAAGCGAATGATTTTGCTATTAGGTATTCGAATATCGAATTCATATGGCAGCGTATGGCCTACCAAGATCTGCAAATCGACTGGCTCAAGT
Organism: Vreelandella nigrificans; assembly: GCF_002374315.1. Lineage (GTDB taxonomy): Bacteria > Pseudomonadota > Gammaproteobacteria > Pseudomonadales > Halomonadaceae > Vreelandella > Vreelandella nigrificans. Next base: position 3,118 of record NZ_NWUX01000007.1, on the reverse strand, counting down.
GCTTCGTCGCGGTGGTGGACGCCGGCTCACTCTCCGCCGCCGCCCCGGAGGTGCATCGCTCCCAGTCGGCGGTGAGCATGCAGCTGAAGAAGCTGGAGGCCGCTCTGGGGCATCGTCTCCTGGAACGAGGGCCTCGGTCGCAGCAGCTCACCCCGGAAGGGCAGCGGCTGCTGGGCTATGCCCGCAGGATGCTCGACCTGCACGCCGAGACCCAGGCGGCGTTTCACGGCCGGGTGCTGACCGGGCATATCCGTCTCGGCGTGCCAGATGACTATGCGGCCCGCTACCTGACTCCGGTGCTGAAGCGCTTCGCGCCGCAGCACGGAGCGGTGGAGATCGAGCTGAGCTGCGAGCAGTCAACCGCACTGATTCCGCAGGTCGAGAATGGCGACCTGGACCTCGCCCTGGTCTCGCGGGACCAGCCGCGTCACGGCACCCTCCTGTTCCATGAATCGATGGTGTGGGTCGGCTCGCCGGAATTTCCTACCTGGCGGCGCGACCCGTTGCCCATCGCTGTCTACGAGAGCGCGAGCCTCGCCAAGCGCAGTGCCATCAATTCCCTGGCTCTGCAGGGACGCCGCTACCGGGTGGTGTACAACAGCTCCAGCCTGGCAGGGCAGATCGCCGCGGTGGAGAGCGGCCTTGCCGTTGCCGTGTTGACGCGGTGCAGTGCCCCGCCCCACCTGGAGATCCTTGGAGGCAAGCATGGTCTGGGCCCGCTGGAGCCCATGGCGGTGGCGGCCTATCGCAGTCAGGCCTCTCAGAGCAACGAAGCCGTCGATAGCCTCTATCAGCTGCTGATCAGGACGCTGCGCAGCACGGCGGATTGAGCCGTCGCTCAGCGAGCGGCGGTAGCCCGATACCCCTATGGCCGGTCGAGGGCGGAGCGCAACAGCCCCAGGCCAGCCGTATCCTGGTAGCGGGCACATGATTCCCAAAAGCTAGCTACTACGATCGTCTGTTGGCTAGCGACATTGGACGATCTTTGATCGATCAGGCAGCGCTACTGGCTGTATAAGACCGCTCAGCATCCTAATTATATCAACCGAATAATGCCGGAGAGCATAGGAATAGATGCCACATCATATAGGGGAACTGTCAACCAGTTAATCCGGATACCCTATTTTCAAAGCCCTTTCCTGCGATACCGTTCCCCGCTTCACCACACTGGTAAGCTTCGTCAGCCGCCATGCCGATGAGATTGAAGCGCTATTCGAACAAGTACTGCTGGTGTGCCACGAACAAGGCTTACTGGGCAACGAACTCTTTGCCATTGACGGCTGCAAGATGTCCTCCGATGCCTCCAAAGAGTGGTCTGGCACGCTCAAAGAATTGAGTGAGAAGCGGGAGAAGCTGAGATGCCTGATTCGGCATCACCTACTGGAACACTACGCGCGTGATGAGGCCGAGACGGAAGCCGATCTGGATAGAGATATCCGACGGGCCAAGACGATTCTCTCGCTAGATGCCGCCATGAACAAAGTGGATCGTTTCCTAAAGACGCACAGTCCAAGGATGGGCCGGGGAAGCGAATCAAGGAAGTGAAGAGTAATCTGACCGATAACGAAAGTGCCAAAATGACGACAAGCAAGGGCACGATCCAGGGCTATAACGGCGCCGCCACGGTGGATAAAAAGCACCAGATCGTCATTGACGCTCAGGCCTTCGGCGAAGGCCAGGAACATCACACCTTGCAGCCCGTACTGGAAATGGTCGAAGCCCGTTTTAAGAAACTGGGGATTGCGGACAATATCTACCAGAAAGGCACCGTCGTCACCGCCGATACCGGTTTCGCGAATGACAAATTTATCGGGAATAAATTTGAACAGCCGAAGGCTGGCCCGAAGGGCGAGTCTCATGGATGAGACGAGTAAACCCAATATGAAGTACCTTCACGAGCGACGGATTAATGGCTATATCCCTGATAATCAGTTCCGCAGCCGAGATCCGAAATTCACCGACCAGAAAAACAAATACGGCAAGCGCCACCAGAACTTACCAGATAAAGGCTGGAGAGAGATGACGCCAGCTAGCGCGTTCCAGTTTGATCCAGTAGAGCTAACGTGTATCTGCCCAACCGGTGAAAAACTGTCCTATTGCGGGCAACGAGAAGCTGACAATGGCAAGACCTGGGTACACTTTGAAGGGCGTTTGCTGCAATGTCGACACTGCTCAAAGAAATACCGATGCATGCAGAACCCGAGCTCGGCCGACCATCGCAACGGTGCAGGGTGACAAGTTTCTTTTATTATCGAGAACAAACGCTTACCCAATTATACTGACTGGATGAAGTACCGAGTTGATAGTCCCAAGGGCAAAGAAATTTACAGCCATCGTATGTCAGTCTTGGAGCCTGTCTTCGGCAACATTGGCACAACGAAAAGACTGAACCGCTTCAGCCTTCGGGGTAAGAAGAAAGTGCAAGGCCAGTGGCAGCTATACTGCTTGGTGCATAATATTGAGAAGTTGGCGAATTACGGCCACTTGGCCGCATCATGAAGGGCTTAGAGCGGAGTAAGTTGCTTTGTGAACCCAGCAGGCGGTCTTCAGCGGACTTAAGCTGGGCGCTCAAGTGGCTAAATGCCGATATTAATATTACTCAGCCGGATGACCGGCTGGGTAAATGAATAAGGGCAGCAGGCGGTGGAAACAGCTCGAAATCAGGTTTTTCTACAGCCTCGTTAGCTCTCTTGGTAGTTGTCAATTAAATAAGAGGATTACGATGATTAATGAAGTAGCGCTACTTCTTGGTATGTTAGGCACGGTAATGTTAGCGCTTGATGTGGCAACCCCAAGTATTTTGCCTAACTTGAGCAATAGTTTCCGAAACTTTACAAAACAGAATATTTTCCCAAGATTTCTATTTCGGTGCGGCCATGAACCAACAGATGAGGATAGAGAAAATCTCAGCCGCATTAGCGTTATCGGTTTTTTTAGCCTATTCGTAGCCTTCGGGGTTATGCGGATCACATTGCCAGAATTAGAATCTATTTTAAATAGTTACGCATGGGTTATTGGTATTCCTTTTCTATTGGCTTTAACCCGCCTTATTCATGAGGCCGGCCTGAAAACGAAGATGGCGAGTGGTTTTCTCTTGTAGAATCAGAATGTTCCTGCC
>NZ_NWUX01000079.1 GCF_002374315.1 Vreelandella nigrificans | reverse complement strand
GGCTGGAGTGGCTCTACCGCCTGCTCTCTCAACCGACGCGTATCAAACGACAGATTCGTCTGCTGCGCTACCTCGCCTGGCACTACACCGGGAAAATGTAATCAATATGCAGCGCGATCTGCTGTTCGCGCTGCAACCCCCCCTGTAAAACTGCTGGATTTCTGTACAATGCATTCATTTTTTTAATGCATTGTTTGCCATTTGCCAGAATTTAAGAAACCATTCGCTCCGTATTTCAGTACCCCTCAAAACAATACCCGGCAATAAGTCGGGAAACAGCAAACACAACCGAGGATTTATGGCAGAGAAAAAACCGGAGCTTCAGCGTGGGCTGGAAGCTCGACATATTGAATTGATCGCGCTGGGCGGGACTATCGGCGTTGGCCTGTTTATGGGCTCGGCAAGCACGCTGAAATGGGCGGGGCCTTCCGTCCTGCTGGCGTATATTATTGCCGGGCTGTTCGTCTTCTTCATCATGCGCTCAATGGGCGAAATGTTGTTTCTGGAGCCGGTAACGGGCTCTTTCGCCGTTTACGCCCACCGTTATATG
>NZ_NWUX01000078.1 GCF_002374315.1 Vreelandella nigrificans | reverse complement strand
CATGCGTTTCTGGAAGCGTTGCAACAGCTTTTGTGCACCTGGATTGCCGCGCAGATAAAGCACAGCGGCCTCAGAAAAAGCCCACTTCAGATGGGCATTACCAATCTTGTTGCCCTGGGTGCCATAGGTCTTACCAGCCGATTCGGCTTTGCACTTGATCAGTCGGGAATAGGAGGCAAACTTCTGGACAGATTCAAAACGCCGAATATCACCGACTTCATACAGAATAGTGAGCGCTAAAATACGGCCCACGCCGGGAATGGTGGTTAATAAGTGGTAGTAGGTCGGCTGATGCTTTTTAGCCTGTTTTTCCAATAGCCATTCCACCTGGCTTAGTTCTCGGTGGTAGCACTCTAAAACGGCCATATCTAAATCGATATTGCGCTGAACGAGCGGGTCATCAAAGGTTCTGCCCAGCTGTTCTCTGGCACTGACATTTTTCAAATTGACCTTGTTGGGTGGCAGATTGTACTGACTCGTGGTGTTGACCACATGAGCTTTGAGATCCGCACCGTGTCGAACGAGCCCAGTGCGGCGACGAAGTAAATCCCGTGTTGCTCGCATGCTACGAGGGTAGGCATACGCGAGGGGAAAG
>NZ_NWUX01000077.1 GCF_002374315.1 Vreelandella nigrificans | reverse complement strand
TTATGCATAGCAGGCGCGTAGCCCGCTTCTGCGGCTTTGCGGAACCAAACCTCTGCCGCTTCCAGGCGCTCCGTATCATTGGCATAACCCCGTTCGTCATTGCGGGCCAGCTCGCCCAGCCAATTCATAGAATGAACATTGCCTGCCTCGGCTGCGCGATGTAGCCACGCCATGGCTTCATCTTCATCGGGGTTTTCAACGTAGTAATAGATATGATAAAGCGCGGCCATGGCCTCAGCGTCACCGGCCTCGGCTTTGGGCAAGGTAAGCTCCAAGGCCTCCTGGGGCCAATCGTCGCCGTCTTTCGGGCAGACATCTCCCAGCTCGCAAGCCCCTCCATCAAACAGGCGTAGCATGGCGTAGGGTTCACCGTGTTGCGCGGCTTGGTAATACCAGTCCAACGCAGCTTGATTCATGTTTCCCATCACTAACCGGCGATTAGCTTCACCCAGATAATACATAGCCTCCGCATCCCCAGCCTCTGCCGCTTGTTCTAAATAAGGGATTGCTGTATCCGCTCTTCGAATACCGTAGAGTCGCATACCCTCCTCTTTGGCGGCCTGCGCCTCCTCATCCAGCGCCCAGGCAGAAGGCGACAACAGCGTCGCGAGTGTCAGTCCTGCCAGTGTGGTCAGTAGGTTTGATCGCTTCGTTAACAACATCAGGG
>NZ_NWUX01000076.1 GCF_002374315.1 Vreelandella nigrificans | reverse complement strand
ATGTGCCCCTCCTGGAAGGCCACCCGCGACCGAGTGCACTCGCCCAAGGGCCGTGCCAGCTTAATCCGCGAGTGGCTGCGCCTACAGTCTCAGGCGGGTATCGATGTGGTGGAAGAGTCGCGCAAGAAAAAGGCCGAGCGCAGCTGGGGCTTTATCAAAAGCTTCCCTAATCGCACCATGAACACGCTCAGCCGCCAGCAACACCACGACTACTCCCACCAAGTGTATGACGCCATGGCGGGCTGCTTGGCGTGTAAATCCTGTGCGGGCCAGTGTCCGATTAAGGTCAACGTGCCGCAGTTCCGTTCGCAGTTTTTAGAGGTCTACCACGGCCGCTACCTCCGCCCGCTGCGCGATTACATCATCGGTGGCACCGAATTCATGTTGCCGACGCTTGCCAAGATCGCGCCGCTGTATAACGCCCTACTCAACCAGCGCTGGGTAGATAGCCTGATGCGCAAAGGGCTGGGGATGAGTGATTCTCCACAGCTTTCCCGCGCCAGCGTGAAAAAGCAGCTACGTGCCTGGGGCGTGGCCGAAGCCACCCCCACGTCACTGGCCCTGCTCACCGAGCAACAGCAGGCCAACAGCGTGATTATTGTCCAGGACGCCTTCACCAGCCACTTTGAAGCCAAGCTGGTGATGGATGTGGTGGAACTGCTCTCGCGGCTCAACCTGCG
>NZ_NWUX01000075.1 GCF_002374315.1 Vreelandella nigrificans | reverse complement strand
ATGTGCCCCTCCTGGAAGGCCACCCGCGACCGAGTGCACTCGCCCAAGGGCCGTGCCAGCTTAATCCGCGAGTGGCTACGGCTACAGTCTCAGGCGGGTATCGATGTTGTGGAAGAGTCACGCAAGACAAAGGCCGAGCGCAGCTGGGGCTTTATCAAACACTTCCCTAAGCGCGCCATGAACACGCTCAGCAAGCGGCAACACCACGACTACTCCCACCAAGTATATGACGCCATGGCGGGCTGCTTGGCGTGTAAATCCTGTGCGGGCCAGTGCCCGATCAAAGTCAACGTGCCGCAGTTCCGTTCGCAGTTTTTAGAGGTCTACCACGGCCGCTACCTCCGCCCAGTGCGGGACTACCTCATTGGTGGCACCGAGCTGATGCTGCCAACACTCGCCAAGGTCGCCCCGCTGTATAACGCCCTGCTCAGCCAGCGCTGGGTCGATGGCCTGATGCGTAACGGGTTAGGCATTAGCGACTCCCCGCACCTGTCGCGTGCGAGCGTGAAAAAGCAGCTGCGTGCCTGGGGCGTAGCCGAAGCCACCCCCACGTCACTGGCCCTGCTCACCGAGCAACAGCGGGCTAACAGCGTGATTATTGTTCAGGACGCCTTCACCAGCCACTTTGAAGCCAAGCTGGTGATGGATGTGGTGGAACTGCTCTCGCGGCTCAACCTGCG
>NZ_NWUX01000074.1 GCF_002374315.1 Vreelandella nigrificans | reverse complement strand
GAGACGTATCACAAAACAATTACGTATAAACGTTTTAAAAACGTTTATGTCAGCATGATATACATTGTTAAAGAGCGGCTGTTCGATGAACAGTGATAAGGCGGCGTCATAAAACACAACGACTTATCAATGGTCACGAAACATTTACAAACGGCATTTAAGATAAAAAAAGCTAGTACGTAATGGTGGAGCCAAGCGGGATCGAACCGCTGACCTCCTGCGTGCAAGGCAGGCGCTCTCCCAGCTGAGCTATGGCCCCATTAACACATAACTTTTCCGGGCAATTTTATTCAGAACAAGGCATTTTATGGCGAAGCATAACCTGCTATGCGAGGCATAAAATAACGCAGTGCTAGATAAAATTTGGTGGGTCTGGGCAGACTTGAACTGCCGACCTCACCCTTATCAGGGGTGCGCTCTAACCAACTGAGCTACAGACCCGGGCATTCAACCATCAGCAGGCACAATAAACCAGTTAGCTGACCTCACCCTCCTTTCCATTTAAGGTCAGGGGGTGCGTTCTAACCAACTAAGCTACAGACCCTTATGACAGCTAAAATAGCTACCGTTTGCTCTATCACTTGATCAGGTAATTCATTGTGAGCACTTACCGCGAGGGATGATGCATCGTTTAAGGAGGTGATCCAGCCGCAGGTTCCCCTACGGCTACCTTGTTACGACTT
>NZ_NWUX01000073.1 GCF_002374315.1 Vreelandella nigrificans | reverse complement strand
GCTTTCCTACTTCCCTGAAAAATTTGGTCCCTGATGTTGTTAACGAAGCGATCAAACCTACTGACCACACTGGCAGGGCTGACACTCGCGACGCTGTTGTCGCCTGCGGCCTTGGCGCTGCCAGCGGATATTCAAGCCGCCAAAGACGAAGGTATGCGGTTATATAATGCTCATCAACGCTCTCTCAGTACGCCTTATTTAGAAATAGCAGCAGAGGCCGGTGATGCAGAGGCGATGTATTACCTTGGCGAAGTATATCGCTTGCGTCATATGGGATTAAACCAAGTCGCATTGGGCTGGTATTACCAAGCCGCACTACAGGGTGAACCCTACGCCATGCTTCGATTGTTTGACGGTGGTGCTTGCGAACTGGGGGATGTCTGCCCGGAAAACGGCGACGATTGGCCACAGGAGGCCTTGGAGCTTACCTTGCCCAAAGCCGAGGCCGGTGACGCTGAGGCCATGGCCGCGCTCTATCATATCTATTACTACGTTGAAGACCCCGATGAAGATGAAGCTATGAAGTGGCTCCATCGTGCTGCAGAGGCAGGCAATGTTCATTCTATGAACTGGCTGGGCGAGCTGGCACGTAATGACGAACGGGGTTATGCCAACGATACGGAGCGCCTGGAAGCGGCGGAGGTGTGGTTTCGTAAAGCGGCGGAGGCAGGCTATGCCCTCTCTATGAATAATCTAGCGGTAGTTTT
>NZ_NWUX01000072.1 GCF_002374315.1 Vreelandella nigrificans | reverse complement strand
CAGGCGGCCCATCGGCTTCTCTTCCACTTCGCCAAACTGACTGAAGTCGACTTCCGGCACCGCCGGTATGCCCGCACTACCAGTGGCAGCAGGCGCCGCAGCCTGGGCTTTACCCTGGTTGGCAATGGCCTGCTTCACATAGGCATGCACGTCCTCTTTGAGCACCCGCTCTTTCGGACCACTGGGCTTAACCAAGCCAAGATCAACACCAAGCTCACGAGCCAGCATGCGCACTGCTGGGCCTGCGTGTACCAACTTGCCATCGCGAGGCTTATGAGCCGCCATCTGCGCTTCTGGACTGGGCGTACCAGAAGGAGAAGCAGCAGGCTTGCTAGCGGGCTGAGCTTTTTCTGGCGCGGCTTTTTTGGGTGCGGCTTTTTTCGCACCACCACTAGCAGCCACTTCGATATAGCCGATCACATCGCCTTCAGAGACGCTGTCTCCCTCTTTTACAGTAAGCTCCAAGAGCTTGCCTTTATAAGGGCTCGGCACGTCCATGGAGGCTTTGTCAGACTCCAGTGTGATCAACGGGTCTTCTTCATTGACTTCATCGCCAACTGCAACGCCGATCTCAATAATCGGCACATCGGCAGAACCAGATAGATCCGGCACGCGAATCTCTTTGCGCTCAGGCTCACCGCTGCCGGTCTCTTCTTCAGTTTCAGCCGCCGCTTCTTCTGGCTCGCTGGTTGGCGTTGACTGAGCTTCCTGGGCTGGCGCCGCTTCTTCCGCAGCATCACCACCACCGGCAATT
>NZ_NWUX01000071.1 GCF_002374315.1 Vreelandella nigrificans | reverse complement strand
AGCCACTCGCGGATTAAGCTGGCACGGCCCTTGGGCGAGTGCACTCGGTCGCGGGTGGCCTTCCAGGAGGGGCACATGGGGTCATCAACGTCGTAGTTGTAGCAGGCGCCGTTGCCGTTGCAGTAGACCGCCGCGTCATAGGCTTGCCAGGCACGCTCGTCGATGGTGCGATCCAATTGGCCGCGCATGGCGACGCCATCGACCGTTAACAGTTCAGGGTCGCTGTCTTTGGCGATCAGGTCATGATTTTCGGCGGGCGACGCTATTTTGCCTGGGTTCAACTGATTATGCGGATCAAAGGCGGCTTTTACCCGTTGCAGGCTAGGGTACAGCTCACCAAAGAACTTGGGGCCGTACTCCGAGCGCACGCCTTTGCCGTGTTCGCCCCACAACAGCCCACCGTACTTCTGGGTTAGGGTTGCCACTTCATCGGAAATCTCACGAATCAGTTTTTCCTGTTGGGGATCTTTCATATCCAGTGCCGGGCGCACGTGCAGCACCCCCGCATCGACATGACCAAACATCCCGTAGGAGAGCTTTCGGGCATCCAGCGCGGCGCGGAACTCAGTAATAAAGTCAGCCAGATGCTCCGGTGGTACAGCGGTGTCTTCCACAAAGGCAATCGGGCGCTTTTCACCCTGCACATTGCCCAGTAAGCCCACTGAGCGTTTACGCATAGCGTAAACTTTTTGAATCTGCGGGCGGCCTTCGGCCAGGGTGTAGCCTAAGCGCTCGACGGTAGCGTCTTGGCTCAAATGGTCAGTGAACGCCTGTACCCGTTCCGCCAAGCGCTCAGGATCATCGTCATTAAACTC
>NZ_NWUX01000070.1 GCF_002374315.1 Vreelandella nigrificans | reverse complement strand
CTGGCAGACGGGGACAAGCAGTGGGAGCAGGCGCTGGCCTTTGCCCTGGAGCGCTTATCCAGCAACGTCCCGGTACTGATCTACGCCTCGGCGGATCCAGAGAAGGTGAAAGCTGCGCAAGCTGGACTGGGGGTGGAACGTGCAGGCCATCTCGTCGAAGAGGCCTTGAGCCAACTGGCCGTCACGCTGGTCAATGAAGGCGTGGGCCGCTTGCTGGTGGCCGGGGGTGAAACCTCAGGCGCGGTGGTCTCGGCACTCGGCATTACCACTCTGCGCATCGGTGAACAAATTGATCCCGGCGTGCCCTGGACTCAGGCCCCTTTGGCAGGCCGCGAAGCGCCACTGTCGCTGGCGCTGAAATCCGGCAACTTTGGTGGAGTGGACTTCTTTACCCGCGCGTTTGAGGTGCTGGCATGAGTATCCATTTGCATCGCCATCACCACAACCGCCTACGAGAGCAGATCAGCACCCTGGGCAAGTCACTCTTTGATCGCGGCCTGACCATGGGCTCCAGCGGCAATATCAGCGTGCGGTTAGACGATGGCGGCTGGCTGATGACCCCGACCAACGCCTGTCTGGGGCGGCTAGACCCGGCGCGGATCTCGCATCTGGATCAACACGGCCAACTGCTCAGCGGTGATGCGCCCACCAAAGAGCAGTTCTTGCATATGGCAATGTATGAGGAGCGGCCGCAGTCTGGGGCCATTGTGCATCTCCACTCCACCCACTCGGTGGCGGTGTCATGTTTGCCGGGGGTAGATCCCTGCGACTGCATTCCGCCGCTCACCGCCTACTACGTGATGCGGGTGGGCAAGCTGCCGCTGGTGCCGTATCACATTCCAGGCGACCCCAAACTGGGCGATGC
>NZ_NWUX01000006.1 GCF_002374315.1 Vreelandella nigrificans | reverse complement strand
CTACCACGCGCCAAGGGAGATCGAGAAAATCGCGGAAGCAGCTTAATAAAAGTGTCCGCTACGACTTGACCAGAACAAAGCGCGTCACTAGAGCTTCGAGTTGCTCTTCGCTTGCCTCCTCAGGGGCATACTCCAGGCGCTGCAAAGCCCCCATGATCTGATAAGCATTCATGCGTAGGGAGCCTGCGACATTGATCGCGGCAGCATCGCCTCGGCTGCTGTTAGACATTGCCATGGTCAGGGTGATGCTAATGAGTGCCATGCCGCTGATGGCTAGCAGGGACGCAATAATGCGAGCAACCAGGGAGCGTTGAAGTAATTTCATGGCAGTTCCGATAGCGCGGAAGAGGTAACAGAGTGTGGCACTGTCTGCATTTTGTTACGAGGGCTATTCCTTTAGGGTTAGCCGGTCTACCTCTGATGTTTTTTGACCTGCACTAGGTATTTGCCGACAATTCTGGCATGTCTTCCGATGTCTTTATACCCCAACTGGGAAACGCCATGCCTTCATCCGTGCCGCCTCCCATGTGGGAGACATCAAACGAGCCAGTACCCGTAAATGGCTATCAGCGGCTAGTGGCCATGCTGCTGGTACCTCTGGCAAGTGCCCTTGCCGTTGCCAGTTGGTCGCTCTATGGATTGCTGGCAATCGATGCTTCCTATGTGCTGTTACCGCTGATTAGCGGTGTTTTATTGGCATGGCCGACGTGGCGTATAGCCCGGCACAGTGATACTTGCTGCTTAATGCAGTGGCTACTGCTCGGGCTGGCGTTATCGCTGGGCTGGTTCGGGGTGGCGAGCCAGCCGTGGGAGTTTATTTTGGTAGGAATTGGGCTGGGAGTGGGTGGAGCCATTATCGTCACAGGCATAGCGCATGCGCAGGGCTGGATACCTGGTTGCCCTGGGCGTTTGCTAGCCGGTCTCTGCCTGGCTTTACTGGCGGGTGTGGGGTTGTCTTTACGGCTGGTGCCATTGGTGGTGCAAGCCTATGGGTGGCGAGCAGCGCCATTGAGCCTGATGGTTCCTCTCGCCATGGTGATGTTGCTGCTATGGCTTTTCGTCGAGGCTCCTACGCCATACGTGCTAGCTCATGCTTCTGAGTGACGGCTTGTATAACTGAACACACGCATCTCAATAACTGTAACCATAAGGTCTACTCCATGGCGATAGCGACGTTTGCCGATTTACTGCAAGAAGCTCGTAAGCAACCTAAGCTGCAACGGCTGCTGTTTGTGTTTGTACGTGCAGAGCTGCCAGATTTTCCCGATGCCGAACAGCGCCGTCGCTTCGAGCAGGGCGAGGGGGGTGTGTTGGTGCCGGTGGTATGTGTAGATAAGTCGCCGGAGGAGCTGAGCAGCATGGTGGCGCTGGTCGAAGAGTCTCGCCGTACCGGGATCGAATGGAATTTGGTATTCGCTGCTGCCATGGATGACCCAAAGGATGACGCTGAGGTTGAGCGACAGCTGCAGCGCATGATGGAATCGTTGCAGATGGGTAATATCGCTTCTTTTCTTGCCTTCGATCCACACGGCGATGCCGTAAATATTGGCTAGGGGGGACCATGGAGCACTATTTTCTCATCAAGCACCTGCACATTACCGCCGCTGCGCTGAGCATTACGCTGTTCGTGGTTCGTGCCTGGTGGTCGGTAAAGGAAAGTCCATGGCTCAATGTTCGCTGGGTCAAGATACTGCCCCATCTCATTGATACGGCCTTGCTAGGGCTGGGGGTGACCTTGGTGGTGTTACTTTCCATATGGCCCTGGCAGCTTCCTTGGCTTGGCGCCAAGTTACTGGCGTTGCTGGCCTATATCGGCATTGGCACCATCGCGATTAAGCGTGGAGCAACGCCAACAGTGCGTGGCGTTGCTGCTGTAATAGCGGTGACCATCTTTATTTACATGGTGGGAGCCGCCATGCGCCACAGCCCTCTGTCCTGGTTGGCTTGAGCTGAAAAGCTCACTCGCAAGATGATCAAGTAGGGGGTTATTCCATTTCTACTGATGCACATCAGTTCGGCGTGCCATGGTAGTGCATAGCATGAGTTATATAACGTTTGCTGCTGACGCTTTTGCCTGGAGTGCTTGTTTTATGTCCTTGCGACCTTTTTCCCCTTCCATTCTCTCAGCTCCTCGACTCTCTACCATCACCCCCAGCCGTATGATCCGACTTCTAGATCCACGGATACCTTTTACTATCAAGCGGCGTTTAGTGGAGCCTTTGCTAAACCGTACCTTTGCTGTGCCGCTGGAAGAGGGGGAGTTCGATGCTTTGGAAGGTCGTCGCATCAGCCTCGCTATCGTTGATGTGGGGGTAACGCTAAGCCTGACACTTAAGGCTCAGCGATTGATGTTATGCCGTGAGAGTGGCGAGGCCACCATTCGTGGTGGATGGCGTGAATTTCTGTGTCTTGCCACTCGCCATGAAGACCCCGATAGCCTGTTTTTCCAGCGTCGTTTAGTAATCGAAGGGGATACAGAACTGGGGTTAATGCTGAAAAATTTACTGGATGGTCGTGAAGAGGGTTTTGCTCAAGGACGTTTAGGGGAAGTGTTGATGGGGCTGGAGCGGTTGGCACGTAGAGGGTAATTTACCCCGCCCCTAGCCCTTGGGGACCAGCCTTTTATCCAGCCACGCCGAGTGGTCGTGATGGGCCAAAGTGCTCAAAGTGGCGGCGATCCTCGCCGATACCCAGTTCAGACAGAGCACTATTAATTGCTGTCATAAACCCTTGAGGGCCGACGAAGTAGCAACGTGTTTTAAGACTAGGCAAGTAGTGAGCTAATAATCGGTGATCAATGCGGCCAATATGCTCGGCTTCGTTGCCGCGTTCATGAATGCGAACTGCCTTAAGGCACTGCGGGTACTCGGCCTTGAGCGCTTCCACTTCACTTGTAAAGGCTTGGTGCTGGGCATCCAAGGCAGCGTGTAGATAGACGACCTGACGGCCAAGCGCCAAAGCCTGCCGAGCTAGAGGCAGTAGTGGCGTTTGACCAACTCCTCCGCTGGCCAGCAGCAACGGCTCGTCGCCCTCTACCAGTGTCAGGTCGCCTGCGGGAGGTAGCAATTCTAGGGTATCGCCTGGTTGCAGAACATCGTGGAAATGACGACTGACTTGCCCCTCTGCTTCGCGTTTGATTGAGATGCGATAACTCCGACCATTGGGAGTATCCGATAGGCTGTAGTGCCGATAGACCGGTTCGCCGTTAATGGTGAGCCGTACACCGATATATTGCCCTGGCTCATGGTCAGCCACAGTGCCGCCATCCTCGGGTACCAGAATAAAAGAGCGAATTAACGCACTTTCCTGCTGGGTACTGGCAATCTTGAACCGGCGCGTACCTCGCCAACCGCCTAAGCGCTGTTCGAACTCGCGATAGCGCTGGTCTTCAAGATCGATCAGAAGAGCGGCGAGCTCGTTATACAGCGCGCCCCAGGCATCGGCGATTGCTGGTGTCACGGCATCGCCGAGTACATCGCCAATTGCGGCCAGCAAGCACTCACCCACGATGGGGTACTGCTCAGGAAGAATACCCAACGAGACATGTTTACTGACCACAACGGCCAAGGTGGCGCGGGCCTGGGCAGGGTTGCTGCGTAGCTTCACATAGGCCAGCACGGCGCTAGCCAAGGCACGAGGCTGACCACCGCTTTGCTGATGTGCCTCATTAAATAGTGGTTTGACTTCTGGGTAGCGGGTGAACATCAGCGGGTAGAAGCGCTGAGTAATAGCGTCTAGGTGTTCAGCAACGACTGGGGCTGTCGTCTCAATCCATTGTTCCTGCTCATGTGTTAGCACGGTTAATACCTCTGGTCTTTAAGATGTATTTATAATGAATCTTATAGTGCAAAGGTATCAAATGCCAACCTTGACGTGAGATTTATACGTTTTGTTGCGGAGTAAATACGGCAGTGGCTGATAGGTGGTCGGCAGCTAAAAATATAAGATGTATTTTTGATACTTGTCATGGTTTTTGGGGGTTGCTAGGCGCACAATCGTATTTCCAAGTAATTTAGTCGGGATTATGCCATGCCAACTATTACCTCCGCCCAGCCTGCTGACAAGCCAACGTCGTTGCCATTAATGCGCCTAGCTTTTCGGCCTTTCTTTCTGTTGGCAGCTCTGTTTAGTGTGGTTTCCCTGCTGGTGTGGCTAGCTTTCTGGCATGGCAATATTTTATTGCGCCCCTACGGTGGCCTGATTTTTTGGCATCAGCATGAAATGCTGTTTGGCTTTGCGGCGGCGGTGGTAGCGGGGTTCTTACTGACAGCGGTACGCAACTGGACCGGATTGCCGAGCGTAAGCGGTGGGCCGCTGCTAGCGCTAGTGCTGTTATGGTTGTTAGGTAGGTTGCTGATGGCCTTTCCCATGGCATTGCCAGCCTGGGTGTTGGTGGTGGTCGATCTGGCATTTCTACCCGCGGTTGCTATCGTTATGGCGAAGTTGGTGATTACTGCGAAACGCTGGCGTAATTTGATCTTTATTCCCGTACTGGCGCTATTGGCTATTGCTAACTTGGCGATGCACCTGGGCATGATAAATGGCGACTATGCACTGGTTCGCAACGCTGCCTACTTAGCTGTGCTGCTGATCAGCCTTATGATGACAGTGGTAGGCGGTCGGGTGATTGCCATGTTTACTGCAAATCGATTGGGGCGCCCCAAACCGGCTCCTATCCCCTTGCTTGAAGGTGTTACGCTGGCGAGCACGGTTAGCGTCGTTCTGCTGCAGTCGGCCATCATGCTGGGTATTGCCGTTCCCGCGGCCCTAATGGGCAGTGTAATGCTACTGGCGGCGTTCGCTAATACGGTGCGTATGGCGCGTTGGGGGGGACTTTACAGCTGGCGCGAACCGTTACTGTGGGGATTGCACGGCAGCTACGCCTTTATCCCCTTAGGTCTCGTCATGTGGGTATTGGCGCTAATGGGACTGATACGCACTGAACTGGCGGTTCATGCGTTGAGTATTGGAGGGATGGGGGTAATGATGCTGGCAATGATGGCCAGGGTTTCGCTAGGCCATACAGGCCGACCAATACGCACCCTACCGGGTATTGGTGTTGCGCTGGGATTGATGCTCATCGCCGCAGTGGTGCGTTCTCCCGTATTAGCGTTATTTCCTCAGATTACCCACTGGACCTATACGTTGAGTATTATCTTTTGGTGCTTGGCCTACGCCATATTTCTAGCGCACTACACGCTGCCACTGATGCAGGCGCGAGTCGATGGACAGGATGGCTGAAGGAGTGAAACATTTTCACTTTAGCCAGTGAGCACTAAGCGTTAACGGCGGGGATGCGCATAAGTTGTGCCAGTTGAGGCTGCTGATTGCCCAACAGGTCGGCCAATGTATAGTGGTCGAGTACATCTAAAAATGCTGACAAGGCATTATTAAGAATCGGCTGAAGGCGGCATGCGGGGGTAATGATGCAGGCGTTTTTGCTATGAAAACACTCCACTAATTCCATGTCGTGTTCCATCTCGCGTACCAGCTCGCCCAGCACGATCGTAGCGGGGTCGCGGGTTAGCAGCAAACCACCATTCTTGCCACGAATAGCGGTAACGTAATTTTTCTGGCTAAGTTCCTGAACGATTTTCATCAAATGATTGCGAGAAATATCAAAGGTCTCTGCGATCTCATTAATGGTCGAGCGCTCTTCTCCCTTCACAGCAAGAAAGATCAATACGCGTATCGAATAATCAGTGAATCGGGTGAGGTGCATGGAGTTGACGTTGCTCCGAGAGTAATCCGGCTATAAAAAGCATGTTGTATGAATGTTAAGTAAGTTGCAATGAGAGCGCGGATTAAGGGCCGCTGACATTGGCTGAGGCGATAGGCTTTACTGACGTAACTCAAGTCGATGAAAATGTGGTTCTAAACGCTTGACCAGCGCATTTAATCGAGCGCTAGAGGGCGCATGGGGAACAGGCTGAGCATAGCTGGCGTCAAGGCATTGACCACCGCGAGCCACCTGTAGTGCGTAGTGGCGTACTCCGCAGTCGGCAAGCGTCAGTGCCAGTCGTTCCACATCGGTAAGCTGAAAATCCTGCCAGTGAATCGTAGTGCGGCATTCAAAGTTGATCTCACTTTCGAGCAGCGCTACTAGGCTGCGTGTATGGCGCTGCCAGATACCAGTACGGCCGCAAATGCGATCAAACTCTTTTCCGCGCCCCTTTACATCCAACCCCACCCAATCCAGATGTGGCAATAGCTGGGTGAGCCGTTCAGGATAAGGGCCAGCGGTATGTAGCCCTACCTTAAAGCCCAGTGCTTTCACTTCCTTTACCGCTGCGGGCAAGTCGGCACTCAAGGTTGGCTCCCCTCCGCTGAAGACCACGGCTTCCAGCAGGTTTTTCCGGGTAGCCAGGAATTCCAGCACTGCCTGCCACTCATGGGGCTCACTTCGTCGCGGCGCGATCATGCTGGGATTGTGGCAGTAGCCACACCGTAGCGGGCACCCTTGTAGAAAAACAACGCACGCTAGATGGTCTGGGTAATCCAGAGTGGTCATCGGTACTAGGCCAGCGATAGGCAGGCGAACAGTGCCTGGTACGGCGCTGGTGTCATCAAGCGTCGCGATAATAGACATAGCAATAATCCCTGCTGGGTGCCTGTTGCGAGGTACCCAGCAGTCTAGAGTGAAAGATAAGGGGTAGTTACAGAGAGGCGGCGCCTTCAGTAAAATGGCGACGTTCCTGGTGTTCGGCACGCTTACCGATATTGAATTGGCTTACTGGTCGGTGGTAACCCATAACGCGGGTCCAGACTTCGCAGCGCTGGCGCTGTTCTGTGGGCAAGCTAGCGTATCGAGTGGTTTGCATCAGAGAGTTCCTTAAACAGGTTGATAAAAGTAAGGCAAATGCCTCATGTCATGGCGGCGTCGGTTACGCTCGCCGTTTGCGTCCACAGTGCTTCATCGCACTTGGGACAGAACTCATGTTCGCCGGCCAGGTAGCCATGCACCGG
Source organism: Vreelandella nigrificans (assembly GCF_002374315.1). GTDB lineage: Bacteria > Pseudomonadota > Gammaproteobacteria > Pseudomonadales > Halomonadaceae > Vreelandella > Vreelandella nigrificans. Next base: position 204,935 of record NZ_NWUX01000006.1, on the reverse strand, counting down.
GCAGATCGAAAACGTGGGTGTCACTGTGAGGTAGGGTAAGCGAAAGTTAGCGAGCGCCGTTTTAACCAGCTTGCGGCAGGCAGAGGCCGATGTGATTCGTTCGTGCATATAGAGATGCAGTACCGTGCCGCCGGTATAGCGCGCCTGTAAAGGATCCTGGTGACTGAGTGCCTCAAAGGGATCATCGGTATGGCCTACCGGTAATTGACTGGAGTTGGTGTAATAGGGCGCCTCGGGTGTACCGGCCTGAAGAATGTCAGGAAAGCGAGTCAGATCCTCCCGGGCAAAACGGTGCGTCGTGCCCTCCGCCGGTGTGGCTTCCAGGTTATACATATGACCGGTCTGCTCTTGGAATTCGCGCATCCGCTCGCGAACGTGATCCAGCAGGTCTAGTGCCAGCTGTAGCCCCTGGGGATCAGCGATGTTGAAGCAGTCACCGCTAAAGTTACGCACCATTTCGTTGAGCCCGTTCACTCCCAGAGTGGAGAAATGGTTGCGCAGCGTGCCCAGATAGCGCTGGGTAAATGGATAGAGCCCTTGATCCATTAACTGCTGGATGCGTTCGCGCTTGAGTTCGAGGCTATCTCGCCCAAGCGACAGCAAACGATCCAGCTCGTTGAACAGCCCCTCTCGGTCACCTGCGAAGCGGTAGCCTAACCGAGCGCAGTTAATCGTCACGACCCCCAGTGAGCCAGTTTGCTCCGCGCTGCCAAATAGGCCGTTGCCGCGTTTGAGTAGTTCACTCAAATCAAGCTGCAGACGGCAGCACATGGAGCGCACCATATGGGGTTCCAGATCCGAATTTAGAAAGTTCTGAAAGTAGGGCAAACCATACTTGGCGGTCAGCGCGAAGAGCCGCTCGGCGTTGTCGCTTTCCCAGTCGAAATCATGGGTGATGTTATAAGTGGGGATAGGAAAGGTGAACACACGCCCGTGGCGGTCCCCGGCCTCCATTATTTCCAAATAGGCCCGGTTAATTAAATCCATTTCAACCTGCAGTTCGCCGTAGCTGAACGGCTGCTCCTCGCCACCGATAACCGGTATCTGTTGGCGCAGGTCGTCGGGGCAAACCCAATCGAAGGTTAGGTTGGTGAAGGGCGTCTGGCTACCCCAGCGGGAAGGCACATTGAGGTTGTAGATAAATTCCTGAAGCGCCTGCTTGATCTGTGCGTAGGTGAGGCTGTCCTTGCGCACGTAGGGTGCCAGATAGGTATCGAAAGAGCTGAAGGCTTGTGCCCCAGCCCACTCGTTCTGCAAGGTGCCAAGAAAATTAACCATTTGCCCCAGAGCACTGGAAAGGTGGCGGGGTGGGTGGCTTTCGGCGCGCCCCGGCACACCATTGAATCCCTCAAGTAGCAGAGTGCGTAGCGACCAGCCAGCGCAATAGCCGCACAGCATATCCAGGTCATGAATATGCAGGTCACCTTCTCGGTGGGCTTCACCCACTGCGTGCGGGTAAATCTCATCGAGCCAGTAGTTGGCGATTAGCTTGCCAGAGACATTAAGGATCAAACCACCCAGTGAATAGCCCTGATTGGCATTGGCATGGACACGCCAATCGGCGCGTTGAAGGTACTCGTTGACCGTCGAAGCGACATCGATATGGCGCTTTGCTATCTGAACGCTGGTGGTGGTTGGCACCTCTGTCTCCTATATGTGGTATTTGTTTAAAATAAAATTACCATATGTTGTTTATAAGGATAGGCTGCCACGATTTTTAAAAAAGTGATCCAGATCATCAGTGGTTGGATATGCATAAAAAATGAGGCGCTAAGAGTATTCGTATGCAGGCGTCCGCCAGGGAGGTTTACTGGGATAAAGGCGCATGCCTCAACAGGCTCTGCTGCTAGGCAGAGCCATCTAAAGGGAGGATGTAGTGGTAGTTAAGCTTGGTAGTTAAGCTTCTGCGTTAGTTGGCCTGGGGGCGGGTGTTGTCCATACCCGGGCGGCCGTACCAATAGCCGTCGCAGATGCCAACCTCCACCAGTGTTAGAGGATCGGGAGGTGGCAGACTGCCATTTCGGGCTTGGTCGAAGGCATGGACCACCTCGGCCATGCCTTCTGCCCGTGGGCTGAGGCGCGCCACTGAAACTCCCATGTTGGTCATGGTCGTAAGCTCATGGCGGAGATCCTGGCAAGCGCTTGAAAGCGTCTGAATACCGTTCAGGGTGAAAACATCTCGGGATTCTTGAGTACGCAGCACTAAGCCTTCAGGATATTTTTGGCAAACGAACTGGCAGCGGTCTTTGGATTTTTGGTGGCGTCGGGCAGTAAAGCAGCGTGATGACCAAGCTAGCGGCAAGTGACCGTAGGCAAACACTTCACAGGGCTGGTTCACACCCGCCTGATGACCATCGGCGATGAGCTGGGCCAGGTCGTCCCGGGACATTTCCACCGGTGCCTGCCAACGCTGCATTCCTGCACGATTCATAACGCCTAAGGTGGCGGGGTTGTAGAGGTTGAGCGCCGCCCCAGCGATAAATGGTAGCCCGGCATGGGAGAGGAGTTGTAGGGCGCTTTGGTCGTTGGCTTCGACGATAAAGTTGCCGTTGTCACAAATCTTTCGCAAATCCCGCAGGTCAGCCTCGGACTCAATCAGGGTTTGGCTGGCGAGAACTATCTGCTTACCTGCCTGGGAAAGTTCGCGGCCTATGCCTAGCCAGTCGTCCAACTTCATATCGCGGCGCCGCGAGCAGACCGTTTCGCCTAGGGTGATAATCTCCACTGGCCAGTCGGCCGCTTCACGGTAGAAGTTGGCGTAATGCTCGCGTGTCCAGTAGAAGAGCACCGGACCCAGGGACAGTTGCAGGGTAGGGGGTGTCGTCATGGTGAACTCCTATTTCCAGCGACGCTCGTAGGCGCCCAACGTGGTGGTTGCACCTTCGGAAAGTTCAGCAAGGCCCTCCATCCAGGCGTGTTCTGGATGAAAACGCCCAGGAGCGTGTTCGAGACGGTCCAACGCCTGTCGCCAAATGCCCGCAACCTTCGACACATAGGCGGGGCTGCGCTGGCGCCCTTCGATTTTTACCGCGCTGATGCCCAGGTTGCGCAGCTCCGGCAGTAGCTCCAGGGTATTGAGACTGGTGGGCTCCTCGATGGCGTGATAGGTCCCACCCGTTACCTCAAAGCGGCCCTTACACAGGGTTGGGTAGCCAGCGCGCTCACCCTCAGCGTAGCGATCAATCAGCACATTGTTCAGGCGCGACTCCAAGCCGCGAGGCGTCTCTTCCCAGCGTACATGAGCCGCTGGTGAGCAGACGCCCCGAGTATTGGGCGACTCGCCGGTGAGGTAGGAAGACAGATAGCAGCGCCCTTCAGCCATGATACACAGGCTACCAAAGGCAAAAACCTCAAGCTCTACAGGTGTCTGCTTAGCCAGGTCGCGAACCTGGGTGATGGATAACACCCGTGGCAGTACGGCACGCTTGATGCCGAAATGCTGATGATAAAAGCGTAGCGCTTCATGACTGGTTGCCGACCCTTGTACCGAAAGATGGCGTGCCACGTCAGGATGGTGCTTAGTGGCATAATCGAGCAGCCCCATATCGGCGAGGATTAATGCATCCACACCCATATTGACCGCCTGGTCCACGGCGCGGGTCCACTGCTGCCAGCCATTGGGCTGGGGGTAGGTGTTAATCGCGCAGAACACCCGCTTTCCCTGCTTATGGGCATAGTCTATTCCCTCTCGGGCGCGTTTTTCGGTGAAATTCAGTCCAGCAAACTGGCGCGCATTGGTGATGTTCTGGAAGCCGAAATAGATGGCATCAGCTCCTTTATCCACAGCACGCTTTAGAGCGGGCAGGTTGCCAGCAGGGCATACAAGCTCCATAGCGGAGGCTCCTAAGATGAAAGTCCGGGTATCTTAGTCAGCTATTTCTTGTTGCCTTTTGACACAGGTCATAACGGTGGGGCTTTCGAAAAGCGGCTATTGACGCCTCAGCAGGCCAAACCCGCTGGGTGCAAGCGGTATAGCCTCGATAGCGCTAATCACCTATTCCTTTCAGTTTGCCGCTCTATCACCTTGGGGGTAGACAGGGTCTATATGTAGGTAATCACGCAGCAATCCCCTTATCGATCGCGCAGACTCCACTCTATGGAACCCGCTTGGCGGGTAACGCAAATTTCCGAGGAGCCTGGAGATCGACCATGAGTCACTTCATAGATCGGCTGAATTTCTTCCGCAAGTCCCGCGAGCCTTTTGCTAATGAGCATGGCGAACTACGTAGCGAATCCCGCCACTGGGAAGATAGTTATCGTGCCCGCTGGCAACACGATAAAGTGGTGCGTTCCACCCATGGTGTGAACTGCACCGGCTCCTGTAGCTGGAAGATCTACGTTAAAAACGGTTTGGTTACCTGGGAAACCCAGCAGACCGACTATCCGCGTACCCGCCCCGACCTGCCCAACCATGAGCCGCGTGGCTGCCCACGGGGCGCCAGCTACTCCTGGTACATGTACAGCGCCAACCGTCTCAAGTATCCGTTGATTCGCAAGCCGCTGCTGGCGCTATGGCGCGAAGCGCTGAAGGCTAACCCAGACCCGGTAGATGCCTGGGCGTCTATTGTCGAAGACCCCGCCAAGACCAAGCAGTACAAGCGTGCTCGCGGCATGGGCGGCTTCGTGCGCGGTAACTGGGACGAGCTTAACGAACTGGTGGCGGCCTCTAACGTTTACACCGCCAAGCAGTATGGCCCCGACCGAATCATTGGCTTCTCGCCGATTCCTGCCATGTCGATGGTCAGCTACGCCGCCGGTAGTCGCTACCTATCGCTGATTGGCGGCGTTTGCATGAGCTTCTACGACTGGTATTGCGACTTGCCGCCAGCCTCACCGATGACCTGGGGCGAGCAGACCGACGTACCTGAGTCTGCTGACTGGTACAACTCCGGCTACATTATTGCCTGGGGCTCCAACGTGCCCCAGACGCGTACCCCGGATGCCCACTTCTTTACCGAAGTACGTTACAAGGGCACCAAGACGGTCTCGATCACCCCGGATTATGCCGAAGTCTCCAAACTTACCGACGAGTGGCTTTCCGCCAAACAGGGCACCGATGCGGCCCTGGCGATGGCCATGGGCCATGTCATCCTTAAGGAATTCCACCTTGAGAACCCCAGTGCTTACTTTACTGATTATGTGCGCCGCTATACCGACATGCCGTTCCTGGTGGAACTGGAAGCGCGGGAAGATGGCAGCTTCGCACCGGGTCGCCAATTGCGTGCCAGTGATTTTGACGCCGCTCTGGGCCAGGAAAACAACCCTGAGTGGAAAACCGTCGCCTGGGACGAATCCCGTGACCAGCTGGTGGTACCACGCGGTTCCATCGGTTTCCGCTGGGGCGAAACTGGCGATGAAGTGGGCAAGTGGAATCTGGAGTCGCTGGACGCCGCAGGCACTGAAATCAAGCCGTTACTAAGTTTGGTCAACCACCACGATAGCGTGGCGCGCGTGGCGTTCCCTTACTTTGGTGGCATCGAGCACGAGCACTTTGAACACGTTAAAGGGGCCGGTGTTGGCGCCGCCGAAGACCTACTGTTCCACAATTTGCCCGCCAAACGTTTGAAGAGAGCCGATGGCAGCGACATGCTGGCGGTCACCGTTTTTGATCTGATGTGTGCCAACTACGGTATCGACCGTGGTTTTGTTGGCGACGGCGAAGATGATGGCGCGACCTCGTTTGATCAGATTCGCCCCTATACCCCCGCGTGGCAGGAGAAAATCACCGGTGTCCCAGCAGAGCAGTGCACCCGCATTGCTCGAGAGTTTGCCGACAACGCCCATAAAACCAACGGCCGTAGCATGATCATCGTCGGTGCGGGTATGAACCACTGGTACCACATGGATATGAACTACCGCGGCCTGATCAATATGCTGGTGATGTGTGGTTGTATCGGTCAGAGTGGTGGCGGCTGGGCCCACTATGTTGGTCAGGAAAAACTGCGTCCGCAGACTGGCTGGACGCCGCTAGCCTTCGGACTCGACTGGCAACGCCCGCCGCGCCATATGAATTCTACCTCGTTCTTTTATAACCACTCCTCCCAGTGGCGCTACGAAAAGCTCGAGATCAAAGAGATCCTGTCACCGTTGGCCAAGGTCGAGGATTACCCCGGTAGTCTGATCGACTTTAACGTACGCGCCGAGCGCATGGGCTGGCTGCCGTCGGCACCTCAGCTAGACACTAACCCGCTGCGCCTGGCCAAAAAAGCCGCAGCCGCGGGCATGTCCACTGCCGACTATGCGGTTCAGCAGCTCAAGAGTGGTGAACTGCGCTTTGCCGCGGAAGACCCGGACGCGCCAGAGAACTTCCCGCGTAATATGTTCATCTGGCGTTCCAACTTGCTGGGCAGCTCCGGTAAGGGCCATGAGTACATGCTCAAGTACCTGCTGGGTACTCGCCACGGTATTCAGGGTAAAGATCTGGGTGATTTCGGCGGCCAGAAGCCTGAAGAAGTCGTATGGCGTGACGAGGCGCCGGAAGGCAAGCTCGACCTGCTGGTGACGCTGGATTTCCGCATGTCCACCACCTGCCTCTACTCGGATATCGTGCTGCCTACGGCGACCTGGTATGAGAAGGACGACCTTAACACGTCAGACATGCACCCCTTTATTCACCCCTTGACTGCCGCCACCGACCCGGCTTGGGAATCGCGCAGCGACTGGGATATTTACAAGGGTATTGCCAAGGCGTTTTCCAAGGTGTGTGTAGGCCACCTGGGCGAAGAGACCGACCTGGTCACGCTGCCGATGCAGCACGACTCGCCAGGAGAATTGGCCCAGCCGGCAGTGATGGATTGGAAGAAGGGCGAATGCGCGCCGATTCCCGGCAAGACCATGCCATCGCTGATTGAGGTCAAGCGCAACTATCCCGAAACCTATGAGCGCTTCACCTCTGTAGGGCCGTTGCTGGAAAGCATCGGTAACGGCGGCAAGGGCATCGCCTGGAATACCGATGCGGAAGTCGAGCTGCTGGGCAAACTAAACCATCGCAAGCTGGACGGCCCGCATAAAGGGCGCCCGTTGATCGATAGCGCTATCGATGCCGCCGAGATGATTCTGACCCTGGCACCGGAAACCAACGGCGCCGTGGCAGTAAAAGCGTGGGATGCACTCTCCAAAATTACCGGACGCGACCACACCCACCTGGCGAGGCCCAAGCAGGAGGAGAAGATCCGCTTCCGCGATGTTGTCGCCCAGCCACGCAAGATTATCTCCAGCCCAACTTGGTCCGGCCTTGAGGATGAGCATGTCTCCTATAACGCCGGTTACACCAACGTTCACGAGCTGATCCCTTGGCGCACCGTGAGTGGTCGCCAGCAGTTCTATCAGGATCATGCCTGGATGCGCGCTTTCGGCGAAAGCCTGCTGGTCTATCGTCCGCCCATCGATACCAAAGCGGCCAAAGGCTTCCAGCTTCCCGCCGACAACGGCTTCAAGAGCAAGGCGCTGAACTTCCTCACGCCGCACCAGAAGTGGGGCATCCACTCCACTTACTCGGACAACCTGCTGATGTTGACGCTTAACCGAGGCGGCCCGGTGGTGTGGCTCTCCGAGGCGGACGCTGCCGAGATCGATATCGAGGACAACGACTGGATCGAGGTCTACAACGCCAACGGCTCGATTGCCGCGCGGGCAGTGGTCAGCCAGCGGGTGAAGGCGGGCATGGTGATGATGTACCACGCCCAGGAGCGCAACGTGAACGTCCCAGGCTCTGAGGTCACCGGCACACGGGGCGGTATCCACAACTCGGTCACCCGGGTCTGCCCCAAGCCAACCCATATGATCGGCGGCTACGCGCAGCTCTCTTACAGTTTTAATTACTACGGCACCGTCGGCTCAAACCGCGATGAGTTCGTGTTAGTGCGCAAGATGAAACACGTTGACTGGCTGGATGGTGAAGGCAATGACAGTGTTCAGGAGAACGTGGCTCTTAAAAACAGTGCTCTCAAGAGCAGTGCTCAGGAGGCCGTGAAATGAAGATTCGTTCCCAGGTAGGCATGGTTCTCAACCTTGATAAGTGTATCGGTTGCCACACCTGTTCGGTGACCTGCAAAAATGTTTGGACCAGTCGCGAAGGTATGGAGTACGCCTGGTTCAACAATGTCGAGACCAAGCCCGGTATCGGCTATCCCAAAGAGTGGGAGAACCAGGCCAAGTGGAAGGGCGGCTGGATGCGCCGTACCGATGGCCGGATTGAACCGCGTATTGGTGGCAAATGGCGGGTGCTGGCGAACATCTTCGCTAACCCCGACCTGCCTGAAATGGATGACTACTATGAGCCGTTCACTTTCGACTACCAACACCTGCATACCGCCAAAATCGGCGAGCACCAGCCGGTGGCGCGCCCGCGCTCGCTGATTTCCGGTCAGCGTATGAAAAAGATCGAATGGGGCCCCAACTGGGAAGAGATTCTCGGCACCGAGTTCGCCAAGCGGCGCAAAGACGCCAACTTCGACAAGGTGCAGGCAGATATTTACGGCCAGTTCGAAAACACCTTCATGATGTATCTGCCGCGCCTGTGCGAGCACTGCTTGAACCCCACCTGTGTGGCGTCCTGCCCCAGCGGTGCGATCTACAAGCGGGAAGAGGATGGCATTGTTCTAATCGACCAGGACAAGTGCCGTGGCTGGCGGATGTGTATCTCCGGCTGCCCCTACAAGAAGATCTACTACAACTGGAAAAGCGGTAAGTCCGAGAAGTGTATTTTCTGCTACCCGCGTATCGAGGCCGGTCAGCCGACCATCTGCTCCGAGACCTGTGTGGGCCGCATTCGCTATCTCGGCGTGCTGCTGTATGACGCTGATCGTATCGAGGAAGTGGCAAGCTCCCCTGACGAGCGTGACCTCTACCACCGCCAGTGCGAGATTTTCCTCGATCCTAACGATCCGGAAGTGATTGCCCAGGCCAAGCGAGATGGCATCCAGGATAACGTCATCAAAGCCGCCCAGGCCTCACCGGTCTACAAGATGGCTATCGACTGGGGATTGGCGCTGCCGCTGCACCCGGAATACCGCACGCTACCGATGGTGTGGTACGTGCCGCCGCTGTCGCCGATTCAGTCCGCCGCTGAGGCGGGGCATGTGGAGTTTGACGGCATCCTGCCCAAGATCGAATCACTGCGTATCCCGGTGAAGTACCTGGCTAACCTGTTGACTGCTGGCGAAGAGGAGCCCGTGGTGTTGGCACTCAAGCGCTTGATGGCGATGCGTGTCTACATGCGCGGCAAGCATGTGGAGGGTGCCCCCAACGCCGACGTGCTCGATGCCGTGGGGCTTAGCGTCGCTCAAGTAGAGGAGATGTACCGCTACCTAGCCATTGCCAACTACGAGGATCGGTTTGTGATCCCCACCAGCCATCGGGAAATGGCCACCGAAGCCTTCCCGGAACGGGGAGGATGCGGCTTTACCTTTGGTGATGGTTGCCACGGTGAGAGCCAGCCCAACCTGTTCAATGGCCGTAAGCAGACCAGCGTGTTGGTGAAACCGGTAGAGGTCTTCGACCCGCAGCCACAACTTGAGGAGTCTCGTCATGACTGAAGCCGCTACCCAATCGCCGACCCCGGTAGAGCTGTCATTCGAGCCGCTACAGGGCATGCGCAGCCTACGCGTACTGGCCCGCCTGCTTGATTACCCAACCCAGGAACTGCAGGATGCCTGCGGCGAACTCATCGAAATTCTCAATGCTGAGCGCCGCCTGGGGGCGGCTCTCAAATCGTCGCTAATGGCGTGGTGTCAGCGTCTCCAAGAGGGCGACCTGCTTGAGCTACAGGCCGAGTACGTCGCCATGTTCGATAAGGGGCGGGCTACGTCGCTGCTGCTATTCGAGCACGTTCACGGCGAGTCCCGTGACCGTGGCCAGGCCATGGTGGATCTCATGGCCGAGTACAGCGCGGCCGGTTTCGAGCTGGATGCCCGTGAACTGCCCGATCATCTACCGGTGTTTCTTGAGTACCTTTCGCTGTGCGACGACGCCGAGATTGGCCGCTGGCTGGGTGAAATACGCCATATCCTGGCGCTGCTAACCGCACGGTTGGAGGAGCGGGGGGCGGATCACGCCCTGGTGCCGTTGTCACTATTGGCGTTAATCGGTGCCGAGGGGGATGTCGAAGAGCATCGGCCCCAGGTCAAAAAAGAAGTGCCTGACAACACCCCCGAAGCATTGGACGCCGTATGGGAAGAAGAAGCGGTGCGCTTCTCGGCAACCTCAGATGAGGATTGCGCGCTGCAGTCTGCCGAAGGGCGTCGCTTGGCCGAGCGTAAACACACCGTTCAGAGTCAGCCGGTGCGCATTATGCATGCTCCGTCTTTAAATGCCTCTTCCGCTCCTTCCGCCGATCGTTAATAGGAGAATCACCATGTATGACGCGATTGCGCATTACTTAACCCATCTGATCTACGGTTACTACCCCTATCTCGCTGGCACGGTATTTCTGATCGGCAGCCTAATGCGCTATGACCATGGCCAATTCACTTGGAAGACCGGCTCCAGCCAGATGCTGTCATCAAAGAACATGCGCTTGGCCAGCAATCTGTTTCATATCGGCATTATCGTGATCTTCTTTGGCCATCTGTTCGGCATGCTAACACCGCACTGGATGTATGAGCGTTTTCTTGATCCCAGCACTAAGCAGCTTCTCGCGATCGTAGTAGGCGGTATTGCCGGTGCCATGTGTTTGGTGGGCGGCGCCATGCTGCTGTATCGCCGTATTGCCAATGATCGGGTACGTGCCTCGTCCAGTGTTATGGACACCGCCATTCTGGGGCTAATTGTGTTCCAGGCGGCGTTGGGTATGGTCACCATCCTCTTTTCTCTGGGCCACATGGATGGCGAGATGATGGTCACTTTGGCCAGCTGGGCTCAGGCAATCGTCTTCTTTGGCGGTGGCGCTGCCAACTATATGGAAGAGGTCTCTTGGATCTACAAGCTACATATCTTTGTGGGCTTAACCATCATCCTGCTGTTCCCCTTTACCCGCTTGGTGCATGTCTGGAGCTTACCGTTTGGTTATATCACACGTAGGTACCAGCTGGTTCGCCGTCGCGGCTGAGAACAACTATCCGCACGCTTAGATGTATGTAGCTTAGCTTTGTATAGAGGGACATGCCATGCAGATGATTGATATTGAACAACTACCTGGGGGCGTTGCACCGCCTCCAGTACGTGTCGGCGACGCCAGTATCGATGAAGAAACAATTGCCTTAGAGATGCAGTACCACCCCGCCGAAACGGCGGGGGAGGCCCAGCTTCAGGCGGCTCGCGCACTCGTGGTCAGGGAGCTACTGCGCCAGCGTGCTAACGCCCTGGGCCTACTGTCGATGCAAGAAGCCAGCGAAGCGCAAGAGGATGCGGCGATTGCTGCCTTGCTGGAACAGGAGCTTGAGGTGCCCGAGCCGGGGGAGGCTGATTGCCAGCGCTTTTTCGACACCCACCGTGAACGCTTCAGCGAACCGACCCAGTTACGCGTTCGGCATATCCTGCTCGCGGCGGCGCCGGACGACTCTCTGGGGCGCGACGAAGCGTACCAGCTTGGCGAAAAGCTACTCGAACAGCTCAACCAGATACCCGAACGGTTTGCTGAATTTGCTCAGCACCACTCCGCGTGCCCTTCCAAAGAGATGGACGGTGACTTGGGTTGGTTAGTGCCGGGGCAGACTGTTCCAGAGCTTGATCGTGCTTTGCAGCACCTGCCCGAAGGTTTATACGAGCGTCCTTTAGCGTCTCGCTATGGTTGGCACGTGGTGAGTATTGACGAACGTCGTGAAGGACGGGCGTTACCTTTCGAGCAAGTTTGCGACCGGGTGCGCCATAGTCTCAGAGAACAGGCGACTCGACGTGCGTTGCGTCACTATTTGCTGGCGCTAGAGAGCGACATCGGCGTCGAAGGAATTGTTCTGGACGACGATGCTGGCGCTAGTTTGATGCAATAGCTTGATGCAATAGGAAAGCGAATAGGAGAGATTTGATGTCCCATGTGCCTGTAGATGCTCTTTTTATCCCGCTTAGCATCGCGGTGCTAACGGTTTCAGATACGCGTGGTTTGGATGAAGATGGCAGCGGTGACCTGCTGGTTAAACATCTGAGCGAAAGTGGCCATATCCTGGTGCAAAGGCGCATCGTTCCTGATGATATCTACCAGGTTCGCGCCGTGGTCTCGGAGTGGATTGCGTGCCCCGATATCCACGCGATCCTGGTTAACGGTGGCACCGGCTTTACCCCCCGAGATACCACCCCAGAGGCACTGACACCACTGTTCGACAAAGCGGTTGAGGGGTATGGGGAGCTGTTCCGGCATTTGTCCCTACAGACCATCGGAACAGCGACCATTCAGTCTCGGGCAGTCGCAGGGGTCGCCAATCAAACACTGATCTTTGCCATGCCCGGCTCACCTAAAGCGTGTGCCATGGCATGGGATAAGATTATCTCGCTGCAATTGGACTCCCGTACTCGGCCTTGCAACTTTGCCGCCATGGTACTGCCTGCAGAGATCGCGTGCAGTGGGCGTGATACAGCGATCTCTACTCATGATGTGGAGCGCTTATGAACTGTCACTGTGCAGAGATAGTCACACCCGGCTTGCTAGATCTGTTTGATGCACGCCAATGGCTTATCGAAGCAGCCAAGCCGATTAATGCTGTAGAGGACGTTACCCTTGAACAGGCGGCGGGGCGAGTATTGGCAGAAACGATTGTCGCACCCCTCGATATGCCGGGGGTAGACAACAGCGCTATGGATGGTTACGCGCTGTGTCTGGCTGATTACCAAGCGGTACCTCACGGCGCAGGCTTACCCATTCTTCAACGCGTACCGGCTGGCGCAGGCGTCATGCTGCTACCGGAAGGAGGCTGCGCGCGTATTTTTACCGGCGCGCCGGTACCCATGGGGGCAGATATTGTGGTGCCTCAAGAGCGGGTAACCCTTGATCAGCGTGGGTATATACACCTCGAGGGTAGCTTGGTGGTAGGCGCTAATATTCGTCGCCAGGGGGAGGAGACTCGCATGGGGACCCCGCTACTCGCTGCGGGTAAGTTGCTTGATGCAGCATCGATTGCACTACTGGCAAGCCATGGAATCAATGCTGTGACCGTCAAGCGGCGCCTGCGGGTGGCACTGCTTTCAACCGGCGATGAGCTGATTGCCCCAGGCACGACGCGATCACCGGGGCAGGTATACGACAGCAATCGCGCCATGCTTAGCGTACTGCTAGCGCAAGCTCAGTGCGACGTGCTGGATTTGGGTGTCATCGCTGATTCGCCGCAGTCATTGCATCAGGCTTTTGAGAACGCAGAAACCGTTGCAGATGTGGTGATGTGTACCGGTGGTGTTTCGGTAGGCGAGGAGGATCATGTTCGTCCGGTGATCGAGCAGCGCGGTGGGCTACATTTCCATGGTGTTGCCATGAAGCCTGGTAAGCCTTTTGCGTTTGGCTATCTAGGTGCTGCGCCCTCTTCAACTACGCCGTTAATCGCGCTGCCTGGCAACCCTGTTGCTTCCCTGGTGGGTTGGCAATTACTGACGCTGCCGTTTATTCATGCCATGCAAGGTAGAAGTGTCGCTGCGTTGCAGGGTTATCCCGTTAAGGCAGGCTTTTCTCAGCGCGGCCCCAGGGGGCGTTGTGAGCTGTTAAGGGTGGTGCTGAACTGGGCAAGAGAGCTGCCGGTGGCGCAGTTAGCGGGTGGTCAGGGCTCGCATATGCTCAGTGCGGCTAGCCAAGCCGATGGCTATTTAATGATTAATCCCGAAACAGACGTAGCAGAAGGGAGCACCTACCACTACTACCCCATTAATCAGTTCGCCGCTTGAGTTTTTATACTCACTGTGGCTGCTGATGCTGTTTGCTTTTTATAGGAGAGGGTATGTCTTCACACCACAAACCACGCACATTGGTATATGCCTGCTCCGGCTGCTCTGATGTTGCGCAGCTTGCCAATAGTGTCGCTCTGCGTCTTGATCATGCAGGGGAGGCAGAAATGTCCTGTATTGCTGGGGTGGGCGGTGGTGTGCCAGGTTTGGTACGTACAGCTCGCAGTGGGCGGCCCATTGTGGCTATCGATGGTTGTCAAATGCACTGTGCTAGCCACTGCCTCGCCAAGGCGGGCGTGTCACCCACAGAGCATGTGAAGCTCTACGAAAGCGGACTGCACAAAAGGCGAGGCCAATTTTATGATGAACAAACCATCAAAGACGTTACCTCTGAGGTGCAGGCACTTATTGCTCGGCTACCTGTTAATGCCAATGCCTACGTAGAGGAGCCTAAAAAATGAGCGGATTAGTGGATGGTTTTGGGCGAACGATACGTTACCTGCGCTTGTCGGTGACGGATCGTTGTGACTTCCGCTGTGTTTATTGCATGGCTGAGGAGATGACATTTCTGCCCCGGGCCAAGCTGCTTACCCTGGAGGAGTTGGCCACGCTCTCGCAAGCGTTTGTCGAGTTGGGGGTGGAGAAAATTCGTCTAACAGGAGGGGAGCCACTGGTACGCAAAGGCATACTAACGCTAGTCGAAAAGCTCGGTGAATTGGCAGGCTTGCGCGAGCTGGCGATGACCACTAACGGCTCAGGGCTGGTCAAACATGCTGACGCGTTACGCCAAGGTGGGCTTGGACGGCTCAATATCAGTCTCGACTCGCTCAAGCCCGAGCGCTTTAAAGCATTAACCCGCACAGGTGACCTAAGCCAAGTGATCACGGGTATCCGTGCAGCTCGCCGCGTTGGCTTTCAATCGATAAAGCTCAATGCCGTACTGCTTAAGGGGCGTAATGATGACGAAATTCTCGACCTGGTGAATTTTGCCCGGGATGAACAAGTCGATATCAGCTTTATTGAGGAGATGCCGCTGGGCGCTATCAGCGAGCATAACCGTGGCGAAACCTTTCTTTCCACCGATAGGGTGCGTGAGATCATAGAGCAACATTACCAACTTTTACCCACCACAGAGACCACCTTAGGGCCATCCCGTTATTACCGTATGGCGGACAGTCAGTCGCGCATCGGTTTTATTTCTCCCCATAGCCATAATTTCTGCGATGCCTGTAACCGAGTAAGGGTGACTGCTGAGGGGCGACTGCTGCTTTGTTTGGGCAATGAACATTCGGTCGACTTGCGGGCGGTAATGCGTGCCCACCCTGGGAATATGTCACGGCTTAAGGCCACGATCGTAGCCGCCATGCAGCAAAAACCTGCCCGCCACCATTTTACGACTGACGGTGATGTGCAGGTAGTGCGTTTTATGAATATGACCGGAGGGTAGGGCGAACTATTCAGGTGGGAAAACGTTAACCATTAAGCTGACATAGGTCATCCATAAAGAGGGAGACTGTCCTGGAGTGAGTATACCCTGGTAGCGTAAAACGTTAATGTGACACTGCTACCAAAACAGGAGAGTAAAGATGTATATCGCCATGAACCGTTTTCGGATTGCCCCAGGCCGCGAAGAGGATTTTTTAGAGGTGTGGCGCAACAGAGACTCCCATCTGGATGAAGTGCCGGGCTTTAAGCAGTTTCAAATGCTGCAAGGCGAAAGCCAGGAAGATCACACTGTGTTTATTTCCCACAGCGTGTGGGAGTCTGAAGAAGCATTCCGCGCGTGGACCAAGTCAGACGCGTTCCGCAAAGCCCACGCTAATGCCAAATCACCCGAAGGCATTTACCTTGGCCCGCCTAAGTTTGAAGGCTATGAGGTGGTGCTTTAAGCCATAAGCACTATGTCAGCGCTTGGCAACAAGCAAGTGGCAAGCGATATGGGGTTACAAGTTCATCACCAACATCACGCCAATAAGTGCCACCGCACAGCCCACTACGATCCACTTGAGCGAGGAGTTTGCGGTGGTAGCGCTTTCGTTTTCCATTTCGGTCATCAGGGTATTGAAGCGCATGCCGAAGATGAACTTGGATTTGAGGTATCGATTACTGACTCTTATCCCCTGATACCAATGATCAGGAAAGTCGACCAGCGAAGCGGGGATCGCCAACCTTTCATAGCGTGCTGAAAGCAACATGCTCTTTGACTCCATGCTGATCAGTTCGCTGCGACGAGGGATCAGCGCAGAGACATCCGCTTCAGGGATCTCTTCGAACGCCAGCGGCATGCAGACGTAGTTGCCTTCATTCTGCCCCAGTAAAAGCACCGGAACTCCGTGTTCGCCGCACTGAAAGCGTGCTAGGCAGGGAAACCGTTTATCCGCGTAGTCCGGCTGAAAAGGCCCATAACTATTGATAATGAAGCCGGGTAGTAACCCTTGGAGGTCTGTACGAAAGAGTGTCTTTGTGAAGCTGCGGCCATGCTGAAAGAAGTTCCAGGCAAGATGGTTGACGATACGCTCGCGTAGTTTCTCGCTGGCGAGGTGGGTACCTGTGGTATCGGGCAGTTCCGTATTGGCTTTGCATAGAGAAGCTTCGACCCAGTCTGGACTGAAGACGGCATTAAACCCCATGGGCGTGGTGAAGCTGACTCTAATCTCCCAACGCTCGGGACTGTCAGCGGGTTCGTTCTCATGCTTGATATCTTTTTTTATCATCAAAGTGATATCGTCGACAGTAGGCACGATGTCTTGATCGACCATGGCACGTAGCACATTGAAGGCGCTGAGGTTGTTTGCTGCCAGCAGGCTGTTCTCATAGGGAGGTTCGGGAACGATGGTCGACACAGTCTCTTCGTCCCAGCTCATTAGCGGCGGCACCCTAATATGCTCGAAAAAGATCTGAGCGTTGGGAGAAAGCGTACTCAGTGCCTTCGCATTATCGGGTAGTTCTGGAAAGAGGGGGTTGTTCCAATCTAGTTGGTCATCAAATACGTATAGCGACTTAATCTCGCTTGGTTCGCGAGCAGAAGTGTACTCGAGTTCGATATCGCGCCAGTGCTGAACAGCACCGTAGGGTAAGGTTTCAGCGTCACTCTCAGGTTCGAAAAAGAAGGCATCGGCCTCGTATATGACTTCGTTGCCCTCATCATCTTTCAGGATCGCCGTTATGCCGAATAGCTGCATTAAGGCTCCCCCAATCGTCAGACCATCTTCCTTGTCGATGAGGTGTATGCTCAAGTTGTAAAGATGGGCATTGCGAGCCAGCTCGGCAAGGGACAGCGTCTTGATTACTATTTCGCTGCCGTCTTCAAGTTTTACGTTGGTCATTGCCCTCTGTAGAGCGTCTTGATTGCTGGAAGCGACGTAGCACTGCTGAGAACCTACCTGTAGTAACCCTGACAGTTCCTGGCCTGATGAGTTGCGATAAAAAACAACATGAAGTTCACTATTGGCCCAACGCAGCAGCTTGCGCTTGTTTGCCGTTGATAGACTCTGCTTAAACTCAGTGAAAGAGAAAGGCGCAGAAATGGCTGCGGTCATAATTCATCATCCTTGATATGGAAGGTGTGTCGCCAAAGCATATTGCTAAAGTAAAGAAGGCATGTTGCTAAAAAATAGTGCCAAGTGCGCCGCACGGACGACCATTAACTCTTTGGCCTGTATTAGCAATTCGCTTTCAAACAGCTAAGCTAATGAGACGCTACTGTTATAAAAAACAAGTATAAGTAGCAAGTATAATGAACAAGGCTTAAGTGTAACAGGCGAAAAGAAATTAGAACCGCTGATTATGAACCCCTGATGAGGTACTGAAATGAAGACAGTGAAGCAAGGAACGGGTCGCTGGTTGATTGCTCTAGGGCTGGCGATGTTGGCGATACCGGCCATTGCCGGGGAGGGCGTCAGTTTTGTGACGCCAGAGGATGGCGCTGAGGTATCGAGTCCGATCCAGGTGGAAATGGCCGTCACTGGTATGGACATCGAACCAGCAGGCACCATGAAGGACGGCACAGGCCACCATCACTTGCTCATTGATGCTGGGCCGATTGCTAAAGGCGAGGTTGTGCCCACAGACGATACGCATATCCACTTCGGTGGTGGGCAGACCAGTTACGAGCTCAGCCTCCCTCCAGGTGAATACACGCTGACGCTACAGTTTGCCGACGGCGCACATCTTTCCTACGGCCCGGATTGGTCGAGTACCATTACCGTTAACGTGGTTGAATAAAGAGTGTTCAGGCCCACCCTCGCACTGCTCGAGTACGGGCCTGTTTTGAGATGGGCGGTTGTCCTGCTTTAAGCGCTTACTTAAATTGGTAAAAACTAAACTTAGTAAAAACTTAAGCTTGGTAAAAAGCTTAAAACAGCGCTAAGCCAATAGAGAGCAGCACGCTGTAAAGTAGCGTCGAAATAGCGGTTTTCTTAAGCATGCCAGTCAGCGTTTCGCCATCATGGGTATCGCGTAATGTTCTGGCAGCATCCGTTAGCGGCTTGGCCACTAACAGGCAGCTCCATCCCAGCAGCGGTACTGGTAGTGCAACCAGATAGGCCAAGGTGAGCAGCAAAGCTACCCCCAGTAATGTCCAGTGGTACTTAATCGCCCTGGCGCGGCCTAGCCGCACCGCCAGGGTGATCTTGCCATTGCGTGCATCGCTTTCGATATCGCGCACGTTATTCACATTGAGCACGGCAGTGGCTAACAGCCCGCATGCGGTGGCGGGTAGCAATGGTAGCCAGCTAAGCTGCTGTACGTGGAGGTAGTAAGTGCCTAATACGCCGAGCAGCCCAAAAAATACAAAGACCGCAATATCACCTAGCCCACGATAGCCATAGGGCGCGCCGCCCAGACCGACGGTATAGGTCACTGCGGCCAGTAATGAGGCAGCGCCTAGCAGCAGGAAAGTGGCGATCTGCCCCCACTGGGTTCCAAAGGCGGCAAACAGTAATAAAAGCCCGCATAGCGCGGCGGCAATGGCCGCTATGACTATTCCTTTACGCATCGCTTCGGGGCTGAGTAAACCAGAAGAGACGGCTCTAGCAGGACCTATGCGTTGCTCGTCATCAGCTCCCGACGCAGCATCACCATAGTCGTTCGCCAGATTAGAAAGCACCTGTAGCGCAATGGCGGTCAGCAGGGCAAGCAATAGCACCGCAGGGTTAAAAGCATCCATACTCGCCGCTAGACCAGTACCCAATAGAATAGAGGCGCACGCCAGCGGCAGCGTACGAGGGCGTGCGGCTAACAGCCAAGCTTGGTAGTAGTGGCGCTTACTGTTTTGTCCCATTACATCAATATTCCTGTTGGCCATTTTCATTTTAAAAACGCTAGCGGAGTCATCGTCAAACATTCAGTAATGTATGATTAAGTGCTGAAAAGTAGACCTAAGTCAAAATAAACAGCACCGCCTTATCCGATACTGCTGATACCCCAGACCAGGAGTTTACGTGATGATTGGTGACTTATTTAGACATAACAAATATATGGCGGTAGTTTGGTTATTACTGCGGCTCTATTTAGGCATTACTTGGTTAACCCTGGGCATCGGTAAGATGACCGGTGGCTTTAATGCAGAGGGCTTTCTACGCAATGCTGTGGCAAATCCCGTGATGAGAGAAGGAAGCGCGGTTTACCCCAACTATGTCGCTTTTCTTGAGAACTTTGCGCTGCCCTATGCGGATTTTATTAACTTTATTATACCGCTAGGAGAAGTGTTGGTTGGCCTTGGCTTAATTGTTGGCGTGTTGACCTCATTTGCTGCTTTTTTCGCCATTGTTATGAACATGTCTTTTTTGCTGGCGGGTACTGTATCCACTAACCCCTGGATGATTGCGCTAACCTTCTTCTTGCTAGTAGCAGGTGCTAATGCTGGCCGGATTGGCGGTGATCGTTGGGTGCTACCCTATATTAAGAAGAAGCTAGGCTGGGGCCTACCAAGCAGCCGCTAGCAGGTAATTAAAAACGCTGGCCTAACAGGCGAATTATGCAATTTAACCCTATTGAAGCACTGAAACATCAGCTTGACACGCTTTGTGATACCGCTAAAACAGGGTTTGTCCGCCTAAATACCCCCTGCCAGGTAGATGGCCTGATGGGGTGGTTAAACAGACAAAGCGTGTATCCCCGGCTCTATTGGCATTCCCGTGATGCTGATGCTATTGAGTATGCGACGCTGGGGGCAGTTAACGTCTTTGACTCTCTAGCGGCGTTGGAGGCTGATCTTGCTGTGCTGGCCGAGATTGGTGGCCAACAGCCAAACTATTTTGGCGGCATGGCCTTCGATCCTGGTACGCCGGGGTGGGAGCACTTTCCCGCCTGCCACTTTGTGCTGCCGCGTATCGAGCTTCAACGTCACCAAGGCGGCGCAACACTGTCACTTAATCTGCGTTTCGATGGCCGCTGTCCCACTGCCGAAATAGCCCAGGCCCGCGCCTGTTTAGACGCCTTGGTAGAAGAGCAACCGCTGCCTTGCCTGCAGCCCCATGTTTACCAGCGTGAAGACCGTCCTCGTCAACAAGAGTGGGCGGCGTGGGTGGGGAAGGTGACAAACCCCGACCACCTTATGCATACGCCCAAGGTGGTGCTTTCTCGTGAAACGTGCCTGACAACCTCGCAGACCCCCAACCCCTGGGCGCTGCTGTCACGCTGGCAGGCGGGAGCAGCAGACTGTTTTCAGTTTGGTGTCCAGTTTGAACCCCATGAGGCGTTTATCGGTTGTCCTCCTGAGCGGTTATACAAGCGTGAAGGCCAACATTTGATTACCGAAGCGTTGGCAGGCACTACGCGCCGTGGGCGTGATACCCCGCAAGACCAAATGCTCGCCGCCGAGCTGCTGGCGGATAAGAAAAATACGCTGGAAAACCAGTGCGTCTATCAGCAACTCCTGACCCAGATAGAGCCTCTAGCCCATCAAGTTCACATGGGCGAGGCGCATATTGTTAAGCTGCGTTCGGTGCAGCATATCCGCCGTTTGATTCATGCCGAACTTCATAGCAATGTCACTGACCAGCAACTGCTTTCCGCACTGCCGCCAACGCCAGCGGTGGGTGGCGTCTCCCGTGAGTCGGCACTGGCGTTTATTCGCCAACATGAATGCCATCAACGGGGTTGGTACTCAGGTGTGTTTGGTCGAATCAGCCACGCCAGTAGCGACCTTGCCGTGACCATTCGTTGTGCCCATATCGGCCAAAAAGCGATTCGGCTCTATGCCGGTGCAGGTATCGTGGCTGGCTCCCAGCCGGACGAAGAGTGGCGGGAGCTGGATACCAAAATCGCCGATATTATGTCCCTGCTAGGGATGGGGTAACACATATGACGGCACTGACATCGAACGGTTTTGCAAAAGCACATGCCACCTTTAATCACGTTTGGGCGGCGCTAATGTTGGAGGAACTCTACCGCTTAGGCCTGCGCGATGTAGTGGTGGCGCCCGGCTCGCGCTCGTCGCCTCTGACAATGGCTGCCAGCGAGCATACAGGGTTGCGTTGCCACTGCCATTTTGACGAGCGGGGGCTAGGGTTTATGGCACTGGGCATTGCCCGGGGAAGCCATCGACCGGTGGTGATTATCACGACTTCCGGCACGGCCGTGGCGAACCTCTACCCAGCGGTGGTGGAAGCCAACTTACTTGGCGTACCGCTTATTGTGCTCTCCGCCGACCGGCCCATTGAGCTGCTGGATAACGGCAGCAATCAGGCGATTGATCAACGGGATATCTTCTCCCGCCATACTATTGTTCACCAAGACCTGCCGCCGCCCGATGCTGAGATAAAAGCAGCGTTCCTACTCAGTACGATTGATCAAGCAGTTTATCAGCAGCGCCGTACCCCTGGGCCTATCCATATAAACTGCCGTTACCGTGAGCCCCTCTACCCTGGTGACGGCTTAGTGGATGCCAGTGACTATCTGACCCCGTTGGGGCGCTGGCTAACGGATGCCTCGCCTTGGAGTGATTGGCCCTGGAGCCATGGACAGACCAGCACCGCTATTTCAGCACTCAAGAACGAGTGGGAAGCGTTTGCCCAGCAGTGCGGAATAATTGTGGTGGGTAGCATTGATGACCCGCAACAGGCACAGCAAGTGGTTGCGTTAGCTAAGCAGCTGGGCTGGCCACTGCTGGCGGATGTACAGAGTCAGCTCCGCTTTGATCCTTATAACCTGATCTATTTTGATCTGGCGCTCCATGACGAACGCTTCAGTGCGGAACTGGCTAAGGCAGAGGTGCTACTACAGTTTGGCGGCCGATTAATTTCCAAGCGACTCACCCAGTTTATTGCCCACCAGCCCTGGCAGGATGTCTGGTTGGTTGACCCACTGCCCCAACGGCTGGACCCTGATTATTGCGTTAAGCGCCGTTTGATAAGCTCGCCTGCCAATGTTATTGCTGCTTTGCCGACGTTGCCTGAACAAGCGCCTTGGCATCAGTTGGATAGCCTGCAACGGCGCACCAGTCAGCTTGTGGAGGAGTGGGGAACGGCATTTTCAGAGCTGGGTGTTTGTCACCAGATTGCTCGACTAGCAGCAGGGCAACTGTTTATCGGTAACAGCCTGCCTGCACGGTTGATGAATATGCTGGGAACGCATCGCCAAACGCCACTGCGGGTATTGGCCAATCGCGGCGCCTCCGGTATCGATGGTCTGATCGCGACGGCCTATGGCCTTAGCAGCACAGGCTCGGAACCTACTACCATTGTGCTGGGAGATACCAGCGCACTGCATGACCTCAACAGCTTGGCATTGTTAAAACAGGCGACTCAGCCCCTGGTGGTGGTTATTCTCAATAATGATGGCGGTAGTATTTTTCATATGCTGCCGGTGCCCAAAGAAGGGGAGCTGCTGGAGCGTTATTACCGCCAACCCCATGGATTGAACTTCGAGTATGCGGCCAAGATGTTTGGGCTTAGCTATTCAGTACCCTGCGCATTGGAGGCCTTTGTGATGGACTACACTCAGGCCCTAAAGGCGGGCGTTACACTGATTGAGGTTAACGTGCCCCATCAGCAAGTCGCCGATGATCTTAAGGCCCTTGGTGCAGCGATTCGAGGGGAATAGAGTGAGCAGTAAACCTCAGCAGCTACCAACCCTGGTACTGCTCCACGGCTTGTTGGGAGATGCTCAGGACTGGGCTGAGGTAATCGCTGGCTTGAAAGGCATTAACTGTCTCGCGCTGGACTTGCCTGGGCACGGTGAGAATCACCATGTGCAGGCAGTCTCTTTTGAGGCATTTCACCACTGGCTTTGCGATACATTGATGGCACAAGGCGTTACCCGTTACTGTCTGCTGGGCTACTCCCTGGGCGGGCGTTTGGCGCTGTATCATGCCAGCCATCAACCGCCGGGGTTAGATGCTCTCTGGCTGGAAAGCGCCCACCCAGGGTTGCCTGCCAGTGAGCGCCCTGCACGCATTGCTCATGATGAACGGTGGGCTAGGCGCTTCGAGCAAGAACCGCTGAAAGACGTACTTACCGACTGGTATCAGCAGCCGGTGTTTGCCGATCTCACCGAGCACCAGCGCAGTCGGCAAATTCAACGTCGCCTAGCTAATCTTGGGCCATCCATTGCCAACATGCTGCGGTCAACTTCCTTAGGGCATCAGCCTTCGCTATGGCAGTGGCTGGAAAACGCCCCGCTACCGGTAAGCTATTTTTCGGGCCAGCGAGACGCCAAGTTCCATACCTTGGCAAGCCATCTAGCAACGAAAGCCCCGCGCCTGCGCCATATCACGTTGGAAGGAGGCCACAATCTTCATGCTGAGCAGCCGGAGAAAATCTCACAACAGCTCAGCATGTGGTATCACGCTGGGATAAACCGTCGCTCAGAGAACCAGCATTAGCCACGGTAGGCCAATTACCAGCCATGCCACTAGGAAAATTAGCCCGAAGATTGCCCCAAGGCGCCAGAAGAGTGCACTAGGCAAGTAGCCGCTGCCATAGTAGACCGGGCTTGGCCCTGTGCCATAGGGGGTGAGAATGCCCATAAAACCAAGTGTGGGCAGTAGCAGCAGTACAAACATCTGCATATCTAGCCCTGCAATACCCGAAGCAGCCGCTAAAATCACCGGCAGTAGGGCAGTGACGTGTGCCGTAATACTGGCAAAGAAGTAGTGCAGAGCGTAGAACAGTACAACCAGCGCTACCATGGCCATCAACGGGTTAAAGTGGCTTATCTGCCCACCCACGACAGTGCCAAACCAGTTCACGAATCCCACTTGGCTGAGTCCGCCTGCCAGGGCGACCAGCGTGGCAAACCATACAAAGGTATTCCAGGCCGCATTGTTATTGAGGATATCGTCCCAGGTTACGATGCCGGTTAGTAGCATGCCGCAGATCACCACGAGGCCTACTAATGATGCGGAAATAATGCCGCCGCCAAAAATCCACAGTAACAAGGCGGTGACGACCATCAGCACCAGCACTATTTCTTTGCGGGTAAGGGCGCCTAACTGTTTTAGTTCGTCTCTAGCCCAGTCAGAAATTTCATGGCCCGCTTTTACCTCGGGAGCGCACAGCCAATAGCACAGCAGTGGCACCAACAGCAGCATCAAAATACCCACCGGGGCAATTGCCATAAACCACTGCCCCCAGTTGATTTGAATGCCGGTTGTGCTTTCGGTTAGCGCGACGGCTAATAAGTTGGGGGCCATGGCAGTCAGAAATAGCGAGCTGGTAACGCAGGTCGAGGCCAGTGCTGTCCACATTAAAAAGCTACCCATCCGCTTCATGCTGGGGTCGTTAGGGTGCGAGTCGTAAAGGGGTGGCAGGTTGCGAATGACAGGATAGATGGTGCCTGCACTGCGTGCCGTGTTGGAGGGCGTAAAAGGGGCAAGAATGGTATCCGAGATCATCACCGCGTAGCCAAGCGTTAAAGTGCGCTTGCCCATGGCCTTTACGAGCCATAGAGAGATACGTCTGCCAAGGCCGGTTTTCTCGTACCCCAAGGCAAACATAAAGGCGCCAAAAATCAGCCATACGGTGGAGTTAGTAAAACCCGACACTGCCCATGAAAATGCCTGATTAGCGGGGTTAAAGCCTTCCGATGCCAGTTGCTCCGGGGAAAACAGTACCCAGGGCGAGAGCAACGCGATCAGGGTAACCCCTATCAGCCCTATGACTGCACCGGGCAAAGGTTCAAGAATTAAGCCCACCACACAACCCAGGAAAATAGCGAAGAAATACCACGCATGGGGCGCCACCCCTTCCGGCGTAGGTATCAATGCAACAATGATGGCGATAACAAGCGGGGCGAATAACTTCCACCGAGGCGAGAATTGAGCGCTACTGTTCATACTGCCTCTCTCTTCTGTTTTCTAAGTACTTTTTATGCCCAAGTACTTGTATGTCCAAGTACTTTTGATATGGGACCAAACTGGAACACGGCTACCAATCGCTTGTTTGGAATTTCTTTAAAAACAATTTCTTTAAAAACAATGCCTAAAACATTTACGAATGACAGTGTGTTATTTGAAGAGTAGGTGCTGCGGCACTAGGGTGAAAGCAGTGCCAACTCGATTTCTAGTTTTATTGATGTGCATCAATAGTCCTTTGGACTAATGAACGACGCTGACCACGGATATGCTAAGTTCGAGTTAATAAGTTCGAGTTAATAAGTTCGAATTAAGGAGACGGCACCGAAGAGTGCCGCCATCACCGCCTTAGACCTGGCTAACGGAAGGATGCATCATGCAGCAGCGAGATTTCGATATCGTGATTGTGGGTGGAGGTGGTGCAGGCTTACGCGCTGCCATCGGGGCCGCTGAGCAGGCCAAAGCCCAGGGTGCCTCCCAGCATATTGCGCTGCTGTCCAAGGTGTATCCCATGCGCTCCCATACCGTGGCTGCGGAAGGCGGGGCGGCTGCCGTTACCAGCGCAGAAGACTCCCACCAGGCGCATTTTGATGACACGGTGTCAGGCGGAGACTGGCTGGTTGAGCAAGGAGTGGCGGACTACTTTGTCCACCACGCCTATCAAGAGCTGGTGCAGATGGAACGCTGGGGCTGCCCCTGGAGCCGTAAAGACGATGGCCAGGTTCAAGTACGCCGTTTTGGCGGCATGAAAACCGCCCGCACCTGGTTCGCCGCCGACAAAACTGGCTTCCATATGCTCCATACGCTGTTTCAGACCTCGCTGAAATACCCCGAGATAGAGCGCTTTGACGAGTACTTTGTACTCGATCTTGCCGTCCACGAAGGCGCAGTGATTGGCGTGATTGCTCTGCAAATCGCCACTGGTGAGCTGACCCTGCTGCGCGCTAAAGCCGTGGTGCTCGCCACTGGCGGCGCGGGGCGCCTGTTCCGCTTTAATACCAATGCAGGCATTGTCACCGGCGATGGTATGGCGATGGCCTATCGTCATGGTGTGGCGCTGCGGGATATGGAGTTTGTGCAATACCACCCTACTGGCCTGCCCGGTTCTGGCATTTTGATTACCGAGGCGTGCCGGGGCGAAGGTGGCATCCTGCTCAATAAAGATGGCTATCGCTATCTGCAGGATTATGGCCTTGGCCCGGAAACTCCCCTTGGCAAACCGGAGAACAAGTACATGGAACTGGGCCCTCGGGACAAGCTCTCCCAGGCCTTCTGGCAAGAGCAGCAGGCAGGCCGCACCGGCAAGTTTGGTGACAGCGACGTGGTCTATCTTGATCTGCGCCACTTGGGTGAAAAGTACATTCTGGAGCGCCTGCCGTTTATTTGTGAGCTGGCCAAATCCTATATCAACGTCGACCCGGTGAAAGAGCCAGTCCCTATTCGCCCGGCGGTTCATTACACCATGGGCGGCATTGAAACCAACCCTCAGTGCGAAACCTCCATTGCCGGGCTCTACGCTGCTGGAGAGTGCGCCTCGGTGGGCCTGCACGGAGCCAATCGTCTGGGTTCTAACTCGCTGACTGAACTATTGGTATTTGGCCGCTTGGCCGGTGAGCAGGCAAGCCAACGGGCAGCACAAACCGAATGGGCCGATGAGCGCCTGCTGGAAGCTCAGGGCGACCGCCAGCAAGCCAAGCTGCTGCGGCTATGTGACGGCACCAGCAGTGAGGAGAACTGGGTAGAACTCAAGCACGCCATGGTGCAGGCCATGGAGAGCGGCTGCGGCATTTATCGCACCGAGGAGGGTATGCGCCACTCGCTGGATACCATGCGTCAGCTGCGTGCGCGCTTTAACAAGGTTCGCGTTAACGATACCAGCAAGATTTTCAATACTGAGTTACTTGAGTGTCTTGAACTGGAGTGCGGCCTGGATATTGCTGAAGCCTCCTGTTTGGGCGCGCTTGAGCGGCGTGAATCCCGTGGCGCCCATCAGCGTCTGGATGAGGGTATGCAGAAACGCGATGACGTTAACTACCTCAAGCACAGCCAAGTGTTCTACCAAGGCGATGCCCATGCCGAGCTGCGCTGGCAGGACGTTGATGTGCGCTTCTCCGCACCGGCGGAGCGGGCTTATGGCGATGCAGGCAAGGGGGAGAAGGCATGAGTACCGAGCAGATTAGTACTAACGTAATCAGTACGCAGAGTGCCAGCACCAAGCACATCAGCGTCAAACGCTACCTGCCGGATAATTCGACTGAAACGTACTGGCAAGAGTACGACCTGCCGGTGGATGACAGCACCTCGCTGCTGGATGCTCTCAACCATATTAAGGAGCAGCTCGATAGCACGCTGAGTTATCGCTGGTCCTGCCGCATGGCGATTTGCGGCTCCTGCGGGGTGATGGTTAACGGCATTCCCAAGCTGGGCTGCAAAACCTTCCTACGCGATTACGAGGGCGATATCCGTATCGAGCCGCTGGCCCACTTCCCAGTGCAGCGGGATCTGGTGGTGGATATGGAGATCTTCCTTGAGCACCTGGCGGCAGTTAAGCCCTACCTGATTGACGATAACCCGGTAAAACCCTACGACCCCAATGCGCCGGAAACCTATCAGCAGACACCAGAGCAGCTGGAGCGCTACAAGCAGTTCGCTAACTGTATTAATTGTGGCCTCTGCTACTCCGCTTGCCCGCAGTTTGGGCTTAATCCAGAGTTCCTCGGCCCGGCAGCGTTAACGCTTGCTCACCGTTACAACCTGGATAGCCGCGACAATGGCAAAAAACAGCGCATGGCCGAGCTTAACCGCCACGACGGCGTATGGAGCTGCACCTTTGTCGGCTTCTGCTCGAAGGTGTGCCCCAAACACGTTGACCCTGCCGCCGCGGTAAATCAAGGCAAGGTCGAGGCTGCTAAACACACGCTTATTGCGTTGTTTAAAGGGTAGGGTGAGGAGAATAAATATGAATAAGTCGACATCGCAACGCCTGCCACCCCTGAAACGTAATTGGTGGCTGAAGCATCGCTTTTTTAAGCTCTATATGCTCCGCGAAGCCACGGTGTTACCGCTGGTATTTTTCATTCTCTGCTTCCTTGCAGGTATGGTCGCTCTTCTTCAAGGGGCCGAGAGTTGGCAGGGGTGGATCGCCTTTATGGGTTCCCCCATTGTACTGCTACTGAACCTTTTAGCATTGGCTGCCAGCTTGTTCCACGCCGCCACCTTCTTTGTACTGTTCCCGAGAGTTATGCCGCTGCGTATCGCAGGGCACAGTCTGCCTGATAAGGCCATTGTCGCTGGACAGTGGGCGGGAGTCGTGGCCGTTGCGCTGTTGTTTTTCTGGCTACTAGGGAGGGGGGGAGTATGAGCATGAACAAACATGATATTCAGCACAAACAAGCCTTTGACGAGCCGCTCTGGTGGGGGCTTTTCAGCGCGGGCGGTGTCTGTTTCGCCGTCTTGCTGCCCGCCGTGATTCTCTTTATCGCCGTTCTACTGCCTCTGGGCCTGCTGCCCGCTGAGGCACTGAGCTATGAGCGGGCCTCCTCGCTACTGTTCAGCGTACCGGGCTTTCTATTTGTTGGGGCTGCGGTGTGCCTGCCGCTATTCCATGCCGCCCACCGACTACGTCATGGGATGTTTGATATCAGCGTGGGTAATGACGCACTCAATAAGAAGCTGATGTACGGCGGTGCCGCGCTACTGAGTGCTTTGGCGCTGGGCCTAGTCGTGGCGGGTTTCTTTAGCTAAACGGCGCCTTGTCATCACCTTACCCCTGACAGATAAAAAGAGATTGGCATGATTAAAGGACTCTCTGAAACGGAACTTTACGCCCCTATTGAGTGGCAGGATCACTCAAACGACTACCAGGATATTCTGTATCACACGTCGAAGGAGGGCATTGCGCGCATCACCATTAACCGCCCCGAGGTGCGTAACGCCTTTCGCCCGTTGACGGTTAGCGAGATGATCCAGGCGCTAAGCCGGGCCCGCTACGACAGCGCCATTGGCGCGATTATTCTCACCGGCGCAGGCGACAAAGCGTTCTGTTCCGGAGGCGATCAGCGCATTCGTGGCGACTACGGCGGTTATCAGGACGAAGAGGGTGCCCACCACCTTAACGTACTGGATTTTCAGCGCGATATTCGCACCTGCCCTAAGCCGATTATCGCCATGGTGGCAGGTTATGCCATTGGCGGCGGCCATGTGCTGCATATGATGTGCGACTTGACCGTCGCCGCCGATAACGCCATTTTTGGCCAGACCGGCCCCAAGGTCGGCTCCTTCGATGGCGGCTACGGCGCCTCTTATATGGCACGCATTGTGGGCCAGAAAAAGGCTCGGGAAATCTGGTTCCTATGCCGCCAGTATGATGCCGCCCAAGCGCTTGAAATGGGACTGGTCAATCATGTAGTGCCCCTGGCAGAGCTGGAAAAAGAGAGCGTCCGCTGGTGCCGTGAAATGCTACAGAATAGCCCGATGGCGCTGCGCTGTTTGAAAGCCGCACTCAATGCGGATTGCGATGGGCAGGCCGGGCTTCAGGAGCTGGCTGGCAACGCTACCATGCTCTTCTATATGACCGAAGAGGGCCAGGAAGGGCGTAACGCCTTTAACGAGAAACGTCGCCCAGACTTCTCCCGCTACCCGCGCAATCCTTAATGCAACTAGGGCTTTATGGTTACTCTCTACCGTTTCGCCAGCCGCTGATGTTTAAAGGAGAACGGCTGGCCAGTAGAGAAGGACTGCTAGTGACGATCAATGGCCAGTGGGGCGAAATTGCCCCACTGCCTGGCTTCTCAACCGAAACCCTCGCCGAAGCGAAAGCAGAGAGCCTAGCCAGTCTTACTGCTATACAGCATGGCGAGAAAGCCATGCCAACGTTACCTTCGGTGCAGTTTGGGTTTGACTGCGCCCAGCGCAACTGGCCTGCAAATCTTCCCACGCCTTTGCCGCCCTACCCACTGCTCCAAGGGGCGCCCAGGGCGCTGGTGGCCACGCTGGATAATATCGTAGCCGATTGGGGGGCTTTGCCGCCGGCTCGGCTCAAACTAAAAGTGGCGCGCTACGCCATGGAAGAGGAGCTGGCGTTGATTAACCGGCTTGCCTCTTGGCTACCCACCACCAAACTGATTCTGGATGCCAACGGCGGTTGGACAAGGGAAGAAGCTCAGCGTTTCTGTAGGTGTCTTCCCCTTGACCATATCGACTACCTGGAAGAGCCCTGCGCTGCTTTTGCGGACAGCATCGCCGTGGCCGAGGCAACGGGAGTATCTATCGCCCTGGATGAAACGCTATCGCGGGGAAACGCTTGGAACTATCACCCCCAGCTTAAAGCCCTGGTAATTAAACCCACCTTGATTGGCTCGCTAAGTGCCTGCCAAGCGCTTATTCAACGAGCACAGGCGGGCAACCTGCGCATAGTCATCTCCTCCAGCTTTGAATCCGATTTAAGCCTTTGGCTGCTTGCCCGCCTAGCAAGCGAGTGGGCGCCGAATGAGCCGCCGGGGCTGGATACGGGGCATTGGCTTACTGAGCGAGTGACCAATGCCACCGGTGAGGTAATGACAGAAAACTTGCACTGTCTCTCTAAAATGGAAAATTCAGCGTGAAAGACACCTGCCCCATTTACTACTGGGCCGAAGAGGCTCCTGAGCATATTGCGGTAGAGGCGGGCTCGGTACGCCTAAGTTACCGAACGCTAAATCGCCGGGTGGCGTCTTTAGCGCAGCAGCTTGCACGGGAAGGTTTTGTGCCGGGTGATCGCTTAATGGTGCCCGCCAAAGGCTCGCTTGAATCCTTGCTGCTGGCATGGGCCTGCTTGCGTGCAGGGGTTATCTTTTGCCCGCTTAACCCAGCGTTCCCTATTGTCCAGCAGCTTAATCTGGCCAAACGCTTGCAGGCTGGGCGGGTTTGCCAAACGGAAAGCTACCATCGTTACCCTGCCGAACTAACGCCGGTTAGCCTCGATTTTCTAGCCGAAGCCAATACGGGTGAGCCTCCGACACTGGATGGCAACCAACTATGCAATACAATTTTTACCTCTGGCTCCAGCGGCACCCCCAAAGCGGTGCTGCATCGTGTGGCCAATCATTTGGCCTCTGCCCGTGGGTCGGCATCGTTTACTCCCGTTGATCAAAACAGTGGCTGGCTGCTGTCGTTGCCGCTGTTTCATATCGGCGGCTACGCTATCCCGTTCCGCATTTTTCTTGCCGGTGGGCGGGTGATTCTCGACGATGCTCCCCAGTCACTGGCCGAGCGCCTTGAGCAGCAGGTGATTAGCCACCTTTCCCTAGTGCCGACACAACTGTGGAGGCTGCTGCAGGCGGGCTTTACGCCCCAGCGCACCCAACTGCGTGAGCTGTTGCTGGGCGGTGCTGCTATTCCAGCGCCATTGGTGGCGCGGATGGTAGCGCTGGGGCTTACCCCTAAGGTGAGCTACGGGCTATCGGAAATGGCCAGTCAGGTCTGTACAGGCATTCCCACCGCGCCGGGAGTGGTCGGCAAACCGCTACCGGGCCGAGAGGTGAGAGTGGTCGATGGGGAAATTCAGCTGCGCGGCGATACCCTATTCTGTGGCTATTTAAGCAATGGCAAGGTTGCCCCTGCCCTCAATGACGAAGGCTGGTTTGCTACTCGTGACAGGGGCCATTTCAACGCGGATGGGGCACTGGTGGTGGAAGGGCGACTCGATAACGGCTTTATCTCCGGCGGCGAGAATATTCAGCCCGAAGCAATCGAGCAGCGCTTGGTCGACCACCCCAGCATCGCCCAGTCGTTAGTCGTACCGGTGCCCCACTCTGAGTGGGGGGAGCGCCCGGTGGCGTTTATCGACTGGCATGGAGAAACCGTATCTGAGCAGGCGTTAAACGCCTGGGTTCGCGAAGCACTACCCGGCTTTATGGTGCCCGATGCCTGGTTAGTTTGGCCGCCAGGGGTAGGCTTTAAACCCTCCCGCAAGCAGTTTGCTGAGTTGGCACGAGCACAGTTGGCTAATAAGTAGCCAGCCCGCGTGGTTATGCTATTCCCGGCGGTGTTAGTTTTGAGGGAAAGATCAGTGGCGGCAAATAGCGCTCAAGCAGCTGAGCGGCATGTAGTACTTTTAGATCTTGGTATTTGCCTGCTATAAGGTGCAAGCCTACCGGCAGGCCTTGATTATCCAGCCCACAAGACATGGAAGCGGCGGGCTGCTGGGTGAGGTTGAAGGGGTAGCTGAACGGTGTCCAGTCCATCCAGTCGCGGTAGGTTCGACCCGGTGGCACGTTGTGACCCGCTGCAAAGGGGGCAATTGGCATGGTGGGTGTGACGAGCAAATCATATCGCTGATGAAACGCCGCCATATGTGCCGTCAGCTCGCTACGCTCGCGCCGTGCGGCGAGATAGGCGGAAAGCGATACATCCTGCCCACGTTTTGCGATATCCAGAAATCCTGGATCGAGAGCCGCCTGCTGCTGTTTGTCGAGTTTTTCGAGTGCTTGAGTAGCGCCTGCAAACCACAGTGTATTAAACGTTTTAAGTGGGTCGCTAAAGCCTGGGTCTACTCGTTCTACCTTAGCGCCTAGCACTTCGAGATAGGCAACGGCCTCTTCGACCCGCTGGGCAATATCTGGAGCTACGTCTATATAGCCAAGGTTGGCGCTAAAAGCGATGCGCCAGCCACGTAGATCCAAAGGGGGAGGTGTTAGCCAGTCTGGCCCACGCGGATTGCCGGAGTAGCCATCTCGCGCATCGGGCTGCACCATTACACTAAGCATCAGCGCGCTGTCGGCGGCGGTGCGGGTCATCGGGCCCAGGTGAGAAAGTGTACTCATGGCACTAGCGGGCCACTGGGGCACCCAGCCAAAGGTCGGTTTAAGGCCAAAGGTGCCGGTAAAGCTGCACGGTATGCGAATAGAGCCTCCCGCGTCGCTGCCCTGATGCAACAAGCCAAGGTTAAGCGCTGCAGCTGCCCCCGCGCCACCCGATGATCCCCCAGGTGTTAGTTCAGTGTTCCAGGGGTTGCGGGTAATGCCATGCAGCGGGTTATCGGTGACGCCTTTCCAGCCAAACTCCGGCGAGGTGGTCTTGCCAATCACGATAGCCCCAGCATTACGAAGATGACGGCTAATAGGAGCATCCACCTCCCAAGGGCCGTCCTGTGTAGTGGTTTTAGAGCCCATGCGGGTGGGCAGCCCTTTGGTTAAGGTTAAATCCTTAATGGTCACGGGAATGCCATCTAGCGGGCCGCATGGTGCTCCTGTTTGCCAGCGTTTGGCAGACGCTGCTGCTAAACGCTGGGCCTCCTCGCCGTTCACACAGGTGAAGGCATTTACCTTGGGGTTATCCCGCTCAATACGTGCTAAGCAGTCATCTACCAGCATTTCCGGCGAGAGCGAACCCTCGCCGAAGCGTGTCAATGCGTCGACTGCTGTCAGTGTTTCAAAGGTGTCAGCCATGGTTACTCCCTGCTTTCAATACCGGCTGCGTCTAGCATCGCGTGCAGTAGAACGTTGCAACCAGCGTGAACATGCTCTGGCTTGGCGCTCTCGATCTCGTTGTGGCTAATGCCATCCTTGCAGGGAATAAAGATCATTGCGGCGGGAGCGACTCGGCCAATAAACATCGCATCGTGTCCTGCGCCGCTGATGATATCCATATGCGACAGCTGGAGCTGTTCAGCTGCTTGTCGCACAGTATCAACACACATTTTATTGAAGTGCTCCGGTGCAAAATCCGCGGTGGGTGTTAGCTCGTACTCCAGCCCGTGACGTTGGCAAATTTCCTCAACGGCAGTGGCAACGGATTGCCCCATTGCGATAAGAGCTTCTGGCTCCCAGTGGCGCATATCCAGGGTCATTTTGACCTGGCCGGGAATCACATTGCGCGAACCTGGGTGCAGTGTCATACAGCCTACCGTGCCACGGCCGTGGGGCTGGTGTGCATTGGCGATACGGTTGAGTGCTTGAGTGACCTCCGCTGCGCCCATCATGGCATCTCGGCGCAGGTGCATTGGTGTGGGGCCTGCATGGGCTTCAAGCCCGGTCAGTGTTAAATCGAACCACTTTTGGCCAAGCCCGCCGATAACCACGCCAATGGTGGTGTCGGTGTCTTCAAGAATAGGGCCTTGCTCAATGTGCGGCTCGAAGTATGTCTTTATTTCGCTGGGCGATACCTCATCGTTGCCGCGATAGTGGATAGCATCTAGCGCATCGCTTACCGTCACACCTTCAGCGTCGCTGCGTGCCATCATGGCATCAAACTCCAGCACACCACTGAACACACCAGAGCCCATCATGCAGGGAGGGAATCGGCAGCCCTCTTCGTTGGTCCACGCGACGACTTCGATGGGGGCTTGGGTAGTGATTTTGTGCTGGTTAAGGGTACGGATCACTTCCAGGCCAGAAAGCACGCCAAAGCAGCCATCATACTTGCCGCCGGTGGGCTGACTATCAAGGTGGCTGCCCGCCATAACTGTTTTTGCTGTGGGGTCGCTACCTTCCCGTCGGGCAAAGATATTGCCAATATTGTCAATGCGAATCGTACAACCTTCGGCACGGCACCACTGAATAAACAGGTCACGCCCATGACGGTCCAGGTCAGTGAGCGCTTGTCTATTGACGCCGCCCTTGGGTGTGGCTCCCAGCTTGGCCATTTCCATCAGAGAACCCCAAAGACGATCGCTATCGGTACGCAGGTCAGTGATCTCATTTGTTGGCGTTACGTAGGTGTTCATTTTGCTATCCTCGTAAGGTGAAATAGAGTGTAAAACACAACATTTTTACTTATAAATTATGTAGTTTTGAGCGCTGGATAAGAGTGCCTAGTGAGTCGTTGCTGACCAGCATCTGCTCGGCCATTTCAGCTTCCAGCGCGCTCATATGGTGTTCGGCATCCATCATGTGTTCGGCCATGATGGCGCGGACACGCTGGGTATCTTCAGCGCGGTAGGCCTCAACCAACTGGCGGTGGTAATCCTGATTGGCATGGTCGAACTGCTTGCGTTCGGGGACGTAAGCTTTTTTGATCACTACTAAATCCCGCAGCATGTCGTTTAAAAACTGACACATAAACGCCAGCAGAGGATTCGGGCAGGCACGGGCCAACAATTGGTGAAACTCCAGTTCTAAGAAGCGCTGGTGCCTATGGTCTTCCTCACCGCCACAGCAGGCACAGGCCGCCATATTGGCTTCAAGCTGCTGGAAATCGTCTTCCGTAAGCCTGCCGACCACGGATGCCGCCAGCTCGACTTCCAACAACTTGCGCAACTGATACACCTGCTTGCCATCCAGCTGTTGGAAATGCAGAAAGTTGCGCAGCATGCGGCTGGCGGGTTCCATGCCCGGCTGGTTAATAACCGCGCCACCTTGAGGGCCGGTTTTTAAAGTGATTAGCCCCTCAACCTCAAGAATCTTGAGCGCTTCGCGTACAGTGGCTTTGGCGCTGCCGTAAAGCTCCATAAGAGCTCTTTCGTTTGGTAGGCGAGCTCCTTCACCTAACCCCTCTGCTGCAATCCAGCGCTTGATATCATCACTGATCAGCTCGGCGAGTTTGGGGCGACGCTTAGCAGCTGGACTAGTGGTTGAAATCGGGGCTTGGGCCATCAACACGCTCCTTGATTTTTCATAAGCGATAGCTGTCGTTAGCGATAGTTGTAGCTATCAGTCGGTGGCGTTTCTTGTGCGTAGGCAGGCAAACGCTCGGGGTGGTACTCAGCATCATAGTCGTAGCGTGCTTGGGTAAAACGCTCTACTACCGCTGTGTCACGACGATGCAGCACATGACTTAGGCCAACAAATAGCACAGTGTTGAGCATCAGCCCCCAAATGCCAGCATGGTAGCCAAAGGGTGCGCTCAGAGGGCCAAAGGTCATTAGCAATACACAGGCAACACCACCCCATAAACCCGCTAGTGCGGCGGTAGGGTGAGCTTTTTTCCAGGTGATGGCGCCGATGGTAGGAATAATCAGCTGTGCGGTGCCCGCTAAAGCTGCAATACCGATAGTGACCAGTACACCAGGCACGGTAAGTGCCATGATATAAGCCGCAAGTGAGAAGCCGACCAGTGATAGACGGCCGATATAAACAATACGAGCCTGGCTCGCTTCACGGTTCACATAACGCTTGTAGATATCCATCGTTACCACAGTGGAGACTGCGTGAATCTGGGAGTTAGCTGTGGACATGGCCGCAGATGCGCCTGCCGCCATAATCAATGAGGCAAGCAGGTAAGGGGCATACTCCATCAGCATGATGGGCAGGATTTGATCGGGATTTTCCACATTGGGCTCAAGCAGTACACCGGAGTAACCTGACAGCACTGAGCCCACATAGGCAAAAGCTGCCAAGCCAAGTAGAAAGGGCATTAGATTAAACAGTTTGCCGTGTTTGACCGAGTACATGCGTAGCCAGATTTGTGGGCCCATAAAGGCGCCAATAGCGGTAATAGCAAACAGTGAGAACCACATGGGATAGCCCATATTACCGTTGGGCCCTGGCATGGTGAGGTGCTCGGGAGAACTTTGCTGAAGCTGGCTAAATAGGGCGGTTGGTCCTCCTACTTGAGTGGAAATGTAGTAGCCTGCGTACATCATGCCGAAAAACAACAGAGCGCCGTAAATAACGTCTGTCCAGGCGATGGCACGAATACCGCCAATCCATACGTAGATAATAATAATGAAGTAGAATAGCAGCGCTGCTAGCCAGAAAGGGATCAAGCCACCGGAGGCTACTTCAATTAAGTAGGCGCCACCAGTTAACTGAATCTGTAAATAAGGCACAGTGAAAATAAGTGTAATAGCAGCAACGGTAATGCGCAGCGCTTCACTGTTATAAAAGTCACCGATTAAATCTGAGGGTGTTAAGTAATTGAACCGCTTCCCTAAAAACCAAACCCGCTTGCCAATCCAGTAATACATAAAGCCAAACAACAGATTCCATGCTAGGGCGGTAAGAAAGACTGGGCCGTTGGTATAGAAAGTGGCATTAGAACCTAGGAAAGCAAACGCACTCCACCAGGTTGCCGCTACGGTGAAAAACACCGCAGTACTGCCCATGGCGCGGCCCTGAACGAAAAAGTCTTCGCTGGTTTCTTGCGATTGGCGCGCTGATAAAACCCCGACCATTAAGGGGATAATCATAAACGCTGCGATAATTAATAAGCTACCGGTCATGCGTCATCCCCTTCTTATGGTTGCTTAATAGCATGGTTATTCGACGGAGTAGGGCTTCCCCAGTTGGTCAAATAGGCCACCAAAAAAAGTGCTGTTAATACAAACCACCAAAAGAGATTCCAGACCAATAAAAAGGGGAGACCCATCAGCATGGGCTCTATTCGGTTAGCCAGCATAATGGCTGGGCTTTCCAACATTAAGAAGCCAAGTATCATGCCGCCATAAATAGACAGCTTAAGTGGAGATAAATGTTTCATGGCAAGTTAGCCCTATGTTTATGGTTAGTCTGTGAGCTTAGTTTGCAGCGTAAAGCTACCAACGACGGCGTTTTTAAGCGCAGTGCGGCTGCCGAACACTAATTTGAGGCGTGAACCACAGGTTTGTTGTATTTATTCGTATAAATATAACAACTAGGTGTTTTTCTAAATGTCGTCAAGAGAGAATTGATATCTGGTGTCCTCGTTTACGTATAAATTATCTAACGTGAACAAAAGAAAAGCGTAATTTTATAAACGTGTTCAGTGGCGCATGCTGAGGCAATGCCTCATACGATGGAGCTGGACACCATGTTGGAAATAAAAAGCCAAACAACCCCACAAGCATCTGAGCATGCTGTTGGAGAAAGCGCATCCGCTACCGAGCTAAATCAACACTACTGGATGCCATTTAGTGCCAATCGCGACTTCCATGCCAATCCGCGGGTTATCGCTGGGGCGGAAGGGCGTTACTACATTGATGACCAGGGTCGTAAGCTGTTTGATTCGCTTTCAGGGCTATGGACCTGTGGCGCGGGCCATAATCGTGAAGAGATCCAAAAAGCCGTGGCGGCGCAGCTAGGCAGCCTCGACTTTGCCCCTGGTTTTCAAATTGGCCATCCGTTGGCGTTCAAGTTGGCGGAGAAGGTTGCCAGCCTTACACCTGCTGGGTTGGACCACGTGTTCTTTACCAACTCAGGTTCAGAAGCCGCTGATACCTCGGTCAAGATGGCCAAGGCCTACTGGCGGTTAAAAGGTAAGCCGGAGAAGACCCGTATGATTGGCCGTGCTAAGGGCTATCACGGGGTTAATATCGGCGGCACTAGCCTTGGCGGGATTGGTGGTAACCGTAAACACTATGGCCAACTGATGGATGTGACGCATCTCCCCCACACTCTTCAAGCGGGCCAGGCCTACACCCGTGGCCAAGCGGAAACTGGTGCCGAGCTTGCCGATGCGCTGCTGGATCAAATAGCCTTACATGATGCATCCACCATTGCGGCGGTGATTGTTGAGCCGATGTCCGGCTCGGCGGGGGTGATCGTACCGCCTAAAGGCTACCTGAACCGGCTGCGTGAGATCTGCACTGCCCACGATATTCTGCTGATTTTTGATGAAGTTATTACCGCCTTTGGCCGCAGCGGCGCGACCACCGGCGCGGAAGCCTTTGGCGTAACGCCGGATATCATGAACGTGGCAAAGCAGATCACCAACGGCGCCATCCCCATGGGGGCGGTGATCGCCTCCAGTGAGATTTTCGACACCTTTATGCACGCTGGTGGCCCCCAGCACGCCGTTGAGTTCCCCCATGGATACACCTACAGCGCCCACCCGGTGGCCTGTGCGGCAGGACTTGCTGCGCTGGAAATGATGGAGCGTGAAAACTTCCCTGCTCAGGTTAGCGCCATTGCACCTGCTTTTGAGCGAAAGCTTCATGCCCTGAAAGGCCGTAACCATATTGTTGATATTCGCAACTACGGCCTAGCTGGTGCTATTCAGCTAACGCCCCGGGGGGGCGACCCAACGATTCGCCCAAGGGATGCGCATATGGCGCTTTGGGAAGCGGGTTTCTATGTTCGCTATGGCGGCGACACACTGCAGTTTGGTCCTCCCTTTGGCACCACAGAGGCTGAACTAGAGCGGCTGTTCGACGCTGTGGCAACCACCCTGGATTCATTAGCATAAGCGTCGTTGGCATAACCTGCTGATCTAAACTTCAGAGAGTTTAAATATGAGTGTTGTTTCCCATCTGATTAACGGTGAGTTAGTTGAGAGCCAGCGCACGCTGGAGGTGACCAACCCCTCCACGGGCAAGGTGATTCGCCAAGTGGCAGACGCGAGTGCGGCTGATGTTGAGCGTGCCATTGCCGCTGCACAGGCTGCATTTCCTGCCTGGCGCGATACTCCGCCCGCCAAGCGTGTCCAGGTGATGTACCGCTTTAAGCAACTGCTGGAAGATCACGCCGACCGTTTAGTGCACCTGGTCAGTGAAGAGCATGGCAAGACAATAGAAGATGCCATGGGCGAGCTTAAGCGCGGCATTGAAAACGTCGAGTACGCTTGCGGCGTACCTGAGCTGTTAAAAGGAGAATACTCCCACAACGTAGGGCCAGGCATTGATGCTTGGTCTAACTTCCAGCCCTTGGGTGTGGTGGCAGGTATTACCCCGTTTAACTTCCCCGCTATGGTGCCGCTGTGGATGTACCCCATGGCAATTGCCTGCGGTAATACCTTTATCCTCAAACCCTCAGAAAAAGACCCTTCGGCAGCGCTGGCCGTGGCCGAACTGCTTCAAGAAGCAGGGTTGCCCAAAGGTGTGATGAATGTGGTTCACGGTGGACGCGAAGCAGTAGAAACCTTACTGGATGCCAAGGCCGTCAAAGCCATCTCATTTGTTGGCTCAACGCCAGTGGCGGAAGCGATTTACTCACGCGGCTCTGCTGCTGGCAAACGCGTCCAGGCACTTGGCGGGGCGAAGAATCATGCCGTGGTGCTACCAGATGCCGATTTGGAGAACGCTGCCAATACGCTAATGGGCGCGGCATACGGTAGCTGTGGCGAACGCTGCATGGCGATTTCGGTGGCAGTATGCGTCGGTGATGAAACAGCGGATCGCTTGGTAGCCACACTGCTACCGAAAATCGCCGAGCTTAAGGTTGGTCCAGGTACCGATAAAGGCCTGGATATGGGCCCACTGGTGACAGCAGAGCACCGCGATAAAGTGCTCGGCTATATCGAAGATGGTATTAGTGCTGGCGCGAGGCTGGTGGCCGATGGTCGCAGCCTGAAAGTAGCTGGCCATGAAGAAGGCTATTTCGTTGGCGGCTGTCTGTTTGATAATGTGACCGCTGAAATGCGTATCTATCAGGAAGAGATCTTCGGGCCAGTACTGTGCATAGTGCGGGTCGGCAGTCTGGACGACGCCATGCAACTGATTAACGACCACGAGTACGGTAATGGCACTTGCCTGTTTACCCGCGATGGTGAAGCCGCTCGGCGCTTCACTGATGGTATTGAAGTGGGCATGGTCGGCGTGAATGTTCCGCTGCCCGTACCAGTGGCTTATCACAGCTTTGGCGGCTGGAAGCGCTCGCTGTTCGGTGATCTCCACGCCTATGGCCCCGACTCCGTACGCTTCTATACCCGCCGCAAAGCGGTTTCCCAGCGCTGGCCATCGGTTAGCGAGGCGACACGGGCGGAGTTCTCGTTTCCTGTCAACCAAAGTTGACGTCCTAGAGTAAATAGGAGATCTTCTCAGCACCGTCGTTCTGCGACGGTGTTTTTTTTGGTGCCTATCTTCGACGTAAAGGACGAGTGCAGCGTGGCAAGAACTCAGGATGAAATTCGCCAGACCAATGTTAAGAAGATTCTCTTGGCGGCAGAACAGCTATTTGCCGAAAAAGGCTATGCCGGTGCCTCCATGGGCGAAATCGCTCAGTTGGCGGATATTCCTAAGTCCAACGTGCACTACTATTTTTCCACTAAAAAGACGCTTTACCAGGAAGTGTTACTAGCGCTGCTGGAAATCTGGAAGCAAGACGCGCTCTGCTTCGAGCTTTACGATGATCCCCGTGTAGTGCTCTCTACCTACATTCGCGCCAAAATGAATCATTCACGCTATCGTGCTCATGGCTCTAAAATATGGGCAGCAGAAGTGATGCAAGGCGCGCCGATCCTGAAAGAACGATTGCGGGATAACCTTTACGAATGGGCCAAGCTTAAAGAGTCGAAAATTCGCGAGTGGGTCGAGTCAGGTCAAATCAACCCCGTTGAGCCTTCCTACCTGCTCTATATGATTTGGGCATCGACCCAGCACTACGCCGACTTCGACTATCAAATCTACCTGCTCAATGACGATAAGCCACTAGACGACCTACAGTTTGAAAAAGCCGTACAGTCGGTTACCTCGGTGATCTTGCGAGGCATTGGGTTGACAGCGTGAACAGCACTCAACGATTGAGCTGTACAGATGTATCAAACTTATGTCGTTTACGGGATAACAGAGTGCGGAACTTACGCATATTGTCATCGCTATAGAGCACGCGATCGCAGAAGCGGTCATACTCATCTAAATCAGCGACTGTCACGATCAATACAAAGTCACATTCGCCAGTTACTTGATAGCACTGCTTCACTTCAGGGGCGTTTACCGCTGACGTTAAGAACCGCTGGTAGAGTGATTTGTTATCCCGCTCCATGGTGACTTCTACCACCATGTGAAGACACTGCCCTAGCGCATTAGGGTTGAGTAGTGCTACCTCTCTTTCAATGATTCCTTCTTCGCGTAAGCGCTTAACTCGTTTTAAACAAGCTGAGGGAGAGAGTCCTACTTCATCCGCCAGCGCTTGATTGGTCAGGCTGGAATCACGTTGAAGCTGGTCAAGAATGCGCCGATCAATGCTGTCCATGAAATAAAATGCTTATTAGTAAGTTGAAAAGAACGAATATTGATTGTTTTTGAAGTATTCGAAAGAAGATTCTGCATTGCCTCCATTACCATAACGGTTATTCAGACGATGGCAAGGGAGAGCTAAATGCATATGAGTATTTATCACCTATTGGGCGGCTTCAGTGGCGTTCTAAAAGATGCACTGCGCGTATATGTGACGCTACTAAAAATCCTGATTCCGGCGCTACTCATCGTCAAAGGGTTAGAGTTGTTGGGTGTTGTCGACTGGTTAGGGGCGGTACTGGCCCCCTTAATGAACATACTTGGCTTGCCCGAGCAGTTAGGCGTTGTGTGGGCGGCGGCGCTCTTTACCAACTTGTACACCGCCATTGCGGTATTTTTTCAAGTTGCTGGTGATATGTCCTTGAGTGTTGAGCAAGTAACAGTGCTGGGGGCGTTGATGCTGGTAGGGCACTCGATTCCTGTTGAAGGGGCCGTTGCCAAGCGCGCCGGTGTACCCTGGTGGGCCACACTATTACTACGAGTGGGAGGTGCTTTACTGCTGGCTTGGCTTTTACACTGCTTCTATTCGTATTTTGGCTTGTTACAAGAGCCCATTGCATTGGTATGGCAGCCAAGTTTTTCATCGGCGCCAACGCTGAGTGGGTGGGTAGTTACTCAGCTTGAAACGTTAGTACTTATTTTTGTAATTATTTTAGCGCTAATTGTACTCCTGAAGGTTTTACAAAAGCTTGGTCTTGAACGCTGGATTCACCTTGGCTTGCTACCATTACTTAAGCTATTAGGCATTGGTCGTTCGGCGGCTAACGTTACCGTGATTGGGTTCACGTTGGGTTTAAGCTACGGCGCAGGGCTGCTGATTCGTGACGTGCAAAACGGTGTGCTTAGCAAGCGGGATAGCACGTTAGCGCTGTGCTTTCTTGGCCTCTGCCATAGTGTTATAGAAGATACACTGCTGATCCTAATGCTGGGGGCTGATATATCAGGCATATTGTGGGCAAGGTTGCTGTTTGCCGTTATCGTTACTGCGGTTATTGCCCGTTGGCCTAGGCCAATAGCTCGATTAGGTGAGCGAAAGCGACAGTAAACCCCTTCACAAAGCTTTCTTTGTTTGAACACCGCTTCGTCGTTGGTGATCAGGCCTAGCCGTCCAAAATGGCAGATTTTGTAAGACATTCGCTATAGATTTTGTAAGAGATCTCTTAAAAGTTGATGACTGAATTGATTTTGCGAAGAGATGCTGTAGCTTTTCTCTGCGCTTAGGTTGTGAAACTGCGGGAATTGAATGCTTAGCCCAAACCGTGTTCAAGCCATAAACAAGTGCCCAAAGCATAGCCGTAGGTGATGGCGGCTGAATACTACTTTCATAACAGTGCCCTTTCTCAGCAGAAATGAAAAAGGGCATTCATTCATGGCGACATCCAGTAGTGATGGCGCTTATGTTTAGCCTAACTGGGTCTCAGGCGTATGCCTCTATTTATTTCTATTATCACCACCTTTCCTACTGTCATTTTTACGATATTGCTAAGTGTTGCGGTTATTTACTGGCTAATTTCGCTATCAGGGTTAGTCGATAGCGATACTGTAGAGGGTGATTTGGGTGATGGTGGCTCG
This sequence comes from Vreelandella nigrificans, assembly GCF_002374315.1. GTDB lineage: Bacteria > Pseudomonadota > Gammaproteobacteria > Pseudomonadales > Halomonadaceae > Vreelandella > Vreelandella nigrificans. The sequence goes on along the minus strand of NZ_NWUX01000006.1, from coordinate 161,421 downwards.
CTAGATTTTGGAGGCTTACTGGCAACGTTGGGGTTGCATGGAGTCCCTCTGCCCCTGGTAGTCACTCTGCTGGCATTGACCGGCTGGCTATTTAGCTACTTTGCAACGCTGCTCTTGGGTATACAGCTTACTCCAGGCTTATTGCTGTGGCTGTTTAATGGCGTCGTGCTAATTCTGGGTCTTGCTATTGCCACTGTAGTGACCTCCTTTCTAATTCGCCCTTTGCGGCCGCTGTTTCGCCCGGCTCAGACTAAGCCCACCGAGCAGCGCCTAATAGGTAGGCTGTGCACAATTCGCTCAGCAACTGCAACCAAAGAGCATGGCCGAGCCGATGCACATATCGATGGTGACCATCTTATTTTGCAAGTGCGTAGCGACCCGCCATTAGCGCGTGGTGAACGTGCCATCATGATTCAGTACCTTGAAAACGAAGATGCGTACTGGGTCATTTCTGAAATAGCTTTCGAAGCCGGCTTAGCCGATTAATTGCCTTGCTGCAGGAGATAAAGATGAATTTGTCGTGGGTCATGCCGCTATTGGTAAGCATCAGTGTAATAGTGATTGCACTGCTTGCCATATTGTCACTGTTTAAAGCCTTTTATCGGAAAATAGATCAAGGCCAGGCTTTAATCGTTAATGACCTTTCCACGATACCGAAGGTCTATTTTACCGGCGCCATGGTGCTGCCTGTTGTGCATCGTGCAGAGATCATGAAGATCTCGGTGATCACCCTTGAGCTTAACCGTACGGGTAAAGAGGGACTGATTTGCCGGGACAACCTACGTGCTGATATCAGCGTGGCATTTTATTTGCGGGTTAATGCTACGGCGGACGATGTCTTACGTGTTGCTAAGTCCGTGGGTGTTGGTCGTGCGTCAGATCGTGATGCTGTTAATGAGCTGTTTAACGCCAAGTTCAGCGAAGCATTGAAGACTGTCGGTAAAAAGATGGACTTCATGCAACTCTTCGAAGAGCGCCAGCAGTTCCGCGACGCCATTGTTCATACCATTGGTCAGGATCTTAATGGCTATATTCTTGAAGACGTTGCGATTGACTACTTAGAACAAACGCCGAAAAGCTCGCTGGATCCGAACAATATTCTGGATTCGGAAGGTATTAAATGCATCACCGAGATTACTGCTCGGCACAATGTTGAAACCAACCGTCTGGAACGCGACCAAGAGCTGGAGATTCAGCGCAAGAATGTCTCGGCTCGTGAAGCAGCGTTAGAGCTGGAGCGCACTCAGGCAGACGCCGAAGCGCGTCAGCGTCGTGAAATTGAAAGTCTGCAGTCTCGTGAACAGTCTGAAGCCGAGCAGGTGCTCCAGCAAGAGCGTTCGAAAAGCGAAGCCGCGCGGATTAAAACCGATGAAGAGTTGGCGATTGCTGAAGAGAACAAGCTGCGCCAGATTGAAATGGCTACTAAGGCTCGCGAGCGTGCGGTACAGATCGAAGAGGTACGGATTCGTCAGGCCAAAGAGCTTGAGGATGTTACCCGTGAACGTGCGGTAGAAATTGAACGAATCGGCATGGAAAAAGCGCTGGAAGAAGAGCGCAAAGAGATTGCCGACATTACCAGCCAGCGTATTGCGGTTGAGCGCAACGTGGCTGAAGAAGAAGAGAACATTAACGATGTACGCAACCGCGCTGAAGCTGAACGTCAGAAGGTAACTCGCCTGACCGCAGCTCAAGCCGAAGCAGAAGAGCGCAAACTGAAAGAAGTACGTGCAGCAGAAGCAGTGTTCGAGCGCTCCAAGCTGGAAGCGGAAGAGACTGTTATTCGGGCACAAGCCGAGCTGGATGCAGCAGAGAAGCGTGCGACGGCAGAAGAGAAGCAGGCACGCGGCCATCAAGCCCTTGCTGCTGCAGACGGGCTTGCCGAAGCACAAGTGCTGGAAGCGCGTGCTCATGCCCAGCGTAGTGAAGGCTTTGCCCAGGCCGAGGTTAAAACAGCTAACGCGAAAGCTGACGAAGATGCTGGCTTGGCGGAAGTACGTATTCTTGAACAACGCCTTGAAGCAGAAGCGATGGGCGAGGAGAAACTGGGCACTGCTAAAGCACAGGCCCGGGAAGCAATGGCCAAAGCCGAAGCCAATGGCTTGGTCGAGAAACTGCGCGCTTACGACAATATGTCTGAAGAAGCTCGCCACTTCGAAGAGTTCCGTATGAACCTGGAAGTTCACGAAAAAGAAGTCATGGCGCAAATCGAAGCCCAGCGCATCGGTATGCTCGAAAATGGCAAGGTAATGGCTGCCGCAATGCACAATGCCAAGTTTGAGCTGATAGGTGGCGATAGTGATGTGTTTGAAAAACTCACCGCGGGCCTAGGCTACGGTAAAGCGGTTCAAGGGGTGCTCGATAAGTCACCAGCACTGCAAGCTACCCTGGCGGGCTTGGCGAATCGTGCTATGAGTTCTGGCAAATCCTCCGAATCTGCCTAAAGGATAGGGCGGCTCTCTACCGTGGGAACTGCCCCAGCCTTGCCGGTAGTATCGCGCCAAGCGGCCGATGACCTACCCAGGCAGTTTTCGTAAAAGCCTAAGACCGCAACTGTCACCCAATTGCGGTCTTTGCTATTTCAAGTGAGCACTTTTTCAGGATGAACACTATGTCGAAGGAGCACTCTTCGGTTGAAAACATTGTCAGAGAAAGCACCGCATTCGAGACGATTCAGCGGCGGCTGAGAACCCAAGGCGGTGAACTGGGCGCGTCGATCGGTAAACTGAACGAAGCCCGAGCTGAGGTTTTCGGTAGCAGTAGCATGTCGTTGCTGGGCAGGGCCCGGGTACGCACCGAAAATAACGCCATTGCTCGCGATATGGTACGCATTGGCGAGCAAATTCTGTTTGGCTTCAATGTGCAGTTGGGGCTGCGTAAAGCATTAGAAGCGACCGATATCTTTGCGCTCTACTACCTTAAAGATGATGAAGAGGGGCTTGAGTTAAGCGAAGCGCCAATGGCGGATAGCTTTCTCACCGAGAGCCGCTTTGTTCAAGATTTCAAAGAACTCCAGAAATACTACAGTCATGCCACGCTGGTTCAACTGGTCACCCTTAACAACAAACTGCTGATTGCTTTTCAAATAGGTGAAAAGCTAAGCGACCTGCGCGTTTTCCGTTGGGAATTAGCCGCCAGCGGCGAGGTGAGCCGCTATATCGATAACCGCGGTGAGCGCGACCTGACCTTTCCTGACCGCTTCGCTTTCCCCTGGCAGACAGCAGGCCGGGATATGCAAGAGCAGGGCCGCGCCCCCCATTTGAATATCCTTGATACCGTCTTCGTTGATAACCTGCGCGGCAACATTACCTTCAAGATTGAGAACAACACCAGCAGCGGCGAGGGTATCTTTACCGACCCTGTAGAGTCTGACTCTCAGTCGCTGGATGATGCCACCTTTGAATATGCTGATCTTGGCGCGGTGGTGCTGATCCGCATTTTGCCCTTCAACGAGAAACAGTGGCGCTACTATGTTTTTAATCGTGCCGAGCAGCACGTTAAACGTGTTGATGCCATGGCGGGCTCGGTGGTTGAGCTGCCGGAAAACCACGGCCTGATTTTCCCTTCAGGATACTATTTAAATACCGGTGAGTTGACCACCTACGAAGTACCCGAGGAAGACCTGCGTTTCAAGCGCATGGTGCGCTCGCCAAACGGAGAAGATGTTCTGTATATCTTCTACGCGCCGCAAACTGGGCAGGTGGTGCTTTACCGTTATAATTTGATCCGCAAGCAGGTCGATACCCCTATGGTGGGGCATGGTGCGGCGATACTTGAAAGCGGCCACCTGGCGATTTTTTATGCCGAAGACGAGCCAACGCTGGTTCACCCCATCCAGGTATGGGCAACGCCCTTTATGTCGGAGCGTTTTCATGCCCAGGATGCGGTGCGTAACGACACGCCACTAGGCCGAATCGGCAACCCTGATCTGGTGCGTGGCATTGCCGAGCTCAATAGCATTGTGCAGCTCGCTAACGAGCAGCAGGCATCTGAGCGGCACTTTAACGCTATTATTCGTCGGGTCGACCGCACGCTGAACCAGTTCCACTGGATTGGTGAAGCTGACTTTCAAACCATTCATGCCGCGCTTGAACAGCTAAAGCACACCGCTGAGCTGATGCTCGATGAGTATGAGAAAGTTCAGGCGATTCGTGCCCAGACTGCCCAAGCGCTAGACGAGGTTGAGCAACAGCAGACGGCGCTGCTGAGGGAGCTAAAGCCGAGCAGTTGGAAAACCCCCGACCTATTCGTCACCTACCTGAAACACCTACGCGACCATCGTGGGCGGCTAATGGCGCTACGCGAGCGCCGCTACCTGGATGAAGAGCGCTTGCAGGCGTTGGAACAAGCGCTGGATAAAGCGGAGCAGTCGCTTACCCAGCAGACCTTCAGCTTTCTTGCTCAACCTGAAGCCTTGGACGGCTACCGGGAAACCCTGGCAGCACTAAAAGAGCAGGTAGGTGAGGCGGAAAATCGCCAGCAGTTGGCAGAGTGCGTAGGGCGCTATCGCGAATTGACTGCGGGCCTGGATATGATCCAAGGGCTGCTATCGTCAATGTCCGGCGGCGATGCCATCGAACAGACGCGGATTACCGAGAATATCTCCAGTATCTATGCCTCGATCAACCAGCAGCGCTCCGAGGCTGAGATCCGTTTAAGAGAGCAGGGGAGCGCAGAAGCCCAGGCGCAGTTTGCGGCCCAGATTCGGCTGTTTGAGCAGAGCTTGGCTAACGGCGTGGGTGCGCTGCGGGAACCCGACGACTGCGATCAGTTAATGACCCGCATACTCGACCAACTCCAGGAGTTGGAGAGTCAGTTCGGCGAATTTGATGAATTTTTGACCACTATCCTTGAGCAGCGTGAAAGTGCCCATGAAAGCATCGAAGCACGTCGCCAGCAGTTGCAGGATGAACGTCAACGCCGGGTCTCCACTCTAACCGACGCCAGTCAGAGAATCCTGGCCAATGTGGAGCGGCGCACGGAACGCTTTGAAACGCTGGAAGAGCTACATAGCTTCTTCGCGGCGGATGCCATGGTAGGTAAAGTGCGTAGCATGATCGATGAGCTACGCGAAATGGGCGGTAACCTTGAGGCGGATGATATCGCCGGGCGTCTACGCTCCTCCCAAGATGCTGCCATGCGTAGCGTGCGCGACCGCTCCGATATCTATGAGTCCGGTGGCGATGTTATTCGCTTAGGGCCGCGCCACCGCTTCAGCGTCAACCAGCAGCATCTCGATTTAACCCTGGTGCCGCGCCAAGAGCGCATCATGCTGCACCTGACGGGCACCCAGTATTACGAGCCGTTGGAAGATGAGCGGCTGACCGAACTGCAAGATTACTGGGGAATGCTGCTGCCTTCCGAAAGCCCCACTGTTTATCGCGCTGAGTACCTTGCCTATCGTTTTATGGACGAGTTGGCGAAGCCCGGTGCCAAGCCAGTTAATGTCGAAGATTTCAGCGAGCTTCAGCGGCAGATTGCCAATTTTGCCTCGCCGCGCTATCGCGAAAGCTACGAAAAAGGTATCCACGATCACGATGCTGCGCACATCGTACGCACTCTATGGCCAGCACGCCAAAGTGCTGGTTTGCTAGGATTTGGGCCACTGTCCCGGGCGCTGGCGATGCTGTTCTGGGCCGACCGCATCCATGATGAAGAGGCGACCCGCAACCTGCGCACCCGCTGTCTATCGGCGGGTATCCTGTGCCGCATTATGAATAACGAGGATCTGTTAAACGCCTTGATCCAGGAAGTGCAGCCGCAGCTTGGTGCCTTTGTATCGGCCCAGCAGATCAACTGCTCGGTGAGTGAGATAAGCAGTGCCACTGATTTTCTGGTGCGCCAGTTGGCTGAAGAGGGCGAGCGTTTTCCGGTCACCCAGTACGCCGCCAGCCTGGTAGAGAGCTTTACCACCTCCATGCAGCAGCAGGGCCACTACGCGCATTTTCAAGAAGCCTTGGCGGTGGTTGCGGGTAATCCCGGCGCCCGCTGGGTGATCACTTCCCACTGGCTACAGGCCCACGCGGGGCAAGCCAAGCAAGAGGCGTTGCTGCACTACCTGCCTGAAGCGATTGCCATGCTTAACACGGCTGACCGGTTAAGCACCGCTCCCCATAATGTCGAGCTAGCTTTCACCGTTACTGGCTTGCTGGGGCAGCATGGGCGCCTTGAGCAGCAGGAGCTAACGTTTCAACTCGATGACTTTCAGGAGCGACTGCGCCACCATGAGCAGGTCGTTATACGCGACTGGACGGCACTGCAAGAGCGTCGTCAGCTGATTTTACGCGAGCAGCGGGAGCGGTTGCGGCTAGAAGAGTACCTACCTAAACCGCTCAACTCCTTTGTGCGCAACAAGCTGATTACCGAAAGCTACCTACCCATTATTGGCGATAACCTGGCTAAGCAGATGGGCACGGTGGGCGATACAAGGCGAACGGATAACAGCGGTTTGCTGATGATGATTTCGCCACCTGGCTACGGTAAAACCACGCTAATGGAGTATGTGGCGAACCGCTTGGGGCTGATCTTTATGAAGATTAACTGCCCCAGCCTTGGTCATGATGTGACCTCGCTGGATCCTGATGCTGCTACTCATTCCACCGCCCGGGCCGAGCTGATCAAGCTCAACCTCGCCTTTGAGATGGGCAACAACGTTATGCTCTATCTGGATGATATTCAGCATACCCATCCTGAGTTTTTGCAGAAATTTATCTCGTTATGCGATGGCAGTCGGCGGGTAGACGGTATCTGGAACGGGCGTACTAAAACCTACGATATGCGCGGTAAGCGCTTCTGTATCGCCATGGCGGGTAACCCTTACACCGAAAGCGGCGACGTGTTCAAAGTGCCCGACATGCTGGCTAACCGCGCCGACGTTTATAACCTGGGTGATGTATTAAGCGGCATGGAAGAGGTGTTTGCGCTCTCTTACATTGAGAACGCCATGAGTGCCAATACGGTGCTCGCCTCTTTGGCCACGCGGGGCATGGACGATTTCTACCGCTTTGTTGATATCGCCATGGGCCGCGAGGTGCCGAGCACCGACTTTGAACACGACTATAGCGCCGCAGAGCGAGAAGAGATCGTGGCGGTGCTGAAGAGTATGTTTAAAGCACGTGAAGTGGTGCTGCGCGTGAATCAGCAGTATATCGCCTCCAGCGCCCAGGCTGACGAGTACCGGACGGAGCCGTCATTCCGCCTACAGGGCAGCTACCGCAATATGAATCGCTTGGCGGAAAAGATGTCGCCGATACTCAGCGACGACGAGCTTGAAGCGATCATTGATGATCATTACGTCGGTGAAGCGCAGCTGTTAACCCAAGGGGCCGAAGAGAATCTGCTCAAGCTGAAAGAGCTGAGAGGCACCTTAAGCGAAGAGGAAAAACAGCGCTGGGCAGATATCAAACGTGAGTTCCAACGTCGGCAACTAACCGGTGGCAATGAAGAGACCGGTGCCTTGGTGGTTCGCCAGTTAAGCTTAATTGCGGAAGGGGTTGGCCAGTGGGGGAAGGTAAAACCGGGGGGAGTTAATACTGACTGAGATGCTAATCATGCGTGATTGACTAATGATCCGCGATGGATAGAACATCAGCCGCTGGTAAACAGCGGCTGACTAAGCCGTTAGCCAATGGAGGAGTACTAAAACCTCACCGACGCCTGAAGACTAACTTCCAGTGGATTGCCGACTACTACCCGCGTGTTGCCGCCGCTTGAAGGGTAGTAAGTAGTATCAAATAGGTTCTTGGCATTGAGCTGCAGGTGCAGGTTGTCGCCCAGCCAGGGGGTATCCCAGCCGATAAACGCATCGGCGACGGTATAAGCGTCTAGCTGAAAGCTGTTGTTAGCATCGCCTTCGCGTTTACCCACGTAGCGTACACCGCCGCCCACACGCCAGTTACCCAGTTCTGGTGCAGTGGTTAGGTCGTGAGCTAAGTAAAGGTTGGCGGTATGGCGTGCGGAGTTGCTGAGCCGGTTGCCCTGAGTGCCAGCGGTGTCTTTTAGCACTTCAGTGTCGGTATAAGCATAAGACCCCAATAGCGATAACTGATCGGTTAACTGACCGGAGATCGTTAGCTCCACACCCTGGGAGCCTGCTTCGCCTATTGTGCGGGTGACACCGTTGTCAGAGACTGCAATATTCTCTTTGCGGATATCAAATAGTGCAACGGCTAGCGATAGTTGGTCGTTCCATAGATGCTTCACCCCAATTTCACTGCCCTTGCTATGCTCCGGGTCTAGCGTTTGCCCTGTATCGCTGTCGGCGCCATTGGGCACAAAGGCCTCACTGTAGCTAGCGTAAACGGAGGTCTCTGGGGTTAGACGATGCAGCAAGCTGACCGACGGTAGGAAGATATTGTCGCTAATATCGGTCTCAGTGATGAAGTTCTGTCCGCGGCCGCCGAGTTGTTCATAGTGGGTATAACGCCCACCTAGCCCCAGTATCCAGCGCTCGTTAAGGTGCCAGCGGTCACTCACATACACCCCGGTAGTGCTCACTTCATCTGAGGCTATTGCTATCCAGGTTAAGGCCGCCGTAACTGATGTCGTATATATTCTGATCGCTCACCGCTGTGCCGCGATACACCTCGGCCAGATAATCCTGCTGGCGCTCATGATCTACACCGATGGTGAAGTCGTGGCGCATACCTGCCAGAGTGGCGCTACCTGTGGTATCCCAGGCGGTGTACTGTACGCGCCGGTCAAAGCCGTAGTTGGCATCAGCACGGCGAGTTAGTGCTCCGGTAGATTCATTGACCCGCATCACTCTATGCCCGGCGTCACCAACGAGACGCTTAAAGTAGAACTCGACAACAACGTGTTAAGCCTGGAGGGTGAGATAGCGCTGAATATGCCTGAAGGGCTGAGCGCGCTGCACGCCGAGGTTCGCGGCCAGCGTTTTGCGCGGCGTTTTAACCTCAGTCACGAAGTGGACAGTGATGCCATTAGCGCCACTCTCGTCAACGGCGTACTGACGCTAACGCTGCCCAAGAAAGATAGCCACCGTACCCGCCGTATTGAGGTACAGGCAGCATAACGTTAGCCAACTGAGAACAGATGCTGAGTGTCCGCGATATCGTGGGCACTCTTTTTTGTTTCAGCTTTTGGTTACTGTTCTAGGTAAAACTCTCCCTTACCCACTACCACTGCGTTACCGCCAACCTGCACAAAGCCGGGTTTGATACCGCCATTTGCTGCTGTGTAGATAACACTGGGGCGGCCCATCTCAACACCCTGATGAATTGTGCATTGCAAGGTGTTCGGCTGAAGTGTTGCCAAGTAGCCGGTTAATGCTGCTGCGGCGCTGCCGGTGGCGGGGTCTTCGCAGATACTGGTGTGCATACAGAACATGCGGCTTTTAACCACTGTTTCTGCTCCATTGGTCTGCTCTATCACATATAGATATACCTGTTCGGCGCTGCTGGATGCGACAGCACTTGCCCAGGTGGTCGTCGAGATATGAACGCTCTCTAATGCAGCTACGTCGGTGAGTTCAATCAAGTGAAAAGGTAGCCCGCAGGAGGACAGCACGGGGTCACCAATAACCTGGTGAATGTCCAGTCCCAGCAGCTCAACGGCAGTGATACGATCAAAAGTGCTGTCTGAAACTATGGTGGGCTGGGCAGTGGTAAAGGTTGCTCTACCTTGTTCATAATTTACCGCTAACTCACCGATGGGGGGCTGCAGTACTAACGTTTGCGTAGGACTCACTAGCTTCAGCTGTGCTAGCAACTGCGCAGTGCCCACTGTGGGGTGGCCAGCAAAAGGTAGCTCCTCAGTAGGGGTAAATATGCGCATGGGGTAGTGATTTGGCCCAGTAGCAGCACTCAAAAACACCGTTTCAGCAAGGTTAAGCTCATTGGCCATCGCCTGCATGGTACTGGTTGTCAACTCATCGGCCTCAAGAAAGATGGCCAAAGGGTTGCCGGTAAACGGCTGGGCGGTAAAGACGTCCAGCAAGTAATACTCAGCGGTTTTCATATCAGTCCTTGTTAAGTGGTGCGTGCTGCCAAAACACTTTATGACCCTCTTTTAGCGCCTCTGCACGGTTGATGCCAATATCTTCAAGTAGTCGGTCATCCAGAGCCAATAGCTGACGGCGGCTACGGCGGTAGTGGCGGTACTGGCGCAGTTGAGATCTTAGCTGATAACGAAGCTGAGTGAGGCTGAAGCGTGGCATGGCTAATCCTCCGTGTTATATGCCCAACCAGATTACTCAGTGCTATCATTTGAATACAGATATAGAGTTTAATGTTTTTAGGATACAGAAGGGCGTGTTATGCCTCTGTATGGCCGATGTAGAGGTCATCTGTATCGTTATCAGGCTGCATTAGGGTGAGTGTCATGACACGCTATGAAGAAGTCGCCAGCATTTTGCGCGAGCGCATCGAGCACGGTATTTACCGTGTAGGTGATCGCTTGCCCTCTATTCGTGCGGTGTGCCAGGAGCTGGATGTCAGCATTTCTACAGCCCAGGAGGCCTACCGCCAACTAATGGATGTGGCATTGATTGAGTCGCGGCCTAAGTCTGGCTACTTTGTACTGCCTAGCCGGGTGCCATCGGTGCTGCCATCGGTCTCTCGTCCTGCCCAACGGCCATTGGATATTTCTCAGTGGGATCAAGTATTAGAGCTAGTCGCTACTCAGCGTGATGATAGTCGCCTGCTACTAGGTCGTGGCGTGCCGAATCTGGCTTATGAAACGCTTAAGCCATTGTCGAAAATCCTCTCTGGTTTGCATCGCGGCAATGACTTAAACGGTTTCAATTACGATAAATTGAACGGTAGCCCCGAACTGCGCCAACAGGTGGCACGGCTGGCGATCGCCTCTGGCTGCTTGCTGCATCCGGATGACATTATGGTCACCACCGGCTGCCAGGAGGCGTTGGCCATTTCACTGCGCACGCTAACCCAGCCTGGCGACGTCGTGGCCGTTGATTCGCCCAGCTTCTACGGCACCATGCAGATTCTCAAAGCCAACGGCTTGAAAGCGCTGGAAATTCCCACCGACCCGCAAACTGGCATTAGCCTGGAAGCTCTGGAGCTAGCGTTGGAGCAGTGGCCAATCCGCGCGATACAGGTCACGCCCACATACAACAACCCGCTGGGTTACACCATGCCTGAAGCACGCAAGCGGTCGTTGTTTCAACTTGCCCAACGTTTTGATGTGGCGATTATCGAAGACGATATCTACGGCGATTTATCATTTACCTTGCCCAGGCCGCGCACGGTGAAATCCTTCGACGATGACGGGCGTGTGATGCTGTGTAGCGGCTTTTCCAAAACGGTGGGCCCAGGCCTGCGGGTGGGCTGGCTGGCACCGGGCCGCTACCGCGATCAGGCCCTGCATATGAAGTACGTCTCCACCGGTGCCTCGGCTACAATGCCGCAGCTGGCAGTGGCGGAGTTCGTCGCTAAAGGCCACTACGAGCGCCACCTTCGCTACGCCACCCGCCAGTATCAGCGCCAGCGCGATATCATGATCAGCTGGGTTCAGCGCTACTTTCCTAAGGGTTCAGGTATCAGCTTCCCCCAAGGCAGTTTCTTGCTATGGGTTGAGTTACCCGCGGCGGTGGACTGCGTGCGCCTCAATGAACGCTTGGCACAGCATGCTATCCACGTGGCGCCGGGCTCGCTGTTTTCAGCCTCGGGCAAGTTCCGCCAATGTCTGCGTCTTAACTACGCGTTTACGCTTACTCCTGCTATCGAAGATGCTGTGAGAACGATAGGGATGCTGGCCACCGAAATGGTGGAGGAGGTACAGGCGCATGAGGTGGTGCTGAAGTAATAACGATAGGTTGTGTGTTTACTTCGACTTTATCTAATAGGGCCGCTGAAACTGCTGCCGCGCTTGTTCTACCCTTTGACGCGTAACGCAATTTAGCGAGTGGTCGTTGAGCAACCCCATGGCCTGCATAAAGGCAAAAGCGGTGGTGGGGCCGAAAAATTTCCAGCCACGTTTTTTTAACTCCTTGGCAAGGGCGATGGATTCGGGCGAGGTAGTCTGAGTTTGTGGCGTTGCTGATTCGGTAGGCTCATAGCGCCAGAAGAACGCCGCCAGCGAGCCTTCCTGCTCGACCATCTCCTTTGCACGTTGGGCGTTGTTGATAGTCGCTTCGATTTTTCCTCGGTGGCGAATAATGCCTGCATCTTGAAGCAAGCGCTGCACATCCTCTTCGCTAAAGAGAGCGACTTGGTGGAAATCGAAGTGGTGAAAAGCAGCGCGAAAGTTCTCGCGTTTATTGAGAATGGTGCGCCAGCTTAAGCCTGATTGAAAGCTCTCCAAGCAGAGCTTCTCGAACAGCCTCTGATCATCGTCTACCGGGAAACCCCACTCGTTATCATGGTAGGGCAGAAATTCCGCCGCACCGCCGCACCACTGGCAGCGGGGGAGCCCATCAGGGGCGATAAAGTCGTTGGCCATTAGCTAGTCACCTATCAATTGAACCACTCCTGGGCGGTACGCCACAGGCACATGCCGATGAAATAAGCCGATGTAATTCCCCATCCCCATAATGCCCAGACTGCATGCTCGGGGCTGGAAAGCACTAGCGAGGTAGTACATGCGCACCATACCAGCGTGACGGCGATATTGAGTGGCATGAATAGGCGGACTCGAAAGGGGTGAAGAAACTTCATCCGCGTAACGGTAAGAATGGCCAGGAGCACAATAGTGGCAAAGGTGATGAACGGCGGGAAATCGAGAATATAGAAGTAGGCGGCGGCGATATTCCAGGCGGCAGGAAAGCCTACGAAGTAATTATCCTGGCTTTTCATATCGACGTTACAAAAGCAGAACATTGATGACAGCAGAATAATGAACACTGCAAACAGTGCAAAATTGGTCGGCAAGTCAATAAAGTAATAGATGAAAAGGGCAGGAATAAAGGCCCAGGTCAGATAGTCGATGACCATATCAAGGGTTGAGCCATCGAAATGGGGCAGTATGGTTTTCACTTCATATTTGCGCGCCAGAGTACCATCAATGCCATCAATCATCATTGCAGCACCCAGCCAGAGCAGGCAGGCGACTGGATTATTATCGATCAGTGCAAGCAGCGCCATCGTGCCAAGCAGTACACCGCTGGCGGTAAAGATGTGCACGCTCCATGCCTTCCATATCGAAGCGCGGGATTCTGTGTGCGAAGAGAGCGATTGAGCCACATTAACCCCATAGGGAAGGTGAGTTCCCTTTCCGTTTGGTTTATAGATAAGTCTGTAAAGAAAGATACACTACTACAAGAAGGCTTCCAGAGAATACGTCGGAAGCACATCCTATGATGGCGTGGTCGATGTTCGGCTTCACACGCTACACACTCATTAGTGGCGCAGCCTCTGCCATGCCTCACTTAGCCATGCACCTGCTGTCAAAAGCTCGTTTTCCGTTGAGCCTGCATAGCCAAGTACTAAACCAGGGCGCTTATTCTCAGCAAGGTAATAACGAGAGAGAGGCGAAAGCGTAATACCCACGTCATTGGCGTGCTTAACAAGACTCTCCTCCACCTCAATAGTATCGAGTTCGGCTACCAAGTGCATACCCGCATGGCCGCCAGAGAGTCGAAGCCCGGCGGCCACTGCTGGTGCTAATGCTGCGCGCAAGCAGGCTTGGCGCTGGCGATAAGCGGCTCTCATACGGTTGATGTGACGCGTAAAATGCCCATTGGCAATAAACTCAGCAAGCGCTGATTGGACAGGGTAGTTACCTTCGCGGTGCAGCCGCGCATGGGCGCACCTGAAGTCTTCGGCAAGCGTGTCGGGCAGTACCAAATAGCCTAAGCGTAAGCCGGGATAGAGCACTTTACTGAAGGTACCCACATAGATAACCGATGACTGCTCGGAGAGGCCTTGTAAGGAAGGCGTGGGTGGCGTGTCGTAACGAAATTCGCTGTCATAATCATCTTCAATGATCCAGCTACCAGTGTGAGTAGCATGCTCAAGTAACGCCAGCCGTCTGGGTACTGGCATTGTTACTCCGCTGGGGTACTGGTGGGACGGTGTCACATAAATGAGCCGAGGCGCTGGCGCATTCTTAGAAGTAAGTGAAGGGTTTAGCCCTTCTTGATCCACGGGGATGGGCGTTACCGTCAATCCTGAGGCCAGAAAGCAGGCCTGGGCCCCACCGTAACCTGGCTCTTCCATCCAAACCGAATCCCCAGGGTCGGTGAGTAACTGAGTAATCAGCTCGAATGCCTGTTGGGCCCCTTGGGTAATCACGATCTGTTCTGGCTGGCAGCGCACCGAGCGGGAGAGCCGTAAATAGTCGCACAGGGCAGCTTTGAGTTCAGGTAGCCCACCGCTGGTTTGATAATCTAGCCATGACACCTTTGCATGGTGATAGTGACGCCGCAAAAGACGTTGCCACTGCTCGCGGGGAAATAGGTCGAGTGCTGGGACGCCAGGAGCAAAGGCACGATGGCCATAGCTTAGTGTTCCGCTTAGTGCTAACAGTGTCATGCCCCGCTTTGAGTAGCGAACAGGTAACGGGGGAGGACGTTCGTCTCTTGTTAACAGCGTGGGTAGATCTGCGACGTAGAGCCCAGCTCCCTGGCGGGCAATCAGTAACCCTTCCGCCAATAGTCGGTCCAGGGCGGCAAGTACCGTATTGCGACTAATACCCAAGGAAAGGGCTAGATAGCGGGAAGAGGGAAGCGCATCGCCAGCCGTCAATTCACCGTGTTGAATCCACTCCTTAAGCGAGCAGTAAAGCTGCTGAACAAGCGTAGCTTTTCCAGTCTCAGTTAGTTTTAGCGCAAGCGCCTCGGCAATCCAGTCGCTAGCCGCATCACGTCGTCTCACTGGTTCCCTTAATTTAGTGATAAGTGGCTCTTTATCATAGACCACTATAGCGGCAAGCTGTGTTAAATCACCACCCACATGGAGCAGTCGTTATGGTTAACGTTCGTGCAGCGGTACTCAATGACTTGGAAGCACTCAGTGGTTTACTTGATGGCTATCGTCAGTTCTATCAGCAGCCGAGTGATATTCAAGCAGCGCGTGATTTTTTAGATCAACGCATGGGGCTAGGGGATTCATTCATTCTGGTTAGCGAGAACAGTGAAGGAGCGCTCACTGGTTTTGTACAGCTTTACCCCGGGGTCTCCACAGTGGGTTTGAATGCCCGTTGGACGTTAAACGATCTGTTTGTACTGCCGGAATGTCGCGATAAGGGTACCGGCAGAGCGCTAATGGAGGCCGCCACGCAGCTGGCTTATGATCATGGTGTGGCACGTTTGATATTAATGACTCAGGTAGAGAATGAACGTGCCCAGCATCTGTATGAGTCGCTAGGTTGGCAGCGCAATACGGCGTTTTACGGTTACTTGCTGGATACTAAATAAGGGGCAAACGATGGTTAATGAAGATCACTCTGCAGTGCTGGAGTTTCCTCCCGCCAAGCCCACCTCAATGGCAGCTATGATGTATGACAAGCTCTGCTATCACACTGATGCTTGGGATGTGGCGCAGGATTTGGCTAATGGCATTAAGGATATTGTGGTGATCGATACCCGTAGCTTTGAACACTACTGCGCAGGGCATATCCCTGGGGCGATCAGTTTACCGCACAAGGAGATGACGCCTGAGCATTTGGCTGAGTTAGATAACACAAGGGTTTATATCACTTACTGCGATGGTATCGGCTGTAATGGCTCAACCAAAGGGGCATGGAAGCTGGCGAGCGCAGGGCTGACAGTAAAAGAGCTACTGGGAGGGCTGGATTTTTGGCGCCGTGACCAACACCCTATTCAAACAGGTGAGCAGCAGGGGAGTTTACCTGGCGCGATTGCTAGTAACTGCGGTTGTTAGCGTTATTTATCTACTATGCTTGCCAAGCCCGGCGTGGAGCCGGGCTTAAACAATAGAGGATCAAGTGTTGCTAAGCTTGCGTGCTCCATGCAGATTTTCCATGGTGTTTAGGCACGCCTGAGCGGCTTCTTTCCCTTTGGTAACAAAGTGCTGGGTGTAGAAGTCGTGGTGGGTACTGTGTTCATGGAAGTGGTGCGGTGTTAAGACGGCGGAGATCACCGGTACTTGGGTATCTAACTGCACGCGCATTAAGCCATCAATCACCGCATGGGCAACAAAGTCGTGACGATAAATACCGCCATCGACCACAAAGCCTGCACCTACAATGGCGCCATAGCAACCACTCTCGGCGAGCACTTTTGCTTGTAGAGGTATCTCGTAAGCACCTGATACGGTGAAGATGTCCACTTGTTCGGCGTTAAGACCGCAGCGTTCTACTTCAGCGATAAATGCTTCATAGGCCCTCTCGACAATATCTTGATGCCAGTGGCCTTGAATAAACGCGATGCGTTGAGACGTGGTGTGGGTTGAAAACGTAAGCGGAAATGTCTGATTCATGGTCATTCTCTTGGATAAGTTGTACCAGAATCAGGGCACGCGGAACCGGTCGCCAGGCAAACAAAAAAGATGGCTTAAGCCACTTTTGAAGTTGCCTGTCTAAGGTGCCGTTCTCTTTCATCCGGACTATCACCGTCGGCTTCGGCTTTTCACCGAATCTGCTGACCTCAAGAAGCTGCAATAAAAAAACAACAATCTTGAGCGCTCGCGGGCTTAGATGGCAAACATGTAGTAAGCCACCATCACCGCCGGTGGGGACTTTCACCCCGCCCTGAGAACTTTGCTGAATATCAGCCCGGCTATATTACGCTTTTTCTAAAAGCCAAGCCACGGGGGTGTCGTAATCTTTGCAGGCTCGCGCTGCATGATGATCTCTCCGTGGCGTACCGAAAGCAGTACCTCACCTTGGGTGCGCAGCACGCTGTAGTCATCTTCGCCGTCTAACAGGTTGAAGCTGGCGGGTTTGCCTACCTCAATGCCGTAACGCTCCTCAACATTGAGTGCGCGGGCGCTGTTATCGGTAATCAGCGATAGTGCCTGGCTGAAATCCTGATAGCCCATCATTTGGCAGATATGTAGACCGAAATCCAGCGTTCTTAACAGCTTACCGTTACCTAGCGAGTACCAGGGGTCGAAGATGGAGTCTTCGGCAAAACAGACGTTAATACCCGCTGCATTCAATTCTTTCACACGGGTCACGCCGCGGCGTTTTGGGTAGGTATCAAAGCGGCCCTGCAGGTGAATACTCTCGGTTGGGCAGGAGACAAAGTTGGTACCTGAGCGCTTGAGCAACAGGAATAGCTTGGAGCAGTAAGCGTTATCGTAGGAGTGCATTGCTGTGGTGTGGCTAGCGGTAACGCGGCTGCCTAAGTCGTTAAACAGGGATTCGCAGGCCAGCACTTCGAGAAAACGCGAGTTGGGGTCGTCGATCTCATCGCAGTGTACGTCCACCAAACGGTCATATTTGATCGCCAACTCGATGACCCGCTTCATGGAAGCGACACCCAGCTCGCGGGTGTATTCAAAGTGAGGAATGCCACCGACTACGTCAGCGCCGAACTCTAGCGCTTCTTCCATCAGCTTGTCGCCGCCGGGGTAGGAGAGCAAACCATCCTGAGGGAAAGCCACGACCTGAATATCAATCTTATCCTTTAGTTCATCGCGCAAGGTGCACAGGGTTTTAAGCCCAATCAAGCTGGGGTCGCTGGTATCAGCGTGGGTGCGCACAAATTGAACGCCATTACCGATGAGCAGGTTGAGCGTTTTTAGGGCCCGCTCGCGAATATCCGCTTCTGTCAGCATGGGCTTACGCTCGCCCCAGCGCTCAATGCCTTCAAACAATGTTCCACTCTGATTCCAGCTTGGCTCGCCTGCGGTCAGAGCGGCATCAAGATGAATATGTGGCTCAATAAATGGCGCGCACAGTAGCTTGGCGCCTGCATCAATTTGCCCCTCACTTGCCTTGAGTGGCGTATCTTGGGCAGTTATCGCAGTGAACGTGCCGTTGTCTATCTCGAGCCGATAAAGTTCAGGACGCTGGCGTAGGCGAGCATTAATGATCTGCATGCGCATATTAAAAAGGACTCACTTATTGTTTGGCGATTGAAGGAAGGTTATCGCTCAGCGTAGCGTGGTTTAAACGAAGCAACACGGCGTAGCTTCCCGCGGCCACTGCCACACCCACCAGCGGTGGTAGTAGTGGGGAGAAGTAAGCAGCCCCTGCGCCTAATGCATAAGCGGCTAAACCTCGGCGGTTGAAATCCGGCAGTTGTGCAAACTCTAGCGCGGGGTAGCGGCCTTTATGCTTAAGCCAGAAGTTGGCCATGATCACTCCACCCATTGGCGGTATAAAAGTACCTAGCAGCACCAGAAAGGGAATCAGTAGGTTATACATGCCGCCTATCGCCAGCACGGTTCCAGTCGCTGCGCCGCCAACGGTGACTAAGCGGCGCTTCTCGGTACGCAGCAAATTGCAGCCCGCTACGGCAAAGTTGTAGATGGTGTTGTCTTGGGTGGTCCAGATATTCAGAAACAGCATCAGCACAGCGATGCTGACGAGCCCCTGGGCGATCAACACATCTACGATATCCGCTTGTTGATAAACCATGGTGCCTAGTGCGCCGGTCAGCACCATTAAGCCGTTACCGACAAAAAAGGCTGCCAGGGTAGCGATGACCGCAATTTTTGGCGTTTTAGCAAAACGGCTCCAGTTAGTTGCTTGGGTGCCGCCGCTGATAAAGGTGCCGATAATGACGGTAATCGCTGCCGCTACGCTCATGCTTTCTGTTGGCGTTTGCTGGTTTAGTCCAGCGAAGCCGCGTGCGTCCACTATCCCGGTAAACAGACTAATCAAGATAAACAGCATCATAGCGGGGACAGCAAAGCGCGAGAGCCAGTCCATGCCTTTATAGCCAACCATGGCGGTAACGCAGAAACCAAAGCCAAATAGCACCATTAAGGGGATTTCCAGCCACTCCGGCATCCCTGTGGTGCGCACCAACACCAGTGCAATAGTCGCCGTACCCCAGGCGTACCAGCCAATCTGGGTAAAGCCAAGGATAAAGTCGGAGAGCTTGCTGCCCTTTTCACCGAAGCAGAAGCGTCCCATGAGCACCGAGTTTAGCCCGCTTTTACAGGCGATATAAGCAAGCGTTGCTGCGTAGACTCCCAGCAGCAGGTTGCCGACAAGAATGATCCAAAGCAGTTGACCAATGGAGAAAGCTTGGCCAAGCGAACCTCCGGCCCACATGGTGGCAGTGAAAAAGGTGAAGCCGAGTAGTACGGCTGAGGTGGAAAGAAGGCCCTTGCGGGCGCTAATAGGTACTTCACTGAGAGGATAATCAGACTGGTTCATGGTGGCATTTCACCTAGTGAGTTAGGGATGAAAGGAAACTCCATGGCTACAACACTGATAGGCAAAATATGCGCCAACCTGTGGTGATTTGCATTGATAAATAAAAAACCGCCCTGTAAAGGCGGCCAAGAGGGTACTGAGGGAAAGAGTAAATAATGTGCCTAAGCATGCGCCTTTTTGGCGGAGCTGATGGGAGCTGCTTTTTCCCGGTGCTCCGCGAGGCTTTCCACCTTGCGCTGTTTCTCATAGAGAAATCGCAGCACTTCCTGGCGGTAGTGGTTGTACTTAGCATCATCCGCCAGTGCGATACGGTTGCGCGGACGCGGTAGGTCGATATTGAGAACTTCGCCAATGCGTGCCGAAGGGCCGTTGGTGAGCATTACAATACGGTCAGATAGCAACACGGCTTCGTCCACATCGTGGGTTATCATAATCACCGTATTGCCTAGTTCGTCCTGAATACGCATGACCTCTTCCTGAAGATGGGCGCGGGTGAGTGCATCTAGGGCCCCAAAGGGCTCATCCAACAGTAGCACTTTTGGCTCCATGGAGAGCGCGCGGGCAATGCCTACCCGCTGCTTCATGCCGCCAGAAATCTCTGCAGGACGTTTGTTAAGCGCGTGGGACATGCCAACCATTTCAAGGTTTTTTAAAATCCACTCGTGGCGCTCGGTTTTGCTTTTGCTGCGGGCAAAGGTTTTGTTTACTGCCAGCGATACGTTTTCATACACCGTTAACCAGGGCAGCAGCGAGTGATTTTGAAAGACGACGCTGCGATCTGGGCCTGGCGCATTGACCTCTTTACCATCGAGAATGACTGCGCCTGAGGTAGACTCAGTTAATCCAGCAATGATGTTCAATAGGGTCGACTTACCGCACCCTGAGTGGCCAATAATCGAGATATATTCGCCGCGCTCGACACCTAGGCTAATCTCTTTTAATACATTGGTGGTTGCGCCTTTAGTTTCAAAGGTCATCTCAACCTGCTCGACGCTTAAATAATGAGCCGCCATGATCAAAACTCCCTTCGATTAACTTTGAGTGGTGCCACGAGTAACAAGGTTGCCTATAAAGGCCACGATGCGATCAAGGAAGAAACCGACGATACCTACGTAGACCAGCGCCAATACAATGTCGCTGAGCATGGAGGCGTTCCAGGCATCCCAGATAAAGAAGCCAATACCGACACCGCCAATCAGCATTTCAGCGGCCACAATCGCCAACCAAGAGAGGCCGACACCAATCCGCAGGCCGGAGAAGATATAGGGCGCAGCGGCAGGTAGCATAATGCGGGTGAAATATTCGTAGCCATTTAAGCGAATGACCCGCGCCACGTTGCGATAATCCTCAGGAATATTACGCACCCCTACTGAGGTGTTAATGATGATTGGCCAGATAGCAGTGATAAAAATAACGAAAATTGCCGAGGGTGTACTGTCCTGAAAGCCAGCCAACGAGATTGGCAGCCAAGCCAATGGTGGTACGGTGCGCAGTACCTGAAACACTGGGTCTAGCCCACGTAACGCCCAGGTGGATTGGCCCACCAGCACGCCCAGACTAATCCCTGCTACCACCGCCAGCAGGTAGCCATAAGCGACACGCTCCAGGCTGGCGAGTATCTGCCAGCCCATGCCCTTGTCGTTGCCGCCGTAGTCGTAAAACGGGTTGATGATTAATTCCCAAGTGTCACTGATGACTTGGGAAGGGGCGGGTAGTGAAGCGGTGGGGGAGGAACAGAGAATTTCCCAAATGCCCATTAACAGGGCCAGAATAACCACCGGCGGCAGGACCTTTTGTACCAGTGTATCGCGAAGGCACAGCAATGAGGGGCCAATGCTAAACATTGTCTTGGCCAATGTGTCAGAGCGTGTTGATGTGTTCATAGTAAGTCTCCCAGGCAGCACGTAGCAGGTTATGCCAGTGCCTTGATCTCGAGGCTGTCGAGGTAGGCTTGTGGGTTTTCAGGGTCGAAGACCTTGCCATCAAATAGCGTCTCAACACCTCGGGAAGTGGTGTCAGGAATATCGGCAGAAGCAACGCCCAACGCATCCGCAGCTTCGCGCCATAGGTCTTCACGGTTGACCTGGTTGATTAGCGCAGTGCTATCAAAATCTTGGGGGAGGTAGCCCCAGCGTTTGTTTTCGGTCAAAAACCACAGGTCGTGGCTTTTGTAGGGGTAAGAGGCGTGTTTATCCCAGTAGCGCATCATGTGCGGATGGTTTTCGACCACCCGACCGGTGCCGTAATCAAAGTTGCCTTGAATACGATCAATCAGGTCAGCGTAGGGGGCGTGAATCCAGCGGCGGCGTGAGCAAATCTGTGCCATCTCTTCGTGGTTGGCGGCATCTTCACACCACATTTGGGCTTCCATAATGGCCATCAGCAGCGCTTTGGTGGCATTCGGGTTGGCTTCCACATAGTCGCTGCGCATAGCGAAGGCTTTTTCAGGGTGGTCGTTCCACAACTCGCCGGTGGTGTTGGCGGTATAGCCGATTCCTTGGTTGATTAGCTGCTGGTTCCACGGCTCGCAGACGCAAAAAGTATCCATGCTGCCCACCCGCATATTGGCGACCATTTGGGCGGGGGGGATAGTGATAGTAGAAATATCCCGTTTGGGGTTAATGCCACCAGCCGCCATCCAGTAGCGAATCCACATATCGTGGGTGCCGCCAGGGAAGGTCATGGCGGCGCTTACCTCGTTACCACCACTGCGTTTGGTGGCTAGCGCCTGGGCAAATTCACTGGTATCCAGGGCTACCTCTAAGTCCGCGTACTCGCTACCCACCGAAATACACTGGCCGTTAAGGTTTAAGCGCGCCAAAATACTCATCGGCACTGGTATGTTGTTGGGCGTCATAGCACCACTGGCGATGAGATAGGGCATGGGGGTAAGAATATGTGCCCCATCAATACCATTACGCTGTGAACCTAGCACTAGGTTGTCGCGTGTAGTACCCCAGGAAGACTGCTTAAGCACTTCCACATCGGTCATGCCATGCTTGGCAAAAAATCCCTTTTCATCGGCCACAAATAGCGGCGCCGCATCCGTTAAGGCAATAAAACCTAGCTTTGCCGCAGTGGTTTCTGGTGCTCCATTAGCAAAAGCCCAGCTAACCGGCAGACTGCTAAGCAGTGCCGAGCCACCGACGATGGTTGCAGAGCTTTTGAGAAAGTGACGGCGTTCAGGGGAGTGAGAGATTTTTTTGCTCATTGCACGGTACCTTTCGTTTAAAGTGCTGTTTGATAAAACATTTTTTAATAAAGAATGGTTTAAAAACGCCTTTTAAAACGCCAAAACGGCGTCTGCAATCGCGTCTTCATCTAATCGTATGAAGACTGTTGCAGACGCCGTTGTCTGTTTGTTCATCGTTTTGTCACTGAACCTACGTTGGCTCAGGTGATGAGTACGCTGCAGGTTGTGTGCCAAAATCGCTTATTTGATTTCATAAAGCATTGACTTTCATGCGCTTGATAAAGCGACCTCGATGTGATGATAGGTAGGAACCACACCGCCGATTGTGCGGCGCAGTATATAAATGGTGCAGCAACCAGATGGTTGCACCAGTTCGGCCCTACATAGTTTGTGATGGGATAGTTTGTGATGGGACAGTTTTGTGATGAGACAGGTTGATGATGGGATTCGGTTACTCTATTTCTATTAGTTCTCATTTATAAGGTATTACTTATTATCGGTGATCTTGATCAATTTATGATTGGCTAAGGAGGTGAGGTTTACGATTTTTTTGAATAATTCTTTATTGTTATGATTCTTATTTGATGTTTTTTTGTTTGATTGGTTAGATTGTTTAATCTTTTTAAGATAAGGCTAAAGCTCCCATCTTTATCGCCGATAGATAGCTCTCCATGTTGAAGGATGTTGGCTGATTGAATCCTGATTTTCTGTTTTAAGTCATGGTTAATTAGAAAGTTTCAATATGCCGACATTAAGTAGACCAGCCCCGGAGGGCCCATATGAATCGAACGCTTAGTAATATCTCAGTGAAACTGAGCCTAACTCTTGTTCTAGCCATTTTTTCACTGCTGATAATAATCATTGCGTTTCTCGGTTACCAGGCAGGTGAAAGAGGCGCGGCTTCAATGTCTGAGCTTGACCGCGCAGCAGATCAGATGCTGCCGCTGAACCGTAGTCAGCGTTCGGTAGCCTATGCCCAGCTTTTTTATACGAACAGTTTCATTGCGTCCTATGAAGGTGACGCCAGCTTAGCCCGTGATTACTTATCTCAAGCGCAAGCTATGCAGCAAGGGGCCCAGAATTACTTTGCAGCCTTTGAGGCAAATGATCCCCGCGCTACACAGCCTGAATTTGCCGATGCGGTGATTACAGCTTTTAACAATATGGTTCAGCAGGGACTGGTAGCGCAAGGCGATGCATTACAGGTAGGAGATGATGCTCGCTTTCGCTCTTTAAGAGAGCTAACGAGTGCATTGAACCGGCAGTTTATGGACACAAGTACTGCTTTTAATGATCATTTGGCTGATCAAAATAATCAGTTGGTGACCAGCTATGAGAGTGAGATGCAGCTTTTTGGTTACATTGAGCTTGCAGCGCTTATCATCGCTGTGATGGTTGTTCTATTTGTGCGTATCGCTATGGTGAGCTCTATCGTTAAACCGCTGGACGAGGCTGTGTTGCATTTTGAGCGTATTGCTAAAAATGATCTTTCCGGTCAGGTAAGCGACCGTGGCCGTAATGAGATTGGCAAACTGTTTAGTGCCATGCAGCATATGCAGAGTGGTTTGGCGAAGACCGTTTCCGAGGTACGCGATAGCAGTGGCTCGATTCATATCGGTGCGCGGGAAATTGCTAGTGGCAATGCGGATCTGTCATCGCGGACGGAAGAGCAGGCTGCCTCGTTACAAGAGACGGCGGCAAGCATGGAACAATTAACACAAACGGTAAAACAAAACGCTGATAATGCGCGCCAGGCAAGCTCGCTCGCGAATGATGCTTCTAGTACGGCCGTTCAGGGAGGGGAGGTTGTTGAGCAGGTGATCACTACCATGCATGGCATCTCTGATAGTTCGCAAAAAGTGGCGGATATTATTAGTGTTATCGACTCTATCGCTTTTCAAACCAATATTCTGGCGCTGAATGCTTCGGTGGAAGCAGCTCGAGCGGGCGAGCAGGGGCGTGGTTTTGCCGTGGTGGCCAGCGAAGTACGTAACTTGGCCAGCCGCAGTGCTGATGCAGCCAAAGAGATTAAAACACTGATTGATGCATCATCGACTCAGGTAAAAGAAGGCTCGGCTTTAGTCGAAAGTGCGGGGGCTACGATGCGTGATGTTGTCTCTTCGGTGCGTCGCGTGACCGATATTATGGATGAGATATCGGCGGCGTCTCAGGAGCAGAGTTCAGGTATTGAGCAGGTTAACCAAGCCGTTTCTCAGATGGACGAGGTGACCCAGCAGAATGCGGCGCTTGTTCAAGAGGCCTCTTCCGCGGCGAGTTCGTTGGAGGAGCAGGCAGCGCGGCTTGAAAGTGTTGTGGCTTCTTTCCGCTTAGTCGAAGGCGAGGCCGTTGCTCAACCCACGCCAATAATTCCGGCGAAAACGCAACAAGCATTACTTCGCCCCGCACCTCGGGCAACCCAATCAACAAGCAGTGCGGATCACGAGTGGGAGGAGTTTTAGGCCTACACGTCTTGCTTGTCGTTTGGCTGCTCTCCCTCTCAGCCCATGTTATGAGAGGGAGAGCGAATGCCAATTTAGTTATGTGGTGAGCTCAGTGCCGCCGAGATTTCTTCAACCTGAAGCGCAAGGCTCTGCAGGCCGCCACCGGAGAGGTACCACAACGCGGGCGTTAGCATAATGACCTGCGTGTTCTCGGCACCGGCTTCGGCCAGGGTTTGCGCTAGCGTATCTGTGTCGGCTGGCTCACCGCCAATGGCGGCGCTGCGGTCAATAACCAGCACGATTTCTGGATCAATTTCAGCAATGGCTTCAGCAGAAAGCGGGGTAAAGGTGCGCTCGCCGCGTGTCTCTGAAGTGACACTCTCCGGCATCTCAAGTGCTTTTACGCCCAGCACGTCGTGAACCACCGGGTGTTGGTTTAGCATCAAATTGCCGCTGTTATGCGTCACTACCAGAGTGCTGGGAGCGTTACTCAGGGCTTCGCGCTGAGTTTCTAGCTCGTTATGTAGGATTTCAAGCGCTTCTTCTGCCTTAGCTTCTGCCCCTGTCTGGCTGGCTAGCTCGCGAACGTTAGTGTCAAAAGCGGCGAGGTAGTCGTCGCCTTGCAGGCTAGTGTTGAGCAGAGGGGCAATCTCGCCCAGCTCTTCTTCCCAGTCGCCCTGACGTCCGGTGTAGAGAATCAGAGTAGGCTCGCTTTCGCCAAGGGCTTCCATATCCGGCGAGCGTAGGCCTCCGATATTGGTGTATGTCTCTTCCGCGTACTGCTCAAGGTAGTTTGGCAAGCTGGCTTTTGGCACGCCGACAACTTGCTCGCTTAAACCCAGTGCGTCAAGGGTATCCAAACTACCTAAATCAAAAGTGGCGATACGTTGGCCGGCGCTCGCGGTGGCGCTTGCAGTTGCTAAGAGTATAGCGGTGGTAGTAATAGCGAACTTCATTGCTCTTCCTTTTATGAGAAAACATTGTATATGCGATATTTTCTCATATTCTCAAGGAAAATGTGGCGTGTCGCCACTCAGCGCTGGAACAGCATGTTGCGTAAAATGCGTCCGCCCTCACAGGTTGAGGGCGGCGGGTTGGGGGGAGTTGAAATGGTGCTTAAGAGGCAACCCGGAATGGGTTACGCGGGTCGTTATCCCAGGCTAGGAAGGGTTTGCCGGTCTCTTGGGGCACCATGGTGATGCAGTTTTCTACTGGGCAGGTGATCTGACACAGATTGCAACCGACACACTCCTCTTCGATCACCTCATAGCGGCGGGCTCCGTCCTGCTCGGTGAGTTTGGCAATTGATTGGTGAGAGGTATCTTCGCAAGCGATATAGCAGCGACCGCACTCGATGCATAAATCCTGGTCGATCTTGGCGATGGTTTTGAAATTGATATCCAGGTATTTCCAGTCAGTGGTTTGCGGTATCGCCTTGCGGGAAAACGCCTCAATTGAGGCGTAGCCCTTCTCCGCCATCCAGCGGGAGAGGCCATCTTTCATCTCCTCCACAATGCGAAAACCGTTGAGCATCGCCGCCGTGCATACCTGGACGCTGCCGGAACCGAGTGCGATAAATTCCGCCGCATCCCTCCAGGTGGAAATGCCACCAATACCGGAAATCGGCAGTGTTGGCGTCGCTGGGTCACGGGCAATTTCCGCCACCATATTCATCGCGATAGGCTTAACGGCGCTGCCGCAGTAGCCGCCGTGAGTGCTTTGATGGCCCACGGTGGGCTTGGCAACCATATTGTCCAAGTCGATGCTGGTGATCGAGTTGATGGTATTGATTAGCGACACTGCATCGGCACCACCCCGCAGTGCCGCCTGGGCACCGACACGAATATCGGTGATATTGGGCGTGAGTTTTACAATCACTGGCTTGGAGTAGTGCTTTTTACACCAGTAGGTGACTTTTTCGATAAGGTCGGGGTTTTGGCCTACCGCCGCACCCATACCGCGCTCTGGCATACCGTGGGGGCAGCCCAGGTTTAGCTCGATACCGTCCGCGCCGGTGGCTTCCACTAAGGGAAGAATATAAGCCCAGGCTTCCTCGTTGCAGGGCACCATAATAGACACGATCAGCGCGCGATCAGGCCAATCCTTCTTCACCTGGGTGATCTCTTTAAGATTGATCGCAAGCGAGCGGTCGGTAATCAGCTCGATATTGTTAAAGCCGATCACTTCGCGGTTTTTGCCATAATGGGCCGAGTAGCGTGAGGAGACATTCACCGCAGGCGGCTCTTCGCCAAGGGTTTTCCATACCACGCCGCCCCAGCCAGCTTCATAGGCGCGTACCACGTTGTAGGCTTTATCGGTGGGCGGGGCGGAGGCCAACCAGAATGGATTGGGGGCTTTGATGCCGGCGAAATTCACCGACAGATCAACGCCATTGACCACGCTGTCGCCGCTATTTTTCTTCCCTGGAAACGAGAGAGGAGTGGAAAATGTCGTGTTCATGCGGCCTCCTGCTTAGCGGCGAGTGCTTGATGAATGGCGTGAGCCGCCAGTTTGCCGTGCTGCACGGCCTGAACGGTAAGGTCTTGACCCGGTTTTACACAGTCGCCGCCCGCGTACACATTGGGCAGTGAGGTTTGGAACATCTCATCGACGTGAATGCGCTCGCCATCGCGAGCGAGCTCGGCAGCAGTAGCATCGCTTAGGCTTGCGTTCTCAAAGCCCTGGCCGATAGCGGTGAAAATGGCATCGGCGGTAATTTCAAAAGTTTCCCCAGTGGTGGTTAATCTGCCTGCTTGATCGGCGGTCTTGGCAAAGCGCATACCTGCGACACGGCCTTGGGCATCCAGCAAAATATCGTCGGGCTGCGCCCAGGTGACCATACGCACGCCGTTGGCTTTGGCGATCTCTTGCTCATGGTCGGTGGCGGACATCGCCTCAACACCACGGCGGTAGACCAGCGTGACCTCGCTCGCCCCCAAGCGCGCCATTTGGGTGGCCATATCAATGGCGGTATTGCCCGCACCGATCACAATGCAGCGCTTGGCCACGGCCAAACTGCCCAGGTCATCGGCTTGGCGCAGGGTTTTGATGTAATCCACTGCTGGCATGAGGCCTGGGGCATCCTCCCCAGTGAGGCCCAAAGCGCGGCTGGCACCGAGACCCAACCCCAAGAAAACGCTGTCGTACCTGTGACGCAGGGTGTCGAGAGTCAGGTTATCGCCCAGGCGCTGGGCGTACTGAATATCGATGCCTCCGATCTCAAGCAAGAATTCCACTTCCTTGCGGGCGAAGTCATCAGTCATTTTATAGCGGGCAATACCATATTCGTTCAGCCCGCCGGGTTTTTGCTCGGCTTCAAAAATCGTTACCTGATGGCCCAGCATCGCCAGGCGGTGAGCGCAGGAGAGCCCCGCGGGCCCAGCGCCGACGACGGCAATATGGCGGCCTGTACTGGCGGCGCGTTTAAACGGGTGGCTATCGAACTGCATATTATCGGTGGCGTGGCGCTGTAACAGGCCGATTAGTACCGGCTGGCACTCGGCATCGTGATTACGCACACAGCTGCGTTCGCAGAGAATTTCGGTGGGGCACACCCGGGCGCAGCTGCCACCTAGGATATTGGCTTCCAGAATGGTTTGCGCCGCGCCGTTGATATTGTTCTCGCTGATTTGGCGAATAAAGCTAGGAATATCAATATCCGACGGGCAAGCCTCCACACAGGGCGCATCAAAGCAGTAAAGGCAGCGCTGGCTTTCGATCATCGCCTGGCGCTGGGTTAGCGGTGGGTGAAGATCACTAAAGTTGCTTTCCAGCGTCTGCGGGTCGTAAGTGCCGACCTCTTTTGCGCTGGGTAGATGGTTCAGTTGGCTAGTCACGGTAGAGCCTCCGCTGTTCTATAGAAACAACCGTTATTAATTGCCGGTTATCGTTTAACGGCGACCGGGGCGTTAAGCTCGGCACGTTTGGCGAGCAGCTCGAATACACCAGGGTAGGCCGGGCGTTCTAAATAGCGACCTGCACCGCGCTCAGCGCGTAGTTCTCCATCGCGCCACACCCATTTGCCTTTGCTGATGGTGTGGCGGGCAATGCCGCGCACCGTTTTGCCCTCGAAAATGTTGAAATCGACGTTCTGATGGTGAGTTTTGGCGGAAATAGTGCGGGTGCCGCTGGGGTCCCACACCACGATATCCGCATCAGACCCGACTTGAATCGCACCTTTGCGCGGGTAGAGGTTGAAAATCTTGGCGGTGTTGGTGGAGGTCACCGCGACGAACTCCTGGGGCGAGAGCTTGCCTGTGTTAACGCCTTCGTCCCACAGCACGGCGAGCCGGTCTTCCACCCCGGCGGTACCGTTGGGGATCTTGGTAAAGTCATCTTTCCCGGCGGCTTTTTGCTCTTCACAGAAGCAGCAGTGGTCGGTGGCAGTGGTTTGTAAATTGCCAGATTGCAGGCCCTGCCAAAGTGCCTCTTGATGGCCTTTGGGGCGGAAAGGAGGGCTCATCACATGGGCCGCCGCCGTTGCCCAGTCAGGGTGCTGATAAACGCTGTCATCAATCACTAAATGTCCTGCCAAGCACTCGCCGAATACCGGGTGGCCCTGTTGGCGGGCGTAGGCGATCTCATCCACCGCGTCTTTGGTGGAAACATGCACCAGATACACGGGTGCCCCCAGGGTAGTGGCAATGCGGATAGCGCGGCTGGCTGCTTCGCCCTCTACTTGCGGCGGGCGAGAAAGTGGATGGGCTTCTGGCCCGGTGATGCCCTGAGCCAACAGTTTTTGCTGCATGTGATACACCAGCTCGCCGTTTTCAGCGTGTACTGTCGGCAC
Source organism: Vreelandella nigrificans (assembly GCF_002374315.1). Classification (GTDB taxonomy): domain Bacteria; phylum Pseudomonadota; class Gammaproteobacteria; order Pseudomonadales; family Halomonadaceae; genus Vreelandella; species Vreelandella nigrificans. The sequence goes on along the minus strand of NZ_NWUX01000006.1, from coordinate 131,789 downwards.
CGCGCCGAGCTCCAGGCAGCGCGCAAAGCTCTCCACCAGAATGTCGTCGGTGGCCATAATGGCGCCTTTGTAGGCCATAAAGTGCTTAAAGCTGTTAACCCCGTGCTCCCGCACCAGGATACCCATCTCCTCTTTGACGCTTTCGTCCCACCAAGTAATCGCCACGTGGAAAGCGAAGTCTGTCGCCGCTTTTTCCGCCCAGCCCTGCCAGGTTTCAAAGGCTTCCAGCAGTGATTGGCCGGGGCTGGGAATCACAAAGTCGATAATTGTCGTGGTGCCGCCTGCCATGGCAGCGGCGGTGCCAGTGTAAAAATCCTCACTGGCGACAGCCCCCATAAAAGGCATCTGCATATGGGTATGGGGGTCGATACCGCCGGGCATGACAAGTTGGTCGCTGGCATCAACAATCTCACACCCTTCAGGGACATCTAGATCGGTGCCAATCGCATGGATTTTACCGTCAACACACAGAACGTCAGCGCGGTAGGTGTCAGCGTGTGTGACCACGGTGCCGCCCTTGATTAATAGGCTCATTGTTAGCTCCTTTGGGGATTTATTAACAGGGCTACTCGCCATCGGTTAAGCGGGTGTAGGTCTCTGGACGGCGGTCGCGGAAGAACTGCCAGTTGTTGCGCACCTCCCTCACCATATCCAAATCGATCTCGTGCACCAGCAGCTCGTCTTCGGTTTCGCTGGCCTGGGCTTCGATTTTGCCGCGGGGGTTCACGATGTAGCTGGAGCCGTAGAAGTCGCCGATATTCCAGGGTGCCTCGGTTCCAACCCGGTTGATCGCAGCGATAAAGCAGCCATTGGCGGCTGCGGAGGCGGGCTGTTCAAGCTCCCACAGGTATTGGGAAAGTCCCGCCACGGTGGCGGAGGGGTTGAAAATCACCTCAGCGCCGTTAAGCGCCAACGCCCGCCAACCTTCGGGGAAGTGACGGTCGTAGCAGATATACACGCCGATTTTTCCGTAGGCAGTATCGAACACTGGCCAGTTGGATTGGCCCGGCTTAAAGAAGAATTTCTCCCAAAAACCAGCCACTTGAGGGATATGGGTTTTGTGGTATTTGCCTAGGTAGCTGCCGTCGGCATCGAACACTGCGGCGGTGTTGTAGTAAACGCCGGTCTCGGTCTCTTCATAGATCGGTACGATGATCACCATACGATGCTCAGCAGCGAGCTTCTGCATCATTTGGCAGGTGGGGCCTTCCGGCACTCGCTCGGCAGCGGCGTACCACTTACCGTCCTGGCTGGGGCAAAAGTAAGGCTGGTTAAACACTTCCTGAAAGCACAGCACCTGCACACCCTGCTCGGCTGCTTGCTCAATCATCGGCAGGTGCGCTTCGTTCATGGCGTCACGAATCGTAGCTGGGTCCAGGTCTGTACTGGTCTTTAGGCCCATTTGAATTAAGCCAATTTTCATCTTCTGCATTAGGCACTCCCTCTGATTATTTATTTAAAGTGTTATTAGGAGTTGAGAATTAATATTATAAAGCTGACTGGTGAGACAGCTTTTATTCAAAGTATCGCTGGCTTAGTGGTTTTAGCAAGTGGTGAGTGAAAAATTTATAAATGCCATTTAACTCTTTGAGTTTGCTTGCTTTTGTTGTTCTGCATCATTGTTTTCACTTTTTTGGTGAGTCTTTGCACTATTTTGGATATGAATATTATTCCTTTAAAATCAGTTGCCTTTGGCTTTTTTTAAAAAATTACCAGGCCTTGAGTTGGTTAGTATTGGTGCAAATGTTTTTTTTGGGCTAGCTTTGTTAAGCCAGTTTTTACTGGTTGATAACAAATAAAAAAGATAACAAGCTAACAATAATATTGTTGTCCATTAAGGCAGCTTTTTAATCAATGAGTTAGTCGTCCCGGTCTGGAGTAGGCATGCTTATTGCTCTGAATATGGCTGATACCGTGAATACGATGGGCAACGGCGCTGCTGAGGAGAGAAAAATGACTGGCTCAACATCCCAAATGGTAGATAAAGAGGGGCTAATTGAACTTGATGTGAAAGAGGACGTGCGTGGTAGTTCCCGTTTTAACGAGGATATCGCACCCACTCAGGCTAGCGAGCGCACCTGGAGCAAATGGAACATAGCAGCGTTATGGGTAGGTATGTCGATTTGTGTGCCTACCTATACGCTAGGAGGTGTGTTAACCGCCTACTTCGGATTAAGTGTGGGTGAGGCGCTGTTTGCTATCTTGCTGGCAAATGTGATCGTACTGATTCCTCTCACCTTAAACGCTTTCCCTGGCACTAAATTTGGCATTCCCTTTCCTGTCGTATTGCGCTCCTCATTCGGTATCTTAGGCTCTAATGTGCCTTGTTTAATACGTGCACTTGTAGGCTGTGGTTGGTTTGGTATTCAGACCATGTTTGGTGGTTTAGCCATTCACCTGCTGCTTTCAGCACTGATTCCTGCCTGGGCAGCCTTGGGCGGTGTGGGGGAGGTGATTGGCTTTTTTGTATTTGGCGCGATGAACCTCTATGTGGTAATTCGTGGGGCAGAGTCGATTAAGTGGCTGGAAACACTAGCGGCACCGCTGCTACTTGCCGTTGGTATCGGGCTGATGATGTGGGCGTGGCCACATATGTCGATGACTGAGCTGCTGGCGCAGCCGCCATCACGCCCTGAGGGTGCCTCGGTATATGGTTACTTCTTCGCGGGCTTGACCGCTATGGTGGGCTTTTGGGCGACGCTGTCGTTGAATATTCCTGACTTTAGCCGTTTTGCCAAAAGCCAAAAAGATCAAATTGTTGGGCAAGTGATTGGCTTACCGCTAACGATGTTTTTCTTTGCCGCATTAGGGGTGGTCCTCACCGCAGCCTCTGAGTCGCTAGTGGGACAAACAATCGCTGACCCAGTCAACCTGATCGGTATGATCAATAGCCCCTTTTGGGTTGTGCTAGCGATGCTGTTAATTATTATTGCAACGCTTTCTACCAATACCGCCGCTAATATAGTGTCTCCCACTAATGACTTTCAGAACATCGCTCCCAAATGGATTAACCAAACCCGCGGCGTACTATTAACGGGGGCGGTAGGTGTGTTGCTGATGGGTTACGATCTTTTGCAAAAAGCGGGGGTGATTACTCAAGGTGCTTCGCTAGAGCAAATGTACTCTAACTGGCTGCTGGGTTACTCCAGCCTGCTAGGTCCTATTGCTGGTATTATGGCAGTGGATTACTTCCTGATTAAAAAGCAGCGCTTGGATGTACCAAGCCTCTATATGGATAACCACGCCTATCCAGCGGTGAATACTGCGGGGTTTATTGCCTTCGGTGTTCCGGTATTACTTACGTTGGTTTCGCTGCTGACAGGCACGATGAACTGGTTTTACAACTACGGCTGGTTTACAGGCTCAGCGCTGGGGGCAATTATTTATTATATTGCAAGCCAAATGCTAGCAACGTCTTCCCAGGTAGGGCCTGTGCCATTGGTCGCTAGTGACGTGGCAAAACAGCCATAAAACAGTTTTTTGAAAACAGCCCTACGCGGTGCCTGTTGATAGAATATCGACCTGACTGAAAAGTAACGCTCGGCCAAATGCCGGGCGTTGTAGGTTTTATCCTGGCTGTTTAAGGAAGCTCAGAAAAGCATTCACCACTCGGTTGGGGCGGCGGTCATGGCGAGTGATCAGGACAAATGGCGTACGGTAGTGCTGGGTGGATGCGTGGAGCGCGCGCATTTTGCCTGCCGCTACCCACTGGGCGGCTACGTGTTCAGGCAGAAAGCCGATAAAGCGTCCTGTAAGAATTAAAAACGCAGCACCTTCGCGGTCGGAAGCCGACGCCTGTGGGTTGAGTGTATCATGTGCTTGGCGGGCATTACTTGGCAGAGGGTAGCGTGGAGCAATGGCGGGAGCGCTAGCGATTTGAACAGCACTTATTGCTTCGTCGGGCAAATCAAACAACGGATGGTCCACTGAACAGTACAGGTAGGAGGGCTCATCATACAGTAACCGGGTTTCCAAGCTCGTGGGTAGGTTAACTGCCGGCACTACGCCTACGTGTAAGTGGCCATCCATAACCCCACGGATCACCGCATCTGATGGCTCCATATGAATATTAACGGCGACGCTATGATGGGGGGCGGTTAATTCGGCGAGCGCATGAGTAACGTGCATGTCGGGTAAGGTGACTAAATTATCGGTAATACCGATATTTAGCTCGCCCTTAATGCTATGGTGTAGCGCGTTCACATCGCTTTTAAAGGTTTCAAGAGCCGTTAGAAGCGTCAAACCCGCCTGGTAAATTTCCTTACCCTCTTCGGTTAAACTAAATCCACCACGCCCGCGCTGGCAGAGTGAAAACCCCAGTCTTCCTTCTAAATCATTCATATGCTGGCTAATCGCCGAGCGGCTGATGCCCAAAGCGGTTTCAGCAGCAGTGAAACCTCCGCACTCCACCACGGTTTTGAAAATACGTACGAGACGTATTTCGTAGTCGCTCATTTGGCCAAGCGGTGCCATAACAATTCCTTGGTATGCAGACTGGCGATGCTTATCATCACACTTTTAAACACATTAATTGCGATAAAACCTGATATACATCACAAAAGTATCGCGGCACTATCAGATGAAACCAAGTGTTAGCGTATGTGCTGTATCGGTTCTGGTTCTTTTATCACACTGTGTCAGGTGTCCTAAAGGGATACCTGGATAAGGCCTCTGCGCGATGTCCATCACTTCCACTGATGTAAATAATAAAGCTCTAAATGCAGTGAATAATTACCGCCAACAGCGGCGAAATGTGATTGCATTTTATGTGCTGGCGCTTGTCGTTACTACAGTGCTCTTTGGCTGGTTACTTCACGAACAGTATAAGCAAGAAATTGAGGCTGCTGAGTCGCGTATTACCGCCCGTGCAAATGTAGTCTCTGAATGGGCAAGGGGTGTGTTTGCACAAAGTGGACAAGCGTTGTTTGGCCTCAGTGAACTATTAGCTATACAGGGCATGCCTGATAGCGGCCATGCCCAGGCGTTACAGCATTCGTTAGTAAACCTGAGCTTATATGTGCCTATGGTTGACAGTGTCTCTGTCTTCGGGCCAGAAGGGCATAGTTTGGCGAGTGCTCGCAGCAATCGTAACGTTGGCTTGGATATCAGCGAGACGCGTTTTTTTAATACGTTTAAGCAGGGCGAGCGGCAAGAGTTAGTCACACCGTTATATTGGTCTGCCAATGATCAGCGTCACTACCTATACCATGGGCGACGGTTAGAGAGTTCGAGCGGCGATTTCACTGGCGTGGTGATTTCAAGTATTGCTCCTGAAGTCTTTGCGGAGTCACTTGAGCAGATGAGTGTTCATGATGGTGAGAGCATTGCACTGGTCGACTCCGACTTAAAATTAATTGCGCGGCACCCTACTGTTGGTGAGCAATTTACCATTGGTAGGAAGATTGATAACCCTGAGACGGCCCAGTGGATAGCGAGTGGTGAGCCGACTTGGTCCATCAATATGCGTTCACCGATTGACGGGCGTGAGCGGCTGTTTCGTATGCAACGGGTTGGTGAATATTCCATACTGGTGGTGGTCGGTATTGATCTTCACGAGTTACTGACGGGGTGGCGACAGCGCGCTTTTATTTTGACACTGGTTATGGCGGTGGTTGCGTTGCTAGGCGCTTGGGGCGCGCGTCACTACCTCAGCCGCCTTTTGCTGGCTTATCAGTTACACGAACGAATAATAGAACGCGAGCAAGCGCGCTCAGAAGCCCAGGCGCGTGGCGCGCAAATGGATGCCTTGGTGCACTCGATCCAGGATTTAATTTTTGTGTTTGATGTTGAGGGGCGCTTTAGCTACATCCATGCGGCGGCTCCTGAGCAACTGCTCATTGATCGCCATGAGGCGCTAGGAAAACACTATGCCCAGGTGCTGCCTGGCCCATTAGTCGCTGCATTTACTGCCGTGTTTGAACGGGTGCAGCAGTTCCATCAAGTAGAACGATTTGAGTACCCTCTAACGTTAGGCACACAGCCCCATCATTTTCATGCCACGGTAAGCCCGCTAATAAATAGCAACGGACAGTTTGAGGGAGTGCTATCGGTGAATCGTAATATCACCGAAGCCAAGCGAGCAGAGGTGGAACTGCAAATTGCTGCTGCAGCCTTCCAAACGCACTTAGGGATTCTGATTACTGACGCACGGGGCTCAATTCTTAAGGTAAATGATACCTTCACCCGTATCACCGGCTATAGCGAAGCCGAGGTTGTGGGTCAAAAACCGCGTATATTCAGTTCTGGTCGGCATAATGCCGCGCTTTATCGTCGCCTATGGAAACACGTTATCAAAACAGGCAATTGGGAGGGGGAAATTTGGAATCAACGTAAGGATGGCGAACTTTTCCCCGAGTGGCTAACGGTTAGCGCGGTTTATAGCGTAGAGGGCACGCTAACCCACTATGTAGCTACGATGAGCGATATCAGCGAGCGCAAAGCCGCTGAGCAAGAGATTCACCAACTGGCGTTTTATGACACTCTGACGGGATTGGCGAACCGGCGCCTGTTTATGGATCGTATGGGAGCTGCACTCAAAGAGCTCCAACGTCATCAGCGGTGCGGTGCGCTGCTAATTATTGATATCGATAATTTTAAGCAAGTCAATGACACCCTTGGGCACTATGCAGGGGATCAGCTCTTACAGAGCGTGGCACGGAGAATGGGGAAAATGCTACGCGATACCGATACCTTAGCACGGCTGGGGAGCGATGAGTTTGCTGTGTTAATTGAAGGTATTGATAGTGGGGTTGCCCAAACCACTCAGCTTGCGGAGCGTATCGCACATAAATTGCTGACAACCATTAGTGAACCCATTCAGCTGGCCGAGGAGAGCATAGTGGTTTCAGGCAGCATTGGGATTACGGTTATGGCAAGTAATGAGTACAGCGAAGACGACTATCTTCAGCAAGTGGATATGGCGCTTTTTCAAGCCAAAAACAGCAGCCGCCATAGAGTGTGCTTTTTTGATCCCTCAATGCAGGCCACTCTGTTAGCCCATGTAAAGCTAGAAGCTGACTTGCGTCAGGCACAGGTTGACCAGCAGTGGCAGCTTTATTACCAGCCGCAAGTGAATCATTGCGGTGCTATCACCGGGGTAGAAGCGTTGCTACGTTGGCAGCACCCTGAGCGAGGGATGGTTTCTCCAGGTGAGTTTATCCCGCTTCTGGAAAACAGTGGCTTGATTAACGATGTGGGTGAATGGGTATTGGAAGAAGCTTGCAATCAGTTGGCTCGCTGGGCACAGCGCCCGCAGCTTAACGAATTGACCATTTCGGTCAACATTAGCCCGCTGCAGTTTCGTGATGAGGGCTTCTTAAATCGTGTCGAGGGCGTGTTTACGCGTACTCAGGCGCCTCTTTGTCGCTTAAAGTTAGAAGTGACCGAGTCGCTGTTTGTCGAAGCAAGAGACGAGGCCCGGGAGAAAATGCTCGCCTTAAAAGCACAGGGGGTGCGTTTTTCACTGGATGACTTTGGCACCGGTTACTCCTCACTAGCGTACTTGGCCCATTTGCCATTGGATCAGTTGAAAATCGACCAAGCCTTTGTTCAGCAGGTGCTCGAAAGTAAAGCCAATGCGGCGATTGTCGAAAGTACGATTGCCCTGGCGGAGAGTCTCAACCTTGAGGTCATTGCTGAAGGTGTCGAGAATGAAGCGCAGCAGGCGTGGCTATTGGCACATGACTGCAACGCTTTTCAAGGCTATCTGTTCGGGCGTCCAGCCACTGCAAACGCAATTGAGCAGCTGGTTTTGGGGGATTAACTGATTGGGCGGGATAGCAGGCAAGCTTCGATATCCATGCGAGGTGCTGCCAGTATATCGGGGAGAATAACTTCCAGGCGTGAGTCCTGCCGCCAAGCGCAGCTCTCCACGCTAAGGGTTCCGTCAGCGCGGTTCAGCCGTTTCCAGCCATGTCCGGTGTGAAACACACCTTTTACTCGCGCTGCTGGGGGTAGCTCGCCCAGCCAGATCGCTAAGCGGTCAAGATCGAAGCGTTCACTCGGGTGCCAGCGCATTCCTGTACTGGTATAGCCAAGAGCGCTGGCGGTTTCATGCTGGGGTTTGCCAGGCGGGGGAGGGAAGTCAAAAAAATGGCCCTCCAGGCTGGGGGCGGCAGCTTGCTGTTGGTGTGCCGCTGGCACGTTAGCACTTTTCGAAGCTGCTTTGCCGCTCTGTAGTAAGTGGGCAATCGACAATTGCCCAACGTTGGCATGGTGTATCCACTTGCGTGGTGGCCAAAGCGCTTCGGCGAAGTGCTGAGCGTTTTCAAGCTGCTCTGGAGTGGCTTGTTCCCGCATGGTGATGACGACAGCATCGGCCATGGCAAGCTGGTCTTGAAATGTCTCATGGGCCCGCGCACGCGGTTCGTCTAGGCGGCGAGGGTCAAGAGTGGCGATAATGTCATGTACCGTTACAACATCTTGAAACGCTTCGCCACGTAGCAGATCAAGTAGTCCTGCTGGGTGGCCCAGGCCCGAAGGTTCGATAATTACTCGGTCGGGTTTGCTGCGTGTCAATAGGTTAACCAGAGCCGCTTGAAGAACAAATGCAAGTTGGCAGCACAGGCAGCCGCCTGGTAAGCCTTTTACTACGATATCATCGCGCTGGTCGAACATTGCTTGATCAATGCCGATTTGGCCAAACTCATTGACTAAAATTGCCCATTTCTCGCCCACAGGCTTCTGTTCGATCAGACTGTGGATAAGCGTGGTCTTACCGCTACCTAAAAAGCCGGTGATGATATGCACCGGCACGTGTGTTGGTGCTGGCAAAGCTTAGCCCCCTGTCATATTCATAAAACGGACGACCTGCACATCACCGTCAGTGGTGAAATGGTGGCGCTCAGGCTTCAGCGGCAGTGCCTCGATAATGGCTGTTTTTAGCGCCTGCATATCCCCTGGGTAGCGGCGCAGCACGGCGCGCAGGTCCACCGAATGCTCGTTGCCCAAACAGAGCAGTAAGCGGCCTTCCACTGTTACACGAACACGATTACAGGTGTCACAAAAGTTGTGGCTATGGGGGGAGATAAATCCCACACGGCTATTGCTATCGGCCATTTTAAAATAGCGCGATGGGCCGGGGGTGGTTTCGGTGGTGGGAATGAGAGGATAGCGGGTTTCAATCAGCGCCTGAACATCGTCGCTGGAGCAGAAAGTCTCCGCCCGGGAGTGATCAGAAACGTCGCCCAGCGGCATTTCTTCGATAAAGCTAATATCCAACCCTTCCTTGCGGGCAAACGCCACTAGGTCGATCACCTCATCGTCATTGCGGCCTTTTAAGATCACCGCATTGAGCTTAATACGTTTAAAGCCCGCTTCCTGGGCAGCGTGAATGCCATCAATGACCTTGGCCAAGTCGCCTGTGCGGGTCAACTGTTTGAAGCGCTCAGGATCAAGAGAGTCCAGGCTGATATTCAGCCTGCGCAGGCCGCTGGCATAAAGCTGCCTGGCATATTTTCGCAGGCTGGCAGCGTTGGTGGTCATGGTGAAGTCGGTAAGCCCTGGTAGCGTGCCGACCTCTTCCACTAACTGCTCAATACCTTTACGCACCAGCGGTTCGCCGCCGGTTAGGCGGATTTTTTCAACACCCAGTTCGGTAAACGCACGGGCGACCATCGCCAGTTCTTCCAGCGTAAGTACTTGGGCGCGAGGTAGAAACGTCATCTCCTCGCTCATGCAGTACACGCAGCGAAAGTCACAGCGATCCGTCACCGAGATACGCACATAACTAATGCGTCGACCAAAGCCGTCGATCAGTTGCTTGGCAGGCAGTGGTTGTGGGGATTGTTGTAGGAATTGTTGGTTAGTCATTGCCACCCCATTAGTGGTTGAATTGTCACTGCTTCGCCTGGTTGAGCTCCTGCTTGATCATCACCTAGCTCAATTAGGCAGTTGGCCACTAGCATAGAGGTTAAAATACCTGAGCCCTGGGCGCCAGTCGTACGGACGTGAAGTACCCCGTGCGGATCACAGTGGTATACGCCGCGTAGAAAGTCCGTGCGTTTGAAACGGCTTTTTAACGGCGTTTCCGTGATGGCGGTTAAGCGCACTGGCGGCGTGGGTGTTAGCCCTTGCAGGCGCTGTAGAAGCGGCACAACAAACTGGCTAAAGGTTACCATGACGGCTACGGGGTTGCCGGGGAGGCCAACAAAAGGCGTGTGTGATTGACCAAGCCTACCGCAGGCCATTGGGCGCCCAGGGCGAAGTGCCACTCGCCAGAAGGCAAGTTGCCCAAGTTGCTCTAATGCCTGCCTGGTAAAGTCGGCATGACCAACGGAAACGCCGCCGCTGGTAATCACCAGGTCGCTGTTTGCGGCAGCCTCTGCTAGCGCATGCTGAATAGTGGTCTGGTCATCAGGCAGAATACCTAGATCTATTACTTCGGCCCCTTGCTCAGCGAGTAGCCCCATCAAGGTAAATCGGTTGGTATCGTAAATACCGGCACTGGACAGTGTTTTGCCAGGCGGAGTGACCTCATTGCCGGTGGAGAAAATCGCCACTTTAGGGCGCTTGAAGACCGCAACCTCGGCGTAGCCCAGCGATGCAATAAGTCCTAGGCAGGCGGCATCAAGGCGTGTGCCTGCTGCCAGTGCTACTTCGCCTGTAGCGATATCTTCCCCTGCTTGGCGAACGTGCTGGCCGCGTAGTACCCGTTCTGGTGTATTAATCTCCACGCTATCGGGGTGCTCAACTAATTGTTCACGCATAACCACGGTATCAGCGCCCGCTGGAAGCGGCGCACCGGTAGTGATGCGCACACACCGACCAGCGGGTACATGCCCCGTAAAGGCCTGACCTGCAAAGGCGTCACCCAGGATAGGCCAGTAGGCCTGAAAAGGCACCGCCTCTGACCAGGCAAGCGCTACCCCGTCCATGGCAGCGTTGGTATTTTGAGGCACATTGATGAGAGCTGTGATATCGGCGGCGAGCCGCCTGCCGTACGCCTGGTTCAGTGCTACATGCTCCACTGCAACAGACTGCTCAACCAGCGTCATAAGTGCATCCCGTGCAGCATCAACGGTTAGCATTTGTTCGCCAAGTTCAAAGCACGACAGGCTCATGATGTCTCCTGGGCGCTAGTTGTTAGTGCTAGTTCCAGACGGCTTTTTTCTTCCTCGGTATTTAAGTTGGCAAATGCTTCGGGGCAGTCAGACATATCCACCTTGCACCACGGGTGGCGGGCGAACCAGCGGTCGATTTTACGCTCGCCCTGGGCAAGGGCCGTGGCAAGATCGTCGGCTAATGAGGTGCGTAGTAACGCCACGACTGGGTGCAAGCGCTCGCCGTCAAAGGCGACTGCTATATCATTCTCACCGTTATCTGTTGCGATGCCCGCTACCATGCGTGCCACCAAGTCGTTGGGTAGTGCAGGGGAGTCGCAGGGCGTAACCAACAGCCAAGGTGTGTTAGTAGCGCGTAGCCCGCTATAAATTCCCATTAGTGGGCCTTTAAAGCCGCCTTCTGCGTCTTCGATCACACGCGATGCAAATAGCTCATAGGCATCGATATTGCGGTTGGCATTGATCAATAGCTCGGCAACATGGCCATCAAGGCGTTTAACTACATGGGCCACCAACGGCTGCCCGGCGAAGGGCTCAAGGCCTTTATCTCGGCCACCCATGCGGCGGCCTTCGCCACCTGCCAAAATCATGCCGGTAATGTCGTGAGTAGCAATCATGCGCCTGCCTCCTTTGATGTACGCGCAGTAGGGGGCTTGGCGGGAATAGCATCCAGCGTTAGGCGGCCATTGGCGTTAATGGCCTGAAAACCTTTACCCTTGGCACGGGCGATCAGCATCACGCCGAAGCGTTCGGCGAGCTCTACACCTTTTTGGGTAACACCCGAACGCGAGACCAGCACGCTGATACCCATCTGTGCGACTTTTAACACCATTTCGGAGGTCAGGCGGCCCGTAGTGTAAAAAGTATCGGCGCTAGCACTCTCCGCCTGATTTAGCCACTGGCGGCCTGCCAGAGTGTCTACTGCATTGTGCCGACCTACGTCTTCAACAAAGTCGAGCACGTCTGTGTGACGGCATAACGCGCAGCCGTGAACTGCGCCAGCACTGCGGTACGTTTCGTTATAAGCGTTGAGGTTGGTAAGTAGTTGATAGAGCGTCGACTGCGCCAGAGGCGTTTCAGGTAGCGAGGTTAATGAGGTTTGGGCTAACAGGTTGCCAAATACCGTACCCTGACCACAGCCAGTCGTCACCGTGCGGGTACTTAGACGTGCCTCTAAATCCTCCGGGAGGTGACGTGTGACCACAGCGGCAGCCTCTACCTCCCAGTCTACTTGAACGACAGTTAAGTCATCAGCCGAGCGGAGTAGGCCCTGGTTGCGCAAATAGCCCACGACCAGGGCTTCTGGGTCATCTCCCAGGGTCATTAGCGTAACAATTTCGCGCTTATTAAGATAAACCGTTAAGGCACGCTCGGCGGCAATCGCCTGCTGGCGCATATCGCCATAAGCATCCATCACGTTAATGGTAGTGGTCGCTGGTAACCGAGCTTGGCTTAACTTAAGGGCGGGCATCCGCGCAATCCTCGCTGGTACTTAAATGACAGTGCTTAAATGACAGTACTTAAAATGACAGTACCTAAAAACCAATAATAGTTGAGCAAAACACTCTGAGTTGACGATGATGGCTCCCCAGGGGCTTACTTGTCTACCCATTCAAGGTCTAAGGTAGTTAGCAAAGAGGTATCCCGCTATGACTGATAACTTGCGCGCATTGAGCATTACCTTGGTTGCCGAACCTAAGCAGGTGAAGGGCTATACGCTGACGCAGTGGCGCATTGCTAGCCTGGCACCCGGTGACCAGGGGGAGTGTGTATTAGGACTTCAGCTTTCAATGACAGAGCGCGCTGCCTACCGTTTCAATTTGACCTCTGCCTCCCCACGGTTGTTTGTTCGCTCCGGGTTTACTGGCCAAACACCTAAGCCTGACGCCATCACTGCCAGCCAGGATGTGGCGGCTGGTTGGATGGATGGGGAACAACAAGTGCTGGAGGCACCGATGCCGATGGCTATTCAGGTATGGCTGGAGAGCTATCTCGCCCGCCATGGCGAGGCGGTGCAGGAAATGCGTAAGAAAAAACGTAAAGGGGCGGGGCGAGCGAAAGAGCTACCCACCAAGGAGCAACCGCAGTGAGTCGTCTAGAGCGTTGGTCGCGTAAAAAGCGCGGTGTGGAAGATGAGCCTACTTTGGTAAGTGAGGAGCCAGCTCCGCTAGCGGAACAGACCGGCACGGAAGCGGAAGTAAGAGATGGCACCCTAGAGCCAGGGCAGCCTGGTGAGCCACAAATGCAAGTGGGCGACCAAGCTGAACAGGAGGCGCCTGCACCGGGCAGCTTAGACCACACCCTGCCTGACCCCGACACCTTGCCCCCGGGCAGTGATTTCAGTGTGTTTATGGTCTCAGGAGTCAGTGCCGCTCTGCGTCGACGGGCGCTTAAGCGGTTATGGGCCACTGGTAACTACAACGTGCGCGATGGTTTGGACGATTATGATGCTGATTATCGCCAACAATTAAAGCCCATGGCGAGCGAGCTGGCGGGGAAACTGCGCCGATGGGCAAACAAGGTGGAAGAGCAGCCAGCGGCAGCAAATGAAGACAGCAGTGTAGCGGAGGGGGCTACGGAAAGTAGTGCTGAAACCAGCACTCATACCAGTACAAGTGGCGACCATCGTGTACAAGATTTGCAGCTAGACGACCAGTCTGATTCGGTAGAAGAAGACGTAGACGAATGTACTAAAATAAAATAAATATTTTATAAACAGGTGATTAGGTCTTATTCGGTGGTGCGGAGTTGATGTGCCAGCCCTCTTGAAGTGGCAAAAAAGACTATAGCCTCATACGCTCATAAGAGATGAGGCGTTAAGATATGCGTTTAAGATAAATACTGATAACTTTTAATTATAACAAAAATGACTTTCTGACCGTGAGCATGCATGAACCAACGAATTCAACTGGCGTCGTTAGACGACCAGCGCAACGTCGCCGCTCGCGAGGCGGTGCGTCAGCGCATCTCGTGGCCGGCCAATTTAACGCCGGCTAATGTTACCTACCATAGTCGTGGCCATGCGCTGCTGTTGGGTAGTGCTCAAGCGACATACTCTGCTGCCCGCTTGTTACAAGGCCGAGGGCTTGCATCGCTAACCCTGATGTTCATTGATGAGCCTGCACAACAGGAAGCGCTTTCAAGTGGTAATGAACCACTAATAGAGCACTGCTTGTCACCCGGGCAGCTTCAGCGACTTCACATTTCTGGCCACTTAGGGGCGTTTCAAGTTGAACTTCGTTCTGCTGACGGTGAACAGCTGAACTTAGCCCAAGCACTGATTGAGCGGAGTGTGTTTGATATCGTGCTGGATATGACCGGTGCAGAGCATTCAGTTAACGCTCTCTCCTGGGAGCTTCCTCCACCTGGCTACGTGCAGCTTGATTGGGCGATGGCAGGCAACCCCGGTGAGGCGATAGACAGCGTCGCTGAACTGATCGGCGAGTTTGATAAGCCGCGTTATTTCCAGGTAAACAGTGATCTTTGTGCCCACTCTTCCAGCGGCAATATCGGTTGTACTCGTTGCCTGGATGTTTGCCCCACAGATGCAATCACCAGCCATAAAGGGCGGATTGAGTCACGCATTGAAATTGACCCGTTTCTCTGTCAAGGAGTAGGTAGCTGTACCAGCGCCTGCCCCACGGGGGCAATTGAGTTTCGCTTGCCGGAGACTCACCGTCAGCAGGATACCTTAGGGGGCTGGCTGACAGCCTACCGTGAAGCAGGTGGCCAAGTGCCGGTAATGCGCTTCATCACCCAGGATGCCCTCGACATGGAGCGCCAAGCCGGGGTAGTAACACCTGGCTATGTGCTGGATGCGCCGCTTGAGGAGCTGGGGGCAGCGGGACATGACCAATGGCTTACCGCGCTGGCCAATGGTGCCGCTGAAGTGCGGATCCATTTGTACGAGGCGATGCCCCCCCGTTTAAGTACTTTTTTAAACAATCAGCTCGCCCAAGCCCATAGTGTGCTTGAAGCGCTGGGCCATGATGCCGCACGTATCCAGTTTATTGAACCGAATGATAGTGCCGCCCGCGATGCACTACCCGCTTTAATGCCGCTTACTGATACCGCCTTGGCCTTGCTTGAGCCTGATAAACGTCTGCGATTAAACCGTGTGCTGGAGCGCTTAGCAGAGTTAGGAGCGCCAAGCGGCAAACGCCACCCGATGCCAAACGGAGCAGCTTATGGTGCTATTGAGGTAGATAACTCAGCCTGCACGCTCTGCTATGCCTGTGTCAGCAACTGTCCGACGCCAGCGCTTAGTGCCGGTGGCGATACCCCTTCACTCAGCTTCCGCGAAGCAGACTGCATACAGTGCGGTTTATGCGAAAAGACCTGTCCTGAGGATGCGATTAGCCTGCTGCCTGGATTTTTGGCCTCACCCGAGCGGCAAACGCGGCATATTTGCCACTCAGAAGCGCCGTTTGAGTGTATTAGCTGCGGCAAGCCCTTTGCGACCGTCAGCACAGTGGCGGCTATTAAACAGAAACTCGCGCACCACCCTTATTTTGCTGGGGAGGCAATGGCACGTTTAGAGATGTGTGAAGACTGTCGAGTGAAGGATGTTTGGAAAACCATGATCCGTGACCCTGACGCGCAATTAAAGGTATGAAGCAATGAGCCATGCGATGCCCCTGCTGAGTGATTCAGAGTCACTCCGGGCTGAGATTTATCAGCTAGTCGCCAGTCTGGTGCGCCAAGCCCCTGACGCTGAGCTGCTGCAGTGGTTGGCTGAACTTGAAATCGAGCGGGATGGCAGCCGACTTGCGGAGTGCTGGACAGCACTATCCAGCGCTGCTAATTCCAGTACACCACAGGAACTACAGCGAGCCCATTTTCGCCATTTGGTGGGAGTCATTCAGGGCGAGGTAGTGCCTTACGGCTCTTGGTATTTAAACGGTGAATTAATGGAGGCCGCTTTAGTGGCGTTACGCCGCGATTTGCGTGTGTTGGGCTTTGAGCGTTGTGAGTCTGTCTGTGAACCAGAAGACCATCTAGCTGCTGTCTGCGAGGTTATGGCGATGCTGGTGGCGTCACAGAGCCATGAACAAAGCTACTTTTTTCAGCAGCATATCAAGCCCTGGGCCGGTAGCTGTTTTGCTGACCTTGCCAAGGTAGACACCGTTTTCTATTCAGCGCTTGGGAAGTTGGGTGGCGCTTTTATGGAAAGCGAACAGGCCAGTTTGAATGATCAAGCGGCCTATCAGCCGGTTCGTATCGTTGAGCCATAAGATGAAAGGGCATGTAAGAGGAGATCCTCATGCACAAGTCACATAACCCTGAGCGCCGCCGGTTTATCAAAACCATCGGTTTAGGAACTGCAGCCGCGGGTGCTGCCGCTACCGTGGGCCATGTAACTTTGGCTCAGGCTGATAACAGCAAGCCAGCTGAGCGCGAAAAAACAACGTCCAATTATCATGAGACGGACCATATTCGTGCCTACTACGCGTCGCTGCGCGACTGACGGCTAAATGCCAGGAGAATTGCCATGCGTCTAACTCGCAAAACAACGACCCCCAAGGCCTCTGGGCTGGGCATTTCCCGCCGTCAGTTTTTGCAGCGCACGGGCGTTGCCACCGGTGGCGTGGCAGCCGTAGGTTTTATGGGCGCACCGATGATGCAGCGCGCCGAGTCGGCGCAGAAAACGCCGGTGCTAGACTCCCCAGTGGAAATAAAGCGCACCATCTGCTCTCACTGTTCGGTGGGCTGTGGTACCTATGCAGAAGTTCAAGAAGGGATTTGGACCAAGCAAGAGCCCGCGTTTGACCACCCAATTAACCGTGGTGCCCACTGCGCGAAAGGTGCCTCACTGCGCCAACATGGGCACTCAACACGACGGCTCAAGTACCCAATGAAGCTGGTAGCGGGTGAGTGGGAGCGGATGAGTTGGGATGATGCTATCAATGAGATCGGCGACAAGTTACTTGAACTGCGCGATGAACATGGCCCGGATAGCGTGTATTGGCTAGGTTCGGCCAAGTTTAATAACGAGCAGGCGTATCTAATGCGTAAGCTGGCCTCGCTATGGGGCACTAACAACACTGACCATCAGGCACGTATCTGCCACTCCACGACAGTGGCTGGCGTGGCAAATACCTGGGGCTATGGGGCGATGACTAACTCGCTCAATGACATGCATAACAGCAAATCGATGCTGTTTATTGGTTCCAACCCGAGCGAAGCCCACCCGGTGGCGATGCAGCATATCTTGATAGCCAAGGAGCGTAATAACTGCGACATCATTGTTGCTGACCCACGCTTTACCCGCACAGCGGCTAAGGCCAATAAATATGTGCGCTTGCGCCCAGGTTCCGATGTTGCCTATATCTGGGGCCTGCTGTGGCACATTTTTGAAAATGGCTGGGAAGATAGCGAGTACATCAGCCAGCGGGTTTATGGTATGGATGAAGTACGTGCCGAAGTGGCTCAGTTTACGCCAAGAGTAGTGGAAGACATTACTGGCGTATCTGAAGCAGACATGTTCGATGTGGCCAAGCGCCTTTCCGATAATCGTCCTGGCTGCGTTGTATGGTGCATGGGCGGTACGCAGCACACTACTGGTAATAACAATACCCGCGCTTACTGCATCCTTGAGCTGGCGCTAGGCAATATCGGCAAAGCAGGCGGTGGTGCCAACATCCTGCGTGGCCACGATAACGTCCAAGGCGCTACCGATTTAGGCTTGGGCTCTGATTCGCTGCCGGGTTATTACGGCTTGGCAGAAGGCGCTTGGCAGCACTGGGCTAAGGTGTGGGACGTTGAGTACGAGTGGCTGAAAGGGCGCTTTGATGATACGGAATACGCCGATGGGAAACCGATGTACTCCAGTGGTATCACGGTCTCCCGCTGGGTGGATGGCGTGCTGGAAGAGGATGAAAACATCTCCCAACGCAGCGCACTAAAAGCGATGTTCTACTGGGGGCACGCGGTTAACTCGCAAACCCGCGGCGTCGAAATGCAGAAGGCGATGCAGAAGCTGGAGATGATGGTCATTGTTGATCCCTATCCCACTGTTGCCGCCGTTATGCATGACCGTTCCGATGGGGTTTACCTGTTGCCTGCGGCGACCCAGTTTGAAACCACCGGTAGTGTCACCGCAACCAATCGCTCTATCCAGTGGCGCGATAAAGTGATTGAGCCGCTGTTTGAATCCAAACCAGACCACGAAATCATGTACCTGTTTGCCCGTAAACTGGGCTTTGGTAACGAGCTGGTCAAGAACTATCAAATGAATGGTAACGAGCCGCTAATCGAGGACATTCTACGGGAAATCAACCGTGGTATGTGGACGGTAGGCTACACCGGGCAAAGCCCTGAGCGTCTCAAAGAGCACCAGCAAAACTGGCATACCTTTAGTTTTGAAAACCTGCGTGCCCAGGGAGGCCCCGCCGACGGCGACTACTACGGCCTGCCATGGCCCTGTTGGGGCACACCTGAATTCCGTCATCCGGGGTCGCCTAACCTTTACGACACCAGCGTGCCGGTGATGGAAGGCGGTATGGGCTTCCGCGCCCGGTTTGGTATTGAACGAGATGGCGTCAATCTTCTGGCAGAAGGCTCTGCGCCAGTCGGCGGCGATATTGACGATGGTTATCCTGAGTTCAACGATCAGTTGCTGAAAGATTTGGGTTGGTGGGACGACCTGACCGACGTGGAGAAAATGGCGGCTGAAGGTGAAAACTGGAAAACCGACCTTTCAGGCGGTATTCAGCGGGTAACGATTGAGCATGGTTGCGCGCCTTACGGCAATGCCAAAGCGCGTGCGGTGGTCTGGACGTTCCCTGATCAGGTGCCGAAACACCGTGAGCCGCTCTACACCACGCGGCGTGATTTGGTTGAACGCTTTCCCACCTGGGACGACTTTGACTCCATCATGCGCCTGCCGACACTGTACAAAACCATTCAGGACCGTGATAACAGCGCCGACTATCCGATCATCCTTACCTCGGGTCGCCTTGTTGAGTACGAGGGTGGTGGTGAGGAAACACGCTCCATGTCGTGGCTGGCTGAGTTGCAACAGGAGATGTTTGTGGAGATTAACCCCGCAGATGCCAACGATATTGGCGTGCTCGATGGCGACCAGGTATGGGTAGAGGGCGCGGAAGGCGGCCGCGTGAAGGTGAAAGCACTGGTGACGCCGCGTGTCGATCGCAAAGTAGCCTTCATGCCATTCCACTTTGGCGGCATGTTCCAAGGGGAAAGCCTGCGCGACCGTTATCCGGAGGGTTCTGATCCTTACATCATTGGTGAGTCGGCTAACACTGCAACTACCTACGGCTATGATCCGGTGACACTGATGCAAGAGACCAAATGCACCATTTGTCGTATTGAGCGTGCCTGAGTCTAGAAAAAAGTCCCGACCTGACAGCACTGCCAGTGCGGGCGAGGCCCGCGCTGGCAAGAGGAGAACACCATGGCTCAAATGAAATTTATGTGTGATGCCGAGCGCTGCATTGAGTGCAACGGCTGTGTCACCGCCTGTAAAAACGCCAATGATGTCGAGTGGGGCATCCAGCGTCGCCGTGTGGTCACACTTAATGACGGTGAAGCGAGTGAAATGTCGATTTCAGTGGCCTGTATGCACTGTGACGATGCGCCATGTATGGCGGTTTGCCCCACCGACTGTTTCTACAAAACTGATGACGGTATTGTGCTGCACGATAAAGATCTGTGCATTGGTTGTGGCTACTGCCTGTATGCCTGCCCCTTTGGTGCGCCGCAGTTCCCGAAACAGAACGCGTTTGGTGAGCGTGGCAAGATGGATAAGTGTACCTTCTGCGCGGGTGGCCCTGCTGAAAGTAAAGAAGAGGAGTATCAGAAGTACGGCTCTAACCGTATTGCCGAAGGCAAACTGCCACTATGTGCCGAGATGTGTTCCACCAAAGCGCTTCTCGCAGGTGATGCCCAAGACGTAGCCGATATCTTCCGTCAGCGTGTCGTGCATCGTGGCCACCCAGATGGTGCTTGGTCCAACAACCCTCAGGCCAGTACCGACAACCTAGCCTATGATGCTGCCCGTAAAGGGTAAGGAGGCGTGTCATGAACCTGTTGACTGCACAGCTGCCCGGAAGGGCGCCGCGCTCAGGTAAAGGGCTAACCCTGGGTATCTGGCGCTGTATGCTGGTAGCGTTTGTTCTGGTACTAAGCCTTGGTTTCACACAAGTGGCAGTTGCCCAGGCTGACCCTGACCGCGAGATGAGTTCTGCCGCTCCTGGCATCACTGCTGAGCAGTGGCGACAAGTCCGTAGCGGGGAGACGGGGCCTAATTTTCGTGACTCGCGACACGAGAGTACCTATAACCTGATCAATGCGAGTGGCGAGACATGGCGAATTCTGCGTAATCGTTGGGTATCACCGTTTGGACTGATTGCGATAATAGGCATGGCGGCAGTAATTACCCTGTTCTACGTTATCGTTGGTCGTAAGCAGTTAGACGAGCCACGCACGGGGCGTAAGCTGTTTCGTTGGTCGCTCTTTATGCGCTCATTACACTGGACGGTAGCGACGCTGTTTATCACCTTGGCGCTGACGGGGCTTAACCTACTGTATGGCAAGTTTGTGTTTCGCTCTTTGTTCGGCGATGCCTTCTGGGGATGGATGATCTCTGCCTCTAAAGTGCTGCATAACTACCTGGGCCCGATATTTGGAATTTTGCTTATTGTGCTGCTGATTAGCCTGTTAAAAGACAACATCCCCAAGAAGCAAGACTGGGTGTGGTTCAAAAAGGCTGGCGGCTTAACTGGCAAACACCATCCAGACGCTGGTTTTGCCAATGGTGGTGAGAAAGCGTGGTACTGGCTGCTGGCCACTGTGGGTCTAGTGGTCGTTGCCAGTGGCTTTGTGCTCGATTTTCCTAACTTCAACCAGAGCCGTGACACCATGCAGTGGGCGAATATCATCCACGCGGTAGGTGCGCTAGGGTTAACGGCGGTAGCGCTGGGTCATATCTATATCGGTACGGTGGGAACCGAAGGCTCTTTGGAAGCCATGACCACTGGTTATGTGGATGAGACCTGGGCGAAAGAGCACCACAACTTATGGTATGAAGAGGTAAAAGACCAAGCGATCACAGAGGAGGAGTTGGCCGCTCGTAAGTCGGGAGACAGCAGCGGTGACATTTCAGCCTCTCGGCCAAGCTAATGACGTAAAGTAATGCTCTACGACACCGCCTCCGAGCGGTGTCTTTTGTTATGCTGCTTCTATGTTTGTTAAAGCGTATGTTTCTGAAAACACGTGTTGCTTAAAACCTACGCCCTTTAAAATTTGCGTCGCTTAAAACGATATCACTTGATAGGAGAAACGGTAATGTCAGCGTTTAATGAGTTGGACACTTCTACCCAAACCGAACTGGAAGCTGCCGCGTTTCGTCGCCTGCTTAAGCATTTAGACGATAATAAAGATGTGCAGAATATCGATCTGATGATCCTGGCAGATTTTTGCCGTAACTGTCTCTCCAAGTGGTTGGTCACGGCAGCAGAAACTCGCGGAGAATCCCTCAGCTACGAAGAGGCACGCGAGCACGTTTACGGTATGCCTTATAGCGAGTGGAAGGAGCTTTATCAGCCGCCAGCAACACCGGAGCAGATGGCGGCTTGGGAAGCACACCATGCTAAAAAGAAAGCAGCGAAGCAAGGGTGAATTCTATGAGTGAGTCGATGGTTCCCCTTAATATCGCCGTGCTTACCGTATCTGATACCCGCAGTGAAGAAACGGATCGTAGCGGCCAAGCATTAGTTGAGCGTTTAACCAGCGCCGGTCATACACTCGCTGAAAAGCGCATCGTACCCGACGATGTCTATCGCATTCGCGCTGTGGTGGCGAACTGGATCGCCGATGAGAAGGTACAGGTGGTGATTACCACTGGCGGCACCGGTTTTACCGGCCGCGACTCTACGCCGGAAGCCATCTCGGTACTGCTGGATAAGCGCATCGAAGGCTTTGGTGAGCGCTTTCGCCAGCTAAGCGGTGATGAGATTGGCAGCTCCACCATCCAAAGTCGTTGCCTCGGTGGCTTAGCGAATGCAACGGTCGTGTTCTGCCTGCCGGGGTCCACCGGCGCCTGCCGAACTGGCTGGGATGGCATTCTTGCCGAGCAGTTGGATAGCCGCCATAAGCCCTGCAACTTCGCTAATCTGGTTATCCCAGGCCGAGGTCAGCATGGCTGATTTACAGCCAATTTCAGCCGCACTTGAAGCACTACTGGCAGGAGTCAGCCCTCTAAGTGCTGAGACTGTTCCTCTCGAAGCTGCCGCAGGACGGGTGCTGGCTGACGCGGTCACCGCGCAGCTGGATGTACCGCCGTTTGATAACAGCGCCATGGACGGCTATGCATTGCGCGCTGCTGATGCGGGGAAACGGTTGCCCATTAGTCAGCGTATTGCGGCGGGTAGCCCCGCCGTGCCACTGATTGAAGGCAGTTGCGCGCGAATCTTTACCGGTGGAGCAATTCCTCCTGGTGCCAACTGCGTGGTGATGCAGGAACGTGTAGAGATGGACGGCGAACGTGCACTAATACCTGAGGGGATTCCCGTTGGTGATAATGTTCGCCTCCAGGGGCGCGACGTGAAAAGAGGCTCTATATTGCTGAATGCCGGTGAGCGGCTGGAAGCTGCTGCATTGGGCCATTTGGCTGGCCAGGGGATAACCCAAGTCAACGTACGTCGTCGGCCTCGGGTGGCGCTGCTCTCGACGGGTGATGAAATTATTGATCCAGGCACACCGCTCAAACCGGGGCAGCTATATAACTCCAACCGGCCGATGCTCAAGCGCTTGCTGGAAAACTTTGGGGCGGAGGTAGTGCAGCTGGTTAGTGTACCGGATGATTACGCTCAGACCGTTGCACTATTACGTCAAGCGGCGATGGAGGCTGATGTAGTCGTCAGTACCGGCGGGGTTAGTGTGGGTGAAGAGGATCATGTAAAAGCCGCGCTGGAATCGCTGGGCCAGTTGGACATGTGGAAACTGGCGATTCGTCCTGGTAAGCCGCTGGCGCTGGGCCGTCTGCCTCGCACGGATGGCAGTGAAGCTCGCTTTGTAGGGCTTCCGGGTAATCCAGTGTCTAGTTTTGTGGGTGCTTGGCTATTTTTGCGTCCCGTAATGGGGGCGTTACTTGGCTGCCCTGCTTTAAACGCGCTGCCTACCCTAACGGCCATCGCTAACTTCACCACCAATACTGGGCCTCGTCAGCACTATATGCGCGTTGCGCTACGTTTTACTGACACAGGAGTCATTGCCGATGCGTTTGAGGACCAAAACTCTGGGGTGCTCTCGTCATGTATTAGTGCCGACGCCTTAGCAGTGATTGCCCCCCACCAGAAGGTTGAGAACGGCTCGCTTGTTCGCTGTCTATGGCTAAAGGGCCTGGGTTGACTTAAGAGTTGGGCTGAGCAGGATTACTTATCGGGGCCCAACAGTGCACCGTTAAGCAGCAGTATCAGCCTATTACCTTCCAGTGCTAGCCCGCATAGCGCAGGGTGGGGGCGATGCGCGTCAATCAGCGGTGGTAGTCGCTGTAGTATGGTGACTGGTAGTGCCCCCAGCACGCTTTCTCCGGTGATGCCCAACTGCCACACTCCTTGGGTGTCGTGTAGGGTTAGCCAGCGGGTGGGAGTAGTGAGTGTGTTGAGCCGCAGTAGCGTATCAATGGCTACGCGGCGTGGCGCTGTGGGAGCGCTGTCGATACGTTGCACATAGTGCGCTTCAATCGCCACTTGATACGCGCCTGTATTAAATAGCACGCAGCTCACTTGGCTGGGGGCCATTAGCCAAGCCCTTGCTGGTAAGCTTTAAATAGGGCGTCGACATCCAGTAACGCAGTGGCGGTACGCTGCTCGCTGGGTTGCCAGAGGGCGCTAACGTAGGGGCGCAGCGAACTGGCAAGAGTAGCAGGTGCCGGCTTGAAAGCGCTGATTGGCAGCTCACATACATCGTCCAACTGGTCAATGCGCACAGCACTACTTATTCCTGCTGCACGAACAATGAGAATCATACCCTCTGTATCGCTTTCCGGTAGCCCCAAAAGTGGCTGCAGCGTGATTAACGACTCGATTTTTCCACGTAGGTGTATCACACCTTGGGTAGAGGCTGGCAATCCAGGCACAAAATAGACTGGAGTATCACCCTTTAAAATTTCGCTAACGGCCTGGCCGGGCAGTGCAAATGACTGACCTGACAAGTGAAATAGCACCATTTGTTGACAGGGCTCATCCACATCCACAATGGCGCTGTCGTCACCGTGTGTAGCTAGTGCTTGCTCAAACGTCATGTTGGATGATTCATTAAGGGGTGGTTGTGAATCCGTCATTATCTTGTTCCTTGCTAACAACCACCTGGTTACGCCCCTGGTGTTTGGCGCGATACAGCGCTTGATCGGCGCTTAGGCGGAGCGATTCCGTGGAGAGGTGGGTGGGGAAGCTGCTAATCCCAGCACTGAACGTACAGCGAAAACGCTCCCCGCCAGCATGGAACTCTACCTGTTCAAAGTCACTGCGCAGTGCATCGATGAGTTCGCTGGCGCGCTCGTCGCTGATGCCCTTAAGCAGCACCACAAACTCTTCACCGCCATAGCGCCCGATAATGTCGGATACGCGTAAGCGCGTTTTTAATAATCTTGCTAGGGTGATAATTACCTGATCACCCGCAAGGTGGCCATGGGTATCGTTGACTGCTTTAAAGTGATCAATATCAATCATTGCCATTGCATGCTGCGTGCGGTCACGATACGCCTGGGAGAGTGTTTTGCCGATTAAATCGGTGGTAGTACTGTGATTATAAAGCCCGGTCATGCTGTCGCAGGTCATTAGTGAACGCAATAGACGTAGTCGCTCGGCGCGTAGCTTTACCGCAGAGACCAGCGCTTCCGGCTCCACAGGCTTGGTAATAAAGGCTTCTACGCCAGCCGTCATGGCTGAAAGCTGCTTTCGGCTGTCGGTTTCACCAGACAGGTAAATGATCGGTAGGCCAACGTATTCGGGCTGCTGGCGAATAATATTAGCCAGTTCTTCGCCAGAACAAACCGGCATATAAACATCGACGAGCAGTAGGTCAGGGCTAAAGCGTTCAAGGGCATCGAGCGCGTCAGCGGGGTGATTAACCTGCTGTACGACCATGCCAGCTTCTTCTAACAATAGTGCATGATAGGCTGCCACTTCTGGCTCGTCATCGACAACCAGTACACGCAGAGGCTCTTCCTCTGGTGGTGTGGTCAAATCATCTACCGCCAGCATGAGATCAAGCGGCTTGACCGGCTTGGTGAAATAACCGTCACAGCCTGCCCGAACGGCACTTAAGCGCGAGTAAAAATCAGCGTGGGCGGATAGGACAATGGAAGGTAACCGTTCGCCGATGAGTTTATTCAGGCTGGTGAGTGTTTCGGTGCCTGCGGTGTTTCCCTGGGGAAACTGGACATCCATAATAATGGCATCTGGACGACGGTTTAGCACTGCATTAAAGAAGGTCGTGGT
Organism: Vreelandella nigrificans; assembly: GCF_002374315.1. Lineage (GTDB taxonomy): Bacteria > Pseudomonadota > Gammaproteobacteria > Pseudomonadales > Halomonadaceae > Vreelandella > Vreelandella nigrificans. Next base: position 106,264 of record NZ_NWUX01000006.1, on the reverse strand, counting down.
ATCTGCAAAATGCTCTACTTCGTGGCCGAAACAGCGTAGATGGTGAAGCAACTGGCTTACTTGATTAGGCATCAGCACCTACTTCGATACCGCGTTGGCGGTCAGCCTCTGTTTCACGGGAGGTGATAATAATAATAGGCTTATGACGGTAGTCTTCATTTTCGCGCAGACTCGCGGTTAGCGCAAAGCCATCCATCACGGGCATCTCAACATCGGTGAGCACTGCATCAAACTTATCGGCGAGCGCCTTGTTTAGACCATCGCGTCCATTTTCCGCCAAAGTAACTTGGTAGCCCCAGGCTTCGAGCACGTCTTTTTCGATTTCACGAGTATTTAACGAATCATCCACTACAAGAATACGATGCGCTTGGGTTGTCGTAGTCGTTGTTGCGATGCCGCGTTGCTCGGTGCGGCGAGCACGCTCTAAGAGTGCTGGTACATGCAGTAGGCTCACCAATGCATTGCGCCCTTGAGAAACCATGCCTGATACGAGTGGTAAGTAGCGTAAGTGAGCAGGTAATGGCTTAATCACCATGTCGCGTTCATCTACTAGTGCATCGACAATCAGCGCCAGTTTTTGCTGGCGTTGGTGGACCACCAATAGTAGGACGTTATCGGCCTGTTGAGTGGTGGTTGGCAGCGAAAGCAACTCGGCAAGCGCTACGACGGGTACAAACTCATTACGCAGAATCAGCGCAGTTTGCCCTGCGGCGTCAATAAACTCGCTGGTAGAGCACTCCAAAAGCTCTGCGACGTGAGGGGCTGTTACTCCCAACGTCGCTTGGCCAACGTTAACCAGGAGAACCCGCATCATTGCCAGCGATAGTGGCAAGCGCAGAGTGAAACAGGTACCTGTACCCGCCTCGCTAACAAGCTGTAGGTCCCCGCTAAGTTCGTCGACGATGGTGCGTTTAACTACATCCATGCCGACCCCACGCCCGGAAAAGTCAGTAATCATTGCTTTGGTAGAGAACCCAGGCAAAAAAATCAGCTCCAAGGTTTCCTGCTCACTCAGTGCCTGGAGCTGCTCTTCGGTGAGCAGGTTCTTGGCGAGTGCTTTTTGGCGCACCGCTTCAACGCTGATACCTGCGCCGTCATCACGCATTTCAATGACTACCCAGCTATCATCCTGCCACGCTTTCAAGGTTAGCTGGCCGCGCTGTGGCTTGCCTATAGACTGACGCTGCTCGGGGGGCTCTAGTCCATGATCAAGTGCGTTACGCAGCAGGTGAATGAGCGGGTCTGATAGTCGATCAATCATTTGACGATCCAGCTCGATTTCGCTGCCTCGCACTCGGCAGTCAACTGTCTTACCCAGAGAGTGAGCTAGTTCCCTTGCCATTTGGGCCAGCGGGTCAAACACGACACTTAATGGCAGCATGCGCATTTGCAGCGCCCGGTCGTGTAGGTCACTCATCAGGGCATCGTGGCTGAGCACACTATCTTTTAGCTCACGGTTAAACGCGTTAAAAGTGGCTTGATGGCCTGTGGGCAGTGTTGTACCTAGTAGACGTGCCTGCTCAACCAAACTATGTAAGTGATGATGGCCGGAGAGAACTTCGCCCATGAGGCGGATAACGTCATCTAAACGGTCAAGGCGTACGCGCACTGTGTCGCTTAGTACCATTGAAGTGCTGCCTGCCGCTTTGCCAAGTGGATCGAGATTGGTTGACCTTGCTGCAGTATTCACTTTTACCCCTGCCACTGTTGGTGGGGTGCTTGCAGGTAGCTTTCCTGTGGCTGCAGCTTCTAGGGCGTGGCATAACGCAGGGTCGGCATTGGCTAAGTCGGCGGGCGTTGCTCCCCGAGCGAGTTGCCCAACTAAGTCTGCCAAAGCATCGATGGCTTGATTTAGCAAGCTGGAGGTAGCAGGAGTGGGTACTTGGCTGCCATCACGAAAGGCACTTAATAGCTCTTCAGTGCTGTGGGAAATAGCAGTAATTGGAGCTAACTTCAGCATCCGCGAGGAGCCTTTTAGCGTGTGCACCGCGCGAAACAGTTCGTTAATACGTTCTTTATCTGCATCTCCCTGTTCAAGGGCACTCACGCCTTCACGCAAACGTGGGAGATGATCGGCAGCTTCTTCCACAAATCGTTGAATAAAACGTCGGATATCCAAAACCATTAGCCAACTCCCTGTATGGCGGTTTGCTCGCTTAAGTAACGCTTGGAGAGAAAGCAGGCATCACCTGGTGGCAACGGCGGGGATATCACTTGCAGCGCACCGTCTGCCTGAGGGGATGACTCCAGCAGGCGTACCACGGCGGCGTAACCACGCTGGCGCTGGGCAGCGTTACCAGTTAACTCGCCTAAACGCAGCAACTCGGCCTGATAAAAGTGTGCAGGCCAGCACTCAGGAGCTACGTATAGCGCTCGTTTAAAATAGTCGAATGCCTGCTGGGGTTGCTGCTGCCAGCGGGCTACAAGGCCGGCGAGTAGAAGGGCGTCTACGCTCCAAGGTTGCTCAACGAGTAGCGGTTCGAGCAGGTTTCGGGCCGCGGTAAAACTGCTCTGGTTTAACAGATCGTTGGCTTGATGCAGTGTGTCGTGAAAGTCCTTAGACGTCACGTTTGTCTGGCTGCCAGCATCTCCAGGGGGAGGAACTGGGCAAGAGTGAATTGATTTGTCGTCGATATCTGAGTGGCAAGTGGATGTTGGCGTGCTGGTTACAGTGGGCATGCTAGAAGAGACAGGTGAGTGCGTCGGCCCGGCGTGGTCACGAAAATAAAACAGGCCATGTTCCTCAACCATCTCTAGCACGCCCAAGTCGTTACCAAGCGTTTCGGTAACGCCACATAGCAAAATACCATCTGGGGTGAGCAGTTGCTTCAGATGCTGCTGGATCGCTCGGCGGGTAGCCTCATCGAAATAGATGGAGACATTACGGAATAGAATCACATCAAACGGGCCACCTAGTGCCTGCGCGTTGTGATCTAGTAGGTTAAATGAGCAAAAGGTGACCCATTGCCGTAATGTATCAAGCAACTTGAAGCGCCTGCCCTCCGCTGAGAAATAGCGTAGCTTTAACGATGAGGGAAGGGCGCGAAATGCCATGCCTCCATAAATTCCAGCCTGGGCTTTATCAAGTACCTGCTGGTCAACATCGCCACCGGTAATATGAAAAAGCTGTTTGGCGCGTTCACCGTAACGTTCGTAAAGCGCTATCGCGAGGCTATAAGGTTCTTCGCCCGAGGAGCAACCTGCACTTAAAATAGACAATGGTGCATTTTTGTTCACCAGGAGCTTGGGTAAATGTGTATTGACCAGCCAGTTTAGTGCTTCAGGCTCACGAAAAAAGTAGGTTTCGTTGACCGTTAATTGACTGATGAAGTAATCAAAAAGGGGGCTATCTTGCTCCAGCTTGCTAATCAGCAATGTAGGGCTATGAATTCCTGTTCGCGTACGCAGTAGCGCCACCGCTTTCACTAGTCGCGCTTCCGCAAGCCCTTCTAGGTGTAGCCCACAGCGCTGATGCACCAGTTGCTTAAAGAGCGCAAGCGTACTCATCGGGGTACCCGGCAGGAGGAATGATGGAAGCGAACCTCGCGCAGCAGCCGGCTAGGTAGGTCATCTAAAGCAATAACATGCTGGACAACACCTGAATTTACAGCTTCTTGATTCATGCCGTAGATTACAGAGCTCGCTTCGTTTTGGGCAAATGTTGTGCCTCCAGCCAAGTGAATGGCACGCATGCCGCTCACGCCGTCACGGCCCAGGCCCGTCAAAATAACGCCAATTGTATCGGTGCCATACACGCTGACAACGCTGTGTAAAAGTGCATCGCAACTAGGATGATAAAGGGCACCCTTAGGGCTTGCCTCTAGCCGAAGGCGGTGCTGAGAAGTTACACAAAGATTACACTCGGAGGGCGAGAGATAAATACACCCGGGTCGGATACGCTCGCCATCCTGGGCGACGCTAACTGGCAGGCTGCATAGTGAGCCCAGCCAGGTTGCCATACCCTCTATAAAGCCATGACTAATGTGCTGAGCTATCATAATGGGGGCTGGAAAACCTGCTGGCAGTTTACTCAGTAGGCGAGCGAGTGCCTGCGGCCCGCCTGTTGAACAAGCGATGGCGACAACGCGCTGAAAGGCACGAGACGCTGCTCTGTTGGGGCTAGATGGTAACGGAGGTATGGCGGTGGGCAATGGGGAGGGCGATGTTGGGCGGCGCCGCAGTCGAGTAATTACCGCCACACCTGAAAGCAGCCGGACCCTTTCCAGGAGCCGCTCGGCATCCTCTTCATCAATGGTCGGTTTAGGCAGTACCTCAAGGGCACCAACCTCCAGGGCCCGGTAAGCTGTCTGTGCATCAGAACGGTCGCTAACTACCAGGATTGGCACGCCCTTAGTGTGCATGATCTCTTCAATAGCGCTAAGCCCGTCCATCACCGGCATGTTCAGATCCATGGTGATCAACTGAGGTGCAAGGCGTCTCGCCATGTCAACAGCCTCACGGCCATTAGCCGCTTCGCCGATAATCTCAATATCACCATCACGAGTGAGTATATCGCGTAGCACAGCACGCGATAATTGACTGTCGTCTGCTATCACCACCCGAATTGCACTCATCAAAGCGTCCTCAGGAAGGGCGTTGTTGATTATTGTTATGTTGTGCCAGTGTAAATTCCTGGACGAGATCATTCAGTTCTGTAGACATCAGAATCATATCTTGGCTAATGTCGGTAATGCTGCGCACGGATTGAGCATTACGAGCGCTGGCAGTATCAATATCACGCAGTGCAATCACGACCTGATTGCTGGCTGTTTTCTGCTGCTGTGTGGAGAGCGATATTTGCTGGGCAGCGCTACTGGTTTGACTAGCGGCCTTAAGCAGCGCTTCCAAGTCTTGTGCAGTGCTGATGCTAGCTTCTACCCCCTGCTCTATTGAGGTTGCTCCTTTTTCAGAGGCAACCACTAAGCGGTTGATGGCCTGTTGAATTTCATCAGTATGACCCTCAATCTCCTGGGTAGAATCGGTCACGCTATCGGCTAAGCGGCGAATCTCATTGGCCACAACCGAAAAACGTCGCCCAGACTCCCCTGCGCTCGAGGCTTCTAAAGCGGCATTAAACGCGATCAGTTTGGTCTGTGCAGCAAGGGTATTGATCAGCTCCATTACCTTACTGATTTGTTTGGATTTAGCGCCTAACGTCATAATCTCAGAGAGGCTTTGCTCGCTGTCGCTGCGGATGTCCTGCATTTTAGCCTGCAGCAGTTGCATGGCTGTGCTGCCTTTGCGGCTACGCTCCAGCGTTTGGTTGGCAACATCGACAACCGATTGGGAGTGATCGGCAATTTGGGTGGACGAGGTCGAGAGCTCCTCCATAGTTGAAGTGATTTCGGCCACCGAAGATGCCATTTCTTCCACTGCTGCGGCCATGGTTTGATTGGCTTCGTGGCTAATATCTCCGCCTTGAACACCGGAAAGCCCTGCGGTTTGTGCCAGTCGATCGGCTACTTGGGTAAGGGCTAAAGAGTTATTTGACACTGCAGCAATCGCCCGGGAAAGACGTGCCAGCAACTCGTTGGTTTGTGCGGCTAAGTCGCCTAGCTCTGCGCGATCATCGGTGTCTACCCGGCGTGATAAGTCTAGGCTATGGGTAATCTCTTTTAGTTGGCGTTGGAAGCGTGTCAGGGGGCGGATCAGACTGCCGGTTAAGGGATATAGAACCATTAGTCCGACCACTAAAATAATTAGCCCCAAGCCGATAGAAGCCAAGAAGCGCTCACGGGTAGTAGCGGTGTACTCGCTCTTAGATACTTCTACTTGTAGATAGCGCTGTAGCTCGGGTAGCCAGCGGGTTGTAATAAAGTAAATTTGCCCATCGCGCTGAACCTCTCTTACGTGAATCTCGCGGTCAGTAATGAACAGTTGTTCAGCTTCTTGCTCTTTTAATGTTGATATATTGGTTTCATCGCTGCGAATTAATAACTCGCCTTCGGCGCTTAGGATGGCTGCACGGCCTGTGTCACCAAGTCGATAATCTTCGATCAGTTGAGCCATATGTGACAGGTTAAGCCCGGCACCGGCCACCACAAGAGGGCGGTTGTTGGCCGCCATTTCTCTGCCGCGGTAATTGAGATAGACAAATGCATCCTCGGGCGAGAAGGTATCGCTGTCTAGATTTAGGTTGTAATCGTCGTTGCTATCAATGAACTGGTAGTACCAGTCATCGTTTCCTCCTGGGGCGAGCAAGGAGCGCTGCAAAAGCTCACCGTCACGGAGCTGAAAGTAGTAGCCTCTGCCTTGGTACTGGGCGACGATGAACATCAGCTCAGTATCGAGCTGGCCCATTAGGCGTGATAGATAGCGAATAACATCTACCTGTTGCTCTTCATCCAGCCCATTTTGTACCCACTGTTCAATAAAGTAGCTGTTCGCTAGGCTTTCTGAGATGGCAAGGGCTGGGCTTAAGCGTAGGTTGATGTGCGTGGCCAGCCCCTCAACTTGCGCGGGGAGCTCATGGTTAATCAGGTTCTCCAGGCGCTCTTGGCTATGGGAGCGCGCTTGAAGGTAGAGTGCCAAGAGCATTGCGAACGCTAAAACCGTCCCAAAAGAGATAAATAGCCGTAGCCGTAGTGGCAGGGATTTCCAGCGCGCGATCATATTCGCCTTTGCTCCAAAATAAACGGTGGCCCTGAAAACGTAGCGGTTTGTTGTCTTTACGCTGTCTAATATCTCTCAGGGTTAAATAAAGCAGAGTGAAGGTTACCGCCCTACTTAAGATAGTACTGCTCACGACATTAACCCTGAGTTTCAGCTTTTTTCGGGAGTGTTGTCCAGCGTTTGTCCTCGGCCATTAGTGCTGGTGTTTATACGATAGCGTGGGGTACAAAGCAGGAGGAGTCTTTGGTGATGCGACCTACATCTTCACGAATGCCCATCCCACAGGCGCGATCACCGACGACCCAGCTGCCGATTAAGGCGTGGTTATTACCAAACCTCGGCATTGGGTGATATGCCTGGCGAATCCATGGACTATCGGTATAGGGCCCATCCACCGCTTCACGTTGTCCTGATGGCGTGATTAACTCTATGTTACTACCTTCCCGGGAGAAGAAGGGCTTGCGTACCCATCCGGCAGGCAACGGCGGGCTGCTAGCGTTCTCGAAAAACGCCGGTAATAGGTTAGGGTGACCCTCAAAGTGTTCCCACAGCAGAGGGAGAATCCCTTTGTTAGAAAGAATGGCTTTCCAGGGCGGTTCAAACCAGTGGGTGTTGAGCTGTGGGATCTGCTCGCCAAAGTCGTCGTCGGCCATTTCTTCCCAGGGGTAGAGCTTGAACAGGGCATGAATGGGCTTATCATCCAGATCAACAAAGTGATCCATGCCTGCTCGCAGGCCAATATCTTCCGTGTAGATAAATGGGGCTTTTAGGCCTGCCTGTACCGCCACATCCTGCAAGTAGTGCACGGTGGCACGCTCTTCAGCATTATCTTTGATGCAGGAGAAGTGCATCGTGCGCGCTTCGATTCGGTCGCCAAGGTGTGCCATGGCATTGATCAGCCGCTCCTGGATCGAGTTGTACTGATCCGCATGGCGCGGAAGGATGCCTTGCTCAATGGCTTGTTCCAGCCACACCCACTGAAAAAAGCCCGCTTCATACAGTGAGGTAGGGGTGTCGTAGTTAAGCTCTAACAGCTTCGCAGGGCCTGTGCCGGAATAGGCAAAGTCCATTCGTCCATAGAGGTGCGGTTGTCCCGACTTCCACGAATGATGGATGCTGTCCCACATATGCTCCGGTAGTGACAGACGCTGCATTAGCGCGTTGGAGTGGCAGACCTTATCTACCAACTCCATACACATTTCATGTAGCTCCTCAGTGGGGGCTTCAATGTCCTGTTCTACCTGTTCCATGGTGAACTGGTAGTAGGCGTCTTCTTTCCAGTAGGGCTCCCCGCCAATGGTATGAAAATGAAAGCCCAGCTCGTGGGCTAGGGCTTTCCAGTTGTTTCGCTCAGGAATGTCGATTCGCAGCATGATAGTGTTAGCTGGCTAGGAGCCCCAGCCACCCCGTGCTGAAGAGCGTGAGCCGAAACCGCTGCGCTGAGTACTCGCTTGGCGACTCTGAGCTGCTTGGCGGTTCTGAACTACCGAGCTACGCATTGCTTCATTACGTTGAGTCACGCGCTGAGTGGCTTGGGTCGAGGCGGTGTTCCAGTTGCCCTGATTCTGGCGGTTTCGGTACACAGGCTCCTGATAAACTCGCTCAAAGGAGCGGCCACGGTTGGTGTTAGACATCATGCTGCCAACCATGTAACCCATCATAGCGGGCATAAACCAACTACCGCCGCTGCTGCCGGTGGCCGCTTGTGCTTGCGCCTCGGTTGGGGCGGTACAAGCGCCTTCGCCGTGCTCGGCTTCACACTCTTCAAGGGTGCTGAAGCGTGGCACTGCTTCTAATGAGGCTGAGTAGGCGTCTTCACAGGCGCTGCGGGTATAGATATTTGCGGCTACACACTCTTCGACGCTTTGGAAGCTACGTGGCTCGTCGAATCTTACTTCGGTTATTTGCTCTTCCTGCGGTGGTTGACCGCAGGCGGTAAGGCCAAAAGCGCCCGCGCCCATCACTGCTAATGACAAACGCGCGCTGCGCTTACGGCGCGGCAAATGCGGTGTTTGATCGTGTTTAGACATGCCGACTTTCTCCTTTACCACGTCATCGAAGCGGCGTTGAGCAAGCCGACGGCTATCGCAACACTAGCCATCAGAATGCCATAGGCATGGTGGCCTTCGGTGATGTGCTGGGAAAGACTTTCGCCCTGTTTGCGCAGAAACAGCTTAACCGCGAAGAAGGTGGCTAACTGCACGATAAAGGCAACAATACCCCAGAGCACAAAATCGATAAAGCTGATGGAGTGCGCCATTGCGCTATACAACGGAATCGTAAAACCTAAAATAGAGCCGCCATATGCCGCTGCTGCGGCAGAATTGCCTTCGCGGATCAGCGTCCACTCGTGGTGGGGGGTAATACGGCTGTAGCAATACATAAAGGCGACGAGTAGTGCAATCGCAGTCACTAAATAGGCAAGAAATGACGGCAAGCCGTAGAGGTAGTTCACCATGGTGGTTGTTTCCTTTTATAGCTTAAAAGTATCGCTTGTAAGAGATAGCGTTTAATAACAGCTCGGAAGTTTCAGATTGCATCAATATCAACAGAAGCAATATCCACACCCACATTTTGCACTAGCATATAACCGCCTTCGCCATCGTTTTCAGCGCTCAACAGTAAATACTCCATACGCTCAGAATCTTCGATAGTGCGCTCATACAGCATTACATGATGAGTTACATAGCGTGTCATCACACTCTCTGTTGTCATGACTTGCTCTTCAAATACCACTGGCGGAGACCAAAGGCTATCGCTATTACCCCATACCCGTTGATAGGTGCAGGTCCTTGCTTCTTCCGATGTTGCTGCAAGTGTAACGGTGTGAGCACCGATGCTGTCAGGCTTTTTATCTTCACCGTTAATCATGCTGTCAAACTCAGCGTCTGAAAGATGGGCGACACGGTAAAAGTCAAACAGCTTATATTCAAGTACCTGACCATGCTCAATATTAGCCTGTAGCCAAGTGTCATTATCTAAATAAAAGCGAACTAGGTGAGCCCCCTGACCTAAATCAACGTGGCCCACGGCAGCAATGTGATGATAGGCATCATCGTCCCAGCTAAATAGTGCATCCTGGTGGGCACGTAGGCCTATTAGCTTAATATTGACGCGGCCATCCAAACGCAGGCCTTCCAGCATCTCCGAGGAAATGCCTATGGGTAAGCCTGGGGAAGTTTGGGAAGGTTGCTCTTGTGGAGCGGTAGTAGCGCGAAATAGTGTTTTAAGCGTCTTAAACATCAGCTAGCTCCTTGGACGGCAGACATAAACAAGGTAGTAAGTTCTTCCTCGGTCAGTCGTTTATTACCCATGTAATAAAGGGTATCTCCTTTGCCCACCATAAAATCAGCCGGTGGGTTGAGCAGTTGCTGAGTTTGAGTAGAGGGTCGCCATACGCCCAGTAGTGTCACGTTGTCACGTGATTTTGCTAGGTTCATCAGCTCTCCGTAGCAAACCTTTTGATCGGCCGGTAGAGTATCGGGCAAGCACCCTTGGAACTGGGTTGCGCCGTGATCAATGGCGAGCAGCTCATTGACCACACGACTGATGCCCGCATCAGTCGCAGAACGAACCAGCATCTCAATCGATAGACCTTGGGTGCACTCTATGCCTGGCAATGTGCGGCGCAACATGTTGGCTGTAGCAGGATTATCGCAGTGAGCGACAACATGGCAGTTGGGGGGCTTTTGATCAAAAACCGACAAAGCAATAGTGGCCACACGCTCATCGGCCTCATCGTAGATAATGACCCGATTGGCTCCCTGAATTCCGGCACGTGCCAGCAATTCCGGATTCGAGAAACTATCACCTTTGACAAATTTGATGCTGCCAGGCAATGGATTGTCGATATCTTTAGTCACGCATAGCACTATATCATCGGGAAGATTTGGGTCGGCTTGCAGAATGCGAATAATTTGAGCCGTTGGCTCACCGTGCCAACCGATGACAAGCGTATGCCCGCAAAGGCTGCTGTAATTAGCGTTGCCTTGCACCAGCATTCTCCATGTTGAACTAATATTAGCCGTAGCTTTGCCGATCAAACTGGCAAACAATATAATGCCGCCAGGAATTACCCATAAGGCGGCGGCCCATTGTCCACCCGGTGTGACTGGGCTGTAATCACCGTAACCCACAGTCGTGGCAGTGGTGACGTAAAAATACACCCATGTCCCCAGCGTGTTTGCAACCGCTTCATTGCTTAGTGCCATGAAGGCCCAGGATAGAGCCGAATGGCAAACCACCATCAAGAACAGAAATGTCCAACTAACTTTGATCGTAGACGCCTGAAGCGCCTTGATCAGACGTAAAAAAACAGGCACTGGATGCCCCTTTGAACTAGGCCCGCCGATATAGACGGCGGGCAACATCAGTGGGTTAGTTGTTTGGGTGGTCGTACGGATTATTCCTGGGTAGTGTTCTTCTTGGCTTTGAGACGAGTCAGCACGTCATCCGCCTTTCGCTGTGAACCGCCGATGCCCGCCGCTTTAAGACGTGCCTCCAGTGAGCTGCCACTCTCTTCTGCGGCCATATCGTCGGCAGCTTGCATTTGCGCAGAGTTAAGTTGTTGGCGCTCTTTTATGCGCTCTAGTGATTCCATCGCACTGCTCATGGCGCTGTTCTGGCCCGAGTGACGAGCAGCTACGGCGGATTGCGCTTTTTGTGCAGACTCAGTGGCTTTAACTACACTAACCTGTTGCTTAAGCTGGCGCAGTTGGTTGTCGGTACTACGAATTGCGCCACGCAGTTTTTCGATGCTGGCATCGTACTCGCCCACAATTGCACGCTCGGCTTCAAGATCATCCTGTAGTGCTACCATACGCTCAGCGACTTCCATCGCCAGTGCTTCCTCGCCTTTATCTAAAGCAGCTTCAGCACTTTTTTCCAGCTCAGTAATTTTACTTTCTAGTGTGTCCGCTTTATTGCTGTTTAGCTGACGCAGCCCCATCAGGCGGGTGAGTTCCGTTTTGGATTTACTAAGGTGGTTTTCTGAATCGCGAATTTCCTGGTCTAAAATACGCAGTGCTTGCGAGTCTACGACCGCTTGGCCGGTTTCATTGGCTTTACCACGCAGGGCCGTCATAATTTTGCTTAACATAATTGATCTCACTTATATGTCACCGCGATAGCGACATTAGTTAATAACAGTGGCACTGATAATAGATAATCTATTGTATACGTTAAACGAAATGCGTTTGTATCAGTTCGGCAACTTCCATCGCAGCACCTGCTGTAGCGTGTAGTTCCGCGCAGATTGATTCAAGTTTGGAATCGCCAAATAGCTGCCCGTAAGCCACATAAAAATCGTGGCCATCGATCTCGACAATACCAACAGATGCCAGTGGTAATGAAATACCCTGGCGTAGCAGAACTTCGTTCAGCTCGACAGTATTCGTGATGCTCTCTACGGCAACGATAGGTGCCATCGCTATCCACTCATTTTCGCTTCGCGACAGGGTAATCGGCAAGTTGCCGTAATCATGAAGCTCCCAGATTAGCGTCTGGTTTGTTTCATCCAGGCTAATCGTGGCCTGGGGCCACTCAAGGCTAGCGTTTTCACTACTGCTGGAAGCTGGTTGGCTTACTAAATTATATAGCTCGGTGGCGGTGATGCCGTTGGTAACGGTAGATGTGTTCAAAGCGACTTTCTCCATCGTTCTATAAGTGGTTTTACCTTAACACTAAGAGAAGTAAATGGTTCAGTTTAGTAAGTGTCTGCTAATTATACATAAGTCTTTTTAGGTGGGGTAATGGTCCTTGCCGACATGAGTCGTAGCGCCGACACTCTCTCTAATGCTTCGATACCCCACCAGCGGAGAGAGACCGTGACTCGCCATGTTGCCCTATTTGCCTACCCTGATTGCCAACTGTTAGATGTGAGCGGGCCCTGGCAGGTCTTTGCCAGTGCCAATGAGTTGAGCCCTAAGCCGCTCTACCAGCTTACCCTGGTTGCCGATGCCGCAGGCCCGGTAACTACCAACGGTGGGTTAGCGGTACATGCTACGCATACCTTTCACCAGCTCCATCAGTTACAGCCTCTGGATACGCTGCTGGTAGCGGGCGGCAGTGGAGTGATGCAGCAGCGCAATAGCGTCGCTGTCAAAAAAGTGCTCTGTGAGGTTGCCCCAAACGTCAGACGCTTGGGGTCTATCTGCTCTGGGGCATTTCTGTTAGCCGCAGCAGGATTGCTGGATGGTTGTCGCGTCACCACCCATTGGCGCCATGCTCAGCAATTAGCTGAGGAATACCCCGCGCTTAGCGTCGAACCTGAGGCGTTGTATGTCGAAAGCAACAGTCGCTATACCAGCGCTGGCGTAACGGCGGGGATTGATTTGGCGCTGTCGCTGGTAGAGGCGGATCACGGGGCTGAGCTTGCAGGGAGAGTCGCCCGCGAGCTAGTGGTGTTTTTGCAGCGCCCAGGTGGGCAGTCCCAGTTCAGCGAGGTATTGCGCAGTCAGCAGGAGGCTGGGCCTCTGCGCCGCTTGCTGGATCAATTACACGCTGACCCCAGCGTCGATCATGGGCTTGAAAGTATGGCCGAGCTGATGGCGGTTTCCCCCCGTCATCTCACCCGGCTATTTAGGCGCCACTTAAATACTACCCCCGGCGCCTACCTGACCCAGCTACGCCTTGAACAAGCGCGCCTGGCGCTGCTCAGCGAGCGTGAAAGTTTATCCCTTGAGCGTTTGGCACAACGCTGGCGGCTGGGTGGTGCCGAGCAGCTGCGCCGCCAGTTTCAGCGCCACTATGGCGTGTCGCCCTCGGTCTATCGTCAGCGCTTTGCTTCCTCTTATGCGGCTTCCTCTCAGGAGAGTGTCTTATGCCTTTAACCGTCTCACTGCTATCGCTCTGCCAAGCGCTGCTGGTCACTGGCAGCGTATTATTGATTGCCGTCTCGCCGCTAATTGGAGCCTCGTTGGCCCCTAGCGCCTCTTGGTCTACGGCGCCGGTTGCCACCCAGTGGTTGGGGCTGATGTGCGCGACCATTCCGGCCTCTTTGATTATGGCCAAGCTAGGCCGTAAGCGTGGTTTTTTTCTAGGCAATCTGGTTGGGTTGATCGGGGCAGTGGTGGCGGTTCAGGCGCTAATCGGCGAGCATTTTGGACTATTTCTGCTGGCGACCTGGCTGATTGGTATCGGTATTGGCTTTGGCCAACTATATCGCTTTGCAGCGGTGGAAGCGGCCCCCGTTAACCTGCGTGACCGAGCGATTGGTTTGGTGATGGGCGGTGGCGTGCTGGCTGCGTTTGCTGGGCCGTGGTTGTCAAGGGTGAGCCGTGAGCTGGGCGACGTACCCTTTCTGGGCAGCTTTGTCGGCCTGGCCGCACTTTATGCGCTGGCACTGTTGGTATTGACCATAACGCGCTTACCACCTGCTTCACGCACCCACGGTGAAGGAACCGGGCTTCCGCTGCGAAAAATACTCAGCCAGCCTGGGTTTATTGTGGCGGTAAGCGCGGCGATGGTTGGTTATGGCGTGATGAACCTGGCCATGACCGCCACACCGCTCGCCATGGCGGGGGCAGGGCACCACTTTAACCACGTTTCAATGACCATTCAGTGGCACGTGGTCGCGATGTTTTTACCCTCGTTCTTCACTGGCCATTTAGCCACTCGCTTCGGTGCCAAGCAGGTGATTGTGGCCGGCTGTCTGTTGCTGGTAGCGAGTGCTCTGGTCGCACAATGGGGTGTCGGTTTGGCGGGCTTCAACGTGGCACTTATTTTGCTGGGTTTGGGGTGGAACTTCACCTTCTTGCCTGCCACCGGACTGCTCACCGAAAGCTACCGGCCAGAGGATAAAGCGCGTACCCAGGCCGCCAACGAGTTTTTAGTGTTTGGCACCGCTGCGATCACTGCGTTGCTCGCTGGGCCCTTGGTCAGCGGCTTAGGCTGGGCGACACTTAACCTAGTGTTGATCCCCATCGCGCTGATTCCCTTGGCGGTGCTGGTGTGGCAATACCGAATCAGACTGGCAAACGCTTAAAAATCCCCCGGCGCGCACTGGAGGCAAGTAAGCCCGAGGGCGCGCCACTGGGCCACCACCGCATCACGGTCATCCAGCACTAGCCAGGGCTCAAACCCATCGTTACGCATGGTGCTGAGTAGGGCTTCCTTAACAGCTTCATCATCCACATGATCATCGCCTTCAGGGCGCAGGTACATGGCATCGAAAGGGATGGTGTGGCGCTCCAACCAGCGTTGGGTATGCTCACGGTGGCTGTCGGGGCGATCACTGCAGATAACGATCTGCTGGCCCTGGGCTTTAAGAATTTTGACCAGCTTAGCCACCGCTTCGATCACCGGCGCTTCGGCCATATGAGCAAAGAAGGGCTCCCACTGTTTCTGGCTGCCTAGCACCCAGTCGCTGACCTGGTGGGGGTGAAATTCGGCTAAGGTACCGTCGACATCGACAATTACTGTGGACATGCAAAACTTCCTAAACAAGAGTGAGTGTTCAAACGAGTATTGGCTGTGAAGCGCTGAGCAGTGCAGAGGCGGTTGGTTAGCAGCCCACGCCACGCCTTTAATTCGCTATCGCTAAGCTGAGTAAATAGCGGCACTACTTGAGTAGCGCCTAGCTGATCAGCGAGCGCCACCAGGTGTGACGCGCGCAGGTGCACATTCCAGCGCTGCCAGCTTATCTTGCCCACCGCTAGCTGGGCGCGGCGATCCGGGGTTAGATAACCGGTGTGGAGCAGGCGGTGGTCGGGCCACTGTTGCGGGGTGTCATCGCGATCACGCACTAGTCTTAGCGTGGCATTTTTATCGTCTCCTCGTGCCAATACCTTGGCGATAGCGGCATCAATGCCAGGACGCCGCAGCGCCTCAGGCATTGCCAGCAGGGCGGCAAGGTTGGTGCGAATATCGGCGTCGATGGCGAGTGTTAACCCTCGCGCTTCAGCCTCATCAGCCAGCCATAGCGCCATTTCTAACCCACGACCGGTTTCAGGGACTGGGAAGGCCAGCGGCTGAAAAAGCTGTTCGCTGATGGCTTGAATACAATGTGCTTGGGGCTGGTCGTAGCTGCCGTAGGAGGCATCCAGTAGCGCTACAGCCGCTTTTGGTGGCGTATCAAACGGAAACACCGCCGACTCAAAGCAGGCATCGCCGCTGTAAAATACGCCGTTGCCGACGGCTAAGTGTAGCCATACGCCGCCTAGGGAGTGGCCCGCTTGGCCGGTGGTGACGGTGATGCCTTCTATTTCAAGCGTGCCCCGTTCCGGCAGCGGCCGCCATAACCGGCTTTTGGGCAACGATTTAGCGACTAACGGTGTGCAATAAAGCGGCACGTTCTTTGCTAGTTCGGCCACGCCGCCGATATGGTCAATGTGGTCGTGGCTGATTAGTACGGCATCCACATCCAGTGCGTTCGCCCAAGTGATGGGGTCACCAGGGTGGAGCGCACCGCCTGCGTCCAGCAGCAGGCGTTTTCCCTGGGCTTCAACCACGATGGCAGCAGGCCCCTTATCGCCTAATCCACTAAGCACCTCAACGTTGACACTCATTGGTCAGGCTCCAAACACCAGCCCTGATGAAGGCTAACGGCAACCTGGCTGCCAGGGTCAGGCGCGCTGTGATGGTAAGCCAGCAGCGTTTCGCCGCTGGGTAGGCGCAGGCTAAGTTCATAGCGCTCGCCACGGAAAATAACGCTCTCTACCTGGGCGGCAAGCTGGTTAGCAGCTGGCGTTTGGGTGCTAATTTGAATATGTTCCGGGCGTACCAGAACCGATTGGGTACGCTCAGTGGCAATAGCGTTCAACCCACGCATCAGATCAGCGCCCTCCAAATGCTTTCCAGGGTGTCCGGCCGCGACCTTTAATTGACTGCCCTGACCGATAAAGCCCGCTACCCATACCGTGCGCGGTTTACTGTAAAGGGTTTCCGGCGTGCCCCACTGAACCAGTTGACCCGCTTTCATAACGGCAATTTTGTCTGCCAGTGCCATGGCTTCGCTCTGGTCGTGGGTGACGTAGACCAGGGTGGCGCCGGTGCGCTGGTGAAAGTCGCGGAAGCTGTGTTCCATGGTGGCGCGCAAATGGCGGTCAAGGTTGGCCAATGGTTCATCCAGCAGCACTACTGAAGGGTCGCTCACTAAGCAGCGTGCCAGGGCGACGCGCTGGCGCTGTCCGCCGCTTAATGCTTGGGGCATGCGCTCGGCGTAAGCCTCAAGCTCTACCAGGGCCAGCGCTTGCTGAACCTTTAGTTGATAGGCTGTACCACGTAAACCGCGCAGTTTGATGGGGTAGCCGACGTTGTCCGCAACGCTCATATGCGGCCACAGGGCATAGGATTGAAACACCATGGCCATATGGCGCTGCTCAGGCGGCACATGCGTATCGGCGCTTGCCAGGGTACGATCGGCTAGCTGAATACGGCCTTCATCGACCGTTTCAAAGCCCGCCAGCATACGCAGCATGGTGGTTTTTCCGCAGCCACTAGGGCCAAGTAGCGCAACAAATTCACCTGGTTTAATTTCCAGTGACAGTGCATCCACGGCGGTGTGCTCGCCAAAGCGTTTAGTTACGCGATCAATAGCTAGCCCTGCCATGGGATGACTCCTTTAGGTAGTCGCGGTGCCAGCAAGCTAAGTGCCAACATCAGCGAAGCGACCATGATGACTACCAGTACAGAAACGGCAGAGGCCAGCACGCTTTCGCCACCTTGATCTAAGTTGAAAATCAGTACCCCAAGGGTTTCGTTACCGGCACTCCATAGCAGCGCTGACACGGTGAGTTCATTGACCGCCAGCAGGAATACCAACAGCCCGCCTGCGAATAACGCTGGCGCTACTAGCGGTAAAATGATGCCGCTGAGCCGCCGCCAGGGGCCCGCGCCTGCCAGCTGCGCGGCCTCTTCAAGGGAAGAGTCTAACTGCGCCAAACTAGCGGCGACGGGCTTGACGCAGACCACCAGAAAGCGCGCCAGATAAGCGACGAAAATCAGCCCCAGAGTGCCGTACAGCGCCACATTGATAATCGGCAGCGGGCGGACAAATATCAGAATGCAGGCAATCGCCAGTACCACGCCAGGGAGTGCATAGGGAATCTCGATGGCGCTGAGCACCACGCCGCGCCAGCGCTCTGGCAAGCGTTGCAGCCGGTAAGCCAACGGCAGACTCAACAGCATTAGCACCACCGCCGCACTGCCCGCCAGCCATAGACTGTTACGCACTGCCCGCCACGTTGCCCCTTGGCGACCAACCACTTCGGCGTAAGCGTTAAGGGTGGCGGTATCGGCATTAAGCGGAACGCCCACCGCCGGTACTAACGAGCTAACGATCAGCGCCACCAGTGGTGCGACCAAAATAATCAGCAAGATGCCCATCAGGGTCGCGGTGACCAGGGTGCGCCATCGTCCCAGGGTGAAATCATGTGAGCGACCGCTATGGCCGCCTAAGCCAAAGCGGCTGCGGCCCATCAAGTGCTGTTGCAGCGCTACCCCGGCCAGCGCCAGTAAACCAATCAACAGCGACAGGGCGGCCATTTCTGCCAGTACGCCGGTGCCAAAACTGGCCATGCGCTGATAGATCAGTGTAGGGAGTACAAAATAGCCTGCCGGAATGCCCAGCATGGCGGGAATGCCGAAGTTACCCAGACTAGAAATAAACGCCATTGCGCCCCCGGCGATCAATCCGCTACGGGTCACGGGAAGAATAATATGGCCCCATACTTGAGTCTGTTTGGCACCGCTAATGCGGGCCGCTTCAATAAGCTCTCGGGGTAGTGACAGTAGGCTGGTGCGCAGGGCCAGAAATACCAGCGGTGCGCTTTGGATGCCTAGCAGCAGGGCGATGCCCTCCGCCGAGTAGAGCGGTTGCGGGCTGCCCAATGGCGGTGCCATGCCAATGCTCTTTAACAGCGGACTGGCCGGGCCAAATAGCTGTAGCCAGCTTAGCGCGGTGACCTGGGGCGGAATCATCATTGGCAGCATAAAGCAGAACACCAGCCACGCTTTGCCGCGCACATTGGTGAGCGTAATGGCAAAAGCGAACAGGCTGCCTAACACCAGCGCAATCAGCATGCCGAGCCCTGAGGTATAAAGGCTATGCCACAATGCTCGCCAGGTGCTTGCACTATTAAGCACCCGCCACAGGGGAGAGTGGCGCCCCTGGTTTAAGTCGCTCAATGCTTCTACTAGCAGGCGCAGGCTGGGCGCCAGACTAAGCAGCACAATGGCAATCAGCAGGCTTGAAAGCAGCCAGCGGTGCTGGCTGTCGTACTTGTTGTCGCTTCCGTACTTATCATAGGTCAAGGCGGGTGTCATGATTAACCGCCGAATAGATCGCTAAAACGCTGTTTAAGCTCAGCTTCTTGTGCCAACGTCTGCTCGATATCGACCGGCATTAGCACAATGCTATCGCGCTCTGGAAACCCTTCCGGCGGGGTAACATCGTTGCGGGCGGGCAGGTAACCTTGCTGGCTTACCAATTCCTGGCCCTGTTGGGAGAGCACGAAATCGACAAATTTTTGTGCAGCGTCCAGGTTGTCGGTGCCCTGCATAATAGCCACTGGCTCGGTAACTGCGCTAACCCCTTCTTCAGGAAACACAAATTCTACCGGTGAGCCTTTTACCGCTTCGCGAATCGGTAAGAAATCCACCACGATGCCATAGGGTTTAGAGCCTGCGGCGACGGCATTAAATACGCCCCCATTACCGCCTTGGGCTTCGGTGCGGTTAGCGTGTAGCGCATCGTAGTAATCGGCGCCTAACTCGGGGTTGGCGCTAATGGCCGCCATGTGGATCAATGCCGCGCCGGAGTAAAGCGGGCTGGGCATGGTGACCATACCTTCATAGTCAGGCCCCAACAGATCTTGCCAGCTTTGCGGCTGATGCTCGGCGCCAGTGTTATACACAATGCCGGTGGTGATCAGCTTGGTGCCGTAGTAGTAGCCTTCCGGGTCGTATAGGTCTGCGTCATACCCGTTACGCTCATCGCTTAAATACGACTGTAAGTGCCCCTCTTGCTTGAGCGACTCCATGGTCATGCTGTCGGCAATCAGCAGCACATCGGGATTGCTCACCCCGGCTGATAGCTCTGAGCGCAGTCGCGTCATTAGCTGCGTCGTTCCATCGCGAACCCACTCCACTTCGATATCTGGGTAGGCGGCTTGAAAGGCATCAACGGTTTGCTGTGCATCGCTATTAGGCTGGCTGGTGTAAAGCGTCAGCGTTTCGCTAGCCACGGCATGAGCCGAAAGGGCAAGGCTGGCTGCAGCAACAGCAGCCGCAAGAGTCGTTACGGGTATAAAACCTAGGGGGCGCTTCAACATGGGGAGACCTCAAGTGAGTGAACCCCACCTAAGCTACTGTCATCTGCTTACAACAAAGTGACAGTACGCTTTCGTTTGGCACTTTTTATCTTTCGCTTTCAGTCTTATTTGCTTTCGTTTCACCGTGAGGTATCCATGCGTCAGTTCGAACGTCGCCAACTATTGCTACAGCGTATTAATAGTGAAGGCCGCCAATCGTTAGAGACACTGGCCCGGCACTTTGACGTTTCTGTACAGACCCTGCGTGGAGATATTCGCCATCTAGCGGATAAAGGGTTGGTGCTGCGCCGTCAAGGCGAAGTATTGCCGTTTCCTGAGCAGGAGAATATTGGCTACGACCAGCGTCAGATCGTTAATGTGGCGGGTAAACGACAGATAGCGGCGCGGGCGGCGAGTTTAGTGCAAGACCATCAAGCACTGTTTTTAGGCACCGGCACCACCGTTGAGCAGCTGGCGGATTCGCTTAGCGATAAGCAAGGCCTGCACATCATGACCAATAACTTGCATGCGCTGATTAAACTGTGTCAGTTGAAGTGTGAGTTAGTGGTGGCGGGTGGGCGAGTACGCCGTCGTGATCAGGACGTCATTGGTGGCGATGCCTGGCGTTTTTTTCAACGCTACCGTGCCGATATAGGCATTGTCTCGGTAGGCGGAATGGATAGCCACGGCAAACTCTACGACTATAACGACGATGAAGTCATGGCCCGCGAAGCACTGTTGGCCCACACGAGCTATCGAGTGTTGGTATTGGATAAAACCAAGTTCGATTTACCACTGCGCTGTGCTGCTGGTCAGTTGAGTGATTACGATGCCGTGGTGACTGATGTGCCGCTTCCAGATCGCTTGAGAAGCCCACTGGCAGCACAAGGCATTCGGTTTTTGGGGTAACGGTGTATCGCCCTCGTTGCTGCTATGCTGAAAACATATTATTAGCGGAGAGAGGGACCATACCATGGCAGGTGGGTGGGCAAAAGATGGTGCTGAACAAGAGCAGATTGAGAGCACATTGGACGATGCAGTGCAGCGAGCCCGCCGCCAGTTACCCCGCGGTGAAAGCCTTGAGATCTGCGAGGAGTGTGGCGACCCTATTCCTGAGGCGCGCCGTAAAGCGATGCCCGGTGTGCGGCTGTGCGTGGTATGTCAGAGCGAGTTGGACAAAAAACAGTCGGGCTTCAGTGGCTATAATCGCCGTGGCAGTAAAGATAGTCAGTTGCGATAATGCAGCCGGTAAGTAACCCTACGCCCTGTGCTCTAGGGTTTAGGGTCAACAGCCGCTTCTGTGCACTCGCTCGGTTGACTCACTAATCGACGCTGACGCTGTTGATGGCTTAAGTAGATTAACCCAATAGCGCCTATTAGCAGCGCCATGGCGATATACCGTGAAACATCTAAGGGTCGTTGAGCATTGTCAAACCAGCCAAAATGATCAATCAGCAGGCTCATCAACAGTTGTCCTGAGATTACGGCGACCGTTGCCGCTGCTGTGCCTACGCGCGGTACGGCGAAAACAATCGCGAGCATATACACCACGCCAAAAAGTGCGCCAGTTAATTGCCATTTGGGTACGCTGAATAGTGTGGCTTCCTGGACTGGTTCGAAAAAGAACATTAGCAAAAAAGTCAGCAGGGCGCCCATCACAAAGGTTAGCCAGGCACTTTCAATCACGCCGGTGTTGGCGCCTAAGCGACCGTTAATGGAAGATTGGGCTGCCAGTATGGCGCCACCGACAAGTAGAAGAACAAAAATAATCGGTAGAAACATGGTCATCTCCGTTATATAAGCTGCTTACATGAGCCACAGAGCGGCTAAAATCATCACTAACGCGAGCACTCTGTAGCTGTCCACCCCGCGACACTCGCTGCCAAGCCAGCCGAAATGGTCGAGGGCCAAGCTGGCCGCTACCTGTCCACACAAAATGCCCACCATAGTCATACCTACGCCCACTATAGGCGTTGCTAGTGTCAACACGATGACGTAAAAGGGCCCAAGTAGACCGCCGGTTAGCAACCAGCGAGGTTGACGAAAAAGGGTGGCGACTTTGGGGTTAGGTGAAAATACCAGCGCCAGTGATAGCAGCAGTCCACCCACTAAAAAAATCGATAGCGTAGCGGACAGATGGCCTACCTGCTCGCCGAGTGGGCCAAGCAAGCCAGCCTCTACCGAGAGCCCCATTCCTGCGATCAGTACTCCGAGTAAAATAAGTGCGTGTTGCATGACAACGCTCCGAAGATCAAAAGAGCGAGCACTTTAGAGTCTTATCTTTATTGCTACAATGCGTTGAAAAAGCAAAGGAGTATTGCTAATTGGACAACTCTATTCGCCTGCTCGCGTTGCGGCTGTTTGTGCGTGTCGCCATGACCGGTAGTTTTGCCGATGCGGCACGCTACTATGATTTGCCTGCATCTTCTGTATCGCGTCACATTGCCGGTTTGGAACGCACTCTAGGGCAGCGGCTACTATATCGACATACTCGGGCAGTGCGACTCACTGATGCTGGAGAGCACTACTTCCGCGATGTGCAGCGCGTGTTGGATAGTTTGGACTTAGCTACAGAGCAAGTCGTTGGTGGTGCTAAACGGCCCCAGGGGGTATTGCGCATTAATGCCCCTGTGGCGTTTGGGCGACGGCATATTGCTCCCTTATTGGCCAGCTTTCAGGACGAACACCCAGCGGTGGAGATAGAGCTAACGTTGAGTGATGCATTTATCGACCCAGTGCAAGAAGGGGCTGATTTAGTCATACGAGTGGGGGTATTAAGTGACTCAAGTTTGGTGGCACGAAAGCTTGCAACACAGCACTTTGTGGCGTGCGCCTCCCCTGTTTATCTAAAGCGTCATGGCGAGCCACATCATCCAGATGAATTGAGTGAGCATAATTGCCTCGTTTACAAAGGCACGCGCGGAGTACAGTCTTGGTATTTCCAAGAGTCAGAGAGTGATCAAGCGCAACGCTACCCAGTGAAAGGCAACCTTTATAGCAACAATGCGGAATGTTTGGTTGAAGCGGCACTGCAAGGGCAGGGCATTGTGCTATTTCCCACTTGGCTGGTTTTCGATGCACTGCGCGATGGAGGCTTGGTGCCTATTCTAAAAAGCTATCAAGCACTGGGCGAAGCGGCGCGAGAGGGTATCCACGTTATCTATCCAGAAAACCGACTGCGCTCATCTAAAGTAGCGGCATTTCTAGAGCATTTATTCTTAGCAGTTGGCGACCTACCGTACTGGGATCACTAATTAATGGCGACGGTGATGGCGACTTTGTTACCCTTTGAAAATCCAGTGTATTTGAGTGCTACTTTTGGGCATGAATATATACAAAAAATTTGTGAGGATTGACCTGTGGAGATGGAACAACATTACCGTGCCCTTAGCGTAGAAACACTGTCTCAGCGTCTTGGCGGCGTCACAGAAGTGGCGAGCCGGGTAGGCGGTGATCCCACTGCGTGGGATATTCGCGAAGTGGGTGACGGCAACCTCAATCTGGTATTTATTGTCTCTGGAAATCTTGGCAGCGTCGTGGTGAAACAAGCACTCCCCTATGTACGCATGGTGGGTGAAAGCTGGCCACTGCCTATTTATCGCGCTCATTTTGAATATTACGCCCTGGTGCGCCAAGCCAAGTATGCACCGGGAATTGCCCCAGAGGTGTACTACTTCGACAAGCCTCAGGCGCTGATTGTGATGGAGTATTTACACCCGCATACTATTTTGCGCCGCAAGCTCATCAATGGTGAGCGAGTGGATGTTTTGGGCGAAACCATCGGCCAATTTTGCGCTCGCACGGCGTTTCGCGGTTCGGAACTTTCACTGAGCAGCCCCGAGAAGAAGCAGGATGTCGGGCTGTTTTCAGGCAATGTGGCAATACCTGCGATTACCGAATCGCTGGTATTTACCGACCCCTATTACGGCGCCGAAATGAATCACCACACGCCGGAGCTTTCGCCAGTGGTGGATGAGCTACGCCGTAATGTGCGTTTAAAAGCCAAAGTGCAGCGGCTATTGATGAAGTTCACTGCCAATACTGAAACCATGCTACACGGTGACCTGCACTCCGGTTCGATTATGGCCACCGACACGGAAGTACGGGTCATTGACCCTGAGTTCTCCCAGTATGGTCCAATGGCTTTTGACTTAGGCATGGCAGTAGCTAATTTTCTGATGGCCTACTTTAGCCAGCCTGCTCATCGTCAGGGAGATGAGCTTGAATCGTATCAGGCATGGATTCTTGAAGTCATTGAGGCGTGTTTTACCTGCTTTGATGCCGAGTTCCGTTACTTATGGCAAACCGAACGTACTGGCATTCTGTTTCCGAAAGCCTTGTTTGAAGAGCAGGGTAACAGCGCCGACGATGCCTGTGATGCACTGCTGGAGGAGATCCGCCTGGATGCACTGGCCTACTGCGGAATTGAAATGCACCGTCGAGTGTTATCGCTGGCCCACAATGCTGATTTTGAAGAGATTGAAGATACTGCCCTTCGCGCCAAGCTTGAAGCGCGCAATGTGCTCATGGGGCAAGCGTTGATTCTGGAGCCGGAAGCCTATAGCGATCTTACCGCACTTGCGGAACTCGCTAAGGCCTACAACCAGCAAGAGGTGTTGTAAACGCTTTACCCGCGCGGCTTCGCGGGTGCGCTGACGCTTACACCGCGCTACATGGCTTATCGCTTTTCAGGATGAGGTGCACAAGCGTCGCGATGGGCTATCCCGTAGCGCGGTGTAACGAATCTCGCGAGGGACGAGCGTATGAGGCACTCGCGACGGCGGCGCCTGGCACTGTGACCAATCCTGCCTCGGTGCCAGCCTCGGCAACGCTCGGGCGTTGCTTCGCGGGTGCGCTGACGCTTACGCCGCGCTACATGGTTTATCGCTTTTCAGGATGAGGTGCACAAGCGTCGCGATGGGCTATCCCGTAGCGCGGTGTAACGAATCTCTCGAGGGACGAGCGTATGAGGCACTCGCGACGGCGGCGCCTGGCACTGTGACCAATCCTGCCTCGGTGCCAGCCTCGGCAACGCTCGGCGTTGCTTCGCGGGTGCGCTGACGCTTACGCCGCGCTACATGGTTTATCGCTTTTCAGGATGAGGTGCACAAGCGTCGCGATGGGCTATCCCGTAGCGCGGTGTAACGAATCTCTCGAGGGACGAGCGTATGAGGCACTCGCGACGGCGGCGCCAGCCGCCTGGATTGGCACTGTGACCAATCCTGCCTCGGTGCCAACCTCGGAAACGCTCGGGCGTTGCTTCGCGGGTGCGCTGGCGCTTACGCCGCGCTACAACTGGCTTCTACGATTCACAGCTTACAACTGATCCAGGCGATCAAACTTCCCGGCAATATCGCTCTCTGTCCAATGTGGTACCCAACCTTCCACGTTATCGAAGAAACGTAGCGCGGTGAATTCTGGCGCTGGCCCCATATCAAACCAGTGGGGCGTATTGGCAGGTACGCTGATCAGGTCATTGCGGGTACACAGTACTTGATACACTTTGTCATCAATGTGCAGGCAGAAAAGCCCTTGGCCTTTAACGAAGAAGCGCACCTCGTCTTCGTGGTGGCGGTGTTCATTTAAGAACTTCTGGCGCATGGCATCTTTGTCTGGATGCGTAGGCACCATATGTAGCACATCCACGGTTTGATAGCCGCCCTTAGCTTTTACCCGGTCAATATCCTCCTGATAAAGCGCCAAGATATCTTCTTGGGTAGCATCATCGGCAATCTCGCCTGGTGTGGCCCAGCGCTCAAACAGTACACCCACCTTGTTCAGCTCAGCGGTAATCTGCTCGCCATCAGTGATGTCGATTAGGGCATCATTAGGGTTTTGGTCGGCGAATACTTTCAATTGTGACATCGTAAGCTCTCCTTAAAGGTGACGGGTCATAAACGTTATAGAACGATCTCGTCGAAGCTGGTGACGCACGCGTGAACGGTGCCAGCCTGGGTGCCTTCGCGCACCAGCTGCAGGGTTTGCATACCGGCCTGCTTGGCCGCATCCAGCTCTTCGATGACATCAGACAAGAACAGCACCGCATCCGCAGGTAGGTCAAGCTCAGTGACAATACGCTGGTAGGCGGCAGCGTCACGTTTATGGCCAATATGAGTGTCAAAGTAGCCGCTAAACAGCGAGGTTAAATCGCCCTCATCGCTGTAGCCAAACAGCAGCTTCTGCGCCTGCACTGAGCCGGACGAATAGACGTACAGCGTCTTTCCTGCACCTTTCCATTGGCGTAGCGCGGGGGCTACGTCGCTATACAAATGGCCTGTAAAGTCGCCGCACTGGTAGCCATTCGCCCACACCATGCCCTGCAAGGCTTTCAGCGGGGTGACTTTTTGATCGGTTTCAATCCAGTGCAGTAGCTGGGCAATCACGGCGCCAAGCGTGGCATCAGCATCACCCATTTCACGGCGTACCGCGTTAATCTGCTCGGCAACCTCCGGGGATTCAGCGTTTGCGCGCAAGAAGTCGGGCAGCTTGGCGTGGGCGTAGGGAAACAGCACCTTATGCACGAAGTTAATATCCGTGGTGGTGCCTTCAATATCGGTCACAATCGCGCGTACAGTTGGGTTGCTCATTTAAGGCTACTCATTAAGACCAGCGACTCTCTTCAAGAACACAGGCTAGTAAAAACTCTATGGCTTCCAGGTGGCGCCGACAGCTGGCGATGCTATCGCCTATGGCGTAAATGCCGTGGCCCTCAACCAAAAAGCCCCAGGGCATCGGCCAGCCGAGGCGCACATGCTTGGCCAGCTCTTCCATATTCTGTTCATTCGGTACTACCGGCAAACGTATGGATGCGTTATGGGTGACGTTACCCGCCAGTGCCTTTTGCATCTCAAAGCCGCTTAGCTCAATGCCCTGAGGGAAGCGCCGCGATAGCACCGTACTGGCCACGGTGTGAGTATGCAGCACACAGTGAATGGCCGGGTCTAGCCGATAAAGCGCGGCATGTAGATCACTTTCTGCGCTAGGCTTGCCGTTGCCTTCCAGCACTTTGCCATCCAGGTCACACATCAACAGGTCATCGGCCTGAATGCGGGTTTTATCCCGACCAGAGGCGGTGACCAGATAGCCAGCCTCGGTACGGGCTGAAAAATTACCGCCAGTGGCTGGCGTCCAGCCTTGCTGCGCCGCCCATGAAATAGCGTCCAGCAGTTCAGTTTGTAGCGTCATCATAGGATCTGCATCGCCTCTTCTAATGGCAGCCATTCTATATGATAAGCTTCGCGCCTGATAAGCCGTGCCGTTGTTTCCTTACTCAAGTGCTCAAGTCAAGTGCTCAAGGAGTCCATCGAATGTTTCACCTTCAATCACGCAGTTTACGGGTCTACGCCGACCACCTTGAGTATTTGGATCAAACTCAACTGCCGCAAGCGGAGCAGTGGGTGGGCTGTGGCTCCCCTGAAGAGTGGCAGGGCGCGGTCAAGAACCTCGCCATTCGTGGCGCGCCGCTAATTGGTCTAAGTGCCGCTTTTGTACTGGCCCAATACGCCGCACGCCACCCGGATGGTGATTGGCAATTGGTGAGTGATCGCTTACGCGCCACGCGTCCCACGGCGGTTAACTTAATGTACTGTTTGGATGCCATGGAGGCCTGCTTCGAGCAAGGCGCCAGCGCCTTGGCCGTACGTGCTGCTGAATTGTTTACAGAAGACCGCGAACTTTGCCAGCGTATGGCTGAGTATGGTGCCGATCTTTTACAACCGGGTGACCGGGTGCTTACCCACTGCAATACCGGCGCGCTGGCGACTGCTGGTGTGGGTACCGCCATTGGCGCACTGGCGGTTGCTAAGCAGCGTGGCACTGATCTACATGTGTACGTCGATGAAACTCGGCCGCTGCTACAGGGTGGCCGTTTAACCGCTTGGGAAATGGCCGACCTAGGGATCCCCTATCAGCTGATTACCGATAGCATGGCTGCCAGCCTGATGGCGGCGGGCAAAGTGGATAAAGTAATGGTCGGCGCTGACCGTATCTGCGCCAATGGCGACTTCGCTAACAAAGTGGGTACTTACATGCTGGCAGTGGTTGCTGACTACCATCAGGTGCCATTTTATGTAGTGGCTCCCTACACCACGGTAGATGCTGCCTGTGCCACCGGTGTTGAGATTCCTATTGAACAGCGCGACCCCGCCGAGATCCGCGGCGCCGCAGGCGCCTTTGGTGATGTAGTGTGGGCGCCTAGCGATGCACCTGTTTGGAACCCCGCCTTTGATGTTACCCCCGCCAAGCTTGTCACTGCTTGGGTTTTGGATACCGGTGTGTTTGATGCTGCTGCCATTGCCAGGGGTGAGCATTGTCGATAATGCGCGCCGCGCTAACTCGGCGCCGCCATGGCAGCCCTCACACAGGCCAATACGTGGTAGTCGAAACGCCCTCCCAGCGCCTCAAATACCACTTTCAGCCCTTGGCCGGGATACTGTGTAAAGGTGGCACGGATCTGCTCCAGGGTGGCGGCTTCCAGGGTGAGGACTTCTTCCAGTGCTAACTCACCGCTTTGGATCGCATCGCTTAGATGGCGATAGACGGTATTGGGGGCTAGACCGCGCTGTCGGGCGATTTCCTCAGGCGCTAACCCCTGGCGCAGCAGGGCGGCGGACTCCATGGTGCTACCACCTGGGGGCTCGCTGGCTTGGGTATCTTGCTGGGTTTCCTGATAAGCCTGGATGACGGCCAGGAATCCCTCACCGTAATCGGCAAGTTTGCGCGCACCGATGCCGGAGATCGCGCCCAGTGTCTCCAGGCTGTGGGGTTTCTGCTCAACCATTTCGGCCAGTGTGGCATCGTGGAAAATTACATAGGCAGGTACGCCCTGGGTTTCGGCAAGTTCACGCCGGTGCTGGCGCAGGGCTTCCCACAGTGCGCCGTGGCCCAGTGTGGTAGAGGCCCCTTTGTTGCCTCGCCGGGTGGTTTTGGATTTGCTTGGTTTGCGTAGGGTGAGAGGGTGTTCGCCGCGCAGCACCGGCCTTGCGTTGGCAGTGAGCTGAATACCGCCGTGGCCCTCCATATCCACACTTAAATAACCACTGGCAATCAGCTGGCGAAAGAGCGCTTTCCACTCGTTGACTGCGAGCTCTTTACCAATGCCGAAGGTGCTAAGGCGATCATGGCCAAAGCGGGTGATACGCTCGTTGTGTTTGCCCAGCAGCACATCCACCAGGTAGGTCACGCCGAAGCGCTGTTCGGTGCGGTAGACACACGACAGTGCCTTTTGCGCTGCCACTGTGGCATCCCAAGTCTCGGGGGGTGTCAGGCAGTTGTCGCAGTTGCCACAGGGCGCATCCAGATGATCGCCAAAGTAGTGGAGCAGCGCTTGGCGACGGCAGCTGATGATTTCACACAGCCCCAGCATAGCGTCTAGCTTCTGCTGCTCAATGCGCTTTTGATGGTCAGCAGCGCTGGAGTCCTGCTGCATCTGGCGCAGCGTGATCACGTCCTGAAGCCCATAGGCCATCCAGGCATCCGCGGGTAGCCCGTCGCGCCCGGCGCGGCCGGTCTCCTGGTAGTAGGCTTCGATGCTCTTGGGCAGATTGAGGTGTGCCACAAAGCGCACGTCTGGTTTGTCGATGCCCATACCAAAGGCGATGGTTGCCACCACAATCACACCATCTTCACGCAGAAAGCGGGTCTGATGGTGTTGGCGCTGTTCGGCGGGAAGCCCGGCGTGGTAGGGCAGCGCGGTCAGCCCCTGGCGCTCTAGCCAAGCGGCGGTCTCTTCCACCTTGCGTCGGGAGAGGCAGTAGACGATACCCGCCTCGCCGTCGTGGTGCTCGCGAATAAAGCGCAACAGCTGTTCCTTGGCGTTGCCCAGGTTTTCGGCGATATGGTAGCGAATGTTGGGTCGATCAAAGCCGCTGTTATACAGCGCCGCCTCTTGGAGCTGAAGATGCTCCATGATATCGCCACGGGTGGGTACGTCGGCGGTGGCAGTCAGCGCGATGCGCGGTACCTGGGGAAAGCGCTGGTGCAGGTGGGAGAGCAGGCGATACTCCGGACGAAAGTCGTGGCCCCACTGGGAGACGCAGTGGGCTTCATCAATGGCGAACAGGGCAATTTGGGTCTGCTCCAGCAGCATCTGCATACGTGGCGTGGCGAGCCGTTCGGGCGCCACATAGAGCAGATCCAACTCGCCATTTCGCAGTCGGTTCTCCACATCGACCGCCTCGTGATAATCGAGGCTGGAGTTGAGGTAGGCCGCCTTGACCCCGTTCTGTTCAAGTGCCGCTACCTGATCCTGCATCAGCGCGATCAGCGGTGAGACCACAATCGCGGTGCCTTCGCGCAGCAGCGCAGGGATCTGATAGCACAGCGATTTGCCGCCGCCGGTGGGCATCAGCACCAGCGCATCGCCCCCGGCAATCACATGTTCAATAATAGCCTGCTGAGGGCCGCGAAAGCTGTCGTAGCCAAATACCGCCTGTAGCACCTTCAGGGCTGCCGGGTGGGGATCGCCGTGCATCAATGCTCTCCTTGTCTTGTGCTGGAGAGAGAATTGTCGCACGAAAAACTTGTGGGGCGCCTGCCTAGCGAATCCCGGCGCGCAGAAACGACTGCACAAATTGGCGTTGGAATAGTAGGAAAGCCACCAACAACGGGGCGATGCTTAACAGCGTCGCCGCACTGACAGTGGCCCAGTTAACACCGGTTTCTGGCGCGGAGAAAACCCCTAAGCCTACTGTTAACGGACGACTCTCTACCGAATTGGTCACCACCAGTGGCCACAGAAAGTTGTTCCAGTGGTGGCTGATCGAAACGAGCCCGTAAGCAAGGTAGGTGGGCTTGGCCAGGGGGACGTAAACCTTCCACAAAATTTCCAACCAGTTACAGCCTTCAATTCGTGCAGCGTCTTCCAGCTCACGGGGAATGGTCTTAAACGTCTGGCGAAGCAGAAAAATACCAAAAGCGCTGGCTACATAGGGCAGCCCGATACCGGTAATGGTGTTGATAAGTCCCAGTTCGCTGGCGATGCGATAGTTCTCGACGATCAGCACCTCCGGAAACACGAATAGCTGAATCAATACCAGCATAAACAGTACGTTTTTGCCGGGGATGGGAAAGCGCGCAAAGGCAAACGCCGCTAACGTGCAGACCACAAACTGGGCAAACACCACCCCAGTCACCAAGGTGAAGGTGTTCAAGTAGTAGCGGGCAAAGGGTGCCTGAGCCCAGGCGTTTTTAAAGTTATCCAGCGTAAGTGGGGCAAATAAGTCAAAGCGCACCATATAGGCAGGAGGATGAAAGGCGGCCCAAAAGGCGTAGAGCAGTGGAAAAATCCAAATAATAGCCAGCAGCCATGCAGCTACGGTTTCAAGCGCCGGGATTGAAAAGTAATCAGGACGAGGCGCATAGGTCTTTGATTTAGCAGTAACTGACTTCATTGGTAATGCGTCCTACGGTCTAGAATCGTGAACTTCACCGTGGCAACGACCGCCAGTACCAGCAGAATGACCACCGTAATCGTTGCTGCTGTGGTGCGGTCAAAGAACGAAAACGCGTTCTCATAAACGTAATAAAGCAGCAGATTGGTGGCGTTATTGGGCCCGCCCTTGGTCAGAATAAACAGGTGATCCACCACTCGAACGGCGTTGATCAGCGCATTAATAAGCACGAACAGCGTCGTGGGCATCAGCAGCGGAAAGGTGACTCGCCAGAAGAAGCTCCAGCGGCTGGTGCCCTCAAGGTCAGAAGCCTCTTTGAGTTCGGGAGCAATTCCCTGCAGTGCCGCTAGGTAAAAAATCATAAAAAAGCCGGCTTCCTTCCACACCGACATCACAATCACTGATCCCAGTGCCATGCTTGGGTCGCCAAGCCAGTTCACACCGGAAAAACCTAACGCACCTAGTAGTTTATTAAATAAACCAATCTGTGGGGCGTAGAAGAACATCCAGATATTGGCAGCCGCAATCATCGGTAAGATAGTGGGCGTAAAGTAAGCCATGCGCACAAAGCCGCGACCGCGAAGTTTGCCATTTACAAACAGCGCCATGCCCAATGCCAGCGCAATAGACGTCGGAATCGTACCAATGGCATAAATTAGGTTGTTACGGGCTACTTTCCAAAAGGTTGGGTCATCAAACAGTAGCTGGTAGTTTTCGAGCCCCACAAACTCCGCAGGGGCGCCACGAAAGCCAGGTAGAAACAGGCTGTTAATTACCGTAGTGATAGTGGGTAGATAGGCGAAGGTTGCCAGGAGCACGGCGGCAGGAAGTAATAACAGTGCGCCGTACAGTTGCATGCGCCGATGTGAGGTCATTTCGGCCATAAGTATCTCTCGATAACCACTTTAAAAATGCCGCATGAAGCATAGCCCTATGAAACATAGCCCTATGAAACATAGCCCTATAAAGCATAGCCCTATGAAATATAGCCCTATGAAGCATAGCTCCAAGCGGCATGAAGACTGTTTAGCGAGCGTAACGGCGCAGTACGCCTTCGGCTTCGCGCTGTGCCTGATTAAGCGCTTCTTCCGGCGTCATTTGACCAGTTAGTGCAGCTTGCACAGCGTTATCCAATGCGCGTCTCACTCGGCCACCTTGGTAGGTGGAAAGCTCTGCGGTGCCGTGTTCCAGCTGATCTCGGGCCACCGCTGCTGGCGAGAACTCTTCCACATAGTTTTGCAGCGCATCGGTCTCGTAAGCGGCGGGACTAACGCCCATGTAGCCGGTTTCAATTGACCAGGCAGCGGCGCGCTCGGGGGCTGTCATCCAGCGGATAAAGGTCATCGCCGCACGCTGCTCTTCTTCACTGGCGTCTTCGAAGATGTAGAAGTTACCACCACCGGTAGGGCTGCCGCGCTGAGTGTTCATGGGCAGCATGGCAACACCGAAGTCAAACGTAGCTTCGTTACGTACAGCGGTCAGGTTGCCCGTGGTGTGCCACATCATGGCGGTGGACGCTTCGAGGAAGTTCTGGCGTAACGTTCCCCACTCGATGGTGCCGTCGGGCATGGCATTGTGTTCAGTGGTTAGCGATACCCAGTACTCAAGCGCCTCAATGGCGGCGGGGTCATTGAAGTAAACCTCAGTGCCGTCGTCGCTCATTAAGCGGTGGCCGTTCTGAAACGCGAAGGCCTGAAACATCCAGTAGGGGTAGCCGGTGGAAGGCACCATCACGCCCCACTGATCGCCATTGGAGGCTTCGCGAATGGTCGCGGCCATTTCGGCCATCTCTTCCCAGTTTTCGGGGGGCGTTTCGGGGTCTAGACCAGCGGCTTCAAAGGCATCTTTGTTCCAGAACAACACAATGGTGGAGCGCTGGAAAGGGATGCCGTAGGTTTTGCCATCCAACTGGCCGTTTTCCATCAAACCAGGGTAAAAGCTGTCGAGCCATTCGCGCTCTTCATCGGTTTCGATTAAA
Source organism: Vreelandella nigrificans (assembly GCF_002374315.1). GTDB lineage: Bacteria > Pseudomonadota > Gammaproteobacteria > Pseudomonadales > Halomonadaceae > Vreelandella > Vreelandella nigrificans. The sequence continues at coordinate 73,034 of NZ_NWUX01000006.1, read as the reverse complement.
TCATCGAAGGCGACGATCGCATTCTGCTCAATCAATTCGTAAAGGTCGATGGAGAACAGTACCGACAGTTGTGGTGCATCACCGGCCTCAATGGCAGACATTGCGCGCACGCGGGTATCGTCGTAGTTACCGGCGTAGATGGCTTCCACGTTGATGTCGGGGTATTCGTTCTCAAACTCAGCTACCAAGTTATCGATGACATCCGTCAGTGCACCGCCCACCGAGACGGGGTAGTACATAGTAAGGTCAACACTATTCGCGTTCACCTGGGCAGCGCTTAATAGGCCAGCTGCTAAGGTGGTCATAGCGAAGGGTATACGTACGTGCATAAACGGCTCCACAGTTGTCAGTAATGGCTGAACAGCTATTCATTGATCAGTATTGGAAAGAGCCCACTGCCGGTGGACGAGGTACTGCTCGGAGTGTTTTAGAGAAGGTACTAGGCGTTAAGTCATCTCGGCGCAGGCCGTCAGCATTGAAGAGATGGGCCTTTTCGCTTGCCCAGCTAAGGCAACAGGGTTGACCTGCCAGCGAATGCTTGCCGCTCATACGCACCCTTAGGGTATGGCCACCTACGGTGACATGGGCAATCGTATCGGCACCCAAGTATTCATCGCTCACAACTAGTGCGGGCACGCCGTACGTAGAGGGTGGCCGTAGTTCAATATCTTCGGGGCGGACTCCCAAATGACCACCTGCAGCTTCCAAAGATGCCACGGGAGTGCTGGGTTCGCCTTCAATAATGGCGCCCTTTTCCCCCGCCACCAGTGGCAGCAGGTTCATAGCGGGGCTACCAATAAAGCTGGCGGCAAAGGCGCTAGCGGGGCGGTTATACAGTTCGTCAGGCGTGCCATCCTGCACGATTTTGCCGTGCTGCATTAAAATAACCCGATCACCCATGCTCATGGCTTCGACCTGGTCGTGGGTGACGTAGATAACTGTCATGTTCAAGCGGCTTTGCAGCGCTTTAATTTCCCGGCGCATATCGCTACGCAGCCGTGCATCCAGATTGGAAAGGGGCTCATCCATTAAGCAAATAGGGTGTTCGGATATAACCGCGCGCGCCAGTGCTACACGCTGGCGCTGGCCGCCAGAAAGCTGGGAGGGCTTACGGTTGAGGTAGTCGGTGAGATCGACCAGTTCGGCGACCTTCGCCAGCCGCTCGCGCTGTTCTGGCTTGGGCACTTTGCGGCTGCGTAGGCCAAACACGATGTTGTCTGCAACGCTTAGATGTGGAAACAGCGCATAGGACTGAAACACCATACTTAGCCCACGGTCTCCAGGCGGCAGGCGCGTCACGTCGCGCTCACCAATATAAATACTCCCATCGCTGGCCTCTTCCAAGCCTGCGATCATGCGCAGCGTGGTGGATTTTCCACAGCCCGAAGGCCCTAGCAGAATAACAAACTGGCCAGGGGAGACGTCGAAGGAGATGTTATCGACAGCAGTGGTCGCGTCCCAACGTTTGGTGACGCGTTCCAAGCGGATACGCGATTGATTTGACATAGCACACACATCACCGGCTGTTGGTTGTTATTAGTTCAGCTTGTGTTGAAGGTGTTGCACTAGTATGACACTTATATAGCAATCTTGTGTCAAGCGAAAAAATTACTTGGCGAGCTTTATCCCGTAGCGCTGCAGCCTTCGCACCACGCTAGATTGGCTGATACCAAGTCGTTCGGCGATGGCATAGGTGCTGGGCAGTGTTTTACTCAGTTCAGTGAGGGTTTCGCACTCGAGGCGAGCGAGATACTGCTTAAGCGTTTCATGGGGTTCTAGTGTTGCTGTGGGAAAAGAGGGAGAGCTACTCGGTGAGTTTTCAGCGTAGCTATGCTCTGCGAGGGAATGAAATACAGGCACTTCGATTTGATCGGTGGGGCTTGAGAGCCAGGCTCTTTCCAGCCAGTTTTCCAGTTCACGAACATTGCCTGGCCACTCGCCGCCCATTAACGTTGACCACACTCGGGTATCGAGAATTTTTTGTCGACCATAGCGTTGATTTAGTCGTTTCAAGCAAGCTTCTACAAGGTCAGGAATATCTTCACGGCGCTCCCGAAGCGGTGGTAATGTCACTGGGATAACATTGAGGCGATAGTAAAGATCTAAACGAAACTGCCCGGCTTCTACCTGTTTGGCCAAATTCTGATTGGTGGCAACCACCAAGCGGAAATCAACCCGACGAGGTCGAGTGTCACCCAAGCGAGTGAGGCTACCATCCTGAATTACTTTGAGTAGCTTGGTTTGCATCAATAGCGGCAGCTCGCCGATTTCATCCAAAAACAGCGTACCGCCCTCAGCCTGCTCTAAGAGGCCCGCTTTTCCCTGCCGCGCGGCACCGCTGAAGGCGCCGGGCTGATAGCCAAACATTTCGGACTCAAACAGATTCTCGGGAATCGCCGCGCAGTTAACGTCAATAAAGGGGCCGTCACAGCGCTGACTCCAGCGGTGCAGCTGTTTGGCAAAAGCGCTCTTACCAACGCCGGATTCCCCCAGCATCAGCACATTAGCATCGGAAGGGGCGACCCGCTTAAGCAGTAGCGCTATTTCGCGCATCACGCCGCTGCGCACCTGTAAATTATCCAGTGCGTCATCCAACGCCTGCTCTTCTGCATCCGGTGCTGCCTGACTGCGTTTTAAGTGTTCGCTAAAGCGTTTTTGCAGCAGCGCGTATTCGTCTTGGAGTAACTGTAGGTCGGTTAAATCCCGCGAGCGGCTGATAATACGCTCTAGCTTGCCTTCCACAAACACGGGGTAGGCTTCAGCGATTACCCGGCGGCCTGTTCCGGTTACCTGCATCAGCTGGGCAGGCCTGCGGGTGCGCATCACTTCCAGAGTTATCGATGGTTTGAGCACACCGGCGGTTTGTAGTTGTTGGACACTGCTAGAAAGCAGCTCTTCCCGTGATATCCCGTAAACCGCTTCGGCACCGGGGCTAATATCCAGCACGCGGCCTTCGCCACTGACGATAAAGAAGTGGTCGTTTGCAGTCTCCACAATAGTTTTCAGTACGCGTTTGTCTATCTCGCTCATCCTGTTTCGACCCATCCAGTTTCATTCATGGCGCATATATTTTGATCGAACCATTTTCGCATCATTGATTCAGTATTGAATTGTTTGTGGCTGAGATCAATGCATTTCTGCATCAAATTGCCCCTTGCAGTGCCTAATTAGGGGCGCGACGACTTGGCACGCTCTGTGCAATACCTATTCACAAATACCCATTTACAAATACCTGTTTACAAGCCGTAAACGCTACAAAGCCTTAAACGCTAAGCAAGCTACTAAATAATATTCAAAATAAAGCTAAGGAGATGTGTATGTCGGACTTCAATCAGCCTCTGGGCGGTAACACTATGCCGCGCTTTGCTGGACCCGCCACCATGATGCGCCTACCCACCCAAGAGACTGCCGAAGGCTTAGATGCGGCATTTATTGGCATCCCCATGGATATTGGCACCTCCAACCGCCCGGGGACACGCCTTGGCCCGCGCCAGATTCGCGATGAGTCTCGCATGCTACGCCCCTACAATATGGCGACTCGTGCCGCGCCTTTTGAAAGCCTGCAGGTGGCGGATATCGGTGATGTACCGATTAATACTTTCCACCTACCGAAAAGCGTCGACATCATCACCGCCTTCTACAATGACGTGCTCAAGCACAACTGCATTCCGCTAACCCTGGGCGGTGAACATACACTGACGCTGCCGATTCTGCGCGCCATGGCCAAAAAGCACGGCCCGGTGGGACTGATTCATATCGATGCTCATGCCGATGTAAATGAGCATATGTTCGGCGAACCCATTGCCCACGGCACACCATTTCGTCGTGCCCAAGAGGAGGGCTTATTGGCCCACGGCAAGGTGGTACAAATAGGTCTACGCGGTACCGGCTATGCCGCTGAGGATTTTGACTGGTGCCGCGATCAAGGCTTTCGTGTCGTGCCCGCCGAGGAGTGCTGGTACCGCTCGCTAGCGCCGTTGATGCAGGAAGTGCGCGAGCAGATGGGCGATATCCCGGTATATATCAGCTTTGATATCGACGGTTTGGATCCTTCCGTTGCCCCTGGCACCGGCACGGTGGAGATGGGCGGGCTGACCTCGGCTCAGGGGCTAGAAATAGTGCGCGGCGCGACGGGCTTGAACATTGTCGGCTGTGACCTGGTGGAAGTATCACCGCCTTACGATCCTAGCGGTAACACCGCGCTAATGGGCGCCACGCTGTTGTATGAAATGCTCTGCGTCCTGCCAGGGGTCAAACGTAGCGATTAATGCCGGACTAATCGCTCATAACTAGTTATCAAATAAAAAAAGCGCTGTCCCTGCAACGCCGCTAGCCCACCTCCAATAATCACTTCCAATGGGTGAACTCTATGTCTTATAGCAACGTTAAATCGGAACAGCCGACCTCGTCGGCGCCGATACCTCCCGCGCACTTACTGAAGTTTCTGATCCCATCGCTGATTGGGGTGCTGCTGTTTCTAGTCCCTTTCCAAGTGGGGGATTCTATTAATATTGGCATGGGCCTAATGGCAGATGGTTTGCAAACCCTGCTGGGCTCGGCGTTGCCAGCCATTGCGGTGGTGATACTCTGCTTGTCAGTGGTGGTAACGCTATACGCCAAAATCGCTCAACCTGCCTGGGCGAAAAGTGGCCCCTTTCACGAGATGTTTGATGTAGGGGCTATTTGGGTGGTTATGCGCGTACTAGGCGCCATTTTTGTCCTAATGACCTATTTCCAGTTCGGGCCAGAGTTTGTCACTGCCTCCTTTACTGGCGGCGTTATGCTGAATGATTTGGCACCGGTGCTGCTAACGTTCTTCTTTTTTGCGGCGGTGCTGCTGCCGTTTTTGGTTGAGTTTGGCTTTATGGAGTTTATCGGCACCATGGTGCGTAAACCGTTTCGGGTGATTTTTAACCTACCGGGACGTAGCGCTATCGATGCCACCGCCTCTTGGATGGGCTCGGGAACAGTGGGCGTTTTAATAACCGCTCAGCAGTATGAGCAGGGTTACTATAACGGCCGCGAAGCCTCGGTAATCGCTACCAACTTTTCCGTAGCCTCCATTGCTTTCAGCTTATTAGTGATTAACTTCGTCGGTATTAATCACCTCTTCGTGCAGTTCTACTTCACGGTGGTGGTGTCAGGGTTGATCGCGGCGGTCATTGTGTCTCGGATTCCGCCGCTGTCGCGCAAAACCAATGACTACTATGAGCCAGTCGGCTGCCAGTTAAGCGAAGAGCGTAACGAAAATGTGGGTCTATTCCGCTACAGCCTTTTGCAGGCAACCCGTCGTGCAGGCAGCGCGCCTGGGCCACGGGAGTTAGCCCGCTTAGCGCTACTCAACGTCATTGATATCTTCTTAACGTTGCTGCCGTTGGTCTTTGCGATTGGTACTGTTGCACTGATTTTAGCCGAGTTTACCCCGCTGTTTACCTGGCTCTCTTACCCCATGGTGCCGGTGCTGGAACTACTACGTATTCCTGAAGCTCAGGCTGCTGCGCCAGCGACGCTGGTGGGGTTTGCCGATATGTTTCTGCCCGCCGTACTGGCAACTAATATCGAAAGCGAGTTAACCCGTTTTGTGATTGCTTGCCTTTCAATGACGCAGTTGGTGTATATGTCGGAAATCGGCGCGCTGTTGCTCAAATCGAAAATTCCTATCAAGTTCTGGGAACTAGCGGTGGTGTTCCTACTGCGTACGGCGATTACGCTGCCGATCATTGCCTTTATGGCCCATACGTTTTTCTTCTAAGAGGCCTGCAATGAACGCTAATGTAACAAGTAATCAAGCGACAATGACCTGCGCACAACTGCTGATTCGCTTGCTGCGTGATACTTACGGTATACGTACACTGTTTGGCATTCCTGGTGTGCATACGGTGGAGCTGTACCGAGGGCTAGAAGGTAGCAGCGTTCAACACATCACCCCGCGCCATGAACAGGGTGCAGGGTTTATGGCTGACGGTTACGCGCGGGCCAACGGTCAACCGGGTGTCTGCCTGATTATCACCGGCCCAGGAATGACCAATATTGCCACCGCCATGGGCCAAGCCCTGGCGGACTCTATCCCCATGTTGGTGATCTCCAGCGTTAACCGCCGCGATACGTTGGGCCTAGGCCAAGGGCGACTGCATGAGTTGCCTAGCCAGCAGCAGATGATCAGCGGCGTAGCACGCTTTAGCCACACGTTGTTGGATGCCAATACGCTACCCGAGGTGCTGGCCCGTGCCTTTGCCATCTTCAATGGGGCGCGCCCAGGCCCGGTACATATCGAAATCCCTATCGATCTATTTAATGCGCCGGTGAGTGTGCCGGTTAGCTGGCAGACGCCTACGCTTTATCGAGCAGCGCCTGACCCGGAAGGGCTTGCTGAAGCTGCGCGCTTACTCATAGCAGCGAAGCAGCCCTTGGTACTGCTGGGTGGTGGCTGTGTTTCAGCGCCAGAGGCAGCACGGCAGTTGGTTGAGCAGCTCAATGCGCCAACAGTGACCACCATTAACGCCAAAGGGCTGCTAGGGCGCGACCATCCGCTGGATTTGGGGGCTAATGCGGCGCTGCCCGCCGTGCGTGAGCTAGCGGCCAATGCTGATGTGATTTTGGCGGTAGGCACTGAGTTAGGTGAGACAGATTACGACGTGGTATTTGACGACGGCTTCTATCTCAATGGCACGCTGATTCGTATTGACCTCGACCCAGAGCAGCTGGTGCGCAATCAGCGTACAACCCTTGGCCTAGTGGGTGACGCTGGGCGTAGTCTTGAGCTGCTACTCAATCACATCCCAGCCCCATTGCAGCGTAACGGCGTTGAACGAACGGCTGCTGCACTGAGCGCGCTAGACCTAGTCAATGATCCAGCTTTTGCCGACTTCGTACCGCTCTATACAGTGCTTGCTGAGTATCTTCCCGAAGCAATTCTGGTGGGCGATTCCACCGCGCCGGTGTATGCAGGCAATCACTTAGTGAGCCAGCCAGCACCACGGCGTTATTTCAATGCTTCAACGGGCTACGGTACCTTGGGTTACGGCTTGCCGGCGGCGTTAGGCGCACAGCTAGCGCGCCCAGACCTAGCTGTCGTGGCACTGGTAGGTGACGGCGGGGTGATGTTTACCCTTTCTGAGATGGCAACAGCGGTAGAAGCGCGACTGCCGGTGGTGATTGTGCTGTGGCATAACGCTGGTTACGAAGAGATTCGCCGCTATATGGATGCTAACGGCGTGGCGCGTTTAGGCGTGGATATTCAAGCGCCAAACTTCCTCACCCTGGCCGAAGGCTTTGGTTGCCCCGGCATATTAGTTGAGAGCCCCGCTGAGTTTGCCAAGGCGCTCGCTAATCGCGAAACCAACGGGCCGTTACTGATCGAAATTGATGCCGCTGCCTGGCAGCGTGCGTGCGCATTTACTGACTAGGATATTTTCATGCAGTCACTCAGCCAGCAACTTATCAATCAACAATTTATCAACAACCAGTTCATTAATAGCCAGTGGGTCATCTCATCAGGCACCCGCATGCTCGATGTGATGAACCCTTTTAGTGAGGAGCGCATTGCTCAAGTCACTGCGGGTGATGCGGCAGATGTAGAAGCTGCTGTAAAAGCTGCGCAGCAGGCGCAGCCCGCTTGGCAAGCGCTGAGCGGCTCCGCTCGTGCAGTATTCTTGGATGGTTTTGCTGATCGTTTGGAAAACCGTCGCGATGCACTTATTACGCTCTCGGCCACCAATAACGGTAAGCCACTGGCGGAAGCAGGGATTGATCTGGACGATGCAATTGCCTGCTACCGCTACTACGCGAAACAGGCCAAGGCGCTGGATGCTCGCCAAGGCGAGCTGGTTAGCGTAGGGATGGAGGGCGTTGAAGCGCGTACGTATCACGACCCCGTTGGTGTTGTTGGGTTGATTACACCATGGAACTTCCCGCTGGTGACAAGCGCCTGGAAACTGGCGCCTGCTCTGGCGGCAGGCTGTACGGTGGTACTCAAGCCTTCTGAAGTGACACCGCTACCTGAGTTGGTGTTGGCGGAGATTGCTCTGGAGGTTGGTTTGCCCGAGGGTGTGCTGAACCTGCTCAATGGTGACGGTGAGGGCATCGGCGCTCCGCTGACCAATCACTCCGGTGTGGATAAAATCTCCTTCACGGGCAGTAATCGCGTTGGCGAAGCAGTGATGCAAGCGGTGGCTGCTCGTACTGCCAGTGTGTCGCTGGAGCTAGGCGGAAAATCACCGATTTTGGTGATGGAGGACGCTGACCCAGCTCAAGCCGCTGACTGGGTAATAGCGGGCATCTACTTCAATGCTGGTCAAATTTGCTCTGCCACCTCGCGTTTATTGGTACATGAAGACGTAGCGGAAGCGCTCTATTCCGCTCTTGCTGAGCGTATGGATGCGTTAACGCTAGGCGACCCGCTTGCGGAAGGGACTGACTTAGGCCCACTGACCAGCGCTAAACAGCGCGACGCAGTGCAGCGTTATTTGGATATTGCCGAACAGGAAGGCCTGACGCCAGTGCGTTATGCGCAACATCGCACCTTGCCAGCGAAGGGCTATTTCTTAGCACCGACGCTTTACCGCGATGTGCCAGTAGAGAGCCGCCTATGGCAAGAAGAGATTTTTGGCCCGGTGCTCTGCGGCCGCAGTGTGGCAAGCGAAGCCGAAGCCATTCAACTCGCTAACGACAGTACCTATGGCTTGGCAGCCACGGTAATTAGTGGTGACCCCGAACGAGCCAAACGCATTGGTCGTCAGCTCAAAGCCGGTAGCATTTGGTACAACAGCGAGCAGCTAGTGCTACCCGAAACCGCCTGGGGCGGCTTCAAGCGCAGTGGCATTGGCCGTGAGTTGGGCCCTTGGGGGTTAAGTGCTTACTTGGAAGTGAAGCATGTGGTTGGGCCTGCTTAACGCTCAGGCATCGCATAGCGCCGGGTCGATCTCCCTGCTTTTACCACCTGCCCTGGCACCTCGTGGCCGATAAGGTCGGGGAGGGTGGCGGCGACCTTAAGCAGTGCATCTAAATCAACGCCGGTATCGATGCCCATGGTCTCAAACATATGCACTAAGTCCTCGGTGCATACATTGCCGCTGGCGCCTGGGGCGAAGGGGCAGCCGCCCAATCCACCTAGTGAAGAGTCGAAGCGGCTAATGCCCGCTTGCCATGCTGCTAGTGCGTTAGCCAAGCCCATCCCGCGGGTGTTGTGAAAGTGCAGTGTGAACGGCGTTTCTGGCCAGCGCTCAAGCACTGCTTCACACAGGCGCTTCACCTGTGCTGGGTTTGCCATACCGGTGGTGTCGCAGAGCGTAATACCCTGAATGCCAAGGCCGATAAGCTTTTCAACAAGCGACAGCACTCGTGCCTCGGGTACTTCACCTTCAAAGGGGCAACCGAAGGTCGTGGACAGAGAGGCGTTGATAAAGACGCCGCTACCCTGCGTCACTTCTAAAATCGCTGCGAACTGCTCAAGGGATTGCTCTGACGTCATGCGTAGATTGGCCAACCCGTGGCTATTGCTGGCGGACATGACTAAGTTGATCTCATCCACCTGGCAGGCCAGCGCCCGTTCGGTACCTTTTACGTTGGGTACCAGCACGGTGATGTCGACGCCCTCCCGGCGCTGAATACCGGTCACTACATCAGCGGCATCACGCAGATTGGGGATCGCTTTGGGTGATGTGAACGAGGTCGCTTCTATGCGCCGCAGCCCGGTGGTGGAGAGCGCGTTGATCCAAAGAATTTTTTCTTCGGTAGGCACAAAACGCGCTTCAATCTGCAGGCCGTCCCGGGGAGCGACTTCGTTGATCTCTATTTTTGTGGGGCACGGTGATAACTGGCTCATAACACGCTCCCTAGATAATGCCCGCTTGGCGCAGTTTGGCGCGGGTTTCGTGGTCGATACCTAGCTCATCCAGCACATCGTCGGTATGTTGCCCTAGCTGTGGGCCACCGTTGCCCAGCCGCCCAGGGGTAGCGCTAAGCTTGGGTAGTACGCCGGGCACTTTGAGTGGTTTGCCATTGGGGCGGGTAAAGGTTTGAATCATCTCCCGGGCTAAATAGTGGGGATCATGGGCGATATCTTCAGCGGTATAGGGATAGCCTACAGGCACACGGGCGTCATCCAGTGCTTGCAATATGGCATCTCTTGGGCGCTCTTTAGTCCATGCCTGAATGGCGGCATCAATTATCTCAGCTTGCTGGCTACGCCCATCGTTATGAGCCAGCGCTGGGTCGTTAGCAAGGTCTTCTCGGCCAATCACACCCATTAAGCGTTTGAAGATGCTGTCACCGTTACCGGCAATTAGCACGTAATCGCCACCCTGGCAGCGGTAGGCGTTTGAGGGGGTAATGCCCGGCAGGGCGCTGCCGCTGGGTTCTCGCACTTGTCCACTGGCATCGAACTCCGGCAGTAGGCTCTCCATCATCGCGAATACTGATTCATACAGCGCAACATCGACCTCTTGGCCTAGTCCGCTGCGGTTGCGCTCCTGAAGCGCTAACAGTGTGCCGATCACTGCGTAGAGGGCAGAAAGCGAATCACCGATGCTGACGCCCACGCGTACCGAAGGCTCACCCGGTTGACCGGTGAGGTAACGTAGCCCGCCCATGGCCTCGCCAATCACCCCAAAACCGGGCTTGTCGCGATAAGGCCCCGTTTGCCCGTAGCCGGAAATATGTACCATGATCAGCCGTGGGTTCAGTGCTGAAAGCGCTTCCCAACCTAGCCCCCAGTTATCTAACGTGCCAGGGCGAAAGTTTTCCACCACCACGTCTGCCTCAGCGGCAAGCTGGCGCACCAGCTTTTGGCCCTCTGCACTGCGCAAATCCAGTGCCACTGAGCGTTTGTTGCGGGTTTGCACATGCCACCAGAGCGATGTGCCCTCTTCTAACATTCGCCATTTGCGAAGTGGATCGCCGGTGCCGGGAGGCTCGATTTTGATCACGTCAGCACCAAATTCACCCAGCAACTTGGTGGCGAATGGCCCTGCAATTAGTTGGCCTAGTTCCAGAACTTTCAGGCCCTGAAGCGGAAGCTGGCGCGCTTCGGAAGCATTCATTTAGGCTCTCTCTTTATCATTGGCTTTATTACTTGTTGTCAGCATGCGCGAGGCACTAAGTGGCGACAATTAGGCAATGGGTAACAAAGGGTTCGTGGCTGGCGAAGGGGTGAGTTAGCATTAGGTGCTTGTCTCTGAGGAGTTTGTTGCATGCGCCGCTTTGATTTTGTGACTCTTAAGCTGTTTATCTCCGTGGCGGATGAGGGCCGCTTAACGGCAGCGGCCGAGCGCGAACATTTAGCACTTGCTGCGGTCAGCAAGCGGATTAGTGACTTGGAAGCACTGGTGGGTACTACGCTGCTTTATCGCCGTCCGCGAGGGGTCGAGCTAACCCCGGCTGGGCAGGCTTTTTTACATCATGCAAGACGCATTCTGGATAACATAGAACGCCTGCATGCTGAATTAAGTGAGTATGGTGAAGGTGTGCGCGGCCATGTGCGCATCCACTCCAACACCTCGGCGATTATCGCGTTTCTCCCTCAAGACCTAAGCGCTTTCTCGCGTCTCTACCCAGAAATTAAAATTGACCTGCAAGAGCGGGTCAGCAACGAAATTATTGCTGCGGTACGTGATGGTCTCACCGATATCGGTATTTTTGCCGGGCATGTGGCTGCGCCTGATCTTCAGCAGCTCTCTTATCGGCATGACCGCTTAGTGCTAATGACGCCCTTGGATCACCCTCTGGCTGAACGTGAAAGTATCGCTTTTAACGAAGCATTGGCCTTCGATTTTATTGGGCTGCAGCAGGATACGTCGCTTCAGTCACTGCTAAATGAGCAGGCCAATGTAGCGGGAAAGGCGCTGCGGATGCGTATTCAGGTACGTAGTTTTGACGCCATTTGCCGCATGATTCACCACGGTATGGGCGTGGGTGTGCTACCAGAGCAAACCATTTATCGTGACCTGGGTGACTTGCAGCTTAAAAGTATTCCGCTGAGCGACTCCTGGGCGCAGCGTGAGCTGGTGATTGGTATGCGCCGTTACGCCACGTTGCCGGTGACTGCTCGGCACTTGGTGGATCACCTCATCCACAAGCAAGATGATCACTAGCCGCAAAAATGACCTCTTTATGGCTTCGTGTTTTGAGAAAGCGAAGAATTCCTGCTTACTCCTCCTGGGGCCTAATAAATGCGAGCCAGTGGTTAATCACTTCAGGTAAGTATTAATCTTTGGTCGTATGACGTTGGGTGACTCGGCAAAACAGCGCGCTATAGCGACGTTTCTAGCCATCGTATTTAACGAAGTCAGCCTTCTTGAACGTCGATTTGAGCCCTTTGGTTGCTTGTTTCAAGATCAAGCAAGCGTTACTAAAGCTATTACAAAAGCACATCCAATAACGATAATCGTGGAGTGTCCTACGATGCGGAAACAACTGTTTGCTATGCTGGCTACCCTTGGAATGCTAACGGCGGCTCCCTTCGTCCTAGCCAACCCTATCGAAATTCAAGTTAACAACACCATGAGTGAGGGCGGCTCTGAAAGCGCCGCTGTGGAGCGCTTTGCTGAATACCTGGAAGAGCAAGCCCCAGGCCGCTTTAACGTGCGCCCCTTTTTAGCAGGCTCGTTGGGGGGTGAAAACGCTATTCTCGAGTTGCTTAATCTGGGCCAGACACAGCTATCTATTACCGGTGGTAACTGGCGACAGCAGTACGCCGCCGAATACGACGCGATTACCGTGCCGTTTGTCTTCACCACTTGGGAAGAAGTCGACGCCTATATGGAAAGCCCATCTGGTCAGGCGCTGATAGAGCAGGCGGAAAGCCAAGGTGGTCTAAAATACTTTGGCACCCAGCACCGTGGCCCGCGCCATATGACGGCGAATAAAGCTATTAACACGCCGGATGATCTCCAGGGGTTCCGCCTACGCCTTCCTTCACTGCCAGTATGGCTAGAAGTATGGGAAGAGATTGGGGCACAGGTGGTGAATGTACCCGCACCAGAGATTTATCTTGCCATGCAGACCCGCCAGGTAGATGGCCACGAGAACTCCCTTTCTTCGCCTTATACCCGCCGACTATGGGAAGTACAGGATCACATCATTCTTACCAGCCATGTGCAGTTTCCGTGGAACTGGGTAGCGAGCTCGCGTTGGTGGGAAGGGCTTGATGAAGAAGACCAAGCGTTAATTGAGGAGGCCATCCACGTTGCCCGCAAGCATGGTTCTGAGCGGGAGCGCGAATTGGATGAGTACTACCTGGAAGCACTGCAGGAAGAGGGTATGACCATTATTGAGCCCGATATCGAAGCCTTCCGTGAAGCGGCATTGCCGGCGATTGATCGAGTGATGGCCAAAATGGCAGATGGCGTACGCGAAGATGCGCTAAGTAACGACGGCGAATAAGACGTGTATGAAACGAGCAGCGGCGGCCCACTGGGCCGTCGTTGACGTTTCTCACGTTGCTAAATACTGAGGAGTTTTTCTGTGGATAACGCAGTAGCGCCCCAAAAAGGGCCTGATCGAATCGCTTTTTATATATTGCGCTACTTAACCCGGCTTTGTGACGGCATAGGGGTAGCATTAGTTGCCGCTATCTTGTTGCTGATTGTGTCGGCAGTGGTGGCAAGAGATTTGCTGGGATTGGGCATGCCATGGACTGAAGAGGTGGCGTCCCTATTGGCCATCTATGCCATTGGGTTTGGGTCGCTATCTGCCTGGGTGCGCAGTGAACATTTAGTAGTGGATCTATTCAGTCACAGGCTGTCTGGCTTGGGTAAAAATGTGCAATATCGGATTACCGCGCTTATCTCCTGCGGTTTTTTTGTGCTCGCCGCTTGGGGCGCTTGGATTATGTCGGATATGAGTTCCAACAATAAAACGGTCTCTTTGAGCATTAGTTTCAGCTACCTCTATTACGGTATTTTCTTCAGTTTTGCGGGCATGGCACTGATTGCGGTATGGCAAACGCTACGCGGCCCAGTAGCTTGGCTAGAAGCGCCCCGTGAAGAGGAGATCAAGCCATGACCGAGCTACTAATTTTTGTTGGCGGGCTATTGGTGCTGATGGCGATTGGCTTGCCCGTAGTGGTTGCTATCGGTGTGACCTCGTTTATTGCTCTTGGGGTTACGGGGGCGGGCGGGCTGCCGGTCGAGTTGCTCTCACTGCGTATGGTGCAGACACTCAATAACTTCACGCTGCTGGCGATACCGCTATTTATTTTGGCAGCCAACATTATGAATATTGGCTCTACGACCACACGGATTTTTGACTTTGCCACTGCGCTTGTTGGCTTTACCAAGGGCGGTCTTGGCCACGCTAATGTGGTGGCCAGCTCTATCTTTGCAACCATGTCCGGTACTGCGGTAGCAGATGCTGCTGGGCTTGGCAGTATAGAAATTAAAGCCATGAAAGAGCGCGGCTACGAGCTAGGTTATTCTACCGGCGTGACGGCTGCTTCCAGTGTTATAGGCCCTATTCTGCCGCCCAGTATTGCGCTGGTGGTTTATGGTTGGCTGGCCAATGTAAGCATTGGTGGGCTATTTATGGCGGGCTTGCTGCCGGGTATTTTGATGGCGCTGCTGCTGATGGGAATGACGGTACTGTTAGGAGCTACCGGCAAGGTGGTGATGCCTAAACCGACGCCCTTTGATGCCTGTGAAGTTGCTCGCACCGGCAAGCGTGCCATCCTGCCAATGATGATGCCTGCGATCATCGTCGGCGGGATTTGGGGGGGCTTTTTTACCCCCACAGAAGCAGGCGCCATTGCTTCACTGTATGCAGTGATTCTGGGCGGGCTTATCTACCGTGATTTGAACTTGCGGGATCTCTATAACGCCTTTCGCCGCACCTTGATGTTTAGTGCGGTGATTCTGCTGATTATCGCCGTTTCCAGCTTCTATGGTTGGATCTTGGTGCGCATGGGGATTCCCCAGGCATTGGCGGGGCAGGTGGCGAGTATTGATATGCCAATGTTTGTACTACTGCTCTGCTTTGCGCTGTTCTTTCTGCTGATCGGTTGCTTTATGTCGGTGATTGAAAGCATCCTGATTTTCACCCCGATTGTGGTGCCAGCCGCATTAAGCGCCGGGCTGGATCCCGTTCACTTCGGCATTGTAATGGTGATCACCCTCTCGGTGGGGGTCATTACGCCGCCGTTTGGCACGGTACTGTTCCTGATGGTCGGGATCACGCGATTACGCTACGGTCAGGTTGTTAGGGCGATAATGCCTTTCTTGCTGCCGATTATTGCTACCATTTTGCTATTGATCGCGGTGCCTGGGTTGGCGACATGGTTACCCGGTGTGATGGGGTATTAATTAGGCCTTGTACGAAAACTGCCCCGATTAGCCATGTGGTGACATGACCAATCGGGGCAGTTCGGGCGGTTAGCCATTGTCAGGTAATATCCTCCCTGGATTCATCAGCCCCTTGGGGTCGAAGAGGGCTTTCACACCGCTGATCAACTCTCGCTCAATAGGTGATAAGCGCGCCAGATAAGGAGCTTGTTTGGTGCGGCCTATGCCGTGTTCGGCGCTGATGCTGCCGTGGAACTCATCGAGTACGTCAAACAGCTTCTCTTCCAGGTCATGCAGGTGGGCTCTCTTATCGCTGTCCGCCATGGCGAGGGGAGGTAGGATATTGAAGTGCAGATTGCCGTCGCCAACATGCCCGTAGGCAATGATTTCGCACTCTGGTGACGCCGCCATCACCACTTCACTTGCACGGGTAACGAAGTCTGGAATTGCCGAGATGGGTACCGAGATATCGGTGCGCAAGTGCTCGCCGCGTCGGCGTTGGCCTTCCAACATACTCTCCCGGATCTGCCACAGCTGGGCAGACTGGGTGTCGCTGGATGCCAGCGCGCCATCCAGTACCAGCTCGCGCTCCATCCCGGTCTCCAGCAACTGTTCCAGCATCGAACCGAGATCTACCGGGCCCGTGGCGGCGACTTCCATCAACACATACCAGGGGTAAGCGCTCTCCATTGGGTCGCGCAGTTCAGGCGTTGCTTCAATGGCCAGCTCAATGCAGCGGCGGGGAATCAGCTCGAAAGCCGTCAGCAGATCGCAGCAGTCGCGGCGGGCCAAACCGTATAGGTCAATCACCGCCTGAACGGAGGGTAGACCAAGCAGTGCGGTACGATTCTGGGTCGGGCGTGGTGAGAGCTTGAGTACCGCACCGGTGACAATACCCAGGGTGCCTTCGCTGCCTAAAAACAGCTGCTGAAGGTCGTAGCCTCGGTTGTCTTTATGTAGCGCGTTAAGACTTTCCCACAGGCGTCCATCAGGAAGAACGACTTCAAGCCCAAGCACCAGCTCGCGCATCATGCCGTAGCGCAGCACGTTAAGCCCGCCTGCATTGGTCGCGATGTTGCCGCCAATCTGGCAACTGCCCTGGGCGCCTAACGAAAGGGGGAAGTCGCAGTCATGCTCAAAAGCCGCTAACTTCACGTTCTCGAGAATACAGCCCGCGTCGACGGTGATGGTGAAGTTAACCGGGTCTATGGCGCGCACACTATTTAAGCGCTCCAGACTGATCACCAGTTCCTGACCGTTTGCGGCGGGCAAGGCGCCTGCCACCAAGCCACTATGGCCTCCCTGGGGCGTCATCGCGATGCCTTGTGCATAGCAGCGCTTAGCGACTTCGGCGACTTCCGCAGTAGTCGCCGGGCGGGCCACAGCTAGCGGCATGCCTAGCGTATCGCCTGCCCAGTCGCTCACATAGCGCGCCATGGCATTTGGTTCGCGGACTAAACCCCGTTCACCAAGTAGGCTGGTTAGCTCATTTAAGAAGATGTTGATGTCCTTCATTGGATGTACTCAGGGACTGCGTCGCTTAAGGTGACGCATCAGTTCGCAAATCCCATAGGTCCAAGGTGGCAATTGGTCGCTTCTGCCGACCGAATTGACCAGGGCGCCAAGGACAGGGGTGGCGATGGTGACGCGATCGCCTAGATGGTGGGTGAAACCCTGGCCTTTACCATCGCGGTCCTGAATCGGCGAGAACATGGTGCCTAGGAATAGCATAAAACCGTCAGGGTATTGATGGTGGTCGCCGATGGTTTGGCTTACCAAGTCCAGTGGGTCGCGGCTGATTTCGCGCATATCGCTCTCGCCTTGCAGCAGAAAGTCGTCATCCTTACCCTCAATGCGTAGCGATACCTGACAGTTGCGTATGCTGTTGATATCAAAGTGATCATCAAATAGGCGAATAAAGGGGCCAATGGAGCAGGAGGCGTTGTTATCTTTTGCTTTACCTAACAGCAGGGCACTGCGCCCTTCAACATCGCGCAGGTTTACGTCGTTGCCCAAGGTGGCACCGCGCACCTGACCGCGGCTATCGACTGCCAAGACAATTTCCGGCTCGGGGTTATTCCACTGGGAGGATGGGTGCAAGCCCACCGGGGTGCCAAAGCCTACCGAGGAGAGCGGTTGGGCTTTGGTAAACACCTCTGCATCGGGGCCGATGCCGACTTCCATATATTGCGACCAGCCGCCGCGGGCTTGAAGCGCTTTTTTAAGCGCCATCGCCTCATCCGAGCCTGGCTTAATCTTGGAAAGGTCGGTGCCGATCAGTGCTTGTAGGTCATCGCGCAATTCAACGGCCTTGGCCGGATCGCCCCCCGCCTGCTCCTCAATCACCCGCTCCAACAGGCTAACTGCGAAAGTAACGCCACAAGCTTTAACGGCCTGCACATCACAGGGAGCAAGTAGATAGGGAGCCTGTGGTGGTGATAGCTGAGAATTGGCCAATAGCGCCTCTGAACTGCCTAACGACGGCCCTTGTGCTTGCTTCACGATATCCAGCAGATCTTCGCGCTCAAGCAGCTCGGCCATGGTTGGGCCAAACTCAGTGAGATCAATAACATTGTCGCCATGTAGGGTAATCAATGCGGGACCTGGCTGTGGGCTATCTACCCAGGCACGACCAATGAGCAAAGCTTTTTCAGCGTCAGTGGGTAACACCTCTTTCAATGCGAGTGCTTGCATATGTGCCTTCATGTTCTAGCCCTCGCGCTTGCCATCCACCAGGCGGGCGATGTTAAAGGGATTGTCATCGCGCAGTGCTTCAGGCAGCAGCCCCGCAGGCAGATCCTGGTAGCAGACCGGGCGCAGGAAGCGGTAAATTGCTGCGCTACCCACAGAGGTAGTGCGCGCATCAGAAGTGGCCGGGTAAGGGCCACCATGTACCATGGCGTGGCACACTTCGACCCCGGTGGGCCAGCCGTTGGCCAAAATGCGACCAGCACGGCGCTCTAGAATGGATAGCAAGCGCTTAGCGGCGGCCAGATCGCCATCGTCAAGTTGTAGCGTTGCGGTCAATTGGCCTTCCAACTGATCGGCGACACGCTGCATTTCATCGCTATCACGGCACTCAATTACCAGTGATGTAGCGCCGAAAACTTCACTCTGCAGGGCTTCATCGGTCAAAAAATCGTTGGCGCTAGCAACAAATAGCCCTGTCTGGCAGCCATGAGGGGCATTGTTGGTTTGGCCGCGGGCGATTTCCTTAACGTGAGGGCTACCTGACAGGGCTGCGACACCGCTTTGATAAGCCGTGTGAATGCCCGGCGTCAGCATAGTTTGTGCCGCGCTGGCCTTAACGGCTTCACCGGCAGTCGCCACAAATGCATCGAGGTCAGGACCTTTAAGGCCGATAACCAAGCCAGGGTTGGTGCAAAACTGGCCCGCGCCCATGTTCAGCGAAGCCACAAAGCCTTCTGCAATCTTGCTGCCGCGAGCGTTTAGCGCTTCGGGTAGCAGGAAGACCGGATTGATGCTGCTCATTTCGGCGTAAACAGGAATTGGCTCGGGGCGCGCTTGCGCCGTTGCCATCAAGGCGGTGCCACCGCTTCGTGAACCAGTGAAACCAACGGCTTTAATGCGTGGGTCGGCAACCAGTGCCTGGCCGATCTCTTTGCCTGAGCCAAATAGCAGTGAAAATACCCCTTCAGGGAGCCCGCATTTGGCGACGGCGCGCTGAATGGCACTGCCTACTAGCTCAGAGGTTCCGGGGTGGGCAGAGTGGCCTTTCACTACCACCGGGCAGCCTGCCGCGAGGGCAGAGGCGGTGTCGCCGCCTGCCACACTAAACGCGAGCGGGAAGTTACTGGCGCCAAATACGGCCACTGGCCCTAATGGAATATGCCGCTGGCGCAGGTCTGCGCGGGGTAGCGGCTGGCGCTCTGGCAGGGCGGGGTCGAGGCGAATGTCTAGCCATTCACCCGCGCGCACGACGGAGGCGAACAGCCGCAGCTGGCCGCAGGTACGGCCACGCTCGCCTTCAAGGCGTGCCTGAGGTAGGCCAGTCTCAGCTACGCCGCGTTCGGTAAGCTCTGCGCCAATGGCCTCAATCTCCTCGGCGATGGTTTCCAGGAAATGGGCACGGGTTTCCAGTGAGGTCTCGCGGTAGTGATCAAAGGCTGCCTCAGCAAGCTGGCAGGCCTGTTCTACCTCAGCGCGACTGCCGCCATGGTATGTCGGTGCTAATGCTTCACCGGTAGCTGGGTTAATCGCGAAAATCTCAGCCTGTGAGCCGGTAACGGCCTGTTGACCGATAAGTAGTGTGCCTTGCAGTGTCATCTTGGCCTCCTTTTAAAGGGTGTTAACTTTCGTTGATCCATGGGGTTGTTCCATGCGCAGTGTGTTACGCAGTGGTCTACCAAAGTCGCCAAGTGTGATCTCGAAGCGGTCACCTTCACGGGGCTGGATACCGTCGGCAAAGCTTAGGGTCGCGGTGCCAAAGAAGTGAACGTGGACATCGCCTGGGCGGCGAAAGCCAGGGTATTTGAAATGGTGGTACTCAAGGTTGGCGATGCTATGGGCCATATTGGCTTCGCCGGTCAGAAAAGGTTTTTCCCACAAGATTTGGCCATCACGCACAATGCGGCTGGTGCCTTCAAGATAATCGGGCAATTCGCCGATCAACAGCTCCGGCCCAACGCTACAGGCGCGCAGTTTAGAGTGTGCTAGCCATAGGTAGTTAAAGCGTTCGGTGATGTGATCGGAAAATTCATTACCCACTGCATAGCCGATCCGCCAAGGAGTTCCATCTGCCGCCACGATATATAGCCCAGCAAGCTCGGGCTCTTCCCCGGCATCCTCCGCGAATGCGGGACTTGGTATCTCGGCTTCGGGGGCAACGATGCAGTCGCCATCGCCTTTGTAGAACCACTCCGGCTGGGCACCCGGTGTATTGTCGCTGGGTTTGCCACCCTCAACTCCGAGCTTAAACATGCGCATGGAGTCGGTTAACTCGGTTTCCGCCACTTGAGTTTTAGCATGCATAGCGGAGCGGGTATCAGCGCTGCCAAGGTGAGTTAAGCCGGTACCAGTGACCAAACAGTGAGCAGGGTCAGGGTGGGTCAGTGGCGGTAGTAAACGCTGTTCATCTATTAACGCCTGATAATCGATAAGAGCATCGCCTAAGCGTGCTGTTATCGCCTGTTTAAGGGATTCCCCAGCGCTGATAGCCGCTTGAGCCAAGGCGTAAGTGCCGCCCTCAATATTAAGTGGGCGAACGCTATCGGCACTTTCCACCAGGGCGACCCGAACCTGTTGCTGGTCGCGGTATTGAATCAGTCGCATCGTAAGCTACTCCTTATTGTAGATAGTTGTAGTATTCGTTATCAGTTGCCACGCACGGCGGTGAGGTCCGGCAGCCAGGTAACAATGCCGGGGAACGCAATCAGGATAACCAGCACGACTAGTAGTGCCGCGTAGTAAGGCAGCATTGCCTTAACAAGTTGCTCCATGGAGACTTTGCCGACCCCACAACCTACGTAAAGACAGGTACCCACGGGTGGGGTTAACAGACCGATGCCAAGAATGAAGGACATCAACACGCCGAAATAAACTGGGTCAACGCCTACTGAGGTCACAATGGGGGTTAGCATCGGTGCCATAATCACCATGGCGGGGGTCAAATCCATTACAAACCCCACCAGCAGGAGCAAGCCCGCGACAATCAACAACAGTAGGAAGGGGTCTTGAGTGATTGCTTGTACTTGGGTAACCAGAGTTTGCGGCACCATATTGATGGTTAAAAACCACGCAATAACGGTGGCAAATGCGAGCAGCAACAAGACCATGCCCGTCAAACGAGCAGTGCGAATCAGCATGCCCCACAGCTCACGAATCTTAAATTCGCGGTAGACCACTAAGGAGATAAACAGCGAGTAAAGCAGTGCCGCGACAGCGGCCTCAGTGGCGGTAAATATGCCGCCTATAATGCCGCCAATCACGATGACGGGAAGTACCAGGGCCAGCCATGCAGCCTTAAACGCTTCCCACAGTAAATCGAGACGGAACTTACGGGTCTGCCCGGCCTGGCCGAAGCTAGCCATAATGAAGGTGGTTGCCATTAGGCCAAAGCCGATGAGTAGTCCTGGTACGATGCCAGCAATAAACAGACGGCTGATGGAGGTTTCGGTAACGATGCCAAACAGAATTAGCGGGATAGAGGGTGGAATAATAATACCGATCACCGACGAGACAGTATTGATCGCAGTGGCTTGAGGGGCGCTGTAACCCTGTTGCTTCATTGAGGGGATCATCATCGCGCCGGTAGCTGCAGTGTCGGCCACCGCTGAACCGCTAATGCCACCGAAAAACATGGAGCCGGTAATCGCCACTTGACCCAAGCCACCGCGCACGAACCCCACCAAGGCACCGGCTAGCTCCATTAAACGACGGGCGATGCCACCGTTACTCATCACTTCACCGACCAGAATAAAGAACGGAATCGCCAGTAGCGGAAAACTATTAACACCACGGATCGACTGTTCGATCATGATGGAGAGTGGAATATCCGAAATTATCGCCATGACCACGGCAGCTACACCCAGGCCAAAGGCGATAGGCAGGCCTAATGCCAAGGAGGCGAACAGAATGCCTAGGAAGATCCATAGCATGGTCTAACGGCCTCCAACGATGGTAGAGGTCACATTAGGCGAGCGTATTTGTTGAATGCTCTGCCAAGCACGCCAGATGGCCACTGCGGCAATAAACATGGCGCAAAGCACCAATGAAACGTTGACGAGGTTCCATGGCACACCAAGAATCGCAGTGCGTCCGGTTGATCTAGACATGACTAGAAAACCACCCCAGATAATGACGCCCATAAGTGCAGTGATGATCAGGTGCTGAAATAAGTACAGCATATGGGCTGCACGTGGCTTAAGCCTGCGCACTAAAAAATCCACAGCAATGTGCTCGTAGCGGGCAAAGGCAGCTGCTGCGCCGATAAAAATTAACCAGATAAACAACATACGGGCCAGCTCATCGGCCCAAGGCAGTGAATGGTTTAACAAGGAGCGTCCGATCACATTGGCCGACACCGAAATAATGAGCGCCACCAATAAGGTGGCAATAATGTGTTCCATCGCCAGTGTTAACCAACGAAAGAGCGCCGGGCCGCGGCGTTTCTCGGTGTCGATTTCCAGAGGATAGCGTTGAGGATCGTCAAGAAAATCCGTGGTATTAGGAATAGGGGCGTTGGGAATATCCATGAGTTCTCCAAGTCGGCGAGTAATGTGGCAAGAGGCTTCTGCCCCTTGCCCTGGTGACAATTACTCAGCCATCGTTGACTCGACAATTTGCTGAATTTCAGCGATCAAATCCTCACCAATGCGCGGGGCCCATTGATCGTAAACGGGCTGTACGGCGGCCTGGAATGCGGCAATCTGCTCATCATCAAGACGCGTGATCTGCATACCTCGCGCTTCAAGCTGTCCCCGTGCCCAATCGTCGTATTCAGTGGCTAATTGGATCTCGTAGGCTGCCGCTTCTTGGGCTGCCTGCTGCACTAACTCTTGATAGGCCGGGTCAAGGCGATTCCAAGTTCTTTCAGACATCATGATTATAAAGGGGGTGTAGACATGGCGTGTTTCAGAGCCGTAATCCTGCACTTCATGGAAGTTGGAGGTCAGAATCGTACTCCAGGGATTTTCCTGGCCGTCGATTACTCCCTGCTCCATCGCCGAAAACACTTCGCCAAATGCCATTGGCGTAGGGTTAGCACCCAGTGCCTGCCAGATACTCAGTTGTACCGGGTTTTCCATGGTGCGAATGGTTAGGCCGCTGACATCTAACCCGGCGACATCGTCGGGCGACTCCACGGGACGCACGCTGTTGGTTAACTGCCGATAGCCGTTCTCATGATAGGCAAAGGCCTTAATGCCGGTCCCTTCAAACTTATCGAGTAGCCCAAGGGCGACATCACTTTCTAGCACCGCGATAGCCGCTTCACGAGTGGGGAGCAGGAACGGCAGATCGAAGACGGCTAGCTCTTGAACGTAGCTGGTCGCTGGCGAAGTCGAAGGGATGGTCATATCCAGTGTTCCCGTCTGCAGCATCTCCATCATCTGCGCATCGTCGCCCAACTGGCTGTTAGGAAACACATTTACCGTCAAACGCCCTTCAGTGCGCTCAGCCAGAATGTCACCAAAATAGCGTGTGGAGATATACAGCGGTGATGTCTCGGCTAAGCCAAGACCAACACGAATAGTATGTGTACCAAGATTTTCTGTGATCACCTCGCCCTGGATGGGGGGAGGGTCGGATAGGTCAGGCGTTTGTGCATAAGCGATACTTGTGCTGAGGAGCGTGGCACCGGTCAGTAGCAGGGTGCGCTTCCAAAGGTAAGACATAGTGGTCAATCTCCTAGCGTGCTGATGATCGCTACCCAAGGGTTGTGTTCTCAGCGAACTGCAGCATGGTTGCTATTGTTGTTGTGTTTGAACGGAACCCTTTTTGAGCGAAAGGCGCCGCAACCTGAGTGTAAATGTCTAACTTTTCCGGCATATGTTCAACATATACTTTTGTATGTGTCGACTATGTGCAAGGGATGGCGTACCGTCATAGTGGCTACCCTGCAAGCGTATTCGGGGTAACTGAATCGATAAATGTTGGTGGCTTAGGTTCGCTTACTAACGTTCGTTTTATTTTCTATCAGGCATGGAGTAAGACCATGGCCAAAGCCCGCCGGATCACCTCTGAGAAGCTGCGTTCACGCTACTGGTTCGATAACCCTGATCATCCCGGCACCACGGCTCTGTGTATCGAACGCTATCTTAATTACGGTATCACTTTGGAGGAGCTGACTAGCGGTAAGCCGGTTATTGGTATTTGTCAGTCAGGCTCTGATTTAACCCCATGCAATCGCCACCATATTGATTTGGTTAAGCGGGTAAAAGATGGCATTCGTGCCGCAGGCGGCGTGCCGTTTGAATTCCCCATGCACCCGATCCACGAAAATGTGCGCAGACCAACCGCAGCGCTGGACCGCAACCTCGCCTACTTAGGATTAGTGGAGGTACTCCATGGCTACCCGTTAGACGGGGTGGTATTAACCACCGGCTGCGATAAAACCACCCCTGCAGCATTGATGGCGGCGGCAACGGTGAATATTCCCGCTATCGTATTGTCTGGTGGGCCGATGCTTAATGGCTGGCGCGGCGCCGAGCGGGTGGGCTCGGGCACCATTATCTGGGAGCTGCGGAAACGTTTGGCAGCCGGTGATATTGACTACGCTGAGTTTCTTTCACGGGCCAGCGACTCGGCACCCTCGATTGGTCACTGCAATACCATGGGCACCGCTTCCACCATGAACTCCATGGCCGAAGTGTTGGGCATGAGCCTGCCGGGTTCAGCGGTGATTCCGGCTCCTTACAAAGAGCGGGCCATGGTGGCTTATGACACCGGTACGCGGATTGTCGAGATGGTGTGGGAAGATCTACGCCCGCTGGATATTCTCACCCGGAAAGCTTTCGAGAACGCCATCGTGGCCTGCTCGGCGCTGGGCGGCTCCTCTAATGCACCGGTGCATGTCAATGCCATTGCCCGCCATGCAGGCGTAGAGTTGGATAACGATGACTGGCAGCACTTAGGTCATGAAATTCCGCTACTGGCTAACGTGATGCCAGCAGGCGCTTTTCTGTGTGAGGAGTTTTACCGCGCGGGAGGCGTTCCCGCCATTCTGTACGAGTTGTATGGGGCAGGTAAGCTTCACGGCGATGCCCTGACCGTGAATGGCCGCTCGCTGGGCGATAATCTGCAGGGGCGTGAAACTCAGGATACCGATGTGATTTGCCGCTATGCCGACCCGTTGGTTGCGCACGCAGGCTTCCTCAATCTCAAGGGCAACTTATTCGACTCGGCGCTGATGAAAACCAGCGTGATCTCACGGGATTTTCGCGAACGCTTTCTCAATGATCCCAATGACCCTGAGGCGTTTGAAGGCAAGGTGGTGGTGTTTGATGGCTCGGAGGATTACCACGCGCGTATTGATGACCCTGCGTTAAATATCGATGCACGTACCATCTTGGTTATGCGTGGCGCTGGTCCAGTGGGTCACCCTGGGGGGGCGGAGGTGGTCAATATGCAGCCACCAGAGGCGCTTATCAAGCAGGGAATTGAATCACTTCCATGCCTGGGCGATGGTCGTCAGTCGGGTACTTCCGGCTCGCCGTCGATTCTTAATGCCTCCCCAGAAGCGGCCACAGGAGGCGGTTTGGCGCTGCTGGAGAGCGGCGACCGGCTGCGGGTTGATCTCAAGCGTGGTGAGGTGCAGTTGCTGATCGAAACGAGTGAGCTGGAAGCACGCCGCGAGCGGTTAGCCCAGCAGGGTGGCTACCGTTACCCAGACCACCAAACGCCCTGGCAAGAGATTCAGCGCAGCATGGTTGAACCGCTGGATCGTGGTATGACTTTAGCGCCCGCTACCAAATACCGTGATGTGGCGCGCCAGCATCCGCCCAGGGATAATCATTAAAGGGGCGATCTCTAGCAGGGGTTAGCACTAACAGGACAAGCACTATTATGAGTCTACGTTCCTTATCGCATCGCCAGCAGGGGCTGCTATTGACCGGTGGTGGGGCATTGATCATGGCCCCTGATGCGCTACTGATCAAGGTGGCTGACCTACCCGATGCAGAAATTCTGATGTGGCGCGGCTTCCTGTCTGGGCTGGGTTTCCTGCTTATTGCTCTGCTGCGCTATGGCCGCGGTACCCTGGTAGCCTATCGCCGCTGTGGCTGGACCGGTATCGCCGTGGCGCTGCTGTTCAGCTTGACGACCTGTGGGTTCGTGCTGGGCAATCAGTACACCACCGTAGGCAACGTATTGATGATACTGGCCAGCTCGCCGCTGATCGCCGCGGCGCTCTCGTGGGTTATCCTCAAGGAGCGTTTGCCCAGGCGAACCTGGTTGGCAATTTTGCTGTGTATGGCAGGGATAGCAATGATTGCCTTGGATGACGCTGGGGCGGGGTCTTGGGTGGGGAACGCTTTCGCTTTAATGGCGGCCACGACGCTGGCGATTAATTTCACCCTATGCCGCACGCGTCCAGGCGTGGATATGAGTCCGATGCTGGTCTTCAACGGCCTGATTGTCGGTAGCGTCGCCGGGCTGTTTTGGCTGATAGGCAGCACACCATCTTTGCCAGCAACCAATCAGCTCGCTGTGGTGATTCTGCTGTGTCTGATTATTGTGCCTTGTGGGGTTACGCTGCTGCAGCGTGGGCCACTCTATCTGCCCTCCGCTGAAGTTGGCCTGCTGATATTGCTAGAAGTGGTTATTGGCACCTTACTAGCCTGGTGGATTCTTGCTGAGCAGCCCACACCCATAGCAATGGTGGGGGGCACTCTGGTGTTGGGTACGCTCTTTGCCAAGGGGCTTTATGATCGTCGGTTAGAACTGAGGCAGCGAGTGGGGAGTGAGGTGGCGCTAGCGTTACCAACAGACCGGTCGCGTACGTTATGATTGGCAGCAATTGAATAGGGGCTCAATAGTGACATCATCTTTTAATAAGCCAGAAGCTCGCCCTAGCATTGCTGAACATCTTGCCGAGGAGATCTTTGGTGGACGCTACCATCCCGGGGATTTTGTGCCTCGTGAACTGGACCTATGCGAGCGTTTTGCGATTAACCGCTCAGCGGTGCGCAGCGACCTGCGTCAACTGGTAGATGTCGGTATTATCGAACGTATCTCTGGGCATGGCTCCAAGGTGAGAGAGTACTCGGAGTGGCATATTCTCGATGCTCAGGTGACCGATTGGCTGACCCGTTACGCCGCGCCCAACCCGGATATTCAACGTGAAATTCTCGCTTTCCGATTGGATGTTGAGCCCTATGTGGCAATGACAGCTGCCAAACGCGCTAAGGCGCGTGATCTCGTCGCTATTGAAGAAGCGTTTGAAGGGCTAGGACAGAATTTGCGTAACGCCACCTGCGAAGAAGAGCGGCGTTTGCATAGCGAGTGTGATGTTGCCTTTCACGAGGCTATCTTCAAGGCGACCCACAATATTGTCTGGGCACAGTTATCGCATATTCTGCGTCCTTCGATTTATATGCTGATATCTATGTCCAATGAGAGTGCTTCTGACCCTGAAGAGAGCCTTGAACGCCACCGTCGATTGATGGAAAGTATCCGCCTACGCCGCCCTAAAGAAGCTTTTTTGGCCGCCCAGGCGGTGCTGGCAGGTACTGCAGATGCGTTGGGGCTTGAGCATAGTGCGAGCTCTCTTGGCCGCAGTGTTGAGTTGCCTCACACCGCCCCCTAACTCCTGTTCTCAATTAAACAAAGGCAAGCATATGTCTGACCTCAACTCTGGCTTCAGCCTCGGCCTAGTGGGCGTAGGCAAAATTGCCCGCGACCAACATCTACCTGCTATTGCTGCGACCACTAACTGCCACCTTATTGCAGCAGCGGACCCAAAAGCATCCTTGCCTGATGTACCCGTTTATGGGGCTCTGGGTGCAATGCTGGATGCGCACCCCGACATTACCGCAGTTTCAATTTGTACACCGACGCACCTGCGCTATTCTCAGGCACGCCTTGCGCTACTACGTGGCAAGCACGTGCTGCTTGAGAAGCCACCTGGCGCTACATTAAGCGAAGTGGAAAGCTTGATATCACTCGCTGCTGAACAAGGCGTCAGCCTGTTTGCTGCTTGGCATTCGCGTTTTGCTCCCGGTGTGGCCCAGGCCAAAAAGTGGCTGGTAGAGCGTCAGGTCCAGCGGGTAAAGATCGAGTGGAAAGAAGACGTACGAGTGTGGCATCCAGGGCAAACCTGGATCTGGCAACCTGGTGGTATGGGGGTGTTTGACCCAGGTATTAACGCGCTGTCGATTGCCACCGTTATTCTTCCCCAGCCATTTTTTCTGCGCCAAGCACGGCTGCTAGTGCCGAGTAATGCGCAAACCCCGATTGCAGCAGATCTCTCCTTTGCTGACCCAACCGGCGTGGAGATAGAGGCGGCATTCGATTTTCGCCAAAGCGGCCCGCCAATTTGGGATATTCATATTGATACCGATGGTGGTCGCTTAAGCCTCACTCAGGGAGGGTGTCGCTTGGAAATTGATGGACAGTTAGTTAATGAAGCCGAGGAGCGCGAATATCCAGAACTTTATGCGCGTTTTGCCGAGTTGATAGCAAGCGGCATTAGCGAAGTGGATGTGGCGCCACTTCGCCAAGTCGCAGATGCATTTCTATATGGGCGCCGCGAGGTCACGGACGCGTTTATTGAGTGATCTGTACCGGTCACGGTGTATTCCGCGCAATAATCTCACGTAGAGTGCTCATCAGTGCCGCCGCACCGGGTGAAAGGCGCTGGTGTCGCAAGCTCACCAGCCCATAGGGTTGAACGCTCAGCGTCTCGCTGAAAGGCAGCACATGAAATCGCTGCGGCGTGCAAAGAAGGTCAGCAGTTTCACGTGTAGTCACTGTGATAGTGTCTGATTTATCGACCAGTGCTAGGGATAGTAGCAGGTCCGCCGTATCGACGATTTGCTCGGGCGGCTCTTCCTGATGGTGTAAAAATAGGCTGTCTACTCGCTGCCGCATGAGGGTGCCAGCAGGCTGCAATGCCCATGGGTAAATGGCCATCTTCTCTAAGCTGAGTGGCGTTTTACCCATCAACGGATGTCCATCTCGGCACACGAAGCAGAGCTCCTCCTCGCCAATCTCCTCAAACACAAAGCGCTCTATATCAATGCCTGCCGGAATACGCGTAATCGCGAAATCCAGCTCTCCTTCGAGAAGACGCGGCACCAGCTCCTTACTAACATCTACGTCCACGCTGATTTTTAGTCGTGGGCGAGTGCGGTGGACTTGTTCAATCGCGTTGGTGAGTAGTGTCACTGCTGGAGCCATTACGGTGCCAACTGCCACTGTTCCCTCATTGCCCCCTCGTAATGCATTCAACTCCTCTCCTGTGTGGCGCAATGCCGAAAGCATGCTGTGGGCGTGACGAATCATAATCTCGCCATACCAGTTAGGCGTTAGCCCGCGGGGATGACGATCAAATAAACGAATCCCAAGCTTGGCTTCCAGGTCGCTGAGTAGTTTTGATGCGGCGGGCTGGCTCATATTGAGCTGGGCTGCGGCACGATGCAGGTTACGATGCTCATCTAGCGCTAAAAACAGTTGAAAATGGCGCAACTTTAGTCGCACGTCTAGAAACCAGTTATCACCGATAATGCCCATAGAATAAGCCTCTAGTTGTTATTGATAACTATAAGTATATCGATATTGATAGGTTTGTATATTGGTTGGTTATGTCGTAATTATCTACTGTAGGACATGTAAAGACGGTGAGGTTGACGTCATGATACCCATGATTGAATAACAACAATATCTTCAATGAGGAAGATCATGCCTTTAATTTATAGCCAACGATTAAAAAATGGTTCGCCACTGTTGTTCAGTACTCCTATTAAGATGTTGCTGGTATGCCTAACATTAGTTCATCTCTAACCAAGCTCTATCTGAGTAATTACAAGTTTCAATAGTATTGCAAGCTTCAACAGTTCGTCATTTGAAGCACGCTAAGCTTTATCAAAAAAACACAATCACAATAAGAGAAGCGTTATGTTTATTTTCAAATCTGCGGACTTTCCTTACCTGAATAAAGTTATTTAATAAATTTCGCTAATTTACGGGCTATGGCCTGTTTATTGGGCGAATACACTTTTTTAATACAACTTAACTATGGGAGGAAAGCCTTTATGCGCGTTCGTGCGTCGTTACATCGTGATTTCAAAATCAGTCGTATTGATGACCGCCTCTATTCTGCATTTATTGAGCATATGGGGCGGGCGATCTACTCCGGAATCTATGAGCCAGGCCATCCTCAAGCCGATCCCAATGGCTTTCGTAAAGATGTGCTCGAACTGGTTCGTGATTTGAAGATTCCTGCCATTCGCTATCCTGGAGGTAATTTCGTATCTGCTTACCGCTGGGAGGATGGGATAGGCCCAAAGGAACAACGGCCTGTGAGGTTAGATCTTGCCTGGCGTTCAAAGGAAACCAATCAAGTAGGTATCAATGAGTTTGCCCAGTGGGCCGAGATGGCGGGTATCGAGATGATGCTCGCCGTCAATCTTGGTTCGCGTGGCCTCGAGGATGCGCGCAACTTTGCCGAATATGCCATACATCCCGAAGGAACCTACTGGTCAGAGCTGCGCCGCAGTCATGGGGTGAAAGAGCCCTATAACGTCAAGATGTGGTGCCTGGGTAATGAAATGGACGGGCCCTGGCAGATTGGTCATAAGAAGGCCAAAGAGTATGGCCAGTTAGCCAATGAAACGGCCAAAGCACTCAAGGCGCTTGATGGCGATATTGAAGCGATCGTGTGTGGTTCATCCAATGATCAGATGCCGACCTATCCCGATTGGGAACGTGAAGTGCTCGAAGAGTGCTACGAGAATGTCGACTATATCTCGCTGCATAAATACTTCGGTAATTCGAGCAACGACACGCTGAACTACTTTGCCAAAATCGAGGAGACCGGACGTTATATCCAGGCCATTGGTGGCGTGATTGATTTTGTGAAAGCTAAAAAGCGCGCCAAGAACGATGTCTATATTTGCTTCGACGAATGGAATGTTTGGTATCACCGCCGAGAAGAAGACGCGCAGCGTTGGCGTACGTGGGATTGGCCTGAAGCGCCGGATCTGCTCGAAGAGGATTACAACTTTGAGGATGCGCTCTTCGTAGCGGGATTAATCAATGAGTTTATCCGTCGTAGCGACCGCGTGCGGATTGCCTGCATCGCTCAATTGGTTAATGTCATTGCTCCTATCCGGGCGGAGAGAGGTGGGCCAGCCTGGCGGCAAACGATCTATTACCCCTATCAATTCGCCTCGCTTTATGGACGTGGCACGGCCCTGAAGGTGGCTGTGGATGGCCCGACCTACGACTGCAAGGTGGCTGACGATGTGAACTATCTTGACGTCGCCGCAGTGCATGATGAGCGGGCATGTACGGTCACGCTGTTTCTGGTCAATCGTCATCTTGAGGAAACTGTCGAGCTTGATATGCCGATGACAGGATTCCCCACTGCTCGTTTGATTGAGCACAAAGTCATGGCAGGTTTTGGTTTGCGCGATGCCAACGGGCCAGACCACCCCAACGCAGTGGCGCCGCGTGATGGAACAGGGGTAGGAGTCGATAATGGCCGCGTTAAGGGTCACTTGGTGGCGCTCTCCTATCACGTAATACGTTTTGATGTGATGGATGTGGCTAAGGGAGTCGGCGCATGACTGGGGTTACGCTGAAATGCGTCGATAAAGACTTTGGCTCGACCAAGATCATCGACAATGTGTCGATGGATATTGCCCAGGGCGAGTTTGCGGTCTTCGTTGGCCCGTCGGGCTGTGGGAAGTCGACCTTGCTGAGAATGATTGCAGGGCTTGAAGAGACCAGCGCCGGTGCTATCGAAATAGAGGGGCGGGACGTCACCCAGACCGAACCCGCACAGCGCGGAGTGGCGATGGTCTTTCAGTCCT
Organism: Vreelandella nigrificans; assembly: GCF_002374315.1. Lineage (GTDB taxonomy): Bacteria > Pseudomonadota > Gammaproteobacteria > Pseudomonadales > Halomonadaceae > Vreelandella > Vreelandella nigrificans. Next base: position 41,269 of record NZ_NWUX01000006.1, on the reverse strand, counting down.
ATGCGTTGTATCCGCATCTCACTGTGTTCGAAAACATGGCCTTCAGTTTGCGTCTGGCGCGTGCGCCTAAACAGCAGATCACAAAGCAGGTGAACGAGGCGGCCCGCATTCTCAAGATTGAAGAACAACTGGATAAAAAGCCTTCCAAGCTGTCGGGTGGGCAGCGCCAGCGGGTTGCGATTGGCCGGGCGATCGTGCGGCAGCCCAAAGTGTTTTTATTTGATGAGCCGCTCTCCAATCTTGATGCCGAGCTGCGCGTACAGATGCGGCTTGAGCTTTCGCTGCTCCACAAGCAGCTTGGCTCGACCATGATTTATGTGACTCACGATCAGGTTGAGGCAATGACGCTGGCGGATAAGATTTTTGTCCTGCGAGGAGGAGTCGTCCAGCAGTCCGGGACGCCCCTGGCGCTGTATGACGATCCGGCTAATCAGTTTGTCGCTGGGTTTATAGGTTCACCGGCAATGAACTTTCTTTCAGCCACGGTTAGCGCTGTGACCACGGCGGGGGTGGTGGCCTCTATCGAGGGTAGTGATGGTCAGTCGCTGGAAGCTCAATTGCTCGATACCACCCTCGAGGCGGGTCAAAAAGTGACCCTGGGTATACGGCCCGAGCATATGCACATCTGCGAAAGTGGTTTGAGCACTACTGTCGAGATGACTGAAAACCTCGGCGGCGTTGCCTATCTACACGCACGCTTGATGGGCGGGCAAAAAATCGTGATTGAGCGCCGGGGCGAGCGCCAATCTCATCAGGACGAAAGCATATCGGTCTGGGCCGATCCCAAGCATGTGCTGGTTTTCGCCCAGGATGGTCAGCGTTTGCGCTAATGCCACCTGGCATCAGCGCTTCAGCTGAGATTTTAATCGTAACAGGACAATAACAATGAAATTACTGAAATCAATGATACTGGCCACGGCAACGTTTGCCTCTGCTGGCTCTGCGATGGCACAGACTGAAGTCGTTTGGTGGGACTTCTTTGTTGGGGGGGATGGCCAGCGCATGAAGGCGCTGATCGGCCAGTTTAATGACGAACACCCGGACATCCAGATTAATGCTACCTCATCTGAGTGGGGCGTTCCATTCTACACCCGAGTACGCACTGCTGCTGCGGTGGGCCAAGGGCCAGATATAATGAGCTACCACCTGTCCAGGGTGCCTCTGGCGCTGTCGGAAGGGATTCTGACGCCGATTACTGACAGCGACCTTGAGCAGGCGGGGCTAGCCCGCGACGATTTCTTCCCACGCTCAATCGAAGCCGCTTCCAATGATGAAGGAACCTTGTACGCAGTACCCTTCGATATCCATTCGATCGTGCTGTATTACAACAAAAGTTATCTAGAAGGTAGCGATTATCTGGACGAAGCAGGGAATTTGGTCGGCATTGAGAGTTTAGATGATCTAAACGCTGCGTTGGCACTGGCCCAAGACAATGGTTCCCAGACGCCGCTCTCCTACCAGACGAGCGGGCCTGGTGGTATCTGGCGGATCTTCCATACGCTGCTTAGCCAGCAGGGCGGGACGCTGATCGAAAATGGCGAAGTATTGCCTGGCGACAACTTGGACAAGGCCACACGTGCCATTGCGATCATGCAAGACTGGGGCGATAAGAACTATCAACCAGAGCATGCCGAGTATGAAGCGTCGGTGGCTCTGTTTACTTCCGGGCGCTCAGCTTTCTTCATTAACGGTGTATGGGAGGTGCCCACGCTAGTCGATATGGAGGCGGCGGGCACTCTTGGCTTTGAGTGGGGAGCGGTAGCGGTGCCGACATTGCTTGAAGAGGACGCTATTTGGGCCGATAGCCATGCCTTTGCTGTTCCTATCCAGGGTAATAAAGAGATGGCCCCCGAAAAGCGAGAAGCGGTAATGACCGTGATCGGATGGATGGAAAAACATGTGCTTGATTGGGCGGCTGCCGGGCACATTCCCGCCTATCTTCCCGTCGCCGAAAGCGAAGCGTTTACCCAGATGGAACCCAATGCCACCTACGCGTCGCTTGCCGATAAAGCGGTGTACGACGCCCGTTCGGATATCGCTGGTGTAGCTTCCCCCGTCTACGATGCGGCGCTGAATGTTATTGCGCCCGCCATCCACGGTTTCCTAGAGCCGGAGCAGGCAGCCGAGCATATGCGGCAAGAACTGCAGGCGCTGCTTAACTAGGGCCAAATTGGCTAAAACACTATTGCCCCCCGCGCTACTGATGCATGCCTGACAAATGTATTGGTAGTGCGGCACTCAAGGGAGTTCCGCCATTGGCTATGATCACAAATCGGCGCAAGCATATCGTGGTGGCGATGACACTGATCGCGCCCTTCGTGTTTATCTTCGCGCTGGTATTCCTCTATCCCACTCTGAAAATGGTTGAGTTGAGCTTTACCAATGCGCCACTGATTGGCTCAGGTGAATGGGTCGGTCTGGATAACTATCGCCGTCTTTTTAACGATAATCTGTTTTATACCTCGCTCAAGAACAACGGCTATTTCGTGTTATTGACGGTAGTGCCGACCACGGTGATTGCGCTGGCCATTGCCTTGGCAGTCAATCGTCTGGCGGGAAGTATGCAGGCATTAGTCCTTGCGGTCTTTTTTCTGCCCTACATTCTACCCGTTTCGGTAGTTACTCAGATCTGGGCCTGGATGCTCGATTTTCAGTTCGGCATACTCCAGCCGCTAATTGAATGGGTAACGGGTAAGCCGGTCGCCGTCTTCAACCATCCTTCCTGGGTGATGCCGGCTGTCGCGAGTATCACCATCTGGTGGACCAACGGTTTCAATGTACTGCTGTTTATTGCCGGGCTACGCAATATTTCTCCCGACCTGTATGAAGCCGCGGCCTTGGATGGTGCTTCCCGGCGTCAGCTGTTTATGAAAATCACCTGGCCGCTGCTATGGCCGGTGACTGCGCTGGTGCTGACGTTACAGCTTATTCTCCAGCTGAAATTGTTCGATCAGGTATATCTATTGAGCGGAGGTGGACCCTTCAACTCCTCTTACGTGCTGTTGATGATGGTGTACCGCGAAGCCTTCCAGCTCAATCACGGTGGCTATGCCTCTGCGGTGGCCGTGATTCTGTTTGTACTCATCATGATTGTCTCTGTACTGCAATTCCAACTGCTGAGAATCGGGGGGCGCAAGTGAGTATTCAAAGAGTTACCAATCCACGCTGGAGAGCCACTGCACACGCCGCCAAACCGCGAGGGACGAGAATCGGTACCCGAAAAATAGAGAATACGGTGTTGCTGGTAATTACGCTGACCGCCGCAGCAATCTGGATATTTCCGCTTTACTGGGCCTTTGTCACCTCGATTCGTGATGAGAGCCACGTGGTCAGTTCTGACGCCGGGCTTTTGCCTGATATGCTGAACCTGACGGCCTATAGCGATGCGCTGTTCAATTCCAACCTGCTGACCTGGTATGTCAACTCAATCGGGACGTCGATCATTATCACTGTCACGGTGCTGATTACGGGGATGATGTGCGCTTACGCGCTATCGCAGATGCGCTTCCCTGGTCGCAGAGCATTGTATGCGGTCGTTCTGGCCAGCTTTATGATTCCCACTCAGGCATTGGTGGTGACTCAGTTCGTACTAATGAATGACCTTGGGCTTGTCAATACCTGGGCAGGGATCATCCTACCGCAACTTATTGTTCCAGTTGTGATTATCGTCTATAAGCAGTTTTTTGATGCAGTGCCAAAAGAGATGCGCGAGGCGGTGTTATTGGATGGCGGCGGTGAGTATACGCTGCTGTTTAAAGTCTACTTACCGCTCAACTGGGGTATCACTACTGCCTTGGCGATCATCACCTTCATTATGGCGTGGAATCAGTTCTTCTGGCCTTTCCTGGTGACTACTTCAGAAAACATGATGACGATTCCTGTGGGGATTACCCAGGTGCGGGATACCTTTGGCGTCAATTACGCACGGGTGATGGCGGTGGCGCTATTGGGAGCGGCTCCCGTGGCGATTGCCTACCTCATTTTCCAGAAAAAAGTGACCGAAGCGGTGATGATTTCCTCGGGGGTCAAGGGATGACAGCTACCAATAATAAAGGAGTGCTATCTATGCTCAGTAAACGGTCTATGCCCAGCACACGGTATTTCGACACGATAACAAAGCAGCTGTCCGTGTCAGCCGGGGTTCTATTCTGCGCGGCTACTCTAAGTACGGAGATTTCAGCAGATACCCAAGTAAGTATTCACGATCCCGTAATGGCCCAAGAAGGCGGTACTTATTACCTGTTTTCTACCGGGCCTGGGATTACCTTTTATAGCTCTCAGGATATGCAGGAGTGGGAGCACGCAGGACAAGTCTTCGAGCCCGAACCAGAGTGGGCGCGAGAGGTGGTGCCAGGGTTCGAAGGCCACCTTTGGGCACCCGATATCATTGAGCATGAAGGGCAATTCTATCTTTACTACTCGGTGTCTGCTTTTGGTCTTAATACATCGGCGATTGGCGTAACGGTTAATGCAACGCTGGACCCAGAAAGCCCTGACTACCACTGGCGTGATCAGGGAGTAGTCTTGCAGTCGGTACCTAACCGGGATCTATGGAATGCTATCGACCCCAATATCATCATTGATGAAGAGGGCGTTGCCTGGATGAGCTTTGGCTCTTTCTGGGGAGGCCTGAAGTTAGTACGTTTAGCAGATAATTTGATCGATTTAGCCCAGCCGGAAGAGTGGTACAGCTTGGCTAAACTAGAGCGCCCGGCGTTTGTTCCCGATAGAGAAGCAGGCCCTGCTGAAATTGAGGCCCCATTCATTTTTAAACACGGGGATTACTATTACTTATTTGTGTCTTATGGCAAGTGTTGCCGTGGCGAAGATAGCACCTACCACATGGCCGTTGGGCGCTCGTCAGATGTGCGAGGGCCGTATCTGGATCAAGATGGTATAGATATGGCATCGGGTGGAGGATCGGTCATTCTTGAAGGCAACAATGAGTGGTATGGCGTTGGACACAACAGCATCTATGAATTTGATGGGCAGCATTACTTGGTCTTTCACGCTTACGAAGCTGCTGATGAAGGGCTACAAAAACTCAAAATTACGGAAATTGAGTGGGCTGATGATTGGCCAGTAGTGAGTGAATCTGTACTCGAAGAGTATCAAAGTAAGCTTATATTAAATGAATGAAACCTTTAATACGTTGCTCAGCTGAGGTACCTGAATGTAGGTTGTTGGTTCTTTGTAGGCGTCTTTTTTGAAGTGAAAGGCGCAGATTTTATTCGCTTATATTACCCGTAAAATAAGGAGGTGTTTCTATGTTTAAATGCTAGTGTTGATTTGTTAACGGCTGATAGTGATGGTCGTTAATAGCCCAGTGTAATGTCGCTTATCTGTTGCTTTCTGTATTTAGACATTGGCTTAAGCTGCTTGTCTGGAATTGTTTTTGCATTTTTATGGGAAGAACAGTTGCCTTTTGCGTCGCCAATATAATTATTTCCATAAGTTATGGGTGGTTAAGCCATTCATGGGGAGCTTGTGTGAAAATTATGTGGCTCAATTTTATTGATAGTTTGACTCTTAAATACAATAATCTTAAAGGGTAAATGAACATGTTTTTAGCTAAATATAAAAAACTCCCTCTGTTAGTTGCTATTACAGTAGGCTCCACAACCTCAGCGATGGGGGCTATAACTTTTGAAGATGAAAGGGGCTCGCTAAGTTTTGGAGGCGATGTAGAGCTGGATATTAATGCTTATAACGAACACGAAGGGGGCGTTTCTCTTTTTCGGAGCCAATCAGGCGAGCCTCTCGATCGCGATGATCGCTTCAATCAAGATGGGCGGATACTGTTAGATATTAGTGGTGAGCGCCACCACCAAGGTAACTTTGCGCGGTTCAAGTTACAGCCGCTTTGGGGTACTAGTGGTAATGCTGGCTTGGATGATGCATGGCTGGCGATCGGTACTCAAGGGGGAAGTGAAATCAAGGTTGGCCGCTTTGAAGCTTACGATTTGTTCCCGCTAGGGCAGGATGTTTTTATCCAGTACAGCGGGACGACTTCTGACAGTCTCTATAGTGATGGGCAGAGTTATGTTTATCAGGCCCGCGAAGGGCGAGGGCGTGGTGACGATGGGCAAATTGCGCTTAGCCATCGCTTTGCCAATGACTTTTATGCTGAGGTGACTACGCTGCTTGGTGATCGCTCGGGCCTTTTTGATGGTGATACGTATCATGGTTACCGCATTGATAATGATACTAAAAGCGCAGCTATTATACGTCCTGTGATCGCCTGGCAACCTGGGGAGTGGTCGTTTGCACTGGGCATGGAAACAAATCTGGTTAGCAACTCAGTGGTTGATGAGCGAGGGGCCGACATTGGTGACCGAACAGGATATGGGGCCACTGCCTCTTATCACGGAGGAGATGTAATCTTCAATTTCAGTCTAGCCCATCTGGAAGCCCATGAGGAGAGCAATAGTTCTGTGGGGATTAACACCATCTGGAACAATATCGGGCTGGGATATATTTATTCCCGCAATCAAATTGACGCTATCAATCCCGCTGTTGAGCAAGACGTTATCACACCCGAAGGACGGAACGAGTCGAATACGATCTATACTTCGTACCGTTTTGCTAATGTGCTTGGACTGAATGGATTCGATACCTTTATTGGTGCTTACTACAGCTATGTAGATCATAGCGATAGTACTAATAGCAGTGATTCCGACCGCTATGGTGCCAGAATACGTCTCAAATACTTCTTCTGATAGACCCGCAAGCCCAGGTAGAAGGAGCTAGTTCGCGCGCTGTTTCGATTCTTGGTGCCCAGCAGTGATGGGCGCCTTTTTTATGAGACGGCCTTTAGCTCTTTAATTAGCCTAGGTGCGGTAGCTGGCTGATAGGCTGAACTGCTATACGAAGTAGGTTTAGCTCCCCATCCAGCGCTAAAAATAGCTGAAAACGTCGCAACTTTAGTCTCACGTCTCGAAACTCTTTCTCGTCAAGAACGCCCATGGAATAAGCCTTGCGGTGTTGTTGATATATAAAAGTGTATTGATCATGACGTATTTGTATATTTGTTGGTTATGGCGGAATTCTCTACTGTAAGGACTGTAATAACGACACTGCCATAACAATAATGATGCCCTATCAGGAGAAAAGTGATGCCGCTCATATACGCCCAAAAACATGATGTTGGGTCAAAAATGCTGCTGAGCGCCGGGTTGGCTTTACTGATGTTTAATGCAACTCATGCGCAAACTGCCACGGCCGCTGATAGTGGCGCTAAAAATGGCGTAGAGAGGTCGGTGTTTGGCCACTTGCCTGATGGCCGTCAGGTCGATGTTTATCAATTCACCAATGCCAATGGTATCGAATTGCGGGTGACCAACTATGGCGGCATCATCCTGTCGCTGAAAACTCCCAACATAGCCGGTGAGTTTGAGGATATTGCACTGGGTTTCGACTCTCTAGAGGCATATCTCTCCGATGATTATCTCCAGTCTAATCCCTACTTCGGTGCCATTATTGGGCGTTACGGGAATCGCATCGCCAATGGGCAGTTCTCCCTAGATGGGGAGCAGTACGCATTGGCGGCTAACGATGGCAGCAATCATTTGCACGGCGGTCAGCAGGGTTTCGACAAAGTACTGTGGCAAGCTGAGCCGTTTGAGAGTGAAGCAGGTACCGGCTTGGTATTACGCTATACCAGTGAGGACGGCGAAGAGGGCTACCCCGGCAGGCTGGAGAGCGAAGTTACCTATACGCTAACCGATGATGATGAACTGGTGGTTGATTATCGGGCGGTAACCGACAAAGCCACCCCCGTGAACCTTACCCAGCATAGCTACTTCAACTTAAAAGGAGAGGGTAGCGATACCATTCTTGATCATCAGCTGATGATCAACGCCCCTGAGTTCACCCCGGTTAACGACACCCTGATTCCTACCGGCGAGATCCGATCGGTAAAAGACACGCCTTTCGACTTTACCCAAGCCACGCCAATCGGTGAACGGATTGAGCAGGACAACGAGCAGCTCACGTTTGGCGGTGGTTATGACCATAACTTTGTGCTTGCTCGCGGTGACGCGGCAGCGGATGCGCTTGTCGTGGCGGCTAAGGTATGGGAACCGCAAAGTGGGCGCATGGTGGAAATCACCACCACCGAACCCGCGATCCAGTTCTACTCCGGCAACTTTCTTAACGGCGACCTGACTGGGAAACAGGGCCAGGCCTATGGACATCGTTCCGGCTTTGCGTTGGAAACCCAGCACTACCCCGACTCTCCCAATCAAGAGGCGTTTCCCAGCACGATCCTAGCGCCAGGCGATACATACCGCTCGCGTACGGTGTACCGCTTTTCGGCACAACAGGATTTTGAGTCATAACCCCAAAGGGTTCGTAATAAAAGACTGAGCTAGCAATAACAACAACGCTAAAAATAGCAGGAGTATAACAATGAGATTGACGACAGTGTTTACCCGTTTAGCGCTAGGCAGCGCCATTATGCTGGCTTCTTTGGGCCCAGTGCAGGCGCAGGAAGACGGTGTGAAAATTGGCTTTATCGTTAAGCAACCCGAGCAGGCTTGGTTCATTAACGAGCAGCGAGCGGCCACCGAGCGTGGTGAAGAGCTTGGCTTTGACGTTGTGCGCCTGAGCGGCAAGGACGGTCAGGAAGTGCTTAGTGCCATTGATAACCTCTACGCCCAAGGGGCCCAAGGGTTTGTGATTTGTCCGCCGGATGTGCGCCTTGGGCCTGCCATCATGAACCGTGCCGAGCAGTACGGTATGAAGGTGATCACTGTGGATGATCAGTTTGTGACTTCCAGTGGCGAGCCGATGGAGGGCGTGCCACACCTGGGCATGTCGGGAACCAAAATCGGTCAGCAGGTCGGTGAGGCGATTGCCGCCGAAATGGAAGCGCGTGGCTGGAACCCTGAGGAAGTCGCCGCACTGCGTATTACCAACAACGAGCTACCTACCGCGGTAGAGCGTACGGATGGCGCCACCCAAGCACTGCTAGCGTCAGGATTTCCGGAAGCTAATATTTTTGATGCTCCCCAACAGAGCACCGATACCAGCGGGGCCTTTTCAGCCGCATCACCTGTCCTTTCCCAGCGTGGGGAGTATGAGCACTGGATTATCTATGCCCTGAATGAGGAGAGCGTCCTCGGCGGCGTTAGAGCAACTGAGCAGTACGGTCTAGCAGCAGAAAATGTGATCGGCGTCGGGATTAATGGCTCGGGCGCTGCCTTTGCTGAGTTCTCCCGCAATAATCCCACAGGCTTTCACGGCACCGTGGCGGTTAGCTCCACCATGCATGGCCGTCAGACAGCCGAAGACCTCTACCACTGGATTGCTGAAAATCAAGAGCCAGCGGCGAATACCGAGACCTCCGGCACGTTAATGACACGTGACAACTGGGAAGATGTGCGTGAAGCGCTTGGCTTGTAACGGCCAACTGTGAAGGGCTGTCTGCCGGAGGTTTTCAATCATGTCTGATCCATATCTACGTTTCGACGCGATTAGCGTTGTCTTCCCCGGCGTGCGCGCGCTGGATGGGGTGAGTTTCTCTGCTCACGCCGGTCAGGTGCATGCCTTAATGGGCGAGAATGGGGCGGGTAAATCTACCCTCCTCAAAGTACTTAGTGGCGTCAATCGCGTTGCTGAAGGGGCGCTCTGGATCAATGGTCAGCGCCATGTGTTTAGTAATGCTCGCGAAGCGCTGCGTGAAGGGGTGGCCATCATTTACCAGGAGCTGACACTCTCGCCCAATATGTCGGTGGCTGAGAACCTGCTGCTCGGTCAGCTGCCGACACGGAGTGGATTTATTAACCGTCGTAAGCTGCGCGAGAAAGCGTTGGCGATCCTAGCCGACCTAGGAGAGGGAGCGATTCACCCCTCCACCAAGGTGCGCGAGCTTTCCATTGGCCAGCAGCAGATGATCGAAATTGGTCGAGCGCTGCTACGCGACGCCAAGGTCATTGCCTTTGATGAACCCACCAGCAGCCTCTCTATTCAGGAAATTCGCCAGCTTAAGCGTATTGTCAAACGGCTGCGTGATGAAGGCCGGGTGGTGCTCTATGTCACCCATCGCATGGAAGAAGTATTTGAGATGTGTGATGCGGTGACGATTTTTCGCGATGGCAAACATATCCGTACCCATGAGGATATGTCGGCGCTAAATCACGATCTACTGGTTAGCGAAATGGTCGGTCGCGATATTGACGATGTGTACGGCTATCGCCCCCGTGAGCAGGGCGATGTTGTCTTGAACGTGGAGGGCATTCAGGGGCGTGGGCTAAAAGCACCGGTCAGTTTTTCCGTCAAACGCGGTGAAGTGTTTGGGTTATTTGGTTTGGTCGGCGCCGGGCGCAGCGAGCTGCTGCGTTTGGTTTGCGGTGTTGAGTCACCCAAAGCGGGCAATGTGACCTTCAACGGCGAATCGCGGCGCTTTAAGAGCCCCGGTGAAGCCATCCGCGCGGGGATTGCCATGTGCCCGGAGGATCGCAAATCCCAAGGGATTTTTCCCGTCGCCAGCGTGGCCGATAACCTCAATATCAGCTGTCGACGCTTTTTCAAACGCTGGGGTGTATTCCGCCATCCTGGCCGGGAGCGGCGCAATGCAGAAGCCTATATCCAGCAGCTCAGCGTTAAAACGCCGGGCCCCCGGGCACCCATCGGCAAGCTCTCTGGGGGTAATCAGCAGAAGGTGATCCTGGCCCGCTGGCTCTCTGAAGAGATTGATCTGTTCGTAATGGATGAGCCGACCCGAGGCATTGACGTAGGGGCGCGGCGGGATATTTACGCGCTGCTCTACGATTTGGCTGAGCAGGGTAAAAGCGTGGTGGTGATCTCCAGCGACCTTGCCGAAGTCAGCTCCATTTGTGACCGCATCGCGGTAATGCGTGATGGGGCGCTGGTGGAGGTCGTACCACGGGAATCTGCCACCCCGGAGCGCCTGCTGGGGCTAGCACTTCCCGCCTAATTGGGCATTTTCTCAGGACTCCCTCACGTAAAAGAACGCGCTCTTAAAAGAAACAAGCTCTTAAAGAACAAGCTCTTAAAGAACAAGCTCTTAAAGAAAAAGCTCAGGACAACCATTATGACAACTAACAATGCAGCCCAAGGCAAGACATTGCCTGCCCGCCCGGCGGGGCGCCAGGGGCTTATCAAGCCACTACGCACGCTACTGGATACATCAGGTCTGATCGCGATTTTCTTACTGCTGTTTGTGGCACTAGCGGTATTTATCCCCGGCTTTCTGACCGGCCGCAATATGGTTGGGCTACTGCTATCGATCACCCTGATCGGCAGCTTGGCAACCACCATGATGCTGGTGCTGGCGCTAGGCGAGGTTGATCTCTCAGTAGCGTCTACGGTGGCTTTTGCCGGGGTGGTGGCTGCCGTGGTGACCTCTACCTCTGGGAGTGTATTTATCGGCGTGATGGGAGGCGTCTTGGCCGGTGGCGCGGTGGGGGTATTTAACGGCTTGGTGATTGCCAAGTTCGGTATTAACTCACTAATTGCGACCCTGGCCGCCATGGAGTTTGTGCGTGGGCTCGCCTACATCACCTCCGGTGGCGACGCGGTGATGATTACCGTGCCAGGCTTCTTTGATCTGGGCAGCGCCTCGTTTCTTGGTCTAACCCTGCCGGTATGGACCATGCTGGCCTGCTTTGTGATCTTCGGCGTGGTGCTCAATATGACTGCCTTTGGCCGCAACGTGCTGGCCACGGGAGGAAACTCGGAAGCCGCTGCGCTGGCAGGGGTTAATGTCCAGCGCCTTAAAGTGATTGTCTTCGGCCTACAGGGAGTCGTCGCGGGTGTGGTTGGTGTGCTGCTGGCGTCACGTATGGGATTAGGTGATCCCAACACCTCCATGGGCTTGGAGCTGGCGGTTATCTCCGCCTGTGTGCTGGGCGGTGTGGCGTTGTCTGGCGGTGTTGCCACGATAACCGGCGTCTTGGTTGGGGTGCTGATCATGGGTTGTGTACAGAACGCCATGGGCCTGCTCAACGTTCCGACCTTTTACCAATACTTGGTGCGTGGCGCGATTCTGCTGCTGGCGGTGATGTTTGATCGCTGGAAACAGAACCGCCGTCAGCGGGCCTGAGGCCCATGCCTCTCTTTTCTCTTTTCATTAATTTCTTGGTTTGTACGGAGTCTTCCTATGTCTGATCGCCAGCGCCCTTTACGTTCTGCCCAATGGTTTGGCACTACCGATAAAAACGGCTTTATGTACCGTAGTTGGATGAAAAATCAGGGGATTCCCGACCATGAATTTCAGGGCAAGCCGATTATCGGTATTTGCAATACATGGTCGGAATTAACCCCCTGCAACGCGCATTTTCGTAAGTTGGCAGAACACGTTAAGAAGGGCGTGTTGGAGGCGGGCGGCTACCCAGTGGAGTTTCCGGTCTTCTCTAACGGTGAATCCAACCTGCGGCCTACGGCAATGTTTACGCGCAATTTAGCCAGTATGGATGTGGAAGAAGCCATTCGCGGTAACCCGATTGATGCAGTAGTGCTGCTGGTGGGCTGTGATAAAACTACCCCCGCGCTGCTGATGGGCGCGGCGAGCTGCGATATCCCCACTATCGTGGTGTCCGGAGGGCCAATGCTCAACGGTAAGCATAAAGGTAAGGATATCGGTTCCGGCACCGCGGTATGGCAGCTCTCCGAGCAGGTCAAGGCGGGTGAAATTTCACTTCACGACTTTATGGCTGCTGAGGCCGGTATGTCCCGCTCCGCCGGTACCTGCAACACTATGGGCACCGCCTCTACCATGGCCTGTATGGCCGAAGCGCTGGGCACCTCGCTACCTCACAATGCCGCCATCCCTGCGGTGGACTCTCGCCGCTACGTGCTTGCCCACCTCTCGGGCAACCGGATTGTCGAAATGGTCAACGAGGACCTGCGTCTGTCCAAAATCCTTACTAAGGAAGCCTTCGATAATGCCATTCGCACTAACGCTGCTATCGGCGGCTCGACTAATGCGGTGATTCATCTCAAGGCGATTGCCGGGCGCATCGGCGTCGATCTCACCCTGGATGACTGGAGCCGGGTAGGGCGTGGCACTCCCACGGTGGTCGATCTACAGCCCTCGGGGCGTTTTCTGATGGAGGAGTTCTACTACGCTGGTGGCCTACCTGCAGTGCTCAAACGCCTGGGTGAGGCCGATCGGTTGCCCTTTAAAAACGCGCTCACCGTCAACGGCAAAACCCTATGGGAGAACGTTCAAGATGCGCCACTTTACAACGAGGAAGTGATTCGTCCGCTGGATCAACCCCTTACGGCGGATGGTGGCATCTGCGTAGTGCGCGGCAACTTAGCCCCTAACGGCGCGGTGCTAAAACCCTCAGCAGCAACGGCGGAACTGATGCAGCACCGGGGGCGTGCCGTGGTGTTTGAGGATTTTGACGACTACAAAGCGCGCATTAACGACCCGGACTTGGACGTTGAAGCTAGCGACATTCTGGTCATGAAACACTGCGGGCCGCGGGGGTATCACGGCATGGCGGAGGTGGGCAATATGGGGTTGCCGCCCAAAATCCTCGCCCAGGGGATTACCGATATGGTGCGTATTTCTGATGCCCGCATGAGCGGCACGGCCTACGGCACCGTGGTACTACACGTAGCGCCCGAGGCCGCCGCGGGTGGCCCACTAGCGGCGGTACGCAACGGCGACTGGATTGAGCTTGACTGCGAAAGCGGCCGGTTGCATCTCGATATCAGCGATGAAGAACTCGCATCACGGCTTGCCGAAAGTGACCCCTCCGCGGCTGCGACGCTCATCGCTAGCCAGGGTGGCTACCGTCAGCTCTATATCGAACGTGTGCTACAGGCTGACGAAGGCTGTGATTTTGACTTCCTGGTCGGCTGCCGGGGGGCTGATGTGCCGCGTCATTCGCATTGAGTTTTTGCGCTTTAGGCTTCCCTAGCGGTTTGACTATCTAAAAGCGTTTGGGCATCGGTGGCGTGTAGCGCCATTGCGATGCCACCCATGCAGGTCATATCGCGATCCCAGGCGTAGCTTTCGATGCGTGTATTACCTATCAGCTCGGTTACCAGCGCTTCATCAATGGCGCTATGCATAGCGGCCTTCATGGCGTCAAAGCCGCGTACTCCTGAGCCGGTAATAATCACTAAATCGGGGTTGAACAGTGCCAATACGTTGGCGATACCATAGCCGAGTGCCTGGCCAGCTTCGGAATAGATGCGCTGGGCTTCTGGATTGCCCTGTTGGGCAAGCTGCGTCAGCGCCTGCATTTGCTGCTCTGAAGGGTGGGCGCTATCGCCAGGCGGCAGCTCTAAATGGTTGACTGCGGCTCGATAAAGAGCGTAATCGCTAGCGTAAGCCTCGATACAACCCCGGCGACCACAAGCACATAGGGCACCATTCGGAAGGTATTTGCTATGCCCAAACTCTGCTGCTGAGCCATTGGCACCAACAAATGGCTCGCCGTTAATTAGCACTGACATACCGATGCCATAGCCCAGCATAATGACCACCAAATTGGGGCAATCCGCATAGGCGGGTTGCGCCGTTAGTAGGTTGGCAATGCAGTTGGCATCGTTCTCCAGCAGTACACTGCAGTGAAAACGTTCTGCTAAACAAGCGGATATTGGCACGTTACGCAAGCCTAAAGCAGGTGACCAGATAATTGTACCGCTATGCGACGACACCACCCCTTGTACTGCTAGGCAGATACCTGCTAAGCGTTGAAAACTTTGTAGTTGTTGCGCACAAACAGCGCTGATTTTCTCTTCCAGCAATCTTTCCAGAGCGTTGGCACTCAACGTTAAGGTAGGCACTGTGTGGTATTCACTATGGCGAATTTGGCCCGCGAAATCGCCCACTACCAGCTGAATCTCATTAATGGATAGTTTGACGCATACCACGCAGGCAGCAGTGGGGGAGAGTTCAATCAAGGTTTTTGGTCGGCCTCTACCGCTGGGACGGAGTGTTTCGGGCGGCCGCTCAGTAATCAAGCCCTGTTGAAGTAACTCCGCACTAATAGAAGTCACGGTAGCAGGGCTAATGCCATTGAGTGCGCCTAGATCGATGCGTGCCACCGGCCCCTGTTCACGCAGAGTGCGAATCACCGCCAGGGTATTGTCGAGGCGGGTGGTATCAGTCAATGGAAGCGCCATAGGATCGCCGTTACGGTTTGTGATGAGAAAAAATTGCTTTGTGCCCTCATCCTGGCGCGTGAGCGTGTTTGTCAAAATACGACCTAAGTTGCATATGCAGATATTTATTTTAGGTCCTAAAGTAATTCAAGCGTTCCTTAACGCAATCGATGCTGATTAGCCCCAAGACAATAACAACAGACATCATCTGAGCCCTTCACCCAACTCTATTGCAATTTCGTCGTGCAAATTCATGCGTATTAAAACGGCATAAGTGCCAATCCGCTTGCTACACCAGTACCGAGGGTGGCCAGTGGGAGAATATCGATCAAATACACTTAAACAGATTAAACACGCTAGAAGAGGGAGGTGGAAAACGATATGAAGCAGGACTCAGCACACTATACCGGCCTTGAACAAAGGGTTGTTTTTATTACCGGCGGCGGTAGCGGCATTGGCGCGTCGCTTACCCGCGCCTTTCACCTTCAGGGCGCACGGGTGGTGTTTGTCGATATTAACGATGATGCCAGTGAGGCGCTGGTCGAGGAGCTACGCGCCGAAACTGGCGAGGCGCCGCGCTATCACCACTGCGATATTCGCGATGTGGCAAGTCTACAGCAAGTTATCTCCGAGACTGGTCAGAATATCGGGCCGATTTATGCACTGGTGAATAATGCCGCCAATGATGACCGCCACTCTTGGAGGGATGTGGATGTTGCCTATTGGGATGAGCGTATGTCGCTAAACCTGCGCCCGATGTTTTTTGCCGCCCAGGCGGCGGCGGAACAGATGGTTAAAGCAGGTGGGGGCTCGATCATTAATTTTGGATCGGTCAGCGTGCAGATGGCGCTGGGTGGGTTACCCGCTTATGTCACCGCAAAAGCGGCGGCCCACGGCCTGACCCGCAGCCTGGCCCGAGAGCTAGGCGAACACAATATTCGCGTTAATACCCTGGTGCCCGGCTCGGTGATAACCGAACGCCAGCTTGAAAAGTGGATTAGCCCTGAGGACGAAGTCGCCATTCAACAGCGCCAGTGTCTCAAGATGCGCCTTGAGCCCCAGCATGTCGCGCCTGTTGTACTGTTTTTAGCCAGTGCCGAAAGCCAGGCCATCACTGCCCAGGAGTTGGCGGTGGATGCCGGCTGGGCGTAGTCGCAAATTAGATCGAAAGAAAATGCTCGAAATGCTCAATAACAACTCCGAGGAGCTAAACAATGACACCCCAAAAAACGCTAAGCCGCTCATCCTATATTTTGGTGATCTGCTGTATTGCCGCCATCGGCGGTTTCCTGTTTGGCTTCGACAGTGGCGTGATCAATGGCACGGTGGATGGTCTACAAACCTCTTTTAACTCTGATAGTGCAGGCACTGGCTTCAATGTCGCGTCAATGTTGCTGGGCTGCGCAGTTGGGGCTTTCTTTGCTGGCCGCTTGGCAGATCGCTTTGGTCGTCGCACGCTGCTGATCGTAGCGGCGGTGTTCTTTCTGATTAGCGCCTGGGGGTCGGGCGTAGCCGGCAGTTCAATGGAGTTTGTGGTATATCGAATTCTTGGCGGGCTTGCCGTAGGTGCTGCCAGTGTGATGACTCCGGCCTATATCAGCGAAGTCGCGCCTGCTGCTTACCGTGGCCGCTTGGCTACCATTCAACAGGTGGCCATTATCTCGGGTCTGTTTATGGCTTTCTTGAGCAACTACGTGTTGGCGTATGTATCCGGTTCCGCAATGTCTGAGCTGTGGTTTGGTTTTGCGACTTGGCGCTGGATGTTCTGGATTGAATTGATACCTGCTTCTATCTTCTTGTTAGCGTTACTGTTTATCCCTGAAAGCCCTCGTTATCTGATTAGCACTGGCAAACAGAGCGAAGCCCGCCGTGTGCTTGGATTAGTGATGCCAGAACGGGATGTCAGTAGCAAAATTGATGAAATTAACGCCACGCTGGATCAAGATCACAAGCCGCGCTTAAGCGATGTGGTTAACCGTACCACTGGCAAGCTACATGGCATCGTTTGGGTAGGGATTGGTTTGGCGGTCTTCCAGCAGTTGGTGGGCATTAACGTGGTGTTCTATTATGGCGCGGTGCTGTGGCAGTCGGTGGGTTTCTCCGAAGGCGATGCGCTACTCATCAATGTGATCTCCGGTGCAGTGAGTATTGGTGCCTGCCTGCTCGCCATTGCGCTGATCGACAAAATTGGCCGCAAGCCGCTGCTCTGGGTAGGGTCGGTAGGCATGGCGGCGACTTTAGCGTGCCTCTCCTACGCCTTCTCTACCGCAGCGATGGTAGATGGCAGCCTACGCTTAACCGATGACATGGGGGTGTTTGCACTGCTGTGTGCCAACCTTTATGTGCTGTTTTTTAATGCCTCTTGGGGGCCGGTGATGTGGGTCATGCTGGGAGAGATGTTCCCCAATCAGATGCGTGGCTCGGGGCTTGCAATTGCTGGTCTTTTCCAGTGGCTGGCCAACTTCGGTATCACCATGACCTTCCCGATTATGCTGGCATCCATCGGGCTGTTCGGTGCCTATGGTTTTTATGCCATCAGCGCCATTGCTTCGGTCTTCTTTGTTATCTACTTCGTCAAAGAGACTCGCGGTAAAGAGCTTGAAGCGATGGCCTACGAGTAAACAACACTGCCAAGAAGGACACCACAATGACGCAACAACGTGTAGAAGTAGCTCAGGCGCTCAATATGAGCCTGGGGGAAAGCCCGTTATGGTCAGTTGAGCGGCAAACGCTTTATTGGGTGGATATAAACGCGGGAGTTATCTATGCCTGGCAAACTTCTCAGTCGACAGGCCTCACTCAAATGGAGTTAGGTGAAAAAGTGGGCTGTATCGCGCTATGCGAAGGTGGCTTGCTCGCGGCCCTGGCGTCGGGAGTGGTGCGTATTCCGCTGCCTTTCACCGGACAGTATGAACGGCTTGCTGCTAATCCAGAGTGGCAGGAAGGCCAGGGAAACCGCTTTAACGATGGCCGCTGTGACGCTGCTGGGCGCTTTTGGGTTGGTACCATTGATGCTCAAGAGTCACAGCCAACCGCCGCACTCTACTGCTATCGAGAAGGTGAGCTTAAACCGCAAATCCCACACCTAACGATTTCAAATGGGCTGGCGTTTAGCCCCGATGGCCGCTGGCTCTATCACGCTGATTCGCTAAGCCGATCCATTCAACGCTATCCCTATGATGTGACAAGCGGCGAAAAGGGGGAGCCGCACTGCTGGGTCGACCTGGATGCGCTGGACCTACCTGGTGTGCCGGATGGTGCTGCAGTTGATCGCCAGGGCGACTACTGGTGCGCGCTCTACAATGGCGGGCGGGTCGTGCGTTTTTCGCCGCAAGGAGAACTAGTGGGAAATTACCCCGTTCCTTGCCCGCACCCCACCATGGTGGCGTTTGGCGGTAAACAGCTGGATACCCTCTACATTACTACCGCTATGCAACACCTGGATGCAGCAGACAAGGAGCGCTGGCCTCTGGCAGGTAGCTTGCTGCAAATGGAAGTGGGAAGGCTGGGGTGTGTTGAGCCATCATATGCTGCCCCGCTGGCATGATGCAGCGGGGCTCATGTGTCATTAATAAACAATAAAATACTAATTAAATGTCGTTTGATAATAGTGTTGGCACAAGTTGTCGTTGTTTAAGTTGTTGTATTTTTTGATGGTTTTTATTTTTTTGGTATGGGTTGGTATGGCATCTGCAATAGTTTTGATAAGAGTGAAATGTCAGGAAGACACGACGCTCTTACCATCAGCACAGTTTTGAAATCACAGTTTTTAAATATTGAAATGAAAGCGAAGCCATATCAGGAGGCACGATCATGAAGAAGGAAGCTCTCAAGAAACTTGGCATCCTAGGCGTATCTTTCGGTTTAATCGCCAGCCCGCTAGCATTTGCTGGCATGGAAGGTAACGACGAGTATGAGCCTACTCCGCAAGAAGAAACAACGCAGGATGAGCAAGGCGCCTTTAACTCTTTCGACTCTGAGCAAGAGCATGGTACGACTCATGACGGTGTAACTACCGAATATGAAGAGGAAGAGCAAGAGTTCACTTATGAAGAGGAGGAAGAAGAGCAGGATGAGTGGGAAACAGAGGAGGAAGATGAATCCGGCTGGTAATCCAACACTGCGAAAGGATTAACTTCTACCCCTGCTCATGGATGAGCTAAGAAATGCCCCGCCTAAAGCGGGGCATTTTTGTGGGCAGCACCACTCAATGTGGCATATTTCAGACGCATTGCGTGAAGCATATCGTTAGCGATTACCCTCATCGAACATTCGTAAATTGCAATCGATGAATTGCTAGCAACGATCAATAGTTAGGGACGCTCAATAGCTAGCGCTACCCCTTGGCCACCGCCAATGCACAGCGTCGCGAGGCCTTTTTTAGCGTCACGGGCAATCATTTCATGTAGTAAAGTGATCAGCACTCGGCAGCCTGAAGCACCAATAGGGTGGCCAATGGCAATAGCACCGCCGTTAACATTGACTTTGGAGGTATCCCAGCCAAGTTCTTTGTTCACGGAAAGTGCCTGCGCAGCGAATGCTTCGTTAGCTTCAACCAAGTCTAGGTCGTCCAGGCTCCAGCCCGCTTTTTCCAAACAGCGGCGGGTTGCAGGTGCTGGGCCAATGCCCATGATAGCAGGATCGACGCCTGCGTTAGCGTAAGCGGCAATACGTGCCAGTGGCTCCAGACCTAGCTCTTTCGCTTTTTCAGCGGAGCAGAGCATAACGACGGCAGCGCCATCGTTTAAGGATGAAGCGTTACCAGCGGTAACGGTGCCATCTTTTTTAAAAGCAGGGCGCATGCCACCGAGTTTCTCAGCCGTTACTTCGCGCGGGTTTTCATCGGTATCAAATACTACGGGGTCGCCTTTGCGCTGGGGAATTTCAACAGGCACGATTTGCCCTTTGAACTTACCCTCTTTAATCGCAGTAGCAGCTTTTTGCTGGGAAGCAGCGGCAAATTCGTCCATTGCTTCACGTGTGATGCTGTATTTTTCTGCCAAGTTTTCTGCGGTAATGCCCATATGGTAGTTGTTAAAGGCATCCCATAGGCCGTCATGTACCATTGAGTCGATAGCTTTCCAGTCACCCATACGCTGCCCATTACGGGAATTAGGCAAAATATGGGGCGATGCTGACATGTTCTCCTGACCGCCAGCCAAAATAATTTCAGCATCTCCGCAGCGGATAGCTTGAGTGGCTAGGTGCAGCGCTTTCAAGCCAGAGCCGCACACTTTATTAATCGTCATTGCCGGTACGGATTCGGGAAGACCTGCCTTAATTGCCGCTTGGCGAGCAGGGTTTTGGCCGACACCGGCGGTTAACACTTGGCCAAGCAGTACTTCGTCAATCTGCTCGGGGGCAACGCCTGTAGTCGCGAGGATGTCTTTTATTACCAGTGCGCCTAAGTCACTGGCAGGAATGCCGGCAAGCGATCCACCAAAACTGCCTACGGCGGTGCGGCGTGCCGCAACGATAACCACGTCTTGCATACGATGACTCCTTGGGTAAGTAACGCAACGGTCCGATTGACGATAGGTCAGCATAAGTATCGCTGCCCATCCATTTTTGTCAGCCGTGTTTTGTCAAACTTACTGTCAGCATAGGGGAAGGGAGTGCATTGCGGCAATACGCAATTACGGGCAAATAAAAACGGGCCGATTAAAGGCCCGTTAACAAGTGCACTTGCTCGGTCATACGCCTTATGCTAGCTGCACAGGAATCGCATTGCTGGTATGGCTCACGTGGTTACCTTCCTGCAGGTACACAAGTGCAGGCTGGTGATTATCAAGTTCAGCTTCGGAGTAGTGAGCATAACTGCAAATAATAATACGGTGCCCTGGTGCAGCTAAATGCGCAGCCGCACCATTAATAGAGATCAAGCGAGAGCCTTCTTCGCCACGAATGGCGTAAGTAGTAAAACGCTCGCCGTTTTCTACGTTATAAATCTGAATCTGTTCATTTTCGCGAATGCCTGCCATATCGAGCAGCTCACCGTCGATAGCGCAGGAACCTTCGTAGTTGAGTACCGCATGGGTAACGCGGGCCATATGCAGCTTGGCTTTGAGCATAATGGTTTGCATGGTAACTCCTAGATAACGAAGCTAGCCTAGCGGCTAGCGTCAGTAGCAGCATTTGGCAGCTGCACGCTGAGGTTGTCGATAAGCCGAGCAGGGCCGAGTTTCGCGGCGGCTAGGATTACCGCTTGGCGCGTTGCGGAAGTCACCGGGCCAAGGGTAGTATCACGTAGCTCAAGGTAATCGGGCGTAAAGCCAGCATCATACAGCGTCGTTTTGCCACGTTGTAGTACCTGTTTGGCGCATTCGCCGCGCTCTAATGCATCCCTTAGTGTGCAAAGGGTGCGATAGAGAGCCGGAGCCGTAGCGCGCTCTTGCTTGTTGAGGTAGCCATTGCGTGAAGAGAGTGCAAGGCCATCCTCTGCCCGCACAATAGGCACGCCGATAATTTCAATGGGCATATGCAGGTCACTCACCAGCTTACGAATTACCGCTAGCTGCTGGTAATCCTTCTCGCCAAAGCAGGCAATGTCAGGCTGCACCAGATTGAACAGCATGCTCACCACAGTGGACACGCCATCGAAATGCCCAGGTCGTGATCCGCCGCAAAGGCCTTCTCCCACCTCAGGTACATGCACTGTTGTTTGAGCAGACAGGCCATTAGGGTAAAGCGCGCTAACGGTTGGAGCGAACAAGATATCGCAGCCTACATCAGTTAGCTGTGCGTGGTCCGCTTCAAACGTACGCGGGTAAGCGTCCAGGTCTTCACCAGGACCAAACTGCATGGGGTTCACAAACAGACTAGCAACTACGATGTCGGCATGCTGGCGGGCTCGAGAAACGAGCGCTAAGTGGCCTTTGTGTAGGTTGCCCATTGTGGGCACCAACGCAATCCGTTGGCCACCCAAACGGTGCTCGCGGAGGATGCTGCGTAGGTCGTTGATATCTCGCAAAGTGCGCATAAGAGAAGTATCGTTCACAGGCTGTAAAAAAGCCGAAGGCACTACTTAAAAGCAGTGTTCCGGTGCTGGGAAGGCACGGGTCTTGACCGCTTCATGGTAGTTCTGAAAAGCGTTTTGAATGCTATCAGCGTCGACCATAAAGTTTTTGACGAAACGCGGTGTGCGGCCGTTGGTAACGCCCAGCACATCGTGCATTACCAATATCTGGCCGTCGGTGTCTGGGCCAGCGCCAATACCAATCACTGGCACGTCTAGGGCTTCGGTAACGGCTTTACCTAAGCTTGCTGGTACGCACTCAAGTAGAATGACCGAAGCACCTGCCTCAACCAGTACCTTGGCATCGTTGATGATTTGCTCGGCCTGGGCAGCTTCACGGCCCTGTACTTTATAGCCACCTAACTGATAGACGGTTTGCGGGGTTAGTCCCAAGTGGGCACATACCGGAACGCCGCGACGGGTCATCTCGCGGATGCCGTCGGCCATCCATGCTTCACCTTCTACTTTGACCAGCTCGGCACCGGCGCGCATTAGGGCGGCAGAGTCTTCCAGCAGGCGTTCGGTAGTGGCATTGCTCATAAACGGCAAGTCAACCATCAGTAGGCTGTGACCTTTACCCCGTGCCGCACAGCGGGTGTGATAGCAAATATCATCGATGGTAACGGGTAGCGTGCTGTTGTGCCCTTGCAGGACCATGCCTAGGGAGTCGCCCACTAGTAGGACATCAATGCCTGCATCGCTGGCAGCATGGGCAAAGGAGGCATCATAAGCGGTCAGGCAGCTGAACGTTTCGCCGGCGCGTTTGTACGCCTGCAGAGTGCTCAGGGTGACGGTTTTCATGGCGTGCTCTCATTTTCTACGTGGGGCCGATGCGTCTCATAGGAAGCCGGCCATTATTAACGCTGCATCCTTGCATGCGTGAAGTGGCTTAACCGGTAATTGTTACCTGAATGGGGGCTTGGTGTCGAGATTTGTGTCAGATGGTAGCAGAGGTGGTGACATCTGCTAGTAGCTCAGTGTGGCTTAAGCGTTTGATCGCGGAGTGGTCTAGATGAGCTAGCCAATGATCTAGTGGCTGCTGGTGCAGCGGGAGCGACTGACCTGCGGCCACTTCTGATAGTGGCACCAATACAAAGGCACGCTCATGCATATGAGCATGAGGGACTCGTAGCCGTGGGTGCTCAACTGTCCGCTGCCCATAGAGGAGCAGGTCTAAATCAAGCGTGCGAGGGCCCCAGTGGCGTAAACGCTGGCGTCGATGGCACTGTTCTAAGGCCTGTAGTTGGTCGAGCAGCGCCAGGGGCGAGAGCGCTGTTTCAATAGCAGCGACCGCATTAATAAAATCGGGCTGGTCTTGGGGCCCTACAGGGGGGGTGGCATAGAGTGAGGAGCATGCTACTAATTGACTAAGCGGCAGTTGCCCCAGCTCAGTAAGCGCGTGTTGAACCTGCGCGATGGGGTTTTCCAGGTTGCTGCCTAGGCCAATGTAGGCAAGTTCCATCGTGACACTCATGGATCTGTTTTACGCGGTTTGCGGCGTTTTTTGCGACGCCGATCACCTTGGCTCGCTGGGTCGCTGCCGACTTTTTGCAGTAGGCGGCGCTGCTCGTGTTCGTCGCCTTGTTGAAACGCTGTCCACCAATCCCCTAAGCCTCGCGGTAGTTCACCGGCTTGCTCACGCAGTAGCAACAAGTCATAGGCGGCGCGGAAACGTGGGTGCTCTCGGGTCTGAAAAGCGCGTTTGCCACGGCGCATGGGTAAGCGGGTCTGCAGTTCCCAGATTTCGCGCATGGGCATACCGAAGCGCTTCGGGATCGAGGTGTGCTCAAGCTGACGAGATACTACTTCCTGGGCAGCGGTTTGCAGAGCAGGAATAGCGGGCATGCCTTCACGCTCCAGCTCGGCCTGGCGGTGTGCTACGGGTGCCCACAGAAACGCAGCCAGCAAAAAAGCTGGGGTAACCGGGCGGTCTTCAGCAATACGTTTATCGGTATTCGTCAGTGCCAGCTCGATTAACTCTTCGGCCCAGGCGGCGTCTGCCATGGCTTCTTCCGCTTCGGGGAAAAGCATGCCAAATAGGTTGTAATGGCTGAGCAGGCGGAAAGTGATCAAGCCATGCCCCGACATGAATAGCTTAAGCACCTCATCAAATAGACGTGCTGGCGGAATCTGCAATAACAGCGGTGCGAGGTCAAACATCGGGGCTTCGGTAGCCGGATCGATGGTGAAGTCTAGCTTGGCAGCGAAACGCACGGCCCTTAGCATACGCACTGGGTCTTCTCGGTAACGTGTGGCTGGGTCACCAATCAAACGTAGCGTGCGTGACTTAATATCCCGCGCACCATTCGCGAAGTCGTGAATGGTGAAGTCTGCAATGTTGTAGTACAGCGCATTGACGGTAAAGTCGCGGCGTAGGGCGTCCTCTTCAATATTGCCCCACACGTTGTCACGCAAAAGCAGTCCCGCGTCGGATTGCTGGGCGATATGATCGCCGTGCTCGTCTTGGGGCTTGCCACGGAAAGTAGTGACCTCAATCACTTCGCGGCCAAAGCGTACGTGCACAATGCGAAAGCGCCGACCAATCATGCGTGAATTACGAAATAAATCGCGCACTTGCTCCGGCGTAGCGTTTGTCGCCACGTCGAAATCTTTAGGCATTTTTCCCAGCAGTGCATCACGAATACAGCCACCTACCAAGAACGCGCCAAATCCGGCACTGTTCAGGCGATAAAGAACTTTTAGAGCGGCATCGCTGATTTGCTGACGAGAAACAGGGTGCTCGGAGCGCGGAATAATACGTGGACTGAGAGCCTCTGAGGCTTCCACTGGGGAATTGAGCAGGGATTTCAATTGCTCTCCCGGGTTATGTAAGAAACGGGTAAATCCTTTGAACATGCGACGATATCGACTCGCAGGGTATAAAAAGTGACCATATAAATTAGCGGCAAGCTGCTGAGTGTAGCCGACCCCTTAAAACTTGCAAAGCGTCTATGGTGGGTTTAGTAAAAGCAAAAGCCACTAAACGCGGAAAGGGGAGGCTAAGTTAGCCTCCCCTATAAAGTAGACAATCAGCGTCCATGCTGCTGTTTTTCTTCATGATGGCACATCGCCCTGAATACGCACCGCAGTCGGTAGGCGTGAAACCAGTCTGATTCCGACCGCCTCGTATTCAAAACAATAATCCAACCGCGAACTTTTTCTACCCGGCGAGTTGTTGTTGGCTCCGGGGTGTACAAACGCTCTGCTATTATTTTTGTTGGTATGCAAAAAACTTGTTGTACGTCGCGTCCATTTGGGCTCTTGCTAGCTGTTGTTATTGTTTGCTGCGCTTATGTTGCATAACGTCTGCATAACGTCTGCATAGCGCGTGCAAGTAATGAGACTCAAGCCTGTTGTTCTTGTTAGTGCTGTTATCTCTGCCTAGCCTTGTTGTTTTTGTTATGGCTTAGGTCGGGCGGTGTCATGTTTTGTTTTTGTTGGCGACTTACCGCGTTGCCCAGTTTGTTTTTCTTACCCAGTAATATTGCACTCACTGTGCCACCTAATGGATATGGTAGGAATTTCATAAGCTTGGCGTTTTTGAGCTATGCCAAGTCACCAAGGGCAGTAGAAAGTGTTACCCGCTTTTGAGCGATTTTTAGCTCTAATTGTGTGGGAAGGTAACAGTAGTGAGGTAACGAATTTTGAATGTTTCTTATTAAAATCAGTACATTAGACGTTAGTAGAAGATGGCCTTGAGGCCGCCCTTGTGGCATTACCTAGCCGGGCCTTCGAGCTGTTTTTTTGCGTGGAATACCTAGCCGCTGGCGGCGTTCCCATAGGTTCTTACGGCTAATACCAAGTTTTTGAGCCAACTCGGTTTCACTCATCTGATCCTGATGCTCTAGCACAAAGTGTTGAAAGTAATCTTCCAAAGAAAGGTCGTCCTCTTCAGCTGCTATTGGGCCCTCATTGGTCACGTTAGTAGAGCTAGCTGTTGGTGAACTGGTCGTGGGTGGAGGCGGGCGGTGAGCCACCGGGCCCAGGCCCAGGTCATCCGGGTGGATCAGGTGCCCTTCAGCTAGAATAACGCCTCGCTCTAGAGCATTTTCCAGCTCTCTCACATTTCCTGGCCAGGGATAGTCCTGGAGATCTTGGCGGGCTGCACGTGATAGCCGGAGCCCCTGGCGCTCATGACGCTTGCACGCTTTTTCTAACAGAATATCGGCAATTTTAAGTACGTCTTCATCACGCTCTCGCAGCGGAGGTAGCTCTATCTGCATCACGTTTAGGCGGTAATAAAGATCAAGACGAAACTCGCCGCTTTTTGAGAGTGCGCGTAAATCCCGATGGGTGGCGGCGATGAGGCGCACATCTACGTGACGGGTTTCGACGGAGCCTATTTTACGAATTTCACCTTCTTGAAGTACACGCAGCAGGCGGGCTTGGGCGTCCAGCGGCAGCTCACCAATTTCATCTAAAAATAGTGTACCGCCGTCGGCAGCTTCCACTAGACCGGTACGGGCAGCACTGGCGCCGGTGAAGGCCCCTTTTTCATGACCAAATAATTCTGATTCAATCAGTGTTTCTGGGATTGCCGCGCAGTTAACGCAGATTAGCGGCGCTTTGGCCCGCTTGCTTTGCTGGTGAATAGCACGGGCGACGAGCTCTTTGCCGGTACCTGATTCCCCTTGGATTAGCACGGTAACATCTGCAGGTGCAGTTTTTCTGATGCGAGTGTAGACCTGCTGCATGGCGGCGCAGTTGCCGATCATTGTCTGACGCCCCCCACCTTCGTCGGTAATGTCTGGTGGAGTACCTTGTTGCATCGACTGTTTGTGTAGGATGCGCTCGACGGTTTCCAAAAGCTCCGTGTGATCAAAGGGTTTTGCGACATAATCAACCGCCCCTTGTTTGAGGGCGTCAACAGCAGAGCGCATGCTAGCGTAGCTGGTCATGATAAGCACAGGAGCAGGCGCCGCAGCACTGATCAGTGTTGTGCCAGGCTCTCCCGGTAGGCGCAGGTCGCTGATGATGAGGTCAAACTCACTGAGTGGCAAAGCGCTAGCCTCTTCAGCCGTTGCGGCTTCGCTCACCGCATAGCCATGGCGCTCCAATAAGCGTTTTAAGGCGCTGCGAATAATCGCTTCATCTTCAACAATCAGTATCCTGGGCATAAGGTGAAAGATCATCCTGTTGGTAGAGCGGTAGCCAGAGAGTAATGGCGGTGCCGCGAGGCTGTCCGGGAGGTGGCGAGGCCACTTCTATTTTGCCTTGATGCTCGTTAATAATTTGATACGCCAGCGATAGCCCAAGCCCAGTGCCCTCACCCGCCGGTTTGGTGGTAGTAAATGGCTCGAACAGACGATCTTTAACGCTAGGCGCAATGCCGTGCCCATCATCGCTTACCCGCCACCATGCATGGCTCGCCTTTGTGCCTGCTTCGATGCGTATATTGCCTTGGTACTGGCAGGCATCCCGTGCGTTACTCAATAAGTTAACCATGACTTGGGTTAAACGTTGGTCATCACCACGCACCACAATATCGCTGGGGCAGGCATTAGTGAAGATAACATCCTCTCCCGAGCGAGCTAAGTGGATCAAGTGTAACGCGTCTTCGCTAATGGTCTTAAGTGATGCAGGAGCTGTGGGTAGTGGGGTTGACTGCCGCCCACCGTGAGCAAAGCCTACTAGCGAGTTAACGATTTTAGTGACCCGTTGGGTAAGCTGCTGGATTTGATCAGCGGTCTCTAGAAGGGCTGGATCGTCGGTGTCATAGCGTAGGTTTTGTGCCAGTGATGAAATGCCGGTAATAGGATTGCCAATTTCATGGGCAACCCCAGCAGCAAGTTGACCAATAGAGGCAAGGCGGGCGGCGTGGATTAACTCATCTTCGAGCCACTTCATTTCCGTATGGTCTTCCACCAGAATTACGCTGCCGCCTCGGCTGTCGTGACCACTTAGCACGGCCTGGTGCAGTGTCAGAAAGTAGTCTTTGCCGTGTAGCGACACTGACTGCTTATAAAGCGGTGTCTGGGAAGCTTTAAGAACACTGCTTAGCAGAGCAGGCCAAGGAGCAGGCAAGCTATCCCGGTGCGAGCCAATCACGCTGTCGCCGCTAATGCCTGAGAGCTGAGAGAGTGCTTGGTTCCACATAAGCAGTTCATCGTCATCACCTAGTACGCATAGCCCGACAGGTAAGTTGGCCAGAGTTTGGCGGTGGTGGCGGCGCAGGCCGTCAAGCTCGCGGGCCAGCCCGGTGAGCCTTGAACGGTAAGCCTCCAGCCGGCTTTCGACAAAGTGAATATCGTCGGTAATAGGGGCATCATCGTGGCGGTAGGGTAAATAACGATCAACAATATCCCTGGCCACGGATGGACCCATAAGGCCGGATAGGTTGGCCTGAATACGGTCACGCAGGCGGCGAAGCGCATACGGGCGCCGCTCCTGGGGGGTAAGATTGAGTGCCTTCAAAGCGCGGTCAACTTCGCGGCCAGCGGCTTCATCACCAAGCGCCTGGGCAAGGTGTGTGGGAAAGTCGGCAGCGGTTGCCGCCTCTAGAGGTAAGCGCTTGGAACGGATCACTGCGTCTACCGAGCAGGCTTCAGCTGCAGAGCGCTCTCCCTCTGAGGTGCGGGTAAACAGCGAGACCACGATTAACAGTAGGATATTAATCGCGAGAGAAATTAGTGTGGCGTTGTACCAGTCTGGTGCTCCCTCGGGCATCAACGGTGTGAATGGAAGCGTTGGCAGTGATATGTCGAAAAGGAGCGGCAACCACAGGCCCCACAGCCAGATAGTAGTACCACCGATCAGCCCTGCCACCATGCCCTTACGGTTTGCGCCAGGCCAATAAAGTAATGCCAGCATGCCAGGTAGGCACTGGGCCATGCCCACAAAGGCAGCTAGCCCTAGGTTGGTTAGTGAGTGGTAGCGGCCAACGCTTTCGGCAAATAGCCAGCCTCCCAAAATAACTGCTACTACCAAGCCTCGGCGTAGCCACAGTAGCCAGCCGTATAAATCGCTTTGTGCCTCCGGCGGGCGTGCTACTAATACTACGTGGTTCAGCAGCATCCCGGAAAGAGCCAGGGCGATCATCATCATGGTGCCGCTAGCGGCCGCTAAACCACCAATGAATGCCAGTGCCCCTACCCACCAGTGCTCCGACATTACATAGGCAGCGTAAGCAGCCATCGGCACCGACTCATTGGTGGACTGTGCCGCCCACCAAATAAGCGGCACAGGTAACGCCATTAGCAGTAGGAACAGCGGTAGCGACCAGCTTGCCTGGAGTAGAGTGTGTCGGGAAAGGCTTTCGGCGAAGGTGATTTGGAATAAGTGCGGCATCATAAAAGCAGCAGCAAAAAACAGCAGTAGCAGCGTGCGCCACTGCGGTGGTTCCAGCTGTGATGTTGCGGCCTGAGCTGCTGCACCAGGGCCTTCTAGCCACTGTTGTAAATCGTGCGGCCCGTCAAACACCCACCATAGTGCAATGGCACCTAGCCCGAGCATGGCTAAGAGCTTGATCACTGACTCAAAGGCAATCACGCTCAGCAGTGTGTCGTGTCGGTGCCGATGGCTATAGCGTGCGCCAAACAGCACTGCACAGCCTGCAATTACTGCACAAAATAGCAGTGCAACGGCAGCACTGTAGCGACTGCCGGTCAGTAGGTGTATTGCATCACTCAGGGTTTGCACCTGAATGCCTAGTAACGGCATTACTGCGAGAAGACTAAGCAGCGTGACCATGGTGCCTATCCAGCGCGAACGGAAACGAAAGGCAAATAAGTCAGCTAGCGAGGAGAGCTGGTAGGTGCGGGTGATGCGTTGAATGGGCACCAGTAGTACAGGAGCAAGTAAAAAAGCGCCTGCGGCGCCAAGGTAATAAGCTAGATAGCCAAACCCAGATTTAGAGGCGAATTCAACGCTGCCGTAAACCGCCCAGGCGCTGGCATATACGCCTAACGCCAAGGTGTAAACAACCGGGTGGCGTGTCACCCGCACCGGCACCCAGCCACGCTCTACGGCTGTCCCGCAGCCAAAGAGTAGCGCAAGGTAGCCGAGGCCCAGGAGAAGTACACCGAGTAACTCAACGCTCATCTAGCTTCCTCTTTTGCTCTAGCCATAGCGTTAGCGCAATTAGTCCACCCCAGATAGCAAACGGCCGATACCAGGCAACGCTGGGGTCACTCCAGCCATCCATTAGCAGTGGTGAGAGCAAGTAGCCCCCAAATACTAGAAACAGCATGATGCGATAAACGTACATGTCAGTGCTCCGAGGGTTGCGCACGATGGTGAAAAGGCGTCAGCTGATCGACTGACCAGTGCGCTATTGCCCAGCGTAACTGCGTCTCTGGTGCTTCTTGAGCCAGCTCGAAAGGTGGCATTTGGTCAAGCGCCTGTAAGGCTTGAAACAGTTGGTGACGAATGCCGTCGTCACTCTCTGCCAATGGGGGGGCTAAGTTCTGTTTGGAGAGCTTTTGGCCTTCATCAGTCACCACTAGCGGCAGGTGAAGATACCGGGGTGTGGGTAAGTTGAGTGCCGCTTGAAGTTGGATCTGCCAAGGCGTGTTATCCAGGAGATCAAAGCCCCTGACGACATCGCTAATATCCTGTTCGGCATCGTCCATCACTACTGCAAGCTGATAGGCCCACAGTTGATCTTTGCGTTTTAGCACCACGTCGCCCAGTGTGGCGGGGTCGAACTGTTGATAGCCAAACAGGCGGTCATGCCAAGCAATGGGGCGTTGAGCTAAATCGCTGCGTAGTCGCCAAGCAACGGGTTTGTTAGCCTCACACTGTCCGTTACGGCACCAGCCAGGGTAAATCGCAAAGTCTTGCCACTGCTTACGGGAGCAGCTACAGGGGTAGGCTAAGCCAAGCGTAATTAGACGGTCTAATGCTTGCTGATAAATCTCATGGCGGCCGCGTTGCCAAATCACTTCTTCGTCCCAATGCAGGCTAAATGCTTCAAGCTGGCGAAGAATGGTGCTGTCGGCGCCTACTGGGCAGCGGGGAGGGTCAATGTCCTCTATGCGTACCAGCCAGACGCCGCCCGCCGCTCGGGCATCCAGGAAGCTGCCCAAGGCTGCAACGAGCGAGCCAAAATGGAGAGGGCCTGATGGCGTGGGAGCGAAGCGCCCTCGATAGCGAGCAGAATGTGTCATGGGGGCCAATAATGACTTCAATTAAAGTGACCAACAAAAACGGGCACCCTAAAGGTGCCCGGCTTTTGTAGTTGCGTCCAGAGCTTTACCGCTGAGGTTGTTAACCGCCGAGCTGTTTCTCTTTAAGCTCTGCCAGCGTCTTGCAGTCAACGCACAGTGTCGCTGTAGGGCGCGCTTCAAGACGACGAATACCGATTTCAACACCACATGCTTCGCAGAAGCCGTAGTCGTCTTCATCGATCTTATCGATCGTTTCATTAATTTTTTTCAACAACTTACGTTCGCGGTCCCGGGTGCGCAGTTCAAGGCTGAAGCCTTCTTCCTGGGTAGCGCGGTCAGCGGGGTCGGCGTAGTTGTTAGCGTCTTCTTGCAGGTGGCGTACGGTACGATCCACCTCTTCCATGAGATCCTGTTTCCAATCCAGAAGCAGCTGGCGGAAGTGCGCAAGCTGCTTCTCATTCATATACTCTTCACCTGGTGCTGGCTCATACGGGGTGAAGGACTTGGACGCTTCCGGTTTCTTTTCCGCTACTGGCATGGGAGTGCCCCTTACGTATGTGACTGCTGATCGACCATGAGCGTGTGCCACGATCTCACGCCAAAGGGATGCTTGTTTAGCTGAAATTTGGCTGTGTTGCAAGCATAATAGTCAGTATTCGACCAAGGTCTTGTGGTTATTTGACCTCTCTCATACTTTTTCGTTGTGTTGTTAAAACCGTATTTTTACGACGGTACATTGTGTGTTGTAGCTGTTTGTATAGCCGAGTTTCTATGAATATAAGGTGAAGGAGCCATTATGGCCTGGAATTCCCGCGTGAATTATGTCGCGCCTTTCCGCGTGATGCACTTATTAGAAATGGCCCAGGCCCGAGAGGCTCAGGGCCACGATGTGATTCACCTGGAGGTAGGCGAGCCTGATTTTGCCACACCAGCGCCTATTGTCGCTGCCGGACAGCAGGCGCTGGCAACGGGCAAAACGCGTTACACGCCAGCTGCCGGTTTGGCTACATTGCGCGAAGCCATTGCAGGCCATTACGCCGAGCATTTCAATGCCGCCGTAGACCCCGCACGTATTCTAGTAACGCCGGGAGCCTCTGGGGCACTGTTGTTGGCCAGCCAACTACTGGTAGAGGCTGGTGATAGGGTGCTGATGGCTGATCCCAACTATCCCTGTAATCGCCATTTTATGGCCCTGGCTGGTGCACAGGTTGACGCCATTCCGGTTGGTCGTAGCAGTGGCTGGCAATTAGACGCACCGTTGATAGAGCAGCATTGGCAGGCACACACTCGCCTAGCCATGTTAGCGTCGCCTTCTAACCCCACTGGACATACGTTGAGTGCTGAGGCTCTGCAGGCGGTATTCAGGGCTGTGGCAGCCAAGGGGGGCGAGGTCATTGTCGATGAGATCTACCAGGGGTTAAATTATGACGACACACCACTCTCGGCGACATCGCTTTCCGATCAAGCCTTTGTGGTTAACAGCTTTTCAAAATACTTTGGTATGACCGGCTGGCGCTTAGGGTGGCTGGTAGCACCGGAGCATGCGGTAGAACCGCTAACCCGGCTAGCGCAAAACGTATTTCTTGCCGCTCCAACACCTTCCCAATACGCCGCACTTGCTGCTTTTACCCCGGAGTGTCGGGATATTCTTGAAACGCGTCGGGCAACGCTGAAACAGCGTCGCCAAGTGCTACTGGATGGATTGGCGCAGTTGGACCTGGCACCTGATCTTCCACCTCAAGGTGCGTTTTACCTGTGGCTAGATATTTCTCGTTACAGCCGAGATAGCCAAGCCTTCTGCGAACGGTTGCTGGTTGAAGAGAATGTAGCTATTACCCCTGGGATTGATTTTGCCCTTGTTGGCGGCGAGCACCACGTGCGTATTGCCTTTACTAACGATGTGGCACGGCTACAGGAGGCCGTAGTACGCATTTCCCGCTTCGTGAGCCGGTTATGATCACCTATGAAGGCTTGGAGCCGGGTGTGCTGCTACGCCGCTACAAACGCTTCTTGGCGGACATACGTTTGGAAAGTGGCCAAGAGGTCATTGCCCACTGCCCTAATACCGGCTCTATGAAGGCGGTCAATATGCCAGGCTGCCGGGTGTGGCTTTCGTCAAGCGATAACCCTAAGCGTAAGCTGGGTTGGACTTGGGAGTGGATTGAACTACCTCAGCCAGATGGCACCCTGGCACTGGTTTCGGTACATACCGGACGGACAAACCGCATTGTAGAGGCTGCAATTGAGGCGGGCGATATTACACCACTGATGGGCTATCAAACGCTCAAGCGGGAAGTGAAAGTTAATGATGCTCGACTCGACTTTCGCCTGGATGACCCGCAGCGTGGTACGGTCTATATCGAAGTAAAGCAGGTGACTCTGAAAGAAGCCGATGGTCACGGCTATTTTCCAGACTCCGTGAGCGTTAGAGGCACCAAGCATCTGCATACGCTAACAGCGCTTGCCGAGCAGGGGGAGCGGGCGGTGTTACTGTTCTGCGTCGCCCATGAAGGCATTGCCGATGTAGCTCCGGCTGCTCATATCGACCCTGTTTATGCGGCAGCGCTAGCCGAGGCGGTAAAGGCCGGTGTGGAAGTGCTGGCTTACGGTATCACGCTGCGGTGGGAGGCAGATAAACCAGTCGCAGTGCGCTTAGCGCGTCGGCTACCGGTTCGGCTATAAGTACTTATCGCTCGATATAGAAACGCTGAATAAAATTGACCGATTCGGGCGATTGATTACGGTCGTAGCGCACGTCTAGTTCAAAGCGCATGGCCTCGTCATGTCGCATGGTAAATGGTGCTAGATGGTAGGTAGCATCTCCATCATGCACGGTACGAAAGCTCAGAGGCTCTTGGGTGCCGGTAAGGCCGCTAACATAGCCCTGTATGCCAGCACTCACTGGGCGAGTGCTGCCGTCCTCCATGCGCTCGCGTACGCTTACATTAACTAGGCCTCGGTTAGCGCTACGCTGAATGCTGTGTGCCTGGGCTACTTCCGGTGTAAGGAA
Source organism: Vreelandella nigrificans (assembly GCF_002374315.1). Lineage (GTDB taxonomy): Bacteria > Pseudomonadota > Gammaproteobacteria > Pseudomonadales > Halomonadaceae > Vreelandella > Vreelandella nigrificans. The sequence goes on along the minus strand of NZ_NWUX01000006.1, from coordinate 7,050 downwards.
ACTAGTGCTCACCGCACTGTAGTGGATATCGTAGTCACCAACCTGAACGAACTGCTCCGCGTTGGCGTTGGTTGTGGTCATTAGCATTGTAGCCAAGCCAGCGCTGAGTAGTAAGCTGCGTAACATGATGCTTTCTCCTACTGCTTGATGTGAACCGCGTTAGCGGCGGCGTACTCTAAAAATAGCGATTTCACCAAATAGGTTAGGCCACCACTTGGATGTCCAATGCCCTCGGTGCTCGCCAACGCCTACTGCACGATCAACAATCACCAGCCCTTTTTCACGGCACAGGTGCTCAAAGTCGTTGAAGGTCGACAGGTGAATGTTAGGGGTGTCGTACCAAGCGTGGGGCAGCGATTTGGAAACAGGCATATAGCCGCGCAAGCCAAGGTGAATGCGGTGACGCCAGTAGGCAAAGTTAGGAAAGGTAATAATCCCTTCTTCAGCTACCCGTAGCATTTCATCGAGCATTTTATCTGGCCGGCGCAGAGCTTGCAGTGCTTGGGTCATGATTACCTGATCGTAGCTGTTATCGCAAAAGCTACCTAGGCCGTCGTCGAGGTTATGCTCAATCACGTTAACGCCTCGCGCTACGCATTGAGTAATGCCTTTGGGGTCGATTTCCAGCCCATAGCCGGTGACGTTTTTCTCTTGCGCCAAGCGTTCCAGGAGCGCTCCATCTCCACAGGCTAAGTCTAATACATGGGCTCCCTGGGGTACCCAGTCGTAAATGAGCTCTAAATCAGCGCGCATCATTGTGTCTCCTCTCCACCCGTTTTATGGATCGCTAGCTCATGGGCTACTCGGCCCATAAAAGCGCTGAACAGGGCGTGATAACGCGGTTCGGGTAGTAAAAACGCATCGTGGCCGTGGGGAGAGTCGATATTGGCATAGCTAACCGACTTACCCGCACGGGTTAAAGCGTCTACCAATTCACGGGAGCGTGAAGGAGGGAAGCGCCAGTCGGTGGTGAAGCTGACAATCAAGAATGGGCACTGGGCAGGGGCTAGCGCACTGGCCAAATCACCGGAGTGAGCGGCTGCGGGGTCAAAGTAATCCAGCGCCTTGGTCATCAGCAGGTAGGTGTTGGCGTCAAAAGCGGTGGAGAAGGTGTCTCCTTGATAGCGCAAATAAGACTCTACCTGGAACTCTACATCGAAGCCGAAATTCAAGTCTTCACTGCGCAGGTCGCGGCCAAACTTACTTCCCATTGCGTCTTCTGAGAGGTAGGTGATATGGCCTACCATGCGCGCTAGCTTAAGCCCTCGTTTAGGCACGGTAGCGTGCTCTACGTACCAGCCGTCAAAAAATTCAGGGTCAGAGCGAATTGCATGGCGGGCGACCTCGTTAAAGGCAATATTCTGTGCTGAGAGGCGTGGCGTAGCTGCAATCACTATTGCGTTGGCGACCCGTTCGGGGTAGGTGATGGTCCACTGGAGCACTTGCATGCCGCCCAGGCTGCCACCTACTGCAGCAGCCCAGCGATCAATACCAAGACGATCGGCAAGCCGTGCCTGGCTGGCTACCCAATCACTGACAGTAACCATAGGGAACTCAGGTCCCCATTGACGGCCCGTTTCCGGATTATGGCTAACTGGTCCGGTGCTGCCGTGGCAACCGCCTAAATTATTAAGCGAGACGACAAAAAAGAGGTTGGTATCGATGGATTTGCCCGGTCCAATATGGGCATCCCACCAGCCTGGCTTACGATCATCTGCGCTGTGGTAGCCCGCTGCATGGTGGTGGCCTGAAAGCGCATGGCAAATTAATACCGCATTAGAGCGCTCGGCGTTCAGCGTGCCGTAGGTCTCATAAATAAGCTCATATTCGGGCAATACCTTGCCGCAGGCAAGCGACAGTGGGGTGTCGAACTTGGCAATGTGGGGCGTGACAAGGCCAACGGAGTCCGCTGGCCGGTCGTTAAACGCGAGAGTGTCTGAATCAGGCATTGAGAGCGCTAGTCCTGCAAATAAGTCCTATTGAAAATAAGTCCTGCTGAACTTGGCGTTAAAGTTAAAGCCCTACCAATGATCCTGGCAGGCCAGCAGCACGAACTAATGATCCCACTACCAAGCCATCCACGACGTTAATGGCGATAAACACCACGATCGGTGATAGGTCGATCATTCCTAGTGGAGGGATAACCTTGCGTACGGGCGCCATGATTGGCTCAACTAGTTGCATGACCAGCAGCGCGCCAGGGTGGCTGGCGTTAGGGGCTACCCAACTCAGGATGATCATTACAATCATGGCAAAGAAGTAAATCTTCAAGATGGCATTCGCTAAAGCGGCCACTCCAGCAATTAGCAGCCCAGCGATCGGCGGCATGCCAATGCCAATTACCATGAAGATGGCAATAATAGTGACAACTTTAAGAGTGAAGCCAGCCGCCAGCGTGGCTAGGTCAAATCGTCCGCCTACTGGGCCTAAAAATCCCTGGAACAAGCCAACAACAGGCTGGGTGATTTTGACGACCGACTGGCTAAGCGGGTTGTAATAATCAGCCCGTGATGCCTGCAGCAGAAAGCGCAGCATAAGTAAGAATAAATATATGTTAATAAGGGTGTTAACTAACATTAACCCGGCACTACCCACTTGGTTGCCCATGGCTGCGTCTCCATTGCGTTAAGTTTTTGCTTAGCTTGCACTTAGTTCCTTGGCCATTGCCTGGGCGCGGTCAGCGCAGGCCTGCATGGCGTCGGCAATAGTAGTGCGTAGCTGGGCATCTTCCATATGTTGAATAGCGCGTTCTGTGGTGCCGCCCGGCGACATCACGTTTTGTTTCAGTGTGGCAGGATCTTTATCGCTCTGTTGTGCCATGGTTGCGGCACCGAGGGCGGTTTGGATAGCCAAGCGCCGGGCGGTAGCGGCAGGTAGGCCAAGCTTGACGGCAGCCTCTTCCATTGCCTCAAACATTAAAAAAAAGTAGGCCGGAGCGCTACCAGAGACAGCGGTGACTGCATCAAGTAGATGCTCATCTTCCACCCACTCGACAATACCAACCGCTTCCATCAGTTGGGTTGCCTGGGTGCGCTGGGCCTCGCTAACTGCGCCATTGGCGTACAGGCCGCTGGCACCTATGCCGACGAGCGACGGGGTATTGGGCATGCAGCGCACTAGCGCTGTTTTACCACCTAGCCACTGATCAATGGTATCGGCATCGAGGCCTGCTGCAATAGAGATAACCAGTGGGGATTGTTGCTGCACGCTGGTGCTCATTGCCTCACAAACGCTGCGCATAATTTGCGGTTTGACCGCAAGGACAACCACATTGGCATCCTTAACTGCAGCATTGTTATCAGTCTGGGTATTCACTCCTAGGCGCTGCTTCAATGACGCTAGCTCGCTCTCATTAGGTGCTGTTGCCGTGATATCTGAAGGGGCAACGCCGCTTTCGATCAGGCCGCCGATAATGGCACCTGCCATGTTGCCTGCGCCAATAAAGGTGATCTTACTCGCCATATGGATATCCTGTGTTGAGAAATGGGCCGCACGTTAGCGGTGATGTACGTTTCTGTGCAGCAGCACTGCGATAGTGTTCTAGATAGTGTTCTAACTGTTGCTGCGTGCACCAAAAATAGCCGTGCCTAAGCGTACCAGAGTAGCGCCTTCGGAAATGGCAGCTTCTAGATCGTCACTCATCCCCATGGAGAGCGTGTCCAGTTGTGTTTCGGGTAGCGCGGCTTGCAGCTTTGTTAGTAGTTGGCGCAGCTCGGCAAATGGTATCCGTTGAGCAGCGAAGCTTTCGGCTGGCGCGGGAATCGCCATCAAACCACGTAGCCGAAGCCGCGGGAGTGCGGCTACGTCATGTGCAAGTGCAATCGCTTCTTCGGGCATAACGCCTGACTTAGAGGCCTCACGGCTAATATTGACCTGCAGGCAAATATTAAGTGGTGCGAGATTCGCTGGCCGCTGCTCGCTTAATCGCTTGGCGATTTTTAAGCGCTCGACGCTATGCACCCAGTCAAAGTTTTCTGCTACTGCGCGGGTTTTATTGGACTGTAGTGGGCCAATGAAATGCCACACGATATCATCCAGATCGGCAAGCTCGGTCTGCTTCTCCAGCGCTTCTTGCAGATAGTTTTCACCAAACTCACGTTGGCCAAGCTGCCATGCTTGGCGGATCAATGATGCCGGTTTTGTTTTGCTCACCGCCAATAATGTGGCCGTACCCTGAGCACGCTCCGCGTCTTCTAGCGCTTTACGCAAGCGTGCACGCGCCTGATCTAATGAATAGCCGAGTGACTCGGGAAGCGCGATGTCTGTCATACTCAAGCACCTTACCGCAGCTGGGAAAGTAGAGTTGGATATTACCGAACTGCTGGCATGCTCGGCAAAGCAGAATGTATATGACTTGCACCTTTCTATGGCTTTACCACCCATGATACGTGTTGACGGCGATATTCGTCGGCTTAATGTACCTGTTACGGTCAATAGTGTGGTGTGGAATATGGCTCCCATAAATTCAAGGAGCGTAGACACCGCCAAGAACTCGCTGACCACGAGCGCCGGTGACCGAAGGCAGATTGCCGGGCAGACTGTGTAATCTCTGATAGGCAAGCCAAGCAAAGGCACCGGCTTCAATCCAGTCCTCAGGCCAACCATAAGCCGCAGGAGACTCGAACTCAGCGTTAGGCAAGTGAGACGCAAGTCTACCCATTAAGTACTTATTGTGTGCGCCACCCCCGCAGGTAATTAATGTGATGCGTTGGTGACTTAATGGTAGTTGCTGAACCCCTTGCGCAATGCTTACCGCGGTAAGCTCAGCAAGTGATGCCTGCACATCCTGAGGCGCCTCTCTGCCGGTCAAGTGGCTTTCCAGCCATGGCAAATGAAATAGCTCGCGGCCAGTACTACGAGGCGGTGGCTGGTGAAAGAAGGGTTCTTGAAGTAAGCGATTTAGCAGTGTCTGGTTTACCCTGCCACTGGCCGCCCAAGCACCATCTTGATCGAAGCGCCCTGGGTAATGCTTTGAAAACCACGCGTCTAGCAGTACGTTCGCGGGCCCTGTGTCGAAGCCGATCACAGACTTAGCCGTATCGCTAGGAAGCCAGGTCACATTGGCAAAACCGCCGAGGTTGAGCACCAATCGCTCACCTGACGTTTGGCTGAATAAGGCTTGGTGGAATGCGGGGGCTAGTGGGGCGGCCTGGCCCCCAGCGGCTAAGTCTCGGCGGCGAAAATCAGCCACTACAGTACAGCCAGTTAGCTCGGCAAGCAGGCTGGGGTTATCTAATTGCAGCGTATAGGCAGCGCCTCCATCGTGCCCATTCGGAGCGTGCTCGATAGTCTGTCCGTGGCTACCAACAGCGCTAATCCGGTCAGTTGGCACGCCTTGCTGTGCCAATACCCCTTTAACTGCCTCTGCCTGCAGCTCACAAAATGCAGTTTCTGCTGAGGCTAGTTCAGCAAAACTTACCCGCTGAGCATGGCATAGGTTTAGTAGCTGTTGGCGTAATACGTCAGGCATAGGCGCTGCATAAGTGCTGAGTAATTCAGGCGCAGAGTGTGGCGCAATAGCGACCAAAGCCGCGTCGATACCGTCCAGGCTGGTGCCTGACATCAATCCAACGTAATAAGCAGCTGGTGTAGGTGGTGATGTTTTCATAAAGCGACTCATTCAAAACGGGGTGAAGGCTCAACCAAGACGGTGGGGCATGATAATATTGCGCACTAATAGTCATTAAATGCCTGTGACGGCATATATTACATGGAGAGAGGCAATGAGTGAGGTGGATCAGACGTTAGCACTGCTAGCACGGGGTACGCACGAAATCCTTGTAGAGGATGAGTTGAAGAAGAAGCTGGCCTCGGGCCGTAAGCTGCGTATTAAAGCTGGTTTTGATCCCACCGCGCCTGACCTGCATTTAGGGCACAGCGTTTTGCTGACCAAAATGCGTCAGTTTCAAGACTTAGGGCACACGGTTATCTTTTTGATTGGTGACTTTACTGGCCGTATTGGTGACCCTACCGGCAAAAACGTTACTCGCAAGCCGCTCACTGAAGCTGATGTAAAAGCCAATGCAGAAACCTACAAGGAGCAGGTGTTTAAAATCCTCGATCCTGAAAAAACCGAGGTGCGCTTTAACGCTGAGTGGTTTGGTGAACTAACGGCTGCGAAAATGATTGAGCTGGCTGCGCAGAGTACTGTGGCTCGAATGTTGGAACGCGACGATTTTGAAAAGCGCTATAAAGCTAATCAGCCAATCGCCATTCACGAGTTCCTTTACCCGCTGGTACAGGGCTATGACTCCGTAGCGCTTGAGGCAGACGTGGAACTAGGTGGCACCGATCAGAAATTTAACCTGCTGATGGGCCGCGAGATCCAAAAACACTTCGGTCAGGAGCCGCAAGTTGTGATCACCATGCCGTTGCTAGAAGGTTTGGACGGCGTGCAGAAGATGTCCAAGTCGCTCGGCAACTATGTTGGGGTCGATGAAGCACCAGGCGCGATGTTCAACAAGCTGGTGTCTATGCCCGACAGTTTAATGTGGCGCTACTTCGAATTGCTCTCTTTGAAGTCTAACGCAGAGATAGATGCGCTTAAGCATAGTGTTGAGCAGGGTGCGAACCCACGTGATGTAAAAATGGAGCTAGCGCGTGAGCTTATTGCCCGCTATCACAGTGAAGAAGCTGCTGCAAATGCACATAAGTCAGCGGGTAATCAGCTGGCTGATGGTGAACTGCCCGAAGACCTTCCTGAAGTAGAGGTAGATTTTGAAGGCAATGAACAGGCGCCTATTGCGGCAGTGCTCAACCGCTCTGGCCTTACTAAGAACAGTGCCCAAGCTAAAGACATGCTGAAAAACGGCAGTGTTAAAGTGGATGGGGATGTGGTTGCCCAAGACACAATGTTAGCCACTGGTAAGGTCTATGTTATTCAGGCAGGCAAGAAGCGTTACGCCCGTGTGACGCTTATTTGAACTTTTTGATAATTTTTCTCTCTAAAGGCCTTGCCAAAGCGGCAGCGAGTCCGTAAAGTACGCATCCGCTGCCGGGGACGCCAAGCGTTACCAGCGGTGAATAAGGTGTAAAAACCTTGGTTTGTCA
>NZ_NWUX01000069.1 GCF_002374315.1 Vreelandella nigrificans | reverse complement strand
CCTGCCAGTCGCAGTTAAGGCTGTTGGTGTCGTGGTCAGTCAGGGTAAAGCGCAGGCCGGGGGCAAGCTCGGGCAGGTCGCTCTCTGCTTGGGCGGTGGTCGCTTCCCGGCGCAGCTGTTCCAGACGAATGCGGGTAAAAGGTTCGCCGGAGGCATCCTGCTTATAGCGGCCGGGGTAGTCGTAGTGTTCATAGTCAGCATGTTGACCATGGGCTTCTACATCGCGGCCTTGGTGTTCGTGTAGCTGTGCATAAGCGGGGTTTTTAAAGCTGTAATCTTTCAGTGTGGCTGAGGCGGTAGCCACTCGCGCTTTGTGGCTTAGCTTGCGCACATGGCGCTGGGGGGCGGTGCCCCCGGCACGGCTGTTGTAGACACGTTCGCCAAGGCTGACGAGTAGCTGCGGGTCATCGGCGAAGATCAGCCGGTGGCTATGGTCAGTAAATTCATGGAAGTAGAACAAACCTTCTTCTGCGGCCAATCGCTCGATAAAGGCCAGATCGGTCTCGCGGTACTGTACACAGTACTCGCGCTCTGGAAGGTCACGGGTGAGGGCAAACGAGACATCGGTAATGCCCCGCTCATCGCATAGGGTATTGATAATGGTGAGCGGGTCAGCCTTTTGAAAAATACGTGAGTTTTGGCGCAGCGAAAGCCGCCAAAGTGCTGGGCGCAGTACCAGGGAGTAGAAGGTGCGGCGGTGGCCTCGGTCACCGCGGCCAAACTCACAGATAACCCCGTGAACCTGACGCAGCGGTTCGCCATCCTGCCAAATGGTCAGGGCTGCTTCGCGATCCAGTAGTTCAGCGGCATCAAGAGTGTCATCACGGCTGGCCAGATTGACGATCAGCTCAAAGGGCTGAGAGAGCGCTTCGCGGTGGGTAAAATCAATCACCGCGATATCATCAACGCCGGGTAGCGT
>NZ_NWUX01000068.1 GCF_002374315.1 Vreelandella nigrificans | reverse complement strand
TGGGCGACGCCCGGGCCGACTCCATCGTCAACCAAACGCGCAACCTCTGCCTCTACCCCAACGTCTACCTGATGGATCAGTTCTCCACCCAGATCCGTGTACTGCGCCCTATCGACGTGAATAAAACCGAAGTCACCATCTACTGCTTCGCACCCAAAGGCGAATCGGCTGAAAACCGAGAAGTACGCATCCGCCAGTACGAAGACTTCTTCAACGTCTCCGGCATGGGCACGCCCGACGACCTGGAAGAGTTCCGCGCCTGCCAAGAAGGCTATAACGGCGCCCTGGCCGAATGGAACGACCTCTCCCGCGGGGCCCAACAGTGGATCGAAGGCGCCGATGAAACGGCCCAGGCGATCGACATGAAACCTCTGCTCAGCGGCGCCTCCCCGGAAGACGAAGGGCTCTACGTGCTACACCACAAACACTGGGTCAGCGAAATGCTGCGCGCCATCGACAAAGAGCGCAGCCAGTTTATCGCCACCGCGTCCGCCTAAGCGTCTGAAGAGAGGAGAGAAGTGCTATGAGCATTAGCTATCACGACATCCAAGCTTTTTTGTACCGCGAAGCGCGGCTGCTGGACGACCGTGAGTGGGACGAGTGGCTCACGCTGTACCGTCAAGACGCCGAGTTCTGGATGCCCGCCTGGGATGACGACGACCAGTTGACCCGTGATCCGCACAGCGAGATCTCGCTGATCTACTACCCCAACCGCGACGGGCTAGAAGACCGGGTGTACCGCATCAAAACCGAGCGCAGCGGGGCGAGCACACCGGAACCGCGCACCACCCATCAGGTGACTAATCTTGAAATTCTGTCGCAAGAGGGTGACACGGTAACCCTGCGGTTCAACTGGCACACGCTCAACCACCGCTACAAGAAGACCGACAGCTTCTTCGGCACGAGCTTCTACACCCTGGACGTGTCGGGCGAGACCCCACTGATCA
>NZ_NWUX01000067.1 GCF_002374315.1 Vreelandella nigrificans | reverse complement strand
CTGGCTCGCTGGTTGGCGTTGACTGAGCTTCCTGGGCTGGCGCCGCTTCTTCCGCAGCATCACCACCACCGGCAATTTCCATCTGGCCGATCACGTCGCCTTCCGACACCGTGTCGCCCTCTTTGACGGTCAGCGCAACGATCTTGCCGCCGTGTGGGCTGGGCACGTCCATGGAGGCTTTGTCGGACTCCAGGGTAATCAGGGTGTCTTCGGCGTTGACCTCATCGCCTGCGCTAACGGCGACTTCGATGATCTCAACACTGTCCGAGCCGCCGAGATCCGGCACTTTGATATCGACCGTCTGCTTGCCACCACTGGCTTTGTTAGCTGCGGGCGCAGGCGCTTTAGAGGCTTCTTTCGGCTTGTCTTCTTTGGCTGGCGTGTCGTTGGCCTGGCTATCAGACGTTTCGTCGCCGCCACTTTCGCCGTCGACTTCCAGCTCGACAATGTCGTCGCCTTCGGAGACGGTATCGCCTTCTTTAACCAGCACTTTGAGGACTTTGCCGCCTTTCGGGGTGGGCACGTCCATGCTGGCTTTGTCGGATTCTAACGTGATCAGGGTGTCTTCCGCTTCAATGACGTCGCCTTCTGACACCGCAATCTCGATGATTTCGACATCGGTATCGCCACCGATGTCGGGAACTTTGATGATTTCGCTACTCAAGGTCGCGCTCCTTCCAAATCGGATCGAGCCGGCGGGCCAGTGCCCGCCGGGCTGCGGTTTAGCTGGTCAGCGGGTTGGGCTTGTTGGCATCGATGCCGTACTTCTTCAGCGCTTCGCCGACGTGCTTGCGATCAATCTCGCCACGCTCTGCCAGGGCACGTAGGGCTGCGACGGTGACGAAGTAGCGGTCTACTTCGAAGAAGTAGCGCAGCTTCTCGCGGGTGTCGGAGCGGCCAAAGCCGTCGGTACCCAGCACGGTGTAGTCGCTTGGCACCCAGGCACGTACCTGGTCGGCGTAGAGTTTCATGTAGTCGGTGGAGGCAATCACCGGGCCGTCGCGGCCTTCCAGGCA
>NZ_NWUX01000066.1 GCF_002374315.1 Vreelandella nigrificans | reverse complement strand
TTGCCGCTCTTGGCGGGATCGCGCTGTGGTCGATGACCCGACCGCGTCGTCGTATAAATAATAGAGTGCAGAATAACCGTCGCCTGCATGTTTCTCTCGGCTGGGCGCGGTTAATCGGTATGCTGTTATTCTCTGCGACCGGTTTGACCTGGTCACAATGGGCGGGCAGTAACGTCGACAAGATGCGCGCCGCCTTTGGCTGGTTGACGCCGCAGGTGAACGCGCAGCTGGAAAGAACCACTCCGGCAATACAGGATCCACATGCGGAACATCATATGAGACACGGGGCGATGGAGAAGACGAACGTCCCACTTCGCGTAGAGGATTTTGACGAGGTCCTGCAGGCTGCTCGCAAGTCCGGGCTGGAAGCAGGCAAGCTGGAGATTCGTCCTCCGTCGGCCTCCGGACGGGCGTGGACGGTAAATGAAATTGACAGAAGCTGGCCGACACAGGTTGATGCGGTAGCGATCGATGGTTCAAATATGCAGGTCGTGGACCGCACTCATTTTTCCGACTTTCCGCTGATGGCTAAACTTACCCGCTGGGGCGTGGATTTCCATATGGGAATTTTGTTCGGGCTTGCCAATCAGCTACTGCTTATCGTATTCGGGATTGCACTCTGCGTGATGATCGTGGTGGGGTACCGTTTGTGGTGGATACGCCGTCCCGCGAGTTCGGCCTTTAACCCGGCTAATACGCTGCTCCACGCGTGGCTGGGCTTAGCATGGCCTGCTCGTCTGTCGATCGGCGTTATCACAGTGATGTTGGGGCTGGCGCTGCCGCTAATGGGGATTAGCCTCGCGCTGTGTCTCGCCGTTGATTATCTGCGCTGGCGCGCAGCAACGGCGATGACAGAGGCTAAGTCAGTCGAATAGGTGCTTAAGGCGTGCTGATAACCACCGTGACGCGGCGGTTTTCAGCGCGTCCTTGTGCGGTAGCGTTGCTGGCTATCGGATACTTTTTC
>NZ_NWUX01000065.1 GCF_002374315.1 Vreelandella nigrificans | reverse complement strand
GCGGGTAACGACTACCGCGCCGAGGCTGACCGTGACTACGGTGTCAACCTGGACGCCACTGCCACCATCACCATCGATACCATTGCTGGTGACGATGTGATCAACGGCGAAGAAGCCACTCAAACCATCACCGTCACGGGTACGGTAGGTGGCGATGCTCGCGAAGGCGACACTGTCACCCTAACCCTGGGTGACGAGACCTTTACTGGCCTAGTCGGTGCAGATCTGACCTACGCCATTGATGTTCCCGGAGCCCTGCTGGCCGATAACGACCAAGTGAGCGCCGAAGTCACCGGTAGCGACGACGCGGGTAACGACTACCGCGCCGAGGCTGACCGTGACTACGGCGTTAACCTGGACGCCACTGCCACCATCACCATCGACACCATTGCCGGTGACGATGTGATCAACGGCGAAGAGGCCACTCAAACCATCACCGTCACGGGTACGGTAGGTGGCGATGCCCGCGAAGGCGACACCGTCACCCTGACCGTGGGCGATGAGACCTTTACCGGCCAAGTCACCACCGACAGCGCCGGTAACCTGATCTACGCCATCGATGTCCCAGGATCACTGCTGGCCGATAACGACAGTATCAGCGCAGAAGTCACCGGTACCGACGACGCGGGTAACGACTACCGCGCCGAAGCTGACCGCGACTACGGCGTTAACCTGGACGCCACTGCCACCATCACCATCGACACCATCGCCGGTGATGACGTGATCAACGGTGAAGAGGCCACTCAAACCATCACCGTCACGGGCATGGTAGGTGGCGATGCTCGCGAAGGTGACACTGTCACCCTAACCGTGGGTGGTGAGACCTTCACCGGCCAAGTCACCACCGACAGCGCTGGCAACCTGATCTACGCCATCGATGTCCCAGGATCGCTGCTGGCCGATAACGACCAAGTGAGTGCCGAAGTCACCGGTACTGACGAGGCGGGCAACGACTACCGCGCCGAGGCTGACCGTGACTACGGCGTCAACCTGGAGGCCACTGCCACCATCACCATCGACACCATTGCTGGTGACGATGTGATCAACGGTGAAGAAGCCACCCAGACCATCAC
>NZ_NWUX01000064.1 GCF_002374315.1 Vreelandella nigrificans | reverse complement strand
GTGTCGCCTTCGCGGGCATCGCCGCCTACCGTGCCCGTGACGGTGATGGTCTGGGTGGCTTCTTCGCCGTTGATCACATCGTCACCAGCGATGGTGTCGATGGTGATCGTCGCAGTGGCGTCCAGGTTGACGCCGTAGTCACGGTCAGCCTCGGCGCGGTAGTCGTTACCCGCCTCGTCGGTACCGGTGACTTCCGCCGTGATGCTGTCGTTATCGGCCAGCAGCGATCCTGGGACATCGATGGCATAGACCAGGTTACCGGCGCTGTCGGTGGTGACTTGGCCTGTGAAGGTCTCGTCACCCACGGTCAGGGAGACGGTGTCACCTTCACGAGCATCGCCGCCTACTGTGCCAGTCACGGTGATGGTCTGGGTGGCTTCTTCACCGTTGATCACGTCGTCACCGGCGATGGTGTCGATGGTGATGGTGGCAGTGGCGTCCAGGTTGACGCCGTAGTCACGGTCGGCTTCGGCGCGGTAGTCGTTACCCGCCTCGTCGGTACCGGTGACTTCGGCAGTAACACTGTTGTTGTCCGCTAACAGAGAGCCGGGCACATCGATGGCGTAAGTCAGGTCTTCCGCCACGGTACCGGTGAAGGTCTCACCACCCACGGTCAAGGTGACAGTGTCGCCTTCGCGAGCGTCGCCACCTACTGTGCCAGTCACGGTGATGGTCTGGGTGGCTTCTTCGCCGTTGATCACATCGTCACCGGCAATGGTGTCGATGGTGATCGTCGCAGTGGCGTCCAGGTTGACACCGTAGTCACGGTCAGCCTCGGCGCGGTAGTCGTTACCCGCCTCGTCGCTACCGGTGACTTCGGCAGTAACACTGTTGTTGTCCGCTAACAGCGAGCCTGGGACATCGATGGCGTAAGTCAGATCTGCACCGACTAGGCCAGTGAAGGTCTCGTCGCCCACGGTCAGGGTGACAGTGTCACCTTCGCGAGCATCGCCACCTACCGTGCCCGTGACGGTGATGGTCTGGGTGGCTTCTTCGCCGTTGATCACATCGTCACCAGCAATGGTGTCGATGGTGATCGTCGCAGTGGCGTCCAGGTTGACACCGTAGTCACGGTCAGCCTCGGCGCGGTAGTCGTT
>NZ_NWUX01000063.1 GCF_002374315.1 Vreelandella nigrificans | reverse complement strand
CTAACCCCGGCGCTATCGGTTTCCTGATTGCGTAAATCTAGCCCGGCAAGGCTCAACCCGCCCTTATCCAGTTTGAAACCCACCTTGTTTGCTAGCGCGACATTAGCGCCGGTAAAGCCCTTCGCCACTACATCGAATATAACGGCATAGCGGCCTACTTCGCGCTCAATAGCCTGACCATTAGCCCCCTCTTGCTCGCTAAGCTTTACCCTAATAGGCTGGGCCTCTTCCTTTTTAGGTAGCTCCAAGCGGCCCAGCGCCAATTCGCCTTTAGCAAGGTTGAAAGTGCCTTTGGCCTCCCATTTGTGTTCTAAGCCAATGCTTTGTTTCTGCTCACGCCCCCTATTGCCAAGACCCGCCCCTGGGGTATTACTCGCAGACGCGCTTACTTCCGTTGAACTGCCGTGGTCGCCCGTCGCTTCCATAAAGGAGACCTGCTTAAGCTCGAAGGGGTGCTGGGGGGCGCTTCCGTTTTCTGTTCTTTCATATAGGTCAAAATGGGCCATGCCCACTAGGCGCACCATTTGTGCTTGGGCGCTGGCATCAAACAGGCGCAGTTTTTCGCGGCTGCGCCCCGTGAACAGCACTTGCTGAAGTGATTCCCCCCAGCGCTGCTTGGCGTTTTCGTTGTCAAGCGAGGCGACCTCCAGGCCTTGCTCCGTTAAATATGCAAAGAACAGCGACGGCTCAAAGAACCCAAGTTGCTCTTCGTGCCACTCGGCCTGTAGGTCAATTTTTTGGCAGCAGCGGCTTTCAAGCCATTGGCTAAGGGCTGTTTCGGGCGCCTCCCAAAGCCGTGCGGGAAGCACCTTGTCCGCCACCAGCGCCTGATCCAGTTGGTCTCGCTCGTTAGCTGTCATTTCCGGCATTAATTGCCATAAGCTGAGATGACTTAATGATTTTTCGGCCAGGGGCGAACTGAATTCGCGCAGGGGAAAATCGCCGCGTACCAAAAGATCAATTTTGCGCTTGGTATAGCCCAACGACGGCCGGGCATCGACCAAATTGGTATTCCATATCAGCGTTCTTTGAGGGCTAGCTTCTTGAACGGATAGCTTGGCTTGCGTATAGATCGCATTCAGGTTGCTCTGTATGGCGTCATATTGCCTGCGCTCTTCTTCAAACAGGAATACAGGTAGCTGTGCCTGACCGGCCGTGC
>NZ_NWUX01000062.1 GCF_002374315.1 Vreelandella nigrificans | reverse complement strand
TGTTCTGGTCAAGTCGTAGCGGACACTTTTATTAAGCTGCTTCCGCGATTTTCTCGATCTCCCTTGGCGCGTGGTAGCCAAGGGTCGAGTGGAGCCGGCAGCTGTTGTACTCCATCTCGATATAGGTCACGACGTCGCGCCTCGCTGACTGGCGGGTCCAGTACCGCTGCCCCTCCAGCCATTCGCTCTTCAGAGAGCCGAAGAAGCGCTCCATGACCGCATTGTCCCAACAGTTCCCCTTGCGGCTCATGGAGGCCTGGAACCCGTGCTTTGCCAGTCGTTCGCGATACGCACGAGAGGCGTACTGGCTGCCGCGATCCGAGTGGTGAAGCACGCCTCGGGGAGGCTGTCGGCGGCCAGTTGCCATCTCCAGGGCGTCCAGAGTGAGTGACGTCTTCATATGGTCGGCCATGGCCCAGCCGATGACCTGTCGGTCGTAGAGGTCCAGCACGGCCGCCAGGTACAACCAGCCTTCCAAGGTCCAAATGGCAGTGATGTCGGCCACCCACGCCTGATTGGGCTCAGGCACCGTGAACTGCCGCTTGAGCAGGTTGGGAGCCACTGGCAGCCCGTGGTCGCTGTCCGTCGTATGCCGGTAGCGGCGACGCTGTCGGCAGGCGACACCCGCTTCCTGCATCAGGCTACGCGCCTGATAACGACCGACCGTATGACCTCTGCGACGGAGTTCCTTAGCCATTCGCCGGCTCCCATAGCTACCACGTTTCTGATCGTGGATGTCCTTGACCTCCCGGTGCAGGCACTGGCGCTGCTCATCGGGTTCACGCTGACGCCAGGCATAGAAGCCACTGCGGCTGACGTCCATGACACGGCACAGCACCGCCACTGGGAAGGAGGCCTTCTCCGACTCGATGAACTGGTATCTCAGCTCGACTCTCTCGCGAAGAAGGCCGTGGCCTTTTTTAAAACCTCCTTTTCAATCCGTAACTTACGAACTTCTTCGCGAAGTTTCTTGATCTCGGCATCCCGCTCATCTGCCTGGTCGTCAGTCACACCATCCTCCCGGTCACGTTGCTGGCGACACCAGCGATCCAGCAGGCTGCGATCGATATCCAGCCGCCTGGCGGCCTCGGAGATGGCATAGCCCTCTCCTCGAACCATGTTGACCGCCTCAGCCTTGAATTCGTCGGAGTACCGACGTCGCGTTTTCTTGGTCATGAACACCTCCAATGCCTCCAGTATGAGGCTTACCGGGGTGTCCGCTCCAATTAGACCAGTTCA
>NZ_NWUX01000061.1 GCF_002374315.1 Vreelandella nigrificans | reverse complement strand
GGTAACCAATGGATATTGGCAGATTTGAACTCAGCGTGGGTGTTCGTCGTTCGGCTGCTGATCCGTTGAATCCGCGGGCGGCGTCGTTTCCGGCCGGTCAACGAACTTACCTGCTTTCCAGGGGAAACGGCCAAAGTCATTGACGTCTTCCGGCTCGCCCTTGCGGGTTTCGCGGTAGTTGGGCACGGAGAGTTCCATCAAGTCTGGGCGGCCACCCCAAATGGTGCTGTCCACCTCGGCGCGGTGCGCCTCACGCAATGCCTTGAGTTCTTCTTCGCTGCTATTGGCATATAAATCGCGCCAGTAGGTAGCAGGGCGACCACGTTTCCCTGCCTCATCATAGGCCTTGGTGGTCGGATCGAGGTGGCGGAAGGGTTCAACTTGGGGAATATCAGGCAATGGCTGACTAACATCCATATAGCGCTGCAGCATATCCCAAGCGGCATACAGCTGTGCGATGCTTCCATCCACAGTAAAACTAAACTCTAGCGGGTCTTTAGTATGCGGCAGTTGGCTGCGATGGGGGTAGCGGTGGATCACTTTGAGCGAGTGGAACTGAGAACCTTGAGTGCCTATAGTCATCTCGATATAGGCATCGAATTCGTAAAAAGGAAAGTCGCCAATAGATGCCTTAACCATACCGGTACTACGACAGAAAGCTAAGTCGTCCGTCCAGTTACGGTTGCGTTTATAAAATCTAAGTTCGTATTTATCCCAGAAGTAGAGAATAAAAGTGGCTGATCCACAAATCGCCAATACAATAGCAAGAGGTGTAAAAGCTTGCCGTAATGTGTCAGCAGCAAAGATAAATAGTATTGTGCATAAGGCTGTAATTACCGTAAAAAAAGCCCCCCCCCCAGCACGCCCTCCTCCTGGTAAGATAAGACTAAAGCCGTGTGAGTAAAGAAAAAGAAGAAATCGACATATACGATATACCGCACCCAAGTTCTCATCGACATATTGCGACCAGCGCCTCTCATTGATCATGGTGTGATCATGATAGTCATCGCCAATATATTGATACTCTCGAAACCAGCTTTCCGAGTACTGATAAATAGTCGGATTAACCCCCAGATAACTGCCCCAGGGCATGCGGGTTTCTAAAATGCGCCCACTAAGCCTCTCGTTTTTGGGGGCATAACTCTGCTCAGGAATAGCCTCAGCCCGGTAAGCGGTTTCAGCGTAACCTTCCTCAGGCGTTAGTGGTTCGTTTTGCAAGCTCATCGGCGGCCTCCCCGCTGGGGCCATAACCAAGTCAGTGATGAAGGGTGTGTGGTAAAG
>NZ_NWUX01000060.1 GCF_002374315.1 Vreelandella nigrificans | reverse complement strand
CTTTACCACACACCCTTCATCACTGACTTGGTTATGGCCCCAGCGGGGAGGCCGCCGATGAGCTTGCAAAACGAACCTCTAAAGCAAGCGGACGGCTACGCCGAAACTGCCTACCGCGCTGATGCTATTCCCGAACAGAGCTACGCCCCTCAAAATGAGATGTTGCGTGGACGTATCCTCGAAACTCGCCTGCCCTGGGGTAGTTATCTAGGTGTTAACCCGACTACTTATCAGTACTCGGAAAGCTGGTTTCGGGAGTATCAATATATCGGTGACGACTATCATGACTACACCATGATAAACGAGCGTCGCTGGTCAAAGCGGGTTGATGAAAAAGTAGGTATTCTTTATCGCCTGTTACGCTTTATCTTTGTTATCTACTCTCATGGATTTAGCTTTATTAGACCTGGGGGCGGGGTCGGAGGAGGGTGGCTCTTTACGGGTATAGTTGCATTTGGAACCCCGCTGTTCATGTTTGCTGCGGATATATGGATACAAGGGCTTATACCTCTTGCCATTGTAGTGGCCTTTTGTGGGGGGGCTACTCTTCTTCTTCAGCTTTGGGAAAAGCATGAGTTAAAATTCTACAAAGGCAACCGTAATTGGTCAGATGACTATGCTTTTTGTCGACGTACCGGCATGGTCATGACCTCTCGAGGTGACTTTCCCTTCTATGAGTTCGATGCCTGCATTGAAATGCGAGTAGGCACTCAAGGGTCGCAGTTTCACTCGTTCAAAGTGATCCATCGCTACCCTCATCGTAGCCCTGACCCATTTACCAAGCACCCTCTGGAGTTCAGTTTTACTGTGGATGGCAGTATCGCCCAGCTATACGCCGCCTGGGATATGCTGCAGCGTTATATGGATGTCTCCCAGCCGCTACCGGATGTACCTGAATTAGAGCCCTTCCGCCACCTCGATCCGACCACCAAGGCCTATGATGAGGCGGGAAAACGTGGCCGCCCCGCTACCTACTGGCGCGATTTATATGCCAATAGCAGCGAGGAAGAACTCAAAGCACTGCGCGAAGCGCACCGAGGTGGATGCGACCCACTGGGGCGGCCGCCCAGACCTAATGGAACTCTCAGTGCCCAATTACCGTGAAACCCGCAAGGGCGAACCGGAAGACGTCAATGACTTTGGGCGTTTCCCCGGAAAGGCAGGCAAGTTCCTCGATCGGCCGGAAGTAACATCCACTTCCGAATCTCCAGATCGTCAGAATGCTGGAGAACACCCACGCTGACCCTCGCCAAAAACTACGGGCCGATGTTTGTCGTCGGCCCCGAAGGTGAAGAGACTTCATTGTGAAGAGCACGGCCGGTCAGGCACAGCTACCTGTATTCCTGTTTGAAGAAGAGCGCAGGCAATATGACGCCATACAGAGCAAC
>NZ_NWUX01000005.1 GCF_002374315.1 Vreelandella nigrificans | reverse complement strand
CCGCTACAAGAAGACCGACAGCTTCTTCGGCACGAGCTTCTACACCCTGGACGTGTCGGGCGAGACCCCACTGATCACAAGAAAAGTCGTGCAGTTGAACAACGACTATATCCATCAAGTTATCGACGTCTATCACGTGTAATCGGTAGATATGGGACAGGGACGTCACTGACTGCGGTATTAACGCGCCAACTCCAAACCAATAACAACTTAACCCTGGTGAAAATATAATGAAAACCTTTAAAAAGACCTCCCTAGCAGCTTTGATGAGCGCTACTGCTCTTATGTCAGCAAACATAATGGCTAATGATGAACCGGTGAAACTTGGCCTGATGCTGCCTTATTCCGGTACCTACACAGCTCTTGGTGAAGCCATTACTAATGGGCTGAAACTTGCCATTGAACAAGAGGGTGGTCAGCTGGGTGGGCGTGAAGTTGAGTACGTACAACTTGACTCAGAAGCTGACCCCTCTAAAGCGCCACAAAATATGAGTCGACTTGTTAACAGGGACGAAGTGGACTTCGTTATTGGGCCCGTACACTCCGGTGTTGCTATGGGTATGCTGCGAGTCGCTCAACAAACTGGTGCGATTATGATCATTCCGAATGCGGGGCTAGGCGCCGCGACGAATGAGCTGTGCATGCCAAACGTTTTCCGTACATCTTTTAGCATGTGGCAAGACAGCTACCCAATGGGCAAGGTGGCCTATGACCAAGGGCATCGTGAAATTGTCACCATTACCTGGGATTACGCCGGTGGCAAAGAAGATCTTGCGGGCTTTGAAGAGGCGTTCACCGCCGAAGGCGGCGAGATTGTCGAGCAAATTTTAGTGCCTTTCCCAAGCACTGAATTTCAGAGCTACCTAACGCAAATTGCCAGCCTTGCACCAGACGCTGTGTATACCTTCTTTGCTGGCGGTGGCGGAGTGGGTTTTGTCAGGGATTATGCATCGGCGGGCCTGAAGGAGAGCATACCGTTACTAGGTTCAGGCTTTCTTACGGAAGGTAACTTAGCTGCTTTGGGTGATGCGGGTGAAGGCGTGTTGACCACACTTCACTATGCGGAAACGCTAGAGAATGAGCAGAATCAAACCTTCGTTGCCGCCTACGAAAGTGCTTACGGTGAAATACCCGATACCTATGCGGTACAAGGCTACGATACGGGGATGATGCTAGTGCAAGCGCTCTCTGTATTAGGTGGCGACACCTCTGATCAAGAACGTCTGATAGATGTATTAGCCAATGTTCAATTGGCAAGCCCACGTGGGCCCTTAAGCTTCTCGGCCTCACATCATCCCATTCAAAACGTTTATCTACGCGAGATCCGCGACGGCAAACACGAAGTCATCAGTATCGCTGCCGAGAATCTAGAAGTACCCGATGAAGCCTGCCGGATGTAACGGCATTTTTAGGCATTCTGGGGCGGGTGTCGCCCGCCCCTCACTCTGATTCTCGGAGGGATCTCATGGATCTCGCATTTTTCAGCGTACAGCTACTTAACGGCTTGCAGTACGGCCTGCTGCTTTTTCTGATTGCCAGCGGTTTGACGTTGATTTTCGGCATTATGGGTATCATCAATCTTGCCCACGGCGCCATGTATATGATCGGTGCCTATTTGGTTTACGACCTGACCATGCGGCTGGGCAATTTCTGGTTGGCAATTGTCGTTGCTATTCCCATCGCTATTGCACTGGGCCTCATCATCGAACGGCTGTTTCTCGATACGCTTTACAAACGAGACCACCTTTATCAGGTCCTGCTTACCTTTGGCATGATTTTAGTGCTCAACGAAGTGCAGCGGATTATTTGGGGCGGCAATGTGCACAGCGTATCGGTGCCTGCACCGTTTGATTCCAGTATTCAACTGACGTCCAACCTGCGCTATTCAGTCTACCGGCTATTTGTGATGGGGGTCTGCTTAGCATTGGCCGGGGTTATTTATTGGATTATTCGTCATACGCGGCTAGGCATCATTATTCGCGCTGGAGCGGTTAATCGCGACATGGTGGAAGGCTTAGGCATCAATGTGCGCACGCTCTTTACCCTCATTTTCAGTGCTGGCGTTGCGCTGACCGCCTTCGCTGGCATGATCGCCGCGCCGCTTACCTCTATCACCCCCGGTATGGGCGATAGCATTCTGATTACCTGTTTCGTGGTCGTGGTGATTGGCGGTATTGGCTCTATTAAAGGAGCGTTTTGGGGCGCCATTATTATTGGCATGGCGACTACCTTTGGTTCTGTCTTGATCCCGAGTCTCGCCAGTATGGTGATCTACCTGATTATGGCGGCCGTGCTACTAGTTAAACCACGCGGCTTGTTCGCGTGAGGAGAATAAGAAATGTTGCATAGATATCCCAAGCGCGTTGCGATCATCATGCTGGTATTGACGGCTTTGGTGGCAACATTTCCTCTTTGGGGGGAAGCCGCCTTTGGTAACCAAGCCAACTTTATGTTGGAGAAACTGACTTTTATGCTGATCCTGGCGCTGTTTGCGATGAGCCTGGATCTATTGGTGGGGGTTTTAGGCTTAGTGAGCCTGGGGCATGCGCTATTTTTCGGCCTGGGCGCTTATACACTGGCATTAGCCAGCCCTGATTTTAGCCCGGCATCAATGTGGTGGATGCTGCCACTGGTAATGGGTATTTCTGCCTGTGTCGGGTTGTTAATCGGCGTGTTAGTGATCCGCACTAAAGGCATCTTCTTTATTATGACCACGCTGGCGTTTGGTCAGATGCTTTACTACTTCGTTAGCACTTCCCGATTTGCGGGGGGAACCGATGGAGTTTTCATCATGTTCCGCCCCAGCCTGGCGATAGGAGAAAGCACGCTGCTGGATCTCGATAACCCTTATAGCTTCTTTTATTTCTGTTTGGGCATGCTGTTGATCGGTTATCTCTTCCTGCGCTGGCTAACACGCTCCTATTTCGGGCAAGTGCTCGACGGCATTCATGACAATGAGCATCGTATGCAGGCATTAGGTTACGCCACCGGTGGTTACAAACTGATTGCCTTTGTTATTTCAGGAGTGATGGCGGCGATTGCGGGCATGTTAGCTGCTATGCAGTACGGTTTTGCGAATCCAGCTCAACTAGGTTGGCACACCTCAGGTGAAGTGTTGATGATGCTGATTTTGGGCGGAATGGGTACCATCTTTGGCCCTATTTTAGGCGCTTTTGCTTATGAAATTCTGCTTTATCTCTACGAACATGCCACCACTCACTGGCCAATACTAATGGGGCTAACCATCATCGTGGCCGTATTGGTGCTACCGCGCGGTATTGCTGGCTTGATTATTGCGCCGCCCTGGCAGCGCAAGCGCATCATGAATGCTGAAGCGCACGAAACAGAAAATGCGCCTGCAACTGCCTCTGCTCAACCCGTCACACAGAGTAAGGAGGACTGAGCAATGCGCGATGAAATTGTATTAGCCACCCATGGTTTAACCAGACGCTTCGGTGGTTTAGTGGCAGTCAACGGCGTTGATTTTGATGTTAAATCCAATGAAATTCACGCCATTTTGGGCCCTAACGGCGCGGGTAAAAGCACCCTCATTAATTTGCTTTCTGGTGAGATGCCTCCCTCTGAAGGCCAGGTGCTTTATCGCAATCAGCCGATTCAGGGTAAAAATTCACGCCAGATTGCGCGCATGGGGATAGGCCGCAGCCATCAAAAGACCAACATATTCCCTCGTCTTAATTGTCTGCAGAACTGCGAATTAGCCGCGCGTATTCATATGGGGGGTGTGTTTGGCAGTTGGCGTTCACGGCAAACTGCACGAGAGGTGAGTGAGCGCGCACTTGAGGTGCTAGATACGTGCCACTTAATCCATCGCGCTTATACGACTGCATCAGATATGAGCTATGGCGAGCAGCGTCAACTACAGATTGCCATGGTGCTGGCAACGGCTCCGTCGCTGATGCTGCTCGATGAGCCAATGGCGGGTATGGGGCGAGAGGAAACCGCTCAGGTAACCGAACTGCTCGCAAGTCTAACAGACCGCTACACGCTGGTACTGATTGAGCACGATATGGATTCAGTGTTCCGCTTGGCAGATCGCATTACTGTGATGGTTGATGGCTGTGTGTTGGAGAGCGGCCCGACTGAACAAATACGTACCAGCGAACAGGTGCGTGATGTCTACTTGGGGCGTCATGATAAAGGGGCCACCGCATGAGTGCAGAAAACACGATGACTCCCTTGATTGACGCGCGCGAGTTGCATACTTACTACGGTGAGAGCCATATTTTACATGGAGTTGATCTGACTCTTATGCCCGGCCAGACGCTGAGTCTTATGGGGCGTAACGGAATGGGTAAGACCACGACGCTGAAGTCGGTTCTGGGCTTTGTACCACCGCGGCGTGGCGAGGTTTTTATTAAAGGAGTCTCGGCAACCAAGCGGCGCCCCTGGCAGTTGATTCGCCAAGGTATCGGCTACGTGCCGGAGGGCCGCGGTATTTTTCCAGGCATCAGCGTGCGTGAGCACCTCATTATGGCAGCGCGTCCCAACGAGCGGGGAGAGACCCCTTGGACGCTGGAGCGTGTTCTGGATACGTTTCCGCGGTTGGGTCAGCGTATTAACCACGATGGTGCCTTGTTATCCGGCGGTGAGCAGCAAATGCTCTCGATTGGCCGGGCGCTGACTACCAATCCTGACCTGATGATCCTTGATGAGGCAACGGAAGGCCTCGCGCCGCTGATCCGTGATGAGATTTGGAAGATCATCCGTGAAATTAAGGCAACCGGCATTTCTACCATTATCGTCGATAAAAATATCGACCACCTACTCGATATAGCCGAGAAACACCTGCTACTGGTCAAAGGCGAAGTGGTCTATAGCGGTGATTCGCAGGGATTAAAAGACAATCCTAAGATCCTTGAGACCTATCTCGGCGTTGCCAAATACGCTGCCGACGAGGTTGCCTTGTCGGCAGCGTTAGCTATTAACGGCTAAATTCAACAACATTAGGAAATTTGTTGCATGCAATTTCATAAGCAATTGCAAACGCTATTTCAAAAAGACCTATTGATGTCGATTCCAGCGATCACCGCTGGCTTTGTGGCGGTACTGATTTCTTACTCTGGCCCACTCGCTATCTTTTTCCAGGCGGCTCAAAGTGCTGAAATATCAAGCGCCATGATGACGTCTTGGGTCTGGGCCATCTCTATCGGTGCAGCCGTATCAGGTATTTTCCTTAGCCTGTGGCTGAAGGTTCCAGTGGTAACTGCGTGGTCTGCTCCGGGCACGGCACTATTAGTGACTCTGTTTCCGGGGTTATCACTCAATGAAGCGGTAGGGGCTTATCTGACGGCAGCGGTGATCATTTTCCTGATCGGTGTTACGGGTTCCTTTGACCGTATTATTCAGATGATTCCACCCGGCATTGCCAGCGCCATGATGGTAGGCATTCTTTTCCAGTTTGGGGTAGGAGTCTTCGTTTCGTTGGAAAGTGTGCCAGCGCTAGCGATTGGGATGATCATCGCTTATCTACTGTTTAAACGACTAACCCCGCGCTACAGCTTGGTGTTGCTGCTGGTGGTGGGCATCGTTTTGGCTGTGTTTATCGAAGGCGCCAGTTTAGATGGCGTTTCTGTCCAGCTTGCCGAGCCACAGTTCATTCGCCCCGAGTGGACGTGGAACGCTACTTTGAGCTTAGCCATCCCGCTGGTACTTGTTAGTCTTACCGGACAGTTTCTGCCGGGCATGGCGATTATGCGAAGTTTCGGATATAACACGGCTGCCAAGCCAATTGTAACTGTGACGAGTTTAACGTCTTTTTTTACGGCTTTTTTCGGCGGGATTACCACAGTGATCGCCGCGATAACGGCGGCAATCTGTACCAGTAAGGAAGCCCACGAAGATCCGGATAAGCGCTATGTTGCAGGTGTGGCGAACGGGGTTTTCTACCTGGTTGGTGGCACTTTTGCAGGCACTATTGTGGCGCTCTTCACCTCGTTGCCGGGTGAGTTTGTGGCAGTCCTGGCAGGTCTAGCGCTGATTGGCGCCATTACCAGCAATATAAGTGCGTTTGCCGCAGAAAAGAGCCACCTGGAAGCCTCAGTCATTACTTTTATTGCCACAGCGTCGGGCATCAGTTTTTTAGGGCTCGGCTCTGCCTTCTGGGGTGTAATCGTTGGGGCGCTTGCCTACAATTTACTACACCGGCGTTTTCGCACGAACCCTCAGGGGTAACGCCCAGTGCGGCGATTTTCGACGAGCACTTCTAAAATAGCATTGGCTTCCTGCATAAGCGGGGAGGGTTTTTCTCCACGCCGGCGACTGCAAATAACGGGGGCCGTAATTGACTTGTCTGCTAATGCTACGTAAGTGATGCCGTCACGCTGTACACGCTTTACCTGTTCTGGAACCAGCGTAATGCCGATACCTGAAGCGACAAGGCTAAGCGCTGTCTGAACCTCATTAGCTTCCTGTACTACTTCAACTTTTAATCTTTGGCGGCGAAAAATGCCCAGTACCATATCGGCTAGACTAGGGCGGGGTTTAGCCGGAAATAGGATGAGTGGATAGCGGGCCAGTTCTTCACAGCTGGGCGTCGTGCCCTCTAACGGGTGGCCGCTGGATAGCGCTGCAATTAACGGCTCATCGAAGAGAATCTCCTGCTCTACGTCTGGGTCATCAATGCGTAAGCGCCCGAATCCCATATCGATGCGGCCTGCTTTGAGCGCTTGAATTTGCTGCACTGTGGTAAGTTCAGCCAAGGTGAGTTCAACATTATCCATTCGCCGTAAGTCACGCACCAGCATGGGAAGCTGCCCATAAAACACGGAAGGCACAAAGCCAATGCCAAACAGCACACGCTTGCTGCGCGCCATGTGCCGTGTTGCCTCAATGGTGACGTCCACTTTCTCTAATATCTGTAGTGCATGCTGCTGAAAAAATACACCTGAAGGTGTTAGGCGTAATCCTCTGGAAGTTCTCTCAAATAGCTCTGCACCGACTTCTTGCTCTAGCTGCTTAATTTGGCGCGATAGAGGGGGCTGCGACATATGTAAGCGTTCGGCAGCACAGGTGAAATTAAGCTCTTCGGCAACAACACAAAAGTACCTCAGGTGGCGTAGTTCCATGATACCTCCAAGGTATGAGTGGCTACTTAAATAATATTTGTTTTGTGATTCTGATAATTACAAGCTGGCTAGCATTTGGCAGCGCAACGGTCTTTAGCCAGCTTAATTAGGCATTACAACGCTAGCAGTATTTAGGTGTTAGTAAGCGAAATATTGTCTAAGACTTTAGTAATAAAACAACGGGATAAATAGGGGAGAACCAGCTATGTATACTCGCATTCTTGTGCCCATTGATGGCTCTGAGCATGCAAGGCAAGCGTTGTCAGTGGCTTGTAAATTACTAGATGAAAATGCCACAACGCTTTATCTATTGCACGTACCTGAAGCACTGTCGTATACCACCACACTGGTATGGGGCATTGGCGCTATTAATGCCGAAACCACCCTCGCTGAACGTGAGAAAGCGGGCGAGCAGTTATTACTGCAAGCTGCAAAGTCAGCACGTGAGCAAGGAGTCCAACAAATCGAAGGGTTACTTACCCAGGGCGATCCAGTGCGGATAATCTTAGATACTGCTAATGAATTTAATATCGATACTATTGTGATGGGAAGCCGTGGCCTAAGTGATTTAGGCAGCGTTGTGATTGGCAGTGTCTCGCACAAAGTGAGCCACTCTGCTGAATGTGGTGTGATAACGGTGAGGCAATAAACATTGCTACCCGTGTCCGGCAGCACTTCCGCTCCTACAGCTTCCAACCTAAAGAAATTTACTTGCCGCCTAACGCACCGTCGCCCATGCTTTTAATTGAATGAAGTCGCTCTGTTGGCTGGCTCAAAAACGTTAGAGGCGTTGGTAAATGGCAAAAATTTTCCAAGAATTCCGTGAGTTTGCGGTTAAGGGTAACGTCATCGATATGGCGGTGGGGATCATTATTGGCGGGGCGTTTACGCTAATTGTGCAGAGCCTAGTTGCTGACGTTCTGAATCCATTAATTGGCTTGCTGGTGGGAGGAGTCGATTTTTCGAATCTCTTTGTCGTGCTAAGAGAGGGAGGTGTTGAGGGGCCTTATGCAACGCTTTCGGATGCTCAGACTGTGGGGGCGGTAACACTAAATGTGGGGCTATTTATCAATGCGATGGTGAGCTTTACAATAGTAGCGTTTGTGGTCTTTCTATTGGTGCGCACTATCAATCGGTTAAAGCGAGAAGAGGCCGTTGCCCCTGCTGACCCAACTGAGAAACCCTGCCCTTATTGCTTTATGGTGGTGCCAATTAAAGCAGTGCGCTGCGGCCATTGTACGTCTGAGTTAACAACTGCTAACAGCGAGCTTGAAACGTCGTAAGGCGTGCTAGCGTAGATAAAAAAAGGGTGCCCATGTGTGTGATGGGCACCCTTTTTCGATAGTACTTTTTCGATAGTACTTTTTCGATTCTGGCTATCGAACGACTTTAAGCACTTTTCTTAACTGCTTTGTGGGGTGGGTTTTGCTTACTGTCATTGGCATCGCTTGGTTGAGGCAACGAAGGCAATGACTTAGCAAGCATTTCTACACTGTGGCGGTAGTAGAGCTGGCTCTTGTTATGCTCGCCAAGGCTTGCATATAGGCGGGCAAGCTCAGCACATACTTCACCATTAGGCCGCTGGCGTTGGCTGGCTTCGAAGTACTCCAGCGCTTTTTCCCATTTGCCAGTGCGCAGTGAAAGACGCCCGCAGGCCAGCAACAGCTCTGGGTCATTGGGGCGTTCTTGCAACCATTTCTCCGCTTTCGCTAACTGGCGAGCTGCGTCTACGTTAAGTAAGCCGTAACGCTTTACTAAGCGGGCGTCCCAATGGTGATCCAGAGAGTGGTTAAGGAGCCGCTCGGCGATAGGCTCTTCGTTCGACTGAAGAAGTGCTTCGGTATAAAGCACGATCAGCTCTGTGTTACCACGCAGGTAGTCTGGCATGTCAGCCCATAGCCCGCGCACCCGCTCAATATTAGTGGGGTTTTTGGCTTCAAACACGATGAGTTCGCGGTAAGCCTTAAACTCCAGCTGTTCACGCTCTTGCTGGGTAATCAGCTTTTGTGCGGCCAAACGTGGAATCAGGCGGCGCAGACCTTCCCAGTCGTTAACACTAAGATGTACTTGCTTAAGAAGCTTGAGCACCTGCGGGTGGTTGGGAAGCTTTTTATCCAGGCGGTTAAGAATTGCCAGGGCTTCTTCGGGCTGCTGACGATCAATCATCAGCTGTGCCTGCATTAGCCCAATGGCGCTATCAGCCCCTTCGGTGGTGAGCTGCGCTTGGTGCAAATGCTCTTGAGATTTCTCATGGTGGCCTTGGTAGTGGGCCGCTAATGCCGCAGAAAGGTAGTTCACCAGCGGCGTGCTGGAATCGGCAGCAGCATGCACCAGCGTTTTCTCGGCTTTTTTCCAGCGTCCTTCGGTCAGGGCAACTAAACCGTGCACGGTACGCTTCATCGCGCGGCGATTGCGAGAGCGGCTGTTCCAGCTGCGAAAACGTCCCATCGGCCGAAGAATGCCGCTGAGTAAACGTAGTGCAAAATGCAGGGCGATAAAGGCAGCGAAGAGCAGTACCAGACCAAACCAGAAGGAGGTCTGTACGGAGGTATCACCTACACGAATTAGCCAGTAGCCAGGAACCGCCATCATCAGGTGCCCAAATAGGGCACCCACTGCTAAACCCGCGACGATAAGCAGAATGAGTTTTCTCATGCATCACCTCCGCCTTGGCGACGCGATTCAAAGCGGTTGTCGATGAAGCTCGCCAAAGCTTGTTGAGAAGCACTGATATCAGGTAACTCAGGCTGTACCTGAACTTGCTTCAGTTCTTGCAGGCGGCCGATGACGCGTTGTGTCTCGTCCCGCTCGGTATCGTAGTAACCGTTCAGTAGCGCTAGCGCTTTATCGATACTTGCTTCATAGAGCTCCTGCTCTTCTTTTAATAGCGCTAACTGCGACTGTTCGAGCACTAAGCGCAGGCTTTGACGCAGGTAGGACTCTTGCTCTGGGGTAATTAACGTTTCCAGGGCTTCGTCATGGTGACGAATAACCACTAAGTCTTTCAGTTCGGAGCCAAACCGTGCGAGCTGGTTCTGGAAGGTTCCGGTCGGCGGTTGTTCGATACTTGAGGTAACGGCGCGCTCTTCAATTTCTTGTGACAGGCGCAGGCTAGAAATACGCTCTTGCTGGGCACTTAGTGCAAGATAGATACCCGTACGATCAATGCGGGGTACGGCGTCGAGTGCGGCCAGTTCATTGGCAATTTCACGACGTACTGCCGTTAGTGCCGGATTGTCAGCATCCACTAAGCGAGCATCGGCAGTGCGCAGCAGTGCAGCCGCACCATCAACATCGCCTTCAAACTGCAGACGCTGGTTGGCTAAGCGAAGCAGATAGGCGGCTTCGGCATGTAGCCAGTCGCGTTCATCGGTTTCCTGCTCCTGTGATAGCTGGGCTAGCACTTGATCCAAGGTGCCATCGATATCACTGCGATAGCTATCAAGCTCGCTACGTAGCTCACTCATGGTGCTATCAAGCGCTTGGTTGCGTTCCGCTTCTCCGCTGTTGATGCGAGACTCAAGGTCACTGACGGCCTGTTGCGATGCACTGCTTTCAGCCTGTTGGGCGAGTTCGTCCAAACGCTGCTGCTGGCTATCCAGGCGCAGCCAGCCTTGCCACGCAACCAGCACCAAGGCCACCGTAAGGATAACCACCAACGCAATTGCCAGTACTCCGCTTTTGCTGCCACTGCCGTTACCAGAATGGTGGCTGCCACCACCCCCGCTGGTTGGCGGTGGGGTGCCTTTAGGGCTGCTGCTGGAAGCTGCTGTGCTATTTACAGCAGTATCTTTGGGCGCAGTGCGATCCTTACTAGCAGTACTGTCTTTACTCGCAGCACTAGTGCTGTTTTGCTCAACATGGGCTTGGGCCGTGTTACCGTTTGGTGCTACGGGGGCGGTACTAGCTGAATCCTGGTTTGATGGTGTGGGAGTGTAGCCGCCTTTATTGCGTCGGCGAGAACGACTGTTCTTAGCCGCGTAAGAAGAGGATGCTGGCCCCGCAGGCGCGCTGTTTGAAGAGGCGGGCACGGCAGTATCGCTCGGCGTAGCGCCATCTTGTGATACATCGGCAGACGCTTTCCGTACGCCTTCCTGATCATTTAGTTGTTTGCTCATCTGTCGCTAGCCCTTATTAAGTTCCTTGATCGACATCGGCACCCTTTGGGTTGCAGGACCGATCCAACGCAGCTACCAGCGCAGCCGGCGTTGCTCCCGACGCCACCTTGAGGTCACAAAAACCCAGTTTACCGGCCAGTTTAGCTAAACGGTGACTGGAAACGATTAGCGGTTGGTTCAACGCTGCTTGATTACACCATTTTGCCAGATGTTCAAGCAGTTCGCCGCTGGTAGCGATTAACGCCCGATAATCGCCTGAAATAAGACGCTGCTGCATAGTCGGCGACGGTGGTTGATACACACGTCGATACACCTCTACACGGGTTACTTCTGCGCCACGTGCTTCTAGTGTCTCGGTGAGTAGCGTGCGGCCGCCTTCACCTGCTACCAGCAGCACTCGTTGGTGGGTAAGCGTTTTCAGCGAAGCAAGTGACAACAATGCCTCGCTAGTATCCTCCCCACTAGAAGGTGCAGGAATATGAACACGCACCCCTAACTGTTCGTAGAGGGTATAAGCGGTAGAGCGCCCAACGCTATAGTAATCAATTCCCACAGGAAGCTGTGGCCAATAACGTTCCAGCGCTGCGCTTAAACATTCGGCAGCAAAGGGGCTGACCACGACTATCTTATGGTACTGATCAATATCCATCCAGAGTCGACGCTGTATGGCATCTTCAGGCAGCGCTTCAAGTTGCATGACGTCCAGTGGCTCTACCCATGCGCCTTGGGTGCGTAACGCGGAGGCAAGGGCCTCGCCACGTTCACCGGGGCGGCAAATCAGTACCGGCTGGGTCATACGTTGTTGCCGTAAACCTCAGCCAGGATGTCCCCTGCACCTTGGTCAAGCAGGTCTTCCGCAACACGGATACCCAGTGCTTCAGGCTCATGGATAGAGCCGCTACCTTCTGCTCGTAGCACTTCGGTTCCTTCTGGGTTACCCACTAAGCCGCGCAGCCAAATTGTATCATTGGCTTTATCGAGTACTGCATGACCGCCGATAGGAACTTGGCACCCCCCTTCTAAACGGGTGTTCATGGCGCGTTCGGCGCGCACGCGAGTTGCCGTGTCGGGGTCATCTAATGGTGCCAGTAAACTGATCAGCTCAGGATCGTGCAAGCGGCACTCAATCCCCAGTGCCCCTTGACCACAGGCAGGAAGACAAATTTCAGGGGGCAGTGCTTGGGCAATACGTTCATCAAGTCCCAGACGTTTGAGCCCCGATGTGGCAAGAATGATCGCCTCAAATTCACCGGCATCTAATTTTGCCAGTCGTGTTTGCACATTACCGCGTAGATTAAGGATTTGAATGTCTGAGCGTGCTTCGCGTATCTGCAGGCCGCGGCGTAGGCTGGCTGTGCCAATACGTGCTCCCTCAGGCAGCTCATCAATGCTGTTATAGTGGTTAGAAACAAACGCATCGGTAGGGTCAGCGCCTTCTAGAATTACTGAAAGCCCCAGTCCTTCTGGAAAGTGCATAGGTACATCTTTCATGGAGTGAACAGCGATATCGGCGCGGCCGTCTAACATGGCGTCTTCCAGCTCTTTAACGAACAGCCCTTTACCGCCGATTTTTGAAAGTGGCGTGTCGAGAATCTTATCCCCTTTGGTGGAGAGGGGTACTAGCTCGACTTCCAAGCCGTTGTGTGCCGCCATCAAACGGTCGCGGACGTACTCGGCCTGCCACATGGCCAACTGGCTTTTACGCGTGGCGATGCGCAATTTAGTGATGGATGACACTGTTATTCTCCCTTGGCCGCTGACACGGCGCGACAAACTGTGATAAGTCTCATCATAAAGCACCCGGCCACACAGTAAAAATAACCGGTTAAATTTAAGCGAAGCACTGCATAAAACGCCTGCCCCGTAGAGCTGTCGACCTCTGAAGCAACTACTGTCGTAAAAACGGCATGCCGCTGGGTGCAGTGACTCTGGTACACTTTCGCTTAACGATTCCATTAGTTCTGTCAGCAGGATATGCCTCCGATGAGCCAAGCTACTAACCAGTCCTGGGGCGGTCGCTTTAGCGAGCCCACCGATGCCTTTGTCGCACGCTTCACTGCGTCTGTGAATTTTGACCAGCGCCTGGCACACCAGGATATCCGAGGGTCCATTGCCCACGCCACTATGCTGGCGCGAGTGGGTGTGCTCAGTGACGAAGAGCGTGACGCCATTCTTAACGGTCTGACCGAGATTCAGGGTGAGATCGAGCGGGGGGAATTTAACTGGTCGGTACCGCTTGAAGATGTGCACATGAACATCGAGGCACGTTTGACCGATAAAATCGGCATTACTGGAAAGAAACTGCACACTGGGCGTTCGCGTAACGATCAGGTCGCCACCGATATTCGCCTGTTTATGCGCGATGAAATCGACGTCATTGAAGCAGAGTTGGTGCGTCTGCGTGAAGGTATGATTGAGCTTGCCGACCGTGAAGCTGACACCATTATGCCTGGCTTTACCCACCTGCAAACAGCACAGCCGGTCACCTTTGGGCACCACCTGTTGGCTTGGCAAGAGATGTTGGCCCGCGACCACGAGCGTTTGCTTGACTGCCGCAAGCGGGTCAATGTGCTGCCCCTAGGCGCTGCTGCGCTGGCGGGCACTACTTACCCCATTGACCGCCACGTGACGGCTGAGCTGCTTGGATTTGAACGTCCGGCAGAAAACTCCCTGGATGCTGTCTCTGATCGTGACTTTGCTATCGAATTCACCAGCTTTGCCAGCATTTTAATGATGCACCTTTCGCGTATGAGCGAAGAGCTAGTGTTGTGGACCAGCGCCCAGTTTGATTTTATTGATCTGCCTGACCGTTTCTGCACTGGCTCCTCTATCATGCCGCAGAAGAAAAACCCTGATGTGCCCGAGCTGGTACGTGGTAAAACCGGCCGCGTATATGGACATTTAATGGCACTGCTAACGCTAATGAAGTCGCAGCCGCTGGCCTACAACAAAGATAACCAGGAAGACAAAGAGCCACTGTTTGATGCGGTAGACACCGTACGCGACTGCTTAAAAGCCTTTGCCGATATGGTACCCGCTATCGAGCCGAAGAAAGAGAGCATGTATGAAGCGGCTCGGCGCGGTTTCTCGACCGCCACGGATCTCGCGGATTATCTCGTGCGTAAAGGTGTTGCCTTCCGTGATGCTCACGAAATTGTTGGCCTGTCAGTGGCTTATGGACTGAAAACCAAGAAAGATCTTTCAGAAATGACCCTGGAGGAGCTGCAGCAGTTCTCCACCATTATCGAGCAGGACGTGTTCGAGGTATTGACCTTGGAAGGCTCCGTGGCAGCCCGTAACCACATCGGCGGCACTGCGCCTGACCAAGTGCGCGCTGCAGCAAGTCGTGCCCGCGAAGCACTGGCAACACTTAAAGGTGCTGCATGAAGTGTTATGTGACTAAGGCCAGTGCGGTGTTGCTGGCCGCACTGCTGTTAGTAGGTTGTGGCCAGAAAGGGCCGCTCTATTTACCAGACGATAATGCGTTCACTGCTAATGCGGCCGCTGTTCAGGAGGGTTAATGGATCACTTTAATTACCGTGACGGCGTTTTGTTTGCCGAAGACGTACCGCTCACCCAGGTGGCCGCTGAGATGGGCACACCGTGCTACGTCTACTCAAAGGCTACACTTGAGCGCCATTTCCGTGCCTATACCGAAGCGTTAGGTAGCCACCCGCACCTGATTTGCTATGCAGTAAAAGCCAACTCCAATATCGCTGTTTTGGGGCTGCTGGCAAAACTAGGCGCAGGGTTTGATATCGTCTCGGCGGGCGAACTGGAGCGTGTGCTGAAGGCTGGTGGCGCGCCGTCAAAAGTGGTTTTCTCAGGCGTCGCCAAGCAGCCTCAAGAGATGGCGCGGGCGTTAGAGGTGGGCATTAAGTGCTTCAACGTCGAGTCTCGCCCCGAGCTTGAGCGTTTGAATCGTGTGGCGGGAGAGCTGGGTAAAATTGCACCGGTTTCACTGCGGGTCAATCCCGATGTGGATGCTGGTACCCACCCGTATATCTCCACCGGGTTGAAAGACAATAAGTTTGGTATTCCAGTGGATGATGCGCTGGATGTTTACCAATTGGCTGCTAGTCTTCCCAACCTGCGCGTGACCGGGCTTGATTGCCATATCGGTTCCCAGTTGACTGAAACTGCTCCGTTTTTGGATGCTCTAGAGCGGCTTTTAGTACTGATGGAGCGGTTGCGTGAGCGTGGTATTGAAATCGACCATCTCGATTTAGGCGGTGGCTTGGGTGTGCCTTACCGCGATGAAAAACCACCCCAGCCGTTTGATTATGCCAGCCAGTTGCTGGCGCGCCTCTCGCGCTGGAGCGGCGGTGAGACGCTAACCCTGCTGTTTGAACCGGGCCGTTCGATAGCCGCTAATGCTGGCGTGATGCTGACCCGAGTGGAGTTCTTAAAGCCTGGCGAAACCAAGAACTTTGCGATTGTTGACGCCGCTATGAATGACCTAATCCGCCCAGCTCTGTACCAGGCGTGGCAGGCCATTGTGCCAGTGGATACGCGTCAGAGTCGTCAGCAAGCGGTTTACGATGTGGTTGGTCCAGTATGTGAAACCGGCGACTTCCTGGGTAAAGAGCGCGAGTTGGCTATCGCAGAAGGTGACCTGCTGGCAGTGCGCTCAGCAGGGGCTTATGGCTTTGTGATGGCATCAAACTATAACAGTCGCCCGCGCCCTCCAGAGATCATGGTGGATGGCAGCACTTATCACGTAGTACGCGCTCGAGAAAGCTTGGAGAGCCTGTGGGCTGGTGAGGCGCTGCTACCTGAAGGGAGGCATTGATGCTGCTCCACTTCACCAAAATGCATGGCTTGGGTAATGACTTTATGGTCGTTGATCTAGTTACCCAACGTGCAAAGTTGCTAGATGAGCAGATTCGCCAACTGGCGGATCGCCGTTTTGGTATTGGCTTTGATCAGCTACTGATCGTAGAGCCGCCTCGAGATCCGGATATGGATTTTCGCTACCGTATCTACAACGCAGATGGTAGTGAAGTGGAGAACTGTGGTAACGGTGCGCGCTGTTTTGCTCGCTTTGTACGTGATCAGCGCCTGACCCATAAGCATGAAATCCACGTGGAAACTGCTGGTGGTCCGCTGGTTCTGCATGTGCAACACGATGGATTGGTGCGCGTGGATATGGGCAAGCCGCGCTTTAATCCTGCCACATTACCCTTTGAAGCTCCTGGCGATCAGCCGCTACATGCGCTGGAAGTAGCGGGGGAAACGTTGCATATCGGTGCTATCTCCATGGGCAACCCCCATGCTGTACTCCAGGTTGACGATGTAGCCACCGCACCGGTTGAGCGGCTAGGTCCATTAATTGAAGCGCATCCACGCTTTGCCAAACGGGTCAACGTAGGCTTTATGCAAGTAGTATCGCCCAGTGAGATCCGCTTGCGAGTGTTCGAGCGTGGTAGTGGCGAGACCCTTGCTTGTGGTACCGGAGCCTGTGCCGCTGTGGCTAGCGGTATCCGTCAGGGGCTGTTGAAAAGCCCCGTTACGGTACATTTGCCTGGTGGCCAGCTCAGCATTGAGTGGCCTGATCCTGAAGCATCGTTAGTTATGGTAGGGCCTGCTACGCGGGTCTTTGATGGTCGTGTAGCACTCACCTAATTCGAGGAGAACGGCGATGTCTCAAGCCCCTGAGCCGCGCAAGACGCTCGACCCTGATCAAGTGGCGTTCTGGTTAGCCCGTCATCCCGATTTTTTTGTCGGTAGGGAAGGGTTATTACAGCAGCTCAAAGTACCGCATCCACATATCGATGGCGCCGTATCTCTGCTTGAACGGCTGGTTATGGACTTACGCGAGCGCGCTGAAAAAGCCGAAGGGCGCCTTGAACACTTGCTAGAAACAGCTCGGCATAACGAGGCCCAGTACCGTCGCTTAAGAGAAACACTGCTAGCGCTGGTAGAAGCGCAAGATCGCGATACGCTGGCTCAAACGTTAGCAACCCAGTTAAGTGAGCACTTCGATACTCCCTCTATGGCGCTATGGTGCCCCGCGACGCTAAGTGATAGTGAGCCGACACCTCCCCAGCCTCCGCGCCATGTGCTGGATCAGCATGCCAGCGCTCGCTTAGCAGCGTTGTTGGATGGTCGCACTAGCCGCTGTGCCAAACTGAGTGTTAGCGACTGGAAGTGCCTACTGCCTCATACCAAGGTGCCTCGTAAAGCAGGTTCCTGCGCAATCTCACGCCTTTCGGCAGGGGAGCCGCTGGGGTATTTACTGCTAGCCAGTCCCGACCCTGAATGCTACCGCGCCAGCATGGATACGCTGTTTACCGAGTACCTGGGAGATATCGTCGCGCGACTTTTGATGCGGCTTGAGTCCCGTGCCTGACATGCTATTGGCAGAGCAGGTTGAGTGCTATTTAGCGGCGCTGGCAGCTCACGCAAGCCCCGCCACGGTAGCAGCCTATCGCCAGGATTTGGCTGCACTTTGCCGCTTTACGGAACAGCGGAGTGTCACTGACCCCTGCGCGTTGGATGCGCCTTTTCTAAGGGCATTTTTAGGTGCGGAGCGCAGCCGTGGTTTGGCACCTAGAAGCTTGGCACGCAGGCGCGCTGCGCTCTCGCGCTTTGCTGACTTCTTGGTTAAACAGGGCGTGCTGGCGGATAACCCTGTGAGCCTGCTGCGCACCCCCAAACAGCCAAGCCACCTGCCCAGACCGGTAGATGTAGACGCCTTGGCGCGCTTTTTGGATACTCCTCACGATGGCTCGCCACTAGCGGTACGTGATCAAGCCATGTTGGAGCTGTTTTATTCCAGCGGCTTGCGCTTGGCAGAGTTGGCGGCGCTGGATTTAGACCACTTAACCGCTAACCATGTACGAGTGATGGGTAAAGGCAGTAAACCCCGTCAAGTGCCGGTGGGTAGCCGCGCTCATCAGGCGTTGACAGTCTGGCTTACCTGCCGCGAAGGGTTAGCGCCTGCTGGTGAGTTAGCGCTATTCGTCGGTCAGCGCGGTAAGCGCCTGGGGCATCGGGCTATTCAAAAGCGCTTAGCGCTGCTCTCTATTGAGCGCGGCCTACCTGAGCATTTGCATCCCCATCGCCTGCGCCACTCATTTGCTAGCCATCTCTTGGAATCTAGCCAGGATCTGCGCGCGGTCCAGGAACTGCTTGGCCACGCCAATTTATCCACTACCCAGGTGTATACGCGGCTCGATTGGCAGCACTTAGCTGAAAGTTACGACGCCGCTCACCCACGTGCTAAACGCCGCCCTACCCGGAGCTAGCCATGTCCTCTTTGCAAGCGATTACCTTTGATCTTGATGACACGCTTTGGGATAACCAAGGGGTAATGTTAAAAACCGAAGAGGGGCACTATCGTTGGCTGTTAGAGGCACTGGCGGTGTGGCGTGAAGCACGTCAGGAGTCACCGTTAACACTGAACTATGAACAGGGCGTGACGGATTATTTGCACCGTCGCCAGCAGTGGGCGCAGCGAGTACCTGAGCGGCGTGGAGACTTTACCTGGTTACGGTTACGAGCGCTTGAGGCACAACTAGAGTCGCAGGGCCTGGCGCGCAGTGCAGCACTGCTTTGGGCAGCTGGCGCAATGAACGAATTTCACCGTTTACGGGTGCAGGTAACGCCTCACCCTGAAGCTGCTGGGTTACTGGCCACCTTAGCTGAACGGTACCACTTGGCCGCGATTACGAACGGCAATATTCACTTGAAGCGCCAACCCTTGGCCAGCTACTTTCCTGTTGCGATTGCAGCAGGTGAGTTGCTAGCGCCCAAGCCAGATCCCAAGCCATTTCTTACCGCTCTTGAGCGGCTTAATGTGGTACCGAACCGTGCCATGCATGTGGGCGACTCTTGGCAAGAAGATGTGCTACCAGCCCAGCAATTGGGGATGCATGCCGCTTGGGTAGCCGAGCGCGGTGATCAGGCGCTACCTGCGCGTGTCCACCGCATTGCTCATATTAAAGAACTGCCCAGCCTAATTGAGTGGCTGGAAAAGCGCAGTTAAGCGCTGTGGCTGTGAGCAGCTTAAGCGGAAGGCTGGTCTTGCTCTGGCTGGACCGGGGTATGCAGCCACTGGTCCAGCTTTTGAGAAAGTGTGTCTACGCCGTCGCGTTTAAGCGAGGAAAAAAGCTGTACCGAGACTAAGTCCTCCCACTCTTTGAGGCGCGATCGAACTTTTTGCAACGCAGCACTGGCCGGGCCCTTTTTAAGCTTGTCGGACTTAGTGAGCAGAATATGCACCGGCATTGCACGCTGGTCAGCATAGTTGAGCATCATTTGGTCGAACTCGGTGAGTGGGTGACGCACGTCCATTAGCAGTACTAGGCCGCGTAGGCTAAAGCGGTTGCGAAGATACTCTGCTAAGTGCTTTTGCCACTCTAGTTTGACTGATTCAGGCACTTTGGCGTAACCGTAGCCAGGTAAATCGACCAAGCGTCGCGACTCATCGTTCATTACGCTAAAAAAGTTAATCAGCTGGGTGCGGCCCGGTGTTTTCGAGGTGCGAGCCAGCGCGGTCTGCTGGGTCAGCGCGTTAATCGCGCTCGATTTTCCCGCGTTGGAGCGCCCGGCAAAGGCTACTTCCGCACCGGTATCATCAGGACAAAGCGCAAGCGTTGGTGCACTGATGATAAAGCGAGCAGTGGGGTAGTTCAGCCGAGTGACTAGGCTATTATGGGGGGTAGTCATGGACTTAATCCTGAAAAACGAACGTATAAACGGCCCGTTTTCATCACATTAACGTGAAAAAAAGCGGTACCGCGACGAATTACCCCTAAAGCAGTCTTGGACTTGCATTCCCGCCGCTAGGGTGATTCGTTATAATGCAAGATGTTTATAACTGCGACCTGGGGCGCTAGTGTACCATCGCGCTCTAGCCAGCAGCGACCAACACGACATGTTGTT
Organism: Vreelandella nigrificans; assembly: GCF_002374315.1. Classification (GTDB taxonomy): domain Bacteria; phylum Pseudomonadota; class Gammaproteobacteria; order Pseudomonadales; family Halomonadaceae; genus Vreelandella; species Vreelandella nigrificans. Next base: position 195,773 of record NZ_NWUX01000005.1, on the reverse strand, counting down.
CGTTTTGGCGGAGCTGACCCTGGTAAAGTGCTGAACCTGGGCAGCGCCCAGGATGCGTACCAGTCAATAATCAAACGGCATAGTGGACTAGCAATGAGAAAGTTACTGGCAAGCCTGGCAATTACCATGGGTGCCGTTGGCACCGCCCACGCGCAAACCGACTATCAAGCTGAGGCTGATGCTTCCGCTGGTCGTGAAATGGCCCAAACCTGTGCGGCCTGTCATGGTCAAACGGGCATCAGCCCCTCGGGTGCTTTTCCTAACTTGGCAGGACAGCAGATGTCTTATCTTGCCAAGCAGATTATGGATATTCGCGATGGCAACCGTGTGGTTCCCACCATGGCTGGTCAAGTTGACGGCTACTCTGATCAGGATGCCTGGGATGTGGCTGCCTTCTTCGCTGGGCAAAACGCCAATTTGGGTCAAACCAGTGACGAAGATGCTGAACTTCTGGCGCGTGGTGAAGAGCTTTACCGTGCAGGTGATATGGCAAAAGGTATTCCTGCCTGTAGTGCCTGCCATACACCGACCGGCGTAGGTATTGGCAGCGCGGTTTATCCGGCGCTTTCCGGCCAGCATGCAGAGTATACCATCGCCACCCTGCAGGATTTTGCAGCTGGCGAACGGGCTAACGACGCGAACAATATCATGCGTGATATCGCTGCAAAAATGAGCGACAACGATATGGAAGCGGTAGCCAACTATCTGTTGGGCTTGCACTAAGCGTAACCTCTTGGGTTCCCCCTTTTGTTTCATTAAGTTGGCCAAGCGGGGAACCTCGGGCTTCCGTTGACGGTCTCAGCCTTCGCTTATCCTCGGAGAATTCTCGCTATGTTTAAAACGTTAATGGTTGCGCTGGCTGGTCTGGGCCTTGCTGCTACCGTCAATGCTCAGCAATTGGTTGAAGGTCAGCACTACACGCTCCTTGCCTCCCCCGTAGCGACAAACGTAGATGATGGACAGATCGAAGTGACCGAAGCGTTTTGGTTCGGATGCCCGCACTGCTACCGTCTGCAAACGCCTGTAAGCGAGTGGTACGAAACACTTGGAGACGATGTCAGCATTGTGCACATGCCTGCCACCATGGGCGGTGATTGGAATACCCACGCCAATGCCTTTTATGCTGCCCAGTCGCTAGGAATTGAAGAAAAGCTGCATGCAGATTTTTTCGAGGCCATTCATGAAGATGGCCGCTCGCTAACCGATGCAGATGACATTGCAGCGTTTTTTGCTGACTACGGTGTTTCGAAAGAAGAGGCAAAACAAGCGCTGGGTTCATTCAGCGTACGTAGTGAAGTCAATAAAGCGCACAGCCGCATGCGAGAAATGCGTTTGATGGGGGTTCCTGCGCTAGTGGTAGATGGTCGCTATGTGATCACTCCCAGCACGGCAGGTAGCCTTGAAAACATGCCTCAAGTTGCGGAGGCTTTAATCGAGCGTGTACGCAGTGAGCGTGCAGAATAACAGTGTTAGAGAAAGGTCATGTAGGCGGCTTAACAGGTGGCCTCGCTTCCAATAGTGGGAAATCGCTATTGGATGAGGGCCATTTGAAGCTACTGACATTTAATTTGCAGGTAGGTATTCAAACCTCTGCTTATCACCACTACGTGACCCGTAGCTGGCAGCATTTTTTGCCCCATCCACAGCGCTTAAAACGGCTGGCGATGATGGGGGAGGTGCTCGGTCAGTTTGATGTTGTTGGGCTGCAGGAAGTCGATGGTGGAAGCTTCCGCTCTGGCAGTATTAACCAAGTGGAATTCCTCGCTTGCCAGGCGGGGTTTCCCCACTACTTCCAGCAGTTGAACCGTAATCTTGGGCGTCTTGCCCAGCACAGTAACGGCCTGCTTTCCCGTTTAGTGCCTAGCCGTATTGAAGAGCACCGTTTACCAGGAGCGTTGCCTGGTCGTGGCGCGATACATGTGCGCTATGGCGATGGGCCAGACGCACTGCACATCTTTGTGGCCCATTTGGCGTTGAGTCATCGTGGACGTGTGCGTCAGCTTAACTACCTGAGCGACATTATCGAGCCGCTTCGTCATGTGGTAGTGATGGGGGATTTGAATTGTACGCCTGAGCAGTTGCATGCCCACGCGCGCTTTAGTACCTCGTTGCCGCTACACCCTGTCAAACCGCTGTTAAGCTATCCTTCCTGGCAGCCACGTCGAGCGCTGGATCATATTTTGCTCTCACAAACACTCGAAGCCGCTGAAGTACGCGTGCTGGATCACTTGTTCTCTGACCACTTGCCGATTGCCGTAGATTTACCGCTTCCCAGTGCTTGCCTGAATTCTTTAGCCGACGCAGAGGCTGCACGTTTAGCCCACAAGGGTTAATACGACTAATCAGCGTATAAATTACTGCTTGGCGACGAATCATGTGTTAAGGGGATGACGTCTGGCCTAGAATCAGCGATGATTCTGGGCCGTTTTATTAATGCAGGACATCGCCAATGTGCGCAAATGCCCAGGAGCCACGTCTATTGCGTTGGCTCGACTGCTTGACCGAAGGGGTAGGCCGGGCCATTGCCTGGTTAGTGATTATCATGATGGTGATTCAATTCGCTGTTGTGGTGATGCGCTACTTCATAGGTATCAACAGTATTGTGATGCAAGAGTCGGTTATGTATATGCATGCCGCTGTTTTCATGCTGGGTGCGGCCTGGACACTTAAGCGTGATGGCCATGTACGGGTCGACATTTTTTATCGACGCTTCTCAGAGCGTGGCCGTGCTTGGGTTGACCTGCTAGGTACGCTCTTCCTGCTTATTCCCGTAGCGCTATTTATTGCGATTAGCAGTTTTAGCTATGTGCGCAGCAGTTGGGCCGTGATGGAGCGTTCACCCGATGGTGGTATTCCGGGCGTATTCCTCTTAAAAACGCTGATTCTAGTTATGGTTGGGCTACTTCTGCTGCAGGCGGTTGCGCAGTTGATGCGCCAGACACTCATTATTCGCGGCAAGCTATCCAACGCCTCCCACGAACATGAGGAGGTTCTCTAGTGCTGGCTACCTTACTGGAATTTATGCCACTGGTGCTGTTTGCCACCGTGTGTGCGGTCCTTATGCTTGGCTATCCGGTGGCGTTAGCGTTGGCGGGTACCGCATTAGCGTTTGCAGGTTTTGGCTTAATGCTGCAGTCCATGGGCGTCGCAGTGCCTTTTGAATCCCGTATGATGAACGCAATGCCTAACCGGCTTTACGGCATTATGACCAACCAAACGCTGTTGGCTGTGCCGCTGTTTGTTTTGATGGGAGTGCTACTAGAGAAGTCCCGCGTAGCGGAAACGCTGCTTGATGCGATGGCAATGGCATTCGGCGCACTGCGGGGCGGGCTAGGTATCGCAGTAGTGATTGTAGGCATGCTGTTGGCAGCCTCCACCGGTATTGTGGGCGCGACTGTGGTAACGATGGGACTGCTATCGCTACCTACCATGTTGAAACGCGGCTATTCTCCTTCTTTGGCCACTGGAACTATCTGTGCAACAGGCACCTTAGGGCAGATTATTCCACCCTCTATTGCGCTCGTTCTGCTGGGCGATGTGCTGTCTAATGCTTACCAGCAGGCGCAGCTGTCGATGGGGGTATGGAGTCCAAAAACGCTCTCTATTGGCGACTTGTTTATTGGTGCCTTGGTTCCCGGGTTGCTGCTGGTCATTGCATATATCATCTACCTGTTAATAGTGGCTTGGCTGAAGCCCTCAGCAGCACCTGCAGCAGACCGTGCCGCCTTGAAAGCGGAGTTGGGCCATACTGGCAGCATTTGGCCGCTGCTATTAAAAGGTTTATTACCCCCCGTACTGCTTATCGTCGCCGTTTTAGGCTCCATTTTAGGTGGGTTTGCCACGCCCACCGAAGCGTCAGCTGTAGGTGCGTTTGGTGCGCTGCTTTTGGCTGCGGCTAACCGCCGCCTGAACCTCACTATGCTGAAAGAGGTGCTGTATTCGACTGCGCAAGTTACCAGCATGGTATTTCTGATTTTGATTGGGGCGGCGCTCTTCTCGCTAGTCTTCCGTGCCTATGGGGGCGAAGAGCTTGTTACCGATCTGTTTGAATCCATGCCCGGCGGGGTGGTAGGCGCTACGCTCGTGGTCATGCTGGTAATTTTCCTGCTGGGCTTTATTCTTGATTTTATTGAAATTACTTTCGTTGTTGTACCGATTGTCGGACCGGTATTACTGGCCATGGGCGTCGACCCCATTTGGCTTGGCATCATGATTGCGGTGAATCTGCAGACCTCGTTTTTGACTCCGCCATTTGGCTTTGCGCTGTTCTATTTGCGTGGCGTAACCCCCCAGAGCGTGCCTACCTCGGCCATTTATAAAGGGGTGATCCCCTTTATTCTTCTACAGTTAAGCATGCTGTTGGCACTGGCCTTTTTCCCAGGACTCGCCACCTGGCTACCATCAGTGTTGTAAAGAGGAAGCGGTATGACGCACGTTGCCAATGTACTGACTATCGCAGGCTCCGATCCTTCTGGTGGAGCAGGTCTGCAGGGCGATTTAAAAACTTTCTCAGCGTTGGGGGTCTACGGCACCAACGTGATTACTGCTGTCATTGCGCAAAATACCTGTGGCGTGGCATCCGTCTATCCGGTGCCACCTCAGGTGATACGTGAGCAGCTAGAGCACCTGCTGGGTGATGTCAGCATAGATGCTGTAAAAATCGGCATGGTAGCTAGCCGTGATGTTGCTGAGGTGATTGCGGAGGTATTGAGCAAGCACCGGCCACGCTGGATTGTACTGGACCCAGTGATGGTGGCAAAAAGCGGTGATATTTTGGTAGACGATGCAGGTATTCGTGCGGTGCGCGATATTCTGGTGCCGTTAGCAGACGTGATTACCCCTAATCTGCCTGAGGCTGCTGTGCTGCTGGGCTGCCAGGCGCCTACCTCGCTGGATGAGATGGAAGCCATGTTGCCAGGGCTAACGCAACTGGGCGCCCCTTATGTGGTACTCAAAGGTGGACATTTGCGGGGCGCAACCTGTCCCGATTTATTAGCATCGCCCAATGCCCATACATGGCTGCCTGCATCACGTATTGCGACTGAAAACCTGCATGGCACGGGCTGTGCGCTCTCTTCAGCGATTGCCGCTTGCTTGGCAGCGCTACCTGAGGACGCTGCCGCTGATGCGCCTATTGAGGCGATTAGTGAGGCAAAAAGGTGGCTGCATGCGGCCTTAGAAGCGAGCACGCGGTTAAGCGTTGGCAAAGGCCGTGGCCCGGTCCATCATTTTCATGCATGGTGGTAACCAGCTGGCAGCAGTAAGCGCTGCCCATGGCAATAGGTTGACCTGGCTCAGCGAATAGGTCTGCATTGCACAATAGAAAGGCGAGACTGCTTGCGGTATGCGCATTCGGGCACCATGCTGAAGAGTGCTGCTTGCTTCACGACTGTGCCGAGTGCTCGGCCAAGGAGTTGTGTTATGTCTCAGACCCTGCTATTTGCCACCGACCTCTCCCAGGATAACCGTGCCGCCTTCGCCCGCGCCCTGCGCCTTGCCTACGCCCAGGGCGCCCACCTTGATATTTTGCATGTGCTCGACCCTTACTTGCCCCATCGTGTGCTCCACGAGGTTGAACGTGCCGTCAGCGAAGACATTAGCGCAACGCTGACGGACCTACGCGAGGATTATGCCCTAGAGGCCCCGGCGCTGATGATTCAGACGTTAGTGGGCTCTCCTCATGTGGAGATCGTCAGAGAAGCCCATGAACGTCATGCCTCGCTGATTATTATGGGGATGCACCGTAAGCGCGGCCAAAAAGACCTGCTTTCGGGCACCACTGTCATGCGAGTGTTGCGCAGCGCTCCTTGCCCTGTAGTGGTAGCGTCTTACCTTCCCACTCAGCCGTGGCAGCATATTCTGGTGCCGATAGATTTTTCACTTGCCGCTCGTCAAACCCTAAAAGAGGCATTGGTGCGTTTTCCTGAGGCCAAGTTGACACTACTGCATGCATGGAGCCTACCTGGCGAGCGGGAGTTAGGTTCGCAAACCTACTACGCCCAGTGGCGCGACCATGAAGTAACTCGCTTGCGTGAAGCGCTTGATAGCGAGGTAGAGGGCTTGATGCGTGAGCTTGACGGCGTGCCTGAGGTAGAGCTAGTGCTGGAGCAAGGCCAGCCTTGCGATGTATTACATGACTATATGAAGCGCCACTCTCCTGACCTAGTCATGGTGGGCAGCCGCGGCCAGCCACATCACACCAGTCAGTTAGCCGAGATGCTGCTTAATGAACCCCATTGCGATTTGATGTTGTGCCGTGCCTGGTGAGACAGTGATATGTCGAGCGCCTGCTAGAAGAAGGCTTCTGTCATATGCTTTTGCCCCACTAGTCTAGCGACGAGTTTTGGTTGAATCGCCTGACGACGATTACACTGTGCCCACTATAGAAAACATCCCAAGGGGCAAGTGTGAAAGCATTAATTCAGCGGGTAAAAAATGCCAGTGTCACCGTAAAAGGCGAGGTGGTTGGCGAAATTAACCACGGGTTGCTGGCGCTGGTAGGGGTGGAGAAGAGCGATAGCGAGACAGATGCCGATAAACTGCTTCACAAACTGCTGAATTACCGCGTATTTAGCGACGCTGACGATAAGATGAACCACAACCTGCAGCAGGCTGAAGGGGGGCTTTTGTTGGTTTCCCAGTTCACATTGGTCGCTGATACCCGCAAAGGGCTGCGCCCCAGCTTTTCCAGTGCCGCACCGCCTGCAGATGGCGAGCGACTGTTTGAGTACTTGGTTAGCCGAGCCTACGCAGCGTGGCCTCAAGTGGCGACCGGCCGGTTTGGCGCTGACATGCAGGTAGCGCTGGTTAACGACGGGCCGGTCACTTTTTTGCTGGAAAGCTAAGGGCTGATGCCCGCAGTCATGCGTTCTCGTTTGCCAGCAGCTCGGCTTCCATGGCCTCTAGCGCTTCTTCGGCGGCAAGCCAAGCTTGCTCCGTACGATCTAGGCGGGCCTTAATCTCGGCTTGCTGGGCAAGTGCTTGGGTCAGCTCGGCCTTTCGTGCACTGTCAGTGTATAACGCTGGGTCAGCGAGTACTGCTTCTACATCTTCAAGTGCCTGTTGTGCATTTTCCATGGCTTTTTCAGCTTGGTCGCGCTGCTTTTTTAATGGGCGCAGTTTTTCGCGCAGCTCCGCAGCGGCCTTACGGGCGGCTTTACGGTCACCGCTGGGCTGCTGCCCCTGGCGCTCGCTTTTTTCGCTGCGCACATCCCGGCGGCTCTCTTCCAAGCGGGCCTTTAACCACACGCGATAGTCGTCTAAATCACCGTCGAAAGGCTCTACACGGTGGTCAGCAACCCGCCAAAACTCATCCACCGTGGCGCGTAGCAGGTGACGGTCGTGGGAGACCAGAATTACCGTGCCCTCAAATCCGGCAAGCGCTTCAGTTAGCGCTTCGCGCATCTCTAGATCCAAGTGGTTAGTGGGCTCATCGAGTAGCAGCAGGTTAGGTTTTTGCCAAGCGACCAGTGCCAGTGCCAAGCGTGCTTTTTCACCGCCAGAGAAGGTGGCTACGTTGCCAAAGGCATCGTCGCCTTTAAATCCAAAGCCGCCCAGGAAGTTGCGAATATCCTGATCGCTAGCCGTCGGAGAGAGCCGCTGTACGTGGACAAATGGTGTCGTAGTGACATCAAGCCCTTCTAACTGATGTTGGGCAAAGTAACCAATCGCTAAATGCTCACCTGGGACACGCTTGCCGTTTAGCAGCGCAAGCTCACCGGTCAGTGACTTGATCAGCGTCGATTTGCCCGCTCCATTGGGGCCTAACAGACCAATGCGGCTACCGGGCAGCAGCGTGATATTGACCTTCTCCAGCTGAGCGATTTCGCCCGCGTCGCTACGGTAACCAAGGGTAGCTTGATCTAGCACCAGTAGCGGATGGGATGTTTTGTCGGCAGCAGGCAGGGAGAAGTGAAATGGAGAATCCGTGTGTGCTACCGCAATCTCACCCATACGCTCCAGCATTTTTACACGGCTTTGCGCCTGTTTAGCTTTCGTTGCCTGGGCACGAAAACGTGCAATAAAACGTTCAATTTCCTCGCGGCGTGCCTGCTGTTTGGCGGCTTCAGCCTGCTGTAGGGCGAGCTTCTCGGCACGGGTGCGCTCAAAACGTGAGTAATTACCGCGATATAGCTCCAGGGTTTTGTGATGCATATGCACAATATGATCACACACCGCATCTAAGAAATCCCGATCGTGGGAGATCAGCAAGAGTGTGCCTGGGTAGCGGGTTAGCCACTGCTCTAGCCATAGCAAAGCATCCAGGTCCAGGTGGTTGGTTGGCTCGTCAAGCAGCAGTAAGTCTGAGGGCATAAACAGCGTGCGGGCTAGGTTTACCCGCATGCGCCAACCACCAGAAAAGTCTGATAGTGGCCGGGTCAGGTCGGCTTGCACAAAGCCAAGTCCCACGAGCAGCTGGGCTGCTCGTGATTCAGCACTATAGCCATCCAGGGTCTCGATTAGCCCGTGTAGTTCGGCTTCGCGGTGGGCGTCGTCCGCTTCACGGGCGGCAAGCAGATCACTTTGTGCTTGGCGCAGCGCAAGGTCGCCGTCCAAAACATATTCGACAATGGGGCGGTCAAGGGCGTCTACTTCTTGGGCCATATGGGCTATACGCTGACCACCACTCATTTCAATGTCGCCCTGGTCAGGCCCCAGCTCTCCTAGCAGCAGTTTAAACAGGCTCGACTTACCGGCACCGTTTGCCCCAATAATGCCTGCCTTGACGCCGTTATGTAGCGTAAGGTCTGCGCTATCGAGTAGCGTTTGTGTGCCCCGTTGCAGGGCGACTTGGCGCAGTGCGATCATGCTTTCTCCCGAAAAAATGGGTAAATCAATGCTCGATTCTAACCGATTGCAGCGCTTGCGGCAGACTTCACTGTGGGATTTTGCGCTGGAACTCTATGCCAAGCCAGGCGTTGAACACGCCTGCCTGACATTGCAGGATGATGCTGGCCTTGATGTATGTGAGCTGCTGTTCCACTGCTGGCTTTATCAGCATGGTATACAAGCAGCCCCTGATGCATTGGGAGTCATACGCGAAGAGCGTTTAGGCTGGCAGCAGCAGGTAACTGAGGCCCTGCGCCAACTGCGCCGTGAGTTAAAGCCACTGGCGGCAGAAAGTGGCCCAATTGCTGCACTGCGAAAAACTATTCAGCAGGCTGAGCTGCAAGCAGAGCGTGAAAATCTTCAACGCTGGCAAGCGTGGGCTTGGCAAGCCTCAGAGCATGATCGGCGGTTAATAAATATAGAGCCTAGGCTGCACGATGTAGACAAATGGCTGCACGATACGCTTTTTAATGCGCTATTTGACACTCATGTGGAAAGTGAGCAACGCTCGCGCGAAAGCGTGCTACGCGCTTTTGAGGTGCTGGCTTGCCAGCTTGACCACTTGAGTCCATCACGCTAGCCTAAAATTAAGCTATTTTTGAATAACGCGTATTGGCGATCTATTTTCGCTCGCTAATTCACAGTTATAAGTGTGTTTATGCACGATTTTTTATAAAGATTGTTTATAAACAAGTTTTTATGGGCTGGCTTCGAATGAGCTTTAAGAACACGTTTTTATGAGCAGGTTTTTACGGACAGGTTTTATGAGCAAGTCTTATGAACAGGTTCTATGAACAAGCTTTATGAACTAAGTTTATAAACCACGCATATCAGAAACATTTCTGTATGTTAGCGGATGGCACAACAGCAGAATACAGCTCGCGTTATACAAAAATTAGATTCTGGCGCACTCGCATAGCGCGCTTACCACTGCAAGGGGAACTCTGCATGAAGGCAAGCAAATCTTTTTCGACTCGCTCACTAACCACTAAGTTAATGACGACGGCTAGCGTAGGCGCACTACTGCTGGGTATGACCGCCGCTGCACAGGCGGACAATTGGCGTTACGCTCACGAAGAGTACGAAGGCGATGTGCAAGATGTCTTCGCCATGGCATTCAAAGAGTATGTCGAAGAGAATTCTGATCACACCGTTCAGGTATACCGTTTCGGTGAGTTAGGTGAGTCAGACGATATTATGGAGCAGACCCAAGCGGGCATTCTCCAGTTCGTTAACCAATCTCCAGGCTTCACCGGGGCGCTGATTCCCGAAGCACAAATCTTCTTCGTACCCTACTTGCTGCCAACCGATGAAGAAACTGTCATCGAGTTTTTTAACACCAGCACCGCTATCCATGAAACTTTCCCAGAACTTTATGCTGAGCAGGGCTTAGAGCTGCTGAAGATGTATCCGGAAGGTGAAATGGTACTGACGGTTAATGAACCAATTACGTCGCCTGAAGAACTGCGCGGTAAAAATATCCGCACCATGACCAACCCGCTGCTGGCAGAAACGTACCGTGCCTTTGGTGCTAGCCCAACGCCGCTACCCTGGGGTGAGGTTTATGGTGGCCTGCAAACAAATATTTTGCAGGGTCAGGAGAATCCGATTTTCTGGATAGAGTCAGGTGGTCTTTACGAAGTATCGCCCAACTTGGTATTCACTGGCCATGGCTGGTTCACTACCGCGATGATGGCTAACCAGGACTTTTATGAAGGCTTGTCTGAAGATGACCAGCAATTGGTACGCGATGCTACCGAAGCTGCGTACGAGCATATCATTGAGCATATCTCGGGCTTAGCAGACGAGTCGCTGGCAAAAATCCAGGAAGCGTCTGACGACGTTACTGTGACCCGCCTTGACGAAGAGCAGATTCAAGCCTTCCGTGACCGTGCTCCGCAAGTAGAAGAGCGCTTTGTCGAAATGACAGGCGAGCGTGGTGCCGCGCTACTTGAGCAGTTCAAACAAGACCTGGAAGCGGTCAACAACGATTAATCATATTGGTTAGCGTTGAGCTTAATAAGGGGTAGCCGCAGGCTGCCCCTTTTTCATTAATCCTCTGTGCGGCCAATCAGCGTTGAATGATATCGCTTTGATAGCCGCTACAGTGATGAAGAGCCCAATGGGTGCCAAGAGGAGCAATTGCGATGGATATGAGCGAAGACGATGTTGTTGAAAAAAACTATCGCTCCATGTTACCGGGGCCGCTTGGGGTGATTGACACCTGGATCAGCAAAGGTGAAGCGGTCATTCTTGCAACCGGTATTATCTTAATGGCAATTAATACGGTGGCTAACGTTATTGGGCGGTTTGTATTCGGGGAAAGTCTGCACTTTTCCGAGGAAGTAAACCGCATGTTAATCGTGTTGGTTACCTTTGCCGGGATCGGCTATGCCGCACGCCACGGGCGGCATATTCGTATGTCAGCAATTTATGATGCGCTGCCCACGGGCGGTCGTCGCTGGCTGATGATTTTTATTTGCCTGTTCACGTCGTTGGTGATGTTTGTGTTGTGCTACTACTCGGTGGGTTACATCACAACCATTATGGGGCGTGGACGCAGTCTTCCTTCTACCGGTATTCCTGCTTGGTGGATGTATGTATGGGTGCCGGTTGGGTTTGCCGTAACGGGAATTCAGTACCTGATGACAGCTTATACCAACATGATATCGAAGGATGTCTATCTCTCGACCCATGTTGTAGATGGCTATAAAGATACCGAAACGGAAGTGTAGGCCGCGAGGAACGACACATGACTGCAACGATAATTACCATCATGATCGTGCTGCTGCTGCTCGGCTTCCCGATGATGATTCCATTGATGACCGCCGCCTTTGTGGGCTTCTTTATGAGTTTTGGCGGCCTTGGACAAATGGAAACCATGATTCAGCAGATGATGCGTGGGATTAGTCCTACCGCACTCATTGCTGTACCCATGTTTATCCTGGCTGCAGATATTATGACCAGGGGCCAATCAGCAAATCGCCTGATTGACATGGTGATGACCTTTGTTGGGCATATAAAAGGCGGACTAGCGGTCAGTACGGCAACGTCTTGTACGCTGTTTGGGGCGGTGTCTGGTTCGACCCAGGCTACCGTCGTTGCTGTAGGGTCACCGCTGCGTCCACGCATGCTTAAAGCGGGCTATAAAGACCCTTTTACGCTAGCGCTGATTATTAACTCCAGCGATATTGCCTTTTTGATTCCCCCTAGCATTGGCATGATTATTTACGGGGTTATTTCCCAAACCTCGATTGCCGAACTGTTTATTGCTGGTATTGGACCGGGGTTGTTGATTTTGGCGATGTTCTCGGTCTACTGCATTATTTATGCCATTGTTAATAAGGTACCTACCGAGCCAAAAGCGACCTGGAAAGAGCGTGCTGTAGCGGTACAGAAAGCACTGTGGCCACTGGGCTTTCCGGTTTTGATTGTGGGCGGCATCTACGGCGGAGTATTTAGCCCTACTGAAGCAGCGGCAGCTTGTGTGTTGTACGCGGTATTGCTTGAGTTTGTTATTTTCCGTTCTTTAAAGCTTCCGGATATGTTCACCATTGCCAAATCAACCGGCTTGATTACTGCGGTGGTCTTTATTCTGGTGGCGGCAGGGAATGGGTTCTCTTGGGTTATTTCGTTTGCTCAAATTCCCCAAGCGATATTAGGTACTTTTGGGATTAACGAAGCGGGTCCGGTAGGCGTATTGATCGCCATTTCCATTGCTTTTTTTGTCGCCTGTATGTTCGTTGATCCCATTGTGGTGATTTTAGTACTCACGCCGATTTTTGCGCCTGCAATTGCAGCCTCAGGGCTTGATCCTGTATTGGTCGGCGTGCTGATCACGTTGCAAGTTGCGATAGGCTCGGCAACGCCACCCTTTGGGTGCGATATATTCACGGCCATTGCGATATTTAAGCGGCCTTACTGGGAAGTAATAAAAGGGACACCCCCCTTTATTATTATGCTGGTAACTGCCGCCGGCCTGATTATCGCGTATCCGCAGATTGCACTGTTCCTGCGCGACCTTGCTTTCCGCTAAACCACCACCAGGATAACGCACATGTTTAATCGCATTTTAGTGCCTGTGGATGGCTCGAAAGGGGCAATTAGAGCACTGGAGAAGGCTGTTGGGCTGCATCTGCTAACTGGCGCGGAACTCTACTTGCTGTGTGTATTTAAGCACCACAGCTTGTTGGAGGCATCGCTTTCCATGGTGCGGCCAAATAAACTCGACATACCCGATGACGCACTGAAAGAATACGCCACGGAAATCGCGGTGCATGCGAAGGCTCACGCGATCGAATTGGGTGCCGATAGCGTTCGGGTCAGAGCGTTTGTTAAAGGCGGTCGACCATCGCGTACCATTGTGCGCTTCGCCCATAAACGTGAGTGTGACCTGATAGTGATTGGTGCCCAGGGCACCAATGGTGAGAAAAACCTGCTGCTTGGCAGCGTTTCTCAGCGTGTAGCGGGTGCGGCACACTGTCCTACGCTAGTGGTATAACGTACTAAGGCCTATTGGTATCAACAGGCCTTAAACCTCTCTTGGTATCTGTGGTCTGATCAACACCTGCCGTTTCAGCTAATGCAGCCTGGAGCGGCGGGTGTTAGTCTTTAAGGCACTAAATTTTTGGCGTACAGCGCCTCTGAATAAGGTTTTTTTTCATGAAAGCACTGCTCTCTTCCGCGGCCCTAACGAGTTTACTGCTAGTCGCTCCATTTGCAGCGGCGACGCCTGAAACCGATGAACAGCGCCTTGCCTATAGCTTAGGCGTTACTTTAGGTGAAAGCATGCAGGCCGATATTGAAGATCTTGATATCGATGCCTTTACAGGTGGCATGCGTGACGTATTTGAGGGTAATGATTTAGCGCTTAGCGAAGAAGAGATGATGGAAGCGCTGGTTGCTTTTCAAGAGCAATCCATGCAGGCACGTGAGCGGGAAGCTGAAGAGCTGGCGATGATGAAACGTGTAGAAGGAGACACTTTTCTAGCTGAGAACGCTGAGCGTGATGAAGTCACTGTTACAGAGTCTGGCCTGCAGTATGAAGTACTAGAGTCTGGCGATGGCGCAACGCCGGGCCCGGAAGACACGGTTGAGGTTAACTACGAAGGCATGCTGCTAGATGGCACCGTGTTCGATAGCTCTTTTGAGCGTGGCCAATCGGTGAGCTTCCAGGTAAACCAGGTAATTGAAGGCTGGCAGGAAGCACTGCAATTAATGAGCGTGGGCGATAGCTGGATGCTGTATATCCCCGCTGAGCTGGCCTATGGAGCTAGTGGCCAAGGCCCCATCGGTCCCAATGAAATGCTGACCTTCCGCGTTGAACTTTTAGGCGTCGAGTAACCTATGAGCTCAGCCCCATTTGTGCGTAGCTTTGCCATGCGTAGCCCTGGCATACGTAGTTCTGCCGGTGTGCTTGCTATGCTGGTCACCAGCATAGCCTACGCTGAAAAGCCTGCACCGCTGCCTCAGCTAAGCGCTACCAGCGACCAGGCCAGCGTTGTAGGTGTATCGTCAGGCGGCTACATGGCAGCACAGCTGGCAGTAGCATGGCCAGAGCGCTTTAGCGGTGTAGGCGTATTAGCTGCCGGGCCTTGGGGCTGTGCCCAAGGGGCATTAAGCCTAGCGCTTAATCAATGTATGACCACTCGTCGTGGCTTACCCTCCCTCGATGATCTGGATGCGCGTAGAGAGCGCTATGCGTCCCAAGAGCAGGTGGGTAGCCAGGAAGATTTAAGCTTGTTACGTGCGTTTGTATGGCATGGTGCGGAGGACGAGGTGGTCGTGCCAGAACTTGGCAGCCTGCTGGCAGAACAGTGGCAGGCTTGGCTTGGCTCGCCAAATCAGCTTCGTGCTGTTAGTAGTGATGCTACTGGGCATGGCTGGCCTGTACGATTGCCCCGAGAAGCAGCCATCGATCCTCAGTCATTGGGTGGCTGCCGCCAAGGTGGTGGCAGCCATGTATTAGCCTGTAACGAGGATGTGGCAAGTGAAATGCTTGGCTGGCTTTACCCTGAACGCCAGCCCGCTGCCAGCGAAGGTGAACTGGTAGCATTTGACCAGTCAGAATTCGCGGTAAAAGGGCTGGCGAATACTGGCTATGTATTTATACCCGAAGTGTGCGAGGCGGGTGGCTGCCCGGTCACCGTAGCATTGCATGGCTGTCAAATGAGCGCCGACGCCATTGGTGATACCTTTATTCGCCACAGCGGCCTAAACCACTGGGCTGAAGAGTATGGGCAGTTAGTACTATACCCTCAAGCCAAAAGCAGCATGGCTAACCCCCAAGGGTGTTGGGACTGGTGGGGCTTTGCCGAAAGCACTTGGCAACTAAGCCCACTTCACGATACCCGCGAAGGCACTCAGGTTAGAGCCTTAATGGCCATGCTGGATAGGCTGCAGAGTGCTCTAGTGCAGCAGGAGGTGCTAGAACGGCAAGAGTGAAACACTCTTAACAAAACAGCCTGAATTACCGAGCCAGTTCGTGTTCCAACGCCGAAATAAGCCCGTGGGGCGTTGGCGAGTAGAGCACTCGCTGTAAAATCTCGCCTTCCCGGTTGACTAGAAACAGTGATGCGCTGTGATCGATAGTGTATGACATTGCTGAGTCAGGTGCCTCGACGCGCCGCCAAATAACACCATAGCGTGCTGCAACGTCTTCCAGCTGTGTCTGGCTGCCCACCAAACCAATAAATTCGCTCCCGAAAAACTGCATGTACTCTTCCATACGCGAAAGTGTGTCGCGCTCGGGATCAACGGTAATCAACAGTGGTACTACGCGTTCACGTTGGGTTTCGTCTAACTGGGCAAGTGCTTGGCGTTTAACGGCTTGGTTGATGGGGCATACGTCAGGGCAGTAGGTATAACCAAACGAGACGATGGCAATGTCACCTTCCTCAAGCTGGGCTAACGAGAAATCGCCTTGAGTGGAAGGCATTTCAATCGGTCCGCCCACAGGCTCGTCACTGTCGGTGCTAGTGGCTGTTTGATAGAGGCCAATAAGACCAACCACCAGTAGAGCGACTAGCAGCCCTAACCCCAGCCACAGTACTTTACGTTTGTTTGTTTTAGCTGCCATATTCGTTAACTCCGAATCACGTCAAAATCGAACCAGCTGCCTAACTTGCCCTCTGGGGTCTCCAGTATGACACGTGCTCGCCAGGGCATTACGGCTTGGGTGCAAATACCTACTTGGCCTTGACCATGGAAGAGGCCAGGAGCCGCCGCAGTTAAACTGAATCGGTGCAAGCCCATCTCCATATCCCTACCGATAAAGTCAACGCTGACCTGGTCAGCGTCGATGCCTTCTACCATTACTTCCAGTGGCACAATTTCCAGGGCATCAATGCGGCCGTCAGCACTGACCGTTAGTGTGATCCGGCCTTTATCGCCTAGCATGGCAGAGCAAGGCTGGGCGTGTAAATCACATCCCTGGGTAGGGGTGAACCACATCACATCACCATCGTCTCGTAACCAGTTGGCAAAGACATACCACGCGCAAGCTGCTAGGGCCAAACAGGTCACAAGGATAAGCACTTTAAGTGCTGGGAAACCCGTAAAGGAGGCAGGTGTGGGCAGTTTCTTCATGGCAAAATAGTCGCTACGCAGGCCGTAAGGCGGGAGTTTAGTTTATGGTAACAGCAATCTCTCAGATGTCCGCTGTGCTGGGATGTCGCACTTAATAAGGAGCCGTCATGGAAAGCATTAGCGGAGCGCTGGGGCCGCTGTTTTTGTTAATTCTGTTAGGCGTCGTAATTGGTTACTTGCGCTGGCCGAGCACAACGTTTTGGCCGCACATGGAGCGCTTAATTTACTTTGTGTTGTTTCCTGCAATGCTGGTGGGCACGCTCGCTACGGCGGATGTAAGCCAAGTGCCAGTAGGTCGGTTAGCCCTGGTGCTACTAGTCGCAATGGGTTTCTTTGGGCTAGTACTGTGGTATTTCCGTGCTTGGCTGCGGTTATCGCCAGCGGCGTTTACCTCGGTGTTTCAAGGGGCTGTGCGCTTTAACACCTATGTAGGTGTCGCCGGTGCGGCAGCACTACATGGCAGTGCCGGAGCCACCACGGCAGCGGTAGCGGTGGCGTTAATGGTGCCGGTGGTCAACGTGATGTGTGTGGCAAGCTTTGTGGCCGCAGGCACGCTGGGCAGCTCCAGCTTGGGTAAAAGCGCCTTAGCGCTAGCGAAAAACCCGCTAATACTAGGCTGTTTGGTGGGGATTGGTTTGAACCTGTCTGGGGTTGGGCTACCGGGTTGGAGTCAGGATACTGTAGAGCTGCTAGGGCGCGCAGCGCTACCACTGGGGTTAGTGGCGGTTGGTGTGGCGCTACGACCTGCAGCGCTGCTGCGCTTTGATCGAGGCGTTGTTGCCACCAATGCCATTAAATTGCTGTTAATGCCCACATTGGTGCTGTTGCTGGCGTGGTTACTGGGGCTAGACAGCGTTAGCCGCGATGTAGCGCTCCTATTTGCTGCGTTACCCACCGCGACGTCGGCTTATATTCTCGCTCGTCAGCTAGGGGGGGATGCTGAGCTAATGGCAGCGATTATTACCGGACAGACGTTAATGGCGATGGTGACGCTACCCTTTTGGCTGAAATTGGTGGGTTGATTTAAAAATAAATAAAAAGTATTCGCATTTGTGTTGACGGGGTAAATGAGAATGATTATATTGTGATGGTCGGCGTTTGATGAGACGCCACAGACCACGACAGAAACCGCCAGTTTCCTGTCATGGTTTCTCCCTCTCATTGCTAGTCACGGTCTTTTGCCGCTCCTTTGGAGCGGCTTTCTTTTTTCTAGCGCCGCCTTTCTATACTCCCCACATATGCTCCTCACATAACAAATATGCGCTGTGTCAGGGCAGATGCTGATCGTATTGCCTATGCTGAGCATCTACCACACGCCAGGAGAGCCCCTATGCGCATTGCTGTTTTTAGCGCCAAACCTTACGATCAAACCTTTCTTAGTCGTGCCAGTGCGGCTAAGCACCACGATCTAAGCTTCTTTGATGCGCGTCTGACTGTTGAGACTGCCCCTTTAGCCAAAGGGTTTGATGGCGTATGCGTTTTTGTTAACGATCACCTAGATGCTGCGGTGCTTGAACAGCTTTATTCAGGCGGTACACGGCTGGTTGCGCTGCGCTCGGCGGGATTTAATCATGTTGACTTAGCAGCGGCCGAGCGGCTGGGGATTACGGTGGCACGAGTGCCTGCTTATTCGCCCCATGCAGTTGCTGAGCATGCTGTAGCGCTGGTGATGAGCCTGAACCGTATGACCTTCCGCGCTTATAACCGCGTACGGGAAGGCAATTTTGCACTTGATGGCCTGCTAGGGTTCGACCTACATGGTAAAACTGTCGGAGTGATTGGCACTGGGCATATTGGGCTGATTTTTGCTGACATCATGCATGGCTTTGGTTGTCGTATTCTCGCTCATGACCCACTCCCTAACCCACAGGCTAAGGCGTTTGTAGAGTATGTGCCTCTTGAAACACTTTATGCCCAGGCCGATATTGTTTCTCTGCACTGCCCGTTAACACCAGATACTGATCACCTGATTAACGCCGCGGCCATCGCACAAATGAAACAGGGGGTGATGCTGATTAATACCGGACGCGGGCGAGTGGTTGACACCCAAGCGGTGATTGCTGGCTTAAAAAGTGGTCATATTGGTCGCCTGGGGCTGGATGTATACGAAGAAGAGGAGCAGCTGTTTTTCGAGGATCTATCGCACAAAGTGATTGATGATGACCAGTTTATGCGCCTGACGACCTTTCACAATGTGCTGATTACCGGTCATCAGGCTTTCTTCACTACCGAGGCGCTAACCAATATTGCCGAAACCACGCTGGCGAATATCGACGCCTTTGAAAGTGGCGAAGGCGATATACATCGGGTGAGTGCCAAGTAATCCACCTCCACCCATACGGGCGCTAGCCTTTCATCCAAGCATTTAACTCATCGAAGAATGCTAGGCACTGGCTAAGTTGATCAATTTCTATGAACTCATCGGGCTTGTGGGCTTGGCGAATAGAGCCGGGCCCAAGAATCACCGAGGGAATACCACCATCAATCTCGAACACGCCGCCTTCTGAACCATACGAAACCTTGCCGCCACGCTCGGGAAGAATAGGCTCAAGTTGTTTAAATGTCTCGCAGCCGGTGGCATCGCCCATGGCGGGGTAGGCAAATAACGCTTGCCACTCAATAGCGGAGTCTGCTGATTGACGCTTCATTTCGGGGAGTAGGGTTGCCTCAATATCGCTGATCAGCCCTTGGATATCTGTGGCGGCCGCCTCTTGATCAATGCTGCGTAGCTCAAAGATAAAGCTGCAAGTGTCGGGAGTAACGTTGGTCGCTACACCGCCTTCTATGATGGTGGTCAGCGTTGTGGCGTGGGGGACGGTAAAGTCTTGGTCGAAGGGGCCCTCTTGTTCATATCGTCGTGATCGCTCGGCGATCATAGTGATAATGCGTGAGGCATACTCCACCGCATTGACGTGTTGAGGGGAGAAGGACGAGTGGCCCCCTTCACCACGCACCGTTACTCGCATTGCAATCTTGCCCTTCTGGCCGTTGATCAGCTTCATCTCGCTGGGTTCGCCGATAATTGCCAGGGCTGGTGGTACCTTAAGCTCAGCCAAGTAGCGTGCGATGGCGGGCGCTCCCAGGCAGCCCACCTCTTCATCGTGAGAAAAGCAGAAATAGAACGGGCGCCGCAGTTCATCGTTGGCAAAAGCTGGTGCTGCTGCCATGACGCAGGCTGCAAAGCCTTTCATGTCGCAGGTGCCCCGACCAAACAAGCGGCTGCCGCGCTGCTCCATGTTGAAAGGGTCGCTTTGCCAATTTTTTGGATTGGCGGGTACCACATCGGTATGACCAGAGAGGACGATGCCGGCTACGTCGGCTGGGCCCAGGCGGGCGACTAAATTGGCTTTTTCGCCGCTCTTATCCGGCAGTACCGTGACCTCAGCACCAAGAGTAGCGAAGAACTTCTCAAGATGCCGAATGAGCTCCAGATTAGAGTGCGCACTTGTTGTGTCGTAAGCGATCAGATCCGCGAGGTGAGATATCGCGGCTTCCAGCTGCGGGTGAGCGTTAGCTTGCATAGCGTTAAATCCTTGGCAATAAGGGAATCTTTGGCTCAGGCTTTGGCCTTCTTAAGC
This sequence comes from Vreelandella nigrificans, assembly GCF_002374315.1. Classification (GTDB taxonomy): domain Bacteria; phylum Pseudomonadota; class Gammaproteobacteria; order Pseudomonadales; family Halomonadaceae; genus Vreelandella; species Vreelandella nigrificans. The sequence goes on along the minus strand of NZ_NWUX01000005.1, from coordinate 175,779 downwards.
TGCTGACGAATCGTCACTACCACCACGAATATCGCCAGCGAAGCGAAAAGCCAGGTGATAGGCGACGACACCAGGATGCTTGGATCACCACGAGAGAGTGCAAGGGAGCGACGTAGGTTCTCTTCCAACATCGGGCCAAGAATGAAGGCAATCAAAAAGGGGGCGGCGGGAATGGCGAACAGGAACATGAAAAAGCCAAATACGCCCATCACCAGCAGTACGATGACGTCATACATACTGTTGGAGATCGAGAAAATGCCGAATAGGCAGAGCGCAAGTACGATCGGCGCCATTAAGCCGGGAGGAATCCGCGAAATATGCGAGAAAAAGCGCATCGTTGCTTTGCCAGCACCAAACAGCAAAATAGACGAGAACAGCATGCCGATAAACAGCATGTAAACCTCGTTAAGGTTGTTCTCAAACAGCATAGGGCCTGGGGTCATGCCGTGAATCATAAAGGCGCCCAGCATTACGCCAGTAATCACATCGCCCGGCACGCCCAGCGCTAATAAAGGAATCATAGTAGAGCCACAGCAACCATTATTGGCGGACTCTGATGCCGCGATCCCTTCTAGCTCGCCCTTACCAAAGTTCTCTCGATTCTTTGAGCTACGCTGCGCTTCCCCGTAGGAGGAGAACGCCGCTGCCGAGGGGCCAATACCTGGGATGGCGCCCATCACAACACCAATCATGCTGCCTTTGAGCATTGCCTTTAAGGATCGCCGCAGCTCGTCTCGCGTTACGCGGTTATCGCCCAGCTGCATGGGCTTATGGCTCTGGTTGTTACGAAAGACAATAATCTTAAGCAGTTCAGGGATCGCAAACAGGCCGATAAGCACGGGCGCAACGGCAAGACCGCTCTGCATATCCACGGTTAGATCAAAGCGGAATGAGCCGTACATATCTTCGCCCACGGTGGCTAACAGCAGTCCTAAGCACGCCGATACAAGCCCAAGTAGCAGCGAACGCCCTGAAACCCCAGCCACGGTGGTGAGCGCGAATATCATCAGCATGAAATATTCGGGGGGACCAATACGCAGCGCGAGAAGCGCCAGTGGCGCAGCGATAAAAATCAGCGAGAGGTTGGAAATAAAGTCCCCGGTACAGGACGAATAGAGCGCCATGTTAAGGGCTTTACCCGCCTTGCCTTGTTGGGCCAATGGGTAACCGTCAAGGGTGGTGCAGGCGGCCGAAGCGGTACCTGGTGTCTTGATCAAAATCGCGGATACCGAGCCGCCGTAGGTTGAACCCTTATAAAGTGCAACGAGTAATAAAATACTTGGAATCGGCTGCATATAGAAAGTAAACGGCAGCGCCAGCGTCACCGCCATGGTGCCGGTCATGCCGGGTATCGCGCCGATAATCACGCCACCCCAAATGCCTGCGGCCATGATCAAAAAATTCTCAATGGTGGCAACCGCCTGGAAGGCAACCAACAGGTCGTTGAGCATAGTAGTCAGTCCTATACGCGGTCGGTTAAATACCGATAGCCCTAAACAGGCTGCCGACAGGGAAACGCGTATTGAGTGCGCTGGAAAAAAATAGGTAGAGAACCAACGGAAGTGCCACGGCAACGGCTGCCGCCACCACTTTGTGGCGCCAATAACCTGTCAGTAGCAACATCGCCATTAACAGTAAGATGCTCGATAGCAAAAAACCTAGCAGCATCACTGAGCCGATAAAGAGCGCAAAGGCAAGTATCGTCCAACCGAAGCGAGTGAGTAGCGTGGCAAGTGGTGTATCTCCACGGATAGCGCTGGCATTTTCAGGGTCGGCGATTGCTTCGGTTTTGCGTGAAAAAGACAGCCCCACGAGCAGTATCCCTAGCGCCATGCCAAGCATGGAAACTGTGCGTGGCCACATATCGGGTGGCGGCGCGAACCCAGGAATAAAGCGTGGGCGGGGCACATAGGCTGGGATCAGTAAAAACAGAACGATACCGAACAGTGCTGTAATAACTAAACCGCGTGTTATACCCATGACCCCTCCAGTGATGAAATGATGTATGCAGTGGCGACAAGATGCTTAGCGCTAGCTCACTCCAGATAGCCAAACTGTTCCGCTAAGGTGCGATAAAACTCATACTGCTCTTTTGCGTAGGCCTCCATATCGACGCTACCGATAGTGGAAATTGAGCCACGATCATCAGCACGACTGAGCCACATCTCGTCCTCTGCAACCTGTTCCATTACCTCTGCCCAGGTATTCACGACGTCTTCAGGTAGATCTGGCGGGCCATACAACGCGCTCCAACCAATTACTTGCCCCGCTAGCTCATAACCCAGCTCTTCAGCAGTAGGCACTTCAGGCAGCGCTTCCATACGCTCAGGTGAGAACACCATTAACGGGCGCATATCACCGCTCTCGATATGAGGCATCAGTGATGCTGCCGCGATGGCAAGAAAATCAACATGCCCACCCAGTAGCGACGTCGCCAGCTCGCCACCACCACGGTAAGGAATCAACGTTGCCGCTGTTAGTGGGTCCATTTCCGCGTCAGCCAATAGCGACTGAACAGTAAAGCCATCAATAGCGGTCGCCCCAGAGGCTGCATAGCTCATCGCACCAGGGTCGTTTTCGATGCCTGCCAGCAAATCTTCCACGCTCTCATAGGGGGAGTCATCGGCGACGGCAAGAATCATCGGTGTGGCTTCAAGCGGGCTGATAAAGGTGTACTCATCCCAATCAACACTGTTGTTTTCGTTTACCGCTGGCGACAGTGCCATGCCCACGCGGGCTAGCAGCAAGGTGTAGCCGTCGGGGTCTGCTCGCGTTACGTCGCGGGCACCGGTCATGCCTCCAGCGCCTGCTTGATTAACTACCGTGACAGGCTGTCCTAGATATTTGCGAGCAGACTCCGCGAGAGCCCGACCGGCAAGGTCGGAGGCGCCGCCGGGGCCGTACGGCACAACTAACGTGACAGGACCAGAGGGGTAGTTCTGAGCATAGGCAGTGGAGGCAGCGAGGAGCGTTGCCGCCGCTAAGCTAGGGATGAGTTTCATACTTGTCTCCGCAACGGTTGTTGCATAGCGGTTGTTAGATGTTTTGTTACTCGTTTTGTAAGCCTGCATTTTCAACATAGACAGGTATGAAAATTGTTGCAACAATTAAGCTTGGCATTCGTTTTTGTTCTAGTGGTGTGTCAAAGTTGCAAGCTTGTTGTTTATAAAGGTTGTTTTTATCTGCGGTGTATTTAGTTAAAAATCACTAAAAGAGATTAACGTAATGAAAATAAAAGAAATTGAGGCTTTTGATGCCTTCATGAAGCATGGCACCACAAAAGCGGCCGCCGAAACATTAGGGATCAGTCAGTCAATGGTAAGCCGGTTACTAATTGGGCTAGAGGAAGAGCTGGGTTTTGCGTTATTTAAACGCTCCCGTAACCAGCTTTCACCGACATCAGAGGCCTTTTTGTATCACGCTTCCGTTTTACGATTAATGGCGAGTATTCGAGACATTCAGAAAGACGCGGACGCTATTTCTAATAATCAATTAGGCAGTGTCGTAGTGGCTGCCCAGCCAATTTTTTGCGATACCTTTTTACTCGATGTGATTAAGCGCTTTAAACAAAACCACCCGAATGTCGGCGTTCGTGTAATTGATGCTGGGTTACAAGAGTTGCTTAAAATGATCGACAACAATACCTGTGATGTAGCGCTGGGAATTACGCTTGAAGCCGACACGTATGGAGCAAAGGTTAAGAGTCTTGCGCGCTGTTCTGCGCGCTGCATCATGCATCGTACGCACCCACTCGCTAAGCAGGATGTGGTGGCTATCACCAGCCTGCAAAACCAGACGTTTGTAGAGTTAATGGCCGATAGCCCTTTACGCGCCAGGGTGGATTACATTATGCAGACTGTTGATATAAAAAGGCATATTGCCGCTGAAATGCGCCATATGCGCGGCGTGTGCGCGTTGGTTGACCGTGGGCTTGGGGTGGCGGTAATTGATCCTATTGCAGAGTTGTTGCTGCAGGGAACAGCCGTTGTATCAAAGCCAATGGAGCCAACCATCGAGTGGGAAATAGCTTTACTTAAATCTAAACACAAGCCGTTAAGCAACGTGGCTGAGTCTTTCTGCGAAGAGATATACGCCGAGATCGATAGTTTGCATAAAATGGGTATTTTAACTTCGTTCGATATACAGAAGTAATAAAAAGCATATGAGATTCAGAAGGATAATGTGTAATTGAATAGTGCATCCAAAAATGCACCTATTATTCACGCATACCTGGAAGAACTTCACCGTCGAATATAGCTTCTGTCAGCTTTCGCCTGCCATTTTTGATTAGCAAAATTGCTACCCAAAGCTTAACGTTCGGCAGACGAGAGCTTAGCACTGGCGGTGTCTTATCCTTTGCGCTGATAAATCAAATCCCATACGCCATGGCCAAGTTTTTCACCGCGGGCTTCAAACTTGGTTAGCGGGCGGAAGTCGGGGCGTGGTACGTAGGGGGCAGTGTCCGGACTTGCGGTATTTGCGTAGCCGGGAGCAGCTTCCATAACCTCGGCCATCCACTCCGCATAGGCTTCCCAGTCGGTGGCCATATGGAAAGTGCCGCCGGGCATCAGGCGGGTGCGAATCAGCTCTACAAAAGCGGGTTGCACAATGCGCCGCTTATGGTGCTTTTTCTTCGGCCAGGGATCGGGGAAGAACAGCTGTAGCGTGGTCAAGGAGCCTTCGGGAAGGCACTGTTCCAGCACTGCCAGGGCGTCTTCACGATAAACGCGCAAGTTAGTCAGGCCGCGCTTATCGACTTCATCCAGGAGCTTGCCAACGCCAGGGGCATGGACTTCGATACCAATAAAGTCGGTATCTGGGTGAGTTTCGGCCTGTTCAATCAGCGAATTGCCCATGCCAAAGCCAATTTCCACCACGCGGGGCGCCTGGCGGCCAAACAGGGTGTCTAAGTCCTGAAGGCCGTCAGCGATGGTCAGCCCCAAACGCGGCCATACCTCTTCCAAGCCGCGGCCTTGCGCTTGCGTCATGCGCCCAGCGCGAATCACATAGCTTTTAATACCTCGGCGGTGCAACGGGGCTTCGGCGCTTTCAGGGCCAGTGGCGTTGCTTTCGGGCGCGGTGTCGTTCGTATCGGTCATGGTGTCTCTGTATCAGCCGTTAATCCGGCCTGCAAAAGGCGAAGAGGGGTCGGCGCTCTGGCGGCGCGGCATGCGGCCAGCCAAGAACGCATCGCGGCCAGCTTTTACAGCCAGCTTCATGGCGTTAGCCATACGCAGCGGGTCTTGGGCGTGGGCAATCGCGGTATTCAGCAGTACGCCGTCACAGCCTAGCTCCATCGCCATGGCCGCGTCAGAGGCGGTGCCAATACCCGCATCAACCAGCACCGGTACGCTGCTTTGCTCAACAATTAGGCGCACGTTGTGTGGGTTTTGAATGCCATGGCCAGAGCCAATGAGTGAGCCCAGCGGCATGATAGCGCAGCAGCCCATAGCCTCTAATTCACGCGCTACAATAGGATCATCGCTGGTGTAGACCATGACATCGAACCCATCAGCCAGCAGTGTTTCGGCAGCCTTGAGTGTCTCGACTACATTGGGGTAAAGCGTATGGTCATCGCCTAGCACTTCCAGCTTGACTAGTTTGTGACCATCTAGGAGTTCACGCGCCAAGCGGCAGGTACGTACCGCATCTTTGGCAGTGTAGCAGCCTGCCGTGTTGGGTAGCAGGGTGTAGCGCTTTGGCGAAATCACATCCAGTAGGTTAGGGGAGTCAGCATCCTGACCTAGATTGGTGCGGCGTACGGCGAAGGTGACAATTTCTGCGCCACTTTGGGCAATGGCTGCGCCGGTTTCGGTAAAGTCTTTGTACTTGCCGGTGCCCACGAGTAGCCGGGAACTGAAGTCATGGCCAGCGATAGTGAACGGTGTATCGGTCAGTTGTGTCATTGTGGTTCCTTTAAAAAGCACAGGCGGTAGCGCTAGCCGCCACCAATAGCGTGGACCACTTCTACTTGGTCGCTATCCGCTAACGGGGTGGTGGCAAGCTGGCTTTTGGGCACAATCTGCTCGTTAATTTCTACGGCGATACGACGCCCGCTAAGGCCCAGCTGATCAACCAGATCAGCGGCGGTTAGGCCGGGGGCAATGGCGTAGGGTTCGCCGTTGAGCGTAAGCTGTATCGACTCATTGAAGGTAGGCATAAACAGTGAGCGTCCCAGTGGGTGAGGCAAAACGTTCTCTATTGTAGCGGTTTCAACCCGCGCAAGGTATGCATATGCAGCAACATGAATACCTCTACGATTATATAGCAACCAGCAGTCACTTGATTCAGCGAACAGGAGCGAAACGTGCAGCAAGTTGATAAAACGTGGTGGTGTGTGGCGGCGCTTTCGGGTGCCTTGATGGTGATGCTTGGTGCTTACGCGGCCCATGGCTTAGCGGCACGCGCCAGCGCTGCTATGGTGGATATTGTAGAAACCGGCGTACGTTATCAGGCGTGGCACACGCTGGCTATGCTCTCAGTGTTGGCTTGGCGCAGCCGCTCCCCATTGCCAGGGCAGCATATTGTGCTGATGCTCTGGGTGCTGGGCATCATGGCATTTTCAGGTTCGCTTTATCTGATGGCGCTGGCGGGCTTAAACCTCGGGATGGTGACGCCGGTCGGAGGCTTATTGCTCATGACCGGTTGGCTGGCATTGGCGATAACGGCGCTTAAAGCTTAAAGCTTAAGGCTAGGACTGAATTTTCCCTGTGCTTTGGCGCACGATTAACTGAGTACTGAGCGTTTGGTGCCGAACGGCGGGCTCATTCTTAATTAAGCTGATTAATAGCCGCATGGCCTGCTGGCCGATTTGAGTTCGGGGTTGGCTGATAGTCGTCAGCTCAGGCTCGCAGTACTCGCTAAATCCAATGTTGTCGAAACCGATCACCGAGAGTTTTTCCGGCACTGGGATGTCCAGCTGTCGGGCAGCTTTGAGGACGCCAATTGCCATTTCGTCGCTGTGGCAAAAAATAGCAGTAGGGCGTGTATTCGATGGCGCTAGCAGTGTTAGGCCTTGCAGATAGCCGGAACGAAACCCAAAGTCGCCCTCGGCAACATGAATGGCGTCGCTCAGGCCGTGGGCAGCTAAGGTGTCGTGGTAGCCACGTACTCGTTCGATACAAATGGGATTAGCGGCAGGACCACTTAATGTAACGATGCGGCGATGGCCCAGCGATACCAAATAATCGATAGCGTGGCGGGCGGCCTGATAGTTATCGATGGTGATGGTGGGTAGATCAATATCGGCAAAAAACTCACATGCCATTACCAGCGGGAAGTTAGTTTGGGCGCTTGCTTGTTGGACCAGGCTGACAGGGACTTCTGCGGTGAGTAGCAGTACTCCGTCGGCTTGATTGGTAGGCAGCAGTCTAAAATAAGCCTCTGCTCGGGCAGGGTCATGCTCGCAATCCCCGATCAATACTTGATAGCCCGCCTGATGGGCGACCTCCTCCATGCCATTGATAATCTCAGAGAAAAAGGGATTTGAGATGTCGGGTAGCAACGCCACGATTGTTTTAGATTCGGCGCGGCGTAGATTGCGCGCTGCCACGTTAGGTGCGTAACCAACTTCAGCAATAGCACGTGACACCCGCTCTCTGGTCGCTTCAGTGACTTTTTCCGGAGAGGCTAGCGTGCGTGAAACCGTGGCTGTGGAGCAGCGTGCGGCCTTGGCAACATCTTTAATGGTGGGCATGGCGTAAATATTCCGGCTGCCAGGTAGTGAGGTGGTTAGCATATCGCGCTTCTTATGGTGGGGATAAGAGACGCGATATACATAAGCTGTAAATACCTTATTTATAATATTTTAATGTAAAGCATTACACCGATAAGTGCTATTTCAAATGATTTATCGCTGAGCTATCTGCTAAAACAGAGCCCCCTGGTAATGAATTAATCTTTTTTTATCATCCTTTTGTCTAAAAAGCATACATGTAATTATGGCTTTTTAGGTAAAAAAATCATTATTTTCAATAGTATAAAAATATATAGGTATCAATGGGTGATGGCCTAGTAGTGCTTGACCACCTTCTAGCCCTCTGCTGCAATGTAATGCATTACATTAAGATGCCTCCTGGGCAAAACAACGACAATATTTCTGAGGTGTTCGATGAAAACGATCAAGGGGCCTGCGCTCTTTTTAGCTCAGTACGTCAGTGATGAGCCCCCTTTCAATAGTCTGGAGACTATTGCTGCTTGGGCAGCTGGACTAGGTTTTAAGGGGGTGCAGATTCCCACCTGGGATAAACGCCTTTTTGATCTTGAACGTGCTGCCGAAAGCCCTGAGTATTGCCAATCCATCCAAGCACTGCTTGCGGAGCATGGTTTAGAACTCACAGAACTCTCCACGCACCTCCAAGGGCAACTAGTGGCGGTGCATCCCGCCTACGATAGCCTGTTTGATGGTTTTGCTCCCGCTGAGCTGCATGGTAATCCCGCTGCGCGCCAAGCTTGGGCAGTCGAGCAGCTCAAGCTCGCGGCGCGTGCCAGTGCTCACTTAAACTTGCGTGCTCACGGTACGTTTTCAGGCGCCTTACTGTGGCCTTTTCTGTACCCGTGGCCCCAGCGGCCGGCAGGGCTGGTTGAGGAGGGCTTTGCCGAGCTTGCCAAACGCTGGAAGCCGATTCTGGATGCCTTTGACGACGCTGGGGTTGACCTATGCTTCGAAATCCATCCGGGTGAAGATTTACACGATGGCGCGACCTTTGAGCGTTTTCTGGACGCTGTGGATCACCATCCGCGCTGTTGCATGCTCTACGACCCCTCTCATCTCATTTTGCAACAGCTTGACCACTTGGCCTTTCTTGATCGCTACCAGTCGTGGATTCGTATGTTTCACGTTAAGGATGCCGAATTCCATGCCTCGGCTACCCAAGGCGTTTATGGCGGCTATACCTCTTGGGTGGAGCGCGCCGGTCGGTTCCGCTCTCTAGGCGACGGCCAAGTCGACTTCAAGGCGATCTTCTCTAAGTTGGCGCAGTACGACTTTGATGGTTGGGCAGTGATCGAATGGGAGTGTGCGCTTAAACACCCGCAGCAGGGGGCTGAAGAAGGGGCACGCTTTGTTGCCGATCATATTATTCAGGTCACCGATCGTTCCTTCGACGACTTCGCCGGTGCCGGTACTGACCGGCAAGCTAACCGCGCGCTCTTAGGGCTCGATTGAACACGCCAAATATCAAGGAGCTAGCCATGATAACAACTCAGGGTAAAGTACATCGCCGCCTGCGCGTTGCAATGATCGGCGGTGGCCAGGGGGCTTTTATTGGCGGTGTTCATCGTATGGCCATGCGTCTGGACGACCGTTTTGAGCTGGTTGCTGGGGTGTTCTCCTCCGACGCCGAGCGTAATTTATCTACCGCTCTCGAATTGGGCATCGAACAAGCCCGCTGCTATGCCGATCACGTCGCGCTGTTGGCCGCAGAAGCTGCCCGTGAGGAAGGGGCTGAGATTATCGTCATTGTGACGCCCAATCATCTGCACTTTCCGGTGGCGCTGGCCGGGCTAGAAGCGGGATTGCATGTGGTGTGCGAGAAGCCCATGACGTTGACCCAGGATGAGGCAGAGCAATTGGCACGAGCAGTCGAGGAGAGCAAGCGCTGCTTCTTATTGGCCCATAACTACGCTGGTTACCCGCTGGTGCAGCATGCTCGTGAGTTGGTGGACCGCGGTGCACTGGGCCGTTTGCGCCATGTGCAGGTGGAGTATGTTCAAGAGTGGCTGAGTGAAACACCTCCAGACGATAACCGCCAGGCAGCTTGGCGGCTTGATCCTGCTCAGGCAGGGGCCGCGGGCTGTCTGGGGGATATCGGTGTCCATGCGTTCCAGCTGGCTCAGTTCATTAGTGGCCAGCGGGTTAGTGAAGTAAGTGCCGAGTTAATTACCGCTATTCCAGGGCGTGTATTGGATGACAACGTTCAAGCCTTGCTGCGTTTCAATGGTGGCGCGCGTGGCATGCTGTGGGCTAGCCAAACGTCCCCAGGGTTTGAAAATGAGCTGAGCATCCGTGTCATTGGTGAGAAAGCAAGCCTTCAGTGGGCGCAAGAAACCCCCAACGAGCTATGGTTTAAACCGCTTAATGGCCCTAGTCAGCGATTAACTCGCCGTGACGATGCATTGAGCGATGGAGTGAGCCGTGGCATTAGGCTGCCCGGCGGTCACCCTGAAGGCTACATCGAAGCCTTTGCCAATCTTTATCAGGCCCTGGCCGATAAGCTATCGGTAGACCAGCCCTCTGCCTGGCTGCCCGGTATTGATGACGGTGTGGATGGAATGCGCTTTATCGCTGCAGCGCTGGATTCCAACCAGAAACAGGGCGCTTGGACGGCGTTAGTGGGGGCGGAGGACGCTAATGAGTGAGCCTATCTTACGCCTTGAGGGGATTGGCAAAGCCTTTGGCCCCGTTCAGGTGCTTGAAAATATCTCGTTCTCGGTAGCTCCGGGTGAGGTGGTAGGTATTCTTGGTGAGAACGGCGCGGGTAAGTCGACTCTGCTTAAGATCATCAGTGGTATTTACACCCCGAGCGCGGGCCAGGTGTTGCTCGACGGACAAGCATTCAATGCCCTTGATCCGATCACCGCGCGTCGCCACGGTGTGGCGATGATCCCCCAGGAGTTCAACCTGATACCCACGCTACGTGTCTACGAGAACGTTTTCCTGGGCCAGGAGCTGCGTCGTGGCGGCTTACTTGACCATGCGGGGATGCGTCGCCGCACCCGCGAGCTGCTAGCGTCGTTGGAAGTGGCAATGAACCCTGACGTGCCTATTGAGCGGCTTAGCGTCGCCGAGAAGCAGATGGTGGAAGTTGCGCGTGTATTGGTCAATGACGCACGCATCGTGATACTTGATGAGCCCACCACCGTGCTTACCGACCGTGAGGTGGCCGTGTTGTTTCGGGTGGTGCGTTCACTGGTTGCCAAGGGCGTGACGATCTTATTTATTTCCCACAAGCTTAAAGAGGTGAAAGAACTCTGCAGTCGATTATTGATTCTGCGTGATGGCAAGCAAGTGGATTTCTGCGCTATCGGCAAGCTGAGTGAAGAGGATATGGCCCGTAAGATGGTTGGCCGTGAGCTTACTCAAATTTATCCGGATAAGTCGGCTACGTTGCATAGCGCTTCCCCGGCCCTGCGCGTACAGGGGTTGGGTATTAAAGCGCTGCTTTACGATATCAACCTAGAGGTACGCCATGGCGAAATATTGGGCCTATCCGGTTTAGTCGGGGCTGGGCGTACGGAGATCGCTGAAGCGATTATGGGGCTAAGGCGCAAGGATAGCGGCGATATCTTTATCGACGGCGAGACAGTCAGTATCCATTCGCCTAATGAGGCGCATGCACGAGGCTTGGCGTATCTCTCGGAAGACCGCCAGGGTAAAGGCTTGCAGCTCTCTTTCAACGTGATGCAGAACATCACATCTCTGAGCTTGAAACGCTATGTACGGGGCTTAATCCGCCATGGTGCTGAGCGCCGTCGCGCCGAGCACTATCAGCAACGCTTATCCATCAAGGCGTCTAATTTGGCGGCTCCCATTAGCCTGCTGAGTGGTGGCAATCAACAGAAGGTTTACTTCTCCAAGCTGCTTGATATTGAGCCAGATATTTTAATTCTGGATGAGCCAACTCGCGGCATCGATATTAGTGCCAAGCAGCAGATTTATCGCTTAATTCGCGACCTCACTGAGCAAGGGAAAGCGGTTGTCGTCATCTCTTCTGAACTTGAAGAAATTATTGGTATGGCCGATCGCGTTCTGGTGGTGCGTGAGGGGCGTATCGCGGCCGATTTAAGCGGCGACGACATTAATGAAGAACAGATCATGCTGTATGCCGCCGGGGCTTGGCAGCAAACGAACAATAATCCCGTGGGAGACACGCTATGAATTTGTCACAACAGGCTAAGCCGGTCGGCGAGCGCGTCGTTCAACGTCTGCGGCAGATCCCTATCAGTACTTCTATTCTGGCGCCTTTGGTGGCGCTTATTCTGCTGTTTGTGGTGTCGTCGCTGGCTAGCGAATACTTTCTTAACACCCGTAATCTTACCAACGTCATGCGTCAGGTGTCGTATACCGGCATTATTGCCATCGGTATGACCTTTGTGATCATTGCAGGCGGCATTGATCTGTCGGTTGGTTCCATGGTGGCACTGGTCGGTGTCATCGTGCTTTATGTGGTGAATGCCGTCAGTGACCCTATTCAGGCGGTGATTCTCGCCATGCTGGCAGCCGTGGTGGCTGGCGCGCTCTTTGGGTTATTCAATGGGCTGCTGGTAACACGGGGGCGCATTGCGGCCTTTGTCGTAACGCTTGCCAGTATGTCGATCTTTAGATCGCTGGCGCTTTACTTTACCAATGCGGCGGAGGTCTCGACCCGCAACCCATTTTTTTCCGATATAGGTGGCGGCTTCTTTATGGGCCTGCCGATTCCGGTGTTGGTCTTCTTTGGTCTGGCGATTGTCACTCACGTGCTGCTATTCCACACCCCATACGGCAGGCATGTGTGCGCCGTCGGGGCAAACCCTCAGGTTGCCCGTTATTCAGGGATTCGTGTCGAGCGTATTGTGCTTTCCACCTTCGTTATCGCCGGGGTGTGTGTCGGTCTCTCTGCAATCATGCTGACCTCGCGCCTCAATTCGGTGAGCCCCAGCGATGCGGGCTATTTCTATGAGCTGGATGCCATCGCAGCAGTGGTGATTGGTGGTACTGCCCTATCTGGTGGGCGGGGCACCGTATGGGGCACCGTGATTGGCGCACTGATTCTCGGCATTATCAATAACATGCTGAACTTGACTGGGGTCTCACCCTATTTACAAGGGCTGGTGAAGGGCGGTGTGATTCTGCTGGCGGTGTTACTGCAGTACAAGCGCACGCCTTAATACATTTTCGGCTGTGATGATCTTGCGGTCAGCGGCCATATCGGGTGAAGCCGTTGCTTTACTCTCTAAGCACGCTAGAAATGGAGCAATAACAATGAAGATTTCACGTGTTATTAAAACAACTGTACTCGCCGCAAGCATCGCTGGCTCGGTGAGCTTAGCTAACGCTGATAGCTACCACATAGGGGTAACCGTGCCCTCGGCAGACCACGGCTGGACCGCTGGTTTAATGTGGTGGGCACAGCAAGCCACCGATGAGTTGAGCGAGAAATATCCTGATGTCAGCTTCACCGTGCTTTCCGCCAACTCGGGTACGGCCCAAGTCTCAAACGTGGAAGATCTAATGATCCGCAATTTGGATGCCTTGGTTATCCTGCCGTACAACCCAGCAACGCTGCAGTCGGTTATCTCGGAGGCCTATGCAGAGGGTATTTACACCGTAGTAGTGGATCGGGAGTTGGAAACTCCTGCGCAAGATGTGTTTCTTGCTGGCAATAACCCCGGGCTTGGGGAGCAAGCTGCACGCTTTATCGCAGAGGAGTTAAATGGGGAAGGGAATATCCTGGTTCTGGAAGGGCCGCCGATTCCAATTAATAGCCAGCGGGTAGATGCCTTTAATCGTGTGATGGAAGAGCATCCTGGTATTAATATCCTGGCGTCACAAAATACGGATTGGAACCCCCAGCGGGCGTTAAGCGTTACCGAAGACCTATTGGGCAGTAACCCTCAAGTGGATGCTATTTGGGCGGGGGACGATGACGTGTTGGTCGCTGCGCTGCAGGCGATTGAAGAGAACCAACGTGACGATATTCAGTTGGTTGTGGGTGGCGGTGGTTCTCAGGCAGTCATCGAGATGATCCGCGACGACCATCCGATGGTAAAAGGCACTGTCACCTACCCACCTAACATGATTGCCTCAGCCATTGCGCTGGCGGTTCACGGTGTTAAAGGTGAGCGCTTGGGCGATATGTACCACGGTGTGCCTTCACGGGTGATTCTAGCCGCTGACTTGATTACTGCAGATAACGTAGAGGAGTTCTACGAGCCGGACGCCGCTTATTAAAGCTTCTTAAAACCAGGGGTCGCTCTTTTGATGGCTGTGTCGCGTAGGGCGCAGCCATCGGCATTACTCACTTCACAGCATTTGGCTCGTACGGTTTACGGCAGCGCATAGCTTGCTGTCACATGTACGACCGGGCGCGTCTCGTCGCTGGCTGAGAATATTTGTACTTCGCCCACCGCCAGGCGGCGACCTAGTTTGATCAGTTTTGCGCGGGCGATAATGTCGTGATCACCGGATGCAGCGCGCAGAAAATGGCAGTTTAAGTCACTGGTGACGGCCATGGCTTCAGGACCAATCTGGGCCAGAATGGCCACGTAAAGCGCCACATCGGCAAGGCCCATCATCGTGGGCCCTGAAACTCGAGGACCGGGGCGCAGATGCTCATGGCTGATGTTCAGGCGCATAGTGGCGCTCATATCACCCACACTCTCTATCTTGCCCATCCGCTGGGGAAAAACTTCATCCAAAAAGTGTTCGATTTGCTCGGTGGTCATTACGGTCATTGTTGTTGTCCTGTGCGTAGCGCATGTTACTTTTACGTTAACGACAATGAGCATAAATAAAAAAGCCCCAAGGAGCGAGCCTCGGGGCTATGTGAAGGTGCTTATTTGCTGGCTTACTTCGCCTTATGCACCTGGCGCCACTCGTGGAGTAGTGGTTCAGTGTAGCCGGAAGGCTGTACGCGCCCCTTGAACACCAAGTCAGAGGCAGCTTTAAAGGCAGTAGAACCTTCAAAATCAGCGCTCATGGCGGTGTAGGTGGGGTCGCCGGCGTTCTGCTCGTCAACCACCTTAGCCATGCGCTTAAGGGTCTCTTCTACACGTGGTGCATCGATAATGCCGTGGTGTAGCCAGTTGGCGATATGCTGGCTTGAAATACGCAGTGTAGCGCGGTCTTCCATTAAGCCAACATTGTGAATATCTGGCACTTTTGAACAGCCTACGCCGTGCTCTACCCAGCGCACTACATAACCCAGAATACCCTGGCAGTTATTATCTAGTTCCTGCTGAATCTCTTCATCCGACCAGTTGGCGTTCTCCGCCACAGGTACGCTTAGCAGGTCATCCAGGTAGTCGGGCTCGCCGAGGGCTTCCAGCTCACGCTGTACGTCGGTAACGCTGACTTGATGGTAGTGCAGTGCGTGCAGCGCCGCAGCCGTAGGAGAAGGCACCCAGGCGGTGTTAGCACCGGCTTTGGGATGGCCGATTTTCTGTTCCAGCATGCTGTGCATTAGGTCAGGCATGGCCCACATGCCTTTGCCGATTTGGGCACGGCCGCGCAGGCCACAGGCTAAGCCAACCTGGACGTTGCTCTTCTCGTAGGCCTGGATCCAGGCGGCGCCCTTCATATCGCCTTTGCGCACCATTGGGCCCGCTTCCATCGCGGTATGCATTTCGTCGCCAGTGCGGTCGAGGAAACCGGTATTGATAAATGCCACCCGAGAAGCCGCTTCTGCAATACACGCCTTGAGGTTAACGGTGGTGCGACGCTCCTCGTCCATGATGCCCATTTTCAGGGTGTCGCGGCTCATACCCAGAATGTCTTCGACGCGGCCAAACAGTTCGTTGGCGAAGGCAACTTCGGCAGGGCCATGCATCTTCGGCTTAACGATATAAACAGAGCCGGTGCGCGAGTTGCGTGGCTGGTCGGCGTCTTTTTTCAGATCGTGTAGCGCTATCAGGGAGGTAACAACTGCATCAAGGATGCCTTCCGGTAGCTCGTTACCGCTCTCATCCAGCACCGCTGGCGTGGTCATTAAATGGCCCACGTTACGTACAAACATCAGCGAACGGCCCGGCAGTGTAACTGTACCGCCATCGGTGGTTTGCCAAGTACGGTCAGCGTGCAGCGAGCGGGTAAAAGTTTTACCGCCTTTTTCGATACGCTCTTCCAGGTCGCCCTTCATTAGGCCGAGCCAGTTGCTGTAAACGCCGACTTTATCTTCTGAATCTACCGCAGCAACGGAGTCTTCACAGTCCATAATTGCGGTTAGGGCTGCTTCTACCACCACGTCTTTTACGCCCGCGGGGTCGGTTTTGCCGATTGAATCGTTGGGATCAATCTGAATTTCCAGATGCAGGCCATTATTCGCGAGCAGAATCGACTCGGGTTTTGCTGCTTCGCCATTAAAGCCAATCAGCTTGCCTGAATCTTTTAGGCCGGTTTCGCGCCCACCTTCTAGGGTGACGACCAAGTGTCCATCGCGAATGGCGTATTTCACGGCATCCCGATGGGAGCCGGTTGCCAGCGGAGCCGCGCGGTCGAGTACGCCACGGGCATAGGCAATCACTTTAGCGCCACGTTGCGGGTTGAAGCTGGAGCCTTTCTCCGCGCCACCTTCTTCTGAAATCGCATCGGTGCCGTACAAGGCATCATACAGGCTGCCCCAGCGCGCGTTAGCAGCATTCAATGCGTAGCGAGCATTACTTACTGGCACTACCAGCTGCGGCCCAGCTTGAACGGCTACTTCGCGGTCAACGTTAGCGGTCGATGCTTTGACGTTATTAGGCGCTTCAACTAAGTAACCTACTTTTTTCAGGAAGCTGCGGTAAGCTGGCATATCGCTAACCGGACCAGGATTTTCGCGGTGCCACTCATTCAGCTTTTCTTGAAGAGATTGGCGCTCTTCGAGTAATTGACGGTTTTTTGGGGTCAAATCATGGAACAGAGCATCCACACCGGCCCAAAAGGCGTTCTCGTCGACGCCGGTTCCCGGCAGAGCCTGCTCGTTGATGAAACGGTCCAGGTCGGCTGCCACCTGTAAACGGTGACGCGTGACACGCTCACTCATGGGGTCTCTCCTGTGAAGGTGCCCGTGGGTTATAAAAAGAGCCACGGTCAGGGTAAAGGTACATTTATGGAAAATACTTCCACATCTGCACCTGCATGTAAACAGCCGTGGCCTTAAAGCAGTAAAATGCTCGACCAAATGATGAGAGAGGAAGCTTAGGTTACCTTATTTTTGCCAATGGACAGTGTGGCGCTCACGGAGTGACGTTGATGCATGATTTCCAACATTTGGAAGGCTTATTTCGGCAAGCGGCAGGCGTATCAATGCTCTCTAGGCTAGCTCCTGGAGAAGCGCTAACAGTGGCCATGCATGACTACTTTCGCCACTACGGTTTGGAAGCGTTGCTAAACGATACCAGTGAAGTGCACGCTGGGTTTATTGATACTGGCCGCTTTGCCTTGTGGTGCCAAGTGTGGAGCCCGCCAGCACCAACCGGCACTGCGTTTGTCATCCATGGTTACTTTGACCACCTGGGGCTTTACCGACATTTACTTAGCTGTCTATTGGCCAAGGGGTGGCAAGTGGTGCTGTGGGACCTTCCCGGTCATGGACTGTCCAGCGGGCCGCGGGCCGAAATTGAAGACTTCGACGATTATCAGCACTGTTTAAAGCATTTGCAGGAAGCCTTGCAGGCGCAAAGCATGGCTCCCACTCCCTGGTTGGGGGTTGGGCAAAGTACCGGTGCGGCGATACTGGCAACCGACGCACTCACCCGCCGTGAAGCCGCTGGTTGGTCGGGAATTGTGTTGTTAGCGCCGCTAGTGCGCCCTTGGCGCTGGAATCAATCTAGTTGGCTACACTTAATTGCCAGCCCCTTTGTAAAGGGGCTACCCCGCAAATATCGCCCCAACTCCACCGATGAGCAGTTCACGGAATTTCTGCGCGACCATGACCCACTGCAGCCTGAGCGATTAAGCGTGACATGGGTTACCGCTATGCGCCGATGGATGCCGCGCCTGCTGGCGTTGCAGCCCAACCCATTACCCACCTTGATTTTGCAGGGTGAGCAGGACTTAACTGTCGATTGGCAGTGGAATCTAGATGTATTAGCGGAGAAGTTTCCCAACGCCGAGATTCATCGCCACCCAGAAGCTCGCCACCATTTAGTCAACGAAGCAGAACCTATTCGAGAAGTCCTGTTTAAAGCGCTGGATAGCTTTGTGGAAACCATGGACGAGAATGTGCATTAATGTGATGACAGTCACTAATGGCCAGAGGATCACGCATGACAGCACCCAAAATACTGGTATTTGCAGGCAGTGCCCGAGAAGGATCGCTGAATAAACAGCTCGCCAAATTAGCCGCCAAGCGCATTGAGGCGCTGGGCGGTCAGGCGACGTTTATCGACCTAAAAGCGTATCCCTGCCCACTGTTTGATGAAGACATTGAAGCTCAAGGTATGCCAGAAAATGTGCTGAAATTGCGCGAGATTCTGGCGGATCATCAGGCACTGCTCATTGCCTCGCCGGAGTACAACGGCTTTATCACGCCGCTGTTGAAAAACACGCTGGACTGGCTCTCTCGGCCCTATGGCGATACCCCCGGCCTAAAACTGTTTGCAGGCAAATGGGCGGCACTGGTGGCGGCTTCCCCTGGTGGCTTGGGCGGCATCCGTGCTTTGCCCCTTGGTCAACAACTGCTAGCTAATCTCAGCCTCACGGTACTACCGCAACCGTTATCGTTACCTAAAGCCAGCAGCGCCTTCAGTGAGGGTGGTGAGTTGATTAATGAAGCCGTTGGACAAAGGCTCGACACACTTTGTCAGCGTTTGGTCGACGTGCTAGCGGTAACGCATCGTTAAGCCCCTTTCAAAAGCCTATCCAACTGCCGATAGCCGATGGCTTCGATAAAGTGTGGTTGGCTGGGCTTGGGCTCTCCCTGTAGGTCGGCAAGCGTTAACGCTACGCGCAGTACGCGATGGTAGGCGCGGGCGGAGAGCTTGAGCTTTTCGAGCACGCCTGCAAGCCAAGTTCGCTCTTCATCATTGAGGGCGCAGGCGGCTTCCAGCGCTTTGCCGCTGAGTTGGCTATTTAGTGCCCCCCGCGCCATTTGGCGCTCACGGGCGGCCATTACCCGGTCACGCACGGCGGCTGATGATTCGCCTTGGGTTTGAGCAGTAAGCTGTTCTGGTGGTAGAGCTGGTACTTCCACTTGCAGATCTATACGGTCTAGCAGCGGACCGGAAAGCCGTGCTTGGTAGCGTTGAATTTGGCTGGCGCTGCACTGACAGCGCTGGCGTGGGTCGCCCAAGTGGCCGCAGGGGCAGGGGTTCATAGCAGCTACCAACTGAAACTGGGCTGGGTAACGGCGCTCATGGCTGGCGCGGGCCAAATGAATAGTGCCTGTTTCTAGTGGTTGCCGAAGTACTTCTAACACATGACGAGAAAACTCCGGCAGCTCATCTAAAAACAGCACGCCGTGGTGAGCCAGCGAGATTTCTCCAGGCTTAGGTTTCGAGCCACCGCCCACCAGTGCGGCGGCGCTGGCGCTATGGTGGGGCTGACGAAAGGGCCGCTTGCCCCAGTCGGCTTCCAAGGGCAGTCCACAGACGGAGCGCACGGCGGCAACCTGCAACGCGTCATCTTCGGAAAGTGGCGGCAAAATACCCGGCAAGCGGCTAGCGAGCATGGTTTTACCCGTGCCAGGTGGCCCGGCCAGCAACAGGTTATGGCCACCGGCAGCTGCTACTTCAAGAGCGCGACGAGCCTGATGTTGACCGCGTACATCGGCTAAATCTGCCATGGGGGCGGTGGATTTGACGGAGGCAGACAGCTGATAGGGCGGGATCTTCTCCTGGCCCAGTAGGTGAGCCACTACCTGCCAAAGGGTGTCGGCGGGCAAGACGGGTAAATCGCCGGCAAGCGCCGCTTCATTGGCACAGGCGCGAGGAATAATCAGTGCTTTTTTGGCTCGCCGTGTGGCCAAGGCGAAGGGTAATACGCCTGGCACGGCGCGTAATTTACCGTCTAGCGCCAATTCACCAGCGCACTCCATGCCTTCTAGCGCATCAACTGGAATCTGCCCTGAAGCGGCAAGAATACCCAGCGCAATAGGTAAATCGAAGCGGCCTCCCTCTTTGGGTAGGTCGGCAGGGGCAAGGTTCAGGGTGATGCGTTTGGTGTTAGGGAAATCGAATCCAGCATTGACCAGCGCACTGCGTACCCGCTCGCGGCTCTCTTTTACGGCGGTTTCCGGTAGGCCCACTAGTGTCAGGCCCGGCAGTCCATTGGCTAAATGAACCTCTACGTGTACTGCCGGTGCGTCCAAGCCAACACCTGCGCGTGTGGCAACAATCGCTAATGTCATCGCGTTCCCTCGCTGACTTTGTGTATCAATCTTAAGTCCAATTCAGCTTTGATCTACCTAATTCTCAGTAGTTAACTTACCTTAATTAAGAAGACTTTGGTAGCGCTCAAGGCTGGCTAGTCATTGGGCTGAGGGCTATAGATAGGCGATGCCTCCAGTGCTGCGTTTAGCTCTCGGGCAAAGCGTTGGGCGGAGGGTAGTGCGCCGAAGCTCCATACCGGTGGTAGTCGAAGCAGGTTGTGGTGTTTGGCGCGGAGTAATTGTTGCCACAGTCCGCTCTCTGCCAGCTGCTCCTCGACCCCTGTTGGCAGTGGGTCGATAATTACCAGTATGGCCTCGGGGTAGTGCGCCAGTGCTTCAATGCCTACCAGTGCAAACCCCCAGGCGTTGGTGGTTTGCTGCCAGGCATTGGACAGTTCCAATTGCTCTAGAACGGCGTTGTATAAGCTATTTTCTCCAAACACTCGTACGTGGCGGGCATCCATAAACTGCACCATAAGTAACGGCGCGATTTCTGACTGAGAGAGGGGCCGAGATTCACGCAGAGTGGTCATTAAAGCTTGGGTTTCTGCAATTAGCTGCTCTGCTTGGGGTTGGTGCTCGGTTAACTCGCCTAATTGGCGGGTTAGGGTTTGCATCTCTTCCCAGGTGTTGCTACCAGGAGCATAAAGCGAAAACGAGCTAACCGGAGCGATTTGCTCCAGGCGAGGCGTTAAATTGGCAAACATGGGTGAAATAAGCGTCTGTTCCGGTGGCTCTTGGGCCAGTAGCTCTAGGTTGGGCTGAGTACGGAGTCCCATATCGGTGGCGCTGTTGGGTATGCGTGGTTCGCCAACCCATTGGTGGTAATCACTCTGCTGGGCGACGCTGCTAAGAGGGGCGTCAATGGCCAACAAGGTCTCGGCGATAGTCCAGTCGACCGTTGCCCACTGGGCTTTGGCGGAAGAAAAGGCCAGCAGACAAGCAACAAATAGCCCGCTGCGCACAAGCCAAGAGAACAGGGGAGCTCGACGGTGAGGGGCGGTGGAACGCATAGTCGTGGTGGAACACATAGTCGTGGTGTGGCGCATGGTTATGGTGTGGCACATAGTCGTGAGAGGCCATCCGAAAAAGAAGAGCTGCATTTAAACGATAATACTTATTGTTTGCAAACCTGTATTCAAGTAAAAAATGCCCAGGTGCGCTGGCCTGGGCAGATACCGTCATGAGATCTTAATGAGCCTTAGAGCAAATTCTTAGCACCGTCTCTGAGAATAGCCTTTGAGAACCGCCTCTAAGAACAGTGACTTAAAAACAGTCATTTAGAGACGATGGCTTAGAAATGGTAGCTTGGAAATGGTAGCTTAGAAACGATAGTGTACGCTGGCGGTTATACCGCGTTCAGCACCGAAGTAGCAGTACTCCAGTGAGTTACAGGAGGCCACGTACTCTTTATCCAGTAGGTTGCTCACATTTAAGCGCGTTTCGACCCCTTCAACGCCGAGTTGGCTTAGGTCGTAACCTATAGTGGCATCCACCAGGGTGTAGTCGGGCACGGTTGCGGTGTTGGCTCGGTCCGCGGCGATATCTGCGTAGTGGCGTACACCTACTCCCAGGTCCACGCCCTTCAGCCAGCCGTCGTTGGCCTGATAGTGACCCCACAGCTGAACTTGATGCCGGGGAGCGTAAATCGCCTTGTTGCCTTGGTTGCCGTCATCGCTTTTGGCATAGGTAATGTCGGTGAAGCTGTAGCCTGCCTGCAGTGAGAAGTTTTCGGTGAGTCGGGTTTGTGCCTCCAGCTCTACTCCCTGGGATTTGATCTCACCCACTGCACGGTAAGGATCAGAAGGCTGCTCTTTGGTGGCGACGTTCTCTTGGCTGATATGGAACAGCGCTGCGCTGAACTGGCTTTGGCTACCGTTGGGCTGGAATTTGATACCAGTTTCCCACTGCTCGCCTTCCATTGGGGCTAGCAAATCGCCGCGTTCATCCACAAAACTAGTGGGTGTGAAAGCGGTGGAGTAGCTCACATAGGGAGCAACGCCGTTATCGAATAGGTAAACTACCCCGGCACGGCCACTAAATTGGGTGTCACTAAGTGAGCTGGTCACATCGCTATCGCGGTTGGTGTTGTCGATATTCACCCAGTCAAATCGGCCGCCTAAGGTAACGCGCCAGTTATCAACCGCTATCTGATCTTGCAGGTAAACACCGGTTTGTTCGATTTTATGGTGTTCGCGAATAGGCGCGTAAAACTCTATAGGGCCGCTGCCATAGACAGGATTGAAAGCATTGATCGGCTGGAAATACCCCGACGGCCATGACACCTCATTCTCCCGCTGCTGGTAATCAACCCCGAAGAGCAGTGTATGGTCCATGAAGCCGTTACTGATATTGGCTTCGAGCTGGTTATCTAGGGTCCAGGCTTCCAGAGACTCATCGCTGCCTGAGTAGTAGCGGGTGAGCTCGTCAGAATCCGGTGATGTCCAGCCAAAACCATAGACCTGATTGAGCACCACGTCGGAGTTTAGGTAGCGTAGTAACTGGCGACCGGTGACTTGATCGCTAAAGCGGTGTTCTAGGGTGTAACCAAGCATTCGCTGGGTACGCTCGTAGGTGTCGTACTCCTCTTCGCCGTCAAAGAAGTTATTGCTAATTTTGCGTCCGTTACGTGCTATCACCGCCCCCTCGTAGGGAACGCCGGAGTGGTAGCCGCCTTCTGGCTCATCCTGCAAGTAGGCTTCGACCGTCAGGCTGGTGTCGTCGGTGATGTCCCAGGTGAGCCGCGGTGCAATGGCGTAGCGCTCCTCCTCTGCAGGGCCGAACTGGGTATCGGCGGCGCTGGCAATACCGGTCAGACGAAAGGCCACTCGCTGCTCTTCGCCAATCGGGCCGGTGAGGTCAAAAGCGGCGCTGCGCTGGTTGTTATTGCCTACTTGAAAACGTAGTTCTCCGCCCTGTTCAAACTCTGGTCGTTTGCTATTCAGAGCCACTACCCCACCAGGAGAGGCGCGACCATAGAGCACCGAGGCGGGCCCGCGCACCACTTCGATGCTGTCTAAAAACCACGGGTCGATGCGCATCGTGCTATGGGAGTTGGCATCGCCCATGACCTTTAGGCCATCCAGAAAAGTATTGCTCAAGCTGCCGTCAGAAAAACCGCGCAGTACTAGGTAATCAAAGCGATTAGAGGCACCTACCTGGTTGCTGTAAACGCCGGGCGTATAGTCAGTGGCCCGCTGAACGGTATTGACACCACGGTGATCCATCTGCTCGCGAGTAATCGTGGAAACGCTCTGCGGTGTTTCGATGAACGGCGTTGTGACCTTCGTAGCGGCCTGCTGCGCAGTGACTGTTACGGTACCTAGCTCGGTACTTGTTTGAGCGTGAGCCGATGATACCGCTAGTGCCGCAATAACGGCGGTACTTAAAGGAGAGCGTAAAAAGCGGTGAGGGGAGATGAACATGGCGATACCTGCGAGAAGAATCAATGATCCAGCGTGTTAATGAGAATTATTGCGCTTAATCGTTTGGTAAAGGTATGCGAAATGACAAAGCAGTTATGCTGGCTGCCAAGAAACTGTTTTCAGCGGAACTTGCGGTGACTGGTGGTGATGTCAATGACGGTTCAGAAGCTCATGGGGTGCGATACCAAAGGCCCGCTTAAAGGCAGTGGCAAAGTTGCTGGCATGGCGGTAGCCGCAGGCGTGGGCGGTTTGCTGCACGCTATAGCCCTTGCGTAAGTACACCTGTGCCTGGGTCAGGCGGCAGCGTCGTAGGTAGTCGAAAATTGAGCAGCCGTAACAGCGCTGGAACTTATCGCGCAGGCTGCTGGGGCTCATAGCGGCATCTCGGGCTAATTGCGCCAGCTGATACTCCTGGCTAGGCGAGTGCTCAAGCTGTTTACGTAATCGTTCTAGGCGTTGGTAATCGCGATGGGAAAGGCCCGGTGGTGCGTGGCCCGCTTTACTTTCGCTGGACTCAAGGCTGGTGGTTGGCAATCCGTGTGCGAGTAACTGTAGTGCCAGGCCCTGCCATAATAAGCGCTGGCGCTCTACTGGCCAGTTCGAAGCCAATGCCGCTTCAATACTTTGGTGAAGCAGTGGCGGCACATGCCAGGTATGGAGCACTGGCGCTGCCGCTGCCGGTGGAGGCAGGCTGATGGGCGGGCAAGAGATGAGGTCGGCACAAGATAGCACCGATACATTGAGGATGCGCAAACGTTGTGGTGCGGGTTGGAAAACCTCGAGCCCGGTCTGTTCATTGAAGTGTGCGCTGAAGGCATCGCCAGCTTGTAGCTGAAACGACTGGCGACCTAGCCCTACATGAATGCAGCCCTCAAGTATGACGCTGAGAAACCACGGAACGCTACGCTGAGACTTGGAAGCGTAGGCGTGTAGAACGTTAAGGTCTGAATGCGTTACACGTAGGGCAGGGTCGATCTCAACATCCACCACCCGACCCTGGGCAACGCAAGGCGCTAGCTGGGAACGCTCAGACGCTTCGGGAAAGCGGTAGTCGATCCCGAAGCGCTCACCAAGTGCCTGCAGGTCATGGGTGGTAAGCGGTACATAACAGGATGCTAGTGTGCCGGGGGTAGCCATTACCATTACCTCGCCCTTGGGCGGCTGCCTGCGTGTAGCTGGTCGGAGGCTCAGTAAGCCATCGACCAGTTTAGAGTGTAGGTGCGGCCGCGCCCTTGGTAGTCGTAGAGGTACTCTGGGCCGTAGTAGGGAGAGTAGAACATCGCGGCTCGCTGCCCCCAGACGGTTGAGTACTGGTCATCAAGCAGGTTCTGCACACCCAGGCTGACGGTACCAAAATTGGTCTCTTGGCTGAAGGAGACGTCGAGGGTGGTATTGCCGTCGATCTTGCGATCAGCATCGTCTTTCAAGTTGAAGGCATGATTGGCTTGCAAACGCGCCGAACGTACATAATCGGTCCAGCCAATAAAGGCAGTAGATGAGGAGAGCGATGCATAGCGGGCGTCACGTTTCTCCCAGTTGCCCTCGTTGTTCTCCTGCTCGGAGCGCACTAAGTGTAGCGTGCCGCCTATCTCTATACCGTTGTCGAAGTAGCGGGTTACGGCACTTTCCAGGCCAAAGTCGCGTTTCTTTTCGTCCACTACGCTGACGCTTAGATCCTCGGCGTTCTCAACCGCTTTATCTGACCAAGCGTAGTAAAGCGCTGTTTGGGCCGTCCAGCTGCCTCCCTGGTAGCGCCAGCCTAGCTCCACCTGATCCGTCTCGATAGCAGACAATGGGTTGTTGCCGACACTCACGTCGGGACTCTTACCGTAGTACTTGGCGGGGTCTGGTAGCTCGAACCCCTGACTGAACTGCAGCCAGTTTTGGTGCCCATTGCCGTAGTCATAAAGGGCACTGGCATTAAACAGTGTCGCTTTATAGTCATTCTTGCCACCTGGGATACCCTGGAACTGATCCACTTCGACATCCATGTGCTGTTGACGCACTCCAGCAGAAAGTTTAAGTGCCTGAGTGGCTTGCCAGTCGCCCTGGATGAAGCCCGAGAGCCCGTCCACTTGGTAGCCTGGATAACGGGGTTCGACCCCAGATGCTTGCTGCACTAGGCCACCGGTGGCATCCGATACATTGGTATCGAACAGCATTTGGCTGGCATCGAACTTCTCGCGATCCAGATCTAGGCCGTAGGTCAGCGAAACGTCATCACCCAAGTGCGACTCGAACAGCGCCTTGATACCGCTTAAATTGGTATTTTGTTGTGATGCGCGGAACTGCAGTCCATGCGAGACGGAGTAAGGAAATGCCTGGAAACTGGATTTCTCCTCACGATGGAACGCCTGTAGGTAGAAATTTTGCCCCCATAGGTTAGCGTGGTGATAGTTGATGTTGACGAGCTTGCGATCGGTTTCCGGGTCGCGCTGTGAACGATAGCCGTCGCGAATTTCGGCATCGTTCAAGTTGGGGGTGGCAGCGTTGAGGTTGGGGAAGTAAACACCCCGGTCGCCTTCGTAGCCGGAGCGGTATAGTTGGGCGCCCAGTTCCAAGCTCTGTTCGTCCGTCAAGCGGAAGGATAGGTTACCTAGTATATCGATGCTGCGATTGTCCTGGAGGTCGGTTTGGGCGATATCGGGAAAGATCTCTTGGCCCTGGCCGTCATAGTGGCGACCGTTATCCCCTATTGCAGTACCCAGGTAGCCTTGAACCCGCTCATTGCCGCCGCTGACCGATTGTGACAAGCGTCGGTCTAGGTCATCGCTGTTGTTAAAGCCGGTGGTAATGCCTGCTTCCGTGCGCCAATTCAGGCCTTCTTCACCCTTACGCGTAATGATATTGATCAAGCCTCCCGTTGCGCCCCCACCATATAGACTGCTGGCGCCGGAGAGGACTTCCACACGCTCGATATTGAATGGATCGATAGCATCGAATTGACGTGAGAGTCCACGTGAACTGTTCAGCGATACGCCATCGATAAGTACCTGCACGCCTCGGCCACGCATGTTCTGCCCATAATTGGTGCGTCCTTGCGGTGCCAGATCCAACCCCGGCACCAGATGCCCCAATGCCGTCTTGAGGTCTGCACCATTGCGGGTCTGTTGTTGCAGCATCTCTTTGTCGATCACCCAGACAGCCCCGGGTATCTGACTGATCTGAGTCGGAGTGCGGGAGCCTACAACAACCATGGTCTCCTCAGTGGTGGCGTTTAGCGAAGACCCAGACGTCGTGCTTTGGGCGGAAACTCCACTGGAAAAACTCAGTAGCAGGCCGGTACCAATAAGCGCAGCCATGGCAGAAGACGGCGTTGTAAAAGACGGGGCGGGCATGGTGAACAGTCCGAAAATAGTAAGGAAATCAGGAACGGAGAGTATCACCACGAAACACAAAGTCAATGATAGTAATTCGTATTTTCTTTCTGCTAAGCGAGCCCCGACTGTAGGGGAGGTGCAGCAACAGGCTATTGTCCTATTGCTGCTAATTTTCTATTGCTGCTGCTAATAAGATAAGGCTTACGCGTTACGCTGGCTTATCTTTCTCAGCTGTATTTGACGCTTTTTGGGCAGGAGCTGGCGGCGCTTCAGCTTCAAGTGGTGTTGTGGCGGTAGCAGTCGCTTCCACGGCTGCCTCCAGGTTCGCAACCTGGCGTTCTAACGCCTCGACCCGCGAGCGCGTGCGCTGCAGCACATCCATCAGAATATCAAAATCCTCCCGAGAGACGAGCTCTAGACGGTCAAAGGCGCCACGTACTACTTGCTGTACACCTTTTTGAATCTCTTCAGGCGCTTGGGAAGCGTTCTGTAAACGGTCACCAATCTGCTGGGCCAGTCGGCTAATGCGATCTTGAGGCGCCATAGCGGCTCTCTCCTTAATAACTAGCTAAATGAACTCATATAAAAAACGGCTTATCCGTAAGGATACGCAACAGTTGGCGAATTCGCATGCGCTGAGTGCTTTTCCTGCTGAGCGCCTGGTTTGCATCGAAATGGAGCAGGCAACATTTGCTTATGCTTTGTTTTGGTGCGGCAGCAGTGCTGCAGAGATGATTTTGCCCAAATTAAACGCTAAATACTCGCCTGGCTAGTGAGTAGTCGGTTGACTTATAAGAGAAAAAAATCTGCTGGCACGGTATGCGCATTATCGGTTCAGGTGCTTATTTTGGCGGCTGTGCCGCTACTAATCTAGCAGGACTTAATTCCAGCAGGGGAGATACGGGATGAAACTCATCACCGCCATCATCAAGCCATTCAAGCTCGACGACGTCCGTGAGGCATTAGCGGATAACGGCGTTCAGGGCATTACGGTCACTGAAGTAAAAGGTTTTGGCCGTCAGAAGGGGCATACCGAGCTATACCGGGGAGCCGAGTACGTGGTCGACTTTCTTCCCAAAGTAAAGGTTGAAGTGGCTGTAGATGACGCGCGTTTAGAGAGTGTGCTGGATGCGATCTGTGTAGCAGCGAACAGCGGTAAGATCGGTGACGGCAAAGTCTTTGTAACGCCCCTTGAAGATGTGATTCGTATCCGTACAGGTGAGCGTGGCGCCGACGCTGTGTAAACCAGCCAGCTAATAACTTCTTTCTATGGTTAACGGGGAACTGACAATGAACGAGCTTGCAGAGCTGAGTTACGCACTCGATACTTTCTATTTTCTAATCTGCGGCGTGCTAGTCATGTGGATGGCTGCTGGCTTCTCAATGTTAGAAGCTGGCTTGGTGCGCTCTAAAAATACCGCCGAAATTCTGACTAAGAACATCGCACTCTTTGCGATCGCCTGCACCATGTACCTGTTAGTGGGTTATTACCTGATGTACTCCAGTACTGAAGGTGGTTTTATACCCAACTTAGGCTTCTTGATTGGCGGTGAGAATAGCGTCGATGCAGTGACGGCTGGTGGTGATGACGCACCTTACTACTCCATGCGTGCGGATTACTTTTTCCAAGTAGTGTTTGTCGCTACTGCGATGTCGATCGTTTCTGGTGCGGTTGCTGAGCGCATGAAGCTATGGGCATTTTTAGCCTTCGCCGTTGTGATGACTGGCGTCATTTATCCGGTCTCAGGCTACTGGACCTGGGGTGGTGGTTGGATTGATGCCATTGGCTTCTCCGACTTTGCGGGGTCAGGCATTGTTCACATGGCTGGTGCTGCAGCGGCATTAGCGGGTGTGTTGGTGCTAGGGCCACGTAAGGGCAAGTACGGCAGTGACGGTAGTATCCGGGCAATCCCTGGTGCCAATCTGCCGCTGGCAACGTTAGGTACGTTTATTCTGTGGATGGGTTGGTTCGGTTTCAATGGTGGTTCTGAGCTGAAAATGTCAGACGTCGATTCAGCGAACAACGTGGCTCAAGTCATGGTAAATACCAACGCGGCAGCTGCGGGTGGTGTGATTGCCGCGCTTATTCTAGCCAAACTGTGGTTCCGCAAAGCTGACCTGACCATGGCGCTTAACGGTGCGCTGGCGGGCCTTGTGGCGATCACTGCTGAGCCCCTGGAGCCTTCAGCCTTCGGAGCTATGCTGATCGGTATGGTGGGTGGTCTGATCGTTGTACTATCGATTGTCATGCTCGATAAGCTGAAGTTGGATGATCCAGTCGGTGCGATTTCGGTACACGGTGTGGTAGGTATCTGGGGCTGCTTGGCCGTGCCGCTGTCCAATGGTGATGCTACCTTTGGAGCGCAGATTATCGGCATGGTTGGCATTTTTGCCTGGGTCTTTCTGGCGAGCCTGGTGGTATGGCTGGTGCTGAAAGCCATCATGGGTATCCGTGTTAGCGAAGAAGAAGAGTATGAGGGTGTTGATATCGCTGAGTGCGGTCTTGAAGCTTACCCTGAGTTTAGTGTTAAGAAATAAGCTTGCGCTAATGAAGTAAGTTGGCGCGCTGCTGTGGCCTCCCCTTTGTGGGAGGCCTGTTTGTTATGCCTACCTCTATTCTCCGTTGTCGTCATTCATTGCTGCGATTCAAGACTGTTCTAGATAATTGCCATTCATAACTCTTGCGCAGGCTTTTTATTCTCTGTCGATAGCGGTGTATGCTTAACACTAACGGGTAACGAACTTTGCTAACCGCAGTGGCCCGCCAACCTTATACAACAGGCCACCAAGCTAGAGGATGTCGCAATGAAATTGATCTCAGCCATTATCAAGCCGTTTAAGCTTGATGACGTACGCGAATCGCTCTCTGATATCGGCGTGCAGGGCATTACGGTAACGGAAGTAAAAGGCTTTGGCCGTCAGAAAGGCCATACAGAGCTGTACCGTGGTGCGGAGTATGTGGTGGACTTTCTGCCTAAGGTAAAGCTGGAAGTGGCAGTGGATGACGATATGGCCGAGCAGGTGATCGATGCTATTACCCAGGTTGCCAACACCGGAAAAATCGGTGACGGCAAAATCTTTGTGATGCCGCTAGAGCAGGTGATCCGTATCCGTACCGGCGAAACCGGTAAAGACGCGGTGTAGCTCAGGCTATGTGTAGCGACTAGGTTTGTAGAGACTAGGTTTGTAGCGACAAGGTTTTTAGCGACATTGTGTAGCTGCGAGAGACTTAGCTGTTTTAAGCAGCTGTCTTAAGTTACTAAAACCTTGAGTTACTAAAACGCCCCGCCAAACTAGCTGTTTAGCGGGGCGTTTCGTTACAAGAACTGAGGCGGAATTACTTTTCGACGAATGCTCGCTCAATCACGTAGTCGCCCGGCTCGCCCATGCGCGGGGAAATATTCAGGCCCAACTCGTCTAGCAGGGCGCTGGTATCATCCAGCATGGCAGGACTGCCGCAGATCATCGCACGGTCTTGGCGCGGGTCAATTGGCGGAAGGCCAGTGTCTTCAAACAGCTTGCCCGAACGGATATGGTCGGTCAGACGGCCCATGGTGTGGAATTCTTCGCGAGTAACGGTCGGGTAGTAAACCAATTTGGCGGCGATATCTTCGCCAAGGTATTCATGGGCAGGCAGCTCTTTAGTGATGAAGTCGGCGTAGGCCAGCTCAGATACTTCGCGGACACCGTGAACCAGCACTACTTTCTCATAGCGTTCGTAAACTTCAGGATCTTGAATCAGGCTCATAAACGGTGCCAAACCGGTGCCGGTGGAGAGCATGTAGAGATTACGGCCTGGCAGAAGGTCATCGCATACCAGTGTGCCCGTGGGCTTGCGGCTGACCATGATTTGATCACCCACTTTTAAGTGCTGTAAGCGTGACGTCAGCGGGCCATCGGGCACTTTGATGCTGAAGAATTCCAGATGATCTTCGTAGTTGGGGCTGGCGATGGAGTAGGCACGCATCAGCGGTTTGCCATTCACTTCTAGGCCGATCATCACAAACTGGCCATTTTTGAAGCGTAGTGAGCGTTCGCGAGTGGTGCGGAAGCTGAACAGGGTGTCGTTCCAGTGATGGACGCTGAGGACTTCTTCTAGGGCAAACTTGCTCATGCTGACTTCTCCAAGGGCAGAGTGGCCTAAGCCTCGTCCGCCATATTCTAAAAAAGAATAAAAGATAGCTGAATGTGATGCTGCTAATTCTAAATAAAGGGTGGTATATCTGTTAAGCGAATTATACTGATAACACTTATCTAAAAAATAGATAAGCACTCTTCTGGATACATGAGCTATTGCCATGCATTACACCTTGCGCCAGTTGGAAGTCTTTGTTGCCGTCGCTCAGCACGAAAGTGTTTCCCATGCGGCGCGTGCGCTTGCTATGTCGCAGTCCGCCACCAGCACGGCGCTGGCGGAGCTTGAGCGTCAGTTCGACTGCCAGCTGCTTGATCGGATGGGAAAGCGGTTGAAGCTTAATGCGCTAGGCTTTCAGCTACTGCCCAAAGCGGTTGCTTTGCTGGATAGGGCTGAAGAGGTGGAAGAGTTGCTGCGCGGCCAGCAGGGTGTAGGGACGCTGGATGTAGGGGCAACGCTGACCATTGGTAACTATTTAGCCACACTGCTGATTAGCGATTTTATGCAGCGCCACCCCGGCAGTCGTGTGCGTTTAGCTGTGCGTAACACGCGGCATATTATTGAGGGGGTGCGTCAGCATTCGCTTGATTTGGGGCTGATCGAAGGCCAGTGCGACGACGATATGATTATCAGCCAGCCTTGGGTGGAGGATGAGCTGTGCGTGTTTTGCTCGCCACGCCACCCACTGGCGGGGCGCGAGCACCTGGAGCTGGAGCAACTGCTGCGCGAAGACTGGATTATGCGTGAAGAGGGGTCTGGTACGCGTATGACCCTTGAACAGGCAGCGCGCCACCGGCGCAGCCGCTTTAATACGTTGCTGGAGCTTGAGCATACGGAAGGCATTAAACGGGCTGTGGAGTCAGGGCTAGGTATCGGGTGTGTGTCCAGGCTAGCGCTGCGAGATGCTTTCCGACGCGGTAGCTTGGTACCGCTGCCAACGCCGGAATTAGACTTAAAACGCCAGTTCACGTTTATTTGGCATCGCCACAAGTACCTCACCACCGGGGTGCGAGAGTTCCTGCGGCTTTGCCGAGAGATGACGGCGGGTGCCAAGCGCAGTGATGATATCCCGTTGCCACCGATTCCTTAGCCTCTGAATACGCTGGCAATGTTAGTACAATGTCAGCGTTAGTGCGATGTCAGCATTAGTACGATGTCAGCATTAGTACGATGTCAGCATTAGTACGATGTCAGCATTAGTACGATGTCAGCATTAGTATGATAACAACGTTGCCGGCGAGTTTAATGTCAGCGGAGCCGGCGGGTGTTGAGACAGTTTGAAGCTGCTGATCGTGACAGTTAAATGGTCAGCCTGCTCTTTCAACTGTTCGGCAGCCGTCGTGGACTCCTCCACCATAGCGGCGTTCTCTTGCGTCATGCGGTCAAGCTCGGCAACCGCGATGTTGACTTGTTTTATACCCTCGCTTTGTTCGCTGGTCGCAGCGTTGATCTCCTCCAAAACATCGGTAACACGGGTAATGTGCGCAACGATATCCTGCATAGTGACGCCTGCGTTTTGTACTAGCGCGGTGCCGTTATTAACCCTGGTTTGAGAGTCTTCAATTAGCTTTTGAATATCATTGGCTGCTTCACTACTGCGCCCAGCTAGCTTACGTACCTCGTCGGCCACTACCGCAAAACCACGACCATGCTCGCCAGCGCGGGCGGCCTCCACTGAGGCATTAAGGGCGAGAAGGTTGGTCTGGAACGAAATGCTGTTCATTAATGTGACAATTTCACCGATCTTATCGGAGGCGCGTGTGATGTCTTCCATCGTTGTGACGACATTGGCCACAACTTTGCCGCCTTCGTTGGCTACCTCAGTGGCGGTTTTAGAGAGTTTGTTGGCTTCCTGGGCCGAGGCGGCGGTGTGCTGAACGGTACTGGTGATCTCTTCAATGGAGGCAGAGGTTTGTTGAAGACTGGCGGCTGCGTTGTCAGTACGGCGTGATAGATCCTGCCCCCCCATCGCAATTTCGTTGGCCGCATGGTGCACCGATTCACTGCTGGTGCGTACATCCATCAATACGGCTTCCATTTTGCTCACAAAGCGGTTGAAGGCACCGCAAATCTGAGCCACTTCATCACGGCCCTGCTCTGGTAGCCGGCGGGTTAGGTCACCTTCACCACTGGCGATATCATCCAGGGCATCCCTGGCCCGCTCGAGGCCTGAGAAAGTATGCTTGAGCCATAGGCTTAATAGCAGGGCTGTGATGGCGATGATAGCTAGCAGTGTGATTAATGAGGACTTAATGATGGCGCGTAAGCCTGCAGTGGCTTCCTGTTCATCCAGCGCCACGCCGAGTTCCCAGTCAGTACCGGCAATAGGGGAGGTAGAAAGCCGCTTGGTATCACCGTCTACCTGAATGGACTCCCAGGCGTTACGAGTGGTGTTTAACTTTCCTATGGTGGCTGCTGTTAAGGCCGCACTAACCCGGCTTAGTGGCTTAAGGGTTAGCGCAGCGTCAGGATGTGCGATCAGCGTCTCGCCGCCGCTGCTCAGGAAGGCAAAACTGGATGGTGTTGGCTGAATAGCATTGACCTGGTTGACCAACTGGTCGATCACTACATCTCCGCCAATAACCCCATGTAGGCGCCCATTTCGTTTAACCGGTGTAGCAAAGGTAACTACCAAGCGGTTGCTGTTAGCGTCCACATAAGGCAATGAAATGATGGTTCCGTCCTGTTTTATGGCCGCTTGGTACCAGTCACGCTGGCGCGGGTCGTAATCATTACCCGGTATCCAGCCATCGGAAGAGAGATGTCTACCATTGGATTGACCGTAAAAGGCTGCCAGGAATCCGCCTGACTCTGCCAGTTGGACGAGGGGCGATAGCGGGTCATTATCAATCATGGGAGCACGCGCTGCTTCAAGCATAGCGGTGCGTGCGGCAACCCATTCTTCAATCGCCAGAGCGTTACCCTGTGCGACGGATGCCAGCTGCTGGACCACCTGCTGCTCATTGTGAGTCTGTAAGGTCAGATAACTGACCGAAGCGTTGATGGTCAGTGCTAGCGTGATCACCATCAGAGTGATCGTCAGGATGCGCAAGCGTAAGGACGACAGCATGAATAAAGTCTCGCTATTCAAGAAAAAATAAGGCCAGGGGTAGGCCACCTTGCATGTAATATCTGCAGGCATGCTATCGGCTTCGGTGGATGCGACTTTAGGAGTGTGTGCATACTTATCTAGGTGCGTAACGAAAGAAGTACAGATTTGATACGGTTAAGTTAATGTAGGAAACATAACGACACAGGGGCCTCATAGTGAGGCCCCTGTAGTTAAGGACGTAGTTAAGGACGTAGTTAAGGACGTAGTTAAGGACGTAGTTAAGGACGTAGTTAAGGACGTAGTTAAGGACGTAGTTAAGCAAGTGATTAAGAAAGTCGTTAAGAATATAGATGGGAGGTGATCCGCAAATCACCTCCGGGGGGCGTCGAGCCTCTCTGTAGGCCGCGTTGAATTAGGCAGTGCGCGTGGTGCCTCCTGTGTCGCTTCGCTCAATTTGAAGCCACCAACAAGCGCTGCCAACCTATCTGCTTGAGCATTAAGCTGCTCAGCTGCGGTTGTCGATTCTTCCACAAGTGCGGCATTCTGTTGAGTCATTTGGTCTAAGTCGGACACTGCGATACTGACTTGGCTAATGCCATCGCTTTGTTCTCGTGCTGCCGTGCTGATATCGCCAAGCATCTGCGTGATTCGGGTAACGCTATCCGCTAGCTCATGCATAGCGGTTTCGGCATCGCGAACCATTTGGGTGCCGCTTTCCACTTTCCCCGCTGACGTATCAATGCGCTGGCGAATATCTTTAGCTGCTTCGCTACTGCGCCCAGCCAGTTTGCGCACCTCATCAGCCACTACCGCGAAGCCTCGGCCGTGTTCGCCAGCTCGGGCGGCTTCTACCGAAGCATTCAGGGCAAGCAGATTGGTTTGAAAGGCAATGCCGTCAATCACGCTCACAATATTCTGAATTTCATCTGAATTTGAGCGAATTTCATCCATGGTCGACACTACCTGCTTGAAGGCACTATCGGTACGGGAGGCTAGTTGGGAAGCCGTTTGGGAAAGCCCGCTAGCTTCCTGAGAAGCTTGGGTAGTGTGTCCAACAGTACTGCTGATTTGCTCCATTGCAGTTGATGTCTGTTGCAGGCTAGCTGCTGCTTGGTCGGTGCGTCTTGAGAGGTTGTGGCCGCCTTGAGTGATCTCATTCGCTGCGCGGTTGACGGCTTCGCTACTGCAGCGTACATCCAGCAGAATCGTCTGAATTTTTTCAGCAAAGGCATTGAACTGCTCGGCCAAGGCGGCGCTTTCATCGCGGCCCATAACGGGTAAGCGTTGGGTAAGGTCGCCATTGCCAGTAGCGATCTCTTGCATCCGCGTAGCTAGCCGCTTTAACGGACGGGCGATCTGCCCTCCGATCCACCATAGTGCTATTACGCCCAGTGCGGCCAGTAGCAGGCCGACCAAGGTCATACCGAAGGTATTTTGTTGGCGCTGTTCGCTAAGCACACCCTGCAGATTATTTAACTCGGCCAGCGCAACTGCTTCAGGTAGTTGCAACATTAGCACCCAAGGCTGTGAGGTATTGCCAAGATGGAGGGGCAAGTAACGCTCTAACATGCCGTCACTCTTGCTGCTATACAAGCTACCCTGAGCAGTAGCTTGCTCAATGCCTGATAAGAGTGGGTTACTTAGCACGTCTCTGGCGGGCTCGCCAAGACCGCTTTTTTTGGCGGTGTCCGCCACCAGAATTCCATGTCCCGCGACCAGCACCATGCGGCCTGCACCGTTGTACAGTGCTTGGTTGGCATCGCTCAGCAGCGTTTGGATGAAGTCGACAGAGAGATCGATCCCGGCCACACCTCGAAACTCACCATCTACCAGGATAGGGGCATTAAAAGAGGTAACTAGCTGAGTGACACCGCCAAAATCGTAAGCTGCAGGGTCAATAATGCAGGGCGCTAACGTCTCTCGCGGACACATATAATACTCTGCTTGGCGTATACCATTGGGAAGAAGTGTGTCGTCTTCGACGTCACCTAACAGATCTAGCGATAGTGAGCCATCGTCGTTGCGAAACCACCAGGGCATAAAGCGACCATCGCTATTATTACCGTAGCGCTCGTTGTTAGCGTAGCGGGCGTCGTTAGTAAACGCATTAGGTTCCCAGCCAATATAGACATCTATAAGGTCTGGGTTATCAGCGAGAGTTTGGCGTACCAGATTCGATAGCTGACGGCGGCTTAGAAATAGTGCACGTTGCCCCTCGCTATCTTGCATCCCCATTAGCGCATTGGTAGTTGCAAGCTGGTGGGCAAGTGTCATGGCTTTATCCAATTCACGCTGAATACGCCCACCCTCCGCATCGGCAATGGCGTTTAAGCGGGCATCAAGTGCACTTTCCATTAGCTCTTGGGTGTGTTCACTCACCGTTTGCTGAGTGCGTGCGGCGGCGATTAAGTTATACACCACCAGCGCGATCACAATGGCGAGTAGGCAGGGCCCAGCCAAGGCCAAGACAAAAGAGCGTAACGAGCGAAAGTGCATGGGGTAATGCCTCAGTAGATAGGACTAAGTATGTCTGCCAGATGCTTGATAGGACACGTGTAGGGCAGGCGTGGCGGCGTGGGAAAGTTTAAAACTACTGATGGTGCCCGAGAGGTGCTCAGCCTGTTCTTTCAAGTGTTCGGCGGCAGTGGTGGACTCTTCTACCATGGCGGCGTTTTCCTGGGTCATACGGTCCAGTTCAGCCACTGCGATATTGACCTGCTTGATGCCATCACTCTGCTCACTGGTGGCGGAGTTGATTTCCTCCAGTACATCGGTGACGCGTGTGATATGGGCGACGATGTCTTGCATGGTGGCGCCAGCGTTTTGTACTAGGGTGGTGCCGTTATTAACTTTGCTTTGCGAATCTTCAATCAGTTTTTGTATATCGTTGGCGGCTTCGCTGCTGCGTCCAGCCAGTTTGCGTACTTCATCGGCTACCACGGCAAAGCCACGGCCGTGTTCGCCTGCCCTAGCAGCTTCTACCGAGGCGTTAAGGGCGAGTAAATTGGTCTGAAAGGCAATGCTGTTCATCAGCGTGACAATTTCGCCAATTTTATTGGAAGCTTGGGAAATATCTTCCATTGTGGTGACTACATTGGCCACTACCTGTCCCCCCTCTTTAGCCACTTTTGAGGCGCTATGGGAGAGTTTATTCGCCTCCTGGGCCGAGGCAGCGGTGTGCTGTACCGTACTAGTGATCTGTTCCACTGAGGCGGATGTTTGCTGCAGGCTTGAGGCAGCATTATCGGTACGGCGTGACAAATCCTGACCACCCATGGCGATTTCGTTAGCAGCGTGGTGAACCGACTCGCTGCTGGAGCGTACATCGATTAATACGCTTTCCATTTTGCCGACAAAACGGTTGAAGGCACTGGCTATGTGGCTGACTTCATCGTTGCCCTCTTCCGGTAGGCGCTGGGTTAAATCGCCCTCACCGGTAGCAATGTTATCCATGGCATTGCGTACTCCTAGCAAGCGGCGCAGCAGCAGTGACAGCAGCATGCCAAACACTATGGCGGTAATGGCGGCTACGATCAGCAGGGTAATAATCGAGGTAGTCGCAATAGCGCGCAGACCAGCAGTAGCTTCGTGCTCATCCAGTGCAACAACTAACCGCCAGCCGGTGCTGCCTCCAACGGTACTGCCCATCAATAGCTTGCTGCTGTCTTGCAGTGAAAGTGCTTGGGGTTCATTGGCTTGTACTATCTGAGCTAGATGTTCGTTGGTGAGCTCGTTGCTTAAAACGGTGGCAGGCTCTAGGGTCAGTGCGGCGTTTGGATGTGCGACCAGAGTGCCATTTTCCGTGGTTAAAAAGCCAAAGCTGGAGGGGGTTGGAGCAATGCTGGATACGATATCGATGACGTCACCGACAGTGATATCGGCGCCTATAACGGCGGCAAGCTGCCCATTACGATAGAAAGGACGGGCGAAAGTGACAATTAACCCACCCGTCTGTGCGTCGACGTAGGGGGCCGTAATAATCGTATCTTGTGCATTAGCTGCGCCCTGATACCAAGGGCGTTGCCGTGGGTCGTAATCACCGGGTGGTTGCCACCCATCAGAAAAGACAGCGTCTGATGTGGAAGGGTAAGCGATATAGGCGGTCATAAAACTGCCTGAATCGGATAGCTGGCGCAGTGCTGAGAGCGGTGTTTCACTATCTACTGCATCTTCCATGCTGGCAAGCATTGTATAGCGGGCATTAAACCACTCATTAATTGCCTGAGTATTACCATCTACTACAGCGCTTAAGTTGCGGCTAACCTGTAGAGCATTGTGGTGCTTAACCGTGGTGTAGCTGGCAATACCGTTAACGATCAGAGCAAGGGTGATGGCCGTGAGTGCAGCGAGTAAGATTCGTGCGCGAAGGGAGGAAAACATGGTCGCTCTCAAGATTGGCTGGGTACCAAATTTCTATCGGCGAGAGCGACCGCTACTTTAATGTGAAATGATAATGCAGCGTTGATTCGTTTAACGTAAATCGCTGACTGCGTTTTGGATATCTGCCATTGGTGCTTTGCTTAGGTCTTTAGATAGCGTGTGAATAACCAGCTTATGGGTAGGGTTATCAAGTTTTTCACGCAAAAGCCCTAAAAATTTCGGTGGTGCCACCATAATCAGCTTTTCCATGCTGTTTTCTACCCGGGCGGTATAAAGACGTTGGGCCACCTCTTTAGCAAATAGCTCATTTTCATGCCGGGAGGCAGCGCCCTCTTCACCTGACGAACGTGACGTAGTGGACATAGACTCATGTACATCGGCACCGCGACGATCGGTAATCAAATCCCCCTCATGCAGCCGACCTTCTGCGTGTATCAAGCTCTCTTTCTCTACAAGGTTAAGCGCATCGCGGGTAAAAATACGTGCGCGGGCAGCATCGGCAACCACGATATAGGTTGTCATCGTCATACGTCCTCCATGTCGTTAGTTACTCTTTAACCATGGCAAGCGTTTGACCATTGGTCAAACGCTTACGGCGGGTTATAGCACCTTGCTGCGCAGCAGGCTGGTAATAGCTTCACCAACTAGCACCAATGCGATAATTGCTATCAGAATGGTGGCAACCGTTGGCCAGGCAAAGGTATCGATGGCTCCTTGCAGAATCACACCGATTCCCCCTGCACCTACCAACCCTAACACTGTGGATTCGCGAATGTTAATGTCCCAACGCAAAATCACGATGGCAAAAAAGGCTGGCATAACCTGAGGCACAATCGCGTAGACAATCACCTTGGCTTTTGATGCGCCGCTGGCTTCCATAGCTTCCACAGGTTTGCGGTCAATCTCTTCAATTGCCTCGCCCATTAACTTGCCAATAAAGCCGATGGAGCGGAACACAATCGCCAAAATCCCAGCCAGTACACCTGGGCCAAAAATAGCTACGAACAGCAGTGCCCAGATAATCGTATTGACCGAACGGCTCGAGACCAAAATAAAGCGCCCCAGCCACAGACAGGCGCGGTTAGGCGTAGTGTTTTGGGCGGCAATATAGGCGACGGGAAGCGCTAAAAAGATAGTTAAAAATGTGGCTAAGGTAGCGATATGCACCGTTTCCAGCAGCGCATTGAAAATGTTGTTAAGCCCTGCCGGGCTAGGGGGCCACATGCGGGCGCCCAAGCTCGAAATTTGGTTGGGGGCATCCCAAACCCACGGCCAAAAGATATCAATATCGCGAACTGCCCAAACTACCACCATTAGAGTAGCGAGCAGTATGCCGTAGCGAATCAGCCGTGTTTTACGGTCGTAGCGCTGCCAAATCCGGTCGGCAAGTTGCTGTGCGTGATCTACCATATTTTTTTCCTCACCCAGCCGCTAATGCCTTCACTGAGCAAAATAACCGCGATAATGATCAATAAAATGGCAAAGGCGAAGTCGTAATCGTAGCGTCCAAACGCGTTCATTAGCGTGCCGCCAATACCGCCGGCGCCGACAATGCCTACCACCGCAGAGGCACGTAGGTTGCTATCCAGCTGATACATGGAAAGGCCCACTTGGCGCGGCAGGATTTGCGGGAAAACCGCATAAAACAGCGTGGCTAAATAGCCAGCCCCGGTTGCACGCATCGCTTCAACCTGGCCCCAATCGATCTCCTCAATCTCTTCGGCTAGTAGTTTGCCCACAAAGCCAATGGAGTAGAGAGTGAGCGTCAAAATACCCGCTAGTGGGCCAAAACCGACCGCCGCTACGAATAAAATGGCCACAATCACCGGATGAAAGCTGCGCGAAATAATGATCACCGAGCGGCCGATTAAGTAGATCGGCATAGGTGCAATATTACGCGCTGCCATCACCGCAAAGGGAATAGAGAGCAATACACCCAAAAGCGTTGCCAGAATGGCGATTTGGAAACTCTCTTTAAATCCGGTGAGTAGTAGGCCAAAGCGCTCAAAGCTTGGCGGAAAGCCACCACTGAAGATTCGCGCTGCCCGTGGAATACCTTCGGATATACGCGCCCAGTTAAACGGTAACGAGCCGAACGCCCACACCAGATAAACCACTGCAACAATGATAATGCCGTAGCGAACCAATGGGTTGGCAATAAAAGGTGGTTTTTTCCAGGTGCGTGGCACGCTGGGCTGGGGGTCAGGCGGAGTCATGGCGAGCTACCTCCGCAGAGCTATACGGCTGCTCGGAAACCGTTTCATCCGGTGCTTCAATACCACCATAAATGGCATCGAGAGCCTCTTTATTGAAATCGGCGGGTAGGCCATCGAAAATCATCTTGCCGTGACGCAGGCCAACAATCCGTTCGGTATAGGTTTTTGCCTGGGCCACATTATGGATGTTAATTAGCACCGGTAGCGAAAGCTCGCTGGCAAGGCTCTGGAGTAGCATCATGATTTGTTCGGAGGTGCGGGGGTCTAGTGAGGCCGTCGGTTCATCGGCCAGCAGTACTTCAGGCTCTTGCATCAGAGCTCGCACTACACCCACTCGCTGGCGTTCGCCACCAGACAGCTCGTCGGCGCGCTTATTGGCGTAATGAGCGATCCCGACGCGCTCCATCAGGCTAAAGGCGCGCTCAATATCGGTTTGAGGGTAGCGGCGAGTGATGGCTTGGTAGAGGTTGACGTAGCCAAGCCGCCCAGCCAAGACGTTTTCCATCACGGTTAGTCGGTCAAGCAAGTTAAAACCCTGAAACACCATGCCTATTTTGCGTCGAGCGCGACGCAACTCAGCACCCTTCAGATTAACCAGCTCGGTGCCATTGAGTTTTATCGAGCCTGAGGTAGGCTCTACCAAGCGGTTGATACAGCGCAGCATGGTGCTTTTACCAGCACCTGATGCACCTACGATAGAAACAACGCTGTTGCCTTCTACCTTGAGATCAAGGCCTTTCAGCACTGCCTCGCTCTGGCCATAGCGTTTGACCAAGTTATTAATTTCCAGCATGTGTTCGCTTCCATCGATAGACGAAAAGTCGCGCCGCAGTGCGCGGCGCGGGCACGGGTTACTCTAAGTTTTCCCGCGTATAGCGCACGCCATTAGCGGCTTGGATGGTGCGAATCACCTGCCAGTTATCCTGGTAGTTGATAGGAATGAATTTCTCGACCCCCTCGAACTCATTGCCAAGCTCGGTACCGACAAAGTCGAAGGTAAAGAAAGCTTCTTCGATTTTCTCAACCAAGTCTGGGTGAAGGTTATGGGCGTAGTTATAAGATGTGGTGGGGAAACGGTCTGACTCATAAATTAGCCTGACATCTTCCTCATCGTAGAGACCGCGCGCCGCCATACGTTCGACAACTTCAGAGGCAACTGGCGCTGCATCGTAGTCTCGCGCTACTACGCCGAGCATGGATTGGTCGTGGCTACCGGAGTAGACCACTTCATAATCCTCTTCGGGCGTAATACCCAGTTCAGGTAGTAAGGCACGAGGAGCCAAGTTGCCGGAGTTAGAGGTAGGTGATGTATGGGCTACCCGTTTACCCTTAAGGTCTTCAAGGCTTTCAATTCCGGAGTCCACATGGGTGAACATCTGCAGGGTGTAACCGAACTGACCGTCGTCAGAGCCCATCAATGCGAAGGGCACCGCCCCCGCTAGATTAACGGCAAACGGCGTTGGGCCGGTGGAGAATCCGGCAATATGCAGGCGTCCACTGCGCATTGCTTCCACCTGCGCAGCGTTGGACTGAACGGCGAAAAAGCGCACATTGCGCTCGGTGACTTCAGATAAATGGTCGATAAAGGGCTGCCATATATCAGTATAAATGGCAGGATCTTCTACGGGGGTGTAGGCAAAGATAAGCGTGCTTGGGTTTGCCCACTGGGACTCGTCACTAGGCCGGTCGGCGACCATATCGCCATCTTCGTCACAGTAGATAGTATCAAGGTCGCCGCGCTCGCAATTGGCAAGCGCTTGGGTAGAGAACAGGGCGAAGGGCAGTAGCGATGCAGCCGTCAGCATGGCAAGCGGGCGCTTACTAAAACATGATGTTGTCATGAGAAACCTCTAAGAACGTTATTTTTATAGTTTCCGACCACTGCGCAGCACTAAATGAGTGTTAGTGGCACCACTAGAGCGTTTCGCAAATGGACATTTAAGGAGTTAAATGTTTATTTTTCGAAAACGAACACCTTCAATCTAGGGTTTATGACAAACTTATGTCAAATATTTTCCATACCGCCTCATACCATTGGCGAAACCGCTATTTATTAATGCGCCACGGTCACAGTCAGGCCAATGAGCAAGGCTTAATTATTAGCTCGCCTGAACGCGGG
Source organism: Vreelandella nigrificans (assembly GCF_002374315.1). Classification (GTDB taxonomy): domain Bacteria; phylum Pseudomonadota; class Gammaproteobacteria; order Pseudomonadales; family Halomonadaceae; genus Vreelandella; species Vreelandella nigrificans. The sequence continues at coordinate 133,081 of NZ_NWUX01000005.1, read as the reverse complement.
CTTAGCGCTTTTGGGCTTTCTGCACAGGGAGAACAGCAACTGCTGGATGTGGTGAAGGACTGGCAGTGGGCAATCCCGACGCGGTTGGTGCACTCGGATTTTTTGCGTACGACTCAAACCGCAGAAAGAGTCGCCAGTGCTTTCGGCTTAGCACTGGAGAAAGAGGAACGCCTGCGTGAGCGTTACTTTGGCGAATTAGATGGGCAAGCGGATCGCCACTACCCTGATATATGGGAACTAGATGCTCAGGATGCTACCCATCAGCAGCACCGGGTGGAGTCGGCCAGCAGCGTGGCAACGCGGATGCGTGCAGTGATTGAGGAGCTGGAGCAGCAGTGTGAAGGCGAAACGGTGCTGGTGGTTAGCCACGGCGACCCGCTGCAGATACTGCTCACCGCCTTGGCAAATAAACCCTTAAGCCTCCACCGTGAGCAGCCTGCTCTGCTGCCTGCCAGCATAACGGCGCTCGGTAGTTAGTTGATGCAAACCATCGTTGGGAGGCAGTCACGCAGCTAATTGTTGCCTTCTGCAGGTGGGATCCAGGCGATCATGTCGACTTCCACATCGGCACCGCCAGCAAGGCCTGTGACGCCAATGCAGGTGCGGGTGGGTAGTGGCTGGGGGAAGTAGCTGGCGTAAACCTTATTGACCTCTTCGAAGTGGCCCATATTGGTAATAAATACCCGGGACTGAACCACATACTCGAAGGCGCTGCCAACTTCTTCCAACACAATCGCTAGGTTCTGCATCACTCGGTGAGTTTGCTCGGTGAAGGTGCCCAAGAGCATTTCATTGGTTTCCGGCACCGTTGGCATTTGTCCTGTGATGAATACCAGATCGCCAACTCGGCAGGCGTGAGAAAAGGGGGCAATAGGCTGAGGGGCGCGGTCAATAAACAGCTTTTCAATCATTCGGTTATCCTTTTTTGAGCTGTTGTTAATAACGCGTTTCTAACGCCTTTGAAGCATTATGGGCCTCAAGCGAGGCCCATAATTAACTACTTATCAACAGCTGCTTTGGCGTTGTGGCTGTGGATTAATGCCCAAGAATCTGGCTTAAGAACAGCTGAGTACGTTCGGACTGCGGGTTGTTAAAGAAGGGTTCTGGGGCGTTCTCTTCAATGATTTGCCCTTGGTCCATAAAAATCACGCGGTCGGCCACCGTCTTTGCGAAACCCATTTCATGGGTAACGCAGAGCATGGTCATACCTTCTTTGGCTAGCTCAACCATTACGTCCAACACCTCCTTGATCATTTCAGGATCAAGGGCGGAGGTTGGCTCATCGAACAGCATCACATCGGGGTGCATACACAGCGAGCGGGCAATGGCGACACGCTGTTGTTGGCCCCCTGAGAGCTGGCCAGGATACTTTTTAGCCTGCTCGGCAATACGTACCCTTTCCAGGTAGCGCATGGCCTCCTCTTCGGCCTCTTTGCGTGGTTTTTTCTGCACCCACATCGGCGCGATACAGCAGTTTTCCAGCACGGTTAAGTGAGGGAACAGGTTGAAATGCTGGAATACCATACCCACGCTACGGCGAATCTGTTCAATACGCTTGACGTCCTGGGTCAGTGGTATCCCCCCCACAACGATGTCACCCTGCTGGTGCTCTTCTAAATGGTTGATACAACGAATCATTGTAGATTTGCCCGAGCCTGACGGCCCGCAAATAACGATACGCTCGCCGCGCTTAACTTCCAGGTCGATATCCCGTAGCACGTGAAAATCGCCGTACCATTTGTTAACGCCGCGCATTTCAACCATCAGGTCAGAAGTACTAGTGCCAGAGATGTTGGTGGCTGCTTGAGTCATGTCGTCATCCTGCTAAAAATCGTTAATAAAAGCGGCGTTAGCGCTTATGGCCGGTGTGCAGCTTGCGTTCTAAATATTGGCTGTAGCGCGACATGCTGAAACAGAAGATCCAGAACATGAAGGCGGCAAATACGTAGCCCTCCAACGAGAAGCCTAGCCAGCGAGAGTCGGACAGTGCCGCTTGTACGATGCCCAGTAGGTCAAACAATCCAATAATCATCACCAGAGTGGTGTCTTTAAATAGCGAGATGAAGGTATTAACAATACCGGGAATCATCATCTTCAATGCCTGAGGTAACACGATCAGCCCCATGCGTTTCCAATAGGTCATCCCAAGGGCTGCAGCGGCCTCTTCTTGCCCCTTCGGTATGGCCTGCAACCCTCCGCGGATCACTTCGGCCATATAGGCACTTTGGAACAGTGTCAGGCCGATAAGCGCACGTACTAAGCGGTCAACGCTGATCCCTGAGGGCAAAAATAGAGGCAGCATTACCGAGGCCATAAACAGCACGGTAATGAGTGGCACGCCCCGCCAGAACTCGATGAATACCACGCAAAAGCTTTTAACGATGGGCATGTTGGAACGTCGGCCCAAGGCCAGCACAATGCCAATCGGGAGAGCCCCCACCATACCCACAGTGGCGAGCAGCAGGGTCAGCATTAAACCGCCCCAGCGGTGCGTTGGTACGCGAGGCAGGTCAAAGTAGCCGCCATGCAGCAGCACGTAGGCCACGACAGGGAAGCCCACTAAGGCAAATACCGCTACCCAGCGTTTAAAGGGTAGGCGAGGTATTGCCAGCCAAGCAATCAGGGTAAAGAAGCCCGCAAATACGATGTTGGCGCGCCAGATTTCTGTGCGCGGGTAGAGGCCATAAATAAACTGAGTAAAGCGAGCGTTAACAAATACCCAGCAGGCGCCCTCCCGGGAGCAGTCGTCGCGGGTTGTGCCTACCCAATTGGCGTTGATAAATGCCCACTGCACGGTGGGCACCACCAATAGATACAATATATACAAGCCAATTAGCGTAAAGATCGTATTAATCGGGCCGTTGAACAGATTGCCGCGCAGCCAGGCAACTGGCCCCACCGAACTACTGGGGGCTGGCCGCTGTTCGATTATCGTTTGGTTATGAATCATCTGTGTTTCCTCGCCATCGGCCTAGCGTTCAACCAGCGCCACACGGGCGTTGAACCAGTTCATAAACATGGACACCAGCAGGCTGATGGTCAGATAAACCGCCATGGTCATTGCGATAACTTCGATGGCTTGGCCGGTCTGATTCAGCGTGGTGCCAGCAAACACCGAGACAAGGTCGGGATAACCAATGGCGGTGGCTAGCGATGAGTTCTTGATTAAGTTCAGGTATTGACTGGTAAGCGGGGGAATAATGACACGCAGCGCCTGTGGTATGACCACCAAGCGTAGTACTAAATTACGCGGTAGGCTGAGGGCCTGGGCGGCCTCGGTTTGTCCGTGGGAAATGGCTTGGATACCTGAGCGTACAATTTCAGCGATAAACGACGCGGTATAAATCGATAGCGCTAGCCATAGAGCAAGAAACTCAGGAATCACCGTTATACCACCGCGGAAGTTAAAACCACGTAGCTCCGGTACATCCCAGGTGATTGGCACGCCAGTGGCAAACATCACCAGCAGCGGTAAACCAAAAATGAGCGCAAATGAAATCCAGTAGGCCGGCAGGCGTTTACCGGTGGCTTCATGGCGGCGCCTGTTCCATATAACCAACGCAATGCTGGCGATGATGGCAACGATAAACGTTGCAGGGATTAAGCCAAAGCCCGATTCGAATAGAGGTTCAGGTAGGTAGAGCCCACGCACGTTTAAGAAAATAACTTCGCCAAAGGCTAAGCTGTCACGGGCACTGGGTAGAGTGCGTAGCACTGCGTAGTACCAAAAGAAAATTTGTAGCAGCAGCGGAATATTACGAAAGGTTTCGATATAGGCAGTAGCAAGGCGAGCCAGTAGCCAGTTGGGCGATAGGCGGGCAATGCCGACGATAAACCCAATAAAAGTGGCGGCAACGACCCCTAGGCCACCCACCAATAGCGTATTCAATAGGCCAACCAAAAAAGTGCGGCCATAGGTGCTTTGAGAAGAGTAGTCGATCAAACTCTGTACTATTCCAAAGCCTGCGGTGTTGCCTAGGAAACCAAACCCGGTGGTAATTCCGCGTGCGGATAAGTTGTCTTGAGTGTTGCCGACGATGTAGAGCAAAAAGGCAGCAACAGCAGCCACTAGAAGCAATTGGAAAATAAGTGCACGTTTTGCACGATCCCGCCAGAAAGGCGGCTTTTGGCCAACTGGGCGAGTGTTGGGGCTTACGGACATGGGTAGCGTCTCCGCGATACGGCAGGTCAATCAGATGGCCCGCCTATACTCTTGAAACCTATGCCCTTGAATAGGCAACGGAAAAGAGCGGCGGGCCAGGGTCAAGCGAGACGCTTAGCGAATCGGCGGTGCGTACTGGAAGCCACCTTGGTTCCAAAGGGCGTTAACGCCACGTTCGATTTCCAGGGGGGAATCCATACCTACGTTGCGCTCAAAGCTTTCGCCATAGTTACCTACTTGGCTAAGGATGTTGTAAGCCCAATCAGCCTCTAGGCCCATGCCTTCGCCATAGTTGCCGTCTTGGCCAAGCAGGCGAGCAACATCAGGGTTATCAGAGTCGCGCATTTCTTCAGCATTTTCGCTGGTCACACCGTACTCTTCACCGTTAAGCATTGCGAACAGCGACCACTTAACAATATTGAACCACTGATCATCTCCTTGGCGAACAACAGGACCCAGCGGCTCTTTAGAGATAACGTCAGGCAGAATCATCGCGGCAGACGGGTCGTCTAACTGAATACGTAGTGCGGCCAACTGAGAGGTGTCTGAAGTGAGAACGTCACAACGGCCAGCTTGGAAGCCGCCCACGGTCTGTTCAGAGGTATCGAAAACAATGGGGTCAAACTCCATGCCGTTAGCACGGAAGTAGTCAGCTAGGTTTAGCTCCGTCGTTGTGCCTGATTGGATACAGATCGCGGCGCCGTCTAACTCAGACGCACTGGAAATACCTAAATCTGTGGAAACCATGAAGCCTTGGCCGTCGTAAAAGTTAACGCCGGTGAAATTTAAGCCCAGGGTGGTGTCGCGGGTGGTGGTCCAAGTGGTGTTACGTGAAAGGATATCGACTTCACCAGACTGAAGGGCGGTGAAACGCTCAACAGCATTCAACGAGATATAGTTAACCGCATCCGCATCGCCAAGTACTGCGGCCGCTACGGCACGACATACATCTACGTCGAGACCTTGCCATTCACCACTATCGTCAGGAGCGGAAAAGCCTGGCAAGCCATCACTTACACCACACTGCACAGCACCGCGGGAACGCGTGTCATCCAGCGTGCTGGCGTGAGCAGTCGCGACACCAGCAACGGTAATAACACCAGCTGATGCAAGCAGTACCAAGTGTTTCTTGTTAAGCATGGTAGTTCCCCTTCCTCGATTTAATGTCGTTATGCATGCAGGTGCATGACACTAAAAGCTAGCAAGGAAGATGCCAGAAAGGATATGCAGTAAGATTCAGCGCTTTTCAACGCAAAAGAGGCGAGTGCCTACCAAAGTTGTGGTGCAAGAAAGTGCATTAGCGGCTATCACAAGCACTATTTTGGTGCGCTGCCGCTAATGCATAGACGTAACTATTTGATAGGCCTTATAAAAAAGGCTAGCGAATCGGTGGTGCGTACTGAATGCCGCCGTCATTCCAAAGGCCGTTTAAACCACGTGCAATGTTAAACTCTGATCCAGCGCCCACATTGCGATCATACATATCGGCATAGTTGCCTACTTGTTTGACGATTTGGTACGCCCAGTCGGCCTCAATGCCCATGGCTTCGCCAAAATTACCGTCTTTCCCCAGCAGGCGCATCACATCGGGATCTTCTGATTCGCGCTGTTCGTCCACATTCTCCTGGCTAACGCCCAGCTCTTCAGCGTTGAGCATGGCAAAGAGTGACCACTTCACGATGTTAAACCACTGATCATCGCCTTGGCGTACAGCGGGGCCAAGCGGTTCTTTCGAGATGATTTCCGGTAGCACTACTGCCATATCTGGGTCGGAAAGTTGCATGCGTTGGGCATACAGCTGGGAAGCATCCGAGCTTAGTACGTCACAACGGCCCGCTTCGAAGCCGGCAATCGACTGTTCAGGAGCATCAAACACCACCGGGTCATAGGTCATGCCATTGACACGGAAGTAATCGGAAAGGTTAAGCTCGCTGGTGGTGCCTGATTGGGTGCAAACCGCTGCGCCATCCAGCTCTTTGGCGCTCTGTACGCCAAGGTCGCTAGCCACCATGAAAGCTTGGCCATCGTAATAGCTGACACCGGTAAAGTGCATCCCAAGCGTGGTATCGCGGCTCGATGTCCAGGTAGTGGTACGGGATAGTACATCGACTTCGCCAGACTGCAGTGCGGTAAAGCGCTCCACGGAATCCAGGGGTACGAAATCTACTTTTGTCGCATCCCCCAGAGCAGCCGCAGCTATCGCCCTGCACACGTCAGTATCAAGCCCCCTGTACTGGTCATCATCATCCAGCGATGAGAAACCGGGTTGAGCAGCGTTAACCCCACAGCGAACGCTATCGCGGTTTTGCACGGTTTCCAATGTGCTGGCCATGGCCACTGTAGGTACCAATATGCTTAGCCCTAATCCCAACCAACGAACGTTTTTCATTTTTATTCCTTAACGTGAGTAGCGAAACTAACCTAAAAGCACAAAAAAGGCCGAGCAGTGCCCGGCCTTCGCTGATGGCAACTTCGCGCTTAACTTACGCGAAGGCTTTACGAATAAAAGGCGGCAGCGCTAGTGCACCACGGTGGGCATCTGCTGTGTAGTACTGTAGCGGCATTTCGTGGTTGGCGGCAGCCTGTTCGCGAAAGCTTTCCACATTGGTGTTTTTGCCTGCCAGGGTCACACTCCACCAGCCAGAAGGGTAGACCGGCTGCGGGAAAGGTAGGGTGGCAACGCTATCAAAGCCTGCTTCACACATATCGTTGCGCAATTCGCGAATAATCGAACCGCTGTGGTAGAGCGGCGATTCGCTCTGTTGAACCATCACACCGCCATTTTTTAGAATGCGGTGGCAGCGCTTCAAGAAATCGGTTTTAAATAACCCTTCAGCGGGGCCAACTGGGTCAGTGGAGTCGATAATCAGCACATCGATACTCTCATCCGGCGCATCGTCTACCCATTTTACGCCGTCGGCAAACAGTAGTTCCGCACGTGGGTCGCCGTTGGCTTCCACTAGAGCGGGGAAGAAGCGCTCAGCGGCCTTGGTAACCTCTTCATCGATATCGATTTGAGTGACCTTTTCAACGCCTGGATGGCGCAGTACCTCTTTGAGCGTACCACAGTCGCCGCCACCAATAATCACCACCCGTTTGGGGTCTTGATGGGTGAACAGGACTGGGTGGGCAATCATCTCATGATAGAGAAAATTGTCGCGATCGGTCAGCATCACGCAGCCATCCAGCACCATTAGGTTGCCGTAGGTTTCGGTGGCATACACTTCCAGGTGTTGATAAGGGCTTTGTACATCCAGCAGTTTTTCAGAGACTTTCAGCGAGAAAGCACTGCCGTGACTATCAAAGACCTCGGTAAACCACTGGTCGTCGCGTAATTCGCTCATTGCTTTGCTCCTGAGCATTGGCCGCTCGTTTGGGTCGTGATGCCCTGATGATACTGAGGGCTTAAATCGTGCAGCGCCTCCATAAAGGCGGTGACATTATCGGGGTTAGTGAATTGGCTGATGCCGTGGCCAAGATTAAACACATGGCCAGGGCCATGGCCGTAGCTTTCCAGCACCCGCGCTACTTCTGCACGAATCGCAGAAGGCCGTGCAAACAGCACGTTGGGATCAAGGTTGCCTTGCAGAGCCACTTTATGGCCGACCCGCGCGCGGGCATCGGAAAGCTCGGTGGACCAGTCGATACCTAATGCGTCAGCACCGGCGCAGGCGATATGCTCAAGCCACTGACCACCGTTTTTGGTAAACAGAATCACCGGTACGCGGCGCCCGTCATGCTCGCGGATTAGCCCAGAGACAATCTGCTCCATATAGCGTAGCGAGAACTCAAGGTAGGCCGGTGTCGAAAGCGCGCCACCCCAGGTATCAAAAATCTGTACCGCCTGCGCGCCCGCACGAATTTGGGCGTTAAGGTAGTCGGTCACCGCGTGGGCCAGGATGTCCAGCAACTGGTGCATGGTGTCTGGCGTATCGTAAAGCATGGTTTTCAGGTGGCGGAAATCCTTACTGGATCCGCCTTCCACCATGTAGGTAGCCAGCGTCCAGGGGCTGCCTGAAAAACCAATCAGCGGTACGCGGCCATTAAGCTCGCGGCGGATAGTTGATACTGCCCGCATGACGTAATCAAGATCGCGTTCTGCATCGGGTACGCTCAGCGCGGCCACTTCTTGCGGCGTACGCACAGTTTTTTTGAATTTCGGGCCTTCGCCGGTTTCAAAATAGAGTCCTAACCCCATCGCGTCAGGGATCGTCAAGATATCCGAGAACAGAATAGCGGCGTCAAGCGGGTAGCGTTCTAAGGGCTGTAGGGTGACTTCGCAGGCCAAGTCATGGTTGCGGCACAGGTCCATGAAGCTACCGGCATCTGCCCGGCTGGCGCGGTATTCCGGCAGGTAGCGACCGGCTTGACGCATCATCCACACCGGAGTGCGGTCAACTGGCTGGCGTGCCAGCGCGCGAAGAAAACGATCGTTTTGCAAAGGTGTGGTGGTCATAGACACTTGCTCTTGAGAAATTTGCCCACATTGTAAGGTAGCCATTGTACTTGAAGATAGAACGCATCGCGGCGTCATCCTTGGCTAAAATCGTCGTGTTCGATCAAATTTTATCCGCATTCCATACCGACACGATACCGTGAGGCGGCAGCCGCTTCCTGGTAAACTATATGATCACTTTGCCAACACTGGTGTGGTTAACTGGTTTGGTTAATCAGCGAGGTAACCTGTGACCATCCGCTTCATTGCTGCTTCTCAGCTGCCCACTCCCTGGGCCACATTCACTATGCATGGTTTCGAAGACGAGGCCACGGGTAAAGACCATATTGCGCTAACGCTCGGTGACGTGAGTGGCGGGGAGCCGGTTTTAGGGCGCGTGCACTCTGAGTGTTTAACCGGTGATGCGTTGTTCTCTATGCGCTGTGACTGTGGTTATCAGTTGCAAGAAGCACTCAAACGCATCGCTGAAGAAGGGCGCGGCGTACTGTTCTACTTGCGCCAAGAGGGGCGCGGGATTGGCCTATTAAACAAGATTCGTGCTTATCACTTGCAAGATCAAGGTGCGGATACGGTCGAGGCCAACGAACAGCTTGGCTTTGGCGCTGACATGCGCCGTTACGATCTCTGCGTGCCAATGCTCAACCACCTGGGGATCACCGCCCTCAAGCTGATGACGAATAACCCGCGCAAGGTCGATGCCTTAACCCGCGACGGGGTGAATGTGGCCGAGCGTCTGCCGATCACCACTGGTTTGAACCCGCACAACGAACACTACCTCTCGACGAAAGCTGGCAAGCTTGGCCACATGATGGCTTTGGAGGATTTTAAACATGCCAGCGATGTGGATATTGAGCGCAAGAGCTAGAGTGCTTTGCTCTACATATCGAAATGCTAGTGTTGCTGTGTACGACGGTTTGTAACACCGAGCTTTCGCAAGGCTTGTACTAAATGCTTTGTAGCCGTTCTTGGGCTTCGGTCCAGGATCTGGCCAATATCTTCCAAGCCCCGATGGTGAACAGTCATCGGCTTGGCATCCCCCTGTTTTAAAGCTTTCGTTTTGATACCTCGCGAACCTTACTCCACGAGTCTTTTCCCAAAAACTTTCTCCCCAAACCTTTTCTAATAAGCCTTTTCTCACAAACCTTCCCTCACAAACCTTCTCTCGCAAACCCTGTTAGGAGATAGTTACCAAGGCGAATTAGCTTATAACTGACCGAGTAACTACGCTACATAGTGGGATGTGGGAGGCTAGTGGGAGATGAGAGGCCGCTTCCCATAAAAACGATGACTCGACGTTACGTTTGAGAGGTAGGTGTCATGGCTGAAACGATCATCAAAATCGACCTTAACCAGTCCCCCTATGAGAATGAACAGATCCATAATCGCTGGCATCCTGATATCCCCATGGCCAGTATGGTGAAGCCCGGCGACGACTTTATTATTGAGTGTCATGATTGGACAGGCGGGCAGATCCATAATAATGATAACGCGGACGATGTACGCGACGTTGACTTAACACAGGTGCATTTTTTATCTGGCCCCGTAGGGGTTGAGGGAGCAGAGCCTGGCGATTTGCTGGTTGTCGATATTCTTGATATTGGTACCTTTAAAGAGAGTCAGTGGGGATTTAACGGTTTCTTTTCCAAGCAGAATGGCGGTGGTTTTCTCACCGAGCACTTCCCAGAAGCACAAAAGTCGATTTGGGACTTTAATGGCATGTTCACCAAATCCCGGCATATTCCTGGTGTGGAGTTTGCTGGTCTGATCCATCCCGGTTTGATTGGCTGCCTACCCTCTAAAGAGATGCTGGATGAATGGAATCGGCGAGAAAAAGAACTCTATGATACCGAGCCTGATCGTATCCCCCAATTAGCCGCATTGCCCTATGCTGATACAGCCCATATGGGGAAATTAACGGGTACAGCCAAGCAGAAAGCAGCGGCTGAAGGTGCCCGGACAGTGCCGCCCCGAGAACATGGGGGAAACTGTGACATCAAAGACTTATCACGAGGATCGACGATTTATTTCCCCGTTTACGTTAAGGATGGGGGGTTATCGGTAGGCGATTTGCACTTTAGCCAAGGTGATGGGGAGATAACGTTTTGTGGCGCCATTGAGATGGCCGGTTGGATCCACTTGCGGGTTAACCTGATCAAAGGCGGCATGGATAAGTACGCCATCAAAAATCCTATTTTTAAACCAAGCCCTATTACGCCTAAATACGATGATTATCTAATTTTTGAAGGAGTATCCGTAGACGAAAAAGGCAAGCAGCACTACTTGGACGTGCATGTGGCTTACCGTCAGGCGGTTCTCAATGCTATCGAGTATCTCAAAAAATTTGGTTATACCGGCGCTCAGGCTTACTCGCTGCTAGGGTGCGCGCCCGTACAGGGCCACATTAGCGGTGTTGTAGATATTCCCAATGCTTGCGCAACGCTTTGGCTACCAACGGATATTTTTGAGATTGACGTGAAGCCAAATGCCAATGGACCCGGCGCCCAGGTCGCTCAGGGAACTGACCTACCGCTCTCCAAGGACAAGCCTTGAGCCGTAATTGCGTCGAGATCGGCAGTGATATTTCAACATCACTGCCGGTTTAAAATAGATGCTAAATAAGGAGAAAGTAGGATGCCTCTTTACGACTATAAATGTGCTGCTCATGGCTTATTCCACGAACTGGTTCCCGTGCTTGAGTCAGGTGAGGCCTGTGCTTGCCCAACATGTGGAACGCTGTCACCACGAGTACTACTGGTCGCTCCACAATTATTAATGATGGATCCGACAAAGCGAGCTGCCTTGGCACGAAATGAGAAAGCTGCCCACGAGCCTAGGCATGGGAACCAGCATAGTGAGCATGAGAACGGCTGTTGTCATCGAGAACGTCATAAACCCCAGGTATTTTATACGGCGGAAGGTAATAAAATGTTTCCTTCGGCACGCCCATGGATGATTAGCCACTGATTGACATCGACCATGCCAGCGGTGTGAATATTGAGCATAAGGGAGATATTGAGCGTAAGGGGATATTGAGTGAGGAGGTTTTAGCAGTGCCCAAAATGAAAGGCGTAGTGAAAGGGCGGAGTGAAGTGAAAGGGCAGTGTGAAGCGCTGCCCGAAGAGCAGGGTGAGTTCAGCACTGTGGAAGAGTATCTGCACAGCATCACCCACGGTATTGGGGCTGTGCTCAGCTTGGTAGGAATGGTCGTGCTGCTGGTGGCGGCGAGCTTCACCGCCCGTGTCGACCCATGGAAAATAGTTAGCTTTAGCCTGTATGGCACCACACTAGTCCTGCTTTACACCGCTTCAACGCTTTACCACGGAATCCCTCATCAGCGTTGGAAACAGCGCTTTCAACTGCTTGATCACTGTGCGATTTATCTACTTATCGCAGGGACTTACACACCCTTTTTGCTAGTCAACATGCGCGGCCCAACGGGGTGGGTCTTATTTGCAGCCGTGTGGCTGCTGGCACTAGTTGGGATTGCCTGCAAGTTGCTATGGCCTAAGCGCTTTGCGGTCTTACGCGTGGCGATTTATTTGCTTATGGGCTGGATGATCGTGCTGGCGTCAGGAGAGGTGGCGGCCAGTTTATCAACGGCTGGTATCGTTCTACTGGCTGCGGGAGGAATAACCTACACGCTAGGGGTTATCTTCTACGCTGTGCGTGCGATTCCCTACAACCATGCTATTTGGCATCTATTCGTGGTTGCAGGGAGTGTCTGCCACTACTTTGCTGTCTACAGCGCCGTTCTACCCTACGCGGTGGTTACATAGTGCCCTGTGCCGCCGTTTGCTCTTTTTCCATGGCACGGGCGACCGCGGAACGCTGCATATGATGCTCGCGGTAGCTCGTAAGTGATTCGGGCAGGCGGTGCTTCATGCTGGCGGCCCACGTTAAGGTATGGGCAAGGAATAGATCTGCTAGAGTGAAGGAGTCGCCTACCAGGTTTTGCTTGCTATCGTGGCGCCGCTCAAGAGCTTGCAAGGCGCGCTGAAACTCCCAGGCAGCGGTGGGCAGCACCGCTGCCACGCGCTTATCCTGGGGGAGCGCAAATTTATGCTTAGCCTGAAGCCACAATGGTTGTTCAATCTCGGTGACGATAAAACTTACCCACTGGTCTACTTGAGCCCTTTCTGTGGCATTAGATGGCAGCAAGTTCCCATCGCCGTACTGTTCGGCAAGATAACGGCAGATAGGTGCTGACTCAAACAGCGTTAGCTCGCCATCTTCCAATACTGGCACTTTTCCATCTGGATGGCGCGTCAGGTGTTCGGCGGACTGGCCTTCGCCCTTATCCAGCGCCACATGCTGGCAGTTATACGCCAAGCCAAGTTCTTCAAGCGTCCAGGCTACTCGTACTGAGCGGGAGTTAGGAAAACTGTATAGCGTGATCATACCAATTCCTTGTAAGTATTAGTGCGCTGAAAGTTCCACTGTAGCGAGTGTTCTGGAGGCTGTCATGATCTACTGGCCACGGGCGTTACGGATACGCTCATAAGCATTACCAATCTCGCTAGTGCGCGCTTGGGCCACCTCTCGCATACTTTCCGGTAGCCCTTTGCCAGCCAGTTTGTCTGGGTGGTTTTGGCTCATCAAGCGGCGGTAGGCTTTTTTGATCTCGGCGTCGCTGGCATCTTCGTTCACCCCTAAGACGCGATAGGCATCTTTTAGCGCTTCTTCGCTTGAACCCTGAGAATTTGCGGCTGCACCGTGCAGCATAGCTTCAATCTGCTGAACTTCTGCTTCACTACAACCAACGCCGCGGGCAACACGCACAATCATTTCGTGTTCAGCGGGGTGAAGCACACCGTCAGCGGCGATGGCCGTTAGCTGAACCTGCAAAAAGACCTGACGCAAAATTGGTTGGCGTTGGGTCAGGCGGTTAACACTGGCCAATTCGGCATCGAGATTGAAGTCATCGGCGCGACCACGCTCAAAGGCAGCCCGTGCTTTGGTACGCTGCTCACCCTGGAGATGCATCTGGTCAAACAGCTTTTCGGCAATGTCCAGCTCGCCTTTGGTCACTTTGCCGTCGGCTTGGCACAGGCAGCCCATCACCGAAAAAATCGACTCTAGAAAGCCTTCTTGGATGCGCATTCGGGCGATATTCAAGCGGCGACGAATACCACGCCCAAGCCACCAGCCCAGGCCCGCCCCTATCAGCAGGCCCCAAGAGCCACCAACAGCTAGGCCAATCAGGGCGAACAAGATAATTAGAAATAGCATGACGTTCTCAATTATTGAAGAGTAATCAGGTCACGGTAGTCGGGTGCGAATGGCGTGTTCAATGCCTTCAGCATCCAGGCCGCAATCGCGCAACAGCTCAGCCGGGGTGCCATGCTCCACATAGCTATCAGGTAGGCCGAGATTGAGCACTTCAACCTGGACACCTTCAGCGTTCAATAGCTCGTTCACTGCGCTACCCGCTCCACCGGCAATCACATTCTCCTCCAAGGTCACGAGGAGTTCATGCTCGTCGGCGGCGAACAGAACGGCATCGCGATCCAGCGGTTTAATCGAGCGCATATTGATATGGGTGGCGTTGAGCTTTGCGGCGACCTCGGCGGCGGCGCTATTAACACTGCCAAACGCCAGCAGGGCGATGCGCACGCCGTCGTGTGCAGCGTGGCGGCGTACCTCGGCTTGACCAATGGCTAGGGGCTCAAGGTGCGCGGGAATTTCCACGCCAGGCCCGTTACCACGAGGGTAGCGCACGGCTGCAGGGCCGGGGTAGTGGTACGCGGCGCTCAGCATGGCACGGCACTCGGCCTCATCGGCGGGGGCTAAAATCACCATGCCGGGAACACAGCGTAAAAAGGAAAGATCCATACTGCCGTGGTGAGTCGGGCCGTCTTCTCCTACTAGCCCAGCCCGGTCAATGGCAAAGGTAACATCCAGATCCTGTACGGCTACATCGTGAATTAACTGGTCGTAGCCGCGCTGTAAAAAGGTGGAGTAGATCGCTACCACAGGTTTCATACCCTCGCAGGCCATGCCAGCAGCCAAGGTGACTGCATGCTGCTCGGCAATGGCTACATCAAAGTAGCGCTCAGGGTAGGTCTGTGAGAAGCGAATTAGATCCGAACCTTCGCGCATGGCCGGGGTAATGCCCAGTAGTCGCGAATCAGCGGCGGCCATATCGCACAGCCAGTCACCAAAGACGTTGCAGTACTTTTTCTTCGGCGCTTTTGGCTCAGCCGGTTTTTTTACCAGCGGTGCATCGTTGGTCGCGCTGGGTTTTTCCAGCTTGGTAATGGCATGGTAGCCAATTTGGTCCGCCTCAGCGGGCAGGAAGCCCTTACCCTTGACTGTTTTGATATGCAGAAATTGTGGGCCATCTGCATCGCGCAGATTGTTCAGCGTGCTGGTCAGTGCTTCCAAATCATGACCATCGATGGGGCCAACGTAGTTAAAGCCCATCTCTTCAAATAGCGTGGCGGGGCTCACCATGCCCTTCATGTGCTCTTCGGTACGTCTGGCAAGCTCAAGGGCTCCGGGCAGGTGGGAAAGTACCTTTTTGCTCTCTTCGCGAATTTTGAGGTAGGGCTTGCTGGAGAGTACGCGTGCCAGATAGGTAGCGATGCCGCCGACGTTTTCGGAGATCGACATTTCGTTGTCGTTTAGTACGACGAGCATGTTGGCGTTAACATGGCCGGCATGGGCCAGCGCCTCAAACGCCATGCCAGCAGTGAGCGCACCGTCACCAATAATTGCGCATACCCGACGAGGGTCGTTTTGCGCTTTGGCTGCCAGTGCCATGCCGAGCGCGGCGGAAATCGAGGTGCTGGAGTGGCCTACACCAAAGGTGTCGTACTCGGATTCTGCTCGGCGTGGGAAGGCCGCCAAGCCGCCGTGCTGGCGAATGCTGAGCATTGCTTCACGACGTCCAGTGAGAATCTTATGCGGGTAGGCTTGGTGGCCTACATCCCATACCAGCCGGTCTTTAGGGGTATGGAAAGCGTGGTGCAGTGCCACGCTAAGCTCAACCACACCCAGACCTGCACCGAAGTGGCCACCGGAAACTCCCACGCTATACAGTAAGTAAGCGCGTAGTTCGTCTGCCAGCTGGGCAAGCTGTTGAATATTCATTGCGCGCAGGGCGGCGGGGTGATCAAAGGAGTCGAGCAGCGGCGTCGCTGGGCGCTCGCGGGGTATCTCGTCGAACAGCTTCATAGGCATGTTTTCATGGGTACGTTTTCATGGACATCGTTTAGTGGTCGCGCTCGATCATATAGTGAGCAAGATCGGCCAGCGGTGCAGCTTGTTCACCAAGCGGGGCAAGTGCGGCAATGGCTTCATCAATAAGCGTATTGGCTTTGCGTTGCGCGCCTGCAAGCCCGAGCAGGCTTGGGTAAGTGGGCTTGGCGCGAGCGGCGTCGGCGCCGGATGTTTTACCCAGGGTAGCGGTATCCCCCGTCACGTCGAGTACATCATCGTGAATCTGGAAGGCTAGTCCAATGGCGCGGGCGTAGCGAATGAGCGCAGCTAAACGGGGGTCATGCTCATCAACAGCGGACAGCCCACCAAGGCGGACTGCGGCCACAATTAGTGCACCGGTTTTATGGCTGTGCATATGTGCCAGCGCGTCGACATCGGGATGACCGCCAACGGCGGCAAGATCCAATGCTTGGCCCGCAACCATGCCGTCCCGGCCAGCAGCGACGGCCAGGGTGGTTACCATGCTGCCAAGCCGGGGATGTGGATGGCGGGCCAGTACTTCAAAGGCCAGCGCTTGTAGTGCATCACCTGCCAGAATGGCAGTGGCCTCATCGAAGGCTTTGTGTACCGTAGGCTGGCCGCGCCGCAAGTCATCGTCATCCATGGCGGGTAAGTCGTCATGGATTAGTGAATAGGCGTGAATCAGCTCAATAGCCGCCGCCGGTGCGTCCAGAATTTCATCGTTAGCCCCCAGTGCTTGCCCAGCTAAATAGACAAGCAGTGGCCGCAGACGCTTGCCACCGACTAATAGGCCGTGGCGCATTGCTGCTTCCAGACGGGGCTCGACGGCTGGTCGCGTGTCGAATAGAGCTGCTAGCGTAGCATCTACCCTAGCGTTACTCATTTGGTGCAGTGTGGTTAGCCGTGACGCATTAGCGGTTACCATGGCGGCGTTTCCTCGCTGTCGTCCCCATTTTCCTGGGCATTATCTGGGGTGGTAGCAAAAGGGGCTACCTTCAGTCGGCCGTCGCGGTCTTCGCTTAAGGCGCGTACTTTAAGTTCTGCGGCATCTAGTCGCTGCTGGGCATCGCGGGTTAGCCGTACGCCTTGCTCAAAGGCGGTCAGCGCATCTTCCAATGAGAGATCGCCGGACTCAAGGCGTTCCACTAGGGTCTCTAACTGCGAGACCGTTGCGGCAAAATCTTGCTCTGGAGGTATATGTTCGCTCATTGGGAAATGCCTACTGTTTTTCGGGTGCCCCGATGTAGTGGAGGGCGACGAGTGGAGCTGCAGTCGTGCTACTAAAAACAAACGCACAGTATACACCGAGGCAAGGGGGTGGCGTCTGCTCTCATCCGGTAGCGTATTACTCGACTTGCGCAGCGTTCATCTTGAAAGCGTACACTTTTCATCATCTCAGGGCGTCGAGAGCAGCAGGTGCTGTGCTACTATATTGGCCTTCCGTGAACCGATACACGGCGCTTGCCGCCGACCATAGAGGTTGATTCAGCCATGGCCAAAACGTCCCTGGACAAGAGCAAGATCAAGATCCTGCTACTCGAGGGCGTCCACCAAAGCGCGGTGGACAATTTTCACAACGCAGGCTACGAGAACATCGAGCTTCTGCCGACCTCGTTAGATGAAGAAGCGCTGATCGAGAAGATCAGTGACGTTCACTTCATCGGCATTCGTTCCCGCACGCAGTTGACCGAGCGAGTGTTTGACGCGGCAGAGAAGCTGGTGGGCGTTGGCTGTTTCTGTATCGGTACCAACCAAGTCAACTTGGAAGCCGCACTGAAGCGCGGTATCGCCGTGTTTAATGCGCCTTACTCTAACACCCGCTCGGTCGCTGAGTTGGTGCTGGCAGAAGCGATTATGCTGCTGCGCGGTATCCCTGAGAAAAATGCTCGTGCCCACCAGGGTGGCTGGTTAAAGTCTGCGAAAAACTCCCACGAAGCGCGGGGCAAAACCCTGGGCATCGTTGGTTACGGTAGCATCGGTGCTCAGCTCTCTGTATTGGCCGAGTCGTTGGGGTTCAACGTCATCTATTACGATGTCATCACCAAGCTAGGTATGGGTAACGCAAACCAGGTGCCAAGCCTTGAGCAGTTGCTTGAGCGCTCGGATGTGGTCAGCCTGCATGTGCCGGATCTGCCCTCAACCCGCTGGATGATGGGCGCTAAAGAGATCGCTGCCATGAAAGATGGCGCCATCTTGATTAACGCAGCCCGGGGTAGTGTAGTGGAAATTGAGCCGTTGGCGGATGCTATTAAGGCAGGCAAGCTTAACGGTGCCGCCATTGATGTATTCCCGGTGGAGCCGAAAGGTAACGACGAAGAGTTCCAAAGCCCGCTGCGTGGCTTGGAAAACGTGATCCTGACTCCGCATATCGGTGGTTCTACTCTGGAAGCCCAGGAGAATATCGGTATTGAAGTCGCCGAAAAGCTGATTACTTATTCCGATAACGGCACCACGGTAACGTCGGTCAACTTCCCCGAAGTGGCGCTGCCTGCCCACCCGGACAAGCACCGCCTGCTGCACATTCACGACAACGTACCTGGCGTGCTTTCCCAGATCAACCGTGTGCTATCTGAAAACGGTATCAACATCTCGGGGCAGTACCTGCAAACCAACGATAAAGTGGGCTATGTCGTCATTGACGTGGACAAGGCTTACGGCCCCCAGGCGTTGGAAGCATTAAGGCAAGTCGAGCATACGCTGAAAATCCGTGCGCTTTACTCGGCGCATAATAGCTAGGTAGTGCTTGTGATAGACGAGAAACGGCCCCGACGGGGCCGTTTCTCGTTGTGGACTTGCTGGCTTACGCCAAATCAAAGAGCAACACTTCGGCAGCTTCAACACCCGCCACGCTGAACGCTTCATCTGGCGTAAACGCCGCCGCATCCCCGGCGTTTAGCGTTTCACCATTAACCTCCACCGTGCCCTTCACCACGTGTAGCCATGCATAGCGGGTAGCTGGTGTAGTAGCGTGCTCGCCAGCATCAAACAAGCCTGTGTAAAGATTGACGTCCTGGTTGACACTTACCGACCCGTCACGCCCTTCCTGAGATACCACTAAGCGCCACTGGCCCTGGCGTTCAGCAGCAGGGAAGGCCTTCTGCTCATAACTAGGTGTGATACCGCGCTGGGCGGGCTCAATCCAAATCTGCAGGAAATGCAGGCCGTTCTCTTTGGAGTGGTTGAACTCACTGTGCAGTACGCCGGTGCCCGCTGACATACGTTGCACATCGCCGGGGCGCATGACCTCGCCGTTGCCCATGTTGTCCTTATGCTCCATTTCGCCCTCCAGTACGTAGGAGATAATCTCCATATCCCGGTGGGGGTGGGCGCCAAAGCCGTGGCCTGGGCCTACGCGATCTTCATTGATCACCCGCAGCGCACGGAACCCCATGTGGCTGGGATCCATATAATTGGCGAAAGAGAATGTATGGAAAGAGCGCAGCCAGCCGTGGTCGGCGTAGCCCCGCTCGTTAGAACGACGAATCTTCATGAGGTCTCCCAAAGGTCAGTAACGCAAAAGTAATGCCGTTACTATAAGGCCAGCTCAGAAGGGCGTGGGGTGAAGGTTTCTATACGGTAACATCGAATAAATCGACGATTGGGCATCGCGCTGATGTTTTGCTGAACTTTTTACCCGCTTTTCGTTAAAATATGCGCCTCTTGTAACCCGGTCCGCCCTTTGCGAGGGCGACTACCAGGAGTTTTACCATGACGTCACCTGCCCCAACGCCGCCCATTGTGGTGGCGGCGCTGTATAAATTTGTCACCTTGAACGACTTTGAAGCGTTGCGCGAGCCGCTGCGCCAAACCATGGTCGATAGTGGTGTGAAAGGCACCTTACTACTGGCCAAAGAGGGTATTAATGGTACCGTCGCTGGCACCCGCGAGGGTATTGATGCCCTGCTGGCCTGGCTGACTGCCGACCCACGCTTGAGTGATATCGACCATAAAGAGTCATTCTGCGACGAGCCGCCGTTCTACCGCACCAAAGTTAAACTGAAAAAAGAGATCGTCACCTTAGGGGTGCCGAATATCGATCCCAACGACACCGTGGGTACTTACGTTGAGCCAGAAAACTGGAACGATATCATCGCCGACCCTGAAGTGCTGGTGATTGATACCCGCAACGATTACGAAGTGGCGATTGGCAGCTTTGAAGGGGCTGTTGATCCTAAAACCACCACTTTCCGCGAGTTTCCTGAGTACGTACGTGAGCACTACAACCCTGAACAGCACAAGAAAGTCGCAATGTTCTGCACCGGTGGTATTCGCTGCGAAAAAGCCTCCAGCTTTATGCTTAAAGAGGGGTTTGAAGAGGTCTACCACCTTAAAGGTGGTGTGCTGAACTACCTTGAAAAAGTTCCGGAAGAGCAATCCCTTTGGCGTGGTGAGTGCTTTGTATTTGATAACCGCGTTACTGTGCGTCACGACCTTAGCGAAGGGGAGCATGAGCAGTGCCACGCTTGCCGGATGCCCATTTCCATTGAGGATATGCAGTCATCGGCCTATGAGCCAGGCATTAGCTGCCCCCACTGTATCGACTCCCTGCCCGAGAAAACCCGCGCTGCTGCCCGTGAGCGTCAGCGTCAAATCGAGCTGGCTAAGGCACGTGGTGAGCCGCATCCGCTGGGTTACAACCATCGTAAGGGTGGCCGTAAGGAAGATCTCATTAACATTCCCGAAAAAGCGTAAACAGCCACTGGCCTCTTGCAAAGCAAGAGGCCACTTTGGTCGTATCTAAGCACTACTTACCTCGTAAAGCGCTAGACTCACGTGCATCTATGCCGTCTAGGAGCTTTCCATGTCTACCTTTCAAGATACACCGCTGGCGCCTTCTAATGTGTTGCATCGCGTTGATGCTAAAGGCATCACCACCCTCACCCTAAACCAGCCTGAACGTTTTAATGCGCTGTCTGAAGTGATGCTCTCGGCACTACAAGCTGCCCTGAACGACATTGCCGAGGATGAGCAAGTGCGCTGTGTGGTGCTGGCCGCGAATGGGAAAGCGTTTTGTGCTGGTCACGATTTAAAACAGATGCGCGCCAACCCCGATAAAGCCTACTACCAAGCACTGTTTGCCCGCTGTGGCGCGGTGATGCAGTCAATTGTGCATTTGCCCGTGCCAGTGATTGCCAAAGTTCAGGGTATTGCTACAGCGGCGGGTTGCCAGTTAGTCGCCAGTTGTGATTTGGCGGTGGCTGCTAGCAGTGCGCGCTTTGCGGTGTCAGGTATTAACGTGGGACTGTTTTGTTCAACGCCAGCGGTGGCGTTATCGCGCAATGTGGCCCGCAAGCGGGCTATGGAAATGCTATTAACCGGTGAGTTTATCAGCGCTGCCCAGGCTGCCGAGTGGGGGCTAATCAACCGTGTTGCCGACGATGACGCGCTGGATGACGCCGTTGAAGCCTTGGCCGAGAGTATCTGCGCTAAAAGTGCAGTAGCGGTGCGCACCGGTAAAGCAATGTTCTCCCGCCAACTAACCATGCCCTTGGATGAGGCCTATGCCTTTGCCGGGGAGACCATGGCCTGCAACATGCAGGCAGAAGACGTTGCAGAAGGCATCGATGCATTTATTGCCAAGCGTAAACCTCAATGGAGCCACCGTTAGTAAGGCGCCTATCTACATTGATGGAATTTGTTTCCGTAAACGCGACAACGTCTATAAGGCACGCTATCCTCACCCCCTTTACGCCTGAGAGGCGCCTTCAGGGGAGAATAAGGTGAGTGAAGCCAAGCGCAGATCTGTTGGACGTCCGGCAGGAGCCACCAAAGCAAGCGGTGGACACAGCCAATCGTTGGTGCGTGGCCTCACGCTGCTTGAGTATTTATCCGCTAGCCCGCTTGGGCTAGCCCTTTCAGAGTTGGCAGAAATGGCCGACCTTGCGCCTTCCACCACCCACCGCTTACTGCAAGCACTGCAAAGCCAGGGGTTCGTGACCCAGGAGAGCGAGCAGGGGCTATGGCGTATTGATGTGAAAATGTTTCGCATTGGTAACAGCTTTTTGGAAGCCCGCGACGTCGTCGCTAAAAGCCGCCCATTTTTACGCCGCTTAACCGCAGAAACCGGTGAAACTGCCAATTTGGGAATACGTGATGGCGCAACGGCAGTGTTTCTTGCCCAGCATGAGTCGCCGCAGATGATGCGTATGATCACGCGTTTAGGCTCTCGCGCCCCGCTCCATGCATCGGGCGTGGGTAAGGCGCTGCTGGCGTGGATGGATGATGAGGAGCGCACCGAGCTGCTTAAAGGCTATGCGCTTGGACGGGTCACTGACAATACGCTGCATCAAACTGAGGCACTGCTAGCGGAAATGGCTGCCATCCGTGCTCAAGGATTTGCCTGCGACCGTGAAGAGCACGCAGTGGGACTGCACTGTGTAGCTGCTTGCATTCATGATGAACATGGCACGCCTTTGGCAGCCATTTCAGTGTCTGGCCCAATGGCGCGCATCCCCGAAGAGCGCTTGCTAGTGCTGGGTGCACTAGTGCGCAGGATTGCCGATGAAATCACCCTACAGTTAGGCGGCCATGTACCTCGCAGCTAAGGTTTAGTACCCCATGTTTAGCTTGTTTTGGGTAGCGTTGGCCAGTGCCACACTGCTACCCGGTGGTTCTGAGGTGTGGTTGGCGCGGTTGTGGTGCTTGGGTGAGCCAGCGTTAGGCCTGTGGCTAGTTGCTACTACGGGCAACACCCTCGGCAGTATGATTAACGTGGCGATGGGGCGTTATGCCCGAAAGTTTCAAGATCGCCGCTGGTTCCCTGCTTCTCCTACCAGCCTAGCGCGAGCTGAGCGCTGGTATCACCGCTTCGGCGAGTACAGTTTATTGATCTCGTGGGCGCCTATTATTGGCGACCCATTGACAGTGCTTGCGGGTGTTTTCAAACTGCCTTGGTGGCGAGCCCTACTGTGGATCGTGGTTGCCAAAGGCGCACGTTATGCCTTAGTACTCGCCCTGGCCCACCAGTGGCTGGCACCGCTGTGTAGCTGATATCTGGCCGTTATTGTTAGCCGATAAGGCATGTCCTGGATTATCCCATGCTACTCTAAGCTATCGTTATACAAGGTTTGCATCCACCCAAGGTGCACTATGCTATGTGTTCAACAAGACAGTCGGTTGATTGTTAAGTTTACTCACCTAAGGGAGGTTAAGGTGTGACGCCACTACGTTTATTACCCTGGCTAAGCGTCTGGATGTTAGCGCTGTTTGCTCTTATTACAACGCCTGCTTTGGCGCAAACAACGCTAACGGCAGAAAATGAAAATAACACCCAAGCTACGGAGGAGGTTCCCTCTTACGCGGCGCTAGCAGACCTGTTAGAAGATGAGCAGGGGCGCCAAGAGCTAATAGAGCTACTGCGTAGCCAAGCCACAGCGCTACCTGCTGGGCTGGCAAATGAGTTATCACCGGAAGCGGCAGCCCAGGGTAGCGATATAGCGCCTGAACATGTTTCGTTGCCTCGCCAGCTAGCAGAACTGACCAGTCGAGTGGTGAGTGACGTTGGCGTGCAGTTAGAGCAGGCGTTTGCGCTACTGGGTGGCTTGCTGAGCGGCCAAGGGGCTGGCACCTTTGATGTATCTGCGTTTGTTAGCGCAGCTATTAACCTCGGTATCGTTATTGTCGCAACCTTTGCGATGTTCATGGTATTCCGCCGGCTTGCCAAGCCTCTTTTTACTAAAGTCAGCGGCTGGTCTCAGTATGGCAATGGGCTAACTCCGGTACTTCGGCTGGTGCTGTGTGTTGCTCTTGCAGCGGTCATTGATGTGCTGCTAGTCGCCCTTGCTTATGTCGGTGGTAACTTGCTGGCAACCTTTGCCGTTGGCGAAACGGGTGAGTTGTCTACTCGTGCCTCGCTGTTTTTAAACGCTTTCCTAATTATTGAATTACTCAAGGCCGCCATGCGAATGCTGTTTTCTTCGCGTTATGAGGGGCTGCGCCTACTGCCTATTTCAGCCAAAGAAGCCTCCTACTGGAACCGCTGGATAGCACGCCTAATCGGCATGGTAGGTTACGGCCTAATGGTCGTGGTGCCGTTGGTCAACTACTACCTGGCATTTGCCCTTGGTCAGTTGCTAGGCACTGTGATTATGGTGCTTGCGTTCGCTTATGCAGTGGGTGTCGTGCTTAAAAACCGCGCTCGTCTGCGGGATAACCTTAATGAGATAGGGGCTCGCTCAACGCTAACTGCCACCCGTGTCTCGCTACAGCTGTTTGCACGTACCTGGCACCTATTTGCGTTACTCTATTTTCTGGTGGTATTCGTACTTATTTTGCTTCGTCCAGGAGATGCGCTGCCATTTGTCCTGTTCGCGACCTTGAAAACTCTGGCTGCCGTAGTCGTTGGTATATTGCTTTCGGCGTTATTAAGCCAGACTATCGGGCGTCGTATTCAACTTTCTGACGACTTGTGCCGTAAGTTACCGCTACTTGAGGCACGGTTAAACAGTTATGTTCCTAATGCTCTGCGAGTGCTACGCACGATTATCTTAGTAGCGGTAATTATGGTGGTGCTGGATGCCTGGGGAGCCTTTAACCTGAAGGCTTGGTACGCGTCGGAAAGGGGAGCCAATTTGGTTGGCAACCTGCTCAGCGTTGCGATTATCTTGATTGTTGCTCTGGGGGTATGGCTTGGGCTTGCTAGTTTGATTGAGCATAAGCTTAACCCAGAAACGGGCCATGGTGAGCCATCCCCGCGAGCTAAAACGCTGCTGAGCCTGTTTCGTAATGCGCTTGCCATCGCGATGGTGACCATCACAGGTATGATCGTACTGTCTGAAATCGGCATCAATATTGGGCCGTTAATTGCTGGTGCCGGTGTCCTGGGTCTAGCGATTGGCTTTGGTGCCCAGAAGTTGGTGCAAGATGTCATAACAGGCGTCTTTATTCAGGTTGAAAACGCCATGAATACTGGCGATGTGGTGACACTTGGAGGGATCACTGGTACGGCAGAACGGCTTAGTATTCGCTCAGTAGGTATTCGTGACGTCAATGGCACGTACCATATTGTGCCGTTCTCCAGCGTTGATACTGTCTCCAACTATATGCGTGACTTTGGCTACCACGTTGGCGAGTATGGCATTGCCTACCGTGAAAGCATCGATGATGCCATCGTTCAATTGCGTAATGCGTTTGATGAGTTGGCCGCTAGTGAAGACCATAAAATGAGCATCCTGGCGCCTCTTGAAGTGGCGGGTGTCACTAGCCTTGGAGATAGCGCAGTAAATATCCGCGTGCGGATCAAAACCACCCCCGGCATGCAGTGGGCGATCGGACGTGCCTACAACCGCTTAGTGAAAATCCACTTTGATAATGTTGGTATTGAGATTCCGTTCCCGCATACCACGCTCTACTTTGGCGTGGGTAAAGAGGGTGAAGCACCGCCTGCCAACCTACGTATCATGCAGCAAAGCTTTGATATTGATGGTCGCCCCGGTGGGCAGCCGCGCTCAGGTGATGCGAGTCGTGCGGGGGAAGATGACCCGCGCTCCAAGTCAAACCCAGAGTTCAAAGGGGACTTCGACGAGGATTAGGCCTCTCCTATCTATTTCTCCTCTCTATTTCTCCTCGCTATTTAGCCCCGAGCAGAATAGAGAGAGCAGTGGAGTAGTTGTATAAAGCAGGGCCGCCTTAGGGCGGCCCTGCTGCGTTGCGAGACAGAAGTTACACAAAGTTTTTAGACACAAGGTCTTTATATACAAAGTTTTTATATACAAAGTCTTACGTAGAGTAGTTCTCAGAATGACGCCCCTCGATATTGATCGATTCGCCACCATCTACAAACAGTATTTGTCCCGCTACAAAATCGTTATCCAATAGATAGTATAATGCTTGTATAAGATGTTCGGGGTTCCCTTGATGCTTAAGTAAAGTGCCCTCGATACGCCACTGAATGTAGTCGCTCGTACGCTGAGAAGCCGGTAGTACCACGCCGGGGGCGATACCGTTAATGCGTAGGCGCGGTGCAAACTCCAGCGCCGCCATTCGGGTCATATCGGCAAGGCTTTTTTTAGATAATAAGTATGCTGCATAAGGGTACTGATGGTAGGCCACTTTATTGTCAATGATGTTGATGACCTGACCGTGGTCCACAATATTGGCGAAGTAGCGTGTTAGCAGCAGAGGGGTAAACATATTGACCCTAAACTGGCTTTCCAACAACGCCATATTGGTGGCTGCAATGGGGGCTGGCTCGTAGGCCGATGCACTATTAAGCAGCACGTTAAGGCCTGGAAAATGCTGTTTGGCGCAGCCAACCAACTCTTCCAGTGAGTCCTCTAAAAAGTTGCAGGGCAGTATTCCGCACGCTTGTCCTTTTTGGCGAATTACCTGAGCGACCTCTTCGGCTTCACCTCGTGAGCTATTGACATGCAAAGCAATATCGTAGCCTTTTTCTGCCAGGGCTTCGGCAAAACAACGACCTAAGCGGGTTGCCCCACCGGTTACTAATGCAGCAGGTGTAAGCATAGTAGTTCCCTTGTGGTTGATAAGCATCAACATCCGTTTTGACTCTCTGCGTGTACCCAGCGTTTGTCAACCAGCTGTACAGGGGTTGAACAATTTTTTTGCCGAGCTATTCTAGAGAATTAACTTTAGCGAGCTTTTCCCGATTGTTACTGCAAATGGCGTTGCGATTTTTCTCCCTTACCTTCGCGACTGCCGTTATGAATCATGCCTCTTAGGTTGGGTGCCGTTATGCCAGCAATGTCGTCACACGCAATCGCTTGTTCGGACCATGAATGCTTGATTTCTTTAGGTAGCAATATTGAGCCTGAGCAGCACTACGTAAAAGCGCTAGCCATTCTGGAGCGGGAGTGCGAGTTGATAGCAAACTCCAAGGTGATTCATACCTCGCCAGTGGGCTATCAGCTTCAACCCGACTTTCTCAATGCTGCGCTGCTGGTGCGTACCTCCTTCAGTTACGCTGACTTTCGCGCCTACCTGAAAGCAGTTGAAGACCGCCTTGGTCGCATACGTGGGCCAATTAAGTCTGGCCCAAGAACCATGGACCTAGACATCGTGGCGTGGGATGGAGAGGTGGTAGATGAAGCCTACTACCAATATGACTATGTACGTGGGCCTGCTGACGAAGTGCTGGCGAGCAGTGGTAGAACGCTGAAACCGAAAAAAAACTCATGATGTTCGCTTTTGGGCCGATAATAGCGCTATAGCTGCCAGAATTGAGGTGGGCTAATTTCTCCCGGAGGCGCGCGTTGCTCAGCCTGAACACTAATCTTATGTCGCTTACTGTGCAGAATAATCTGCGCGGTAGCCAGCAGGCCATGCAGACCGCAATGCAACGTCTGTCGTCTGGGCTGCGTATCAATAGCGCGAAGGACGACGCCGCTGGTCAGGCGATTGCCAATCGCATGACGGCGCAAATCAAAGGTATGAATCAAGCGATTCGTAACACCAATGATGGCATCTCCATGGTGCAGACGGCTGAGAACTCGCTTAACCAAATCAACGACAACTTGCAGCGTATCCGTGAACTGAGCGTACAGGCTGCTAGCGGTACCAACTCTTCTAACGATCTTGCTGCTATTCAAACCGAGATTGGTCAGCGTCTGGAAGAGATTGACCGTATTGCCGGGAAAAGTAACTTCAACGGTACTGGGCTGTTTAACGATACCAAGACACTGAATATTCAGGTTGGCGCTAACCCTGGTGACAGCATTGCAGTACGTTTTGAAGCAATGAATTTGCAGGGGTTGGGGCTGGAGGGCTTAAGCGTACTGGAAGATTACAGTGGGCCGGAAAAGCCTATTGATATGGTCGATGAAGCTATCAAGCGGTTAGATCAACAGCGCAGTTATTTGGGCGCCGTGCAGAACCGCTTTGAAAGTGTGATTGATGGGTTGAACAACAGTATCGTCAATCTATCTGCCGCCCGCTCGCGTATTCAAGATACTGACTATGCCAAGGAAGCCTCTAACTTTGTTCGCGCACAGATTCTGCAGCAGGCAGGCATTGCGATGTTGGCCCAGGCCAACCAACAGCCACAGATGATTTTGCGGCTGCTGGAAGGGCTATAAGCAAGGGCTATAAGCAAGGATGGCCGAGCTTCAGTGCTACTCAATAATGCCCTGTTCCCGGGCCATGGCGTAGGCCGCTTTAGGACCGTCCCACAGTGAGGGCAGTAGAATGAAGGACACTGGGATAGCAGTAATCACAATAAACTGCTGCAGGGCTGATATTTGGCCAGCGCCCATATACAAAAGCACTGCCGCCATGATTGCCATGGCGATTCCCCAGAAAGCCCGTATATAGGGGCTTGGGTTGTCGTGACCCGCCCCAACGACTGCAATGGCGTAGCTCATCGAGTCACCGGTGGTGGCTACGAATATCGTTGTTAACACTAAAATAGCCAATGTCATCCACGCGCCGCCCGGTAATGCCTGGGCGACGGTTAGCGTTGCTACATCAAACTGGAAGTTATTAAGCGCATCGGTAAGGTCAATAGCACCGGTCAACTGGTAGTGAATCCCCGATCCACCGAGCAGGGTAAACCACACCGTTGTGGCAATAGGGGCTAGGATCGCAACCGCGATAATCATTTCACGGATACTGCGTCCGCGGGAAATCCGTGCTACAAAAATAGCCACTAACGGACCAAAACCGATAAACCAGGCGGGGGCAGTCTCTGCTGTCATGGTCGCCATGGGTAAGAAATCACTTATATAGACCCCCATGCTAGAAAGGTAGCTGTTGAATAAAAACAGGCTGGGGCCGAACACCATGATGACAGCACCCACCGCCAGAGCCAGAAACACATTGAAACGGCTAAGTAACTGCATGCCTCTATGGACACCGCTCATGGCCGAAAGCACGTACATACTGGCTAACACCGCTAATATGGCTAATTTACTGGTATAGCTATTGGGTAGACCAAACACCTCGTGCAGGCCAAAACTTACCTGAGTTGCTAAAAAGCCTATAGGGCCCACTGTACCGGCGACAACGGCTATAACGCAGCAAGCATCAATGATCCCACCCAAGGGGCCACGCATGAGCCGCTCCCCCAATAACGGGTAGAGCAGAGTACGTGGCTGTAGTGGCTGGCCTTTCACATAGTGGGCATGGGCAAGCACGATGGCCGTTAGTGAGCCCAGCACCGCCCAGCCGATAAACCCCCAATGCATAAATGATTGTGCCAATGCATTAGAGATAGCAGGAATAGTGCCCGGCTCACTGTCGAAGGCGGGTGGCGTCACAATAAAATGGTAGATCGGCTCACCAGCTGCAAAAAACACCCCGCCACCTGCTAGCAACGTACACAAAATAATGGATAGCCACTTAAATGTGCTCATTTCTGGTACATCTAAGTTGCCGATTTTGGCTTTAGCCGCAGGTGTTATTGCTAGGCCGATGGCAATAAAGAAAGTGAGTAGAAGAAGCACCTGGAAGTAGCTACCCAGGGCTAATGCTGTCCAGGCAAAGCCTTTACTGATGCTCTCAGCGACTAACTCCACGTCGTAAAGTGATAGGGCTAGGAAGGCGATGATAAAGCCGATGCTTAAGAGCAAAACAATAGGATCGCCGAGCGCAAGCCGCGCAGAGCCGTCAGCATTAGTGCTGTCGCCATTAGAGGCGGGTTGGTTCATGTGGAACACCTTTTAGGGGAGCAAGGGGAGGCTAAAATAGCGGGCCTATCAAACGCACATCGTTAAGCGGCTTAACACTGCCCAGTTAATG
Source organism: Vreelandella nigrificans (assembly GCF_002374315.1). Taxonomy (GTDB): domain Bacteria; phylum Pseudomonadota; class Gammaproteobacteria; order Pseudomonadales; family Halomonadaceae; genus Vreelandella; species Vreelandella nigrificans. The sequence goes on along the minus strand of NZ_NWUX01000005.1, from coordinate 103,589 downwards.
CAAGAGTTAATGCAAAAGTTGATAAAGAAATTGATAAAAGCTGATAAAACAAAACAGCAGATAAAAAAAAGCGCCATTCAAGGAATGGCGCGAGGACAGGAAACTGAGCACAGTATATCTATGGAGTAGACGAAAGTCTAATATCTGAGGTGAAATTGCTTAAAAATGGTGCATAGAACTGTCTGAGTGCACTGTTTTGGAGGATGTGTACGCGAGAGAGGTTGGCTCGTTATTTGCAACCAATTGATAAATAGATAAAAAACAAAGTTTGGCAGCGTTGATGCAGCAGCAAAGAAAATAGTGCACACAAGGTGCTTTGCCAATGTCGCTTCTCTTTGTATTGCCGAAATGCACGTTTCCTGTGGGTCTGCGCTCCTTCACTATGTTGACTACAGCCTTATCACTGCTGCCAATAAGCGCACTTGCCGAGACCACATCGATACGTTTCCAGTTGGATTGGAGGTTTGAAGGCCCTGCTGCACCGTTTTTGATGGCTGCAGAGAAAGGCTACTTCGCTGATGAGGGGCTCAACGTACAGATTGACTCTGGCAGTGGCTCTGCCGGGGCGATTAATCGTGTAGCCTCCGGCGCTTATGAAATGGGCTTTGGTGACCTCAATGCATTAGTGGAGTTTCTGGCGGAAAATCCCAATGGCCCTGGTATTCAAGGCGTGTATATCGTGTATGACGGTACACCTGCCGCCGTATTTGCCCGTAAGGATCGCGGTATCGAAAGCCCGGCTGATTTAGTCGGTAAAACCATCGCCGCCCCGGCCTTTGATACCGGTTATCGAGCTTGGGGCGTATTTGCCGCCGCCAATGAGCTGGAACACGATGCGGTGGAGTGGCAAAACGTCGATCCCACACTGCGCGAAACCTTGCTGACCCGCGGTGATGTGGACGCCATTACCGGATTCTACTTCACCAGCTTGCTTAACCTTGAAGAGCGCGGCATGAGTGAAGATGACCTCACCATTCTGCCGTTCCCTGAATACGGCGTACCGCTCTACGGCAACGCTATTATCGCCAGTGAATCCTTTGCGGAAGCAAACCCAGAAGCGGTGCAGGGCTTTCTGCGTGCCTTCAATCGTGCGCTCGGCGAAACCATTGCTGACCCAGAAGCCGCCATTGAATACGTCAAAAACCGTGACGGCTTGATTAATGTGGACATGGAAATCCGTCGTTTGAAGTTGGCTCTGGAGAGTGTTGTTGATACCCCTGATGCCCGTGAAAATGGCGTGGGAGGTGTGGATGAAGGGCGCTTGATTGAGGCGATTCAACTGGTGGCCGACGCTTATGACCTGCCTTCTATACCGTCGCCAGACCAAGTGTTTAACCCAAGCTACTTACCCTCCCAGGAAGAGCGCAGGCTATTTACGGCAGAGGGCGAATAAGCATGTCGGCAGCTTTCGTGACCTTTGATAACGTCAGTCTTGCCTACGATGGCTCGGGCAATGCCATTGAAGATATCAATCTGAACATCCACGAAGGCGAGTTTGTCGCCTTCGTGGGCCCATCCGGGTGTGGTAAGTCGACGTTTATGAAGCTCTGCACGGGGTTACATGCGCCTACGGCAGGAGCGATTCAGGTTGATGGTCTGCCGGTCACCGGACCACTGAAGGTTTCGGGCATGGCATTTCAAAATGCCAACTTGCTGCCTTGGCGCACTACCTTGGATAACGTCTTACTGCCGTTGGAGATTGTTAAACCTTATCGGCATCAGTTTCGTAAACGTCGCGAGGAGTTTAAAGGCTGGGCTCGCACGCTCTTGAAGACCGTTGGCCTTGCCGAGTATGAAGATAAATATCCATGGCAATTATCGGGTGGGATGCAGCAGCGTGCTTCCATCTGTCGAGCACTGATCCATCAACCGCGCTTATTAATGCTTGATGAACCGTTTGGCGCCTTGGATGCCTTTACCCGTGAAGAACTGTGGTGTGTGCTGCGTGACTTATGGGACGTGCAGCGCTTTACCGTTGTGCTTGTCACCCATGACTTGCGTGAGGCGGCGTTTCTCGCTGATACGGTCTACGTGATGAGCCGCCGTCCAGGGCGGGTGATTGAGAAGCGCAACATTACCCTACCGCGCCCTCGTGCTCTGGAAACCACCTACCAAAAACCGTTTATTGATCTGGTGCAGTCGCTGCGCGCTCAGATTGGTGATGTGCGCAGTACTTAACCAGATGCTTAAACAATAAGTGATTAAATAACAAATACTTAAACAAACAGTACTTAAACAAAAAGTACTTAAACAAGTACGTAACCAAAGGGGACGGTTATGACGAAAAAGAGCAAGCTAATCGAACGGCTAGCCCCTTGGATTGCCGTTGCCGCGCTGGTCTTGGTGTGGGAAGCCACAGTGCGTCTATTCAACGTCCCCAGCTTCATTTTTCCTAGCGCTTTAGAAACCGCCCAGGCGCTGGTGACCTATGCGGGGCCAATCGGCAAGCACTCATGGCAAACCTTTTGGACGACGCTGATTGGCTTTGGTTTAGGAGTGGCGGTGGGGCTAGTGCTGGGCTTTATCATTGGCTCATCACGCTTTTTATATAACGCCTGTTATCCACTGCTAGTGGGGTTTAATGCGATCCCGAAAGTGGCGTTTGTACCGATTCTTGTAGTGTGGTTTGGCATTGGTTCGGTGCCCGCGATTCTTACCGCATTTTTAATCTGTTTTTTCCCTATTGTGGTTAACGTGGCGACGGGGCTCGCAACGCTTGAACCGGAAATGGAAGACGTCTTGCGTGTTTTAGGTGCACGCCGCATGGATGTGCTGCTGAAAGTAGGGTTACCGCGCTCCTTGCCCTACTTTTTTGCTTCATTGAAAGTCGCCATTACCTTGGCATTTGTTGGCACCGTGGTATCGGAAACGGTAGCCTCCAACCAGGGGATTGGCTACCTGATGATGAGTGCGGGTTCGCAGATGCGAATGGGGCTGGTATTTGCCGGGCTATTAGTGATCAGTGCCATGGCGATGGTGATGTATGAACTATTTGCACTGCTTGAAAAGCGCATGACCGGCTGGGCCCATAGAGGGCAGGATCGTTAATGTGCTTTCTGGCAGGTAATGCTTACCAGCGGTACATCAGAGAGGCACTGGTGGTGTGGTCGGTGCGCTCGCTGGCATCTTCCGGGGGCTGAGAGTTACGCTTGATCTCATGGGAAAGGCGTAACGACATACGCGCGTTCAAGCGTGCCGTAAGAGCGGATAAGGAGCGCGATGTTGTGTTTTCGTCGGTGTACTCCAGTGACATCTCCTGCTTGAAATCAGCATTCGGTGAAAACTCCCAACGATAATCGAGCGCTGAATATGCTACTCCAAGCTGCTCATTATCGTCTTCGCGCAGCCGGTCGTGACGATAACCAGGCCCCGCTTCAAGTGAAAGGTAGTGCCGCTCGCCATCGATAATTTGTCGGCCATAGCCACCAATGACGGAGAGCTGTTGGTCGTAGCCAGCAAAGCGGTCTTTCTCCCAGCGGGCAAAGCCAAACAAATAGTGAGGGCCATTGAAGTCGTAGCGCTCGCGCCCGGCTAGTAAGTATTGTTCAGCGCTTGTTGCCCCACCTTTACTTACATTGCGTACCTCTCCACGCAGCGAGTGGGTAAAGTCGCCAGTAATCCAGGTTAGGCGCGTCTTGCCAATTAACGTGCGGCTATCGGTATTTCCCGAAAGTTGGTTAAAGCCGAGTTCTGCATCGCCACTGAATATGGGGGCATCTGCTTGGGGCGGTGGTGGTGCATAAAACGGGCTAGCTGTTGCGGTGGTAGCCCACAGCGAGCAGCCTGCCAGCACGATACATCTTAAAAGGCTTGGCACGTAACTCCTCCTTGAGTGTAGGGACGGGGCGAGTATCTACCGATGGTGCGCATAATAAGGGCGAGTATATAGATGCGGCAACATGGCTGCTATGCAGGTAGCCCAGGCTTCGTACGAAACCTGGCGTAACGGTGCAACAACTAACGTCGCTTGGCGCTGCGTGCCATAATGGCGTTATTGCGCACTGTGAGTTCCATTATGACCGCTTCCCGCCCCCGAACGCTGGCTGAATTACAGCGCTGGCGCCGCACCCGCGCTAAACGGCGCTGGTATAAACGTAGCTTTCGCCTACAGGTCATGCTGCTGGTAGGCCTACTGTTGGCGGGTATGCTGCTGGCCCAAGGTACTTACCTCAATCACCGTAAAGCGGAAATCATTACCAATCAAATGGGCGAGAGGGCGCTGGCGGTAGCTAAAACTGTGGCAGGCATGCCGCAGATAGTGAATGCTTTCTCCACTCCCAATCCGGCGCTGATTATACAGCCGCTTGCTGAACGCGTACGCCAAGAGACCGGCGCTCGCTATGTCGTCGTCGGTAATGCTCAGTCAATTCGCTATTCGCATCCGGTGCCGGAACGTATCGGCTACCCCATGGTGGGTGACGATAATGACCAGGCGCTGATTTATGGCCAGTCATACGTATCAGAGGCCACTGGCACCCTAGGTACCGCAATGCGGGGCAAAACCCCTATTTGGGATGAAGAAGGTAACATCATCGGTGTGGTTTCGGTGGGCTTTATGCTGGACCGCGTGGCCCTGGATGTGGGGCGTCATACCAACTTAGGTTGGGCGCTAGTGGCGTTAATGATTGCCCTGGGCTTTGCAGGAGCGTACTGGCTGTCTCAGCACCTGAAAAAGATCATCCTTGGCTTAGAGCCCTATGAAATTGCTCGTTTGGCTATGGAAAAAGAGGCCATCTTACAATCGATTCACGAGGGTATTTTGGCAGTCAATCGCGATGGTCAAATTACCCTGGTCAATCAGCAGGCGCGACGCTTTTTAGGGCTGCCTGATGAGCATGTATTGCTCGGTGAGCCAATTCGCGAGGTGGTGCCTAATTCGCGGCTACTGGAGGTTTTAAGGCATGGTGAACAAGAGTTTGACCAGGAGATGTGGCTGGGTGACCACCCCGTAGTCGTTAACCGTGTGCCGATTTTGCATGAAGGGGAGATCGAAGGGGCGGTAGCAACGTTTCGTAGCCGTCGAGAGATTATTGACCTTTCCCAAGCGCTCACTCAGGCAAGTCGTGATGTGGACATGCTGCGCGCGCAGGCACATGAGTTTTCTAACAAGCTATACACCATTTCAGGCTTGCTCCAGCTGCAACGTATCGATGAGGCACTGGCGCTTATTCATCAGGAAACCGAGCGTGCTCAGGCCCAGATGAGCTTTTTAATGCGCCATGTAGCCGATGCGGTGCTTAGCGGTACGCTATTGGGGAAACTGACTCGTGCCCGTGAGCTAGGGGTGGCCCTGGAGATTGATGAGCAGAGCTCGCTCTCTTGCCCGCTAACACCTACCGGGCAGGAAGTAATGATGAGTGTTGTCGGTAATTTGTTAGATAACGCCTGCCACGCTGCGCTCAATGGTCCCAATGGCGACGTACCCAAGGTGCGCCTATTTTTTACTGACTTGGGTGAGCAGTTACTGATTGAAGTGGAAGACAATGGTTCTGGAGTGCCTGCTGAGCATGCAGAGTCGATTTTTGAGGAGGGCTTTTCGACCAAAACCGGCAAGCACCGTGGTATTGGCCTGGCACTTATTGCTCGGCTGTGTCGCCAGCATGGTGGTGCGGTGACGCTTGAAGAGAGCGAACTGGGAGGTGCGTGCTTTATTGCTGTGCTGGACCGTTCGCTGTGTGCCCAGGTGGCGACTACGCAGCATTCATCATAATAACGACGCCAGTAATAGGAGTAAGTATGTCTGCGACGCAGTACGGCATTTTGGTCGTCGAAGACGATTTTCGCATTGCCGATATCCATAAGGCTTTTATTGAACAGAGCGATGGCTTTTATGTGGTCGGTATGGCGCGCAACGGTAGCGAAGCTAAAGCATTGATGGCGCAGCACGCGGACTCGATTCAACTGATTCTATTAGATGCTTATTTGCCAGATGTTGAAGGGCTAGAGCTACTGTGGGCTATTCGGCGTGACTATATGCATGTCGATATTGTGATGGTAACCGCAGCACGGGAAGTAGAAACCATCAGTGAGGCACTGCGTGGTGGCGTTTTCGACTACTTGATTAAACCGATCGAAGCGTCACGGATGAGCCAAATGCTAAACCGTTTTCGCCGTGAGAGAGAAGCATTGGCCAATCGCGCTGAAATGAACCAAGATGAATTAGACCATGTGTTGGCACGCTTGCAGCCAAACGAACCACAGCGGCTTGCTACTCGTTCGCTACCTAAGGGGATTGACCGATTGACGCTGCGCCGGGTGGTGGATGCTCTAGCGGCAGCGCAGGACTCACTCACTGCTATGCAGGTGGCGCGCACCATGGGTGCCAGCCGTTCAACGGCGCGGCGTTATTTGGAGTTTTTAGTGGCTGAACAAGCTGTTAACGCGGAGTTAGGCTATGGTGATGTTGGGCGTCCTGAACGGCGCTATCGGTTATTAGATACGGCAAAAGGCTGGGTGGAAACGTTGTGATGGATATGCTGTGAACAAAATGAACAAAACGCACAGAAAGAACATTTTGTCGTTTATGGTCATAAGCTTGCCGCCAGGGGTGGCGTTCTTCTAACGTTCTCTGTGTAACCACACAAACGGCTGTTAACCGACGTGTATTAATCAGCGCTGATTAACCGCCCTGGGTGAATAGCAGCAGTGTAAAACAGTGTGTAAATAACAACGCCGCATTAATAGCGGCCCTGTAATACCAAGTCTGTATTCATAACAAAACTGTTTTAATAACAATGTTTTTAATAACAATGTACTGTGGAGAACGCCAATGACTACGCTTTCCCTGAAGCGCTTAGCCGTGCTTGCCCTTCCTATGGCTGCCCTAGCTATGACGACTGCCGCACAGGCCGATGAGTGGACGCCAAGTCGCTCCATCGAGTTTGTTGCTCCGGCTAACCCTGGTGGTGGCTGGGATACACTTGTGCGTACTGTTTCCCGTGTACTGCAAGAAGAACAACTGGCTGAGCGTAACTTTGCGGCCATTAACGTACCTGGCGGTGGTGGCGCGGTAGCCTGGGCTCAGATCGCCCGTGATAGCGGTAACCCACACAAGCTGTTTGCTACCAGCCCGCCGATTATCCTGGTGCCCCTTGCCGGTGCATCGCGCTATGACCACACTGCTTTTACCCCGGTTGCTCGCTTAATTACCGATTACTCGATTATTTTGGTATCCGCAGACTCTGATTATGAAACCATCAATGATCTGTTTGATGCGCTAAAAGAGAATCCTCGTCTTAGCGTTGGCGGCGGCAGTGCCCCAGGCTCTATGGACCATATTTCGGTGGCAGGCCTTGCATCTGCTGCAGGGTTAGATGCCTCTAGCGTTAACTACATCCCGTTCTCGGGTGGTGGCGATGCCATGACCAACCTGATGGGTGGGCATGTTGAAGCAGTGATTACCGGTGCTGGTGAGTCCGCCGGCCAGCTGGGCGAAGGTAGCCAATTACGCGCACTAGGCGTTTCGGCGCCTGAGCGTCTGAGCGGCAGCTTAGCGGATATACCCACCTATCAAGAACAGGGTGTCGATTACACCTTTGATATCTGGCGCGGCGTGATGGGTACGCCAGATATGCCTGAAGAAGCGGTTGCCTACTACGAAAACCTCTTTGCGGAAATGCTAGCAACCGACGGTTGGCAACAGGCACGCGATCAGCTTGGCTGGATTGATGCTTACCAAGATAGCGAAGAGTTTGGCGCCTTCCTTGATGAGCAGAAAGAGCTATTTAGCAGCGTGTTAAGTGATCTGGGCCTATTACGCCAGTAGTTGGCTGCTTTTGTAGGTATCGGATGAGGTATTCCGGCGACGCCCTGTCGTCGGAACCTTCCGTTTGATACCGCAAGGGCCTGGGCGTAATAACGACGGCTCCTTCGGAGAGACTCCAAATGACTCGATTAAACACTAACCAGTGGCTGGCACTTGTGCTGGGGCTATTGGCTGCCGCCTATTTGGCAATGGCGTGGCAAATCCCTTCCTTTCCACTGCCACGGCCGGTTGACTCTGACCTGTTTCCCAAAGTGCTTGGTGGTGCTTTGCTGTTGCTATCAGTGCTGCTCTTTTTTGAAAAACCAGCCCCACTTGCGGGTGCTGACGAGATTGATCATGAGGCTAACCAAGGCCCGTTGCTGTTAACCCCCTGGGCTCGCGTTGTAATAACAGCGCTGGCGATTGCTGCGTACGCGCTGCTGCTGGTGCCAATGGGGTTCGTGCTTGCCTCAACGTTGCTGTGCGTTGGCCTAACCGCCTATTACGGCTACCGCCGCCATGGGGTCAACCTAGCGACATCATTAGGTGTGGTGCTGGTGCTTTATCTGACCATGACGCGGGTAATGGATGTTTACCTTCCAACCGGCGTTTTGCCGTTCTAATCACACCGTGATGTTGAATTTGTAGCGGGTTTTGAGAGAGAGACTCCCATGGATGCCTTAAACAATCTGATGTATGGCTTTGGCATCGCGCTTGAGCCAATCAATATTGCTTACGTATTTGCCGGTGTGTTTGCTGGCACGATTATCGGTATGTTGCCAGGCCTTGGGCCGATTAGCGCGCTGGCGCTGATGATTCCGATTACCTTTGCTATGGAGCCTTCGTCAGGACTGATCCTGATGGCAGGGGTCTACTACGGCGCTATTTTTGGTGGCTCCACCTCGTCTATTCTGCTCAATGCTCCTGGTGTGGCGGGTACGGTAGCTACATCATTCGATGGCTACCCCATGGCCAAGCAAGGCATGGCAGGTAAAGCACTGGCCATTGCTGCCTATGCTTCCTTCATTGGCGGTACCGTTTCGATTGTCTTCTTAATGCTGGTGGCACCGCTGCTATCCAAGGTAGCGGTTAGTTTTGGTCCACCTGAGTATTTCGCATTGATGGTGCTGGGCCTCACCGCAGTGGTATCTCTGTCGGATAAATCATTGGTGAAAGGGTTAATTGCGGCAGTTGTGGGCGTGATGATCTCAATTATCGGTATCGATCTACAAACGGGTACCGAGCGCTTTACCTTTGGTTCGATCCAGCTGCTTGATGGTATCGACTTTCTGGTAGTGGCCCTGGGCATTTTTGCCCTGGCGGAAGTCTTTTACATGTTGCTACGTGGGGGCGGTGGTAAAGCGCCTAAGCGAAATGCCATTGGCTCGCTAAAGCTCTCGGGTAGTGAAATGAAGCAAATTGCAGGTCCCATTGGTCGTAGCTCGGTACTTGGTTTCTTTACCGGCGTACTGCCTGGCGCAGGGGCCACCATTGGTTCGTTCCTTGGCTACAGCATGGAAAAGCGTATTGCCAAAGATGGCGATACCTTTGGTAAAGGTAATATTAAAGGCGTCGCTGCGCCGGAAGCTGCCAACAATGCTGCTTGTACCGGCTCCTTTGTACCGCTTTTGACCCTAGGGGTGCCTGGTTCTGGTACTACTGCGGTACTGCTTGGCGCGCTGTTGGTCATGGGGGTAACGCCCGGCCCAATGATGCTTGAACAACGCCCTGATGTTTTCTGGGGTGTTATTGCTAGTATGTATATCGGCAATATCTTCCTGTTGGTACTCAACCTGCCGTTGATTCCGCTAATCGCCAAAATCCTTGATCTGCCGCGGCCACTGCTGCTGTCACTGATTTTAATCTTCTGCATGATTGGTGTGTACGGGATGAGCTTCAGCGTGTTTGATCTATTGCTGCTGCTTGGCTTTGGCCTGATTGGCTTAGGCATGCGCCTGTTTGGATTCCCGGCGGCACCGCTGATCCTGGCGCTGATCCTAGGCAACATCATGGAAGAGTCCATGCGCCGCGCGCTGCAAATCTCCGGTGGTGACTGGATGATCTTTATCGACAAGCCGATTTCACTGGCTCTACTAGTGTTAGCCCTGCTTTCATTGACGCTACCGCTGCTCAAGAAACGCCGTAAGAAGAGCGCTTAACAGATAGCGAATTAACATGCGGGTAGATGGTGAGCGTAGGTACTAGCTAAGCCGTTGTTCGCATTAACCTTCAGAAGGAGGCGTATCATGTACGCCTCCTTCTGTTTTTTTTAAGTAAATAAGTAAAACCTGCTTCGCGTCAAAAAGCAGCTCTAATACAGCCCGACAGCCCCGTTGCTTTATGTTGGTGCAAGCCGCCCTCTGAAAGGCTTGGATGCGCGCACTGCGTGCAGACGTTACGCGTTACTTTGGTGCGCTTGGTTGACGTATTTAATTGCTGATTTTTTGTAAATGATTGATTGTTCTTTGATATTAATATTTTGTCCCAAAATGGCGCAGCCCTTGCAGCACACAATTGGCTAGTGGACGTATACCCGTGAAGACTCATCCGGCGTACGAAGCTTATATAACAAACCCCTGCCAATGGGGTGCAAGGAGGTTCAAGTGACCACATTGCAACGCAAGACACACTCTCGCTCAGCACGATTAACCGGCCGCTTCACTACTGCACTAATTGCCGCCGCCGTTATGGGTGCCAGTGCCCAGGTACTCGCTCAGGACAATGACCCGATTAAAGTCGGTATTCTGCACTCCCTCTCTGGCACCATGGCAATCAGTGAGACGGTGCTTAAAGACACTGTCGAAATGCTGATTGAACAACAAAACGAAGCCGGTGGCTTGCTAGGGCGCCAGCTAGAAGCCGTGGTGGTTGACCCTGCTTCCAACTGGCCGCTGTTTGCTGAACGTGCTCGTGAGCTACTTGCCCAGCACGAAGTTGACGTAGTGTTCGGTAACTGGACCTCGGTTTCGCGCAAGGCCGTATTGCCCGTATTCGAAGAGTTAAACGGCCTGCTGTTCTACCCAGTGCAGTATGAAGGCGAAGAGTCATCTGAAAACGTTTTCTATACCGGTGCAGCGCCCAACCAGCAGGCGATTCCTGCGGTTGAGTATTTGATTAATGAAGTCGGCATCGAGCGCTTCGCGCTGGTGGGTACCGACTACGTTTATCCGCGTACTACCAACCGCATCCTCGAAGCCTTCCTTAAAGATGAACATGGCATCGCGGATGAGGACATCATGGTCAACTACACGCCGTTCGGCCATTCGGATTGGCAGAATATCGTGTCTGAAATACGTCGTTTTGGTGAGGAAGGCAAACCCACTGCGGTGATTTCGACGATTAACGGCGACGCTAACGTGCCGTTTTATACCGAGCTGTCTAACCAGGGCGTTGACGCTGGTGATATCCCCGTCATCGCTTTCTCAGTGGGCGAGCAGGAGCTTACCGGTATTGATACTGGCCCGCTGGTCGGCCACTTGGCCGCCTGGAACTACTTCATGAGCGTTGATACTGACGAAAACTATGACTTTATCGATGCCTGGATCGACTACACCGGCGACGAAGATGCGGTGACCAACGACCCGATGGAAGCCCACTACATTGGCTTCAATATGTGGGCCGAAGCGGTTCGCAAAGCGGGCACCACGGATGTAGACGCAGTGAAAGACGCTATTATCGGTGTGACGGTGCCTAACCTAACCGGCGGCTATGCGGCCATGATGCCCAATCATCACATCACTAAGCCGGTGTTGATTGGAGAGATTCAGGATAACGGCCAGTTCGATGTTGTATGGCAAACGCCGTCTACCGTGGCGGGCGATGCCTGGTCTGATTATCTACCGGGTTCACGTGACCTGATTGCTGACTGGCGTGCACCGATGCGCTGCGGCAACTTCAATGTCGTGAACGGCTCCTGTGGTGGCAGCACCGCAGCAGAAGAAGCCGAAGCGGCGCTCGCTGAGTAAATGATGATCCCTCGCTGCTTGGCCAAGCGCTGAGTAGTGGGGGGCACGCTACCTCCCCCTTTTAGATAACGGTTTCTCATATAACCACTTCTCATATAACCAAAGGAAGAACCCCATGAGGCGTTTCCTTTCCTTAGGGCTGCTGTGTCTGCTGCTGTTGGGCATCACGGTAACTGCCCAGGCGCAAACGGATTCCACCGCTGACACTACTGATGACCCCGCCGCGCTTGAGTTGCTAGAAGCACTGGACGCGAGCTCCTACCCGGCCAAAAGCGCAGCGATTGTCGCTATTTTGCAAAGTGATGATAAGCGCGCCCGCGACTGGCTACAGTCACTGTTGGATGGCCGCTTACAGCGCGCCGATGATGGTCGCTTTGTGGTAGTGCTCGATAACAGTGGCCGTGAGTGGCCGGTGGCTGATGCTTTAACCGGCGACCCACTCGGCGAAATGTCTCGCCGCGACTTAGACCGTATCGGTATTAATAATGCCCTGCGTAATCAGCTGCGCAGCGCGATTGCCGTGGTGGATCTTTACTCGCCAGACGTTGAACGCCGTCGCACCTCAGCCACTCGGCTATTAGGTGAAGTTGACGACGAGCTGGCCGAACCGCTCAGTGAGCTTATCGCTGAGGAAGAGGATGCTCAGGTGCAGCGCAGGCTGACCCAGGCATTAGCTATTTACCAAGTGGAGAACGGCCAACTAGAAGGTGTTGAAACGCTGCGTGGCAGCTTGCACCCACGTGTACGAGTAGCGCTTAGTCGGGCAGCTAATGGTGATGATCCGATTATTGCCGACGCCGCTAATGAGGCACTCGTCAGCATTGAACAAAATCTCAAAATAAACCGCGGTTTGGAAACCCTCTATTTTGGCTTGAGTTTGGGGTCTGTGTTAGTGCTTGCGGCGATTGGACTGGCGATCACCTTTGGTGTCATGGGCGTGATTAACATGGCCCACGGTGAGTTAATGATGCTAGGTGCCTACACCACCTGGGCAATGCAGCAGTTGCTACCCGGTCAACCGGGTCTGGCACTGCTCCTCTCGATCCCCGCAGGTTTTATGGTCGCAGCGCTGGCAGGGATCGCTATCGAGCGCGGCGTCATTCAGTTCCTGAAAGGCCGCCCACTGGAAACCTTGCTGGCCACCTTTGGTATCAGTTTGATTCTGCAGCAGCTGGTGCGCACCGGCATTTCGCCGCTTAACCGCACCGTGATTACCCCCGAGTGGATGAGTGGCTCATTAGTGGTTAACGATGCACTGTCGCTGACCCTTAACCGCATGTACGTGCTGGGTTTCGCACTGGTGGTGTTTGCCAGCCTAATGCTGATCATGCGCCGCACACGGTTAGGGCTTGAGGTGCGTGCCGTGACTCAGAACCGCGCCATGGCGCGCTCTATGGGTATTCGCGCTACCCGCGTGGACATCATGACCTTTGCATTAGGCTCCGGCGTCGCTGGTCTCGCCGGTGTTGCTCTTTCCCAGCTTACTAACGTTGGCCCCAACCTGGGTCAGAACTACATCATTGATTCTTTCATGGTGGTGGTGTTTGGCGGCGTGGGCAACTTGTGGGGAACGCTGGTCGCTGGCCTATCGCTAGGGGTCATCAACCAAGTGCTTGAGCCTTGGGCAGGGGCGGTACTGGCCAAAATTATCGTCCTGGTATTTATCATCCTATTCATTCAAAAACGCCCGCGTGGACTCTTCCCGCAGAAGGGCCGGGCTGCGGAGGGCTAAGCGATGTCATTAACGACGGAATCATCGACAAATTTTTGGCTAACACGCCCATTCAGCGAGCGCTCAACGCAGATCTTTCTTGGTGTGCTACTGGCCGCCTTGGCGCTAGTGACGATCTTGCACGTGGCAGTGCCGCCGGATAACCCGCTCCATGTGGGTGCCTACACCGTTAACCTGTTCGGTAAGTACCTAAGCTATGCGCTACTGGCGGTCGCTGTGGACTTGGTGTGGGGCTATTTGGGTATCTTAAGCCTGGGGCACGGCGCCTTTTTCGCCATTGGTGGTTACGCCATGGGCATGTATCTAATGCGTCAAATTGGTGAGCGCGGTACCTACGGCCACCCCGTATTGCCAGATTTTATGGTGTTTTTAAATTGGGACAGCCTGCCCTGGTACTGGCTAGGCTTTGATATGGCCTGGTTCGCTTTCGCCATGGTGCTGATAGCACCGGGCTTGTTAGCGCTGGTGTTTGGCTTTCTTGCCTTTCGGTCACGGGTGACCGGGGTCTATCTGTCGATTATTACCCAGGCGCTCACCTTTGCCTTAATGCTGGCGTTTTTCCGCAATGAGATGGGGTTTGGCGGTAATAACGGTTTAACCGATTTCCGCGAGTTGCTTGGCTACAATCTGCGCAGTAACGATACCCGGCTGGGATTGTTCCTGGCCACCGGTGTGGCGCTGGGGCTTGGCTACATTCTCTGCCGGGCGATTGTCACTAGTAAGTTGGGCCGGGTAAGTATTGCCACCCGTGATGCCGAAGCGCGCACGCGCTTTCTTGGCTATCGTGTCGAGCGCTTCCAGCTATTTGTGTTTGTAGTTTCTGCCATGCTGGCGGGTTTAGCCGGGGCACTCTATGTGCCCCAGGTAGGGATTATTAACCCCAGCGAGTTCTCGCCAATTTTCTCTATCGAGATTGTGCTATGGGTGGCTTTAGGTGGCCGTGCCACGCTGTATGGCGCGGTGATTGGGGCGATTCTCGTCAACTACGCTAAAACGGTGTTTACTGGCGTAATGCCGGATGCCTGGCTATTTGCGCTAGGGGCGATGTTTGTATTGGTGACGGTATTTCTGCCTAAGGGGGTGGCAGGTCTGTTTCGCCATCTCAAACGTAAGCAGCGTGCCACTAGCACACTCGCCGATAAGCCCAACAACACGCCCGAGGAGGTCTCCGCATGAGTTTTCTGCAATCACTCTCCCAGCGTGACCGGGTGTTTGACTTTATGGCACCGCAGGCTTCACCGGTGGATGTGCGCCATGGCCCCATTCTGTACCTGGAAGATGTCACGGTGAGCTTTGATGGTTTTAAGGCGATTAATAACCTGAATCTAACCATTGATGACGGCGAACTACGCTGCATTATCGGCCCCAATGGGGCGGGTAAAACCACCATGATGGGTATCATTACCGGCAAAACCCGGCCCAACAGCGGTAGCGTATGGTTTGGTAGCCGCCATAACCTGTTGCAAATGAACGAGCCGGAAATCGCCAGTTTGGGTATTGGTCGCAAGTTTCAAAAGCCTACCGTGTTTGAAGCGCTCTCAGTATTTGAAAACCTGGAGCTGGCCATGGCGGCGGACAAGCGTATCTTCCCTACGCTTACCGCTCGTATGACCGGCGAGATTAAAGACCGTATCGATGAAGTGCTGGAAACCATCGGTTTGGCTGCACTTCGCCATCAGCTCGCAGGCATTCTTTCTCATGGCCAAAAGCAGTGGTTAGAAATCGGCATGTTGTTAATGCAGCGCCCGCGTCTCCTATTGGTGGATGAACCCGTGGCGGGTATGACCGAGCAGGAGATGGAGCGCACCGCCGAACTCCTAACGGGGCTTGCCGGTAAGCAGTCAGTAGTGGTGGTGGAGCATGATATGGGCTTTGTGCGCTCCATTGCCCGCCAGGTAACGGTACTCCACCAGGGCAGTGTGCTGGCAGAAGGCACCATGGATCAGGTTGCCAGTGACCCCAAAGTGGTCGAGGTCTACCTGGGTGCCGATGACGAGGAGGCCGCCTAATGCTTGCGATTGAAAAGCTTAACCAGTTCTACGGCGAAAGCCACACCCTCTGGGATTTGGATCTCGACGTTCCCGAAGGCCAGTGCACCTGTGTTATGGGCCGTAACGGGGTGGGTAAAACCACCTTAATGAAGGCCATTATGGGTGAAGTGGCGGTGAAAAGCGGCCAGCTGCGCTATCAGAGTGGTGACGGCGAGATCGAGCTGACCAAAAAAGCCGTTGAAGCACGTTCGCGCTTAGGGATTGGTTTTGTACCCCAAGGGCGGCAGATATTTCCACTACTGACGGTGGAAGAGAATCTGCGCACCGGGCTTGCCGCCCGTCGCGACGGGCTGAGAAAAATTCCTGAGCGGATCTATGAGCTGTTCCCTGTACTTAAAGAGATGAAGCACCGTCGGGGCGGGGACCTCTCCGGTGGGCAGCAACAGCAGTTGGCCATTGGCCGTGCCCTGGTGATAGAGCCCAAACTGTTGATACTCGATGAACCGGGGGAGGGCATTCAGCCCAATATCGTGGCGCAAATCGGCCAGGTGATTCGTCAACTGATCAAAGAGGATGGCCTGACGGTATTACTTGTGGAGCAGAAGCTACCCTTTGCCCGTAAGTACGCCGACCGCTTTGTGATTATGGATCGAGGCCGCCCGGTGGCCAAAGGCGATATCAGTGAACTCTCCAATGAGCTGATCAAGCAGCACTTGACGGTTTAAGCCTTCACCCCACCTCTCTTCCCATACATATTCTTCTCCCATACACCTACCAACATGGTGGGTGTATAGGGCCTCCCTGAGCGCTGTGCGTTGGCAGCGCCTATTTCACGATATGAGATTACCCAGCCAAGTACTGTCTCTGGGGACAGAAGGCTAGGAATACTCCGAGTACCTGCTTGCTTCAGTACGCTTTAACAAAACAGCGAAGACTTTGTTGATTTTAGTGTCATTAACCTATGGCATGTTTTGTATTGCGGAATTGTGTTTTGAATATTGACTGAGGTGTGCGGTCATGTAAGAGTGCCTAGCAGAGTTTTTGGGCCGATACGCTGCGCAGTATCCCCAGGCTATTTGCGCACTGGCCTGGAGTCGGACGCCTCGGGTAATGCCACGGCTAGGTACGACTTCTGATGCCCATCTTTGTCCCTATCCCTATCGTCTCGTCGGCAGGGCAGTTTGTTTCGTCATACCTTATCCCAACTAGGTCTATGAGACCTTTTGCTACCCGGAGTAAGTCATGCTGGATATTTTCGAAGATTCCCTGACCTTGCCGGTGATCGGCTCGCCAATGTTTATCCTTTCTGGGCCTGAGCTGGTGTTAGCCCAGTGCCGCGCTGGCATCATTGGCGCTTTCCCTGCCCTCAATGCCCGACCTGCCGATCAACTGGCGGTCTGGCTAGCTCGCATCACCGAGGAGCTCGAGGCTGATCGTGCGGCGCACCCCGACCGCAAGATAGCGCCCTTCGCGGTCAATTTGATCGTGCACCCCACCAACGACCGCCTGGACCATGATCTAGCGCTCTGCGCCGAGTTTCGAGTGCCTCTGGTGATTACCAGCCTGCATGCGCCTGATCGAGTTGTGGAACGGGTGCATGCTTATGGTGGGAAAGTTTTTCATGACGTGACCACCCTGCGTCATGCCCGTAAGGCGCTTTCTTGTGGCGTGGATGGCCTGATCCTGGTCTGCAGCGGAGCCGGTGGCCATGGCGGTCGCTTGAACCCCTTCGCCTTTGTGAGTGAGGTGCGACGCCACTACGACGGGCCGCTGGCGTTGGCTGGAACCCTCAGCCGTGGCGAGCAGATCCTGGCGGTTCAGGCAATGGGTGCCGATCTGGCCTACATGGGGACTCGCTTCATCGCTAGCCATGAGGCCAATGCGGTAGCGCCCTACAAGCAGATGGTTATCGAGTCCCAGGCGGGCGATATTGTCTACAGTGATCTCTTTACCGGCGTTCATGGCAACTACCTGCGAGCCAGCATTGAGCGAGCGGGCCTCGATCCGGATGCGCTACCGTCGGGGGATAAGCAGCAGATGCGCTATGGCTCTTCTGGTGGTAGCAAGCCTAAGGCGTGGCGGGATATCTGGGGGGCTGGCCAGGGGGTAGGCGGGATCGACGCCATGCAGAGTGTTGCCGATATCGTCGATGAGCTGGAGCGCGACTATCGTGCGGCCCGGGAGCGTCTGGTGCTCTGATTGTTCTCGGTCTGATTGTTCCTGGTCTGATTGTTATCTGAACGGGGCGCCCGGTCTGCCATCGCTGTCAATGGCAGACCGGACGCTCCGTTCCCGGCCCTTACTGAGGCTTTAGAACTTCAAAGTTGCACCAGAACTTCAAAGTTGCACCACACAACGTTGCGTCACACAACTTCGAATAGGCCTGCTGCCCCCTGACCACCGCCGATACACATGGTCACTACCACGTACTTGGCGCCGCGTCGTTTGCCTTCGATCAGTGCATGGCCGGTGAGGCGTGCGCCGGAGACTCCGTAGGGGTGGCCGATGGAAATAGAGCCGCCGTTGACATTGAGCTTTTCCATGGGGATGCCTAGCTTGTCGCGGCAGTAAACTACCTGAGAGGCGAAGGCTTCATTGAGTTCCCAAAGGTCGATGTCATCCACGCTCAGGCCCTGACGCTTAAGCAGGCGGGGAATGGCATAGACGGGGCCGATGCCCATTTCGTCCGGTTCACAGCCGGCCACTGCAAAGCCGCGAAAGATGCCCATCGGTTCGATGTTGTGGCGCTGGGCGTAGGTGCCGTCCATGACTACGCAAACCGAGGCGCCATCTGAGAGCTGGCTGGCATTACCGGCGGTAACGAACTGGTCAGGGCCGCGTACCGGCTCTAGGCTGGCCAGGCCTTCTAGGGTCGTACCGGGACGATTGCACTCGTCGCGTTCCAGGGTGACATCACGTTTGCTGATTTCACCACTCTCTTTATCCTTCACCAACATGGTGGTAGTGAAGGGCACGATTTCGTCAGCGAAGCGGCCGGCTTCCTGAGCTGCGGCAGTGCGTTGCTGACTGGCGAGGGCGTACTCATCTTGGGCCTCGCGGCTAATAGCGTAGCGCTTCGCCACGATATCCGCCGTCTCGATCATCGAAAGGTAGAGCTCGGGCTTATGCTTCATCAACCACTCGTTACTGGCCCGAAACTGGTTAAGCTTGTCGTTCTGCACCAGGCTGATTGATTCAACCCCACCCGCGACCATCGCCGGGACCTTTTCGGATTGGATGCGCTGGGCGGCCAGGGCGATGGCCTGCAGGCCCGAGCTGCAGAAGCGATTAATCGAGAGTCCTGCGGTGGTAGCTGGCAGGCCTGCACGAATGGCAGCCAAGCGGGCCATGTTTTTACCCTGCGGGCCTTCATGGAAGGTAGCACCGAGGATGACGTCCTCGACCACACTGGGGTCGATTCCAGCGCGCTGTACAGCGTGCTGGATCACGTGGCCAGCGAGGTCGACGCTATGGGTGTTGTTCAGCGCACCACGGTAGGATTTGCCGAGCCCAGTACGGGCGGTGGAGACGATGACGGCGTCAGACATGAGGTGTTTCCTTAACAAGAGTGATAACAGAAAGGTGCCAAGCGAGTAAGCCGGGCAGAGAAAACGAGTGCCCGGTTGGCTTAGAGTTCGGCGAAGCGCTTGCCCTCGGCAACCAGCCGCTCAAGCAGTGGTGCAGGGCGCCACTGCTCTCCACCTGGCTGAGCATGGAAGCGGCGAATGCCGTCCAGAATCTGCTCAAGCCCCTGTTGGTCGGCCCAGAACATGGGGCCGCCACGGTAGGCAGGGAAGCCATAGCCGTAGATCCAGGTAATGTCGATATCCAGGGCGCGGGTGGCGATGCCTTCCTCAAGAATTTTGGCCCCCTCGTTGATCATCACGTACAGGCAGCGTTCGAGAATTTCCTGGTCATCAATAGCGCGTGCCGTGATGCCCTGTTCCTCACGGAACTGGCGAATCAGGGCTTCGACCTCTGGGTCTGGGATCGGCTTACGACTGCCTTCCTTGTAGCGATAGGTGCCAGCCTGGGTCTTTTGGCCAAAACGGCCCTGTTCGGCCAGCTTGTCCATCCAGGTTGGAGGCACCTCCTCGCCCGCTTTGCGTCGCTCCTGGCGGATGCGGTAGCCCACGTCGATACCCGCTAGGTCTGACATGGCGAACTGGCCCATGGGGAAGCCGAAATCGGTCAGCACCTTATCGACCTGCTGGGGCGTGGCGCCATCGTTGACCAGTTGGATCGCTTCGGCGCCGCGCCGATGGAGCATGCGATTGCCGACAAAACCGTAGCAGTTGCCTACCAGCACACCGACTTTCTTGATGCGCTTGGCGATAGCCATAACAGTAGCCTTGACCTCGTCGGAGGTCTTCTCTCCGCGCACGTTCTCAAGCAGCTTCATAACGTTGGCCGGGCTAAAGAAGTGCATGCCGACCACGTCTTCAGGGCGTCGGGTCGTTGAGGCGATCTCGTCGATGCTCAGGGTCGAGGTATTGGAAGCGAGAATCGCCCCAGGCTTACATACTTCATCAAGGCGGGAGAAAATCTGCTTCTTGATCGCCATGTCTTCGAACACCGCCTCGATCACCAAGTCGACGTCGGCCAGAGCGCTGTAGCTCAGAGTGGGCTCAATCAACGCCATGCGCTCTTCGACTTGAGTGGTAGTGAGGCGGCCCTTCCGAGCACTGTTCTCGTAGTTCTGGCGGATCATCGCTATGCCGCGATCCAGCGCCTCCTGCTGGGCTTCGAGCAGGCATACCGGGATGCCTACATTGGCGAAATTCATGGCGATACCGCCGCCCATGGTGCCGGCGCCGATGATACCGACCCGCTGGATGTCGCGCACTGGGGTATCGGTGGGAAGGTCCGGCACTTTGGCGACGTCACGCTCGGAAAAGAAGGCGTGAACCAGGCCTGCGCGTTGGGGAGACTCCATGCAGGCGAGGAATAGTTCCCGTTCACGTTTCAGCCCTTCCTCGAAGGGCAGCTGGAAGGCAGCCTCCACGGCATCCACGCACTTGAATGGGGAGAACAGGTTGCGTGCGCGCTGTTGCAGGGTAGTGCGAAATTGCTCGAAAACATCACTGTCTCGGCCGGTTTCCAGCTTACCTTCGAGGTCGCGTACGCGGCGGACTGGCCAGCCCTTGGTGATGGCCTGTTCGGCATAGGCCAACCCTTCAGCGGCGATATCGCTACTCTCCGTTACTGCGTCGACGATACCGTGCTCCAAGGCTTCGCTGGCGGAGAGGAAATCACCGCTGGTGATCATCTCCAGTGCCTTTTGGGCCCCGCACAGTCGTGGTAGACGCTGAGTACCTCCCGCCCCTGGTAATAGGCCTAGCTTTACTTCGGGAAGACCCACCTTGGCACTGGGTAGCGCGACACGGTAGTGGCAGCCCATGGCCAGCTCAAGTCCGCCGCCCAGAGCAGTGCCATGCAGGGCGACAATGATTGGCTTGGTGCTGTTCTCGAAAGCTTCAATAACGTCCGGCAGGCTGGGTTCCTGACGTGGCTTGCTGAATTCGCGGATATCAGCACCGGCGATGAAGGTGCGGCCCTCGCAGACCAGTAGTAGCGCCTCGGCCTCGTCATCAGCTTGCCCTTGCTTCACGGCCTCTAACAGGCCGCTACGCACGGCCTGACCAAGAGCGTTAACAGGAGGGTAGTTGACCGAAATGATGCCTACTTGACCCTTACGGGAATAACTCACGACCTCAGACATGATGCCTTCCTTTGTTATACATAATGGGGTTTGTTCATCTACGCCAAAATGGCGTCATGTTTTGAGCATACGCGAAGTTTTTGCAAAATAGCAATATTTGGAATTGGATTCTGCTGTGCGGTATATCGAATGGGCTCTGTCAAGCAAACTGGCACCTACCATGGCCATGGTAGATGCCAGAAGCATCGCCTATCGTGAGCTTACGATTCGCTCTTAAGGGTTTCGACGAAGAAAGTCTCCATGTCCTGAGCAAACTCCTCCGCTAGTTCCGAGGTGGATCCGAAGCTAGCTCCGATATCCCAGAGCTTGGACTCTCTGATGTGCTCAGGGAACTCATCCGCGTATTCCTGCCGGTATTCCTCATGACGGTAATCGAACA
Source organism: Vreelandella nigrificans (assembly GCF_002374315.1). Lineage (GTDB taxonomy): Bacteria > Pseudomonadota > Gammaproteobacteria > Pseudomonadales > Halomonadaceae > Vreelandella > Vreelandella nigrificans. The sequence continues at coordinate 82,056 of NZ_NWUX01000005.1, read as the reverse complement.
TCACGCCCTCGTCGTTGAGGTACATGATCGGGAAGCGCGTTGCTTTCACCGCATCAGGTAGCTCGATCATCCCTTGGTTCGTGCGGTCGAATGAGTGTGCTGCGCCTGGCACCAAGCGCATGGAGGAGCGGTCGGTGTGCTGGGCGATGGCATTTTCGTAGGCTTGGCATTGGATTGGCGACACCCAATCATCCTGGTCGCCCATGAGGATACGCAGGTACGAGTCGCCGATATTGGGATGCCTAAACTGTGAACCACACCATGGGTAGGCAGAAAATATTGCGCGGAAACCTGCTTCTTCGCCAAGAATCGGATCGGCGAACTGGCGCATTGCGGCCTGTAGTACCGCATAACCACCACGGCTGAACCCAATGGCCCCAAGGGATTCGACATCGACATCATCGCGCTGCGCTAGGTAATTGTAGGCGGCGAACGTGTCGTAGATGGTAGCTGCCCAGCTTAGCCGATACTGGTCGTCCACGGTGCTTTCCAAGCCTCGGGGACCGAACGGATCAACTACGAAAGAACCGATACCGTGTGCCATTAACCTCTCGGCGTGGAGCACATCCTGGCCTGGCCGAACACCGGTGCTACCGGGGATGAAGACCACGACTGAATGGGGACCATCACCTTCTGGGAGATATAACTGGCCTTCAAGGTCAATCGATTCCCCTATGTTGCCAGCGATCATGTCGTGGCGTGTTGCTGGGTCAGCGCTTTGAAAACGCACAACCTCACCGGCGGCTCCGCTCGACAATGTCCAGCGTTCATCATCGAAGTTGCTGGCCTGGGCATGACTAGACCAAATGACGATACATGCTGTTGATATTGCGATGGCGGAGCATGTTTGCACAAGCGCTTTCCTCGCTGCTTGCTTGTGTGTCTTGTGGATACTTGGTGTTGGCGAAGCTGGAAGAATTCGCTCTGCGCTGACCTTGGGCATGCTGCTTTCCTTTGTTATGAAGGGAGCTCGTTATTGACGCCAACACGGCGCCATATCTTGAGCATACGGGAAGCTGTCATGAAAGAAAATATTTGGAATTTGGTTTTGCTGTGCGATATTTATTGAAGCCCGAATGCTTACCAAGCAAATGGGCAGCCAACATCCAACAGCCGCAATATGAGGGACTAAATCGATGACCATCTGGAAGGTAACACCAACGCTGGAGGTGCTGAAAGAACGTGCGCAAGGCACACTGATCGCTCATCTGGGGATTGAGTTTCTCGATATCGACGGGGAGTCTCTGCGCGCCAGAATGCCTGCCGATGAGCGAACCTTTCAGCCCTCAGTTTGAGATATGCGGTGGTATTGATGGTTTTGCAAAGCAAAACTGTATTCTGAATACTTGACGCTTTGAGTGAGAGCATGACAGATTGAATTGTTGCTGCAGGCGGCAGTATGGCTTGGTCTTGCGCAACCTATCTGGGGTGAAGGTGTGAAAGCGCTGCAGCCCCACTGCCATAAGAGGAGAAGGATAGTGGAATTATCGCAAGCAGGGTCACCGTCCAATGAACACGCGGCGACGGAATCGGCTGGCTTCCATGATCTGCTTGGCTACCGTCTGGTCAGCCTGCACGAGAATGAGGCGGTGATCGAACTGGTGCTTGAGTCCCGACACCTCAACCGTTCCGGCGTTGTTCACGGCGGTGTGCTTATGTCGCTGCTGGATATCGTCATGGCTGATGCTGGGCTGCAATGCCCGGACCCCGAGCGTGTGCGACGGGCGCTGACGCTATCGCTGACCACGACCTTCACCGGCCAGTGCAGCGGCGGGGTGATCCGTGCAATAGGCGTCAAGCGCGCCGGTGGGCGACGGATCTTCAATAGCTCTGGAGAGATCCGCGATCAGCAAGGGCAGCTGCTCGCCATGGGCGAGGGAACCTTCCGACTACGTTCGGGTAGCGAGGACGCTGTCTCGTAAGGTAGTGAATCCTTGATGCCAATTTCGATAATCACAAAAAAAGCACCATGTTTGAGCGCTCCAATCAGGCGATTGCTTGATCTTGGGTTTGACGAACCTCTGAACAAATAAAAACAGGAGATCGGGATTTCATGTTTACCCGTCATCATGCCGTATGGCCGAGAGGCCTTCCCAAGCAGTTGCGCCTTCCCGAGACCAGCCTGTTTACTAACCTGGAGATCTCGGCCCGGCGCTATCCGGATAAGCCAGCGATCATCTATTACGACACACGGATCACCTACACCGAGCTGTTGCGCGAGGTGGAGGCATTGGCTGGTTTCCTACAGGCTCAGGGCGTCGGCAAGGGGGAACCGGTGTTGCTGTATATGCAGAACTCACCGCAATTCATCATCGCCTATTACGCTATCCTGCGCGCTGATGCGATGGTGGTGCCGGTGAATCCGATGAACCAGACCGCGGAGCTTGAGCACTATGTGGCCGATACCGAGGCGGTGCTGTGTCTGTGTGGTCAGGAACTGGTGGGCCAGATCGTGCCCTTGGTGGGACGGGCCCAGCTCCGGCAGGTGATTGTTACCGCCTATGGTGACTACTTGTGGCAAGCGACGGACCTGCTTTTACCGGCGGAGGTTCAGGCCCCTATGCGAGCGCCCGACTTCGTCGGTGGCGTGGCCTGGCGAGAGGCGCTGGAAGCTGGCTACCTGCCGGGCGAGCATACCGCTGGACCCGACGACCTCTGCGTCATGCCTTACAGTTCGGGCACCACGGGCGCCCCGAAGGGCTGTGCCCATACGCATCGCTCGTCCATGGCTACTGCTCTGCACCGCAGCGTCTGGCTGCGGAATACCTGCGAGGAGGTCGTGCTGGCGACGCTGCCCTTCTTTCACGTCACCGGTATGCAGAGTGGTATGAACGCTCCCATCTACACTGGTGGAACGGCGGTGGTCATGACGCGCTGGGACCGTAGGGTGGCGGCGACGCTTATCCAGCGCTACCGCATCACCTCCTGGGGCAATATTGCCACCATGGCGATCGACTTTCTCTCCGATCCTGAAGTGGAGCGTTACGACCTTTCCAGCTTGCAGAGTATTGGCGGTGGTGGGGCGGCCATGCCTGAGGCCATCGAGGAGAAGCTGCGCCATCTGACCGGCCTGGCTTATGTCGAAGGCTATGGTCTCTCAGAAACCATCGCTGCGACTCATATTAATCCGCCGGAGCGCCCCAAGGCTCAATGCTTGGGTGTCCCTGTATTCGATGTTGATAGCCGGATCATTGATGTCGCCAGCGGGGAAGAGAAGGGCGTTAACGAGGTGGGCGAAATCGTCAGTCATGGCCCACAGATCTTTCAGGGCTACTGGAAGCGTCCCGAGGAGACTGTCCGCGCTTTCATTGAGCTGGGGGGCAAGCGCTTCTTCCGCACCGGAGATCTTGGCTACTACGACGAGGAAGGCTATTTCTTCCTGGTCGACAGGGTCAAGCGCATGATTAATGCTTCGGGCTTCAAGGTCTGGCCATCCGAAGTGGAAAGCTTGATGTACCGCCATCCGGCGATTCGTGAGTGCTGCGTCATCTCGACTCCTGATCCGCGCCGCGGCGAGGCAGTCAAGGCTTGCATCGTGCTACATGAGGAGGTCGAGGGGAGCGTGACTGAGCAGGAGGTCATCGACTGGTGCCAGCAGGAGATGGCTGCCTACAAGGTGCCAGCCCAGGTCGAGTTTATGAGCGACCTGCCGCGCACCTCCACCGGCAAGCTGATGTGGAGGGTGCTGCAGGATCAGGAGACGGCCAGACACGCTGGACATGGATCTGACCAGGCAGGCCCGGGGTAAGGCGTCAGTAACCCCGTGCGATATCGATAATACCGGTGATGGGCTCCCCCGCCTCTAAGGCCTGGATTTTGCCAGCGATCTGGTCGATGGTGGTTTCGCGCAGGGTGCGGGCGGAGATATGTGGCGTGATAGTCACTTCCGACATGCTCCAGAAAGGGTGTTCCGCCGGTAGTGGCTCCTGGCGGAAGACATCGAGCACCGCGCGGCTGACCTGCCCCTCTGCGATGCTGCGGCACAGGTCGTCGTCGACGAGGTGCTCGCCGCGCCCTACATTAATCACACAGGCCTGGGGCTTGAGCTTGGAGAGCAGGGTGTAGTCGATAAGGTCGCGGGTGGCGTCGGTTAGCGGCAGCGTGTTGATCAGCACGCGAGTCTCGCTTAGAAAGGCATCGAGCTGCGCGTCCCCGGCGAAACTGGTGACGCCCTCGATGGCGTGGGCGCTGCGAGCCCATCCGTAAACGGGATAGTCGAGCGCCGCCAGGGTCCGAGCGACCCGCTGGCCGATATGTCCCAATCCGAGTACGCCGATCGGCCATTCACTGCGCTGGATCGGACGGCGCAGTTTCCACTCCCCGGCGGCCTCCTGCTGGCGGAAGCCCTTCATTTCCCGGCTGGTCTCGATGACGTGATAGGCCACGTACTCGGCCATCTGCACCGACATGCCAGCATCCTCCAGACGTACCACGGGGAGCTCGCTTGGCAGGTTGGGCACCTTGAGCAGAGCATCGATACCCGCCCCCAGGTTGAAGATGGCCTTAAGGCCCCTTTCCTTCTCAAACAGGGCGGCCGGGGGCTGCCAGACGATGGCGTAATCGGCGTGCCAGACCGGCATGTCAGGATCCCAGACGCGGATCTCGGCATCCGGGAGGCAGGCTTGGATTAGATTTGTCCAGCGCTCGGGTTTGGGGGCTTTTGCGACAAACAGGATTTTCATGCCATGGCCTCTTGTTGAGAAATGCGCAGTACAACTTTTTTGCTGGCCGTCTTATCGGAGGGTGAGTCCGTGGACGGCATGGCGATGGGCTCTTTGTTCTGTACTGCGGAACTGTATTTTGATTTTTGTTGCTATCGAAGATACAGGAAGAACTCGGGGTGGGCAATCGTCCCCGGTTCTGGCGCCGCTGTCGGTCGGCAGATAAGGCAAAGGTTGGGGCGATCTGTTATGCGAGAGGGAGCGCCAGAGGGCGCTCGTCGTCTTATCTGAGGTCGTCGCGAATCTGTTGGGCCAGATCCTTGAGTCGAGGGCCGAGGTTCTCGACCAGGATACGGTGACTGAGGCGTAGGGAGGAGCCGCCGCAGTTGATGGCCAGCACCTCGGCACCATCTTCTAGAACCAAGGGGAGAGCAACACCACTGATTTCTCTTTGCCACTCCCCCTCGGACAGGCAGAAGCCGTAGGTCGCGTACTCTTCGAGGGCCTTGTGAATCCCCTGCTCCAGGCGGGGCCAGTCGCTGGGGTGTTCACTGCGTAGTCTTTCCAATAATTGCTCACGCTGCTGCGCAGAGATGCCGCATAGCCAGGCACGTCCCATCGCCGAAATAGCGATGGGCAGCCGAGAGCCCACGTCGAGGCGCATGATCAAGGGACCGCTGCCGTGGCAGGTCTCGATATAGGTCATGTCGTTGCGGTCGGCGGCGCCTAGGCTGACGTTGCAGTCGGTGGCATCGGCAAGTCGTTGCAAGTGGGGGCGGGCGATCTCGCGGATGCCCTGATTCCCCAGGTAGCGGTAACCGAGCGCCAGGGTGCCGGGGCCGAGCCGATACTTCTCCAAGCGTGGGTTGCGCTTGAGGTAGCCGAGCTGGGTCAAGGTATGAGTCAGGCGCGACACCGTCGGGCGGGGGATCCCCGTACGCTGAGAGAGTTCTGCATTGCCGAGGTACTCCTCACCGGCGCCGAAGGAGCGCAGTAGCTCCAACCCGCGGGCCAGGGCGGTGACAAAGTTACGATCCTTGGCCGCTGATTCCTGATCGTCATCACGGTGGGGAGGTTGAGGCATGGGCTGGACTCCGGGGCCATGGGTCTGAGTGGAATTTAGTATCGCATATCTCGATGCAGGGATGGTAGGAGATCCGCCCATTTGCCAGCCTCTCGGGGCTGTCGCCGTGGCTGAACAAGTAATATCTGCTGGGGCATCAGCTGGAGCATAGGTCATACGACGAGCAGTTGAGCTTGACGTTGGAGAGAACTCCTCCTACCGTTGCCTATGTATATCAAAATAAGGTTCCGCAATGCAAAATTGATTTTATATAGATTCTGAAGATCAGGGGCGCTGGAAAGAGCGCTAGATTACCGGTACGAATCAGTGGGCCTTTAACAAAAAGATATAATGAGGTGTGGGTGATGCGAGAACTCAATAAGGTGATGTTCGTTGGTGCGATGGGGGCTTTGTTCTTGGGCAGTACGTTGGCAAGCATGACCGCTGGCGCGGCTGAGATCGAATTGCCCAGTACCCTGGCCTGGTCGGCCTATCCCACAGGCACGTCGGGCTACAGCCAGGCGGTGGGAATCGGCAGTGTGCTGCAGAACCACTATGGTGTGAATCTGCGTGTCCTGCCGGGTCGCAACGATGTTTCTCGTCTCCACCCCTTGAGGAGCGGGCGAGTCGACTTTGCCGCCTCGGGTTCTGAGGCGGCCTATGCGCAGGAGGGGATGTATGACTTCAGTGTACGTGACTGGGGGCCACAGCCTGTGCGCGTTGCGCTATGGAACATCTCCGATGGCTGCTCCTTCACCTTTGCTACGGCCGCTGATGCTGGCATCGAGAACGCTGAAGATCTACGTGGCAAACGTCTGACCTATGTCCAGGGGGCGCCCTCGTTGAACAACGCCTCCGCAGCGCTGCTCTCCTATGCCAATATGACCTGGGACGATGTTGAACGGGTCGAGGTTAGCGGCTATCCGGGGTCGATCGAGGCGATCATCGAGGGCCGCGCCGATGCTGCGGGCGGTTCCTGCAACTCGGCTTCCTTCCTGCGTGTTGAGTCGAGCCCCAGGGGCTTGAAGTTCGCCGCCTTCCCGCATGACGATGAGGAGGCCGTGCAACGGGTACGCTCCGGCTTGCCCTGGTACGTGCCACATGTGGCGGTGCAGGGACCGACTATCGATCCCGAAGCAGGCATTGAGGTCTTCACTTCACCGTATCCGATGCTTATCACCATGGCGGATCAGGAAGAGACCCTGGTCTACAGCATGACCAAGGCCATGATGGAGCACTATGACGATTACAAGGACAGCGCTCCCGGCGCCGAGGGGTGGGCCCTGGACCGTCAGGGCCTGGAGACCACCTTCGTTCCCTTCCATGACGGGACGGTACGTTACTTCCAGGAGATTGGTATTTGGACTGAGGCGGCTGAGGATAACCAGCAGCAGAACCTCAAGCGTCAAGAGATCTTGCAAGCCGCGTGGCAAGAGTTCATTGAGGATGCCCCTCGCGATGGCTACGCCTTCAGGGCCGCATGGAGGGAGACCCGTGATGGAGTGGTCGAGGCGAATGGGCTGATCACGATCCCTGAACGCTGGTAGTCGACTGGGCCTGCCTGCACTGGGGCCCGCCTCATTCATTACCACTAGGTTATCCATTATGGCCTATCAGCAGGACTCTCAGCAGGACTCTCCACGCCCCGAATCTCCAATAATCTCCGCTCAGGAGGGTGACGACCTCGAGGCAAAATATGCTGTGCGTTACCGCCGCCTCGCACGCCCCTGGCGCATCGCGATAATGATGATGGTCAGCACTCTGATCGTGCTGGCCATCAACCAGATCTTCAATCTCGGATTCCTGATTGGCGAGGTGATGCAAGATGCGCGTTACCTCTATATCTACGCTGGCCTGATCCTGTCGATGGTGTTCATCTACTTCCCGGCCACTCGGCGCTCTGCCATTGATCGGGTGGCTTGGTATGACATGGTGATCATCGCCGTGATCGCGGCGATGTTCAGTTACTATGCCTGGAATACGGAACGCATCATCTTCGAGGCTTGGGAGTATGCTGCTCCCGATCTAGGCATCTGGCTCTCCTTGGCGACCTGGTCGGTCGTGCTCGAAGCGGGGCGCCGTACCGGAGGATGGCCGATCTTCGTCATCGTGCTGGTCTGCTCCCTCTATCCCCTCTATGCCGATCGAATGCCGGATGTTATCTCTGGCGTTAGCATGGGACTGGGGGAAGCCGCTACCTTCCATGTCATGAGCGAAGAGAGCCTGTTCGGTATTCCCATGCGGGTGGCGGCTCTGTTGCTCTTCGGCTTCCTGCTCTTCGGGGTGTCCCTTCAGCATACTGGCGCGGGCAGCTTCTTTATCAATCTGGCCTTTGCATTGCTGGGCAAAACCCGCGGTGGGCCTGCCAAGGTCGCCATCTTCTCCAGCGGTCTGATGGGCTCCATGAGCGGCGGCCCGGTCACCAATGTGCTGACCACCGGCCCTTTGTCGATTCCAGCGATGCGCCGCATCGGCTTCTCGCGAGGGTATGCCGCCGGTGTCGAGGCCTGTGCCTCCACCGGTGGTGTGTTGATGCCTCCGATCATGGGGGCTACGGCCTTCGTGATGGCCAGTTTTTTGGGAGTCAACTATGCCACGGTGGCGATCGCGGCGAGCATCCCGTCGCTGCTCTACTTTTTCGGCCTGTTTATGCAGATCGATGCCTATGCGGCACGCCATCAGCTGCATGGTTTGCCGGAGAAAGAGTTGCCGCGCCTGGGCGATGTGTTCAAGGAGGGCTGGTACTTTCTCTTCGTCTTCGCCCTGCTGGTCTGGATGTTGATCTTCATGCAGCGTGAGGCGACGGCACCTTTCTATGCCACGGCGCTGCTGTTGGTGATCAACCAGTTCACCCGGCACCGTTGGTCGTTCAAGGAGTTGGGGCAGTATCTGCAGAGTATTGGCGGCATTCTCGCCGAACTTGGTGGCATCCTGGCGGCAATTGGCCTGATCATTGGTGCTCTCCAGGTCACTGGCATGGCTGGCACCCTGACCAATGACCTGGTCTACCTGGCTGGCGACAGTGTTCTGATTCTGTTGGTGATGGGAGCCCTGACCAGTTTCGTGCTGGGAATCGGCATGACAGTAACCGCCGCTTATATCTTCCTGGCGATTATCTTGGCGCCGGCGCTGATCCGGGCCGGGCTCGATCCTCTGGCGTCGCATATGTTCATCATGTACTGGGGTATGTTGAGCTTCATCACACCTCCGGTGGCGCTGGCCGCCTTCGTCGCCGCTAGTGTGGCCAAGGTCTCGGCCATGCGCGCTGGTTTCGAGGCTATGCGGCTGGGCACTATCATCTATTTCATTCCCTTCTTCTTCGTCTTCAACCCGGCGCTGCTGATGCAGGGCTCAGTGGTCGAGATCTTCACTGTACTAGTGACCGCCCTGCTTGGGGTTTGGCTGCTATCGGCGGCGCTGCAGGGCTACCTGATCGGTATCGGTCAACTGGGCTACGGCGCGCTCGGTTGGGTTGCGCGTGTCTTGGTACTGGGCGGCGGCCTGCTATTGGCGGCCCCAGGGGGCGGTATGCTGGGGGTTGGGCATGGCACTCTGGCTGCCTCGGCCCTGACGCTAGTGGCTCTCGGCGCCTTAATCGTCCTGGGGCAACGCAAGGCGACGGGAGAGGCCTTACACTTCACGCTCTGACGTCTCTACTTTCTTTCCCCTCCACCCTGGTAACTATTGAATGGTAACTATTGAAGGGTAACTATTGACGTGACCCGAGCCGCCCAAGCGGCCCGGGTCTTTTATGCTGGGATAGTAGGCGAGCAATAAACGAAAATACCATTAGCGGCGCTGACGAAAGGCCTGGACCCGTTCTTGGAAGTCGGGGGCACTCTTGCAGTGATCCTGCAACTGGCCCTCCAGACGCATAGTCTCCTGTAGGGTGAGTTGGCTTGCTTCACGCAGGGCGTGCTTGGTAGCAGCAAGTGCCGTGGGTGAGCGGGATGCCAGCTCCTGGGCAAGCTGCCGGGCCTCAGCCAGTTCTTCACCGTCATTGACGACCCGGTTGGCGAGCCCTAGCGACAGGCATTGTGCGGCGTCGATGGGCGTGGCCATGGCTGTCAGCTCGAAGGCCCGGGCGTGGCCCAGACGGTGTGCTAGGTGCCAGCAGGCACCGCCATCGGGGATCAATCCAATATTGATGAACGCTAGCTTTAGGTAGGCAGACTTGCCCATCACCACCAGATCGCTGGCCAGCACATAGGAGACGCCGATACCAGCCGCTGCGCCACTGACGGCAGCAATCACCGGTTTATCCATTGCCACCATAGCGTTTAGCGCCGGCTCGAAGAGGGTGGCTAGGCGTTCACTGGCCAGACGCTGGTTGCCGGTGTCGAATTCACCGAGGTCAGCCCCGGCACAGAATGCCTGCCCTAGGCCATACAGAATCACGCAACGCACTGTGGGATCCTGTGCGAGCGCTTGCAGGCGCTCGCACAGGGCGATGGCAGTGACCTCGTTCAGGGCGTTTCTCACTTCGGGGCGTGCCAGGCCGAGCTCGACAATACCAAGCTCGATACGATGTTCCACAAGCCCGCTACTGGTGCTGGGTGGGGACATTATATGCTCCATTTTGATAGTTGGGTCTAGCGCCAGTGATGGCTGGCACTGCCGTCCAGAGATACTTTCGAGCCTTTCATTACCGCTCGCGCTTGGTGAAATAATGAAGACGACTTATATAGCTGTCAATATGTCGAAATAAAATACCGCAATGCGGAATAATGGCGGGCAAGACAATGAATCTGAGAGCTGAGAGTGGTCGCGCTCAGTAGAAGCAATACCTGACGGTTTAAGTTATCCACAGCCGGTTTATGCGCCCGCCTCATTTTTTATTCATCATAAAGGCGGGCGCATGGTTTAAACCCTAGGGTTTACATTGGGCGTTTGGCAAATTGCCTAAGTGACTATAAAAACCAAACGTCATCGTCGTGATGTTTAGAAGTCCAATGTAGCCGAAAGCATGAAGGTGCGCGGCGCGCCCAGGGCTAAGCTGGACAGTAGTGGCATTCCCCAATACGCCTTGTTCGTTACATTATTGATATTTGCCCGCAACGTTAGCGGATGGCTGGAAATATTGGTGGTATAGCGTGCGCCAACATCATAAATCGTGTGCCCTGGCACAGAGAGTGAGTTGTCGGCATTGATATATTGCTCGGACATGGCGGTGGCGTTGGCCATCAGTGTCAAGCCTTGTGACGCGGGTACATCCCATTCTGTGCCGAGCTTGGCTTGTAGGTCGGGTATGCCGGTAGCCTGATTGCCTTGATTGATGCCGCCTGCGGTTTGGGTGAGTTTAGGATCAACATAAGCGATCCCGCCCATCAAGCGCATGCTGGGTAAGGGGGAGCCAAAAAAGCTCCATTCCGCGCCCCGGTTGCGCTGCTCACCGCCGAAGGAGAAAATGTTGGTAACGGGGTCGGTATAGCTGCTGGGGCGTGTGATCTCATACAAGCTGAATGTATGAGCAAATTCGCCAAGATCAAGTTTGACTCCGATCTCTTTTTGTCTGGTCTTGTAGGGCTCAAACACTTCTCCTGCGTTAGCCGCAGTTATCGGCGCCGTGGCCCCCTGGCTTAGCCCCTCAATGTAGTTGGCGTATAAGGAAACATTGTCCGTGGCGTTGATTAGCAGTGCAGTGGCTGGTGTGATAGCACTCTCATCATAGCGGGATGTACGTGCTCCGGTCGTGACACTATAAGTATCGCTAACCACTTCCTGGCGGCGGACACCGATCGTCAGATGTACCCGGTCCTCGGCAAAGGAGAGAGTATCCGCCAAGCCGTAGCTATTCAGACGTAACTCCGTTTTGGAGATGTGCGGCGTGATGAACTCGGCTGCCGGTCCCCAAGTGGGATTATATAAATTGGTGGTCCAATCCGCGCCTGGCACCGTTCTGCGGCCATAGTCATTTTGTTGCTGTTCGTAATGGGTGGCATTTATGGTCAATTGATGGCCTATACCACCGGTCTGAAAGCTGCTTTGCAATCCTACTTCTGAGGATGTTTTGTCCACATCGAAAGCCAGTTGCCCAATGCTGGTTCGGTAATTACCCGCTGTGTCGAGAACTTGGGCTGACATCGCGCCATTGTATGAGTAGTTCGTCTCGCTGGTGCCGAGAGCAGCATAGGCCATGATTTCGTCGGTAAAATCAAACTCACCGCGAATGATCGCGCCTTTATCCCGTGTTTCGGCAAATGCCCAGTCGGGGTTAATCAGGGTGTTTGGCTTAGGCGGATGAGGCACGGCTAAGCCGGGGGCTAAGTTAATACCGCGTGTTGGGCCGTCTACACGGTCGTCGGCACTGTATAGATCTGCGGAAAGCCGCAAGCGTTCGCTACGCCAATCCAGCCCCAGGGAACCCATTTGAACTTCCGACTCTTGCTGGTTAATAGCTCCCTCCCCATCCCGGTAGACGCCGTTAAAACGAATGCCAAGCTGCTGTTCTTCGCCTAATCGACGTCCCACATCGATGTGTCCGCCGAATTGTGCGTCGGACATATAGGTTGTTGTTAAGCGCGTCAGGGGTTCGTCGCCTGCGCGCTTGGGTACTAAGTTGATAGCGCCGCCCACAGAGCCGCCTGGGGGCATGCCGTTGAGCAGTGCTGAGGGGCCTTTGAGTACCTCGATACGCTCAAACATCTCCGGCGAGGTGCGGTAATACGGTGCCATACCGTGAAGGCCTCCTAGGGTGACGTCGCTGGTGCTGGAGCTAAATCCGCGTATGGAATAGTTTTCGCTCCATGCGCCGGTAACACCGTTGCTGAATACGGAGGGGTCGGTGGCAGCAATCACATCGGTAATACTTCTGGCTTGTTGGTTCTCTATGAAACTGTCTGTATAGCTGATCACGCTGAATGGCGTTTCCATGAAGTCCTTGTCGCCCAAGAACCCTACGCGGCTGCCGTAAGTTACCTGACCACCAGCGTAAGCGTTGGCCGCTGAGGCAGCTTCTCCCTGCACCGTGACAGGTGCCAGTGTGATAACACCTCCAGCTGTCTGAGTAACCGGGGTTGCCGATGCATTCGAGCCATGCGGCGTTGCTACTGACTCAGCCTCCATTTGTGCCAGCGCCGGTGTAGCCAACGCCACTACTGTGCTTGCGCTCAAGGCTAACTGTAGCGTTCTCTTCGCTACCGTTTGGTGGCTGATTTCAAAGGCGGAATATAGGCGCGACATCTGTGGTATAGGACGTGCAGTGAGCAGGTTGTAGGAGTGTCTGGTCATGCTGGGTTCCTTTTGTGTGAGACAGGGGGGAGCTTTCACCGTGCCTCGCAAGCGAGCAGTAAAATGCTTAACCGGACGGTGAGTAAATGCGCTTTAGTGCTTGGCTAGACCCGACGATCAATCAGTCTTGGTAACCTTCGATAATCTCGTCGGCGATAATCGCCAGAGAGCTAACGCTGGCAGCAGTGATATACCAGGCCTCTGCATCGACAAAGATCACTCGGCCGTTCTTCCAAGCGTTGGTTTGGCGTATCAGTGGGTTAGCCATGCGCTCGGCGTCCATTGCGAAGTGGTTCTCCATCACGGCCGTTCGGTCCACTACATAGATGATGTCGGGATTGGCCTGTTGGATGAATTCGCTGGAAATTGGTTGGCCGTGCAGGCCGGTGTCGACCCCTGGACTAGCAGGCTGCACGCCGAATTCAGTGAAAATGAAGCCGTAGCGGGACTGCACGCCAAAGGAACTGAAAGCACCGTTGTTGTGCAGCAGGACAAGTGCTCTTTCAGGGCGGCCTTGGGTAACGCGCCTGGTCTCCTCAACTTTATTAGTTAGCTCAGCGACTTGTTGACGTGCAATACCTTCTTTATTGAAAATCCTCCCCAGCATCATGAGGTGGTCTTTGATGACCTCTATGTGGTTGGCCTGACTATTGCGGTAATCCACATCGAAATGGATAGTCGGAGCTATCTCGGTCAGCTCGTTGTAGTGGTTCGCCTGTAGCGAGGTGATCAGGATCAGATCAGGGCGAGCCGCATGAACTCGTTCCAAGTTGGGGTGCACAATGGCCCCCAGGTCCTGAATACCAGGGGCATCTTGGTATTCGCTGAGAAAGTGGGGAACAAAATCTTTCGGCATGCCAACGATGGGGATATTCAACTGGTCGAGAAAATCGACTTCATTCATGTCGAGTGCCGCTACACGTTGCGGCAGATGCTCAACCACGGTCGTGCCTAGCGCGTGTTGAACCGTAACGGGCGTGAAGTCCTCCGGCTTCGGGGAGCTGTCTGAAGTCGACTGTACCGCTGCCGAAACAGGTTTTGCTGCTCTTTGGTCGCACCCTTGTATCGTAGCCATAGTGGCAATGATCAGGCCCAATACCCAATAGCTGTTTTTAAGGTTTCGTCTCATTCCAATGCCTCTGATGGTGTGAAGTAGTTGCATAAGCATCCGTGCTCGTTATGGGTGACCTCGAAATTCAGCCCGTAGAGTTCACGTAACTGTGGTTCAGTCACGACCTCCGTAACGGCACCAACGCAATGAACCTCTCCCCCTTTCATGGCGACGATGTGATCCGAGTAGTTAGCGGCAAAGTTGATGTCATGAACGACCAGAATGACGGTGCGCCCGTACTCGTCGCAGAGGCGGCGAAGCGCACGCATAATCTGGACGGCATGCTTTATATCGAGATTGTTCAGCGGCTCATCCAACAGCAAGCAATTCGTCTGCTGAGCGATGGTCATGGCTAGGTAAGCCATCTGGCGCTGACCACCGCTCAGCTCATCAAGGTAGGCTTTACGTAGTGATGCCAACGATAGAAACGCGATAGCTTCATCAATCACCCAGCGGTCTTTACTTGTTAGTGCGCCACGGCTGTAGGGGAAGCGCCCAAAAGCAACAAGCTCCTCGACCGTCAAGCGCAGATTAAACTCAGGCGCCTGACGCAAGGTGGCTACATGCTTGGCATACTCGCTGGTGCGGATATCTGAGACGCTACGGTTTTCAAGGAAAATCTCACCCTGGGTCGGCGTTAGCAGACGCGCGATCATCATTAGCAGCGTCGTTTTGCCTGCCCCATTGGGGCCAATAAGCGATGTCAGCTGCTGTGCCGGAAAGCGGACATTTACATTGGAAACAACACTGCTGCTGCCATAGGTTTTATGCAGGTTTTTTACGGTGATCATGCAGTGCCTCGCGTGCGCACCATCAGCGTGAGGAAGTAAGCGCCGCAAACCAGGTTAACGAGGATGCCGACGGTAGTTTTGTAGTTGAAGATATGTTCGACCAAGAGCTGGGCGAGGATGAAAATGCCGATGGCAATGGCACTACCCGTGGGGAGCGTGACTCGATGTTTAAACGTTCGGGCCAGTGCATAGGTGGTATTGGCAACGAATATCCCCATAAACGCCGTAGGGCCGAGCAGGCTGGTTGAAACCGCCACAAGCGCTGCAATCAATGCGAGATGGAGCTGCACGTACCGTCGGTAATCGATTCCCAGGGAAATAGCCTGCTCCCGGCCCAGCGAGAGGACATCGAGTGTCGACAGGGTCTTAATACCCATTAGGCAGATCATGGCAACGAGGAGAGCTGAGTAGAGTAGTTGGCTAGGCCCGGCCTTGCCGAAAGATGCTTGGCTATAGCCCATGAGAATGGAAAACTCGCCGGGGCTGATTTTTAGCTGAACAAACTGAGTGAAAGTACCGATTACCATCGTTAGCACCAGCCCCACAAGGAGCAGGAAATACACGTTGTCTCTACCTTCTCGGAAAAGCCAACGATGAATAGCCCATGAATAGGTGAGCATCAGCAGGATAGAGAGGAAGAAGTTACCGTGCGTGCCGAGAACCGTCAGGCTTCGCGCCCCCATCACCAGAATCAAAAGGGCCTGGAACAGCAGATAGACGGCCTCGTACCCCATGATCGCTGGTGTCAGTATCCGATTTCCGGTGATGGTCTGGAATGAAATTGCCGACCAGGCTATGCACACTCCACCGATCATTATGGCGGCCAATCGTGTGAGTCGTTTAGGGATGACATAGTCAAAATCGAAGCCAGAGCGAATAAATACAAAGGCTATCGCTAAGATGATGATCACTATCCAGATAGCGTGCCGAGTAACGTTAGGCATCACTTTTTTCTCCCGACGATGAGCACCAGAAATAGCAGGCCGCCCACACTGGCTGCGGTCAAGCCAATGGGCACCTCAAAGGGATAGATAAGAAGGCGACCAAAAATGTCGCAGACTAGCAGTAGAGAGGCGCCTGCCAGCGCAACAGCGGGTAGGGTCCGGTTTAAGTTGTCGCCGTAGTACAGCGCGACCAGATTGGGGATGACTAGCCCGACGAAAGGGATTGTCCCAACGGTGATGACCGTGACCGACACGGTGAAAGCCACAAGAATTAGGCCGATTGCCGCCGTTGCTAAGTAGCTCACCCCTAGGCTAGTGGCGATCTCTTCGCCCATCCCAAGCACCGTAAAACGGTGGGCATAGACATAGGTAAGCACAACAACTGGCAGGATCAGGTAGATGATTTCGTAGTTGCCCTGAACAACCTTGGAAAAATCTCCCAGTAGCCAGCCCTGCATGCTTTGCAGGATGTTGTAACGATAGGCGTAGAACTCAGCAATGGCGCTCAGAACGCCACCATACATAAGGCCAATGACCGGAATGAGAACGGCGTTCTTGAACTTGATGCGGCGGATGATAGCGATAAAAATTAGATTCGCCGCGAAGCAGAAGGTCAGCGCGAAAAGCATCCTTCCGCCTGTGCTAATTCCAGGTGTCAGCGTCAGTGAGACGAGAATACCGAGCTTCGCTGCATCTAGCCCCCCAGTGGTCGCTGGCTCAACGAATTTGTTACGCACAATGTGTTGCAGGATTACGCCACAGATAGCTAGGCCCACTCCCGTCAACACTACTGTTATCAGGCGTGGCAGGCGGCTGGCGGTCAGTGTCAGCCAGGCGTCGTCTGACAGCATGAACAGCTGTGACCAAGTTATCTGCTGAGCGCCAACCAGCAGTGAAATGCCGCACAGGATCACAAATAGACCGGGCAGGTAAATATGTATCAGAGGCATACGTCTTAGATACATGCGCATCAGGAGCACGCTCCATCAGCGTCATCCTGGGTGATACGCCACCCCTTCGCGGCTTGTCGCTGGCTAAGAAATTGTGCGTAGCGCCCCTGGCTGGCACGCAACTGCTCGGGTGAGCCCTGCTCAACGATTTGGCCACCATCAAGTACGACTATCTGATCTGCCATTGCCACTGTGGAAAGCTGATGTGCGATCACTAAGATCGTGCGGTGGCCACGCAACTGTGCAAGCACCTCGGCAATGGCTGCCTGATTCTCCGCATCTAGCGCGGCAGTCGCTTCATCTACCAGCAGGATGGGCGAATTTTTAATTAATGCCCGAGCGATAGCGATACGCTGGCGTTCGCCGCCGGAAAGGCGGGCGCCTCCTTCGCCAACCTGGGTGTCAATGCCTTGAGGCAGGCGCTCGATAATTTCAGATACGCCAGCCTGATGCGCTGCCTCTGTCATCTCGGCGTCGCTAGCATCAGGTTTACCGATCCGAATGTTGTCGGCAATACTGCCAGTAAACAGATAGTTATCCTGGAATATTTGACTGATCTGACTGGCTAGATGAACGCTGGACATCTGCCGTACATCCACGTCACCAATTAAAATGCTGCCCCGTTCTACATCGAAAAAACGTGCGATCAGCCGTGCTAGCGTGGTTTTTCCTGAGCCTGATTCGCCGATAAGTGCTGTCATGCTGCCGGGGGCGATATATAGGCTCACGCTGTTTAGTACCGCTGGTTCCCTTGGTGCGTAGCGGAAATGCACGTCACGCAGCTCAATCGCAGCACTGCAGGGCGAGCGTGGTGCTCTGGGTTCAGGTAAGGGGGTAGCTGATAATATGTGATGTATTTCATCAAGTTGGCCACGTGCGCTGCGTAAGACTTCGCCATAATTAGCGACTTCCAACAGTGGGTCGATGAGCCGACTTACCAGCAGCAGCGCGATAGTGGCACCAATGATGTTTTCTTCTGTTAGCGTGCCGCCCAGGTGAATATTCATCCCGAGCATTGCTACGACCAGCAACACAGCGAACACAACCTGTACCGTCCAGGCATTGAGCAGCGCCGACAGCGCTGAAAGGCAGGCCAGCCTCACTCCCGAGCGGTGCTGTTTTGCGACCGCTTTTTCAAGAAAACGTGTACTGCCACTTTCACCACTAAAAGCGCGTAATACGGACTGGGCTTGAGCAAATTCGACCACGCGCTGGCTGGTATCAGCAAAGTGCCGTTGGAAGGCATTGTCAGCACGCCGTGCAAGCTTTGTCGTGAGAAAGAAAACACCCGCCAGTAGCGGCAACGCCACCAGCGCAGTCAGCCCCAGCGGCCCATGTAACACGAATAAGGCGATAATAATGATCACCGGTGCCACTACGCCGGTAATAACTGGTGTGAACACGTGTGCTGGAAGCTGAGCCACAGCCATCATACCCTGGGTGGCAACGTGGCTAAGCCGTGCGGTATTCGATGGTGTAAACCAGCCCACGGGCAGACGCGCCACATGCTCACCTAGCCGGTGGCGCCCGCCCTGAAGTACGGCAACGCCTACACGCACCCCCGCTTGTTCCACGTATCGGCGTAAACCCCAGCAGGTGGCGATACCAATTAGTAGTACGACGAGCCATGGCACTGCTGCGGGCAAGTTGCCGCTCAGCAATTGGGTGAGAATCGGCACAAGTACGGTAACTGTCAGGCCACAAAGAACACCATAGATGAGGGCCATATATACGTAGCGACGGAAAAGGGCCAGATCTTTGCCTAGTAGTTGAATAAACATCTTTAGCATGACGGCACCTTCGGCTCCGTAATTGTTGCGTAGTCGCCCAGTGTCCATAGCCGCGTATACAGACCTCGTTGAGCCAATAAGTGTTGATGGGAGCCTTGTTCGATGATCGTGCCGTTATCGAGCACCAGGATTTGGTCGGCGTGCTTTACCGTGTCGAGACGATGGGCGATGACCAGCAGCGTACGGCCCTGTGTGAAACGTGACAGAGCCTCCTGAATGGCTACTTCGTTGCCAGCATCTGTAGCCGCTGTGGCTTCATCGAGAACGAGTACGGGGGGATCAAGCAATATGGCGCGTGCAATACTCACACGTTGTTGCTCACCGCCAGAAAGCTGTACGTCTTCACCAACCACCGAGCTATAACCGTGTGGCAGGGCTAGAATACGTTCGTGAATGTTCGCAGCGCGTGCCGCATCTTCAATCTCTTGCTGGCTAGCCGAAGGGCGGCCCAATGCAATGTTGTCGCGGATACTGGCGTGGATCAGGCGAACTTCCTGTAGTACAAAGCCAATGTGCCGATAGAGTGCCGACGTCTCAAGGTGGCGTAGATCTACTCCGCCCAGCGTGATGCATCCTTGTGTAGGATCAAAAAAGCGCAGTAGCAGCTTAGCCAAGGTTGATTTTCCCGCACCTGATGGCCCAACGATGGCTGTGACCGTCCCAGGTTTAAGGGTGAAGTTGATGTTCGATAGCGCCCTGTGCGAGTCACTATAGGCGTAGCTCACACTCTCGAAACGGATCTCATGACCTGAGGGAAGCTGCTGCTGGTTATGGTTGGGTTGCTCCAGTATGGGTGTTTCCAGCAGCGCTAGTACCCGCTGGGCTGCGCCAGCAGCACTGCCCAAATCGTGTAGTAATGTATGCAATAGTAGTAACGGAGCGCAGATGCCTGGCGCCACTAGAACAAACGGCAGTATTTCAACTGGCGTCATCCAGCCTATGGCTATGAACAGTGTGCCAACAGCCAGCGCCAGACCCAGCACCGTTACCGGTGTCACCATCGCATGGGCATGGGCCATCAATGCCACTAGAGGACGGGTAAAACGGTCAAAAGCTTGGGCAAAGTCATCGACTGCCTTTTGGTAGTTGCTATGTGCTTGGCCGTTAACACCGAATGCCTTGACCACCGGGATGCCGCTGACAAACTCAGTGGTTGTGCTATTAATGCGTTCCAGCCGAGTAACGAATTCATGCATGTTTACGTCACTGGATTGCATGGCTCGGCGTAGGAACAGCAAGAATCCAGGTAACGGCAGTAGCGCGATAATTGCCATCCGCCAATCCAGCGCGAAAAGGTAAATCACCGAAACCAGCAGTGCCCCCGAAGCTCTCCCCACCGCAGTGTAGAAGTGCGCCGCCAGGCTGTGTAGGGTGGCAATATCATCTTGCATCGCCTGCTTCACTTCGCCTGATGCTCGGCTGGTAAACCAGCCTAGCGGCACCTGAGCTAATCGTTGTATGACTGCCAAACGCAGATAATGAGTCATACGGTTATCAGCCAAGTGTGCCGTTAGTTCGCCAGCGAGCATCAACGCCATACCGACGAAGACGCACACCACACTGGCAATGACTGTCCACCAGATTTCGGTCTCTATATGTCCTATCGTCAGCTTTGTGGTGTCTGCGTTAGCAAACAGAATGTTGGCGATATGGGCGATGCCTGCCAGTGGTACCAGTGTCAGCATCGTGCCAAGGCTAGCCAGTAGCGCGGCGATGATTAGCCGTCCCCGTATAGGGCCTAGTACCTGACGGATAGGGTTCTTGGATTGGGTCAAAGGTGTATTAGTACTCATGAAAAGGCAGCACTCAGCAATTCAAAAGTATTGGATTGGCTTTCATCGCATTGCTGTCTTCAAAGGCACACGACAGATCAGTCATAGGGCTCCCGAGCGAACCAGAACGATAATTAGTTGCATTTGTGTAAATTAATCGAAAATTAGTTGCATGGCAATAAACTAATTCAATATTTGTTTCATGCTGCTAAACTAATCTAATTGACGATAGGAGAGAGCAAATGGCTTCATGGGGAGAATGCTGTTGTTCAAGGAGTAGCTATGGAAGGTTGTTCAAGGAGTAGATATGAAAGCGCCACAACGGCCTAAAGCACGTGGGCGACCCCCTACTATCACGCTTGAGCGGATCGCTGACGCGGGTATCGAAATCGGCTTACCTAACATCACTTTTGTGGGTGTTGCCGCCGCTCTGGGCGTCAGCCATATGGCGCTCTATAAGCATGTCGCCAGCCTGGAGGCACTTAAGTGCCTAGTCGCCGAGGAGATATTCAGCCGTTGGAAAATTCCACGCGCTTACGGCGACGAGCCGGGCGGGCTGAAGGAGTATCTGTTCACGTTCACAACGTCGATACGTGAGTTTGTCAAAGCGCACCCTGGGTTAACGCCGTACGTGATACGTCGGCTAGCGGCAACCCAGCCGATGATCGCTAAAATCGATGAGCATCAAAGCCACCTCGCGCTTGTCTATGGGATTTCAAAGGAGCAGGCACGTTGGCTACTTGCGACGGTGGCATTCCACTGTATCGCTGTGGCCGACACGGTATATTCGGTGGCAGGCCAAGAGCCTGTTGTGGATGCCGCCCGAGAGGAGGAAGAAGCTGAAATGGAGGCTGAGTTAATTCAGGGCATGCATGCGCTCATCATAGGCGCGCTTGCCATGCTAAAAGACAACTGCTTGCCTAAGTCTGAGCTATGATTTCTGGACTATGATTTCTGGGCTATGATCACTGCACGATATTTACGATAAACAAAATACTCAAACAGAAGCCAGCTCCCGTAGTGTGCTGGTTAGGCGTTTTATCAAGTTGTAATGCGTTAAGAGCCTGTATTTAAGTGATCATTCGGCTATATTGCTGATCAGCCATCATTTTAAAAATAAAACGTAGGCAAGGGTAGCTACTTAACAATGACGAATATGCAGCGCTTTTTAAGTGACCGAAATAAGAGTGGCATTGTGGCCATTCTTGTCTCATACGTCCTTATGCTGCATGTCCTCCTGGGGTCTTATGCCCAGGCGGCGGTACTCGGCGATGGTAGTACGTCACCACTGTTTGTTCTGTGTGACCCCCATGGTTTACAAAACACCTCTTCGGAGGCAACAAGTGCCAGCGAGCTGAATAATCTGCTGTGCCAGTCAGCCTGCACGTTGGGAGCGGCATTGGCAGGTATGCCCCAAGGGGCTGTCTATCTGCCTGGTGAGAGCCTCTCTCCTCAAAGCGCAGAACCCGCAACACAAACCCATCGTTTGTTTGCGCTTTTTTATCCACGAGCTCCACCTTTAGTAATCACTTCAAGCTGATGATTGTTTACTTCGCAATGGCTGCCATATCGGCACGTTGCTACTGATCGTTATTGAATGGAGTTGATTATGTTAATGCTGCGTAGTGCACTGCTATCCACCCTTTTATTGATGAGTTCAGCGCTGTATGCCCACCATGATGGTACACACCATGAGCTGTCGGACGGCGAAGCCCCGGCCATTGAAGTAACGCAGCCCTGGATCCGTGCTACGCCGCCGGGCGCAGGCGCGGGCGGTGGTTTTATCACCCTCACCAACCATGGTAATGCTGACGACACCCTGATAGGGGCGACGACATCCATCACCGACCGCGTTGAGTTGCACACCATGGAAATGGACGGCGATGTCATGCGCATGGCGCCGTTGCCCGGTGGTATCGAAATTCCTGCAGGTGAGTCGGTGACATTGGCACCAGGTGGCCTGCACCTAATGTTTATGGAGCTTGCTTCACCCATCGTTGAGGGGCAGCCAATTCCCATAACGCTTGAATTCCAATACGCGGAGAGTATTGAGGCCGAACTCCAGGTGGTGCCAGTTGGAGCTTCGCCTGAGGGCGAAGGCGCTCACGCCGGCCATCATGAAGAGCACCATGAAGAGCACGGGCACATGGCGCACTAAATATGCAGCGCCGTGACGTTGCCCTGCTTTCCATCGGCTCGTTAGTACTGTTGCTAACGCTGGCGGTGTTTTTTGCGGTGTTTGGCCGACAGGCCGCCAACCCGCCGCTGGCTGAGATGGGTGGTCAATTTCAGTTGGTTGATACTGAAGGTTCGGTCGTTACGCAAGATGATCTGGTCGGGAAGCCAACCCTGCTGTTTTTTGGCTTTACCTACTGCCCAGATGTTTGCCCAACCACGCTGTTCAATCTCACACGTTTGATTCAGCAGTTGGGCAATCAGGCCGACCAGTTCAATTATCTCTTTGTTTCCCTGGACTGGGAGCGTGACGGCCCAGAACAGCTGGCGCGCTACATCTCGGTCTTCGATGAGCGAATTCGTGGCCTATCAGGCAACGAGGCACAAATTAACGCGATTGCCGACGCATATCGGGTGCAATACGAGCGTGTGCCTATGGAGCAAGGCGATTACACCATCAGTCATACAGCTGCCACCTATCTATTGGATCGCGAAGGCAGTGTCGTGGGCACTTTGGCCTATGGCTTCGACCTGGATGAGACTCAGGCATCACTGGAGCAGCTACTGCCATCCTCATGAGGATGGCAGTTTGAAAAGCTCAGATGGTTTGCTTGGTGAGGCGGCGCTCTTGAATAGGTCGCACGGCCAACCAATCAATCAGCAGCATGGCGATCAACGAGGCACCGACCAGTGGGAATATCACCCCGCCAATGGCTAGAGTCGCTATAAGGCCGCGGAAAATACGCTTATCGGCCGGTAATGGTGGGACTCCCATGCTGCCTGAAGGTCGCCGCTTCCACCACATTACCCCGGCGGCAACACACATAAGCACGATGGCTAGACAGACTGCCAGCAGAAACAGCTGGTTCACTAGGCCAAACTGTTGGCCTAGATGAACATTAATGCCAAATTCCAGCCATCGCCCCAGCGGGCCGTAGTCGGCGTAGCTCATATCCAGCAGCGGCTCGCCGCTATACTGGTCAAGGTGAATGACACGCTGCTGGCTTAAGTCATCAGGGTAAATCGAGCCAGTGTAAACTCCCGCCGCCGAGGTGGGCAGGTTCACTGCATAACCTTGCTGCAAGCCCAGTTGTTCGAACGCTGCTACTGCATTATTAAGACCAATGCGTGGCGATGGGGTAGCGGGTGGCGTGGACTCCGGCACGCGAGCCTGCTCTAGCGACCAGCTGGTTAGCCCCTGGTCGCTCAGATATGCATTAGACACTGGTACTTCAACCCGAACGCCTGCTGGATAGCCAAAATTATTACCGTTGGCCCACTCATTCACCTTGCCGCCCCACACGCCTGACCAAGGCATCCCAGTGAGAGCAAGGAAAACAATAAAACCGCCGACAAAAATGCCCAGCACAGCGTGTAAATCACGCCAAAAGACTCGGCTTTTGGGTTTTCCCCGCACACTCACCAGGCCGCTTGACCCTTTACCGCGTGGCCACCAAAGGTAAATGCCAGTGCCCACCAGTAGGATTGACCAGCCCGCAGCAATTTCGATGAACTTACGCGCTGTTGGCCCGAAGTACTTGAGGCTGTGTAAGTAGCGTACCGTCCACATGATGGTGCCACGGTCATCCAGCGCTCCCAGTACCTCAGCGGTGTAAGGGTTCACATACACGGCTAGTCGCTCTCCAGTGAGAGCGTTCACGGTGACCTCCGCAGAGCTTTCTGGGGTGGGTGGAGAGGTGTATTTCACTGCGGTGCCAGGGTGGGCATCCAGTGCAACGTTGACCAACGTGGCAGGTGGCTGAGTGGCTTCCTGCACTGCTACGCGCTTAAGGTCAGAGTGGATCAGCGCATCCAGCTCATCATTGAATAGATAAAGTGCCCCAGTAATGGAAAGGATGATCAAAAAGGGCAGTATCAGCAGGCCAGCATAAAAGTGCCAGCGCCACACAGCACGATATAGGTCTAATGACGCTTTTCGCTTTGTTTGGGGGGAGGTGGTGGTCATCACAGAGTTCCAGGCCGCTAGACGGCATACGATAAAGCACTAAAGAGTATCTGAGGTTGGCAAAACGTAAAGCGATAGAGGGGTGGCAATATGTCGCTAGCAGGCTAACAGCAGTGTATTCATGTTGCTTAAGTCATCTTCTTCCGCACCTTATTGGTGCGATAAAGGCGCTTTCTTGATTCATTTTGGTGCTCATGAGGTATTGGAGGAGATGGTTAACTTTTAAGTAAGCCGCTGTAGCAGGGGGCGAACGCCGTTTTCACCATTTTGGCGCATTCCTTGCATTTGAAGTTGAAATATTTATTAAAAGGAAGCGACAGCGCCCATGATTCTGTGTGAACTCGCGACACCCGCAGCTGGCTCAGGTCATCGCTTCGACGAAGAGCGCCATTGGGCGGCATCGCTGGCGCTGCGTTTTGCTAACCGTGAAGGCACCACGCGGCTAGTGCAGGCGCGTCATCAGGGCCCACTACGGGTGCAGCGTCCTTTTTACCCTGAAGGCAGCACGGAAGCCTGCCATGTGTACGTGCTGCATCCACCCGGAGGCCTCGTCAGCGGGGATGCCTTGACAATTCGCGCCCAGATAGAGCGTGATGCCCACGCGCTGCTCACCACACCGGCGGCCAACAAGCTCTATAAAGCCGACAGTCAGGGCGTCGCCTGGGCCCAACATACCGAGCTTAACGTAGATGATGGCGGCATTCTTGAGTGGCTACCCCAAGAAACGATCGCTTTTGATGGCTCCAAGGGTACCCAGCGAACTCATATAGCGCTGCACGGCAGTGCTCGCTGCTTGGGTTGGGAAATTATGGCGCTGGGCCGCCCAGCAAGTGAGCTACCTTATGTATCAGGTCGTATTGAGCAGCACTTTCGTTTAACGCTGGATGGCAAGCCGCTGTGGTTGGAGCGTCAGCCTCTTGACCCACTGCATCCACGCTTTAGCGGGCGCTGGGGGCAGGGCGGTGCCACGGTACAGGCCACGCTGTGGGCAGTTGGTTTAGAAGACGCCAGCGCAGCCATTGATGAACTACGCGATGTACTGCCGGACAATCCTCGTTGGGCGGTCACTGTGCGCCAAGGTGTACTGCTATTGCGCTACCTTGGCAACTCCCGGAATGAAGCCTGGGCACTGTGTGAACAGGCCTGGCAACGTTTGCGCCCGCGCTGGATTGAGCGCGAGGCGCATACACCGCGAATTTGGTTAACCTAATTGGCATCAATGCGATGCACTGATGGAGACTTGCCCCATGGAACTGACCCCACGAGACAAAGACAAGCTGCTGCTGTTTTCTGCTGCCCAGCTTGCCGAGCGCCGCAAAGCACGTGGCCTAAAGCTTAACTACCCCGAGGCCGTCGCGCTGATCAGCTTTGAAATTATCGAAGGTGCCCGTGACGGCAGAAGTGTCGCCGACTTAATGAGCTACGGCCGTGAAATCCTTAGCCGTGACGACGTCATGGATGGCGTGGCGGAAATGGTGGATGAGGTGCAAGTAGAAGCCACCTTTCCGGACGGCACCAAGCTCGTGACCGTTCACACGCCAATCAACTAGTCGTCAGCAACCAGGAGGCTGCCATGATTTCCGGCCCAATGATTCCAGGACAGTACCAGTTAAAAGAGGGTGATATTGAGCTATGTGTGGGCCGCGAGCGGATTAGCGTCGAAGTGGCCAATACCGGCGACCGCCCCATTCAGATCGGCTCTCACTACCACTTCGCTGAAGCCAACCCTGCGCTGGTGTTTGATCGCACGAAAACCCGTGGCTTTCGCTTGGATGTGGCTGCAGGCACCGCGATTCGCTTTGAGCCTGGCCAGACCCGCGAGGTCACGCTAATTCCGTTTGTTGGTAAGCGGGAAATCTATGGCTTCCGTGGTGATGTTATGGGCGCGCTTGACGGAGATAAACAATGAAGCCGGTTAACAAGATAAGTCGGCAAGCCTACGCCGATATGTACGGCCCCACGGTGGGCGACCGCGTGCGCCTGGGTGACACTGAGCTGTGGATTGAAGTCGAAAAAGATGCCACCCACTACGGTGATGAAGTGAAGTTCGGCGGCGGTAAGGTAATTCGCGATGGCATGGGTCAAAGTCAGCTTAATGACGCCTCTGTCATGGACACGGTGATTACCAACGCGCTGATTTTAGACTGGTGGGGCATCGTTAAAGCCGATGTGGGGCTGCAGAACGGTCGTATCGCTGCCATTGGCAAGGCAGGCAACCCCGACACCCAGCCGGATGTTGAGATCGTCATTGGCCCTGGCACTGAAATTATCTCAGGCGAAGGCAAGATTCTCACCGCTGGAGGCATTGACGCTCATATTCACTTTATCTGCCCTCAACAGGTAGAAGAAGCACTGATGAGCGGCGTGACTACCATGCTTGGCGGCGGCACTGGCCCGGCAACTGGCTCTAACGCCACCACCTGCACTCCCGGTGCCTGGCACATTGGCAAAATGCTGCAAGCGGTGGACGACCTGCCGATGAATATTGGCCTGCTGGGTAAAGGCAACGCCAGCCTGCCAGAAGCGTTAGAAGCGCAGCTAGAAGCGGGTGCCATGGGGCTCAAGCTCCACGAAGACTGGGGCACCACACCTGCATCGATTGATACCTGCCTAAGCGTAGCGGAAAGATACGATGTACAGATCGCGATCCACACCGATACGCTTAACGAATCAGGCTTTGTGGAAGACACCCTAGCGGCGTTTAAAGAACGGGGTATTCATACTTACCACACCGAAGGTGCTGGCGGAGGCCACGCACCGGATATCCTGACTGCTTGTTCGAAATCCTACGTATTGCCCTCGTCCACCAATCCGACGCGGCCTTATACGGTGAATACCATCGATGAGCACCTGGATATGCTGATGGTCTGCCACCACCTGGACCCTAATATTCCAGAAGACGTGGCCTTTGCCGACTCGCGCATTCGCCGTGAAACCATCGCCGCTGAAGATATTCTCCACGACCTGGGCGTGATCTCGATGATTGCGTCGGACTCCCAGGCCATGGGGCGTGTGGGTGAAGTGGTCTGCCGTACCTGGCAAACTGCCCATAAAATGAAAGTGCAGCGTGGCTTACTGCCGGAAGACGAAGCCCTCGGGGCCGACAACCTGCGCGCCAAGCGCTATATCGCCAAATACACCATCAACCCTGCTATTACCCACGGTATTGCCCATGAGGTTGGCTCTATCGAAGTCGGTAAACTAGCTGATTTGGTGCTGTGGAAGCCTGCATTTTTCGGCGTAAAGCCCTCGCTGATTTTAAAAGGCGGCATGATTGCGGCGGCGCCCATGGGCGACCCCAATGCCTCTATTCCTACGCCTCAACCGGTACACTACCGGCATATGTTTGGTGCCTTTGGTCGTGCTGCCAGCCAAACCCGGCTCAACTTTGTTAGCCAGGCAGCAATTGATGCGGGCATTAAAGAGCGCCTGGGCCTGCAGAGCACGTTAGCCGCCTGTAAAAATGTACGCGGTGTGCGCAAACAGGATATGAAGCTGAACGACGCCTGCCCAGAGCTAACGGTCGACCCGCAAACCTACGAAGTACGCTGCGATGGCGAGCTGCTTACCTGCGAGCCTGCCACTGAACTACCGCTAGCTCAGCGCTATCATTTATTTTAAGGAGTCCTCATGCTGAAACTAATAGAACGCTTAGGGCCGATAGAGGAAAGCGCCGCCAGTGATACGCTGACACTGCCTTTTGAGCTACGCATTCGTGGGCGCTTAAAAGCGGAAAGTGATAGCGGCCAAGCCTTGGGGCTATTTCTAGACCGTGGCCCGGTGCTACGCGATGGCGAAGGCCTAAAAGCCGAAGGCGGCGAAATAGTGCGTATACGTGCCGCGGTTGAGCCGGTGGTGACTGCACGAGTAAGCACTGGCTTACCCCTGGCGCGGCTGGCATACCACTTAGGCAACCGCCATGTGCAGTTAGCGCTGGGTGAAGATGAACGTGGCGGTTGGGTACGCTTCCCACCCGACCACGTACTAGAAGAGCTGGCGGAGTTGCTAGGGGCAGAGCTAGAGCACCACAACGCCATGTTTGACCCCGAACCCGGTGCTTATAACCAAGTAGGCGGTGGGCACGGGCATTCGCATGGTCATTCACAGGGACATTCACACGGGCATGGTCATTCCCATTCCCACGATCATGGCCATGATCACCCCCACGAGCATGAGCACCACCATGCCCACTGAAAGCGCCGGGCTAGCGAACCAAAGCAATGACTTAGCCCTGCTAGGGCTAATGCAACTGGTAAGCCCGGCGCTGCCCATCGGCGCCTTTGCTTTCTCCCAAGGGCTGGAAAGCGCCTTTGAATTGGGCTGGGTAAGCGATGAACAAAACCTGGCTGAGTGGCTTTCCGGCGTACTGGAAGATGGCCTGACCCGCTGCGAACTGCCGCTGATCGCCCGTTTCTACAACGCTTTTGAGCACACCGACCGCGACGCGATAGCCCAGTGGGATGAATGGCTGGCCGCCACCCGCGAAACCGCTGAGCTGGCCGCTGAAGATAGTCGCTTAGGTGCCTCACTCAAGCGCCTGCTGGGTAGCCTGGATTTATTACCAAACGCGGACGGGCCAAGCGGTAACTTACTACCGGCTCATGCCGGTTACGTAACGCTGTTTAGCTACGCTGCTTTTATGCGCCGTGTGACACTGCGCCAGGCGCTGTTGGGGTTTGGCTGGGCATGGCTGGAAAATCAGCTAGCGGTGGCCTGCAAAGCGTTGCCTTTGGGCCATACCGCCGCACAGCGGGTGATTGAACAGCTGCGCGGGGAGTTGGTGATCGCCGTTGACCAAGCGCTGTTGCTAGGTGATGACGACCTTAGCCCTGTGTTGCCCGGCGTGGCGCTCGCCAGTGCTTTACATGAGACACAATACTCACGTCTGTTTAGAAGTTAACCAGTTAATAAGTAAGCAACGATTTAGGAGAGAGACATGACGCATTGTTTACGTGTGGGTGTGGGTGGCCCGGTTGGTTCCGGCAAAACTGCACTGCTCAAACAGCTCTGCTCGGCGCTGCGGGATTACTACGATATTGCAGTAGTAACCAACGATATCTATACCCGCGAAGATGCTGACTTCCTGCTCAAACACGATGCGCTGCCCGCTGACCGTATCCTTGGCGTGGAAACCGGCGGCTGCCCGCATACGGCCATCCGTGAAGACGCCTCAATGAACCTGGCGGCCATCGATGAACTGCACGCCCGCCACCCAAAGCTAGAGCTGGTGCTGGTGGAGTCCGGGGGTGACAACCTCTCCGCGACGTTCAGCCCCGAACTTTCAGACCTAACGCTTTACGTGATCGATGTCTCTGCAGGCGATAAGATCCCCCGTAAAGGTGGGCCAGGCATCACAAAGTCGGACCTGCTGATTATCAATAAGATTGATATTGCCGAACAGGTGCATGCATCCCTTGAAGTGATGGAGCGTGACTCGAAGAAAATGCGCGGCGAGCGTCCCTTTGTATTCACCAACCTGTACGACGGCGTTGGTCTTGAAGAGATTATCCGCTTTATTCTCGATAAAGGCATGTTAGATGAGCGTCGGCCGCAGGCTACGACAGCCTAAGTGCGATAAGCCGCTTCCCGAAAAGCTGCTATAAAAAAGATGCCCTGACCAGGCGGGAAACGGTCAGGGCAGCAGAAGGGCGTGGCTAGCATCCTGCTAAAACGGACCATCCCTGGCCCCCACTCCCCTACAATGAACCGATAGGTCATTGATGACATTAACCTATGTTATCAATGATGCTAATACATGGGTAATCGTCTGTTCAATAAGTAAAAAAGCAGAAGAAGTGGCTAAAGTTGGCACACTTTTAGCCGATGTCTAAAGCATACAACTATTAAAACTCTTACGACTGCATTGGAAACCGACCCCATGGCTACTTCTTTCCCGACTTCCTCTGGGAGAACGTTTGGGCTACAAGCAAAAGTGCTCACGCTTGTGTTGCTCCCACTACTATTAGTGACGGTTGCTCTGGTGGTGTTTGATACTTACAACCGAACCCAAGATACCCGCAACACACTTGCTTCACAGCGTGAACTACTGATTAACGAGCGCCGTAACGCTGTGCGTGATGTTGTGCAAATGGCGACTACTGCCATCGCGCCTATTTATGACCGTGCAGGTGCTAACGATGAGGCTGCAAAACAGCAGGTAGCGGAGCTGGTGCGCTCCATGCGTTTTGAAGACAATAACTACATTTTTATCTACGATTTCGAGGGTAACAATATCGTCACGGCTCCCGCGCCAGAGCGGGAAGGCACCAATATGATCGATGTGAGAACCCCCGATGGTACCTATCTCATTCGTGAGATTATCCAATTGGCGCAGGAAGGGGGCGGCTTTTACAACTATTTATGGGAGTACCCAGGCTCGCGTAACATTGAACCTAAGCACTCTTTCGTCGACACCCTTGAAAAATGGGGCTGGCTGATTGGCGCGGGTGTTTACGTTACCGATGTGGATACCGCCGTCGCCGAACTTGAAGTTACCGCTACTACTGGTTTGCGCCAATCGATACTCTATACAGCGCTGCTGGGTATCGCTCTCTTTGCGGTAGTAGCGTTACTCTCCTACGGCTTTGTACGCCGCACGGTAGGGCCTATAAAGCGCACCGCGAGTGCTATGTCTGATATTGCCCAGGGGCGAGGTGACCTTACCCGCCGTTTAGCCATTGAAAGCAACGATGAAGTGGGCAACCTTGCGGTTCAGTTCAATGCTTTTGTGGAGCGTATGCAGGAGACCCTGCGTGATGTACGCCGCAGTACTATCAGTGTTTACCACTCGGCAGGGGAAATCTCTCATAGCTCAGAAGAGCTGGCCACCCGCACAGAGCAGGCAGCCGCTAATCTGCAAGAAACCTCGGCGTCCATGGAAGAGATTACATCCACGGTGAACCATAGTGCGGATAATGCCCAACAGGCCAACAAGCTGGTGCAATCCACCGCTGAAGTAGCCCATCAGGGGGAAGAGGCGATGGGCCAGGTTGAGCGCACGATGCGCGATATAAACGATTCGGCCACGCGTATCAGCGAGATTATTTCGATGATCGACGCGATTGCTTTTCAAACCAACATCCTGGCGCTCAACGCGTCGGTTGAAGCCGCAAGAGCCGGTGAGCATGGGCGTGGTTTTGCAGTAGTTGCCCAAGAGGTGCGCAGCTTGGCAAGTCGCTCCAGCGATGCCTCTAAAGAGATTCGTGGACTAATCGATAGCTCGGTGCAGCACACCTACACCGGTGCTGAGTTAGTGCGCACCGCAGGGGCTACTATGCGCGACATCGTAGAAAGTGTTGCCAAGGTTACCGATGTAATTGGCGAGATTAGCGCCGGAGCCAAAGAGCAAAGCAGCGGTATCGGCCAGATCAATACCGCGGTAGCAGAAATGGACACCATGACCCAGCAGAACGCTACCATGGTGCAGGAGTCCACCACCGCCGCCGCCGATATGCGCCGCCATGCAGAGCACCTAAATGAGCTGATTAATTCCTTCGTGCTTGGTGACGATGAGCCCACTCCGCAGCACGAAGCACTAGCATCGCCAGCCCCTCAACAGCGTAGCAGTACTAGCGGTCTGAAGCGCCCTGCGCTTTCATCTCACGCCTCATCACAGCCCTCACCGGCGAAGTATGCCGTAGATGAGTGGGAAGAGTTCTAACGCTGACAAGCAGTGCGGCTGATATCAGCACTGATGAGATGGGTATAAAACGGGGCTTGCCAGATGGCAAGCCCCGTTGCGTTAACGTCAGTGATGATTATCCTCTATGGCGCTGGGCAACTCTTTCCGCCAGCAAGGTGACGGCGCGCTTTGCCAGTGGTGAAAGCGCGGTATCCTCGTGTTCCAGTGTGGCGACCAGGCGGTGCTTCATGGAGCGTGCCCAGAAGGTTTCCAGGTGACGGCAGGTAGCCGCTGCCGCTGTTTCTTCATCGCGACCGCCGCCCAGGTTAGCGGCGATCTGGTTGGTCATGTGAATCAGGTGAGTATCGTGGTGCGATGACATGGTGTATCTCCTAAGCCGTGGCCATTGCCGCCGTGGCGGGTCGGTGGTAGATCAAATGGCGACCGGGCCGAGCAAAGCCAGCGAGCAGCAGCCCTGACGCCTGGGCCTGTTCCACTGCCAGGGCCGTGGCCGCCGAGACCGCCACCAGGGCGCCAATACCGGCACTGGCACATTTATGCACCATCTCGTAGCTGGCGCGGCTGGTGACCAGCGCGAACCCCTCACCGAGGGGCAGGGCCTCGCGGGCAAGGGCACCAATCAGTTTGTCCAGGGCGTTATGGCGACCCACATCTTCGCGCAGCCGTTGGATGCGCCCTTGAGCATCGCACCAGGCAGCACCGTGGCTTGCGCCAGTGGCTGCCTGCAGCGGCTGGTGGGTGGTCAGTTCCTGCAGGGAGCGCTGAATGGCGGCATCGCTAAGCGACGGTGCCACGACAGAGGGAATCGGACGAATGGCCTGCTCCAGCGCTTCGGTGCCGCACAGGCCGCAGCCGGTGCGTCCTGTCAGGCTTCTCCGCCGCTGTTTGAGTTCGGCCATCCGCTGACTGGCAATGGTGAGCTGAACGGTGAGGCCTTGGGGCGCTGCGTGGATATCGAGGTCGTAGCACTCATCGATATTGGCCAGAATGCCTTCGGAAAGGCTGAAGCCCAGGGCAAACTCCTCGAGGTCGGCGGGGCTGGCCATCATCACGGCGTGGGAGATGCCGTTGTAGACCAGTGCCACTGGCCTTTCCAGGGCCAGTCGATCCTGCTGGGTATCGGTGTACCAGCCGTTGGCGCCCCGGCGCACCTCCACCGGCTGGCGCGCTACTACATCAAGGGTGTTGTGGGTGCTCATGGCGCCTCCTGATGCGCGTTGGCCAGGTGGTCACGCTGGATCAGATCGAACGTGTTAAAGCGTTGCTGCCAGGCGGAGGGCTGGCTGACTTTCTCCGCCTGCACCGCCGTGACCTTGTACTCCGGGCAGTTGGTGGCCCAGTCCGAGTTGTCCGTGGTGATGACGTTGGCGCCGCTGCCAGGGTGGTGGAAGGTGGTGTAGACCACCCCGGGCTGCATGCGCTCACTGAGCCGTGCGCGCAGGACTGTCTGGCCCGAACGACTGGTGATGCCCAGCCAGTCGCCGTCACGCACGCCGCGCAGTTCCGCATCGGATGGGTGCAGTTCCAGCACGTCCTCGTCGTGCCAGCGCTGGTTGTCGGTTCGCCGGGTCTGGGCGCCCACGTTGTACTGGCTAAGAATCCGCCCGGTGGTGAGCAGCAGCGGGAAGCGGCGGTTGGCGCGCTCTTCGGTGGCCACGTACTCGGTAATCGCAAAGCGCCCCAGCCCGATAGGGAACTCAACCTCGTGCATGGTCGGCATGCCCAGCGGGTACTCGGCGTTGCAGGGCCACTGCAGGCTGCCGCGCTCCTCCAGTTTGGCGTAGCTGACGCCCGCGAAGCTTGGCGTCAACTGGGCGATCTCGTCCATGATCTCGGTGGGATGGGTATAGTGCATCGGGTAGCCCAGCGCGTTGGCCAGATCCTGGGTGATTTCCCAGTCCTCCTTGCCAGCCACCGGGGGCGTTACCTTGCGTACCCGGTTGATGCGCCGTTCGGCGTTGGTGAAGGTGCCATTCTTCTCCAAAAAGCTTGAACCGGGCAGCAGCACGTGGGCGAACTTGGCCGTTTCGTTGAGGAAAATATCCTGCACGATCAGGCACTCCAGCGACGTGAGCGCCGCCTCGACGTGCTGGGTGTTGGGGTCGGACTGGGCGATATCTTCACCCTGCACATAAAGTGCTTTAAAGGTTCCTTCGATGGCAGCGTCGAACATGTTGGGAATGCGCAGGCCCGGCTCGTCGTCGAGTGTCACGCCCCACACGGCCTCGAAGCGGCCCCGGGCGACGGGGTCGGCCACATGCTGGTAGCCCGGCAGCTCGTGGGGGAAGGAGCCCATGTCACAGGAACCCTGGACGTTGTTCTGGCCGCGTAGCGGGTTCACGCCCACGCCCTCGCGGCCAATGTTGCCGGTGGCCAGGGCCAGGTTGGCAATGCCCATCACCATGGTGGAGCCCTGGCTGTGCTCGGTGACGCCCAGGCCGTAGTAGATGGCACCGTTGCCTGCCGTGGCATAAGTGCGTGCTGCCTGACGCACGGCCTCGGCGGCAACGCCGGTAATGGCTTCGCTGGCCTCCGGGGAGTGGCGCGGTTCAGCAATGAACTCACGCCAGCGGTTGTAGGCATCGGTGTCGCAGCGCTTGGCGACGAACGCTTTGTCTTCCAGACCTTCCGTCACCACCACGTGGCCCAGGGCGTTGACCAGCGCCACGTTGGTGCCCGGGCGCAGCGGCAGGTGCTGGGCCTCGTTCAGGTGGGGTGTTTTCAACAGGTCGATGCGGCGCGGGTCGGCGACGATCAGCTTCGCCCCCTGACGCAGGCGCTTGCGCATCATCGAGCCGAACACCGGGTGGGCGTCGGTGGGGTTGGCACCGATCACGATGATCGCGTCAGCCTTCATCACCGAATCAAACGTCTGGGTACCCGCCGACTCGCCCAGCGTGGTCTTCAGCCCGTAGCCGGTAGGCGAGTGGCAGACCCGCGCGCAGGTGTCGGTGTTGTTGTTGCCAAACGCCGCACGGATCAGCTTCTGCACCAGATAGGTCTCTTCGTTGGTGCAGCGCGATGAGGTAATCCCGCCAATGCTCTCGCGGCCGTGTTCGGCCTGAATCGCTTTCAGGCGGCGGGCGGCAAAGGCGATGGCTTCTTCCCAGCTGACTTCCCGCCAGGGCTGGTCGATGCTGTCGCGAATCATCGGCGTGGTCAGGCGGTCCGGGTGGGTGGCGTAGCCGAAGGCAAAGCGCCCCTTCACGCAGGAGTGGCCGTGATTGGCGTCGCCGCCCTTGTAGGGCACCATGCGCACCAGTTTGTCGCCCTTCATCTGGGCTTCAAACGAGCAGCCCACGCCGCAGTAGGCGCAGGTGGTCACCACGCTGCGATCCGGCACGCCGTGGTCGATCACGCTTTTTTCCATCAGCGTGGCGGTGGGGCAGGCCTGCACGCAGGCGCCGCAGGAGACGCAGTCCGAGTCCATGAAGGCGTCGTTCTGGCCCGCCGATACGGTGGAGTCGAACCCGCGGCCGTCGATGGTCAGGGCGAAGGTGCCCTGCACTTCGTCGCAGGCGCGCACGCAGCGCGAGCAGAGGATGCACTTGCTGGCATCGAAGGTGAAGTAGGGGTTGGATTCGTCCTTGGTCGCCTTGAGGTGGTTCTCGCCCTCGAACCCGTAGCGCACCTCGCGCAACCCCACGCTACCGGCCATGTCCTGTAGCTCGCAGTCGCCGTTGGCGGGGCAGGTCAGGCAGTCCAGCGGGTGGTCGGAGATGTACAGCTCCATCACGTTGCGGCGTAGCTTGGCCAGCCGCTCATTCTGGGTGATGACCTTCATGCCTTCCACCACCGGCGTGGTGCAGGAGGCGGGAAAGCCCCGGCGTCCCTCTACCTGCACGGCGCACAGCCGACAGGAGCCAAAGGCTTCCAGGCTGTCGGTGGCGCACAGTTTGGGAATGTTGATATCCGCCAGCGCCGCCGCGCGCAGTACCGAGGTGCCCTCCGGTACGCTGACGGGAACGCCGTCGATCTCCAGGTTGACGGTGGCGGCGCCCGGTGAGGGGGAGGGCGTGCCATAGTCCTTGGAAAAATCGACGCGGTTGGCCTGACGCCGTGGATCGTAATGTTCAATCATGATCTGTCTCCGTTCGCCGCCCGCTGGAAGTCGTCGGGGAAGTGTTTGAGCGCGCTCTGCACCGGGAAGGGGGTCATGCCGCCCATGGCGCAGAGTGAGCCATCCACCATCGTTTCGCAGAGATCGTGGAGTAGAGTGAGGTTGGCTTCGCGGTTGTCGTTGGCGCGGATACGGTCGATCACCTCCACACCTCGGGTCGAGCCGATTCGGCAGGGCGTACACTTGCCGCAGGACTCCACCTTGCAGAACTCCATCGAAAAGCGCGCCTGTTCGGCCATGTCGACGCTGTCGTCGAACATCACCACGCCTCCATGGCCGACGCCTGCGCCCACCTCGGCGAAGGTTTCGTAATCCAGCGGCATATCCCACTGGCTTTCGGGCAGGTAGGCGCACAGCGGCCCGCCCACCTGAACGGCGCGCAAGGGCTTGCCGGTGCGCGTACCGCCGCCAAACTCCTCCATCAGCGTGCGCAGGGTGGTGCCAAAGGCCAGCTCCACCAGGCCGCCACGCTTGACGTTGCCCGCCAGCTGGAGAGCCAACGTGCCCCGGGAGCGGCCCATGCCGTGATTGGCGTAGGCCTCGGCACCTTCGGCCAGAATGAACGGCACGGCGGCCAACGAGAGCACGTTATTGACCACCGTTGGACGGCCAAACAGCCCTTCGATGGCGGGCAGCGGCGGCTTGAAACGCACCAGGCCCCGCTTGCCTTCGAGGCTTTCAAGTAGCGAGGTTTCTTCACCGCAGATATAGGCACCGGCACCGAGGCGCACTTCCAGGTGGAAGGTACGGCCACTGCCACAAAGATTGTCGCCCAGGTAACCGGCCTGCTCGGTGCGGGCAATGGCTTCGTCGAGCACCTGTTTCGCCAGTGGGTATTCGGAGCGCAGGTAGATGTAGCCCTGGGTTGCCTCAACGGCAAGCCCGGCGATGGCCATCCCCTCAATCAGCATGTACGGGTCGCACTCCATGGCCAGCCGGTCGGCGAAGGTGCCGGAATCGCCCTCGTCGGCATTGCAGACGATATATTTCTGGTCGGCGGGTGTGTCGAGCACGGTCTGCCACTTGATGCCGGTCGGGAAAGCGGCCCCGCCGCGCCCGCGCAGGCCGGAAGCTTTGACTTCCTCGACGATATCCTGGGGCTCGCGTTGCAGAGCAGACTCCAAGCCGCAAAAACCGTTATGGGCGCGATAGTCGTCAATCGACAGCGGGTCAGTAATACCGATACGCGCGAAGGTCAGCCGCTGCTGGCGGGCGAGGTAGTCAATGTCTTCCGTGGGGCCCAGCGCCAGTGGGTGGCTGACGCTGCCTTCCAGCAGGCCGCTATCGAGCAGCGCGGTGACATCGCTGGGGGCTACCGGGCCGTAAGCGAACCGGCCGATGGGGGTGTCGACTTCCACCAGCGGCTCAAGCCAGCTCAGCCCACGAGAGCCATTGCGCACCAGCGTAATGGGGTATCCGCGTGCGGCTGCCTCCCTCTCCAGTCGGCGGGCGACCGTATCGGCGCCCAGTGAAAGCGCGGTGGTATCCCGGGGTACATAAACGCGGATGCTCATCCCATCACCTCCAACGGCCGTGTTTGCAATTCATCCACTAGCGCATCGAAGGCTTCTGGGGTAACGCGGCCGCGTATGCTGTCGTCCACGCGGATCGATGGGCCGCAGGCGCAGTTGCCCAGGCAGTAAACGGCTTCGAGGGTGATTTCGCGATCTGGCGTGGTCTGATGGTAGTCGACCCCCAAACGCGCCTTGGCGTGGGCTTCGAGCTGGCGCGCCCCTACCGACTGACACGCCTCAGCGCGGCAGATCTGTACGACGTGGCGCCCCGGCGGCGTGGTGCGAAAGTGGTGGTAGAAGCTGATGACACCGTGCACCTCGGCACGGCTCTGGTGGAGGGCATCGGCGATGATCGGCACCGCTGCCTCTGGGATGAAGCCGAGACGATCCTGAAGGGCGTGGAGGATCGGCAGTAGGGCGCCGGGCTTGTGTTTCAGAGCGTCGACCTCGGCCTGAATTGCCTGCGGCGCCCACTTCTGGGAATGGTTCATGATGCCCTCCTCACGACTGCTTATTGTGTTTTAAATATGCACTGCTTTTCATATTTAAAAAGACGTGCATCACGGTTAAGACAACGCTAGCATCAAGTTATCGACTTAAAAATATGAAATAGTGTGCCTATGAAACGGATCAAGGTAACGCCCACCTGGTGCTTTAGCGATGAAGAGGGGCATCGGCTCGATACCCACCTTCTGAGCCTGCTGGGCGCGGTTCATCGCCACGGCAAGTTGACCCATGCCGCCGAAGAGGCGGGTATTTCCTATCGTCACGCGTGGAATTTACTGCACCAGGGCGGGGAGTTTTTTGGTGTCACTTTGGTAGAAATGGCGCGAGGGCGCGGGGCGCGGTTATCGACGCTGGGTGAGAAGCTGCTGTGGGCTGAGCAGCGCGCCACCGCCCGGCTAAGCCCGCAGCTTGATAGCCTGAGCTCAGAGCTGAATCTTGCCATTCAGCAGCACCAGGAAGGCGTGCACCCGGTACTGCGCCTCCACGCCAGCCACGGTTTTGCGATAGAGCTGCTGCCGCAGCATTTGGGCGAGCTGCAGCTTGATCTGCAGTACTGCAGCCCGCTGGAGGCGCTGGCGGCCCTTAACCGCAATGGCTGCGATCTGGCGGGTTGCCATCTGCCCCGGGGGACAGTAGGTGAAAAGGCGCGGCGCAAATACCGCCGCCTGCTCAAGCCACGCTATCAGCGGCTGGTGGGGTTTATCGCCCGCCAACAGGGGTTAATGGTGGCGCCGGGTAACCCGTTGGGCATTGATGGTGTTGCCGCACTGGCCGAAAGACAGATCACGTTTATCAACCGTCAGGCGTCGTCGGGCACCCGGGAACTGCTGGATAGCCTTCTGGATGAGGCGGGTATTGTGTCATCCAACGTGAACGGTTACGAGATTGAGGAGTACACCCACTCGGCGGTAGCGGCTTATGTGGCGGCGGGAATGGCGGATGCAGGCTTTGGTGTCGAAGCCGCCGCGCAGCGGTTTGGGCTTGGTTTTGTGCCGCTGGCCACGGAAGACTATTTGCTGGCCTGCAACAAACGCGCTCTGAAAGAGCCTAAATTTGACGACTTTTTGCAGGTATTGCGCAGTGTTGCCTTTCAAAAGGCGGTGCAGGGGCTGCCGGGCTATAGCCCCAGCCAGTGTGGCAGCGTGATCGAGATCGGCAGCTTTTTATAGGGGCTACATTCATTCACGTAATAAACCAGCCAATAACGTAAACGCCCCACTCTTTAACTAAAGAGTGGGGCGTTCTTCAAGGTGAGAGGGCCCTCATGCTTTTCAGTAATGAGTGAACCACAGGATGATACTGGGGAAGAGTGTGAACAGTCCCACTGCCCCTAATAAAATAAGCCAATAAGGGAGTGAGGCTTTTGCGGCAGCGGTTAAGTCCACTTCATTTTTAGAGATGGATGATAAGACAAACAGGTTAAGCCCTACAGGAGGCGTTATCATGCCAATCTCAATAAGTAGAGTAACAATGATACCAAACCAAATGGGATCAAATCCTAAGCTTGTTATCATCGGAAAAGTAATAGGCAGTGTCATTAACAGCAGTGAAATACCATCAAAAAAGCATCCCAGAACTATATAAACGATAACGATCATCAATAAGATGCCATAAGGGCCTAGACCAAAGTTGCCAATGGTTTCTACCGCTGCACGGGGAATACCTAACAGGCTGACCGCTTGAGAAAGGATAACCGTGCCAATTAGAATCATACCAATAGCGGTAAACATGATAGACGCATGTTTAAATGCCTGCCAAAGGCGCTTTAAGTTTAAATCGCCCCACGTTAGTCCTAGAATAATGCTGGCCACAACGCCAAGAGCAGCGGACTCTGTGGGGGTTGCAATACCCATGTAAATAGTTCCGAGCACGAAAAAAATGAGCACAGGTAAGGGCCAGATCTCTTTTAATCCGTGCACAATATGCGAGAGTGAAACTTTTTCCTTGAACGTCGGTGTGACAGGCTCTCCAATTTTAGAGCGAATAATGATCCAGGTAGAAAAGGCTAGAGCGATCAATAAGCCAGGGAGCATACCCGCGATAAAGAGTTTCCCGATGGATACATTTTGAGTGGCGCCGTAAATGATAAGGGCCAAGCTAGGAGGAATGAGGAGCCCAAGTGTACCGCCGGCAGCCAGTGTGCCGACCACAACGTTTGGGTTATATCCTCTATTTTTAAGCTCTGGGTAGCCAACCGCACCTATGGCAGCGGCTGTGGATGTGCTGGAACCGCTCACCGCACCAAACAGCGTGCAGACTGCGATGTTGGTATGGAGTAACTGTCCGGGAACACGCGCGAACATAGGGGTTAAGCCG
The DNA here is from genome assembly GCF_002374315.1 of Vreelandella nigrificans. GTDB lineage: Bacteria > Pseudomonadota > Gammaproteobacteria > Pseudomonadales > Halomonadaceae > Vreelandella > Vreelandella nigrificans. The sequence goes on along the minus strand of NZ_NWUX01000005.1, from coordinate 41,504 downwards.
TTGTAGACGCGTCTGGATACACCGCTTGCAAGAAGTATTTCACCTAAAAATATGAATAGTGGAACCGCACTTAGTGTAAAGTCCGTCAGCATATTCCAGGTAGCATTAATCGCTAAGGGTGTGGCGCCGTTTGCTTGAAAATAGAGTAGGAATAGGCCTGTAAGACCTAACGCAGCGCCTAAAATCGCACCGCTGGTAAGAAATAAAACCAAACTTCCGCTTAAAAGTAACCAACTCATTAGATTACATCCTCAGTTGAAGTTACATTGGCGGTTGGTTGTGTAAAACCATGGCTTAGCTGAATCAAAATACAAAGCACCATTGAAAATGTCATAATGCTCATCCAAGGCCATAGAAGTATGCCGCTTATATCAGTACGCGAGCTTAGCGAGAGTGAGAAGTGCATGAAGTTCCAGGACTCGTAGGCGAATATAGAGCAGAACGTAAGCAGCACGATAACGGCGATAAAATCCATTATGTTGACGATACTCTTTGGCATTAGACTAACGAGTATCTCTATGCGTATGTGGCGACCTTTATTAAGCACGTAAGGTAGGCAGAGAAAGGTTAGAGTTAAGAATAATAAACCTGCTAGTTCATCAGAAAATCGTAAAGGGCGACCACCTAAATAGCGCATTAATGTGCTGACAAATATAAGTGATGTCATCGCAATTCCACTGGCTACGCCAAGTAAAAATGAGAGGTAAGCGATATTATTAAGGATATTGTTGACTCTTTTAATCATCACGGTTTAACTCCAAAAAAAGAGCCAAGAAAAATTGGCTCTTTTCTAAGGTTGGTTTAAATACCCTTTTACTCTTCGGAAATTACTTGGGTCACCGTGTTGTAGTAGCGTGTACCGTCCTCTCCGGCGTTTTCTGCCATGGTTTTCCACGCCTGCCAGGCAGCTCCAACGAATGTTTCGACATCATCGTCCGAGAAATCGGGAAGCATGACGATTCCCAGTTCTTCGCGCACTTGGCGTGCCTGCGCCTCACGCTCTGGATCTACTGCAGTGGCACGGGTCTCGTTCCAAATCTCTTCACCCGCTTCTTCCAGAGCTTGGCGCTGATTATTGTTAAGACGGGATAGCGCTCTTTCGCTGATACCGAAAAGCCAAGGCGAGGCTGCCCAAGGATGTAAGTAAGATTCGTACTTGGTGACTTCTTGAAGCGAAACAGTAGGGGCCACGGTAGATAGGTAGTAGGCACAGTCTACAACACCTGTTTGAAGCGCCATGTACATATCATTTTGAGGGATGACTTGAGCTGAAACGTCCAGCAATTCAAAGGTATCCACAAGATGCCTGGACCAGACGCGGACTTTCTTACCCTGTAGGTCTGCCAGGGAGTGAACCGGCTCTTTGCAGTGTAAACCTACATCGAAAATAGGAGCAACAACGCCACCAACGATTTGGATATTCCAGTTTGAGAAGCCGTCCTCATAGAGCTCTCTTATCACATCAAGAATTTCATCATGTTGCGAAGACTCTGTAATAGCGCCCTGAGCGTATACAGAGGCCAAAGAAGGTGCATCACGGGTGTAATATTCACCATACAGTAGCGCCATATCGACCATGCCTTGCTGCAATATCCTAAGCATGTCGGCTTCTTTTAAGCCTAAAGCGCCCGCATGATAGACTTCAATTTCAAGCTCACCACCTGATTTTTCGCTCACTAGGCTAGCGAATTTATCAATCTGCTCTGCTTCGGGGCGGGATTGAGAAAGTCCACTATGAAACTTTAGAGAGATATTATCTGCTTGTGCACCTCCAATAAACGTTAATGATAATAAAGTAGATATAGAGAGAGTGAACTTTTTTCTTTTGGAATTGTTCATAACGATGTTTCTCAGAGGAGCGAAGTGGATCTTTATCTTGAATCAGGTTTCATTATTAAAAAGGTTGCTGTTGCGACATTTATGGATTGGATGGCGACATCTTTAAAAAAAGGAATGAGTTTTAGTGAAATAGTTGTGGGTAAGCCGTATGAAATTTCTGCTATATGAGAAGTGGTTTTCTTAAACGCCATTTTAGGAGATAGGGAGCTTAGGAGATAGGGAGCTGCCAGTTAAGCATATGATGCTTGTTATAATGATTTCACAGCTAACGATACGATTTGAAATTATTTGATAAGAGGTTTTTTGGTGCATTTTGCTTTTTTGGCATTTATTTTGCCTGATTTTGTCTTGTGAGTATCGTTGATGCTAGCCGAATGCCATGGAGGCTCTGAATAACTCCTAGGCATCAGCGATAAGAAGGCCATCATCAGCCGCATAGGGTTCAGTGTTGCCATGGATCACATCGAAGCCGAACACCAGGGCAGGAAGAGAAAGGCCCGCCGCAAAATCTTGCTAGAGCACCACGCCCTTGGCAGAGCGCTGCACTGCAACGACGTTTATGGGTATAGTGCGAGGTGGCTCAGCACCCGACAGAAGCTGTACTCCAAGCAACAGAAAGTCATAGGCTTACTGTGTCCGTTTTCCGCACAAAGAGTGGGGATACGGCCAAGAAATGCACAAAGAGCGGGAGAATAGTGTCTGATTTTTCGGTTTTTGTCGGCTCAAGTGAGAATTGACGCATACCGCTACTTGTTTAGGCCCTTCTTAAGTATCTGGTTGGAGATTTAAAGTATATGAAATGAGTTGTTTAATAATAAAGGCTGTTTATATAATAAAATACTTGGGGTGAGTGATGAAAGATAAATTTTCAAGTGTATTGAAAAATAAAAACATGCCCTATGTTTATAGTGCTGGCACTTCAGTAATAACTAAAAAAAGTAAAAAAGTTGCATTTGTACTACTGGAGAACTTTTCAATGATGGCTTTTACTGGCGCTGTGGATGCGCTGGTTACGACGAATTTAATGAAGTCGGCCACACTATATGAAGTATTGGTAGTAGGTAACGAGGGAAGTGCAACAGTTTCTGACTTGGGTATTGAGGTGGCAACGGATGTGTCTTTGAAAATGTTCGATATTGCCAGCCTTCAAGTCGATGTAATTATTGTATGTGGCGGTTTACGTGTGCCACCTAAAACAACTAATCTTCTCCGCAGCAAGCTGAGAAGTGCTGACAGCAAAGGTGTGGTGCTAGGAGGATTATGGAACGGTGCCTATTTTCTAGCAGAAGCGGGGCTATTGAGCGGCTACCAGTGCGCTTATCATCCCGACGGACGTGCGATGATGGCAGAGCAGTTCTGGGATGTATCGGTATCGAGCCGGAGCTTTATTGTAGATCGTAATCGACTCAGCTGCGCAGGGGCGAGTAGTTCTCTGAGTATGATGCTTGAAATGGTAAGGTCGGACTGTGGTAATGAAGTGGTCAGCGCGGTTGAGGAGATGCTTAGCTGTGACAAAGGCCTGGACTCTCCTGATATTTCAACGTTACGAGTTGACCAAAATTATACGTTGCCAGAAAAGCTTAAAATATCGCTACAGTTAATGAAAAATAATATTGAGGAACCTCTCTCCATCTCTGAGATAGCCAACTGGGTCAATATTTCCAGACGCCAACTGGAGCGCTTGTTTTGTAACTACGTTAACGCCAGCCCGTCTCGATACTATATGGAGCTTCGCCTAACGCGTGCGCGCCAGCTTCTCCAACAAACTAATAAGCCCGTTGCCGAGGTGGCAGTTGCTACCGGCTTTGTCAGTATCTCCCATTTTCGTAACTGCTTTTTCCAGCTTTTTGAAGTAACACCAGGGCAGTTTCGAAAGTCGTGCCAGACTGGTGAGTATTCAGCGTAAGTTCATCACTTGAAATACAGGTTGCGAATAAGTAAGCGCTGCCGAAAAAAAGAGAGCCAATAAGGCTCTCTTGAGGGGATTGTAAACGTTGGTTTATCGGCCCGACCAACCCAATAAAATAGGCACGTAAACCACCAGTAACAGCACCCCTATCAGCCCCAGTAAATAGGGGATAATGGCTTGAGTGATGCGTTCCAGCGGCAGCTGGGTTACTGACGAGGCCACGTAGAGGTTGATTGCCACCGGCGGAGTAATCATGCCAATGGAAAGCCCCACTACAATAATCAAGCCGAAGTGAATCGGGTCGATCCCCAGTTGTAGCACCAACGGCAATAGCACCGGGGTGAGAATGATCAACGCACTAGCGGTTTCGATAAACACCCCGGTTAGCAGAATCACTGCCACCACCAGCAGCATAATCACGTAAGGGTTGGTGGAAAGCGACAGCACCGACTGGGCGATGGCGCCGGGCACTTGCCAGCTAGACAGTGTCCAGCTCAGCACTGCCGACATGGCAATCACCAGCATAATCACCGCTGTGGTCATCGCCGAGCGAATGAGTAGCTTATACACCTGGGGCAGCGTCAAATCACGGTATACAAACAGCGAGACCAGTAGCGCATAGTTCACCGCCACAACCGCCGCTTCGGATGGTGTGAAGATACCTGAGAAGATGCCGCCTAAAATGATAACCGGGGTCATCAGGCCCCAACTGGCCGCCTTCAGTGTGCGCCAAATAGTTGCCAGGGATAGCGGCGTACCTTTGGGATACTGGCGCTTATACGCCTGAGTAATCGCGATGGCCATTAAGCCTAGCCCCATTGCCAACCCAGGTAAAAAGCCATTCAAAAACAGCTTGGACACCGACTGCTGGGCAATGACGGCGTAGATAATCATCGGCACCGAAGGGGGAATTACCACGCCAATGGTGCCACTGGCAGCGATTAGGCTTGCCGCCGAAGCTGGGTCGTAACCCTTACGTTTAAGCTCAGGTACCAGACTTGAACCCACAGCCGCTGTGGTGGCCGCACCGGAACCGGAAATAGCTGCAAAGAACATCCCCGCCATCACCGACACCACCGAAAGCCCACCGCGCATAAAGCCCACTAGAGAGTCGGCAAAGCTTACCAGCCGCTCACTCACCTTACCCTGGGCCATTAAATCCCCGGCCAGAATAAACATCGGGATAGCGACCAAGGCAAAGGAGTTAATACCCTGAAACATCTGCTGGGTGACCACCATCAGCGGCACACCAGATTGATGTAAGGCATAAAGAGCGCTGGCGCCAATGGCAAAGGCGATGGGGACACCCAATAACATGAATAGGAAAAACAGCCCAAACAGTACCAGTGTCATAGCGGTTTCTCCTCGGCGGCAGCCGTCGGTTCACCGTTAATCAGCACTTCAATCATATCCACTAAGGCGTACCACGCCATAATGGCGGAAGAGAGCGGAATCACCGCATAAACATAGGTCATGGAGAGCCGTAGTGAGGCAGACTTCTGAAAACTCTGCACCTGCATATAGCGATAGCCAATGATGATCAGCATCACCATAAAGGCCAGCATCACGGCCAGTGCAGCCAAACGGGCCAGTTTGCGTAACGGCAGGGGAAGGGCATCCACCGCAAAGGTAACGGCAATATGCCGCCCTCGCTGAAAGGCTAGCGTACTAGCGAGAAACGTAATCCATACCAGCAGAAAGCGTGCCACCTCTTCTGTCCAGCCAACAGCGCTGAAAAAGACGCGCGAAACAATCTGCAGGGTAATGACACCGATTAAAGCTGCCATGCCGGCAAACACCACGGGCTGGATGATGGCATCCAGCCCGCGTTCGATGCGTTGTAGCAGTGTTAAAAGTGGCTGTGCAAACGCCATCACTGATTTAGCGCCTCCTGAATGCGCGGTAGGTAATCACCAAACTGCTCGCCATACTTCTCATACACTGGTGCCACGGCGGTCTGGAAGGCTTCCATATCTGGAGTTTCGTTGATCTCCATGCCTGCCTCGCGAAGTTCAGCCAGTTGCTCGGCTTCCATAATAGCATTCTGCTCCCTTGCGTATGCAGATGCTTGTTTGGCGGCGTCCAGCACAATGGGCTGAAGTTCTGCTTGGAGGCCGTTCCAGGTGGGGAGGCTCATGATAAACGTTGCTGGCGCATAAATATGCCGAGTCATCGTTAGGTAGTCCTGGGTTTCCGCAAGGTTAAAGGCATGAATAGCATTAACCGGGTTCTCCTGGCCATCAATAGTGCCTTGCTGCAAGGCGGTTAATGTCTCTGTCCAGGCCATGGGGACAGCGTTGGCACCGAGCCCGCGGAACGTATCAACATAAACCTCATTTTCGATGACTCGCAGCCTTAGGCCTTGAAGGTCTTCAGGGACATTGATCGCATGCTGGCTATTAGTGATATTCCGAAAGCCACGCTCAGCGTATGCCAATCCCTTCAGGTTCACATCCTGTAGTTTGCCTAGGATTTCCTGGCCGATCTCACCATCCAGCACAGCATAGGCCGCTTCGGAGCTGGGAAAGAGAAACGGCAGCTCAAAAACGGAGAATTCATCGACGAAGTTAGCCACCGGCCCGTTGGTGATAACGCCCATATCCACAGTGCCGATCTGCATACCCTCTAACAAGGTACGCTCATCGCCCAGTGAGGCATTCGGATAAATTTCCACGGTAACCGCGCCATCGGTATGTTCGCTAACCAGCTGTTGGAAGCGCTCGGCAGCGATATGGTAAGTATCTTCCGTATTCACCACATGGGCCAGACGCAGCGTGGTAGGGGCTATCTCTTCCGCGTGTCCAGCAAGGGGAATACTGAGTAGGCCTACACCAATAAGGGGGAGTGTTAACTGTTTCAGTTGGCGTGTCGATTTCGTCACAGTGTTCAGCGTAAAGCGGGCAAAGTTATTCACATTATCTCCTAAGAATTAGTGGTTCTTATTATAGTGAGGCGTGGTTTTATTATCTTCTTAACGCTCATCTATATCACATTAACCCTAGGGGACAAATTACTTATTTTTATTCCATTATTCGCTCTGCTAATCCAAAAAATCTTTATAGATCTTGGGCTTGAGTGATTTGTCGGTTGGCGCTAGCCTGCAAGCGGTTACTTTTAATTGCGCACTTTTGGAGAAAGCTTTGCAGGGCTTTTAAAAAGCCAAATGCTTAGACCAATGGTGTAGCCAGCTAAAACAGGAATAAGAAATGGATAAGTTGCTGAACGACCTTTTGGCAATCGTCGGCCCTTCGGGGGTACTGCTTGGTGACGATGTCTCGCAGCGCAGCGTAGATTGGTTTACAGGGGCGCCTTGTCGCGCTAAGGCGATTGTCAGGCCGCGCAGCACAGAGCAACTGAGCAGTGTCATGGCTGTGTGCTATCAGGCCGACCAACCCGTGGTGACACACGGCGGCATGACCGGCATTGTGCATGGCGGTGTGGCAAGCCCAGATGAAATCGTCGTTTCACTGGAGTTGATGAACCAAATAGAGGAGATCGACCCGGTTGGCTCCACTATTCAGGTTCAAGCTGGGGTGACTCTGCAGCGCGTACAGGAAGCCGCGCAAGAGATCGATATGCAGTTCCCACTTGACCTGGGGGCAAGAGGTTCCTGCACCATTGGTGGCAACATCGCCACCAATGCCGGTGGCATACGGGTAATACGCTACGGAATGATGCGCCAGCAGGTGCTGGGGTTAGAGGCTGTACTTAGTGACGGCACCGTGGTGAGTTCATTGAATAAAATGCTGAAAAACAATGCAGGGTACGACCTGAAGCAGCTGTTTATTGGCAGTGAAGGTACGCTGGGAATCGTTACCCGTGCAGTACTACGGTTACAGCCGCACATGCCCAGCGAACAAACGGCATTAGTTGCGGTGCCCTCTTTCGATGCGCTGACCCAGCTGCTGAATCTTGTCTCTCGTGAGCTAGCCAATAGCCTCAGTGCCTTTGAAGCGCTGTGGAATAATCACTATAAACTGATGACCACCGAAAGCGGTAAGCACGCGCCTGTGCTAGCGGATGACTCACCCTTCTACGCCATTATTGAAACACTGGGGCTGGATGAGGCTGAGGACGCCGAACGCTTTTCCCAAGTGCTGCAAAAGGCGCTAGAGGCCGATTTGATCACCGATGCGGTCTTAGCGAGCTCGCAAGCCCAGCGTCAGTCCATCTGGGCCATAAGAGAAGATATCGAAGCACTGGTGAGCGAGCTGAAGCCAATGTTCTCCTACGATGTCAGCCTGCCGATTCCCAGCATGGAAGCGTATGTCGATATTTTAGAAGAGAACCTTAAAACCCAGTGGCCTCAAGCAGGAAAAATGGTGGTATTTGGCCACCTTGGTGATGGTAACTTACACATTATGATCACGGTGCGCGACGATAGGCCGGACAGCCGACGCCAGGTTGAACAGCTTGTCTATTCGCCTCTAAAAGCGTTTGGTGGGTCTATTTCTGCAGAGCACGGTATTGGCCTTGAGAAGAAGGACTACCTGTCGGTTTCCCGTACCAGTGAGGAGATCGCCTTAATGAAACGCCTGAAAACCGCGCTGGATCCCAAATGCCTATTGAACCCCGGCAAGGTGATAGCACTGGACTAGCGTTTGCCTGAAAAGTCAGTAAGCACCGCCAGCCTTTAGGGAGCGGGTGTTATCAGCTCCCTAATTAGCGATCTTAACCAGTGTATGCCTGAGTCGTGATCCTTTCTTTCGTCCCAGCACAGGCATACTTTAAAGGGCGCTACATCCAGGGGCAGGGCGTAGAACTTCAGGCTATTATTGCGACAAATCACCTTGGCAGCACTCTCAGTCACCACGCAGAGTAAATTCGTCGAGACCAGTATCTCTTGAAGAGGAGTGATATAGGGCGTCTTGGCGACGATTTTGCGTTCTAACCCCAGTGTTCTCAACTTTTCATTGATTAACAGTGGGCTATCTTCGCGATGAGATAATGCAATTTGCGGGGCGTTTAAAAAAGCGTCAAGCGTGATCGTGTTGCTCTCCCCGTACTGGGTGGCATCACCAACACAGCCAATCACATCATCAAACAGGTATTCGTGATAAGAGGTGAGGGGCAAGCTTTCCAACTGCACCATGGCGAGGTCGATATCGTGGGCTTGTATAGCGTGCTGAGCATCTTCGGCACTGGCTATGCGGGTAGACAACATGTTGAAGCATAAGTCGGGCGCATGGGTTAAACAGTGCTGAATGAGCTTAGGCTGTAACTGCTGGCTTACATAGTCCACTAGACTGACGCGAAACTCGCGTTTCGACGTGGCAGGCGAAAACTCGCTATTGCTGTAAATAGCCTGATCGAAGTAGAACAATCCTTTGGCCACAGCGGCATCCATCTGCCGGGCAAGCGGGGTTGGCTGCATGCCATCCAGCGTTTTAATAAATAGCGGGTCATCCATCAACAGGCGCAATTTCTTTAGCGAATGGCTAACTGCTGGCTGGCTCAGGCAGAGCGCTTCTGCGGTAAGGGTTAAGCTTCTTTTCCAATAAAGCGTATGAAAAACCAATAATAAATTGAGATTTATCTTGTGCAGTCTCGTTGCCAACTTAATATTGGTTGGTTCAGTCATCAGGCTGGTCTCTTATTGGCAAAGGCTGTTCACGCAGTATGTTGACACTGCGCGAACAGCTTTCGGTCACTTCAATCAAACCAACCTCACGCTACGGGAAGCCGGGCAGGTAGCAAAGACCGTTTACTCAAGCGCCTCCTGAATACGTGTCAGATAATCACCAAACTGCTCGCCATACTTCTCATACACTGGAACCACAGCAGCTTGGAAGGCTTCCAAATCAGGTGTTTCGTTAATTTCCATACCGGCTTCGCGCAGTGCAGCCAACTGTTCGGCTTCCATTTCCGCATTCACTTGGCGCTCGTGCTCAGCGGCTTCTTGGGCGGCTTCAAGCAGTACCTCTTGGGCGTGCTCTGGCAGTTGGTTCCAGGCGGGCATACCCATCACAAAAATCGCCGGTGCATAGGTATGGCGAGACAGCGTCATATAGTTTTGGGTTTCGTCCAGCTTGAACGAATGGATGACGTTTACGGGGTTTTCCTGGCCATCGATAGTGCCCTGCTGCATGGCCGTTAGCGCTTCTGTCCATGCCATGGGGATGGCGTTCGCGCCCAGCTCACGGAAGGTATCTGTATATACTGGGTTTTCCATCACGCGGATGCGCAGGCCGTTCAGGTCTTCCGGTGCATTCACTGCCCGCTCGCTATTGGTCAGGTTACGAAACCCGCGTTCGGCGTAGGCCATGCCTTTCAGGTTCACGTCCGCCAACTTATCCAGCAGCTCCTGGCCAATGGGGCCATCCAGCACGCCATAAGCGGCTTCAGGTGAAGGGAATAGGAACGGCAGCTCAAACACTGCCATCTCTTCCACAAAATTAGCCACCGGACCGTTGGTAATCACCCCCATATCCACCGTGCCGATCTGCATACCTTCCAGCAGCGTACGCTCGTCGCCTAGGGATGCATTGGGGTAGATATCCACGGTAACCGCGCCTTCAGTGCGCTCGGCAACCAGTTCTTGAAATTTAACCGCTGCAATATGAAAGCCGTCTTGTTCGTTAACCACATGGGCCAAACGCAGGGTTACGGGGTCCATATCAGCAAAATCAGCAGCATTCGCGGCGCTTACCAGCGCCAGTGAAATGCCCAGTGCCAGCGTGTTTCGTGCAAATGTTTTCATTTTATTGTGTTCCCGGTTTCACTAAGGTTCGGAAGTGCTCCCAAAGCATGCACCACTCAGTAGAAAACGGTCAATCGAAGCGCCGCGTAAAACCGCCCAACAGCTGGACACAACGCGCTCACACGGGTACGATACGCACCCAAAGCGCCCGTAGCTCAGTTGGATAGAGTGTCGGCCTCCGAAGCCGAAGGTCGCAGGTTCAATTCCTGCCGGGCGCGCCAAAATTAACGAAAAAAGGTCTGCGAGAAATCGCAGACCTTTTTGTTTTGTCTGTGGCTAACTTGGGCTCTGAAGTGCAATATGCCCGATGCAGTGCATCAGGCGTTCTGACACAAAAAAGCGGACAGTTAGCCATACTGCCAAATCGTTTAGCGTTCTCCTATCGGTCGAGACCATCCATGCAAAAGTATTTTATTTCCAAATACTCATCCATGCCATGGCGTGAGCCTTCGCGACCTATACCAGATGCTTTAACTCCGCCGAATGGCGCCACTTCAGTAGATATACGGCCAGTGTTAAGACCAACCATCCCATACTCTAATGCTTCACCCACTCGCCAGATGCGGCCAATGTCGCGACTGTAGAAGTATGCCGCTAGGCCGAAACGTGTATCGTTGGCGTGAGCGATAACTTCTTCTTCAGTCTCGAAGCGGAACAAAGGTGCTAGTGGGCCAAAGGTTTCGTCTTGTGCCACCATCATTTGCTGAGTCACGCCAGTGAGAATAGTAGGTTCAAAGAAGCTGCCGCCCAGTTTGTGACGTTTGCCGCCGAGAATAACCTTGGCACCTTTGGAAGTGGCATCGTTGATATGAGACTCCATTTTATCAACTGCTCTCATATCTATTAAAGGTCCTTGAGTCACGCCGTCTTCGGTGCCAGGGCCAACCTTAAGTTTCGCGACGGCTGCAGCAAGCTTACTGGCGAATATATCGTAGACTTTATCATGCACATAAATGCGGTTGGCACACACGCACGTTTGTCCAGTGTTGCGATACTTGGAGATGATCACGCCTTCGACTGCAGCATCAAGGTCAGCATCATCAAAAACGATGAAGGGTGCATTTCCACCTAATTCCAATGACACTTTCTTCACGGTAGCTGCGGACTCACTCATCAACTGTGAGCCTATCTCAGTGGAGCCAGTAAATGAAAGTTTGCGCACCTTTGGATTGCTGGTGAGCTCTTCGCCAATATCGGCGGCTGAACCAGTGACCACATTAAACACGCCTGGGGGAAAACCTGCGCGATGGGCCAGTTCTGCTATTGCCAGTGCTGTAAGCGGTGTTTGTGAAGCGGGCTTGACCACAATGGTACAACCGGCGCCGAGTGCTGGAGCGGCCTTGCGGGTGATCATTGCTGCAGGGAAGTTCCATGGCGTAATCGCAGCTGCAACGCCGATGGGCTGGCGCAATACGAGCAGGCGTGCCGACTCCCAAGGCGATGGAATAGTTTCACCATAGACGCGTCGGGTTTCTTCGGCAAACCACTCAATGTAGCTGGCAGCATAGTCAATTTCACCACGTGCCTCGGTTAAGGGCTTGCCCTGCTCGCGTGTCATAATTAGAGCTAGGTCTTCCTTATGCTCTATCATTAGCTCGTACCAACGGCGCAGCAGCACTGACCGCTCTTTGGCGGTTTTCTTATGCCAGTCCTGGAAAGCTAACTCCGCAGCGTCAACTGCACGGCGGGTCTCATTACTACCGCACTTAGGTACGCTAGTAATAGTTTCTCCAGTGGCTGGGTCAGTGACAGAAATAGTTTGGTCATTATCGGCATTAACCCAGACGCTATCGATGTAACATTGACTCTTCAGAAGATTCGGGTCTTGCAGCTTCATATTGGGTCCTTATACGGAAATTCATATTATTTATGTTGTTTCCACTGCCGGAAGCAGTGGCCGCTAACTCACAGAAACACAGCCTAGTGCTTAGATATGAAGCGCTTTTCCGTATGCGGAAAGTACTGACTCGTGTAAAGCCTCGGAAAGAGTCGGATGCGGAAACACCGTTTGCATCAACTCAACTTCTGTCGTCTCGAGGGTTCGAGCCAAGGCGTAAGTACTGATCAGCTCGGTCACTTCAGGTCCAATCATATGGGCACCAAGAAGTTCTCCGGTCTTTTTATCAATGACTGTCTTTACCAAGCCTTCAGGTTCGCCAAGCGATAGCGCTTTACCATTTCCCAGAAACGGGAAACGTCCAATATCCACCTCGAAGCCTTGCTCTAACGCCTGTTCTTCTGTGATACCGACGCTAGCAACCTGAGGGTGGCAATAGGTGCAACTGGGAACAGACTTAGGATCAAGGGCGTGTACGTCTTCCACACCGGCGATAAGCTCTGCCACCATCACGCCTTCATGACTAGCCTTATGAGCAAGCCACGGTGGACCTGCGATATCACCAATGGCATAGATATCGGGCTCGTCAGTCTCGCAGTATTCATTAACAATGATATGCGTGCGATCAACTTGGATCTTAGTATTCTCCAGGCCCAAGCCTTCGACATTTCCAGTAATGCCCACTGCTAGTATTACTTTCTCAGACTCGACCGACAGGGGGCTGCCGCCTTTCGTGAAATTGACTTTAATACCGCAGGTTGTCGTTTCCTTATTCTCTACATAGGCACCGGTATAAATCTCAATACCCTGCTTGCGCAGGTGTTCAGCTAGCAAGCCTGAGATCTCGGAATCTTCGACTGGGAGAATGCGATCTGAAGCTTCTAGGATCGTCACCTTACTGCCCGCAGTGGCATAGAAACTGGCGAACTCGACGCCGATGGCGCCAGCGCCTATAACGGTTATGCTCTTTGGTAAGGCTTTTGGCACCATCGCCTCACGTGCTGTCCAGATGGATTCACTATCTGGTTCGAAACCAGGGATGGCGCGTGCACGAGCTCCGGTGGCAAGGATGATGTGTTGGGCCTGTACTGCCTGCTCAGCACCAGCGTTGTCGACGGCAACTTTACCTTTGCCCAGCAGACGGGCATGGCCGGTAAGTACTGTTACTTTGTTTTTTTTCATTAGCCCGTGCACGCCTCGGTTGAGCTGTTTAGCCACGTCCCGAGAGCGTTTGATGGCGGTTGTCAGATCAAAGCGCGGAGCTGAATCAAGTACCAGCCCGTATGGTGTGCCCTCGCGGGCCAAGCGCAGAATCTCGGTCGAGCGAAGCAGCGTCTTAGTCGGCAAGCAGCCCCAATTGAGGCAAACCCCGCCCAGCTCAGCGCGCTCGACAATAGCCGTCTTTAGCCCAAGTTGTGCCGCGCGTATGGCCGCCACATAACCACCGGGGCCGGCTCCGATCACGAGTACTTGATAGTTTTCCATCATTTCTACACCAGCAGGTTAAGTGGTTCTTCCAGCAAGTCCTTGAGCTCGGACAAAAAGCGAGCACCGACGGAGCCGTCTACGACACGATGATCAGCGGATAAGGTTAGGGTCATCATGCTCCCGACAGCGAGCTGGTCGCCTACGACCACTGGACGTTTCTCTACTGCACCTACTGCCAAAATGGCTGACTGCGGGGGATTAATAATTGCACTGAACTCACGGATACCGTACATGCCCAGATTAGAGATGGTGAAACCGCCACCTTGATACTCGCGAGGAGCCAGCTTCCCGGCACGAGCCCTGTCTGCCAGTGAGCGTACTTCGGTCGTAATCTCGGCCAGCCCTTTACGATCTACCTCTCGCACCACCGGGGTAATCAGTCCACTCTCAGTGGCTACGGCCACACTGATGTCAACGTCGAGGTATCGAATCACTTCAGACTCAGTCCAACTGGCATTAACCTCGGGCACCCGGCGCAGCGCCTTGGCGGCGGCGAATACTATAAAGTCGTTCACCGACAGCTTGTACGCTGGCTTGGCTTGTAAAGCATTTGCGTTGAGTTTAGAGCGCAGTTCTAATAGTTCATCTACTCGGCAATCCACCGTTAAATAGAAGTGCGGTACGGTTTGCTTAGACTCACATAGTCGACGAGCGATGGTCTTGCGCATGCCGCTATTGGGAATACGCTCAACACTGGCATCGGTTCCACCCTGCGGTGAGATAGCAGTATCGGGACTTGTGATCTCAACCGTGGCGGTTGCAGCGGGTGGTTGTTGTAAAGCTCGCTCGACGTCTAATCGTACGATGCGCCCGCGCGGGCCGCTGCCGGTCAGGCTATTCAGCGTGATGCCAGCCTGATTGGCCAAACGGCGTGCCAATGGGCTAGCGAAAATCCGTTCAGCACTGTTGCTAGACTGGGTATGTGATGTTTGTGATAGCGACGTGCTGTGCTGCACCGGGGCTTGATCTGGAACAGGGCTTGGCGCTGGAGTCGGGCTAGCTGGGAAGCTTGCCGAATCGGGCTGCGGGGCAACCGTTTGTGCGGTTTGATAGGTGGCCAGTACTGAAGTGGGCTCCTCTTCGTCCAGTACGACAGCGATGAGAGTGCCGACCTGAACGGCCTCAGGGCTCGCGGGCACCAGAATCTGGCCCAGCCTACCATCGACCTCAGACTCCATCTCCATTATGGCCTTATCGGTCTCTATTTCGGCAAGGACATCGCCCTTGGCCACCGTATCGCCCTCATGCTTTAGCCAACGCATCAGCGTGGCTTCTTCCATGCCAGCCGCCAGCGATGGCATCAAAATTTCAGTAGCCATAAATTATTTTCCTACTAGGTCAGGTCGATAGCCTAGGATGTCGGAGTACTCGACAAACTCGATGATGTTACCTTCGGGGTCACGGGCGAAGATCAGATAAGTACCGGGCCGCACCTCGACGATTTCGTCGCCGCTGAGTAACTCAGCACCGATCTTTTTCAGCTTGGCCAGCATTGCCGCGAGGTCATCAACGATAAATGTCAAATACACATTTCCCTTCCGCTCAAGGATGGTGTCGCTATGATTGGCGGTAATGGGTGCAGTCTGTGGCTCCAATAACTTGAGGCGTTCGCCGTAGGGAGACTGTAGGCGCACAACTTGATAGGCGCCCTTGGTTAGGCCGGTATCGCCCGCTTTATCGGCGGTTATTTGGAAGTAGCTCGTTTCTATAAATGCTAGTTGCTCAATATAGAAACGCTTGAGCGCTTCAAGGTTTTGGCAGCAAATGCCCACTTCCAATGGTGCGACCATTTTCATGTGTGGAACTCCTCAATACCGTTCTGTGTGCAACTCTGGCGTTCACCAAGCGAGTCGCAGGTCATAACGCGGGGGGCTTACAGTGGCTGTCCCTGCCCAGCCAGTACCCGGCGAAGTCCATCCTCGATTTCTTCGGGGCCGGCGCAGGCCGCGTGCTCAAGCACCTTCGAGATGCTCGGCGAGGCCTCGCCGCCGTGCACGCGTTGCACGGGCTGGTCTAAGTAGTCAAAGAACCGGCGCTGGACTTCGTCACCCAGCAAGGTGCCGTAGGATGTGCCGACTGAACCCTGCTCGACGATCAGAACGTTATTGGTTTTCATGATACTTGCACCAATGGTCTCCCAATCGAGGCCGTCGCGATCAAGGCTGCGCAGGTCGATAACCTCCGCGTCAACGCCTAAGCGCTCGGCCACTTCTAAGCTTTGATGCACCATATTGAGGTAGCTCAGCACGGTGACGGCGTTACCTTCACGTAACACCTTGGCCTTGCCTAGCGGGATGAGATAATCGAGATCATCAGTCGGCACGGGCCCTTTTACGTTGTAGAGGTCGATGTGTTCGATGACCAACACCGGATCCTCACAAAGGAGCGCGGCGTTCATCAGGCCCACATAGTCATAGGGGGTACTGGGAGCGACGATGCGCCAACCCGGTGAGGTAGAAAAAATGCCAGCGGGATCCATTAAGTGCTGTGAACCGTATCCCGACCCCATGGCTATTTTTGTGCGTAACACCAGCGGCATGCTGCCATCTCCGCCAAACATATGACGGGCCTTGGCGATTTGGTTAAATACTTGATCAGCGGCCACCCACATGAAGTCGGGATACATGAACTCAACAACAGGGCGGTAACGGCCGTCCATGGCGAGCCCGCCACCAAGACCGACGAAGGCATTTTCGCTGATGGGAGTACCCAGGCAGCGGTCGGGGAAGCGCTCTGATAAGCCACGGGTGGCGCCATTGGTGCCGCCTTTGAGGCGGTGTACGTCTTCGCCCATCACGACAATACGCTCATCCTGCTCCATACGGCGGTTCATTACACCTGCCACGGCATCAATGAACTTGCGCTCCTCAAACTTGCCGATGAACTGTTCCTGTTCCGCATAATGAGCGCCGTCGAACTCTGATAGATCACCACGTACGAGCGCATCAACAAAATCACGTGAAGGCCACAAATGGTCATGAATTGCAGGTTTTTTACCACTCATATCGAGTAGCTCAGCGGCAGCCTTGTCCATCGCTTGTTGTGCTTGGTGACGAAGACTTTGTACATCGTCTTTATCAATCAGCTTGCGCTCGATCATCTTGGTGGCGACTAGATCCAGTGGGTCACGCTCGCGCCAAGCCTTCTCTTCGTCTTTACTGCGGTAGCCGAAGGCGCTGCCTGGCATCGGACCGTTCTGATGATAAAAGCGATAAACATCGACTTCGATAATGGTTGGGCCATCACCTCTGCGCATCACTTCCATCGCTTCCTGGGTAGCCAGATAGACGGCAAGCGGGTCCATGCCATCGACTTTCCAGGAGGGAATGTTGAAGGCTTGGCCACGCGCAGACAGTCGCGCCTCCGCGGTAGCCTCGTCGACCACCGTGGAGACTGCGTAACGGTTGTTCTCAATAAAGAAGCAAAGCGGTAATTTCCACGCTGCAGCCAGGTTCATAGTCTCCAGCACAGAGCCAATGTTGACCGCACCGTCACCGAAGTAAGTGAATGTGGTATCCCCCGTCCCTGCCTGGCGATGTGCCCAGGCCGCTCCTGCAGCGAAGGGTACGCCACCACCAACGATTGCATTAGTGCCAAGTACACCAGCCTCGGCCCAGCGTAGGTGCATGGAGCCGCCACGACCGCGGCAGAAGCCTTGGTCCAAGCCCAGAATTTCGGCCAGTGTCTTTTGCAGTAGCCACTGTGTTTTCTCATTGACGGGGGCAGCTAGGTCTAAGCCTTCAGGGCTCACGTAATGTAGCGTTTTAGCGAGAAATTGGTGATGGGCACGATGCGACCCGTTCACCTGATCACTGGCTCGCATGGGCAGTGCAGAGCCGACGGCTCCCCCTTCCTGGCCAATCGCCGAGTGGGCAGGGCCGTGCACCAACCCTTGGCCAGCCAGCTCCAGCACCTTCTCCTCGAAGGCCCGAATCAGGTGCATGCTGACTAATAGGCTACGCAGCATATTGGCATCGGCCGCTTTCCAGTCTTTGTCGGTGGTAATGAGTTCACGCCAAGCGGCTTCTGACTTTAATGTATTGAAACGGGGCATGCTGAATTCTCCTCGCAAATAATCAGAGATAGCCATTGGCAGACCAGCCACCATCAACACCGACGACTTGGCCAGTGATGAAGCGAGACTGATCGGAGGCTAGGAACCAGGCGAGATCTGCCACTTCCTCTGGCGTCCCGAAGCGGCCTAAAGGAGTGCGATGATTAAGTGCCTCAGCATTCAAGCGGCCTGTCTCAATTAGTTCTTGAGTCAGGGCGGTATGCACGTATCCAGGCGCGATACCATTAACTCGAATACCGGCGCTGGCCCATTCGAGTGCCAGCGTCTTAGTCATCATCACTACGCCAGACTTGGTGCCGCAGTAAGCTATTCGATTAGGTGCAGCGACTACGCCATACATGGAGGCCATATTGATGATTACCCCCGGCCGACCAGCTTTAATCAAGCGTCGTCCGGCTTCACGGGCGCATAAAAAGACCCCAGTAAGGTTCACATCAATATTGCGCTGCCATTCGGCGAGGCTTAGCTCAATGGTTGGGCAGTTACCAGAGACACCGGCATTGTTGATTAGCGTCTTGACACCATCAAAGCAGGTATCTGCAAGGGCGAAAGCAGCAGAAACGTCAGCCTCATCACTCACTGAGCCGGCAAAGGCCGCAGCGCGGTAGCCAGTAATCTTCAGGTCTGACGCCACCTGCTCGGCAGCCGCTTTGTTGTAATCAAAGATTATTACTGCCTCGCCTGCACGGGCGAATTGCTCCGCAATGGTGCGTCCGATACCACTTCCGCCCCCAGTAACTACTACTGCTCCCCGCTCAGAGTGCTGTCTTTGTTTTTGCATCATACGGCGCCTCAAAATTGATATGGTTGCCTTACAAATTTTTATAACGTAGGAATTTCTTAGGCAACCCTGTGGGGCAAGCCACTAAATGCGTTAGGAAATACCCATCGTTTGCTGAGGAAACTCTCCGGTGCCTACATCGATCCGACAAGCTGCACGCAAGCAGTGTCTAACCATATGCAACATGCACTTTTTCTAAGCAGGCGCTACCCCTTTCAGCCACTATTGCGAGTGGCTGCGAGCATATCCTCATGCTAAAAATTCAGGCATTTGGTTCTATAGGTTTTGTTGTGTATCCAGCAATGTTCGTCTTGCCATGCTTATTTACACCTTCTAAACTGCAACTTGTAAGACAACCTTACAATAAGACTTTTGTCTATGCAGGAGCTATCAATGAATAAACAAGACTGTGAGACTGCTGTGATTACCGGGGCTGCAGGCGAAATCCCAGCAGCAATCGCAAAACGTTTTCATGATCGAAACATACGCTTACTACTGGCCGATATCAGCATGGAAGCGCTGACCCCACTCGTCGAGTCACTAGGAGGCGAGCAGAGCTGCTATGGTATGATGCAAGATGTATCAAAAGCAGAAGATGCTGAGCGCCTAGCCTTAAAATGCCAGGAAATCTTTGGCCAGGTTGACTACATCGTTACCGCAGCTGGCTTGTATCAACATCTTCCGTTAGGCGAGATCGGGGTGAGCGAATGGCGCAACAGTCTTGCTATTAACTTGGATGGGGTTTTCTATACTATTCAGGCATTGCGCCCTTTATTAAGTCGTCGTAGTTCCATCGTGAACCTTGCTTCATTGGCTGGCCAACGTGGAAGTATCAATCATACCCCCTACGCTACAGCCAAAGGGGGCGTTCTCACTTTGACTCGTTCACTGGCACAAGAGCTCTCTCCTCTTACTCGCGTTAACGCTGTATCCCCTGGGTTGATTGATACTCGTATGATGAAATCATTGGATGAGGTCAAGCGACAGAATATGATTGATTCCACACCTTTGCAGCGATTAGGCCGGCCTGATGAAGTCGCCAGCGTTGTCGATTTTCTCTGCAGCGATGCGGCTAGCTACATAACTGGCGAAGCAATCCAGGTCAATGGCGGCTTATACATTAATTGACATACGCGGGGCTCACTCATTACTAAGGCAAGATTGCTCTCTAAATGGACACAAAAATGAACACAACCACTTCAAATCACATCTTGAGAGGCCACTCCCTTCCGGATGAAGTAGCCAAACGCATTAGAGTGTCCATCGACAGCGGGGAAATTCAGCCGGGCAAACGCCTTCCCACTCAGCATGAGTTGGCAAATATCTACGGGGTTAGCCGCCCAGTTATCAGGGAGGCTATCTCTATCCTAAAATCTGATGGGTTAGTTATCTCCCAACAAGGGCGTGGCCAATTCGTTAATCCACAGGGATCCTCCGTTTTCAGGCTAGACCCTAGTCTTGAAGACAAAGAAGACCTTTCCCATCTCTTTAGCTTTTTGATGTCAGTGGAAGTTGCTGCCACAAGACAGGCCGCTAAAAGTCGAAATAATGACGATCTCAAATCAATTCGTAAGCATCTTGATGATCTAGGTTCAGCTATTCGCAAGGGGCAAAATGGAGTTGATGAAGATATGCAATTCCATCGAGCCATTTTGCACGCCACTCACAACGGCTACTTTATAAGCTTTGGAGAGTTTCTAGAATCGCGCGTTAGAAATTTGATACGCATCGCCAGAGAAAAAACTGCTCGTAGAAATGATATGGTTAAACTGGTCCAGCAAGAGCATGAGGCTATTTTTAATGCCATCGAGGCTCAGGATGTGGTTGAAGCGGAGAAAGCAGCTTCACAACATCTCGAAAATGCTGCAAAACGCTTAGAAATCTATCAGGCCGTGTCTACCAACTAAGTTAGGCATATTATATCCCGCCGAGATTGTGCGTAAGCAGCGGCGGGATATATTTCTAATGTTGATGCACAGTTGGCTAATAGAGCGCTATCCTCTTGTTTGCGCTAAAAATGCTACCTATCTAACGCATTTCTTAACCCTTTTGTCAGCCGAGTTGTTCCGTTGACGATATCCCCCTACATCTAATCCATAGAATATTACATTAGATAATTCTACTGGATGGCCGTGCCGTTGATTGAAAAAAAACAGCGGATCCAGAGTGAAGCGAGGCGAAAAGTATGATGGAAGAGAGAATTTAAATAAATCACTCTTCTGAATAACTCCTTGTAAATCAGTAGTATATGAAAAAATGTAATACCAAAGGATATATTGACTCTCAAGGCCTGCTGTTAAAGACTATCTTGTCATACAAGAAGGGAATTTTGTATGACAAGATATAATAATTGACAAACAACGCCTAAGAGGTTGCTCATGAATGTGTTAAAAATTATTGCACATGGCGCTATTTCAGCCACTTTGCTGACAGCTAGCATTTCTCAAGTTCTTGCCGAAGATGAACAATATGTATGGCGAGTAACTACACACCTTCCTATGGCAAGTCCAACTTGGGAACACAGCCTCGTTAAGCTGAAAAATACGTTGGAAGAACGCACAGGTGGTAGGTTAGTTCTAGATCTTTATCCTGCTGATAGCCTCTTTGGAGCAACTGAGCTTTTCAATGCAGTTCGCCGTGGTGTCATTCCTATGGCTTTGACTTCACCTGCCTATCTGACAGATCAGCTCGAAACAGCGGGCATTGCTTTCGGGCTTCCTGGTGCATTCGATGAGGTGTGGCAAGCCGCTCACTATTTTAAAAACCTTGGGTTTGAAGAGATCATTAGAGAAGAGGCAGCCGGTTACGGCCTATATTATGCCTCAGACAAAGTTTATCCCTACGAGATGTTCTCTAGAGTCGAAATAGACAGCCTCGAAACCTTTGAAGGAATGCGTATACGGGTTGCTGGAGTTCCCCAAACTTTCTTAACAAATGTTGGTGCTGCAGCTTCGTTTATCCCTGGCACTGAGCTTTATCAAGCCCTTGCCACAGGAACATTTGATGCGGGAGTTTGGGGGGCTGTTCAAGAGGCATCCAATATGGGGTTCTATGAAGTTGCTTCTTATCGTGTACAAGATCCTATTCTCATTGGTGCGTTGGAAGCCTATATAATTAACGAAGATGCTATTGCAAGACTTCCAGGTGATATCCAAGACATTCTAAAAGATACACTTGAGGATCACTTTTGGAGTACGACTATTGATCATATGTATCGTGAAGCAGTCGCCTTAAGAAAAATTGAAAGCTCTCAGGATATTACTTCTATAAGTTTCCCTGATGATGTAAGGGAAAAAATGGAGATCGAAGCAAATAATATTTGGGAGCTTGAGGGAAATAAAGGAGATAGTGCTTCAGCAGCAATAGAAATGCTGAGAAGCTTTAGGGATGATATTTCCAAGCATTAATCATTCGTCTGCCCAGTATGAGCTCTGGGCAGACAATTTAATTTTTTGGAGCTATATATGCACTACGTTAAGTCATTATGTGGCTATATAACCGCCATGAATTTGATGGTTGGTCGAGTCGTAGGATATTCCATATATTTGATATTTATATTGCTCATAGCTGAAGTCATTATGAGATATTTTTTTAGGCAACCGACGACATGGACAGGAGAGCTTTCCCAGCTTGTTTTCGGAGCATATGTTATGTTGTCTGGCGCCTATTTGTTAGCAAATAAGGGGCATGTGAATGTTGATATTTTCTACCAAAACTTAGGCCCGAGAACTCAATCTTTCATTAATTTGTTAACGTCATTTCTGTTCTTTGCTTTTATCTTAGTATTGATCACCGAAGGGTGGGAGTTGGCCAGTGACTCCATAAGCAGAATCGAAAGGTCTGGATCAGCCTGGAACCCTCAAATATGGCCTGTAAAACTTGCTGTTCCAGTAGGTGCTTGCCTGCTTTTACTACAAGGAATTGCTAATTTTGTGGAAGATTTTCTAATTCTCATCGAGAAAAATATAGAGATATAACTCTCTTAATAACAATATAAAGGAGGATCCATGAGTACTGAATTGCTGACAGTTTTGTTTTTTGGTTCTTTAGTTTTTTTTCTGTTTTTAGGTGTTTCGCTCGCTTGGGTTCTAGGAGGAATATCCGTAATATTTTTATACTTCACATGGGGGAGTGATGCATTCTATATGATTGCATCAAGAATGTGGAGTACTATGAATAGCTTTACCTTAATATCTGTTCCGCTATTTATTTTAATGGCTATTATTCTAGAACGGTCTGGAGTTGCACTATCATTATATAGAATGATGCACCTATGGTGGGGAGGAGTGCGTGGAGGATTGGCGATTGGCACAGTATTTATATGTGCTATTTTTGGGGCAATGGTAGGTGTAAGTGGCGCAGCCGTTGTGACTATGGGAGCCGTGGCTCTGCCTGCGATGCTTGCCCGTGGTTATAATAGAGAAATGGCGCTAGGGTGCATTAATGCGGGTGGTGGTTTTGGGATTTTAATTCCTCCAAGCATCGTAATGATTCTTTACTCAATGCTGACAGGTGTTTCAGTAGGAGCACTATTTGCTGCTGGGGTTATGCCAGGAATTTTGCTTATGATTTTGGTATCCGCATATATTGCTATACGGTGCTTTATAAACCCGAGCCTTGGCCCATCTCTACCGAAGGAGGATAGAGGGAGTTGGAATGAAAAAATTGTGGCATTAAAAGGGGTTTTACTGCCGATTATGATTGTGGCATTGGTGCTGGGTTCTATTCTTAGTGGCATGGCCACCCCAACGGAGGCTGCTGCTGTTGGAGTACTTGGGTCTATAATATCAGCGGCTGTCCATAAACAACTAACATTTAAGTTGATTTCTGATGCCTCGATTAAGTGCTTAGTTCTAACTTCCATGATAATGTGGATACTTTTTTCGGCATATGCATTTAGTACCGTTTATACTTCTATGGGGGCCCAGCGTGTAATTACAGACATCATGGCGTTTATACCCGGGGGAGAATGGGGGGTAGTATTTGCTATGCTATTTATTGTGTTCTTACTGGGTATGGTAATGGATCCAGTTGGGATAATGATGATCACTCTGCCTGTTTTTGTACCTTTGATACAAGCTAACGGCATTGACCCCATCTGGTTTGGCATAATGTTTATTATCATGATGGAAATTGGTTACATGACTCCTCCTTTCGGATTTAATCTTTTCTACCTGAAAGGGGTCGCGCCAAAAGAAATTACAATGCTGCATATTTATAAGTCGGTTACTCCTTATGTTTTAGTGATTGTCTTGGGTATGGCGCTTATTGCGATATATCCTGAAATAGCTACTTGGTTACCTAAACAAGTAATGTAAAACAATTGTCAGAGAAAATTGTAAAGTTCTTTGGAGGTTTTATCTAAAATGGATATTGCTAAGCCGTTATCGGACTCATTAGTTAACTGGTTTTATAGAGAGTTAAACAATGGACTCCTAAAACCAGGGGATAGCTTGCCAAGCGAACGTGAGCTGTGTGAACAGTTTGGGGTAAGCCGGACGGTAGTTCGGGAAGCTCTCTCTTACCTAAAAAAGGAGGGGGTAATTGATACTGGGCAGGGGAAAAAAACAACCGTTGCCGAGAACACTCATGCTCGGTCGTTTAAAGTTGGTGATTTTCCAGCCAGGGATGAAGAAACTTTTCAGGAAATTATTGATTTTTTGATATTTTTTGAATCAGGGGCTGCGAAAATTGCTGCATCAAAACGCGATAGTACAGACCTGAAAAAGATTCAACAGGCGCTGCTGGGAATGGAGTTGGCTATCGCTAAAGGGGAGCTTGCCGATCATGAGGACTACCTTTTCCACAGATCGATAGTTGAAGCAACTCATAACGGATATTTTATTGATTTAAATGAGCATCTTGATCATTCAGTAAGAAAGCTGATTCGTCAGGCCAGGCTAAATACCTCTAAATATTCTCATGATTTAGTAAATGAAGTTTTTTCAGAGCATGCTGAGATATTTGAGAATATTAAACGTGGAAATTGTGATGGCGCTGCATTGGCAGCTGAAAATCATTTGCGCCAGGCAGCGAAAAGGATGAATGTTTATTTGAATGCTTGATGGTGTTATCTATATAAAATGATTATGAGTTTCTTTAACTATTGACTTTTTAAGGTGGGGTATATGAATGTTTCCGGAAAAACTAAAGTGTGTTTCATTATCGCTGATCCGATTGAACACGTGAAAACACCAGAAAAATTTAATGATTTATGTAAAGAGAATGGTATTGACGCTGTTATGGTCCCGGCTCATGTGCATCGAGATCGCCTGGAAGAGTTTGTGAAAGGCCTCTCTTCTATGCAAAATCTAGCCGGTTTCGTAGTTACAGTGCCACATAAATCGGCTATGTCACATTTGTGCGATCAGTTAACAGAGGATGCACGTTGTGCACAAGCTGTTAATGTAGTTCGTCGCACCTCTGGTGGGCATTATCATGGATATATTCTTGATGGAAAAGGCTTTGTAGCCGGATTAAAAGCGAACGGTTTTGAACCAAAAGGTCGCTCTGTTTATTTAGTTGGCTCTGGTGGGGCTGCAAGCGCTATTGCTTTTGCACTAGCAGAAGAAAATGTTTCATTAATCACCATCTTTAATAGAACGCTAGAAAAAGCAGAGGCACTTATTTATAACCTTAAAAAAGAACATCCGAATATCAACATCGTATTAGGTGATCATAATCCCGCAGGCCATGACCTTGTCGTCAATGCTACTTCGCTTGGGCTTAGAAAAAATGATCCTTTACCTTTAAATGCTAATGGCTTGACTAAAGATCAAGTAGTTGCTGATATTATTATGGATCCTTCAGAAACTCATCTTTTAAAGAAAGCAAAGAGTCTAGGTTGCATGGTACAACCAGGGCTGCCCATGCTAAATAACCAGCTGAAACTTATGCTTAGTACTCTAGGCCTATAAGTTTTATCTTTTCGACGTCACTTCGGGGAGGCTTGAAGGAGTATCGCTACACTAGAGAGGCCGTCAACTGCATAGGAAATGGGAAAGTGCTTCTGCGGCAACAGAGCACTGGCTAATACATTACTTTCTTAGCGGACTTCGTTTAGCAGCTGTCAGCTTTATAACTAGTTAAGGTTCTATTCTGTTAACTCGCTCAATGATTTCGGTGGCTCCGCTAATATCAGGTAAGCACTCTCCTTGGGCCACCCGTTGGAGAATTGCCTCTTCCTGTTGTTGTAGCATAATGGCCTTTGAGGCAATCGTAACGGCTTCTTGAGCAGGTACTACTAGAACACCACTCTCATCAGCGAGGATAATATCACCAGGGTGAATAACGAGCCCTCCGAGAGTTACTGGCATATTCATAGTGCCTCCCAACCCCGCCAATTTAGTCGTCAAGGCTGAAATGCCTCGGCACCAAACCGGAAATCCTAGCTCTTGAATAGTTTGTGCGTCCGTCGCCATTCCGTCGATGATGACTCCTCCCACACCTAGCTTCTTGGCTACGTGAGTCATCACTCCACCCCAACATGCGTGTCGGTCGTCGCCTTGCCTGTCGATAACTAATATGTCTCCAGGGCGTACTAAGCGCATCGCGTGATTAAGCAGCGTGCCATCTGTAGGCGGAAGGGAGAGAGTCACAGCAGTCCCAACCACCCGAGTCTGAGCGAGCAATGAGTGGATAGCTGGATCGATGAATCCATTTTCTCTGAAGTGACCAATAGTGGCCGTCTCACACTCGAGTAGTTGCTGACTGATGTGGGTGTCAATCGGTGCTGGCATCTGTGCGATGTGATACATAAACATCTCCGAGTGGTCAGATCAAACTGGGTAAAAACGTGATAAGAGAGGGCAAGAAGAACAGTACTAGCATGCCGAAGAGGAAGCAGATGACGATCGGCCAAGCTGCGGCAAAGATCGTTTGCATAGGTACTGATGGTGCGCCGCCTTTCACTGCAAATAGGTTATAGCCGAAAGGGGGCGTTAGGCTGCCGACAGAGATATTGATCAAAAATAGAGTCCAGAACCAGATGGGGTCGAAGCCGTATAGCTTGACTAACGGTGCATAAATCGGAATGACAACCATCATGAACGCAATCTGATCGATGAACATGCACGCAATGAGTGGCACGAGCATCAGTAGTAACAACATCCACATGGGGTCCAGCTCTAGGCTGGTAGCCAACCCGACTAGGCCGGAGGTCGCACCAGCGAAAGAGAGCAGTTGGCTGAACAACTTCGAGCAGGCTAGGATAGCTATGATCATGGCACTGATGCCCAGCGAAGAAAGTACCGCCTGCTTGGCCATTTTGAGAGTGAATCGGCGGTAGTAAACCGCTACCAACATGGCACCAAGCACGCCAGTGGCTGCAGATTCCGAAGGCGTGGCAACCCCTAGCATGATTAGCCCAAGCACTGAGAAAATAATGATACTGAACGGTGCCATTTTCAGTAGTGCCTTTCCGCGTGCTCGCCACGTTCCACCCCCACCTTCGTCGGCAGTAGGTGCCAAGGAAGGATTGAGCATCAATTTCACTACGACGTAGCTGACAAATAGTCCTGCCAGGAGAATACCGGGGATAATACCGGCGATCAGCAGTCGCGCGATTGAGATATCGACCATGGAGCCGATTATGATGACCAGTAGGCTCGGGGGGATGATTGGTGCCAAGCTGGCTCCACCCAGAATCAGGCCGATAGAAAGGCGGTCATCATAGCCACGCTGCTGCATTGTAGGCAGCGCTGAGCGACTCAGCATAGCGGTTACCGCCAACGCTGATCCCGATAGAGCACCGAATAGAGTGGCAAGTACAATGACAAAAAAGTACAGGCGTCCTTTAATGCGGCCCATAAGGGTGTCCAGAGCATCGAAAATGACGTCTATCGAGCCTGAGCGGAACAGCAACTCTCCCATTAGAACGAATAGTACGATGGTAGTGAGAGTCTCTGACGTAACGGTGCTGTATACGCTATTGGCGAACATGCCGAAGCCCGCACTCCCCATCAGCCAGAAAGTCCCCAGGACGTTGACGGTAAGAAAGGCGATGAAAATCGGCACGCCCAGAGCAAATAGCCCCATCAGCAATGTGAGCGCAATACCTAGAGAAATGTACCATTCCATGTTTTAAGCCTCCTGTTGCTCGTTGCTGTTGTGTGGGGGGGCCGCAAACAAAGCGTGGCGCAGGAAGTGCAAAGAGGTATTGATAAAGCCATAACAGATGAAGCTTGAAACCCAGTATTTAGGAATATCAAGACCCAGCGCGGTTGTCGTGCCTCCATCAAATTGCCGGAGTGTTTCCTTAACGATGATCCAGGCGGTGACAATACAGACGCTTCCAGCCACTAGGGCGATCATCCGGTCATAGCGCTGTCGCATGATAGGAGAGAGCCTTTCAGGTAGTACAGTGATTGCGATGTGGCCATTCGTGCGTGCTAGTTCTGGCATGCTCAACGATACCGCGATACAAAGAAAATAAGCCACAAGGGAACTTGACCATAGAGTCGGGGCATTAAAAAAGTAACGAGCGACCACTTCGACCCAGAAGCATAGGACGATGCCACACAAGGTGGCACCGCCAAGGTAGAACCCGAATCGCGTGATACGGTCATGGAGTCTAGCTATCGGGTGGGGCATGGTGGTACCTACTCGACAGTTGCGGTCATATTGTTCTGTTCGGCGATCTCACGCATGTTGCTAACCGCTTCAGGGGACTTGTCGATCCCTAACTGCCAAATACCCTCATTGACCAGGGCATCGAGTCGCTCCGCATCAGCTGGCTGGAAGTATGTTTCCTGCATTCCCTTCTCTCTCAGTGAAGCCCACTCTTGCTGCGCCAGCTCATCAAGGATGGCGGCCGTTTCATTTTCCAGCGCTCTGCCTTGTTCGAGGAGTAGGTCCTGTTTTGCCTCGTCGAGCGCGTTGAATGCTGTCAGGTTCATGAACAGATAGGTGTAGGTTTGGCCGAAGGTAGGCTTGGTAAAATATCCTGCAACTTCGTTCCAACCGAAATCTTCGACGCCGTTGAGTCCCCAGGCGGCTCCATCAATCACTCCTCGGTCAAGAGACGAATAAACATCGCCTCCAGACATCAGTACAGGTGTTCCACCTAACCCTTGAGTGGTGCTGGTATAAGTCGCGCTGCCACGAACTCTGCGCCCCTCCAAGCCTGGTGTACCCTCAATAGGCTCTTTGAGTACATATTGAAAGCCACTACTGCCCAATGGAGGGATTGCAATTAACTTAAGCCCAAGCTCGTTGTAGTATGTATCGATAAATTCCCAGAGGCCTGATTCGTGGGTGGCATCAGGGTTTACGAAGACGGCATCCATAGCGGCGCCTACACCAGTGGTATTGGTATGGTAGGCGCCATGGGTGTAAAGCAGGTCGAAAACACCAGATGACACAGGCTCGAGCTGCTCGAAAGGTGATACAACATCGGGGCCATTCAAGTTGATCTTAATATCTCCTTGGCTGGCCTCCCCAACTCTTGCTATATATCGTTGGGCAACTTCGCGGGTATAAGCACTGGTTTGATCATAGCTAGTGAGCATTCTCAGCTCGGTGGCCATGGCTTGTGATGCACTCAGGGTAAGGATGATTACGGCAATGGAGCGGTTCATTGTCTACCTCTTTGTATTTTTACTAAGTAGTTAGCTTTTCTGCATGAAGCTTTGTAATCTAGTCATGGCACTGGTTAACGGTCAATAGAATATAAAAATCTAGAGTTTTCTATTTTTTATAAATAAGATTAATCAGATTTATACAAGGTTGCTTTTTCATGTAGAGGTTCTGTGTATGATGTTAGAGAGCCTATTTTTAATTTTTAGTTAATTCTTTTGGCACTTAATTGGCACAAAAAATATAAACATATTTATCTCAAGCATCATTGTGGTGCAGTGTTAAGACGGTGTTATGCTCTGCGTGTTTTTTTATGTTTATATTGTTTTTAATTTTTTAGTAAGTCTTTTTTGGTATGAAAATGGACTATGTTGCTAAGAATAAAGAAGAGGTTTTATGAGACCCGTTCACGATACTCTGGATTGGAATCTTCTCAGAACTTTTATTGTGATTGTTCAAGAGGGGAGCGTCAGTAAGGCTGCAAGCAGGTTGTACTTATCGCAACCAGCGGTCAGTCTCTCTTTGAAGAGGCTGGAAGAGCGACTAGGACAACGGCTGATTGAGCGCGATAGCCATAGTTTTACTGTAACAAAAGCTGGTCATCTCGTTTATCGAGAAGCCATCGATATTTATGCTAACGTAGCCCGATTAGCGGCTTCAGTGGGAGATTTTGATCCTGAGGTAGTCGGTCATATTTCTCTCCTCTTCATCACGGGCATTCAATGCCGGTTTCTGGACAGTGTGTTCGAGCGCTTTCATAAGCAGTTCCCCCAGATCACATTTAGTATCGAGGATATGTCGAGCCAAGAGGTGCAGAATGCGCTGGCTCAAAGGCAGGGAGCCATGGGTATTTGTCTGGCACTGCAGTGTCCGAGCAATCTGAATAGTCAGATACTAGCGCGGCAGCGGTATCGGCTCTACTGCGGCAAAAGCCATACGCTTTTTGGGCGTCACAACTTGCCGATGGATAGCCTAAGGAGTGAAAACTATGTCTCCTTTGGTAGCGAGCAACTTGATGGTGTGCTCTCCTCGCTTGCCGTGTTTCGTGCCCATCATGGGTTGAAGGGGAATGTGGTAGGTCAGTCGAGCAGTCTCCAAGAAATTCAGCGGATGGTAATTGCTGGATGGGGTATTGGCTGCCTGCCCGAGCATTTAGTGCAGAGAGATGTGGCGGAAGGTCGGCTCTGGCCCCTTCCGCCCTATGATGGTGTCGCTGAAATCGATTTGCACGTGATGTGGCATCAGGATGCTCGTTTCAGCGAAGCTGAGACCATCTTTATGGAGTTTTTCCTTAATGCTATGGGCAAGGTGCAGCTTGAGGAGCGGCTTACCACTGGACTTGAAGTGTTCGACGAAATGTCTGATGTCGAAACAGCTAAATAGCTGATGGTATTATTTTTTGTAGGCTAAATTGAACCAGGTCGTCTTTAGATCTGAATACTTGTCCAGCGCATGAAGAGATTTATCACGACCAAAACCGGACTGCTTCATGCCACCGAAGGGAACACTAATATCACCATCGGCATAGCAGTTGACCCAAACCAAGCCAGCCTGAAGGTGCTTTGATACGCGATGCGCACGGCCAAGGTCAGCGGTCCAGAGTCCAGCTCCAAGTCCATAGATCGAGTCGTTAGCCAAGGCGAGGGCCTCGGTCTCGTCGGTGAAGCGACTTATACCTAACACTGGCCCGAAGATCTCCTCGCGCATCACCGTGGTGGTTTGGGTTCCTTCCAGGATTGTTGGTTCAACGTACCATCCTCCTTCTATAGGCGTCGCATGCTTTCCTCCGTGGTGGAGAGCCATGCCTTCGCTGAGTCCTTGCTCGATAAAGTTTAATACCTTGGCATGATGATCGGCGCTGACTAACGCTCCCATACGCGTAGAGGGATCCAGCGGATCGCCAGCTGGCATGTTTTTTGCCGCGGAAACCAGTCGTGGCAAGAAATCATCAAAAATAGACGCTTCCACATACAGCCTAGAGCCTGCAATACACACCTCCCCCTGGTTGGTAAAGATACCCGCGGCAGCGGCTTGTGCAGCGGCATCCAGGTCTGGGCAGTCAGCAAAGACTATGTGCGGAGATTTGCCTCCGCATTCGAGCCATACCCGCTTTAGATTGGACTCGCTGGAGTAGCGCATAAATCGCTTGCCTGTGGCGGTGGATCCTGTGAAGGCGAGTGCATCGACCTGTGGATGCATTCCCAACGCTTCGCCAGCGATAGCGCCGTGGCCAGGGGTGACATTGAATACGCCATCCGGCAGGCCCGCTTCCTTGGCTAGTGCAGCTAGCCTGAGAGCACTAAGGCTAGAGGCCTCGGCGGGCTTGAGTATGACGCTATTGCCGACTGCCAGTGCTGGGGCGAATTTCCAGGCGGCGATCATCAGTGGAAAATTCCATGGCACCACAGCAGCAACCACACCGAGAGGCTGGCGGGTGATGGTGGCATGAACGTCTTCGCTGGTGGGGGCTATCTCACCGTACTGTTTATCGATCGCCTCGGCATACCAGGCCACACAGCGTGCTGTTTCGGGCAAGTCAAAGGCCAAACTATCAGCGATTGGCTTTCCCATTTCGAGTGTTTGTAGAAGCGCTAGCTCTTCAGCGTGCGTTTCGATAAGCGAGGCGAAGCGGAGCAAAACTCGTTTGCGCTCTAGTGGAGGACAGCGAGACCAGTCACCCGATTCGAAGACTCGACGTGCGGCAAGTACCGCACGATCGATATCCACACCACTGCAGGCGGTCACGTTGGCTATCATCTGGCCTGTCGCCGGGTTGTAAGCCTTTAGAGTTGAGCCGTCAAAGCTGTTGACAAATTCACCGTCGATGAAGGCTTGAGTGGTCAGCTGTAGACGGCTGGCTAGCGTTTGCCAGTAAGCTTTATCATGCATTGTCATATCCTTATTTTAAGATGCTGCGATACCGGCCTTGCGCAGCATGGTGTGTAACAGCACGTTGGCGCCAGCCTCAAGATCCTCTGGTGTAGCATTTTCGCTTTCGTTGTGACTGATACCATCTTCGCAGGGAACGAAAATCATAGCCGTGGGTGCAACACGACTTATGAAGACGGCATCGTGACCGGCCCCGGTCTCGATATCGCGGTAGGGTATGCCAAGTCCATCGCTGCTAGCGCGAATGAGATCTACTAGGTCGCTGTTGAATGGTGTCGGTGGCACCCGCTGAACGTCCTGCAGTTCTACGGTTACTTTTCCAGGCTCATGATGCTTTGAGCAGATATCTTGGAGAGCGTGCTCCATCTGTTCAAGCGTCTCGTTCTCCAAATGGCGAATATCAACGCTGAAGGTTACTCGCCCAGGAATGACATTACGTGAGTTTGGATAAAGGTCGAACTCCCCACAGGTGACGCGACCGTGCGGCTGATACGGATCAGCCAGCGCTAGGATATCGCCGATGAGTTCAGCGGCCCGTTTTAGCGCATCACGACGATAGGGCATGGGTGTCGGCCCAGCATGGGCTTCTTGACCGGTGACCACAACATCGAACCAGCGCAAGCCTAGAGAGCCGGTTACCGCGCCAACAGCTATTCCTTCTGCTTCAAGTACTGGACCTTGCTCGATATGGGATTCGATATAGGCACCGAAGGTTTTGCTACCCATAGGAATGTCACCGCTGTAACCGATACGTTCCAACGAAGCAGCTACAGTGTCTCCATTGCGATCTTTGGCAGCTAGCGCGGTCTCAAGCGGGATTACGCCAGCATGCACCCCAGATCCCATCATGACTGGAACGAAGCGGCAGCCCTCTTCGTTAGTCCATATCACTACCTCTAGTGGTGCTTCAGTAGTAATAGAGTGATCATTGAGAACCCGCATAACTTCCAGCCCGGCTAGTACACCGTAACAGCCATCGAAACGGCCACCGGTGGGCTGGGTGTCGAGGTGACTTCCGGTGGCCACCGGGGGTAGGTCATTACGGCTTCCCGCACGACGAGCGAAGATATTGCCCATTTGATCAACATCTATGGTCAAGCCAGCGTCTCGCAACCAGCTAGACACAAGCTCACGACCAAGTCGATCCTCTTCCGTCAACGCCAACCGACAATTGCCCCCCTTTGGTGTGGCACCAATGTCAGCAAGGTTCATTAATGAGCGCCATAGGCGCTGTCCATCAATGCGGAGTGTCGAGAAAGTAGACTCAGTCATCAGAGCTCTCCTGTGTCATTACTATATTTTTGGCTTTCAAGAGCTGTAGCACGGATTGCGCTTAGACGCTCTCCTGGTGCAATACCATCAGCGTCATAACGCAGCTCAATCAAAGCGGGCAAGTGTTCTTGCTCAGTAAAGGCTAGGGCACGATTAAAGGCAGCTTCGAACGAAGCGTCGTCCTCGACGATCTCTCCATGTCCGCCATAGGCCTTGATCAGGGAGTCAAACTTAGGGTTGGTGAATGTCAGCGCAATCTCTCGGCCAGGAAAGTCATTCTCCTGATGGGCGCGGATGGTGCCCCACATGCCATTGTTGAAGACGAGTATGACGATACCCAGTCGGTACTGCAGGGCCACACCGAGCTCCTGCAAATTCATCTGGAAGCAACCGTCACCGGCAAAACAGATGGCCGGCCGTTGAGGGTGCTCGAGCTTACTGCTGATGGCTGCGGGAAGGCCGTAACCCATTGCACCAACCGTGGGAGCTAACGAGCTGCCAAGTCCACCAAACTGGATATAGCGATGAGCATAAAGTGCGTAGTTGCCAGCGCCGACAGTGATACAGCCTTTGCCGTTCAGTAGTCGATCTACCGTTCGGGTGACTTTATCTAGGCTAAGCCGTCCAGGCGCCTCTAAAGGTATAAGAGTATCAAGATAGGCTCGTCGAGCAGTGGCCGTCGCCTGTTTCCATGCTGGTGTTATCTCGGGAGCTAGTTCTCCTAGGCTTGCCGAAAAACCAACCACGTCGGCATTAATAGCAAGGTCAGGACGATAAACATGCCCCAGTTCTTCGGGGTCGGGATAGATATGGACTAATGTCTGGCTTGGCACGGGCGATTCGATCCAGCTGTAGCCCTCTGTCGTAGGTTCGCCTAATCGTGTCCCCAGCGTAATAATCAGATCGCAGGACTTGAGCTGCTCACGCAAAGCTTGATGCATGCCGCTACCAACGTGACCAACGAAATTCTCATGGTGTTGGTTAAAACACTCTAGGCGTCGCCAGGCAACGCCAACGGGAAGAGCGTAGCGCTCGGCAAACGCAGCAATATCCATTTGGGCCTGCTCGGTCCATCCGCTACCACCCAGTAATAGGAATGGCTTTTCGGCCCGCTCTAGATGCTGTTGCAACTCGCGCAATTGTTGTTGGCTAGGGTAACTGTGTAGGCGCTGCCGAGGCTCCACATCAGCAACACAGGCTTCGCCCCACAACGTGTCTTCTGGCAAGGCCAAAACTACTGGGCCAGGGCGGCCACTGGTCGCGACAGAGTAGGCTCTGGCGATGAACTCAGGTATCCGTGCAGTGTCGTCAATCTGGGCTACCCATTTGGCCATTGGTCCGAACATGCGGCGATAGTCGATCTCCTGAAAGGCCTCGCGTTCGATGAAATCGTTGCCGACTTGTCCGATAAAAAGGATCATCGGTGTCGAGTCTTGATAAGCCGTATGGACGGCAATTGATGCATTGGTGGCGCCAGGCCCTCGGGTGACAAAACAGATTCCAGGCTCGTTGGTTAGCTTGCCATAGGCCTCGGCCATGTAGCCAGCACCGCTCTCTTGGCGGCAGACAATAGGCTCGATAGCATCACGATGCTCATTAAGTGCATCAATACAGGGCAGATAGCTCTCGCCAGGGACCAGAAAAACGCGCCGAGCACCATGCTGGCGTAATTGTTGAATCAGGATTTGGCCCCCGTTGCGTGTCGGGGTGACGGCGTTGCTCATGGGCAAGATCTCTTTGAACGAATGGTTAGGTAGACGGGGCAGATAACAGCCGATGCAAGGGCTTAATCTGGCGAGAATCGACAACACAACGAGCTCGAAAGCCGCATTGATAAGACCAAGACTGGTCTGCTTCGAACCCTTTTTTTGCTGGCCACGGGCCGTCAATTGCCAACATGCCGGCATCATCGCAAGCCCTGAGAAATAACTGTCGGAAGGGGGCTAGCGAGGCGCTACGCTCTTCTGGAGACAGCTTTAGGTCATGTGCTAAATCACCAGTGCCGAGCAGAGCGGCTAAAACGCGCGGGCAAGAATGTAATAATTCGCTGATCCGCTTGATCCCCAAGCGGCTCTCTATAGTCGGTATAATGGCGGTAGTTTCTGGTGCTATACCCCAGTGTTTTTCTTCGCGACTAAGTGCTGACGAAAGTGCCGTCAGTTGTGTTACTTCCTCGACTTTGGGCAGGAAGACCGCCTCAGGAGAGGCACCCATTAGCAGTTTCAGCTCTGCTCGGCCTCCCTTATCTAAGGCATTGATTCGGACCATGGGAGAGACGCCTCTTTGCCGACAGCTTTCGGCCATGCTGACGAACGCTTGGCAGGCAGTATGGCGTGATGCTGCCGGGGTGAATTCCTCCAGATCAATAACGATGGCATCGGCCCCAGAGTCCAACGCGTCAGCCAAACAATCGGCGTCATGCCCTGGTACGAAAAGCCAGCTTCGACAGCCTGTTAGTGTGCTATGAAGCATTAAAGTCACTCCATCAGGTTGGGTAAGAACAGCACGATGTCAGGCACGAATGTGATGAGCATTAGGACGGCAAGCATGGACATCAGCATTAGAGAAAGCGGGCGTAACGTTTCCATAACGCTGATACCCGAAATACGACAGGCCGCCATTAGGTCTATACCCAGGGGGGGCGTATTGGCACCTATAGCGAGGTTGACGGTCAGCAGCACACCGAAATGCACAGGATCGATGCCGTACTGGGAGAGCAGAGGCATGACGATGGGGGTGATGATGATGATGATGGCGATGCTCTCCATAAAGGTTCCGAGCACCAGCAATACTGCAGTTAGCAACAGCAACACAGTGTGTGTGCTATTTGTCCAATCGCCGATGATCCCTGCGATGGTTTGTGGTACCTGCTCATAAGTCAGCCCCCAGGCGAAGAGACCAGCAGCGCCGATAATGACTAAGATGGCGGCGCTCGTTTCTGCTGTGGCGATGACGCAGTTGATAATGTCTCGTAGTGAGAGGCAGCGATAGAGCACCAAGCCGAGTACAAGGGCATAGAGAATGGCGGAGGCCGCTGCTTCGGTCGGTGTGAATACGCCGAAGCGAATTCCACCAATGATTAGCACCGGTACCATGAGTGCAGGCAGTGCATCGATGACCGCTCGGCGACGTTCTGCGGGGCCGGAAGGCTTGACCCCAGCCCAGCCATGTTTCCGCGAAATATAAAGTGCTACACCTATTAATGAGAGGGTCAACAACAGGCCAGGAATTACGCCGCCCATGAAGAGTTTACCCACCGATGTATTAGACGTGGTGCCATAGACAATCATGACGATACTAGGAGGGATCACTGTTCCGAAGGAGCTTGCACACCCAACGAGTGCGCTGCTAAAACCCTTGTGGTAGCCATTCTTATGCATTGCAGGTAACAGCATGCTGCCGATGGCAATAACATCTGCCACTCCTGACCCCGATAAGGCACCAAACAACATACAGGCCATGACTGCTACGACAGCTAGCCCGCCCCGAATATCGCCGACTAGGGACATGCAAAGATGCACGATACGCTTGGTCAGGCCAGCGCTATTCATCAGTTGTGCCGCTAGAATGAATAGGGGAATCGCCAGCAAGGTGAAGCTATCCATCCCTCCGACGAACTGCTGCGCTGAAACCATCATAGGGGCCGCACCAAACACGAGCAGATAGACGAGAGCGGCGAGAATCAAGCTGAAGGCAATCGGGATATTAACTAAAATAGCGAATCCAAAGACGCCCAGCAGAGTAAGTGCACCTGCGGTCATAGCGAATCTCCTGGAGACAACACGTGCTGTACTTGCATCAACGCCATACCTACGCAACCCACTGGCACTGAGAGATAAATGACACCAACAGGCATTTTTAACGCTGTAGTGGTCATGCTCATGGTCAGTACTGCTAGATCCCAACCAGCCTTGGCTAGCACCAGAAGCATTACTAGTAGAACAATATCCGTGGCCTTGTTGATGACTCGGCGGACGTTGATGGAGCGTACGATCAGCGGCAGCAACCCGGCATTGAGGTGAGAGCGTTGGTATGTGCAGGTAACTGAGCCCAATAGGGCTGTCCAGATCAGCACTAATCGCGGCAACTCTTCCGCCCAATTAGGCGTTTGTCCCACGACCCAGCGCATAAAGACCGTATAGATAACCAGGGCCGCCAACGCGGCGGCTCCACAGGCGGCTACGGCCAAACTTAGATGGGATATACGCATTACAAGCCTGGAAAAGGTCATATCATTCAGCCGTTTGGTACTGTCTGACGGTCTCCATCAATTCCTCACCAAACACATCGGAATAATCGTTCCATACTCCTTGAACCCGCTCGTTGAAGGACGCTGTGTCGACTTCATTTATCTGCATACCTTCTGCAGCCAGCATTTCGAGCATGTTTTTATCATCCTCCTGGGCCATAGCGCGTTGCTTATCGCGCCACTCGTCTGCTAGAGCTTGGATAACTGCCTGATCATCCGCATTGATCTTGTTCCAAGTGGGGCCAGCAATTGCTAAGCAAGCAGGAGCCCAAACATGGCCCGTTAAAGAGATGTAATCTTGAACTTCGTAAAAAGAAGAGGAGTGAATAATGGAAAGGGGGTTTTCCTGAGCGTCAAAGACGCCTTGCTGTAATGCCGAGTAGAGTTCACCAAAGGAAAGTGGGGCGGGGTTTGCACCGAGTGCTTCAAAAGTATTTAGACGCATCCTGTCAGGAGTGACCCTGATCTTTAGACCTTCTAGGTCGTGTGGAGACTCAATTGGCCCCCGGTTGTTGGTAACGTGACGGAAACCATTTTCCCACCAACTGAGAACTTTAATACTCTTATTTTCCGCCAGTTCTTCGAGGATGCTGCCTAGTTCACCATCATAAGCTGCGTAGGCTGCTTCTCGGCTCTCCCAAGAGTAAGGCAGCTCAACGATTCCAAACTTGGGTTCTAAGGATTGAAAGGATCCGCACCCAATAACTCCGGCATCCATACTGCCAATTTGCATGCCTTCTATCAGCCGAGTTTCATTGCCAAGCTGGCCGCTAGGAAAAACCTGAAAATTTACACGCTGATCGGTAGCTTCTCGTACGTCATGAGCAAAACCTTCCGCAGAGACATGCCAGTTATGAGTTGGTGCCAAGACATGCCCAAGCTTGATATCCAGTGCTTGAACATTGCTGCAAAAAGTACTTATTCCGATAAGGCTGAAGAGCGCAAGAGGGGTTGGTTTCATTGTGATACCTGTTGTCATTAATTTTGGTGTTTTGAAATCAATCGCACAGGTAACAGATTCGTCTGATAAAAACGTTGTAGCAATTTTATAATTCTTATTTTTAATATTTATTATTTTTATATAATGTTTTGCAGGGCTCTTTTAATAGTTAGAGTAGTGGTTTTTTTTTAGATTTTTGTATCAGATGGTTATATTTGATAAATTTTTATGGTTTTTAATGTGGGTTGAGTTTATGTAGAGCTTTGTTTTTTTATTTTTAATAGATATATGCGTTTTGATAGTGTGATAAGAAGAGCTCAAGGCGGTTACAGGTAAAAGTTATATTCTTAAATTTTATGTTTAAGAATTATTTCCCTCCGTCAGAAGTATTGGGTGGTTTGCTTGGCAATTTAACATTAACTGTAAAAATTTACTGCACATTATCCTTTTAGGCTTAATGGATGGTTTCGGAGCTTCAGTTCATCAGACGATCGTTCACGCCATCTATACCGCCAAAGGTCAAAGCTGGTCAAAAACCGGACATCTTAAAGTCACGCGATATGACCGATATAACGGTGGCGTTGTGCAGCGAATGGTATAAGTCGGGATAAAGAGTAAAAGAGCTATTAAGGGTTTTTCTTTATTAAGCGGTTGTTTTTATTTCCGTAAATTAAATTTTCTCAGAAAGACTTGCTGACCAAGTGACATTTTCTAAAGGGCTTGGAAGTAGCCTCCGAAGCCGAAGGTCGCAGATTCAATTCCTGTCAGGCGCGCCAAAATCCAAAAAGGGGCCTGCGAGAAATCGTGGGTCCTTTTTTGGTTTTGGCTGTTCTCGGTCAAGAGCGGATGTTGAGGAAATGCTGATATAACGCCGCCAACACGCGCAGCTTTGAAGTGGAGGCGAAGCCGCAACGAAAAAGCCGTCGCCGTGCCTAGCCTTGTTAAAAACCGATTGCGCCAAGAGCGATACCGACCACCACACCAACAATACCTCCTATCGAATGGTCTTTAATCTTCGACTTGAGACTATTTCCTTCAGCAACTTCGCCTTTCAGGCTGCTAATGGTCTTTTCTAGAGCTTCAATCATTAAAGTTTGCTTTTCCAAAACGCCAGAAAGGGCGTCAATTGAACCACTTGACGAGCCGACTAGTGATCTGATTTCCTCTTGGTGCATCACTCTAATTTTCTCGCCGCTTCGTATGTAGGCACCTGAGTCACAAAAAACAATTTGATCCGATTTTTCGACCCTTATAACAGCAACATTTAGAACGATACGTGTTTGCTTTATATCGAAACTCACAACATCAGATGAGCTGAGCATCCCAAGAGCTTTTTCGATCTTTGACCTTGCTGCATCAGGGTCTACACCATCTATAGTAGAAGAATTACTGACCCCAAGCAGAATCGTCCCACCATCTGTGTTTGCAAATGCAGACACTACTTTTGCGATGATGAGTGGGGAGACGTCGGCGCGCAGAAACTCAACTTTTTGATTCTCTCCATGAGACATCATTTCAATAATATCGATTTCCAATGTGCACTCCGAGTATCTTTGGTTTTTAACGCCCGCATTTGGGGCCATAGTGAAGCGCAGCGGAGCGAAGGTCCCAGCCCCGCAGGGGCGAACAATATGCGATTGTTAATTTCAATTTAGCGGCTTTCTATCCGCGATTAATGCATCTGTTAAAGTAACCAAAAGCAGGTATACAGACTTCAATACTTCGTTGCCACCTTCACTACTTTCATCTTCTTCGATGGCGGTAAGCCAAAACCAAGGGTGGTCGCAGTTGCACTTCAACTCACTTTCATCGCCCAAAAAAAATTTACCACCACAGTCCCAACACCAAATATGAAAATCCCCACAGACATCGCATTTACCAATAGTAGTAATTGATACTGGAGTAGATGGTGCTCCTATACCAATAGGCGAATCCCAAAGTACTAGACCTCGCTCTTTTCTTTCATTGCAACTATCACTTATACAGTTATCCCACAGCGAGAGATCGACATTTTCCAATTCAGAGAGAGCAACAATTTTCAAATTAATATAATTTTGTGCTCTTCTTTTTGCCGCCTCACTATAACCGTTCGGACAAACTAAAATTCCGACTTTTGAGGAGCAGTCCATCATCATTCCATGGAAACTTTCAACGTCTTTAACATTTAGGGGGCGGCTATATTTCTTAGCATCTACAATAATCCTACGA
Organism: Vreelandella nigrificans; assembly: GCF_002374315.1. Classification (GTDB taxonomy): domain Bacteria; phylum Pseudomonadota; class Gammaproteobacteria; order Pseudomonadales; family Halomonadaceae; genus Vreelandella; species Vreelandella nigrificans. The sequence continues at coordinate 742 of NZ_NWUX01000005.1, read as the reverse complement.
TTTCTATCGTCACCAAAGCGAGAGTCTATAAGGACATCTACTTGCCTAATCGTTTGACTTAAGCAACCTTTTATTTTGGCATTTGGGATGACCGTGACATCTTGAGATTGATAGTCCTCAGAGCAAAGTTCGGCTATGAAACGCTCATATTTCTTCCAGTCAGTCATGGTCACCTTTGAAATTAACGCCCGCATTTGCGGCTGATTTGGAGCGCAGCGGAAACCAGTCCGACAACATGCGCTTGATACTCATTGAGCCTTCTCCCCCAGCTCAGCCTGTTTGGCTAAGCTGAAAAGGCGACCAAACCTAACAGGAGAAGACTCAATGAACTTTTACAATAGCACTCACCGTCACTACTGTGGAATTGATCTGCATGCCCGTAGCCTGTATGTCTGTATCTTGGATCAGCAGGGCGACACCCTTCTGCATAAAGAGATTCCAGCCAAACCAGAACCTTTGCTCCATCTGATCGAACCCTACCTGGACGATCTGATCATCGGCGTCGAATGCATGCACTGCTGGTACTGGATCGCTGATTTCTGTGAAGACCAGGGCATTGCTTTCATTCTCGGTCATGCCCTTTATATGAAGGCCATTCATGGCGGTAAAACTAAGAATGATCGCGTGGATTCTTACAAAATTGCTGCGCTTATTCGCGGTGGCAACTTTCCCCTCGCGTATGCCTACCCTCGTAGCATGCGAGCAACACGGGATTTACTTCGTCGCCGCACTGGGCTCGTTC
>NZ_NWUX01000059.1 GCF_002374315.1 Vreelandella nigrificans | reverse complement strand
TGAACTGACCCCCAATTATTGGACAGTTAGCTCTATCAGTTGACTGCCATTTCCTGAGTCCGGTATTCCACAGGGCTCAGGCCCTGTAATTTCTGCTTAAGCCGATGGTGATTGTAGTAGTGAATATAATTGGCGATGCCCTTCTGCAACTGGTCAAGGTTATCGAACTGGTTGAGATAGAAGTACTCAGCTTTCAACGTACCGAAGAAGCTTTCTATCGCTGCGTTATCCAGACAGTTCCCTTTCCTCGACATGCTTCGAAGTATTCGCTTTTCCACCACTAACTTTCGATAGTTGGCATGGCGGTAATGCCACCCTTGATCCGAGTGCAACACCACTCGATCCCCTGATGTCAGCCTGTTAAAGGCTTTCTTCAGCATTCCCTTTACCAGAGCAAAGACCGGCCGTGGGCCCGTCTGAAAGGCAATGATTTCTCCGTTGTACAGATCCATAACCGGTGACAGGTAAAGTTTTTGGTCATTGACTTTAAACTCTGTAATGTCGGTCACCCAGCGCTGATTGGGGCGCTCGGCTTGAAATCGGCGCTTCAGCGTATTGGGAGCAGAATACCCTGTCCCTCCTTGATAGGCGCGATACTTCTTTGGTCTAACCAAAGACTTCAACCCCAGTTGTTGCATGAGCTTCTGAACGGTCTTGTGGTTGATGGTTTCCCCATCCCGTCTCAAGGCCAGAGTAATGCGGCGATAGCCGTAACGCCCTTTATGATGATCGTAAAGCCTCTGGATACGCTGCCTCACACCTCCATATCGGTCTCCTGCTGCCAAGCGCTTAACCTGATAATAGAACGTGCTACGAGCCATCTGAGCGGTACGCAGTAATCTGTTTAACGCATGGTGATGCCTCAACCCCTGGATTACTTGCGCTTTTTGCGCCGGGCTGATGTCTGTTCCTGGATCAAGGCATCGAGCTTTTTTAAGTACGCATTTTCCGCGCGCAGGTCAGCAAGCTCATCAAGCAGTTCTTCTCGAGATCGATCATCGGTCTTCTTTTGATCCGGGGGCGATGAAGGCGTTTTGACCATCAGAGATTGTCCTTTACAGGTAGGGGTAAAAGCCGTTGCTCCTTCACGATGATACTGCTGCATCCACTGGCTAATAACCCCCTGTCGACGGATATCAAATAACGCTTCTGTTTGGCGCATGGATAGGCCATCGCGCCACATCCTTTCCAGCACGTCGAGCTTGAAGGTTGCACTATACGTCGTATAAGGCTTCTGGCACAGACCGCTAGAACCGCTGTGCCGATATCGTGAAACCCACTTTCTAACCATGGAAGGGTTCAAACCATGCTGCCGGGCAATCCCTTTAACGCTGTCGTCACCACGTAAGAAAGCTTGCACGATCTGAAGCTTAAAGCGTTCAGTATATTTATTTCTCACCCGAGTGCCTCGAAGGTTGGAGTAAAGTGTCCAACTTTCGGGGGGCAGTTCA
>NZ_NWUX01000058.1 GCF_002374315.1 Vreelandella nigrificans | reverse complement strand
CTACCGCCGGGGAAGACGGTAGCTGCCTTCCCCGGCGGGTAACCAATGGATATTGGCAGATTTGAACTCAGCGTGGGGGTTCGTCGTTCAGCTGCTGATCCGTTGAATCCGCGGACGGTGTCGTTTCCGGCCGGTCAACGAACTTGCCCGCTTTCCAGGGGAAACGGCCAAAGTCATTGACGTCTTCCGGTTCGCCCTTGCGGGTTTCGCGGTAGTTGGGCACCGAGAGTTCCATCAAGTCTGGGCGACCGCCCCAAATGGTGCTGTCCACTTCGGAGCGGTGCGCCTCGCGCAACGCTTTGAGTTCTTCTTCGCTGCTATTGGCATATAAATCGCGCCAGTAGGTCGCGGGGCGGCCACGTTTCCCCGCCTCATCATAGGCCTTGGTGGTCGGATCGAGGTGACGGAAGGGCTCTAATTCAGGTACATCTGGCAGCGGCTGAGAGACATCCATATAACGCTGCAACATATCCCAAGCGGCATAGCGCTGAGCGATACTGCCATCTACGGTAAAACTAAACTCCAGTGGGCGCTTAGAAAAGGAGTCTGGACTGCGATGAGGGTAACGATGAATTAATTTAAGGGAATGGAACTGCGAGCCCTGAGTACCTACAGTCATCTCGATATAAGCATCAAACTCGTAAAAAGGAAAGATCCCTCGAAATGTCTTGACCATGCCGGTGCGCCGACAAAAAGCATAATCATTCGACCAATTGCGATTGCTGTTATAAAACTTTAACTCGTGTTTTTCCCACAGCTGGCGAAGAATGGTTGCAATGCCACAAACAGCGGTAGCAATTAATAAAGGGGTAAACGCTTGAAGTAGTGTATCGGCTGCGAAGATGAACAGCAGAGTACACACACTAATTATACCAAAAACAAACCACCCTCCCCCTCTTATAAAGCTAAAGCCATGAGTAAATAAAATAAAGAGAAATCGGTTGATGCGATAGAAATCATTAACATTTTCGTCGACTCGTTTAGACCAACGAGACTCATTGATCATGGTGTAGTCATTATAGTCATCACCGATATATTGATACTCCCGAAACCAAAGATCCGAGTATTGATAAGTGGTGGGATTTACACCCAGATAACTACCCCAAGGTAGGCGTGTTTCCAAAATTCGCCCATGCAACATCTCGTTTTGAGGGGCATAACTCTGCTCAGGAATAGCATCAAAGCGATAAGCGGTTTCGGCGTAGCCTTCCGCAGGCGTTAGCGGTTCGTTTTGCAAGCTCATCGGCGAGCTCCCTGCTGGGGCCATACCCAGGTCAACAACGAGGGATGCGTGGTAAAGGTCATTTCGTCCTCAGTCAATGATATGGCAATAGGTACGACTGCCCACGCTACCGCCGGGGAAGACGGTAGCAGCCTTCCCCGGCGGGTAACCAATGGATATTGGCAGATTTGAACTCAGCGTGGGTGTTCGTCGTTCGGCTGCTGATCCGTTGAATCCGCGG
>NZ_NWUX01000057.1 GCF_002374315.1 Vreelandella nigrificans | reverse complement strand
TCACCCTCGTTAGCACCAAACGTCAGCGGCGTATCACCCAACTCCGTCACGCTGTTATCAACGTAAGCCTTGTTGGTAATGTGGTCGCCTTCGGTGATCTCGCCGGTGTAGGTGACGTTACCCTCGTTGTTAACGAAGAAGTTATCGCCCAGGCGCGTTTCACCTGCCACGGTCAGGTTCTCATTCACCGTCATGTTGTTGGTGGTGATGCTGTCACCATCAATGAAGGTGTCACCCACCGTGATGCTGTTGCCAATCTCAAGGTCGTCGCTCAACGCCAGTTCCAGCGTCTCATCATCGGTCAGCTTGGTGATGATGTTGCTGTTACCTTCTTCATTGGCCTCGCCCACGATATCTAAACGATCACCCAGGCGGCGCTCGGTGTCTTCACCCTCGTTAGCACCAAACGTCAGCGGCGTATCACCCAACTCCGTCACGCTGTTATCAACGTAAGCCTTGTTGGTGATGTGGTCACCTTCGGTGATGTCGCCGGTGTAGGTGACGTTGCCTTCGTTGTTCACGAGGAAGTGGTCGCCCAGGCGGGTCTCACCTTCTACCGTGAGGTTTTCATTGATGGTAGTGCTGCCATCAACGTACAGGTTCTCGTTCAAGAACGTGTCACCTTCAACCGTCAGGTTCTCATTCACCGTCACGTTGTTGGTGGTGATGCTGTCACCATCAATGAAGGTGTCACCCACCGTGATGCTGTTGCCAATTTCAAGGTCGTTGCTCAACGCCAGTTCCAGCGTCTCATCATCAGTCAGCTTGGTGATGATGTTGCTGTTACCTTCTTCATTGGCCTCGCCCACGATATCTAAACGATCACCCAGGCGGCGCTCGGTGTCTTCACCCTCGTTAGCACCAAACGTCAGCGGCGTGTCACCCAACTCCGTCACGCTGTTATCAACGTAAGCCTTGTTGGTGATGTGGTCACCTTCGGTGATGTCGCCGGTGTAGGTGACGTTGCCTTCGTTGTTCACGAGGAAGTGGTCGCCCAGGCGGGTCTCACCTTCTACCGTGAGGTTTTCATTGATGATGGTGCTACCACCAATATGGGTATCGCCAGCAACATTCAGGTTCTCGGTCACCTCAACGTTGGTGAACGTGACGTCATCTGCCGTGGCTACGGTGATGTCAGTACCGTTGCGGGTAATGGCGATGTTCTGGCCATCGATCATTTGGACGGTATCGCCCGGCGCCACATTAGTCGCCGTATCGCCGTTGGTCTGAACGTTCCAGCCAGCATTGGCCACGTCACTGACATTCGTCAGTTGGTCAACGTTCACCGCGTCGGTGCCATCAATACCGGCCGCCACATTGGTGATGCGATTGCCATCCATGCTCAGGCCACCACTCAGGGTCGTCTGACCCGTTACGTTAAGCGCGCCGCCAATGGTGGCGTTGTTGGCTACGTCGAGGGTGTTGGTGGTCACGCTGTTGACGTCCAGGTCATCGCTCATCGCGATCACCAGCGTCTCATCGTCGGTTACTTCGGTGCTGAGGTTGGCGTTGCTGGTGACAATATCCAGGCGCTCGCCTAA
>NZ_NWUX01000056.1 GCF_002374315.1 Vreelandella nigrificans | reverse complement strand
ATTAGCGGCCAGAAGAATTCCCATACAGAAACATCAAAGCTGAAGGGCGTTTTCTGTAACACCACATCGTCGACAGTTAATCCATAAGCATTCTGCATCCACTGTAGGCGATTGGTCAGTGCATAGTGACGGTTGGCCGCGCCCTTGGGTCTCCCGGTAGAACCCGAGGTGTAAATCACATAAGCAAGATGTTCACCGTGCAGTTCTACTTCTGGATTGGTTGACGCATGATGTGTCACATCCAACTGATCCAGCGCAATGACGCTCAGGCTTGCAGCTACTGGTAACGACTCGCGAAGATATTGCTGGGTGAGCAGCAGTTCAATGCCGCTGTCTTTGGCCATATAGGCCAGTCGATCACTCGGATAATCCGGATCCAACGGTACATAAGCAGCACCCGCTTTGAGGATAGCCAATAGCCCCACTACCATCTCAACTGAGCGCTCAACCGCGATGCCCACTCGGGTTTCGGGTTTTACGCCTAAACCGATCAGATAGTGGGCCAAACGATTGGCGCGGGCATTGAGCTCAGCGTAGCTGAGTGATTGATCTTCAAATACTAGCGCAATGGCTTCTGGGGTTGCCTCTGCCTGGCGCTCAATTAGATGATGGACTGGAGAAGTATCGGAATACTGTTGGGTATTCTTCTCCCCCCACCCGCTCAACAACAGTTGCTCGTCCGTTCTGAGTAGGCTGATCTCACTTATTGGTTGTTGAGGAAAGGCTTGCAGATTCTCTACGATGCCTGCAATGGCAGTACTAAGGTAATCACACAACCGCTGAGCGCTGATGATACGGCTCACCTGCCCTACCAACTGGAAGCCACTACCTAGATCGTCCACCGACATCGTGATCGGGTAGTTGGTACGCTCTTGGCCACTCAGTACTTCCATACCTTCCCAAGTATGAACGGTGCTTCCCTCTTGCTGAGGTGCGCTATAACGATAATTGAGCAAACTGGTAAATAGCGGCGTTCCACCAGGCAATCCACTACAGCGCTGCGCTAACCCTAGGCTGGCATGCTCATGGTGCATTAGCTCAGAGAGAGCGTTGTGGGTTTGGCGCAGGCACTTATCGGCACCTTGAGCCCCCACTTTGATACGCACCGGTAGTGTATTGATAAACATCCCCAGCGCCCGCTCGGCACCTTCGATACCCTGCATGCGCCCGAACAGCACAGTGCCAAATACCACATCGTCTCGCCCGGTGGTTTTACTCAGCACCAGTGCCCAAGCCAGATGGAACAGGCTAGCCGTGCTAACACCATGGCGCTGGGCCTGTTGCCGAACCTGCTGGGCTAGCTCCGCAGCCAAAGGAACGCGTACTTCTTCGATATCGCTGCCATCGCCACGAACATCTAGTAGCCCGAAGGGCGCTGTCGGTTCTTCAACACCGCCCAACTGCTCTTTAAAGAAGGCTTCGTGCTCTTCCAGGCTTACCCCTAGCCGGGTCTGCGCCACAAAGTTTCGGAATGGCAGTGGCTTGGGTAACTCATCTGCACGGCCTTGCTGGATCAGGGCAATTTCTTCCACTAGTAGCTCAAGGGTGGTGTGATCCAT
>NZ_NWUX01000055.1 GCF_002374315.1 Vreelandella nigrificans | reverse complement strand
ACCGACGATGAGACGCTGGTGATCGCCATGAGCGATGACCTGGACGTCAACAGCGTGACCACCAACACCCTCGACGTCGCCAACAACGCCACCATTGGCGGTGCACTCAACGTAACGGGCCAGACGACCCTGAGTGGTGGCCTGAGCATGGATGGCAATCGCATCACCAATGTAGCGGCCGGTATTGATGGCACCGACGCGGTGAACGTTGACCAACTGACGAATGTCAGTGACGTGGCCAATGCTGGCTGGAACGTTCAGACCAACGGTGATACGGCGACTAATGTGGCGCCGGGTGATACCGTCCAAATGATCGATGGCCAGAATATCGCCATTACCCGCAACGGTACCGATATCACCGTAGCCACGGCAGATGACGTCGAGTTCACCAACGTTGAGGTGACCGAGAACCTGAATGTTGCGGGCGATACCCACATTGGTGGTAGCACCACCATCAATGAAAACCTCACCGTTGCGGGTGAGACGCGTCTGGGTGACAACTTCTTCGTTAACAATGAAGGCAACGTTACCTACGACGGCGCGATCACCGAAGGCAACCACATCGTCAACAAAGAGTATGTGGACGGTGGCATCGGCGACTTAGCCGATACGCCGATCACCTTCGGTGGCGACACGGGCAGCACCGACCGCCAGTTAGGCGAGCGCCTGGATATTGTCACCAGCAACGCCAACCTCAGCACCGAAGTAACCGACGATGAGACGCTGGTGATCGCGATGAGCGATGATCTGGACGTCAACAGCGTGACCGCCAACACCCTCGACGTGGCTAACAACGCCACCATTGGCGGTGCGCTTAACGTAACGGGCCAGACGACCCTGAGTGGTGGCCTGAGCATGGATGGCAATCGTATCACCAATGTGGCGGCCGGTATTGATGGCACCGACGCGGTGAACGTTGACCAACTGACGAATGTCAGTGACGTGGCCAATGCTGGCTGGAACGTTCAGACCAACGGCGATACGGCTACTAATGTGGCGCCGGGTGATACCGTCCAAATGATCGATGGCCAGAATATCGCCATTACCCGCAACGGTACCGACATCACCGTAGCTACTGCAGATGACGTCGAGTTCACCAACGTTGAGGTGACCGAGAACCTGAATGTTGCGGGTGAGACGCGTCTGGGTGACAACTTCTTCGTTAACAATGAAGGCAACGTTACCTACGACGGTGACATCACCGAAGGTAACCACATCACCAACAAGGACTACGTGGATAACAGCGTAACTGAGTTGGGAGACACGCCGCTGACATTTGGTGCCAACGAAGGTGGCGACACCGAACGCCGTCTGGGTGAGCGTCTCGATATCGTGGGCGAGGCCGACGAGGAAGGTAACAGCAACATCATCACTAAGCTGAGCGATGAACAGACGCTTGAAGTGGCGCTGAACGACGACCTCAATATCGGTAATAGCCTCACCGTTGGTGACACCTTCATTGATGGTGACAGCATCACCACCAACAACATGGTCACCAACAACGCCACGGTAAACGAAAATCTCAGCGTAGCAGGTAACACCACCCTGGCTGGCAACCTCACGGTTGAAGGCGACACGGTGCTAGGCAACACCCGCATTGCCAACGACACCCTGGTGGTTAACGATGGTTCCCTCTCGGTGGCCG
>NZ_NWUX01000054.1 GCF_002374315.1 Vreelandella nigrificans | reverse complement strand
AACCCGCCTTATTCATGAGGGCGCTGGCTGAGTGGATTGTCAGCCCTCGCTGCCAACACCGGCCCACCGGCACCGCGATGGCAGCATGAGAATCCGCTGCCATATGCAAAAACAGCGCAACTTTTAATTTTATTTATAACCTGCAGAAATGGATTGCCGTCATTCGTGCAGCCGTCACCGTCAGCCGAAGTGAGACTGCCTGGCGCAGGGATGGGGGGTGATATCGCCGACGAGTCAGCTCAGCGCGGTCAGCTTTGGTAGCCCCTTCAGCAAGGCAGGCCACCATTTGTCAGCTGCATCGCCGAGGTGAACGGTGATGCGCCGGGCGTGCAGCGTCAGCGTGCCAGCGACCTTGAGTACCTGCTCGCGCATCCGGCTCAGACTCCAGCCCTGCCGGGTCTGACGCACCAGCAAGCAGCGCAGGCCATGCAGAACCTGATAGGCGTAGAGGCTCAGCAGTAGGCTCACCTCGTTGCGGGCCATGACGTTCTGGACCGTGGAGGCCCCGCGATCCGTCGACGACAGGTGCACATCCAGCGCCGATTTCACCTCGCCCATGTGGGCCTCGGCGCTGCCGCGCTTGCGATAGAGCGCCAAGACCTTCTCCGGCGGCCAGTCGAACTTGCCGAGGTTGGTGACCAGGAAGAAGGCATGCAGCAGCAAGTCATCGGGGCGCTCCTGCACGACCAGCACCACGCGTCGTGGCGCTGGCCAGGAACCGGCTTGGTACTCAAGGTCATGGCACCATTCCCGAGGCTGTTCGGGCGGTCGGCCGCGGGGCCGCTTCAGGTAGGGCGCCGCCAGCTTCTGCAGGCCCTTGTGGCTGCGCAACCGGCCCAGATACTCGATGTCGCGCGTTTCCAGGGCCTCCAAGGTGTCATTGTCGGTGAACCCGGCATCAATGCGCACCCGAACCTGGGCGCCGGTGCTCTCGTTGAGCCGCCTCACCAGATGGGGGATCCAGGTGTCGGCGTTCTCGGCCGGGCCGGCGTTGCCCTCTCGTAGCAGGCCGCCCACCATGTCACCGGTCTCGGCCAGCGAGGCCACCAGCGGCGAATAGATCCGGGTGCCGTACAGGCCATGATAGGCCGAACCGCCCTGGTGGCCGTGAACCTCGATCGGCAGGCCGTCGATGTCCAGCGTCAGCTGCTTGGGACGCTCGCCGCTCTTCAACGCGGTCAGGCGCCAGACCACCAGCCGCAGCAGGCCCTCGTGCACGGCATCGATGTTGTCGTTGCGACCCAGGCAGGTGAGCAGCCTGGACAGCGTGGCTTGAGACGGCCGGTCCTGGGCCAGGGGTGTCAGCCCACGCGCATCACTGCAGGCCAGCTGCCAGAGCGGGTCACGACGCAGCGTGTCGGTATCGCTGAGGTCGATCCAGCCCATGGCACGCTGTAGCACCAAGGTACGTAGCTGGCTGGCCAGCGAGTGGCGGATGCGTAGCGGGTTGCGGAGATCGACCAGATTGTCGTCGAGCGCCTCGATCACGCCGCTGCTGTCGAGGGCTTCGCGCAGCAACAAAGCGCCGCTGTCGCTGGTGGTGCGGTGGCCGCTCAGCTCGACACGGACAGAGCCGTTGCACGAGGGCGTCCAGGTGGATAGGCTTTCACCCATGGCGAGTGGTCCTCTTGAATCGTGTTCTGGCAGGAACATTCTGATTCTACAAGAGAAAACCACTCGCCATCTTCGTTTTCAGGCCGGCCTCATGAATAAGGCGGG
>NZ_NWUX01000053.1 GCF_002374315.1 Vreelandella nigrificans | reverse complement strand
GCCAACTGCCTGGGCTGGATTGTGGAAGGTGTCACGACCGGCGTTTATGGCACGCTGTGTCGTTTTAGCCAAGAAGCTCCCACGCCCTCCCAATATCTGTTTGCCAAAGCGCTCATTTGTATGAGTGAGACCGGCCAGCCATGGCATGACGATCCGAGCTTTGCCTACCGACGCCGTAAACGTGACTTGGAGTTTTTTATGGGGCGAACTTCGGGCACACGTAATCTCAATGTACCAACTGCCAAGAGAAACTACCGCCGCTATGTCGCAGGGCTTGCTACGGAAGTGTGTGCTACTGCATAAAGCTGCTGACCAAGGAATGAAATAATGCGATCAAACCTACTGACCACACTGGCAGGACTGACACTCGCGACGCTGTTGTCGCCTGCGGCCTTGGCGCTGGACGAGAAGGAGCAGGCTGCCAAAGAAGAAGGCATGCGGCTATGGGGCATTCACCAGTGGGAATTAATGCAACCTCCGCTTGAAATAGCAGCTGAGGCCGGTGATACAGAGGCGATGTATTACCTGGGTGAAGCGAATAGACTCCTCAGTCGCGGGCTTTCGCAAGCCGCGTTGGGCTGGTATTACCAAGCCGCACAACAGGGTGAACCCTACGCCATGCTTCGATTGTTTGATGGCGGTGCTTGCGAACTGGGAGATGTCTGCCCGGAAAACGGCGACGACTGGCCCCAGGAGGCCTTGGAGCTTACCTTGCCCAAAGCCGAGGCCGGTGACGCTGAGGCCATGGCCGCGCTTTATCATATCTATTACTACGTTGAAAACCCCGATGAAGATGAAGCCATGGCGTGGCTACATCGCGCAGCCGAGGCAGGCAATGTTAATGCCATGAATTGGCTGGGCGAGCTGGCCCGTAACGACGAACAGGGCTATCCCAACGATACGGAGCGTCTAGAATCTGCGGAGGTGTGGTTTCGTAAAGCGGCGGAGGCAGACTATGCCCTCTCTATGAATAACCTTGCTGCTACCCTGAGTAACTTAGAGCGTCACAAAGAAGCTTGGCAATGGATGACCAAGGCTTCCGAGGCTGGGCATATTAATGGGCGTGGTTGGTTGGCCGCTTGTAACATCGATCCCCATGGGCAAGATATGTACTTATGTCATTCATCGCCTACCCCAGACCCAGCAAAAGGGTGGGCGATCTTGCTTGCTATCCATGAGGAAGTCCCCGGAAGTTCATCTGAGAATGCTTTGCGCGCTTTTCGAGATAACGTTACTCCAGAACAACGCGCAGAAGGCGAACGCATGATGGATGAGTGGCTGAATCTAGAGCCTCCGCTTTCCTACTTCCCCGAAAAATTTGGTCCCTGATGTTGTTAACGAAGCGATCAAACCTACTGACCACACTGGCAGGACTGACACTCGCGACGCTGCTGTCACCTTCTGCCTTGGCGCTGGATGAGGAGGAGCAGGCTGCCAAAGAAGAAGGCATGCGGCTATGGGGCATTCACCAGTGGGAATTAATGCAACCTCCGCTTGAAATAGCAGCTGAGGCCGGTGATACAGAGGCGATGTATTACCTGGGTGAAGCGAATAGACTCCTCAGTCGCGGGCTTTCGCAAGCCGCGTTGGACTGGTATTACCAAGCCGCACTACAGGGTGAACCCTACGCCATGCTGCGCCTGTTTGACGGCGGTGCTTGCGAACTGGGGGATGTCTGCCCGGAAAACGGCGACGACTGGCCCCAGGAGGCCTTGGAGCTTACCTTGCCCAAAGCCGAGGCCGGTGACCCCGAAGCCATGGCCGCGCTCTATCATATCTATTACTACGTTGAAGACCCCGATGAAGATGAAGCTATGAAGTGGCTCCATCGTGCTGCCGAGGCAGGCAATGTTTATTCTATGAATTGGCTGGGCGAGCTGGCCCGTAATGACGAACGGGGTTATGCCAACGATACGGAGCGCCTGGAAGCGGCAGAGGTTTGGTTCCGCAAAGCCGCAGAAGCGGGCTACGCGCCTGCTATGCATAA
>NZ_NWUX01000052.1 GCF_002374315.1 Vreelandella nigrificans | reverse complement strand
TCAAGGGCGGGCTGCTCGTAGTTTTCGTTCATGACGGTGAGGTAGTAGAAGCAGTTCTCTTTGTCGGAGAACATGCGCTTCAGACCATCCTGCACGATGACCGCGACTTCGTGGGCGTAGGTGGGGTCGTAGCTGCGGCAGTTGGGGATGGTGGAGGCCTGAATCAGGCTGTGACCATCCTGGTGCTGTAGGCCTTCGCCGTTGAGCGTGGTACGCCCGGCGGTGCCGCCGACCATAAAGCCGCGGGCTTGCAGGTCACCGGCGGCCCAAGCTAAATCGCCGATACGCTGGAAGCCGAACATCGAGTAGTAGATGTAGAACGGCAGCAGGGTGACGTTGTTGTTGCTGTAGGAGGTGGCCGCCGCAATCCAGGCGGACATGGCGCCGGCTTCAGAGATCCCTTCTTCGAGGATCTGGCCTTTCTGGTCTTCGCGGTAGAACATGATCTGGCCTTTATCGACCGGCTCATATTTCTGCCCTTCGGAGGTGTAGATCCCGAGCTGACGGAACATGCCTTCCATGCCGAAGGTGCGCGCTTCGTCGGGGATAATCGGTACGACCTGCTTGCCGAGCTGTTTGTCTTTTACCAGGCCGTTGAGAATCCGTACAAAGGCCATGGTGGTGGAGACTTCACGCCCTTTGGAGCCGACCATTTGCGAGGCAAAGGTTTTGTCGTCGAGGCTGGGGATCTCGAGGGCTGCAAAGTCGCTGCGACGGCTCGGCAGGTAGCCGTTGAGGCGTTCGCGCTGTAGGTGCATGTACTTGAGCTCGGGGGAGTCTTCTTCCGGCTTGTAGTAGGGCACGTCTTTGAGCTGTTCGTCGGTGAGCGGAATGCCGAAGCGGTCGCGGAATTTGCGCAGTGCTTCGTACTCCATGCTCTTGACCTGGTGGGACTCGTTGGCGGCTTCGCCATCGCCACTGCCCATGCCGTAGCCTTTGACGGTGTGCGCCAGGATCACGGTGGGTTTGCCGTTGGTTTGGTTGACCGCTTCGTGATAGGCCGCGTAGACCTTGAACGGGTCGTGGCCACCGCGGTTGAGCTTCCAGATGTCGTCGTCGGAGAGGTCTTTGACCATTTCCTCGGTTTCGGGGTACTTACCGAAGAAGTGCTCGCGGGTGTAAGACCCACCGTTGGCCTTGTAGTTCTGGTACTCGCCGTCGACCGCTTCGTCCATGCGTTTTTGCAGGATGCCTTTTTTGTCCTTCTCGAACAGCGGATCCCAGTGGCGGCCCCAGACGACTTTGATGACGTTCCAACCGGCCCCGCGGAACACGCCTTCGAACTCGTCCATGACGCGGGAGTTACCGCGTACCGGGCCGTCCAGGCGCTGCAGGTTGCAGTTGATAACGAAGATCAGGTTGTCGAGGTTTTCACGGCCTGCCAGGGAGATGGCGCCGAGGGATTCTGGCTCGTCACACTCGCCGTCGCCCATAAAGCACCAGATCTTGCGGTCGTGCATGTTTTTCAGCTCACGGTGATGCAGGTACTTCATCACGTGGGCTTGGTAAATGGCTTGGATCGGGCCAAGGCCCATGGACACCGTGGGGAACTGCCAGTAGTCCGGCATCAACCAGGGGTGCGGGTAAGATGAGAGGCCATCGCCGTCGACTTCGCGGCGGAACTTGTCCATCTGCGCTTCGGACAGGCGGCCTTCCAGGTAGGAGCGGGCGTAAATACCCGGCGCTACGTGGCCCTGGATGTAAATCAGGTCGCCTTCAAAATCGCCTTTGGGGGCGCGGAAGAAGTGGTTGAAACCCACATCGTACAGGGTGGCAGACGACATAAAGCTGGCGATGTGGCCGCCCAATCCCGGGTTAGCGCGGTTGTTGCGAATTACCTGGGCAATGGCGTTGTAACGGATCAACGACCGAATCCGGCGCTCCATAAACAGATCGCCGGGCATTGGCGCTTCGCGGTGAACCGGGATCGTATTACGGTGCGGGGTTGTCACCGAGAAGGGTACCTTCATCCCGTCCCGGCGCAGGCGATCCGCCAGGCGGGTCATCAGGTAGCGGGCACGATCTTCGCCCTCACGATCCAGTACAGATTCCAGGGATTCCAGCCACTCCGTGGTTTCGACCGTATCGAGATCTTCTCTTGTCTCCAGACTCATAGAGGTCTCTCCGAATGACGATAAA
>NZ_NWUX01000051.1 GCF_002374315.1 Vreelandella nigrificans | reverse complement strand
TTTCTGAGGCCGCTGTGCTTTATCTGCGCGGCAATCCAGGTGCACAAAAGCTGTTGCAACGCTTCCAGAAACGCATGGGTAAAGCCAAAGCCTTATCGGCTCTGGCTCACAAGCTGGGGAGCGCGGTCTATTTCATGTTAAAGAACGAAAAGGTATTTGATGAACAACGCTTTTTAACGAGTTAGTCACGCAGCAGGATGATGATCAATGTCTAACTGGATCATCATGGAGTGTGCTGAAACCGGGTGTCTGCTGACTGATCTTGAGATCTGAAACCCGACTTCTACACCCAACTCGAAGCCCGTCACTTTGATTATCCATCCTGCTGGCGTGAATCAACACCCTGAGCGAGTGGGCTTACACCGGCGCTGAACCTGAAACTAACTGGGACTGTAAAGTAACCCGCTTTTTGAATAGGACAGATGCTGGTTAACCGATGAATGTCTAGTGCCCCAGACCCACCTGCAAGGAGCAACCCGGTTTGGCAGTGGTGAACTACCACGTTAGAGAGCCTCAATAGGCGACCAAAGGAAGTACCCTTGCGGTATTTTTGCTGTAAGCCATCAACAGCCAACGATGACAGATGAAGTAGGATCACTGGCTCAGGGACTTGATATTGACCGCTTACGCGGCCAATAAAAAATGCTGCGGCCTATTGACAGGCAGAAGGCTCATAGGTGTTAATTTTGGTTTCGGGCGACACCGTAGCTCAGATTGACAACCCGCCAAGCAGTGCCATCCCACTCCCAGGCTTCCGAAAATTCTACCACCGGCCCTTTGGATTGGCCGGAGATGCTATACCCCTGGCCAGTTACTTTAGCGCTCCCGCCTGAATCCTGAATAGTTAACTCAGTATCGTGCTTTCGCCCGCCTTGGGGGAACCAACTCCCGCTCCGCTTAGCTGACGATATAGAGTCGATCTGAGATTTCTTGGATTGAACACCATGTTCGGTAATGACGGTGAAATTGCCTGCCTGAATTTGAGCAAGGCGCTCAACGTCACCAGCGAAAAAAGCCGCGTACCAGTTTTCTCGTACTTGCTTCAAATCTTCTCGATTCATGGGCTAACCCCTGTCTTTAGAAATTAACAGTTTATTAGTACGCATGCGCGTTTTCCTGGAAGGCCTACCTCTCTAAAAGCATTCCAATCTATTGATAAAAAAGAAATATCATCACCGCCCGCCCTAAAGCCTGCTAGAAAAATGCGCATGCGCGTTATCATTTTAAGCCATCCTTACATATTGCACATAAACATACAAAGGAGCTCATCAACTGATTGTTATATATGATTATTTAAAAAAGTCTTCCTTGAAATCGAGCACACCCCCACTCCGATGGGATAGAAAAATGCGCATTGCAGAATGAAAAGGCCTAATTATACTGTTTATGCATACAGTCATCGGAGAGTTCACCAAATGGCCAGCAGCCCTTTCCTGAATGAGGTTCGCACCTCCATCCGCGTGCGTGGGATGAGTATCCGAACCGAGAAAACGTACATTTACTGGATACGTTTTTTCATTCGATACAATAATTGCCGTCATCCTTGTGAGATGGGGGCAGCTGAAGTCGTACGTTTCCTAGGCTACCCCTAGCCACTGAGCGCCATGTGGCAGTCAACACCCAGCGTGTAGCGCTAAACGCGCTGGCGTATTTGTATAATCAATTGCTGAAACAAGCATTGGGAGATCTTTAATTCAATATTGAAAGCACGCTACCGCCCCGGTACAACTGGGCTGCGTTAAAACGCTCCGCTGGCGACCGTCTCTGTTTTGCTTGTTTGATACTACTGTAAGTAGAAGATGGTTTTTTGACATTACTCAGTTTTCTTCGACATAGCAAAGTGAAAAGTACGCTTTGTGCGCTTCTATCGTTGTATGTACTAAACATCTCGCGGGTGCCTCATTTGCTCGTGCCTCGCAGATTCGTTACCACGCGCTACAAGATGTGGCTATGAGGTCATCGTGGCTGCTATTGAGTGCTACGCGGGTGCCTTATTTGCTCGTTCCTCACGGATTCGTTACCACGCGCTACAAAATGTGGCTATGAGGTCATCGTGGCTGCTGTTGAGTTCTATGAACTGACCCCCAATTATTGGACAGTTAGCTCTATCAGTTGACTGCCATTTCCTGAGTCCGGTATTCCACAGGGCT
>NZ_NWUX01000050.1 GCF_002374315.1 Vreelandella nigrificans | reverse complement strand
TTCAAACTGGATAAGGGCGGGTTGAGCCTTGCCGGGCTAGATTTACGCAATCAGGAAACCGATAGCGCCGGGGTTAGCGCCTTTGGGGGCGTCAAAGCAGGACTGGAAATAGGCTGTTCACTGGATTGGAAGCCGCCGCATAATTTACAGCGCTTACTACCAAACTGGCAGGCGCTTAACGAGCTAGGCATGTGGGAGCATAACAATCGTTCCCTGGATGACTGGCGTACGTTAGGCGCCGCAGCGTTTGAAATGGAAGGGAGCGCCGGTGGTGGCGGTAAGGCCGATTTTGTGTTTGGTATGCGCAATGGCAATTTCACCTTTCGGGTGGCGGCTAAGTTGGTGCTAGGCGTAGGGGGTAGCACAAAGCTTACCTTTGAGCTGGATAGCAAAAGCCTTGAGCTATGGATTGCCATGCTTCACCGCGCCCTGGTGGACAATAACTACGAAACACCTGAATGGATTACCGAAGAAGCCAAAAATGTATTGGGTAAAGTAGGCTATATCCTCGCCACCACACTGCTCAGCGTTGGGCTGATCGCCGCCCGTGGCCAAGCAGGCATTGAACGGCTCTATAGCGCTCTAACCGGCGGCCAAAAGGCTGGGCCAATTGCTTATGAAATTGTTAATGCAAGTGATCGTGGGCAAGGTGAACAGCTAGCTAGATGGATTCAGCAATTAACGCCTGAAGCGCTGGGGGCTTTGTTGTTCCTGCTCATCCGAGAGCCGCAAGAATTTGCAGTAGAGGGGCCCCGTAGAGGTAGACGCGGTGGCATGGTTCAGTCATTTAATCGTCAGCAAGCGCTAGACTTCCAGCAAATTGCCATTGCCAACTGCCTGGGCTGGATTGTGGAAGGTGTCACGACCGGCGTTTATGGCACGCTGTGTCGTTTTAGCCAAGAAGCCCCCACACCCTCCCAATATCTGTTTGCCAAAGCGCTCATTTGTATGAGTGAGACCGGCCAGCCATGGCATGACGATTCGAGCCATGCCTACCAACGCCGTAAACGTGACTTGGAGTTTTTTATGGAGCGGATTTCAGGCACAGGAAATCGAGAAGTAACGATTGCAAAGGGTAACTATCGCCGCTACGTAGCAGGGCTTGCAACGGAAGTGTGTGTTACTGAATCAAACCGCTGACTAAGGAATAAGATATGCGATCAAACCTACTGACCACAATGGTAGGACTGACGCTCGCGACGCTGTTGTCGCCTTCAGTCTGGGCGCTGGATGAAGAGGCGCAGGCTGCCAAAGAGGAAGGTATGCGACTCTACGGTATTCGAAGAGCGGATACAGC
This sequence comes from Vreelandella nigrificans, assembly GCF_002374315.1. GTDB lineage: Bacteria > Pseudomonadota > Gammaproteobacteria > Pseudomonadales > Halomonadaceae > Vreelandella > Vreelandella nigrificans. The sequence continues at coordinate 933 of NZ_NWUX01000050.1, read as the reverse complement.
AATCCCTTATTTAGAACAAGCGGCAGAGGCTGGGGATGCGGAGGCTATGTATTATCTTGGCGAAGCCAATCGTCGGTTAGTGATGGGAAACATGAATCAAGCCGCGTTGGGCTGGTATTACCAAGCCGCACAACACGGAGAACCCTACGCCATGCTTCGATTGTTTGACGGTGGTGCTTGCGAACTGGGGGATGTCTGCCCGGAAAACGGCGACGACTGGCCCCAGGAGGCCTTGGAGCTTACCTTGCCCAAAGCCGAGGCCGGTGACCCCGAAGCCATGGCCGCGCTCTATAATATCTATTACTACGTTGAAGACCCCGATGAAGATGAAGCTATGCAGTGGCTCCATCGTGCTGCCGAGGCAGGCAATGTTCATTCTATGAATTGGCTGGGCGAGCTGGCCCGCAATGACGAACGGGGTTATGCCAATGATACGGAGCGCCTGGAAGCGGCAGAGGTGTGGTTTCGTAAGGCGGCGGAAGCAGACTATGCCCCCTCTATGAACAACCTTGCAGTAGTTTTGAGCCAACTAGGTCGTTATGACGAAGCTTGGGATTGGATGATTAAGGCATCTATGGCTGGACACGTTAACGGCAGGCTATGGCAAGCATCTTGTTACTTAGAGCCTGAGGCAGAGGGAAATGGGGTGTGTAAAACGGAGAAGGATCCTGCTAAAGGTTGGGCCATTCTTCTTGCGCTCAAAGAGGAAATGCCTGGAAGCACCTCTGAAAATGCGCTCACATACTATGGTTATGGCGACAGCATCACTCCCGAACAGCGCGCAGCAGGCGAGCGCATGATGGAAGAGTGGCTGAATCTAGAGCCTCCGCTTTCCTACTTCCCCGAAAAATTTGGTCCCTGATGTTGTTAACGAAGCGATCAAACCTACTGACCACACTGGCAGGACTGACACTCGCGACGCTGTTGTCGCCT
>NZ_NWUX01000004.1 GCF_002374315.1 Vreelandella nigrificans | reverse complement strand
AGTTCGCCCTGCTTGTCGCGGGTGATGATCACCGGCTGGCGACCCATGGTGACGGTCATGTAGTCACCGGGTTCCGCTACCTGGCTCTCGTGGGCCAGGAACAGCCAGTTGCCTTCGAAGATGTGCTTGAGTTCAAGTTCAAAGAAGGCGGGGTCGGTGAACATGCTGCGGTGGCAGCGGAAGATGCCCTGGGCGGGGTCGTCTTGGACGGCGCCGCGCACGCGGGCCTCGAGCTGATCAAGCTGCGTGGTCATGATCTCTCTCCTCGTATTTATTATGTCGCGCTGTTATATCTCGCAGCGACGGGCCGGTGGCCCGCCGCTGTCACGGTGACAGAGCTCGGTCGCTTAAACCTTGGCAGTACCGGCGAGCTGGCTAGCCAGATCCTGGTCGTCTTCTTTAGCCCGTGGGCGGGCGTGGCGCACTTGCAGCTCGGGGGCTTCGGTTTGGGCCAGTTCGACGTTAAACACCACATGGGAGAAGGGGCCGTCCAGGTCGCGCTTGGCAATCTCGGCCGGGTCTTCGATACGCTCGGCGGGGACGACCAGCTCTTCCCGGGTGGCGAAGGCGAAGTCGTCAAAGGTGTAGGGGTCGCCCGCCAGGTTGATCTGGGTGGTCAGGTGCTGGTGGCCCGGGGCGGAGACGAAGTAGTGGATATGCGCCGGACGTTCGCCGTGACGGCCCAGGGACTTGAGCACCACATCGGTGGGTGCGCCTTCGGGTACGCCGTAGCCGGAGGGAATAATGCTGCGCGCGGAGTAGCGGCCGTCGCTGTCTGCGTAGATCGTGCGGCGCATGTTGTACTCGTCCTGGGAGGGATCAAAGAACGAGTAGCCGCCCTGGGAGTTGCAGTGCCAGATTTCAACTTTGGCGCCAGGGATCGGGGTACCGTCGACATCGCGCACCTGACCGGTCAGCCACATCACCTCGGCATCGGGATCACTGCCGTCGTCCATGCGGGCGAACCCTTCCGCTTCCGGGGCACCGGCCACGTAGAGGGGGCCTTCGATGGTGCGCGGGGTGCCGCCGGTGCGCTTGGCTTCGGCATCGATGGCGTCCTGGCGCATGTCCAGGAAGTGGTCAAAGCCGAGACCGGGCGAGAGCAACCCGAACTGGGTTTGACTACCCAGGGCATTGAGGAGGTTAACGCCTGCCCAGTACTCTTCCTCGGTGACATCGAAGTCGTCGATCAGCTTGAACAGGTCGCCGACCAGGCGATGAACGATCTGCTTGGCGCGCTCATTGCCGCCAGTCTGGTCGAAACCGGCGACAGTTTTAATGAAGTCTTGCACTTCGGGGGTATCGAATATCTTCACAGTCATGGTGTAACCTCTATCTTTATAAACTATTTTTTATAAGAAGAACTGGCGTGTTCTATGGGTAATTAGCTGTCGTCGTCCCGCACCGAAGAGGGATGGCGACAGAGGGGTTTGACGGAGATCTCCATATAGGGGAAAAGCGGCAGGTTACTGACGAGCTCTTGCAGCTCGGCGTTGTCTTCCACGTCAAAAATACTGACATTCGAGTAGCTACCCGCTACCCGCCACAAGTGGCGCCATTTGCCCTGACGCTGTAGGTCTTGGGAATACGCCTTTTCAGTCGCCTTAATCTTTGCCGCTTGCTCTGCTGGCATATCGGTCGGCAACTTAACGGTCATCTCTACTTGAAACAGCATACGTCTCTCCTCTTGAATCGCGGGCGAACGCAAGCGATGGCTTTATTTACCTGGCGTTTATTTACGTGAATAATGAGCCAACTTATCTTCATCTAAGGTGATGCCCAGTCCTGGCCCTTGCGGCAACTCAACCCCAAACTCGGTGTAGTTGAGGGGCTCAACGACAATGTCATCTTTTAACAGCAGCGGGCCGAACATTTCCGTGCCCCAGGCCATTTCGGGCAGCGTCGCCCAGGCGTGTAGAGCGGCGGCCGTGCCAATGGTGCCCTCTAGCAATGTGCCGCCATACAGGCCGATCCCCGCCGCTTGCGCCACATGAGCCAGTTCCAGCACACCGTGAATGCCGCCGGATTTGGCAATCTTGAGGGCGAAAGCACCATTAAAGCCGCTACAGACTAGATCTAACCCATCGCGGGCATCCTGCACAGCCTCGTCAGCCAGCATTGGCACGTTGAAACGGTTAGCCAAACGTACTAAACCGGCGTGCTCTCGGGCGGGAATCGGTTGTTCAATCAGCTCAATGCCGGCATCCTGCAGCGCCTGAATACCCCGCACTGCCGTGGATTCATCCCAGGCTTGATTAACATCAACTCGCACACTGGCACGGTCACCCAGAGCCTCTTTAATCGCCGCCACATGACGTACGTCCTGATCAAGCGGATTAGCGCCAATTTTAAGTTTGAAGTCGCAGTGGCGGCGCTGTTCTAAACGCAGCAACGCCTCATCGATATCCTTGGCGGTATCGCCGCTGGCCAGCGTCCATAGCACGGGCAAGTGTTGTTGATGAGCGCCACCAAGAAGGTCAGCGATACTCAAGCCCAAGCGCTTGCCCTGGGCATCTAATAACGCGGTCTCTAGTGCTGACTTGGCAATCATATTGCCGCGGGCGTGGCGATTGAGTCGGGCACGCAACTGATGAACATTGTGAGAAGGCTGACCGATCAACAGCGGTGCAAGGTAGGTATCGATATTACGCTTGATGCTCTCCGGGCTTTCCGGGCCATAGGCGAGGCCACCAATCGTGGTGCCTTCGCCGAGCCCTTCGATCCCGTCAGAGTGACGCATGCGCACAATGACCATGGTTTGGCAGGCCATGGTGGTCATGGAGAGTTTGTGAGGACGGATGGTCGGTAGGTCGACCAGCAGCGTCTCAATATGTTGGATGACGGTTGACATGGCAGCTCCAGCGTCTGGCAATCATTTAACTAGGTATCAGTTTGATTGGCGTTAGAAGTCGGAACCAATATTGTTTAGGTGCTTGGCCATACCGAGGAGGTATTACCAATAAGCGGACAATCCTACCCATTTAGCTGACAACCACGTTGGTTTGGGCACTTTAATTTTTCCTATTACGCTATCCATTATTTTATAATTGATAATTCTTTTTTTATTTCAAATACTTAAAAAAATAGCGCTGCTATGAATTAAGTATCATCACCAATTTGGTGACAATACTTATGTAAATGCACTGCAAACACGTGTTGATCTATTACCAGTAACTCACTACTAAGGGCTGAACTAGCGCTAAACCCTATGTCCAGCCGTTATTTATAGCGTTCCACCGCATTCTCCAAAGCGCACTGAAACAGGCGTCTCTTGCGACAAAAGAATAAGACTACGCTGGAAAATCGACGTTATCTCATTGCTAAGTGGGTAACTCAGGCTAGTTGACTAGCCCTAATGCCTTCCTTGCCGACAATACGTCATCCTGGGGGTCATGATTCCAGAGCCAATCGAAGCGGTTTTCCAGGTTCTCGATGAGCTTGCTCTCATCACTGCCAATACCAACACCCGCATACTCGTATACATCGCCCGCCTCATGAGAAGTGCGCTGCACTTTGCAGGTACGTGCACGGCGCACCTGTTCGAAGGCGGCTAGCACATCGCTTACGTTGTCGCGGTGGCAACTGGCATCCGTCAGCAGAGTGGCGAGCACATAGGCATCTTCAAGTGCCTGACCAGCCCCGGCCCCCTGGTGGGGTACTAACGCGTGGGCGGCGTCACCAACAATCAGCACCCGACCACGATGGTAGTGAGCCAGTTCCGGTAACTCATGCAGCGCCCAGCGGGTTGGCTCAGGAATGCATTCAAGCATTGCCTGGCAAGCAGGGCTCCAGCCCTCAAAGACGTCCAGCATCTCCTGTTGGGTGACGGTTTGTACCCACTCTTCACCTTCAGGCAGTGCTGGATTAGCTGTTGAGCGGTCGGTGATAAAGGCAACCACGTTAATCAATTGCGACTGTTTAACCGGGAAGGTCAGAATGTGCCGGTCTCTGCCTAAATACATCTGGGGCACCAGCGCTAGGCGCTTCTCACTGCCCTTAGCCTCCAAGGCAGCCTCTAGTTGGTCAGTCGGAATCATGCCGCGATAAGCGTAGGTGCCACTCCAAAATGGATTTATCTCGCCGTACTCCTCTGGGGGCAAGACATGACGGCGCACCGCGGATTTAATGCCATCAAAGCCGATAATCACATCGCCGGTAAAGTGCGTGCCGTCGTCAAAGCAGGCGGTGGCGCTATAGGTATCTTGCTTCACCTCGATACAGCGCTTACCGAAGTGAGCGATGCTATCTGGTAGGTTGGCGACAATGGCATCCAGAAAATCGGCACGGTGAACTGAAGACTGGCCCACACCAGGGGCTAAACTGGCAGTTAAGTAGCCATCATCACTACCCCGCCGCCACTCAAACCACACATCCTCAAAGGGGGCTGGTGAAGAGTCGGCAATCCGCTGATAAGCCTCTTCCAACCCCAGCAGCTGAATGGCTTTTACCGCGTTGGGGCCAAAGGAGACCCCGGCGCCAATTTCTGAGAACTGGGGGGCCGCTTCGAAAAGTTGAACATCAAGGTTGCGGTCCCGGGATAGCGCGACGGCGAAGGCTACGCCACCGATACCGCCACCGACAATGCCAATTGAGAGACGTTTTTGCTGTGTATGTTTGGCTGGCATGTTTCACTCCGCTCAAGGATTTATCGTTATCATGGTGAGCTTCACGCTCTGCCCCTAACGCTATTAGGATGAAACAACGGCCACCACACAGCCCCCTTAATTTGAACTATAAACGGTGCTAATAACAATATGAATCAAAGAGTTGAAGACACTACCTGCGACGAAAATAGACTATTGTCGAACCCTCAACAGAGCGCATCCTGATGGTCAAGCTTGCCAATATCGACCTGAATTTGCTGGTTGTGTTTGACCTGCTGTACCAAGAGCAAAACACTCAGCGGGTCGCACTACACCTTGGCCTTACGCAGCCAGCGGTAAGCCATGCGTTAAAGCGTTTGCGCCTCTTATTGGGGGATGAGCTCTTCGAACGCACCTCGCAAGGGCTCCAGCCGACGCCTCGCGCCAGCCAGCTTCACCCCGGCATTGCGGACGCGTTAGCCAGAGTGAATGACACCTTGAACCGGCGCGACGATTTCAACCCAGCACTGAGTGAGCGCACCTTTAATCTCAACATGACGGACATTGGTGAAATCGTTTTTCTGCCACGCTTACTGCAGCATTTCTCCCAAGCGGCACCAGGTATCTCCCTCCACACCGCACGCAGCCACAACAATGAGCTGAAATACGAGATGGAAGAGGGTCAGATCGATTTAGCCGTTGGACTGATCCCACAGCTTGGCGCAGGCTTTTATCAACAGCGGCTATTTGTGCAGCGCTATGTCTGCCTCATGCGCCATGACCACCCACTCGCCACAGGTGAGTTCGGCTTAGAGGAGTTTCGCTCAGCCCATCACGCCGTTGTCGTTGCGCAGGGAACCGGCCACGGGGAAGTAGAAGAGCAGCTAGCAAACGCTGGTATTAAGCGCCCGGTTAGATTAACGCTGCCGCATTTCGCTGCCGTTCCCTACATTGTGAGCAGCAGCGATCTAGTGGTAACGGTGACGGGGAAGCTGGCCGAAGCGACGTGTGAACGATTTGGGCTCACCGTTCGTCAGCACCCTCTCGCGTTTCCAGAGATTCCCATCAACCTCTTCTGGCACCGCCGGTTTCATCAAGATCCCGGCAACCGCTGGTTGCGGGGGCTGATGTTTAGCATGTTTTCTGAGTAAAGGGCTTTGACGAACGCCAACGTTTAAGGCACCCGCTTTACTCAAATATATCTACCGCCATTTGAATAAAATTATCGAGCACAGGAGTAATATTACCTATTCGCCATGCTAGCCATAACGGCATATCGCAGGTAGTTAACTCATCTAGCTCTATAAAATGGATGCCTGGCATAGGGTGACTGCGACTGGCGGCCGGCACAATCGCCACACCCAAACCTGCCGCCACCATACTGAGGATGGTGATGTTATCGGCACCATACTGCACTACGTGGGGCTCGAAATTTAAGCGTGAAAAGTGTGCGACCACGCGGTCGTGATAGACCGGTGAAATGCTGCGGTACCCCCATACAAATTCAACCCCAGCAAGCTCCGCTAGGTTTGTCGGTGGCAATTGCGCCCAGGACGAAGTGGTAGGTACGGCGAGGATCAAGTGATCGCGCTGTAGCAGATGTGCCTTGATGCCTGACGGTGCATGATCATCGTGATAGATAATACCGACATCGATGCCACCCTGTTGTAGCTTCTCCAGCTGAGGGCCAGAAAGGAGAGGAAAGACATCCAGGGCTACATGTGGATAGCGACGGCGATAGCCGCCCATAAGCCTAGCCACTTCCGGTACCCACAAATGCGTCACGGTTACTCCAAGACTGAGTTTACCAGTTTGACCACTACCCAGCGCCAACAAACGCGTCTTGAGGTCCGCACGTTCATCTAACATTCGTGTAGCCTCGCCATAAAGCGCACGCCCCGCCACAGTCAATCGAATACCGCGAGCGTGACGATCAAGAAGCCGTGTACCAACATCTTCTTCCAATAGCCGCATCTGCCGTGTCAACGCAGGCTGAGCGACATGCACTTTTCGGCTAGCAGCAGAAATCGACCCTGTCTCCACTACGGCAATAAAATACTCCAGCTGGCGAAACTCCATTGGCTAATTATTTCCTCCCATAAGCTCGTTTACTCGCCTTTAAGGGCAGCTCAACGCAGCTGCCACCATTTGAGACCACATCGCCCACCCATGCCTATATGATATGGCTAGCATCTAAAATCTATATTTTTGGTATCTCTATCCTTGTTTCATAGTGAATCAACAACCCATAACAAGACTCGCCATGGCGAGCAGGAAACCTATGAACAAGACCTATCACCTTCTAACGGGGTTGCACTTTGCCGTGTGCACCCTAGCAATGATCTGGCCCGGCGCCCTGATCGCTAATCGTATCGAACCTACCGTGCTTGGGCTGCCCTTTCTATTTTTCTGGTACATCCTTTGGATGCTGATTCTTTTTGTCGGCATGTGGGTTGCCTTTGTGGTTCGCCACAGAGGTGGTCGCCATGAATGATTCGTTCATTGTCGTCGGCATCACCTTAACTTATCTCGCTCTGGTGCTATGGGTGGGGCTTCGCGCTCGAGGTCAGGAAAATTCAAGCTTGGAGGGCTATGTAGCGGGAGGACGACATGTGGGTGTGGTGATTCTGTTCTTCATCCTCGGTGCCGAGATCTTCTCCGCATTTGCATTCCTGGGTGCTCCAGGCTGGAGCTATCAGCACGGTGCACCAGCCTTTTATATTCTGGCTTACCTGTCGCTAATACCCATCACTATTTGGGCCATGGGGCCGCGAGTGGCCAAATTAGGTCGGGAGCGGGGTTATCTCACTCAAGGCGACATGATTACCGATCACTACCAAAGCAAAACGCTGGGTATGCTGGCCGGGGTGATCGGCGTGCTTGCACTGGTGCCCTACCTTACCATCCAGATAGCCGGTGCCGGCTTACTGTTTCAGGCGGCTACTGATGGCCTGATTCCGTTCTGGCTGGGTGCGCTGCTGGCCTTCCTGGTGGTCGCCGCCTACGTCTTCTGCAGTGGCCTAAACGGCATCGGCTGGACCAACCTACTCCAAGGTATCATGATGATAGTCATCGCTTGGTTCCTAGGCCTGTCGATATCGGAGCGCCTCTACGGCGGCGTAGGCGAAATGTTTAGCCAGATCCAGTTAACCATGCCGGAATATCTGACCATGCCTGGGGCCACTGGCATGAACTGGGGCTACTTCAGCACTGCAGTACTCGTCAGCGCTTTCGGCGGTGCCATGTGGCCGCATCTGTTTATGAAGTTCTACTCTGCTGATAGTGGCAAAACACTGCGCAAAGTCAGTGTCTTTTACCCGCTCTACGCCTACCTGCTGGTGCCGCTGCTGTTTATCGGCTTTGCTGGCATCTTGACCTTCTCCGATACTCCTTTAGAGCGCTCTGATACGGTACTACTACGCATGGTGATGGACGTGGCCAACTTCTCGCCCTGGGTCATCGGTTTGATGCTCTCCGGCGCACTGGCTGCTGCCATGTCTACTGGCGCTAACCTAGCCCATACCGCTGCCGTGGTGTTGGTGCGTGATGTATTCGGTCCCACCATGATGAAAGGCGCCAGCGAGAAAGCGGTCGTCAGCGCAACACGCTGGAGCGTGCTCGGCCTCTCATTAATTGCTTACCTGTTCGCGCTGGCCAACCCGTCATCGCTGGTACTACTCCTGCTCGGCGCTTACGGATTGATTGTCCAGCTCTTCCCTATGGTGATTGGCGCACTGTTTATGCCACAGCTGCGCCGTGCCAGCGTCATGGCGGGCGCCCTATTCGGCAGCCTAGCCTACTTGCTGATGGAGTTCGCCTGGAGCTCTCCACTTGGCTGGCACGCTGGGGTCTGGGCAATGCTGCTCAACGTTGGCGTTGTGACAGCTTGGCAGTGGCTCGTTAAGCCTGCCCTTACAGCTCCTACCTCAACACACTCCCATTGAACGCCTGGAGAATAACATGGCTACCCAAACAGAATGTTTCAATTTAAAAGATGCTATCAGCAAACAGGCAGAGGCAACGTTCGTAGATATTCAAACGCTATACCGTGAGTTGCATCGGACGCCCGAGCTTCCCTTCCAGGAGTATAAAACTAGTGCGCGACTCGCCGATGCTTTGGAAAGTCTTGGCTATGAAGTGACACGCGGCGTAGGCGGCACTGGCGTCGTCGCTCTAATTAATAACGGAACTGGCCCTACCGTCATGCTGCGTGGCGATATGGATGCCCTTCCCATCAAGGAGGAGACTGGGCTCGATTTTGCCAGTAAAGAAACTACTACTGCAGCGGATGGCAATGAAGTACCACTGATGCACGCCTGCGGGCATGACCTACACAGCAGCTGTATAGTGGGGGCAGCAGCTGTGATGGCAGCGCTAAAGCAGCACTGGTCCGGCACGTTGATGCTGATCTGTCAGCCTGCTGAAGAGATTTTTGGCGGCGCCAAAGCGATGTTAAATGATGGTCTCTATGAGCGTTTCCCACGCCCAGACATCATTTTAGGGCAACACAATATGCCAGCATTAGCAGGCAGCGTTGGGCATATCTCTGGGAGCGCCATGGCCGCATGTACTAATTTGGCGGTGACTATTCATGGTGCTGGGGGCCACGGCTCCATGCCCGCACAAACGGTAGATCCGGTAGTGATTGCTGCGCATGTTATCACCCGCCTTCAGAGTATCGTTTCCCGGGAAGTGCCACCGGAAGAAACAGTGGTAGTCACCGTAGGAAAGCTTCACGCGGGTACCCAGGCAAATATCATTCCCCACTTCGCAGAGCTTGAGATTAATATCCGTAGCTTTGATGATGCACTGCATAGCCAAGTAGTGGCGTCTATTGAGCGAATCATCCGCGCAGAATGCGAGGCAGGCCGTTCGCCCAACCCGCCGGAATTTCGAGTGCTAAATGGGACTATCACCCTACACAACGATCCGATGGCGGTAGAGCATGTTCGCCGCGCCCACGCGAGGCACTTTGGTAATGCCAACCTCTACGCCATGCCACGTATTAACGGTAGTGAAGATTTCCCGCTCTTTGGTAATACCGAGGCAGGCGGTTTTGGTGGCGAAGATATTCCCTACGTCTACTGGTTTATTGGCGCCACGCCTGCCGCGCGCTGGGCAAAAACCTCAGGGGCAAGCGTGTCACAGAAAATGCGCCACCTTGAAATGCCACACTCGCCCTACTATTACCCAGGCAACGACGTCACTCTACGCACTGGCATCGAAGCCATGGCAGTAGGTGCTCTCGCATATTTAACCTAAAGTCGCCACAACCCAAAACGGCAGTGGTATCACCACTGCCGTCTTTCTCACATTGCCCCCTGTCGAGCCGACTACGGCTTGGCCCATGCCGCGCGACTGCTATGAGCAGCGGTCTTATTGGTGATTTTCCAAGTGCCTTGTATCTTGAGTAGCGCAATCACATCTACCCAGGAATCCTCAAGATTTTCACTATTATCAAAGCCTAGCAGCACACTGGCGACCTCTCCGGCCTGAGTGATGGCAATAAAGCGGCTCTTGACCACTCGCTGGCTATTCGCCCAGCGTTCGAAGCGGTCGCTGATTAGGTCGGTTGCCAAGGCGCCATCAGCGTCTAGAGCAAAAATCCACGCATTCTTATGAAATGCTTCCTGAAGCTTTTCTATACTGCCCTGAAAGCCATCAACATACAGCTGTACAACGCGCTTAATCTCATCAATCTCCGGTGCATTACCCACGACAGTGGCATTTGTCATCTCTTTACTCCTACTTATTCGTTGTCATTTTTTGTTTATAACCCAAATCTCTCATGCGCTTGCTGCCAGGTAGCCACCGGGCGCCCATGTCTCTCGCATAGAGCGACGGTGCTCTCGACCAGCGCGGCGTTGGAGTGTGCCAGGGTAATTACTGTCCAGGCACACGTTATCTTCAAGACCTAGAGCAAAGATTAATCAGCACCAAATCCGAATCGCTACTAATGATGTTAATAACCACTGGTTAGAAAGAGACACCAAATACCAGAGGAACAATGGTGTAGAGCGCAATCATAATCATCAGTAAGCCGATGACGTTGAGCCAAATACCTGCCCGGATCATGTTCTTGATCGGAAGATCCCCTGTTGCGAAAGCCACCGCATTGGAAGGTGTCGCCACGGGCAACATAAAGGCGCAGCTCACGGCAAAGGTAACCACAATGGTCATCAGGAAGGGTTCAATACCCAACCCAACGGCGATAGATCCCATAATCGGAAAGAAGGCCGCCGCCGTCGCCGTGTTACTGGTTAGCTCGGTCAATAGGATAATGACGATAGCCGTGATAGCTAGAATCAAAATTGGCGGTAGCCCCGACAACCCCGAGACGCTCTCGCCAACCCAAGCACTCAAGCCAGTGGCAGTGAACTGGGCTGAAAGTGTTAGGCCACCCCCAAATAGAATCAGCACTCCCCAGGGCACGTCCCGAGTAGCCGACCACTCCAGCAGCGCACCTTTTCCTTTAGAGGCCGGAATCACAAACATCAGAATAGCCGCAAGAATCGCCACACTGGTGTCGTTGATGTTACCCAACCAAGGCAGCACACTCTGCACTACAGGAAGTCCCGCGATTAACGGCACGAAGACCCAACAGAACACTGCCCCGGCAAAGACCATCAACACACGCGACTCTTCAGGCGATAAACGGCCCATTCCCTTAAGTTCTGCCTCGATCATTGTCCTCCCGCCATGGATATTCTCAACTTCCGAACGGAACACCAGCTTGTTAAGCACTAACCAAGCCAACATCAGCATGGTGAATGAGAACGGCACCCCCACCAGCATCCAGTGACCAAAGCTAATGCTAAGCCCGTGGGTGTCTTCCATATAAGCACGCATGAGGGCCATTGGCGGCTGGCCGATCAACGTGGCCATAGAGCCAATGGTGATGGCATAGGCAATGCCCAATAGCACAGCGGCAGAAAACTTGGGCGTGTCATCACCGTTACCCAGTGACTTTACTAGCGCGATGATCGAGCCTCCGATTGGCACCATAATCACTGCGGTGGCGGTATTACTGACCCACATGGTGATAAACCAGCTAGCGAACATCAGACCAAAGACAATTTGAGCAGGCTTGGTACCCACGGCGAGTACCGTCAGTAGCGCGAAGCGGCGGTGTAAATTCCAACGCTGCGTTGCCAGGCCCAACAGCACGCCTCCCAATACTAGAAAGACAATGCTGTGAGCATAGGGCGAGGCGGTCGCACCAACCGAAGCAATATCGAAAAAAGGGAATAGCACCAGCGGCAGCAATGACGTGGCAGGAATAGGAATCGACTCCGTCATCCACCAGGTAGCCATCAACATAGCGATACCAGCGACAAGTCGAGCATTGAAGGCCAGCGTATCAGGCAGAAGGAAGAAAACACCTAAGCCAATGATGACTCCCATGACAAGTGAGATTGGCTTGAAAGCAGAGACTTCCGCGTAGGATGCCCGTTCAACGGCATCAGTGGTTTGCAACATGGTAGTTACCTGCACAGGAATGACAGTGCAGGTCAGTGTTACGTTTACGTGGTCGCGCTACCAATACCTCTCAGGTTGACCCGCATACCTAAGCGAGCAAAGCACATAGATGCAAAGACCTCTTTATAATCATATAAAATCAATATGTTATCAGTTTTATAGTGGCTATTCAGATAATTAACATATTCATAATTATCATGCGGGGGGGATATCCGACTGAGTCACGACTTATAGCTTACGACTAATGAATATATGGCCGGAGGGCGGAAAACTTCTCGCCCTTTCATGGCCTTGAAGTAATCGGCAAATGTACCGTCGACGTATCCACCCACCCAGTACTCACCAGATACGAGACATTTTCGACAACGTAAAGTAGCCTTGCCGGCTAAAAACTTCTCGCCTTTCCGCCCTGCACAGCAACGTTTCTGATCCCATTCTTGTTTATCAGTTATGCCCTACACCTATCTCAGAGGGGCTTGCTCAGAGGGGCTTGGCACCGGCTATTCAATGTACCACAGCCCATTCATTCTAAAATTTAGTATGAGCCATACTATTTTAATCACTTTTTATATTTAGTTAGCCTGCTTACAATACCTCTTGTCGAACACAGCGCGATGATTAGTCGCCACTCGTTCAGAGTCAAAATTTCAAATGTGAGGTATATAAGTTATGAAAGCATTTACATTAGTAACCGCTATTGCAATGGCCCTATTCTCAGGCGTGGCCTTGGCCGAAAGAGGTTCCAGCGAAGATAATCAGATTGTTCACGCAGAGTCGACCGCTCAGCATCAAACCGTCGATACACACATGACACCTGCCGAACTGCGTGACAGAAACCCCTAATAGCTAGGTTGGTTACATACGTATGGCGCTACCAAGCGGGCCTTTATGGCCCGCTTTGCGTTTGCCACCTTCCAGGGTACCGACAGACTCGGTGACACAATATATACTGTGCCCATAGCAATCGAGAAAGAAATGAAAGTAACAATGAATCACTGACGGCTGGCGAAATGGCGCGGAGTCAGATCAGCACAGGCCGCCTATTCGGGTATGGGCGGGAGTCGGTTAGTGGTGATTTCCCTGCAGTATCCGCATGAGGAAGCACACTTAACATGAACGGCATCAGTGACTCTATCGTTCTAGCTGCTCTCAGCGCTGCGTTGCATCTGGCTATTCAGTGGCTGTTAATCATCCGTGTTCTGCTCAAACCACACCGCGACCCAAGGGCAAGGCTAACCTGGGTGGTGGTCATCATCGCCCTACCTATCGGCGGCATCATCACTTATCTGCTTTTCGGTGAGACCAACATCGGCCGCAAGCGTGCCGAGCGGATGCGCACGGTAATGGCGCAAGCACCAACGCTGCAGGCCACACCCGGAGCCAATTCACCCAACCTCGTTCCACAGATTCCGGAATGCTATCAGCACTTGTTTCAGGTGGGCCACACCATCAGCGGGTTCCAGCCGGTCGGCGGCAACCACGCCCAAATACTGCAGGACTCTAACGCCGCCATCGAGGCACTAGTTGCCGACATCGATGCCGCTCAGGATCACGTCCATCTGCTGTTTTACATCTGGTTGGCCGATTACAATGGCCTCAAAGTCGCCCAGGCCCTGATACGTGCCGCCTCGCGTGGCGTCATATGCCGCGCTATGGCCGATGACCTTGGCGCACGAGCTATGATCCACTCCAAGCACTGGCGGGAGATGCACGCTGCTGGCGTTCAGCTTGCACGAGCTCTGCCTATCGGCAATCCGATTCTGCGCATGCTCGGCGGTCGTATCGATTTACGCAATCACCGCAAAATCGTCGTCATTGACGACCACATAACCTACTGCGGTAGCCAGAATTGCGCCGACCCTGAGTTTCGCGTCAAGGCCAAGTACGCGCCCTGGGTCGATCTTATGATCCGCTTTGAAGGGCCAATTGCACGCCAGAACCAACACCTGTTCGCCAGTGACTGGATGGCGCATGTTGATGACGACATCCACGCTCTACTGCGCCGACCACTCCCCGTCGCCCAGCCTGGCATCAGCGCTCAGGTGATCGGTACCGGCCCAACGGTGCGCTACTCGGCCATGCCGGAACTGTTCGAAGCCCTGATTTACAGCGCCCGCCACAGCCTAGTTATCACCACACCATACTATGTGCCGGACGAACCTTTGCAGGCCGCACTCTGCGCCAGCGCTCGTCGCGGTGTAGAGACGCTCATTATCTTTCCTCAACGCAACGACAGCCGCATAGTGGCCGCTGCCAGCCGCAGCTACTACGCCGAACTACTCAACGCCGGTGTGCAAATCTATGAGTACGTCGGTGGCCTACTACATACCAAGTCGCTCACTCTTGATGGAGAAATCAGCCTCATCGGCTCCGCCAATATGGACCGGCGCAGCTTCGAGCTCAACTACGAGAACAATATCCTGGTCTACGACCCCGGCCTAACCCAGCAGATCCGCCAACGCCAGCAGCACTACCTCGACAGCTCGGTACGCGTTGACCCCAATGATGTTGCCAACTGGCCCCGCCACCGCCGGTTGGTCAACAACATCACCGCCATGCTGGGGCCGATCCTTTAAAGCCGACTGCCCAGAAGGTGGCTTATACTGCCTATAGCAGAGGGCAATGCCGGGCCTATCCTGGTAATGTGCCAGTAGCAACGAAACGAAAGGAGGAGCCGTATGTGCACGCGAGTGGTTTGGCCAGATGCCAACGGGTCGGTCATCGTCGGTCGCAACATGGACTTTCACAAAGACTTGATGACGAACCTGTGGACGCAACCGCAGGGCATCGCACGCGACGACGGAGTACAGGGAAAGCTGGCATGGACGTCGAAGTACGGCAGCGTCGTTGCGACTGCCTTCGACATGATCTCGGTCGATGGCCTGAATGAGGCTGGCCTGGCAGGCCATGTACTGTGGTTGGCGGAGTCAGACTACGGCACCCCAGACGACAGCCGTCCGCAATTGAGCCAGGCCATCTGGATGCAGTACTTCCTCGACAACTACTCCACCGTTGCAGAAGCTGTCGAATGGATCGAAAAGTCTGACGTTCAAGTGATCCAGATGATGGACCCCACCGGTGGGACACCGCCGGCGATCCACCTAGCTCTTAATGACGCCACCGGCGATTCATGCATCATCGAGTATAGTGATGGAAGGCCCAAGGTCTACCACAGCCGCGAGTACCGTGTGATGACAAACTCGCCCACATACGACCAACAGCTTGAGCTAGTCAAGACCATCAGCGGGCTTGGCGGCGACCAGCCTATTCCTGGTTCGACTCTTGCAAGCGACCGATTCGCCCGGGCTGCGTACTACGTGAGCCGCCTGGATCAGCCTCAGACACAGCTACAGGCCGTTGCAGCGATGTTCAGCGTCATCCGCAACGTAGCACAACCGTTCCGGATCCCGGATCCCGGCAAGCCAGATGCATCCCAGACGCTTTGGCAGACTGTCAGCGACCTGACCAATAGGCGCTACGTCTTCGAATCGACCACCCGCCCCAACATCGTCTGGGTCGACCTGAGCGACCTCGACCTCGCCGAGGGTGCTCCCCAACTGAAGCTCAACCTCGTGAACGAACTGACTGTCGAGCATGGAATCGCTGGCAAAGTCAGCGGCAAATTCGCCGACAGTGGTACACTGAACTTCCTCACTCTCGAACTCGAAAGACAATTGGTTGCAGCTGCAGCGAAGGCTAAGCAGTAGGCCATCGAGGCCAGCACCCTTTAAAGGCAGACACGCGAACCCTATTCAGCGTTGGTCTGCCGTGCATCTCGTTCAGACGCCTGCCTTCACTCTGAAGCGGATCCGTTGAAAGCCCGCGATCCGCATTCAGAGACAGTCAATTCAACCGTTAGCAGGTTTCGACAGTAGTACAAAGCTCTGGAGCAATAGAATGGTGCATTCAGTGATGAAACCCTGAGGCGTCCTCTTCTGCGAGGGGCACCTGCTTGGGATGAGCCGAGATATGCGACAATGCCGCTTTCATGTCATCGATCAGCAGCGCACATAAATCCCCGCTGACGCCGTTGCGCACAAGAATCCGCTGAATTGCCTGATCCTCGCAATCAGAGGGCAGTGTATAAGCCGGCACCTGCCAGCCACGCACCCGCAAACGATCGGCAAGATCAAAAAGAGTGAATCCGGGCTCACTGCCGTCCTTCAGCTTCCACGATACCGCTGGGATGCCGCGGCTGCGATCCCCATCGAAAACGATCTCGAAAGGGCCCAGCGCGGCGATCTCGGCGGCGAGGAACGCCGCGCTGTCATAGCAGGCCCCGTGCACCTTTTCGTATCCCTCGCGGCCAAGCCGGACGAAGTTGTAGTATTGGCATACAATCTGACCACCGGGCCGCGAGAAGTTAAGGGCAATGTCCTTCATGTTACCGCCCAGATAATTGACCCAGAAGATCATGTTCTCGGGTAAGTCACTTTCCTCGCGCCATAGCACCCACCCGACTCCGAGGGGGGCGAGGCCGAACTTGTGTCCCGACGCGTTGATCGAGCGCACCCGTGGAAGGCAAAAATCCCATTCCAGATCCGGTGCGCAGAATGGCGCCAGAAATCCTCCGCTGGCACCGTCCACATGGATTGGGATATCAAGACCTGTGTCACGTTCCAACTGATCGAGCGCGTCGCTAACGGCTTTCACAGGTTCGTACTCACCGGTGAAGGTCACACCGAGGGTCGGAACCACGCCTATCGTATTCTCATCGCAGTATTTCAGAGCTTCCTCGGGGGTCATCAGCAGCCGCCCCTTCTCCATAGGGATCTCGCGATGCTCGATATCCCAGTAACGGGTGAATTTGTGCCAGCAAACCTGTACCGGACCAGTCACGAGGTTGGGCTTGTCGATTGACTTGCCATCCGCGCGGCGCTTGGCCTCCCAGCGGCGTTTCATGGCCAGCCCACCCAACATAGCTGCCTCACTCGAGCCTGTCGTCGAGCAGCCCGTCGCTGGCCCCTCGGGCGCGTTCCAGAGATCAGCCAGCATGCGGACACAGCGTGCTTCAATCTCCGCAGTCTGTGGATACTCATCCTTGTCGATCATGTTCTTGTCGATGCATGCATCCATCAGCTCGTGCACTTCGGGCTCTTCCCAGGTCTGGCAGAAGGTTGCGAGGTTCTGGCGTGCATTGCCATCCAGCATCAATTCGTCGCGTACGGCAGCGCAAACCCAGCGCGGCGATTGCTCATCAGCGGGGAACCCTGATTTGGGGAGCGGCTTCGCCAGCGTGCTGGATCCGTAGATTTCATCATCCATGTTGTAGGAACGATTTGTCATTGTTCATCTCCAATTTGTGATAGGGCCACGCTCCGGAATCGCCCGGCGCAGGCAGGGTCACGCAACTTTTGCCTTTCTCAGGGTGTCGGTTTGATTGCCCGACAGGTGATCGCGTTCGCCAAGTGCAATAATGCAGGGTGCGTCAGCCTCTGCCATGGACGGCATAGGTGGGCACGACCCCATGTGGCTGGGCCATGCGCTGGCGGCTGCCTCTACACCCCTCAAGACAAGATCTGCGCAATGTAGCCGCCGACAAGGGCAAGTACGGTCGTTATGGCGTAGGATACGGGGAACGGCACGGCAGCCACCTGACTTTGAGACTGCTCAAGCACCGCATTCAGGCTCGGCGTCGAATTGCGCCCGCCCGCGCAGGCTCCCGCGTTAATCACAGAGTTTAGTTTGAAGAACTTGTCAGCAACGAAAAAGGCCACAACTACTGGTAGAAGAGCCGCTGTGATGCCTATCAAGGCGAGCCAAATGACTGTATCGCCGCCTAGAGCCGAAATGATTTTCGGCCCAGTATTCGCGCCCAGTACGGCGACGAACACATTGAGGCCGATATCCTGCAGAAAACTGCGTGCACCTTCGGATACCGGCCCACCGAATTGCGGGTTACGGCTGCGTAAATATGCAACCATGATACCGGCAAGCAGGCAGCCAGCTGAGGTACCGAGTGCGAAGGGAATGCCCGCGATCGTGACACTCAACGTCCCTGCGATGAAGCCAACCACCATGGCGATCGCCATATACATGACTTCGGTTGTCGCCAGAGTCTTTTCGGTAATAACTTTGCTGCCCAGAGCTTTGCCCGCCCGCTCGATGCAACTGTCCGGCCCGGTAAGTCGCACTACGTCACCTACGCGGATATCGGTTTGCGGCCCGATCGGTATCTCTTGTCCCGCCCGGAAAATCGCGATCAGCCGAAGACCGTAGGCGAGCGAGGTCTTTGCAAGTTCCTCAATGGTCTTGCCAGCAATCTCGGAAGACGATACCGCGATATCTGCGGACTCGATGGTTATGTCGCGAGCAACCGGATCGTCGACCTCCGGCCCGGCCTCGTTGCCGTGCAGGATCATGTCATGCACATCTGCGCGCACAGTCACGATATCGCCTTTGTGAATTATCGGGTTATCGAGTGCGTCAATGGTCTCACCATCGCGCTCCACCCGCAGGATAGGGGCCTGCGGGTGGGCTTCGAAAAGTTCATTGACACTCTTTCCGACTAGGCTCTCATTCTCGACCTTGTAGGCGCGGATATCGAATGGCATATAGCCGAGCAAGAACGCATGCGGTGTGCCCGGAAGCGCATGCGTGCCGGAACCAGCAAAGGCGTCTTCGGCCTTTGTCGCATCTGCGACAGGATCGTGCCCAAACATCGCGGGCAGATAGCGCATGAGCAGAATGATTCCGACACTCGACAGGATGTAGCTGACGGCATAGCCCGCCGCCATGTTAGCCCCAATCTCATCGGCGGTCATGCCCGCTGGCACCGTTGCCGAGCCGCTTTGTACGGCAGATTCCGCGACCCCAAGGACGGCCGTGATGGTGTAGCTACCCGAGATCAACCCCGCCGCGAAGCCGGATTCGAGCCCGGCAAGACGCGCGCCACCGACACAAATCACCCAGTTCAACGACCAGATGATCACCCCACAGACTATCGCCGCCAAGCCTCCGGATTTCAGGCCGGCAAAGAATTTGGGACCGACCCCGAGCCCCAGCGCATACATGAAGAGCGACAGGAAGATGG
The DNA here is from genome assembly GCF_002374315.1 of Vreelandella nigrificans. Taxonomy (GTDB): domain Bacteria; phylum Pseudomonadota; class Gammaproteobacteria; order Pseudomonadales; family Halomonadaceae; genus Vreelandella; species Vreelandella nigrificans. Next base: position 231,689 of record NZ_NWUX01000004.1, on the reverse strand, counting down.
TCGCAACGATACCTGGAATCGCATAAGTCATATTGAAAGCAACTTGCGCAGTCATGGAGATCACGACGGCGACAAGCAGCGTGCTGGCGGTCGAACCAAGAGAAATGGGGCCTAGCTTGAGCCGCCCGAGTGGATACCCGATGGCAAGCGCGAGCAGAATGAACACCCATTGCTGCGCGTCGAGGAAGGCAAAGGCACCTTCGATGCCACGTTCAGTCACCGGCTCGATGAACTCGAAGACGCTGCCAATGGCTCGCTCGCCTGCTTGTTCGAGAGTCCGCAGGGTTCCGCCCTCTGCGGCTGTTTCCTCAGCTTGCGCGTGCGTGGCACTGCCAGAGGCGAGAAGTGCAACGGCTGAAAGCGCCCAAGATCTGGCACTTACCGAGACACTTAGCAAAGAAGAAAAATTGAACATGTCGCTCCCTCGTTTTTGTTTTTGTTTTTTGAAACAAAGTCGCCTTAGCCAATAAGACACTAGTAACACAAGTGCAAACCTGTCAAGCCTGTGGCTCTGTGGATAATCAACTCGATACGAGGTCGAATCACGGCCCCAGTAGTACGGCGAGGCATGGCGTTTAGAGTCGGAGGGCGGGTTTTACTGGCACTTGGGAGTAAGGCGTATAGGCTTATTGAACGCACCGTACTAATGCTGAAAAGGTACAAACTGGCTTAAACATGATTACCCTATCCACGTTCACGGCCATCTCCAAACGCCTCCCCTACATCACTTCGACCATGTGGGCGCGCGGGTTTATCCTGAGTCTTCTGGTGGTCGGACTTGTGGTCGCCGGGGACAGGCTCGCCCCCCATTTGCCACAGATGGAAGCATGGGTGGAGGCGCAAGGTGCATGGGGGCCATTATATTTGATTGGTTTCGGTATGGTATTGAGTGTGTTCTGTCTGCCGCTCGATCTGCTCGCTCTGGCTGGCGGCGCAGTTTTCGGGCTACCTGAAGCAGCGGTATATGTCATCGCTGGGCTCTACCTCGGCCAGTGCCTAGACTATGCCATTGGTCGTTTTTTTCTCGGCAGCAGATTCCTCCGCTGGGCCGAAACCCGCCCCCGCCTGCACCGCCTGCGCGAAGCCATCCATAAACCCCAGCCTAGCCTGCTTATCCTGTTGCGGGCTACCCCCTTGCCTGCCTCACCGATAGCCTATCTCATGGGCGCCACGCGCATCCCCTACGCTACCTTCCTAATCGCCAACCTCGGCATGATTCCACAAGCAATCGTCATGACTTACGTCGGCTACACCGCAGCCCACACCACCCGTCTCCTGCACAACTCCACCCACGCTACGCTCACCCATAATATTTTGCTCTACGGCGGGCTCGCTTTCGCCATGATAATCGTGGCCATTGTCGCCCACCGCTGCCGCAAATTGCTGTTCACGTGACACATAATTGGGGCTCGATAAATACCCGTATTCAATAAAAACTGGTTACGAGGCGCTTTTCAAACTACGTTGGCTACTGAGCGGTTCGATCCATGCTCACGGACCTAGTTGTATTACATCACAGGTACACAGTCTGCTTGCTTACAGCTTGCTAGCGTTGGAGCTTTACCATGTTATCGGTTCGCTTTTATCCTTTGCGCTGCTGTGCTGGGACTGGGTATGCTGGTTGCTAGTAAGGCCGAGAGTTGCACACGAGTGGTCTACCTGGGGCCGGAGGAGCGCATACTGACCGGGCGCAATATGGACTGGAAGATGTCTATGGACAACGAGTTATTGGCGCATCAATACCTTCACCGAGCCCCGGTGTGGGTAGGGCTTTTGCCCACAATACGCAGGGAGTCAAGCGACCGCATGTCAAGTGTGTCGATACCGGATTAGCGAGCCGCCCGCCGAAAGGTGGTTTACACAGTCTGAGTGAGATCGCCACAGCCGTCTAAATCGCACAGGCTACAGCATCATAACCGGGCTGGTACATCGCGGCTGGTGAGACGGCCTGTCGCAAAGGCGAGGCCGGTCGCAGCAGCAAAGGTGTCGGCAAAGGCTTGCGCTTGAAGCAGACGAGCGTCATTCAGCGCGATTTTTGACTGACTGACCTCAGCCATCGACGCAAGGCCATTTTCGTAAAGACCGAGAGCAGTCTCATAGGTTTCACGCCCAGCTTCGAGTAGTGGGCCGGAGGCCGTGTAGGCAGCCAAGCTACTGTGCAAAAGGCTGTACGCGTCGACAATCTCCTGGGCGGCCAGGTTGCGGATTTCCAGGAGATCCTGCTCGGCGGCTTCGGCTTGCATGCGTGCCTGGGCATGCCGAGTTTGGCGTCGACCACCATCGAACAGCGGCATGGTAAACACAATGCCAGCCATAGCTTCGTCGAGCGATCGATTCATAGAGGCTCGCTCGCCAAAGCGACTGTCGTGCAGACTGAAGCCACCGATAGCCCGCCCGACCTGTGCCACAGCTGCAATTTTGGGCCGGGATGCCGATGCCACCAAATCTACCTCTGAGCGGGCAGCCCGCACCTGGGTCAACGCCGCTTGGATGTCAGGGCGCTGCGCCAGCGAGGCCCCAATCAGTTCATCAAGCGGCATTGGGACCTCTTTCGGCAGCCGCCGATCAGCGAGGTCCGCTACCTGAATAGAGGTTGTGGGCGATAACCCCATGGCATGCATCAACGCCGCCCGTGTCTTGTCCTCTCTGCTTTCAGCCAGTGTCAGATCAAACTGTGCTTGGGCCTCGAGCTGTCGGGCTTGAGCCACTTCTACCCTAATCGCCAAGCCTTCTTTGAGCCTGCCTTCAGCAATTCTGCGCAAGGTGTGAGCGTCCTCCAATCGTTCCCGTACGATGTGCGTTTCCGCTCGTGCTGCAGAGAGCTGGAAATAGGCCTCGCTGACCTCGAAAATGACTCTCTGATGAACACCGTGAAAAGCGATATTGCTACCGATAGAGGCCTGTTTCGCAATTTCCAGAGCAGCATCCCGCGTGCCAAAATCAAACAGCAGCCACTCCACCGCAAGATTAGGCACAACCTGATGCCCAGTTGCCGTCAATCGCCCTGTGCCAATGCCAAGTTCCGGGATGGCTGATTCGAATTGCGAAGTCGTTGCGAAACCTGCCAGCACGTTGGCAGACAACTGTGGCAAATACGTTGCCTCTACCACATCCACAGCTAGAGCGGCTTCCCGGGCTCTCAGCCAAGCCGCTCGGGTAGCGGGCTTGTTACGCTGGGCGATGTCGATCAGCTCTGGGAGCGTGTAGATGCGTTGAGGGTCGATTGTGACTGACAAATCGTTTGATATCTGCGGACGGACGAGTGTAGATACAGGATCCTCTGCCAGTGACAAACCAGCGGGTAGCGAGAAGTCCGCAGCACCAGATTGCGTTCGTACAGCACCTATGGGGGTCGAGGCGTCGGGCGAGGTTGGGTGGATAGTCTGTTGCGCGCAACCCACTATCCCGGCACAAAGCGTAACAAGCGCGATTCGATGAAACTCAACTCTCATTCGCTTTCCCTTCTCCTGTCAGTATCCCGACCAGAACTCGTGCGCGGTCGTGTATGGCGTCACCGGTTGCATTAATGGCTACATAGGGAGTAGCCGATTTGCCCCCAGCAGATGTCTCTAGAACATTGGCCAGGAGCACTGCGTTCTTCCCGCTCATGAGCGGCAGCAGCCGCGCCAGCTGCTCGGTGGCAGCGAGTCGCTTGGCGCCGGCTGTCTGTCGGCTGGCAGCGGGCACAGCCCACTCGAACGTCATGACCTCCTCGGCGTGGCGTGCAGCACCGATATGGCGGTACACATCATCAAGACGCTCCTCGCCGCGGAGCACCTCGGCTATTACCGTGAGCGCGGCGTCGGTCTCGCTATCGCGGGTATCATTCGCACTCTCCGGCCAGATCAGCGAGAACACTAGCCCCATAATGCCAATCCCCACGAGAATGCCGAGCACTCGATAGCCCGCATCTGAGAGATCATAGTTCGGGCCGAATTCCAGCGGTGACCCGGGTAGAACGCAGATGAAAAAGGCGAGTGCCATCTGAAAGCCTGCATACTGCACACGGTAGGATCCCGTCGCTACCCAGCCAGCGATCAGACTGCCCGTCGCGATGAGCAGGAACAGGTGACCAGGATCATCCAGGTGTGGCATCACAAAGATAACAGCGAAGCCCCCCATCGCAGCCCCTATCAGGCAGCCAATGATGCGCAGGGTGCTTTTGTGGAAAGTCTCGCCGGAGGTGCCTAGTGCGACGACAAAACAAGTCACCATCGCTGTATGGATCTCGAACAGACCAATGCTGGTGTACAAGGCATAGGTCAGAAAAACAGCAAGCAGCACCTTTAACGCAAAGCGGGTATAGACAGGATTAGCGAAAGCATCCGGTTTCAGAAACGAGCTACCGGCCTCGGGCTTCGTAGGGGCAGTGACACTAGCGGCATTGCGAGCAGTGACAAGGGCACGGGCAGCGTCGGCAACCGGGCCTCCGCCCGCAGGCAAGGCCGGCACCTCCCCCTCAGCCATCCGGCGCAGCGCGGGCGCCAGTTCTGGCTCGGGGTGGCCTGCGGCTATCGCTGCCTGAGCTGTAGCGAGCAAACCAAAGCTCGCCGCGAGCTCTGCCACGAGCCGATCATGCTCCTCTTTCGATACCTGAGCCAGCATACGTGCTATACCCGCGTGCTTTTCGGCCTCTGCATTACCATCCCGCAGCAACCGGTCGGCTCGGGCAGGATCGCCACCTTCGGAGAGGCGCGCTGATTCATGCAGCAGCTCACGCAACCGCTCGTGCACCAAGCGTAGCGGGCTGCGTCCGACAAATACATTGAGGACAACCAGCAGTACCATCGGTATGAAGACCACCATCCACACCCAAGACAAGCCGCGCAGCACCAGTTCAGGCATGGCGATATAGTCGTAGAACGACAGGATGAACACGATGATGAAACCCAGCAGGCCGGCGGGTTCACCCAGCTTACTGGCGCGCGCCAGCCACATGCAGCCGAAGGTCACCACCCCCATCATCGCCAATCTCAGGGCTGGTGCATCGGCCACGAACATCATGAGCAGAATGCTCAAAGCGATAATGACAGTCGCCGCGAGGATCAAGCCGACGCCAATCGCAATGTTCTCGCCTGCGTTGTCTCGGTACATCAGGAAGATCAGATAGCAGGAGAGCAGCGTCAGAGGCACTTGCAGAGCCATTGCAACAATCGCAGTCAGTCCACACAACAAAGCGATGTGCAGTGTCATCTCCAAGCGCCCGGCATAAGGACGGAGATCGTCGAGGATCAGGCTTAGCACCCCGCGAGTCGACACTGCGGAGTCTCTACTCATACTCATCAGCCGAGTGGATGATGACAGAAGCGGAGGCACCGACACGCATCAGCTCTTCGGGTGCTTCCTCAAGATGAATGGTGACTGGGAAACGCTGAGCAACCCGGACCCAGTCGACTGAACTGTCGATGATTGGCATACCGAGAATACTTATCTCATCGGTGGTTCTGACCCCGTAGCCGAGGCTTTGTACACGACCTTTCAGGCGTTGTGTCGGCGCCGACATTACGAAGACATCAACCGGTGCTCCGATGCGAATTCGCGGTAGTTCGGTTTCGCGAAACATGGCCGTGACTTTCCAGTCCTCGCTGTCGATGAGCGAGAACAGCGAAACGCCGGTAACGACATAAGTGCCAACACCAAGATCGAGCCCGGTGATGAGACCGGAGATCGGCGCACGCACCTCGGTTCTGCGCAGCTCGCGTTCGGCTAGCGCCAGACTGGTTCGTGCCAGATCCACTTGTGCCTGAGGGGCATCAAGCGTCCCGATCATGGTTTGCGCTGCCAGCTGCTGGCTCAGTGACTCATCCAATGAGATCAGGGCATCCTCGTGAGACGTACGTGCGATATCGACTTGCTGGGCAGTCACCATGCCCCGTGGCAATAGGTTCTGGAGTCGTTCCAACGTCTGACGGGTAAGATCTACGTGATTGCGGGCACGATCGATCTGGCGATTGGCAATCTCGGCATTGGTCTGCTGGGTGGCGAGTAAGCGACCGCCGGTGTCGAGTTCAGCTTCGGCTGTTCTCAGCATGGCGCGCGCCTGCTCCACACGCAGTTCGTAAGGCTCCGGGTCAATGCGAAACAGCAGCTCGCCTGCTTCCACGAAGACATTGTTCCCAACGAATACCTCTGCGATAGATCCCGGAACATTGGCCGATACGGGCACGATCGTGGCACTCACCGAGGCATGGTCGGTGCGCAGGGTGGTGCCGCGCTGCATGGCTGCAAAGACGATAGCAGCGATGGCACCAGCAATCAGCGCGAAGCCGATCAGACGTGCGAGGGGGGCGCGTAATCCAGGCCTGGGCGGTGCAGGTACAGCATTCTGGTCGCTCACATCGTTCTGGTTACTTACATCGTTTTGGTTACTTACATCGTTTTGGTTACTTATATCGTTCTGGTTGGTCATATTGCTAGCCCCCCTGTCCAGAACGCCCAGATCATGATGCCGCTGAGGATTGTCGCGCTGAGATAGGTCAGCGGCGGCATCGGCAGATGTTCATGTAGCCCGATGCGTATGAATAACAACCGTAAGACAACCGTACAGATCACGCCAAGTAGAGCAGCGATCAGCCAGACAGGAAAAAATGAGCCATACAGGGATAGCGTCGGCGAGTGGGCCTGCATTGAGCACCCCGTAAGCATTATTGGCACCAGCAGGATCGCCGACCAAAAATAAAGTGGGTGGCCTACCCTACCGGCTGGAATCATGCTTTCACTGCTCCCTTAAATGCTTGATATGCCTGAACATAACCGCTAGCGATGGCCCGAACCGAACGTCCGATGGCTGCGTAGGACTCGTCGTCTAGATTGGCGAAAGAGACGCGCGCCGACCAGTTCAGCGCATCGAACCCAGAACTTTTGAGCAGCACGATCCCATGGTGCTCAGCAAGCTTGAAGCTGATGTCGAGTGGGTGGATATTAGCCTTGACCCAGTCAACAATCTCTTCGTCTACATACTCTTCGCCTACATACTCTTCGCCTACATAGTGGCGTAGCCAAAACTCGAAGTCGATGATCCCATAGTAGGCGTCATAGCGCTGACTCGGACTAAATTCAATGCCCATGCCTTTAACAAGCAGATTGTTGTCCTCATGTATGGCGATCACCGCTCCCCCTCGGCAAGCGTGAGAAAAATCGCTAACTCCGGGTGCTCGCGCAGCATTTCCAAAATCCATTCCCACGTGACCATATCGCATACTCCCTTTTGTTGTTCTCCGAAGCGACAGGGATTCCGATCAAGCTCACCAGCTATGGTAGGTATGTGTTGAGTTTTTATATCGACATCTTGTGTGCAAAATTATCGTGCCATATAAATTTCCCTGAGGACTCACACTGACATGGAATCGCATGTGACTGTCAACCCTTGAAATTCAACAGGTGGGCCTAAAAAAGAGTGAAGTGAGTGATTTCTCATAGTAAATCAATCTGTTCCCTGAGAAAGAATAGCTCAAAAAAACCGTTCGTCATGAGAGAGTCTTTTGCGACCTAGTCGTCCCCCTACAAAAGCTCGGCTACCCTGCCGGAGCAAGCTATATTGACGATATTCCTAATTATTTTTGGCAAAAGCATTTTCTTGCATTACTTTTAATGTGAAAGACACATTTTATGAGAGCACTCGCAGCAGGCAAACAACTCAATAAAGGGCTGCATCACACACCACTTCCCTACCCAACCTGACTCATCTAAACCACTAGCTAAGTAACATGGCAGACCGCGCATTTGAGAGTAGTGATACTCCGGCAGGCAATGCGCAATTAACGTTCACTACTGTGTTGAAGAACCTTGCCGTGCCAAGGAGTAATCAACTCCAGAAACTGTAGATCTCAATTAATGCTGTGAGGAGATAATTAATGCTGCGCTTTCCCAAATTCAAATTTCCGGCAGCTTGTATGGCGATTGCCTGCACTGCCCTGGCACCCGCTGTCCTAGCCTGTACCTCTCTTCTGTATGGCGACTCGAATAATCAGTTCTATGCTGGGCGCACCTTAGAGCTGCCTATGGAGCTGCCCTACAAGGTATCCTACTATCCAGCGGGAACCACTTTTGGGTCACAGGCTGATAAGCATCATGTACTGGAGTTCACTGGCCAAAACGCATTTTTGTCAATCGGCATGCCTGACCCCGTATCAGGGGATGTCAAAGTGGTCGAAGGCGTTAACGAGAAAGGACTAACTTTTAGCTTGCTGGCCTTTTCAAGCGCAGAAGGGCCTGTAGATATGGTCGATAACACCCAGGCTGTATTATCGGCGATCGATCTAGGCGAATGGACGCTGTCTCAGTTTGACACTGTGGCCGAAGTGAAAGAGGCTCTGGAAGAGCAACCGGTCATGGTTACATCTCTGCTTCCTCTTGGTTTGATGAAAACACCCTTCCATTACGCTCTGCACGACGCTACTGGTAAATCAATAGTGATAGAGTTTGCTAACGGCGAGAAAAACGTCATCGATAATCCTCTAGGTGTCATGACTAACGGCCCCGAGTTTTCCTGGCATATGACCAATATGAACAACTACACGTTCATGAGTAACATAGATCAATCCAAGCTTGAGATTAACGGGGTAAAACTTGAGCAGCCGGACTCAGGAATAGCAACCGCAGGACTGCCAGCCTCTAATACGTCTGTCGGCCGGTTTGTACGTGCCGTTTACTACTCACATTTTGCTGAGAAAGCTGATGATGCTGACAGTGCAATCACTACGCTGTCGCATGTGATGAATAACTTTGATCGGCCTCGCGGTATTACCATAGACAATCGTTTTCGTGATTCTATTGAAAACATTACCGCTCCAGGGGTCAATCACAACCGCGTTTACACCTCTGAATACACGACGTGGATTTCATTGACTAATCTCCAGAAGCGGCAACTCTATATACGCACCTACGACAGCCTCAACTACATTCGCTTCGATCTTGATGACCTAACTGATGTTGAAGAAATTCGGCACGTCGAACTTAAAGACGTTGCCAGTGGCCCGAGCAATGCCACAGCTGCCTTGAACCCTTAAACATCGAGTTTAACCAGCATCACCTGTAGCATGGCAGCTTGCTCCAAACCTACGACGAAGAGCCTCTGGTGAGATTCTACTCAAGGGACTCATAGGGCAGGCCAACATAGTTTTCTGCGATGGTGGTCATCCCCGCTTTAGAGTTGGTTACGTAGTCCAGCTCGGCCAACTGCATGCGGCTGTTGAAATCGTCCTCATCAGAGCTCTTGTCTAAAGAGAAGTTATGCAGCATAGAGGTCATCCACCAGGAGAAACGCTCAGCTTTCCAGATGCGCTTCAGGCAGGTTTGCGAGTAGCGCTCAATCAGATCCGTGCGGCCTTCCTGGTAGACCTTCACCATTAGGCGATAAAGGGTGTTGACGTCGCTGGCCGCTAAGTTAAGGCCTTTAGCACCGGTAGGCGGCACAATATGCGCGGCATCGCCGACCAGAAACAACCGCCCGTACTGCATGGGTTCGACCACAAAGCTACGCAGTGGCGCAATGCTCTTCTCAATGGAGGGCCCAGTCACAAGCTTGGCGGCGACCTCTTCCGGGAGGCGGCGTTTTAGCTCTTCCCAGAAGCGCTCATCAGACCACTCTTCCACTTTTTCGTCCAATGGCACTTGCAGGTAGTAACGGCTGCGGGTAGCGGAGCGCATGCTGCAGAGACTGAAGCCGCGTTCATGGCGCGCGTAGATTAGCTCATCGGACACCGGTGGCGTATCAGACAGCATCCCCAGCCAACCAAACGGATACACCTTTTCAAACGCCTTGATGCGGTCCTGAGGAATCGATTGGCGTGATACGCCATGATAACCATCGCAACCGGCGATATAGTCGCAGTCGAGCCTGACCGTTTCACCATTGTGCTCAAAGGTTAGATACGGGCTGTCACTCTCAAGATCATGGGGCTGAACGTTTTCCGCCTCATAGAGCGTTACCGCGCCTGCGGCGGCACGGGCCTCCATCAGATCCCGCGTTACCTCGGTTTGACCGTAAACCATAACGCTACTGCCGCCGGTCAACTCCGCCAACGGAACACGCACGCGGCGATTGTCGAAAACAAGCTCAAAACCGTCATGGGGTAAACCCTCTTGATCCATGCGCTGATCAACGCCCGCTTCGCGTAGTAAGTCCACCATGCCCTGCTCGAGTACACCAGCACGAATTCGGCTAAGTACATACTCACCGCTACGCTGTTCAACAATGACGTTATCGATGCCTTGGCGATGCAACAATTGGCCTAGCAATAAGCCAGAAGGGCCTGCACCTATAATCGCAACCTGCGTTTTCATTGGGGATGCCTCATTGTTATAAAAACTTATAGCTTGTATTTTTCAATGAAACAGGCCGCACAATAAGGCATAATTTAAAATAATTATTGGACTTTTAGCGCATCACCACCCAACCTTAGTCGTAGCTGAAGTTACCTATAGGTGGAATTGCGCATCGTTTAAATCGAGCATTGTTAAAATCAAGCGCCGTTAACATAAAGCGTTGAGAGGTAGAGATGGCAGCCTCACCCGCCACGTCCGTTCCGATATTTAAGCTCTATGGCGAGACCCAGCACTGGCCCACGCCGGATTTGCTCCACTGCGAATCCATACCTGAGCGCAGCCAGCTACATAACTGGCGTATCCGCCCACACCGACATGCAGATTTGGTGCATATCCTGTTTATCAGCCAAGGTAGCGTTGAGTTAGCCCTGGAGGGAGCAAACCATCAGTTGCAGCACTCCTCCGCCATTATTGTTCCCGCTATGGCCATCCATGGTTTTCACTTTTCACCGGATGTACAAGGGCACATTATTACTCTGGCCAAACCACTGGCGGATCACTTACATGAACTAATGGGTGAGAGCAGTGCGCTAAAAAAAGCTGGTTTTTTCCGCTTTAATCTTCCGCATCAAAGCGAGCGAATTGCCACGTTGGTCACTCAGATCGATCAGGAGTACCGCCAACCGGCACCTGGGCGAAACCAGCTGCTTGAAGCTCTGGTACAGGCGTTAGTCGTCGAGTTGTCACGTCTTACCACTTACCCAGACAGAGTTGCAAAGCGGCATGGCCCACGCCAAAGCGATAAGGGGCGTCAGCACCTTGAGAACTTTCAAGCATTAATCGAAGAGCACTATCGTGAACAGCCAAGCATTGAACAGTTAGCCGAGCGGATAGGGGTGAGCAGCGCACACTTAAATATGCTGTGCCGCCAGCTTGCCGAGCGCAGTGCCCTGCAATTGCTGCATGAGCGCTTACTGTTAGAAGCCAAGCGCCAGCTCACCTACACCAATATGACCATAAGCCAAGTTTCCGATAACTTAGGCTTCTCTGAACCTGCCTACTTCACCCGCTTTTTTAAACGTAATACCACCCTGTCACCACGGGATTTTCGACTGCGCCAGCATGCCCAGTCATAAGAGCACAGCCGCTCATATGCAACGTAGGACTTTCATAAACATTGTCATGCTCAGACATACGGCAGCGATCTCCTCTCTTTTAGGAGCCGTGATTTGACATCTAACTCTTGCATTGTGCCATCGTTGGTTTGGGTGCACCCGAAGTAGCGAACAAATGAGTATCTTGCTATCTACACTGCCTAGCGATACCAGTTACAGCCAGGGCTATTTCTTGAGTGACAGTCGAGGGATATATCCTCAAGATAGAAGTGGTGAGGTTCAGCGATTCGGCTCCATAATGCTGAAGGGGTCGTTTCCTCAAACATATTGCCGCCGGTTATGGTTTTCTTCTGCTCCGTTAGGTAGTTAACGCTAGTCTCCGTCATTTCCCCCGAGTTGCGAGAAAACGCTGAGTAGTCATAGCCGATTAGCCTGAATTGTTCGCTCTCAAGCCGAAAGGTGAATGTCTGCCGCGAGACACCATAGCTTCCACAGCTAAGCCAAGTGCCTAGCTCGACGATGATTCGCCCGCGCTCTATCGAGATCCCACCTTCGCCTAGCAACGGATCTTCCAAACACGGAACCTCTTGATTGTGCTCACTCGGCAGCAGGTTGTCCCGGGTTATGAACTCCTGGTACCCGTCCTGCGTATTGAACAATATGATAAGACGGCGGGGGTTAAGGTTGAGAACAGGCGGCCCGAACCCGTCATTCTCAAATAGGTTTTCAGCACTCACCTCCTCGACCACGAGCACCGCGTCATCGGCACCGTCTTGGTTCAAATCGCCCGTTGCACTTGAGATGAGCTTCCAGCCAGAGGGCACCCAATGCTCAAAGCGGGTTGGCGACTCGGCAAATGCCAAACCGGTTGCAAGCAGTAACGCAACGGCCAGTGTCACAACCGATAATCGCGGCTTAATGGTCAGCCTCCTTTGTGAACGAAATCGACGGCAGCATAATGCTATCAAGAGTGGTGAATCACCACTCTTGACCATATTGCCCAAGCTAAAAAAGCAGCTATGCTAGACAGACTTTTAAGCTTAGCCAGTTTAAGTTTAGATGGGTTAAGTTAGATAGGTTAAGTTAAATAGACTGTCCTTAAATAGGATAGTGACGCGGCCCGAGCTGCATGGTAATCCAGCGCAGTTCGGTAAACTCTTCGATACCGGCTTTCCCACCAAAGCGCCCGTGGCCGCTGGATTTGACGCCGCCGAAGGGCATTTGCGGCTCATCGTGGACCGTCGGGGCATTGATATGGCAAATGCCGGTTTGTAAGCGCCCGGCTACTTTCATAGCTCGGGCGCTATCACGGCTAAACACCGCGGAGGAAAGTCCGTACTCGCTATCGTTGGCGATGCGCACTGCTTCGTCTTCACCATCAACACGGATCACTGCGACGACCGGGCCAAACGACTCTTCGCTATACAGCCGCATGTCGCTGGTTACGCCATCAACCACCGTGGCCTGCATCACCACACCTTCGGCTTTACCCCCCGCCGCTAGCCGCGCGCCTTTAGCCAGCGCATCGTCAATTAAACCGTTGAGCTTCTCACCCGCTTCGCTGTTGATCAACGTGCCTAGGGTATTGCCTTCATCCCGCGGGTCGCCTGCTGTTAGCGCCTGCGCACGGCGGGCGAGCTTTTCGACAAACGCCTCTGCCACTTGGTGATCGACAATCAGCCGTTCGGTGGACATGCAGATCTGGCCTTGGTTAAAGAACGCGCCAAAAATCGCCGCGTCCACGGCAGCGTCTATATCCGCATCATCCAATACCAAAAACGGTGCTTTGCCACCCAGCTCAAGCAGCACGGGCTTTAAATGCTTGGCCGCTTGCTCAGCAATGATTTTGCCAACCCCGGTAGAGCCGGTGAAATTGATCCGACGCACGGCGGGGTGTGCGACTAACGCGCTAACCACGTCAGCGGCATCGTCCGGTGCGTTAGTAATCACATTGACGATGCCATCACCCAACCCCGCTTCCTGTAACACTTCACCGATTAAGTGGTGGGTAGCCGGGCACTGTTCAGAGGCTTTCAGGATCACACTATTGCCGCACGCCAACGGGGTGGCAATAGCCCGCGTACCCAGAATAATCGGCGCATTCCAGGGCGCAATTCCCACTACAACCCCACAGGGTACGCGCACGCCCATGGCCATACTGTCGGGTACGTTAGAGGGAATAACATCGCCGTGAATTTGCGTGGTTAACGCCGCTGCCTCACGCAGCACGTCCGCGGCTACCTTGACGTTAAACCCCGCCCAGCCGGGCGTGGCGCCGGTCTCAGAGACCATTCGGTCAATGAAATCGCCCTGTCGAGATTCCATTAACTCGGCGGCTTTCAAGAGCTTAGCACGGCGCGCGCCTGGGCCTGTTTGTGACCATGCTGCAAACGCTCGCCCTGCGGCATCGGCGGCCGCGTTAGCGTCGCCCGCACTTGCCGCCGCAGCGGTCGTCACGGTGTCACCGCTGAGCGGATTCGCTCGGGTAAACGTGGCGGATTTCTCGGCAGCGATGGCTTGGCCTGCCGACAACAATTGAGTGGTAAACATGGCGTTAACTCCTTAATAAAGCTGCCTAGAGCAGAAACAGCGTGCTTAAAATGGGGAAAGCAATCAGCAGTGCCAAGCGTATTAAGTCAGCAACCACGAAGGGAGCTACCCCTCTAAAAATCTCGCCTAAGCCCACATGTGGCGCCATCGCTTTAATCACAAACACGTTCATCCCTACCGGCGGAGTCATCAGCCCCAGCTCTACGGTCAGCACGGTAATAATGCCGAACCAAACCGGGTCAATGCCCATCGCCAGAATAATCGGGTACACCACTGGCACGGTGATCACCAACATGGCGATGGAATCCATAAACATGCCGAGGACAAAATAGAGCAGCAGAATACACAGCACGACTACCATCGGCGTGAGATCCATGCCATAGAGCACATCAGTAATGGAGAAGGAGATACGTGATACAGAAATGAAGTAACCCAGCGTTTCAGCCCCTACCAGCATAAAAAACACAACGGCCGAGAGTGCTAAGGTCTCCTGCACACTGCGCCAAAACTGGGCGCCGCGCATGCCTTTCACTAAGGCATAAATCAAGGTGGCGAACGCGCCTACGCTAGCCCCTTCAGTGGGCGTAAAGGCACCAAAGTAGATGCCCAGAATCATCACCAGGAAAACGCCGAAGAAGGGCACCAGGCCGGTTAGAGATACAAGCTTCTCTTTCCATGCTGTCGGCTCACCGGCTACTGCTAAGGAGGGGCGTAACCGCATGACAACAGTGACTGTCAATGCGTACATGACCAAGCCTAGCAGGCCGGGAATCAACCCCGCCATAAACATATCGCCCACCGACTGCTCGGTCAGAATGGCATAGATAAGCAGCGCGATACTGGGAGGAATCATAATCCCCAGCGTGCCGCCTGCGGCAAGTGCGCCGGTGGCTAAACCACGGTTATAGCCATAGCGCTCCATTTCTGGCAGCGCTACTCGAGTCATGGTGCTTGCCGTGGCTAACGAGGAGCCTGAAATCGCAGAGAAAATGCCGCAAGAGCCCACCGCCGCAATCGCCAGACCGCCCTTCCAGCCGCCGCAAATAACCCGGGTTGAATCAAATAGTTTACCGGCCATGCCTGAATGGGCAGCCAAAACGCCCATTAAGATAAACATCGGCACCGCACTGAAACTGTAGTTGGAGAGCACTTCCACCGGCACGGTTTTTAGCTGTGCAATGGCCGCATCCCAACTAATAATGTAGGCAAACCCGACTACGCCCACGACCAGCATGGTTAAGGCAACGGGAACACGTAGAATCATCAGTACCAGCAGGCACCCTAGTCCAATGGCACCTATCGTTTCACTCCCCATGAGATGCCTCCTCACCACGGGCATAAACAATGCCTAACACCCCATGGATAAAACTACGTAGCCCTAGCAACAAGCTGAGGACCGCCGCGAGCTGGTAAATAGGGCCCATGGGGAGTCGCAGGTCTTGGGTGGTCGTGCCATGGCGAGCCGCCGCTGCCGCTGAGTCCAATAAGCCGATAAACAAAATAAGCCCCAACACCATAAAGCCAAGGAAATAAACGCCCTGTAAGCGATTCTTAATGGTTTGCGGCAAGCCATGGGAAAACGCCTCTACCACCACTTGGCTTTTTTCAACATTGGCCGCCATGGCTGCTAACAGTGCGAATAGCATCAAATAGCTGACTAGCTCCACGCTTCCTGATACCCGGAATGCAATAGCGCCCTCCGTTACGCGGGAAAGATACCGGGTACTGACATCAGCCATCGTGACTACCAGCAAGCCAACCAGCGCAATGCCGGCGACAAAACGACAAATGAGAGCCAGCCAATGGCTAGCCCTATAGAGAATGTGTTGAGGATAAGACGTCTGCATAGCACCTTACCCCTGCTCGGCAGCACAAGACTCGCTAGCCGCTAGCGCCGCCTCATAAACCTCACGGGCTTGGCTCAAACCGCGCGCTTCCAACTGTGTTAAGTAGTTTTCGATACCGGTTTGTAGCGGCTCCTGCCAGTCTGGGTGCTCAAGGGGGTTCTCAATTTCACGGATGGTATGGCCTGCATCAACCGCTTCTTTCTTGCCTTCTACGTCCAGTTGATCAAAAACTCCACCGGCCTTTTCCGCCCATTTCATACCGGAGTTGTTATCAATGACCGCCTGCTGCTCGGGCGACAGACGGTCGTAGGCACGCTGGTTCATGGTAGCGACGAAGATCAGTGTGTAGAACGGCACTTCGGTGTGATAACTCACCAGCTCATTGACGCGGAACCCTTTCAGGCCTTCCCACGGGAAGCTAAGACCGTCAATAACACCGCGCTGCATGGAGGTATAGATATCCGGTGCTGGCATGCCCACTGGGCTTGCGCCCATATTCTCGAGCATTTCACCCGCCACAGCGGTGGGACGGCGAATGCGCAGCCCTTGCAGGTCGGCAGGCGTTTGCACGTCCGTATCGATGGTGTGGATTCCACCAGGGCCGGTGGTAAACATAAATAGCGGACGGGTATCTTCGTATTCGCTAGCTAAATGACCATCATCGTAGAGGGTTTGCAGTACGCATGCCCCTTGCGTGGCGGTTGATGCAACTCCCGGTAACTCAACAATTTGTGATAGCGGGAAACGCCCAGCAGTATAGCCCTGGGCGGTAGCACCGATATCAGCAATGCCGTTGGCGGCCGCTTCATAAATAGAGTCCGGCTTGGCTAGGGTACCGGAAGGAAACATCTGAATGACCAGATCACCATTGGACTCTTCGGCAATGGTATCCGCCCAGGCTTGCAAGACATCTTGATTGATGCCGGAAGCTCCTGGCCAGAAATGCGCCATGCGAAGAGAGGTCGCTGCCTGCGCAGTGCTAACAGCAAAACTGGCAATCGTTGCTGCTAACGCGCACCGGGATAATATCGTTTTCATGGAAGCCTCAAGGAATCGTTGATTATTATATGTTCGCATAGCGAACATTAGTTCGCCTTTATCACCAACGATAATCCACAATTCGCCATTCAGCTAATCGACATTGGTCTATACGGCTAGCACGTTGACCAAACCGTCTCCAATGGCCGCTTAGAAGTGCCGTTCACATCGGCCATCAGTGGGCTGTATTTATTAGCTATAGCCCGAGCCTAATAGCTCTGGGTAGCGCAAGCCGATAAGCGCATGCTCGCGCATCAGCATCTCTGCCCGAGCGCCCTCACCGCGACTAACCGCTTGGAATATAAGCTCATGATGAAATTGGGCGAGCTGCAACTTTTTGAACTCTCGCGTTAAGTTGTCACCATCGATGATGATCGAGTCTGCCGCTGCGAAAGGGAGATGGTTATTACGGGCGATCGCATCCGCCACCACACCGCTGCCAATGGCATGAATAATAGTGCCGTGAAAATGGCTATTTATTTCACTCCAATGATTAATGTCTGTCTCTAGGAGATAGCCTTTTTCAAGTAAGTCCCGCCCTGTTTGGATCCAATGCTTCAATTCCTCACCAACGCTAGCTGGCATGCCCTGTTCTGCCAATAAGCGAGCAGCTAACCCCTCCAGAACGCTTCTTACCTCGACCGCACAATGCACATCCGATTCAGTAAATTCGCGCACCATAAAGCCCCGCTTACCCGCTCTCTGCAGTAACCCCTCTTGCTCCAGTGTCCGGAATGCCAGCCTAACCGGCGTTCTTGAGACCTCAAACCGCTCAGCGACAGCCTCCTCTCCCAGCCGCTCTCCCGGTGAATAGTGGCCTTCTCTGATCAATTTACGCAGCCTGCTCAACAGGCTTTTATCGTTGTCATTCATTTATTTTTCTCTCATATCAACAAGATCATTCTCTTCAAAGTCTGGATCCAACAAAAGTCTATATTGACTACAAAAACCCTAATAGTCTTTACTTTGGATCCAATAACAACAGTTACGCTACTAATAAACAATACCAAAAAGGAATTAACCGTGACCCAACAAACCCTCCCTCCCTCAAACACATTCCCAGTCAATACATGGTACGTTGCTTGCACTCCCGAAGAGCTGACCGACAAGCCGCTAGGGCGCACTATTTGCAATAAGCCTCTAGTGTTCTTCCGCGGAGAAGAGGGCCGAGCAGCCGCTGTCGAGGATTTCTGCCCCCACCGTGGCGCACCGCTCTCCCTAGGCTTTGTGCGTAATGGAAAACTGGTGTGCGGCTATCACGGCCTGGAAATGAACTGCAGCGGCAAATGCGACAGCATGCCTGGCCAACGTGTCCGCGGGTTCCCCAGCATTCGTGCCTACCCCGTTGAAGAACGCCACGGTTTTATTTGGCTTTGGCCTGGCGACCCGGACAAGGCAGACCCTGCATTGATTCCTGAGTTGCACTGGGCCAACAACCCCGACTGGGCATACGGTGGCGGCCTATATCACATTCAGTGTGAATATCGCCTGATGATCGATAACCTCATGGACCTCACCCATGAGACCTACGTACACGCCTCCAGCATTGGACAACCGGAAATAGAAGAAGCAGCGCCAGAAACAACGGTTAACGGTAGCGAAGTTATCACCAGCCGTCAGATGGAGAATATACCCGCACCGCCCTTCTGGCAGGCTGCCCTGCGGGGCAATGGGCTTGCTGACGATGTGCCCGTCGACCGCTGGCAAGTTTGTCGTTTTACACCTCCCAGCCACGTGCTCATCGAAGTCGGTGTGGCTCACGCGGGGCATGGCGCAGATAAGGCGCCAGCGAATGTAAGAGCCTCCAGTATTGTGGTCGACTTTATCACCCCCGAGACCGACACCTCTATTTGGTACTTCTGGGGCATGGCCCGCAACTTCAAACCTGAAGACCATGAGCTTACCGATAAGATCCGCGAGGGACAGGGCAAGATATTTGCCGAAGACCTGGATATGCTCGAAGCCCAACAGCGCAACCTGCTGCTCTATCCGGAAAGGCAATTACTCAAGCTCAATATTGATGGCGGAGGTGTACAAGCACGCCGGATTATTGACCGAATCTTGGCAGAAGAGAAAGCAGCGCAAACTGAGGAGACAAAGGTATGAATCCCTCTTTGTCACTGATCGTCGAGGTCAAAGCTCGCCATGAGGAGGCGCTTGGCATTGCCACCTTCGAACTTGCCGACCCGCATGGTCGGCCGCTTCCCCCCTTTAGCGCAGGTGCCCATATTGATGTGCAGGTGAAAGAGGGGCTGATCCGTCAATATTCACTGTGCAACCACTCAGAGGAGCAGGATCGTTATTTGATCGGCGTGCTCCGCGACGAGGCCTCCAGGGGAGGCTCCATCGCCATGCATGATGAGATTAAAGAGGGCAGCTTACTCCTTATCAGCGCCCCCAAAAATCACTTCCCGCTGCTGCCTGCAAAGCGCACCTATCTGCTGGCGGGCGGCATTGGCATCACACCGATACTGTGTATGGCGGAGCGGTTAGCACGCACCGACGCAGACTTCGAGCTGCACTACTGCGCCCGCTCCGTCGAGCGTATGGCCTTTGGTGAGCGCATCAAGACATCGAGCTTTTCCGATAGAGCGCACTTCTATGTGGATAACGATGCTGCGTCCCCGCCGCTTGAGCTTGCAAAACTGCTCGAAGAGCCAGACGCAGATGCCAGAGTCTATGTATGCGGCCCGTCAGGGTTTATTGATGCCGTGCTGGCGGCAGGAAAAAAGTGCGGCTGGCCAAGTGATCGCTTACACACCGAGTACTTTACTGGTGCTGCAATAACCACCGACAACGACGGTAGTTTCGAGGTGCGTATCGCCAGTAGCGGTGCCGCCTTTACAGTACCCGCAGACAAAACCGTTTATCAGGTCCTGGCTGAAAATGGCATCGACATTATGGTGTCCTGCGAGCAAGGGGTATGTGGTACCTGCCTAACCCGTGTGCTTGAAGGGGAGCCGGACCACCGGGATTTATACCTGGATGATGACGAGCATGCGCTCAATGACCAGTTCACCCCCTGCTGTTCCAGAGCGAAGAGCAAAACGCTGGTATTGGATCTTTAAACGGTCTCAAAAGCGGCCTCAAGAACAAGCATAAAAACGTGTCCCCGTTGACTAGTAATCAGGATAACGACAATGAAAAAAATACCCCGCACTCTAGCCAAGGCTAGCCTGTTTAGTGTGTTCACCGTTTCGTTTTCACTCATCACTCCCCTTGCTGAAGCCAGCACCACGCTTCGGGTGGCGCATGTTTGGCCGGGGGGCTCCATGGTAGACCGTGAGCTGTTTCAAGCCTGGGCTAAAAGCGTTGAAGAAGCCTCAGGCGGCCAGCTCAAGGTGGAGGTTTATCCCAGCCAGACACTAGCCAGATCGGGCCAGACTTACGAAAGCGCAGTAATGGGTATTGCCGATATCGGCGCCTCTGCCCAGGGCTACACAGCAGGCCGTTTTCCGCTGACGCAAGTGGTTGAACTGCCGGGTGTTTCATCAAGCGCTCGCCAAGGGGCCTGTATTCTTCAATCGCTGTATGACCAAGGACACTTTGAGCAAGAGTATGCCGATACGCGACCACTGTTTTTATTCACCACCGGCCCTGGGTACCTGCATACCAAAGAGCGCCTTATTAAAGCACCTGCTGATATCGAAGGACTGCGCTTGCGGCGCCCCACACCGGTGGTGGGTGATATGCTGGAAAGGCTCGGCGCACAAGCGGTAGGTATGCCTGCACCGGATGTGTTTACCTCTATGCAGCGTGGTGTGGTCGACGGCCTCAGTTTTAACTGGGAGGGCATGAAGACCTTCCGGCTGAACGAGCTGGCGCAGTACCACACCGAGGTCCCCCTGTATGACCTATCCCTGTTCGCCACCATGAGCCAACGCAGTTATGACAGCCTGTCAGCCGATTTGCAGCAAGTGATAGATGACCACAGCGGGCTGGAGTGGTCGCTGCGCGCAGCAGAGGTGTACGATGAATTGATACACCAAGGACGCCAGGAAGCCGTAGAGGCAGGGCATGAGTTTATCGTCATCGAAAACGCACTCGAAGACTCTGAATGGGGGCCTGTATTACAGCAAACCATTGATGGTTACTTGGAAGATATTGGCGGCACTGCCAGCGAGGTCTATAAGGCGGCGATGGATTTACAGCAACGCTGTCCGGTTTAGCATTTCCTCGTATTCATAACAAAAGGGCAGCCCGCTGGCTGCCCTTATTGCTTTAGAGCCCCTCCGGCATAATCAAAAATCAAAAAACACCGTCTCCCCCTCGCCTTGCAGGCGGATATCCAGCCGGTAACGCACCTTGCCATCGACCTCTTCACGCTTGGCGATTAGGGTTTGGCGGCGGGCCGGTGATTCGATGCGCGTTAGCACCGGGCACTGAGCGTTCGCCTCAGCTTCGTCATCAAAGTAGAGCCGTGTTTGCAGGTGAATATTCACCCCGCGGGCAAACAGCGTCAGGTTAATGTGCGGCGCCATTAGCTGGCCACTAGGGTGCTTCACCGCGCCGGGTTTGATGGTAGTTAACGACCACTCGCTACCGTGATCGAAGGTAGTAGCAGTGCGACCAAAGCTATTAAACGGCTTGCTTAGGTCATAATCGGCTTGATAGTGACCATTAGCATCCGCTTGCCACGCTTCTACAAAGGCATCGCGCACTAGGTCGCCGTTGCCATCAATCACAGTACCGACGACTTCGATAGGCTCGCCCTCGGTATTAGGCTTAGCCATCTCGTTCCAGATCTCTTCGTCGCGCACCGGATTACCAGCAGCGGCGAGAGCAAGACCAATATGCACGTAGGGGCCAGCAGTTTGCGAGGCAGTTTCGCGTAGCATAAGTGAACTGGTCGGCTGGCTGTTAGGCTGATTCATGATGTATCCCCTGCCCTTATTGATTTTCAGCTATTGGTTTTCGAAGAAGGTCTGCAGCTCGCCGCGCACCACCACATCAAAGCGATAAGCCAAGTAATCCATCGGCTTGCTGTGGGCCATATCGAGCCGCCCAACCATGGTCTCAACCGCAAGAGGATCTTTCAGTGTATGCACGATGGGGCACAGGGGAATCAGCGGGTCGCCCTCAAAATACATCTGAGTAATCAGCCGGGTAGAGATCGAAGGGCCAGTCACTGAGACGTGAATATGCGCTGGGCGCCAGCTGTTCATATCGTTGGGCCATGGGTAAGGACCGGGCTTGATAGTACGGAAGCGGTACATCCCATGCTCATCGGTCAAACAGCGCCCCACACCGCCAAAGTTAGGGTCTAGCGGTGCCAGGTACTTATCGTTTTTATGCCGATAGCGTCCGCCCGCGTTGGCCTGCCACATCTCCACTAGGGTGTGCGGTATTGGCTTGCCGAACTGATCCACTACCCGGCCAAACATGATAATCCGCTCGCCCTGGGGCAGTCCGGCATGGCTTGGGTCCTGGCGAAAGTTAAGCAGCAGATCGTTATCGTGGGGGCCCATGCGTAGGTGGCTGAAGTCCGGGCCTGTCAATTCAGACGCTGTTGGCTGCTGCATACTTACCAGCGCCTGCTGGGGCGAACGCGCCACCGAAGTTTTATAGCCGGGCGCATAGGCAGGCGGATGCCAGTTGCGGTCACGGGCCACAAAGCGTTTGTTATCGTGGGTCATCACCCTTACCTCTCATCAATTATTTCAATTCGCTACTCGCCCCAGCCCAGCTCTTTGGCGAGGGCAAAAGCGTGATTGGCTGCCGGTACGCCGCCGTAAATCGCCACATGCATCAGCACTTGGCGCAGCTCACCCTCACTAAGGCCGATGCGCTTGGCGGTCTTAAGATGCAGCGTGAGCTCTTCGCGACCGAGGGCGGCGAGAATGCCGGTGGTGATCATGCTGCGCTCGCGGCGGGTTAAGTCGTCGTTGCTCCACAGCTCGCCCCAGGCTAGCCGGGTAATCATCTGCTGGAAGGGGGCGTCCAGGCTGTTGGCGTTAGCGGTGGAGCGTGCCACATGCTCTTCGCCTAACACTTGTTTGCGGGTCTCCAAGCCAGTGGTATAAGCCACGCCATGGTTGGCTACATCACCTAAATCAGTCGCCAGTACATTGAGCAGCTTTTGCGCAAACAGCGTCGGGGCTTCTACCGAAGGCACATGGCCCACGCCATCAAAAATTTCCAGCAGTGCGTCATCAAGTTCTGCCGCTAGGGCTTTCAGCGTTGCAGACGGGGTGGCCATATCTTCACTGCCGCCAAATAGCTGTACTCTGACCTTTTTAGGGATGACCTTATGAGGGCCGCTCTTACCTGAAAGCTTCCCGGTAAAAGTATCGCGACCAAGCATCTCACACAGCTGGGCGTAGGACTCATCGTCACCACGGCCCATCTGGGTGCACCAGCCTGCTTTCAGCGCGGGGCTTGCCTCAAACGCTGCCGGGGCAAACCAACGCGGTACGATCTCTTGAGACATCGCCACCAGACCTTCCTGGCGTACGCGACCTGCGCGGGTATTCCATAAATCAGGGTTGCCGATCACCGCGCCGGTGTTGGTCAGCGTGGCGGAGAGGAGCCGCTCGCTATGCTCGGCAATCAACTGCTGGCCCACTACGCCGCCAATGGAAGTACCTGCAAAGTGAAAGCGTGTAGCACCCGCTAGTTCTGCCAGCGCTAATACCTCCGCCGCTAAGTCAGTAGGGGTAATCTGCCCACCACTGACCGCCTGACTGGCGCCATGGCCGGGAAGATCCCAGCTCAGCACTCGGTAGCGGGGCAGCAGCGCGGGAATCACGTCATCCCATACCGCTTGGCTCATGCCCAAAGGGTGCGCCAGCACAACCAGTGGGTTCACTTCTGCGCCAAGCAGGCGATACGCCACGCTGCGGCCGTTGATGGTATGAAATGCCATGATTGCCTCCGTTAAACCCGTTCAATCAGCGTTGCTATGCCTTGGCCGACACCCACACACATGGTGCAAAGCGCGTAGCGTTTGCCGCTGTTTTGCAGCTCATGTGCGGCGGTCATTAACAAACGCGCACCGGACATGCCCAGTGGGTGACCCAGCGCAATCGCACCGCCGTTGGGGTTCACCCGGGGATCGTCGTCGTTAAGGCCCAGGTCGCGCATACAGGCCAGTGCCTGAGCGGCGAACGCTTCGTTGAACTCAAACACATCGATATCGTCCATGGCGATACCGGTGCGCTTAAGTAGTTTCTGCACTGCCGGTACCGGGCCATAACCCATAATGCGCGGCTCTACGCCAGCAGTGGCCATGCCGATAATCTTCGCCATCGGAGTCAGGCCATGCTGTTTAACCGCCGCTTCGCTGGCCACCAACATCGCCGCTGCCCCATCGTTGACGCCAGAGGCGTTGCCTGCGGTAACGCTACCGCCGTCACGGAAAGGCGTGGGCAGACCAGCGAGTTTCTCCAGGGTGGTTTCCCGCAGGTGCTCATCCTGATCGAAGATCAGCGGTTCCTGCTTACGGCGTGGAATCTCAATGGCGGTAATTTCTTGGGCAAAGCGCCCGGCCTTTTGAGCGGCAGCGGCTTTCTGCTGGGAGCGCAGCGCAAAGGCGTCCTGGTCTTCCCGGGAGATATTGAACTGTTCGGCGACGTTTTCTGCCGTTTCCGGCATGGAATCCACCCCAAACGCTTTCTTCATCAGCGGGTTGATTAAACGCCAGCCGATGGTGGTGTCTTCAATTTTTTGACTGCGGGAAAAGGCGTTATCGGCCTTGCCCATCACGAAAGGCGCACGGGACATGGACTCCACGCCACCTGCCAGCGCCAGCTCCATCTCACCGGCTTTAATGGCGCGAAACGCCGTGCCTACCGCATCCATACCTGAGCCGCACAAGCGGTTCATAGTGGTACCGGGCACCGAAGTAGGGATGCCCGCCAGCAGCGACGACATGCGTGCTACGTTGCGGTTATCTTCGCCAGCCTGATTGGCACAGCCCATAAAGACTTCTTCAATCGCGGCGGGGTCAAGATCCGGCGCTTCTGCTAATACGGCTTTGAAAACCGTCGCGGCGAAATCATCCGGTCGCACGCTGGCTAAGGTGCCGCCAAAGCGGCCAACAGCGGTACGGCGGGGATGACAAAGAAAGACATCTTTCATGCTCATAAAGAATCCCTTATGCGCCAGCGTGGACGCGTTCAGTGCGGGCTTTTAGCTCACGAAGAATTTCAAGCTCATTAGCACTGGGTTCTGGCGTGCTTTCAAGCTGCTCAGCAAAGCGCACTTCCCAACCAGTGGCCTCAATCACGTCCTCGCGGCTCACGCCTGGGTGCAGCGATACCACTACCAGCTCTTTGGTCTCGGGGTCAGGCTTCATGACGCACAGGTCGGTAATTACCCGAGTGGGACCTTTACCAATATTGGGCACGTTGTCGCGCCCTTTACCATCGCGGCCAAAGCCCAGGGTAGTGATAAAATCAACGTCTTTTACAAAGGCACGCTTGGAGTGCTTAAGGGTGATAAACACTTCACCGGCGTTAGTGGCAATTTCCGGCGCACCGCCGCCACCCGGTAGGCGAACTTTGGGCGCTTTGTAATCGCCGATCAGGGTGGTATTGAGGTTTGCAAAGCGGTCAATTTGTGCGGTGCCTAAAAATCCCACACCGATTTTTCCTCCCTGCAGCCAGTAGCGGAACATCTCCGGTACTGCCACAGTGGTGAGCGCTGATTCGCACAGTTCACCATCGCCAATGGAGAGTGGCAGGATCGCAGGCTTGGTTTGCAGCGTACCGGATTCGTAAATCAGCACCACGTCCGGCGCATGTGTTAGCCGCGCCAAGTTGGCAGCCTCTGAGGGCAAGCCGATACCCACAAAGCAGGTCATGCCGTTTTCCAACGCCCGCGCCGCGGTCACTGACATCATTTCAGAAGAGGTATATTCCAGACTCATCAGGCTTGGCCTCCCACGTTATCGGTGGCGTTAAAGACGTTGTCGTCGAGCCACTGGGTAAAGGTGTCACGATCACGAGCAATGGCATCCCACTCTTTGTAGAAGCGATTGCTGCGGCCGTAGTAGCCGTGGGTATACGAAGGCAGTGCGCCTTTCTCAGCTATCGCAATGGCGCTGATGGCCCAGCTGGGGATCACGCAGGCATTGGGGTGGGCGTTGAGATCATCGACGATCTCTTCCACCGTGACGATGCTGTGCTTCGCCGCTAGCACGGCCTCTTTCTGTACACCGACAATGCCTTCTACCAGCACGTTGCCCTGGCGATCCGCCCGCTGGGCGTGAATGATCGAGACATCCGGGCGCACTGAGGGCACGGCGGCCAGACGCTCACCGGTAAACGGGCACTCTATGAACTTGATTTGATCATTGACGCTGGGCAATTCGCTGCCGATGTAGCCGCGAAAAACCGCCAGCGGAAGACCGGCGGCACCTGCTTCAAAAGCGCAGGCCATGGCGGCATGGCTATGCTCAAGAATCTCAACTTTATGCGGCCAGCCCTTCTCAACCGCATCACGCAGGCGATGTAGTGAACCCACACCGGGGTTACCGCCCCAGGAGAAGATGACTTTTTTGGCGCAGCCCGCGCCAATCATTTGATCGTAGATGATGTCCGGGGTCATGCGGATCAGCGTCAGATCACGCTTTTGCTGGCGGATCACTTCGTGACCAGCGGCAAACGGAATCAAGTGGGTAAAGCCTTCCATAGCCACCGTAGCGCCGTCTTGGACGTAGCGCGCTACCGCGTCATGCAAGCTGAGAAACTCGGCCATGATGGATGCCTCTTAGCGGGTCGTTAGCGTATTTGTTAGTGGGCTTCTAATGAATTGTTCGCAAGACGAACATAGATCCTCTATACGAACAAGTTACTGCTGAACGCCAATCAGGTCAAACCCGCCACTCATCGCCTAACGTCTTATCGCCCGCACTTTCTCCGTCACAACCTAATGTAACAACTTGTTTTTAAATGCAATTATTGCGCTTCCAGCCACTTTTTGGCGCGCGTAACCTGAGCCGTGCTGCTACCAAGGTATAAAGCTGGGTCGCATGCATTGCGCAGCTCATCTGCATCTACAGCCCCTTTTGCATCAGGATCCTTAGCGAGCACCTCTGTCAGAACATCAAAGTAGGCTCGTGATTCGCGGCGTGAGGTTTCTGCAGCATCCGCGCTCACTGCTTTGGCTCTGTCCACCCCTAACGTCGGCGCCAGCAAACGCGCTACCGGCTCCGCCATAATGCCGCCACCAGTGGCCGCTAGGTTTCGCCACATATTGCTGGGATTGACCTCAAGACCTTCCAGCAGCACAACCACTTGCTCCAGCGCGCCTTCTACCAGCAGAGCGCTTTCTATTAACGGTGCCCACTCCGCGTGCCACTCCCCAAGCCCGCGCTCAAGGGGCTGAGCGGCAGCACAGATCAACACGCTGGTATGGCCATGCACTTGCCGCGCCGCACCGCGAATCAGTGCGCTGCGTACAGGGTTACGCTTATGGGGCATGGATGACGACTCCCCCATCCCTGGTGCCGAGGGTTCCGCGACCTCGCCGACTTCGGTTTGGGTGAGCAGCGACACATCCAGGGCGATTTTTTCAGCGGCCCCAGCGACAGCATCTAACGCCGTACCGAGAGCATGAATGGGGTAGCGGTCGGTATGCCAGGGCAGCACCGGCACCGACAAGCCTAAACGCTCGGCTAGCGCGTCCATCCACTCAAGCCCGAGGTTATCCCAACCCGAGTGCACGCCCACTGCGCCACCAAACTGAACAGGTAGCTCAACAGCGCTTAAACGGCGGCGCGTTTGCTCCAGCCCGACTGCCCAGTGAGCCACCTTCACCCCAAAGGTGATCGGCAGCGCCTGTTGCATCAGGGTGCGCCCTACCATGGGCGTGTCGATATGAACATCCATTAGCGCCGTCGCGGCCGAGCGGCAGCGCAATAGCAGATCGTCTAGTGCTGCTAAGCGTGGCTTAAGCAGCAGCATCAGCGCGGAGTCGACCACGTCCTGGCTGGTCGCTCCCTGGTGCCAGTAGCGCTTAAGCTCACTGGGTAGCAGCCCACGACTCTGTTTAACGAAGGGAATCGCCACGTTGCCACCGCTGGCGATGCCTTGGGCAATCTCAGCAACATTAAAGTTGGCACCCTCCAGTTGCTCACGCATTTGCTGGCTGGCGCCGCTAGGCACAGCTCCGCTGGCTTCCTGAACCTCGGCTAGGGCCAGCTCAAAGGCCAACATGGCGCGTACCATAGCGTCATCGTTGCACGCGTCTATTGCGTGCTGGCTCATGAAGGGGTGCTTTAAAAATGCAGTGGGCATGGGCGAGAGCCTCCTATTTAGCGTTGTGCAGAGCCTAAAAAATCGTAAAAGCATGGCTCAGAACAATATTGTACATATGTTCGCTATTCGAACTATACGTCAAATAGGTAGGCGCGAGTCCACTATCATCGTTCTGCTAATTACGGCTGGGGCGTTACTTCGTCGGGGCGCACATAGCGCAGCACCATATCAGTAACGTGCTCTTCTAATTTTCGCTGATTTTCCGGCGCAGCCTGCTGCCAATCAAAAATGCGCGAGAAGGTGTGCTGATTTGAGACATTAAAAAATGACAGCGCACTAATCAGCCAGTGGAGTTCTCGTGGGTCTAAACCTTCGCGGAAACACCCCTCCTCTACGCCACGAAGATAGACGTTAGTAAGCGCATCAATGACGCCCGCATTAAGCGATTGAATCAACTTTGACTGAGCTAAAAACCGGCCATGATGAATATTTTCGATCATTACCAGCCGGATAAAGTCGGGATTTTTGGCGTGGTGACAGAAAGTAAACCGCACTAGTCGACTGAGCGCTTCTAAAGGAGGCAGGTGGTCAAGATCCAGCTCTGCTTCCTGAAGACGAACCTTTTGATAAGCGGCTTCCAGAGTGTGCAGGTAGAGCGTCTCTTTATCACTAAAGTAATAGTAAATCATGCGCTTGGAGGCGCGGGTTTGCTCGGCTATCTCATCAATCCGTGCCCCAGACAGGCCTTTTTCCGAGAATTCACGGGTGGCCACCGCCAGAATATCGGCACGCACGGATTCAGGGTTATTTTTACGCCGACGCCGCGGTTCTGGGGGGCTGGTCTTGGTCGAAGTGGCTGTCATGGAGCGTACCTTTTATTGTCGTGGTCGTCTTTTGTCTAGTATGCCATAGCTTGACTGAACGTACCATTTCGTACATTGTTAATTTGGATAGAATGAAAAGCCCCTGCGCGCCACTGCTTACGGCTTTTAACTTCCTATAACAACGGCCCGACAAGAGGACAACAACAATGTCTCTGCAGCTAATTACTTCATCAACATCCACGCTTTCCGCAAAGCCGGCGTCTATAAAACGCACCTTAGTAGCAGCTATTACGGCAGCCACACTGGTGGCTGCGGCCAATGCCTCTGCTCAAACGTTGCGTTTTGCCCACGTCGATCCTGACGACTGGACCACCTCTAAGAAAGGGGCAGCAGGCCACGTGTTCAAAAACCTGGTGGAAGCTGAAACGGACCTCACCGTAGAGCTATATCCTGCCGGCTCTTTAGGCGGTGAGGTCGAGCTTATTGAAGGTGCTCAGGATGGCACTATTAGCATTGCGATGGTTTCCGGTTCCTATGCCAACTTCTGCCCGGCGGTCGCCGTCACAGATATCCCTTATACCTTCCCGTCAGCACCCGTCGCTTGGCAGGTGATGGACGGTGAGTTTGGCACTGCGCTTGCCGAGCATTGCTTGCAACAAACAGGCCTGAGAACGCTGGCTTACGGCGAAACCGGCTTTCGCCATTTCACCAACTCCGTGCGCCCTATCCACTCACCGGAAGATATGCGCGGACTGAAGTTCCGTGTGCAAACTATTCCGCTCTATTTGGAATTGGTACGCGGGCTTGGCGCCGAGCCCCAGGGCATTTCCTGGGGTGAAGTGCCGACAGCCTTGGCAACCGGTGTAGTCGATGGCCAAGAAAACCCTATTTCGGTTATCTACGGTAACAACTTCTACGAGTTTCAGGATTACCTGACCCTGGATCGCCACGTTTACGGCGTCGACCACCTGCTCATTAACGATGACATCTTCCAGTCACTTAGCGATGAAGAACAAGCCGCCGTTAAGCGGGCTGCCGTGGTGGCTGGAACCACGGGCCGTGCAATTCAGCAGTTCAACTCAGCCGAAGGTATCGCCAAGTTGGAAGCAGCTGGCATGGAGATCACCCAACCCACCGCTGAACAGATGGAAGCCTTCCGTGAAGCCGCTCAACCCCGGGTTCAGGCTTACCTGCGTGATGAGCTGGGCGATGATGCAGAGTGGATAGATCGCCTCTCTTCCGCTGTTGATGAGGCCTCTGCACGCTTCTAAGCCCACCACCAAGCGCTTTGTGAGTGGGCCTATCATTGCCCACTCGCGACCCTGCGTGCCTGACTATCGATTGAAGGTGCCCTCATGTCATATCTTCTCGCCCGGATACACCGTGGCTTGATCCTGTTCAATGGCAGTTTGGCTGGTCTTGCCATGATACTGATTTTTCTACTGGTCGCAGGCAATGCCTTTGCGCGCTACACATACGGCGGTTCCATTAGCTGGGGAGAAGATACCGCCATCTATCTAATGATTTATGGCCTGATGTTTGGCATGTCCTGGGCGTATCTTCAGAACAAACATATCGGCTTTGACCTTATCCGTCGGCTACTGCCACCACGCTGGCTGCGCTGGCAGGCAGTTGTCATTGATCTAGTGGTGCTCTTAGTAGGTATTGGCTTGATGGTATCGGCCTTTGAGTTCATTTCTGCCCGAGGGGCGCGTACTTCCTCAAGCACCGGCATGCCAATGTGGCTATTTCAAACGTCCATATTTGTTGGCGGCGCACTGCTTAGCCTCTCGGCTCTAGTAATGAGTGCGCTGCGTTTTAACGAGCAGGCGGGTGAGGAGGCTTCATCATGATCTTTATTCTGCTGATAGCCCTGGTTTTGCTCGGCGTGCCGTTTGCATTTGCCATTCTGGGTACGCTCACGGTGCTGATGAGCACTGGTGATCTGCCCTATCACATACGTATTGTGTCGCAGCAGTTCTTTGGCGGGTTGGAGTCCTTCCCTTTACTGGCAATTCCGCTGTTCATCCTGGCTGGCGAGCTGATGAACGAAGCGGGCATCACACACCGTATTATTAACTTGGCCACCGCCATTGTCGGCCGTATGAAGGCAGGGCTAGCGCATGTGAACATCTGGGCATCGGTAATTTTCGCAGGCCTTTCTGGTTCAGCGATTGCCGATACCTCAGCGCTGGGCCGAGTATTTGTGCCCGCTATGGAGAAAGAGGGTTATCCGAGGGATTTCGCCGCGGCACTTACCGCAGCTTCCTCGGTCATTGGGCCGATTATTCCTCCCAGTATTCCGGTGATTATTTACGCGTTAACGGTTTCTGGTGTGTCAGTACCGGGTCTTTTTTTGGCAGGAATTGTGCCCGGGCTATTACTGGCGCTGGGGCTATCCCTCTACGTCTATTTTTTCGCTGGAGATCTGGGGGCTACCCAGACCAAGAAGCAGTCGCGCCGCCATGCCTTCCTCCACGGCCTGCTGCCCGCGCTAATGCCTGTATTCGTAGTGGGAGCCATTCTCGCCGGTATCGTTACGCCTACCGAGGCAGCGGCTTTTGCCGTGGTATACGCGCTGATCCTAGGAGTGGTGCTCTACCGCAATATCAAACTGGTCAACCTGCCCGGCATCTTCGCCCGCGCTATGCGCGATAGCGCGGTGATCATGATCATTATGGGCGCGGTCGCTGCAGCCAACTGGGTGCTGACATTCGAGCGTGTGCCCAACATGCTTACCGAATGGGCACTGATGAATATCGATACCCAGTGGACCTTCCTGATTGCCGTCATCCTCCTGCTATTGGTGGTAGGGCTCTTTTTAGAAGGTATTGCGGCCATTTTGGTACTGGTACCGATTCTCCACCCCATCGCCATGGCGCTGGGCATCGATCCGCTGCACTTCGGGATTATCGTGATTTTCAACCTGATGATGGGGCTGATCACTCCCCCCATGGGGCTCTGCCTGTTTGTTGCCGACTCCGTTTCCGGTGTGGGCATGGGGGCCATTATTCGTCGCATTCTGCCAATGCTCGCCGTGCAGTTTTTGGTCCTGCTGCTAATTACCTTCGTACCAACGCTGGTCACCTTCCTGCCTCGCCTGGCGGGATACTGATATTCATCAATGTAAGGAGCATGATGTCATGTACTCATCCATTGCCACGGTTTGCCTGAGCGGCTCGCTGGAAGAGAAGGTAGACGCCATTGCGCAGGCGGGCTTTGAAGGGCTTGAGCTATTTGAAAATGACTTGACGGCGTTCTCCGGCACACCACGGGAAGCGGGTGAGTTAATTCGCGCCCGCGGGCTGAAGCTGGTAACACTACAGCCGTTTCGCGATTTTGAAGGCCTGCAAGGCCGCGCCCGGGAGCGTGCGTTTGATCGCGCCGAGCACAAGTTTGACCTGATGGAGGAGCTGGGTACGGATCTGCTTATGGCGTGCAGTACCGTTCATCCCGACGCTCTACCGGGTTTAAGCAGAGCCGCCGATGACTTTTATGAGCTGGGCGAGCGTGCTGCGCGGCGTAATCTGCGCGTAGCCTATGAAGCGCTGGCCTGGGGTCGCCATATTCACGACTACCGCGACAGTTGGGAGGTGGTGCGCCGCGCCGCCCACCCCAATGTCGGCCTGGTGCTGGACACCTTCCATATTTTCTCCCGCCAGACGGAGCTAGGCACCATCGGCCGCATTCCTGGCGATCGCATCTTCCTGGTACAGACCGCCGATGCGCCGCGTCTCTCCATGGATCACCTATCGTGGAGCCGCCACTACCGCTGCTTTCCTGGCCAAGGCGAGCTACAGATGGATAAGTTCATGGCCATGCTGGAAGAGACCCGCTACGACGGCCCGCTCTCCCACGAAATCTTTAACGATGTCTTCCGCATGGGTCACAGTGACCAGACCGCCCGAGACGGGCTGCGCTCCTACCACTTGCTGCGCAGTATGCAGGGCGACAGTGGTATCCCCGCGCCGCAGCCGATTGAGTCGGTCGCCTTTCTCGAAATCGCCGTAGAGCCAGACGATTTAGCACCCCTGCGCGAACTGCTCGGCACCCTGGGCATGGCCTGCGTCGGGCGTCACCACACGTTGAGCGCTGAGCGCTGGGCCGCAGGTGACGTCAACCTGGTGCTCAATACCGAATCGAGCTTTACCGGTCGCACGCCAGGGCGCCATGCCACAGCGGTAACGGCGATTGGCCTGCGTGTGGCAAATGCCTATGAGGCATTTAAACGGGCAGACAAACTTGGCTACGATATTGTCGAACCTGAAGAAGTCGGCGCCAGCCACCGTATGAGCGCGCTGCGCAATGTGGATGGCAGCCTCTCCTATATCATCGACGACTCGCAGCTAAGTCGCACCTGGGACCAAGAGTTCCCTGTGGATGGTCAGCCGGTTCCCCAAGGGGCTCTGGTGGATATCGACCATATCAGCGTTGCTCTCTCTTACCACGACTATCTCTCGCTGATGCTACAGTACCGCGCCATTTTCCAGTTGGCGCCAACCCCCTCATTTGATGTGGCGGATCCGCGTGGACTGATCCAAAGCCAGGTGCTGCAAAACCACAATGGCCGCTTTCGCCTGGCGCTTAACGCCAGCGCCTCGCCGGATACCGCCAGTAACCGCTTTGTTCGCCAGTATGGTGGTTCGGGGGTTCACCACGTCGCCCTGCGCACCAACTCCATGCGCGAGACCAGCGTAGCACTGCAACAGGCGGGCACGCCGGTACTGCCCATTCCCGGTAACTACTACCGTGACCTTGCCGCCCGCTTTAACCTCCCAGCGCAAACCCAACAGTGGATGCAGGAGCATCACATCCTTTTTGATCAGGACAGTAACGGCGACTTCCATCAGCTATATACGCAACCCGGCCGACAAGCGTTCTTTTTTGAGTTGGTGCAACGTGAGGGTTACCAAGGACTGGGGGCACCGAATGCCTTTGTGCGTGTAACGGCACAACAGCGTTTAGAAGCGACTATTAGTAGTCATCAAGACAAGGGAGTGAGCCAAGCATGATCAAACTCGGACTGGTAGGGGAAGGCATTGCCAAGTCACAATCCCCCGATTTACACGAACGCCTGGGGGCATCATTGGGCGAGCCGGTACGCTACGATTTAATCGATAGCCGAGGCGTAGCGAACTTTGACTTTCCCAACGCTATACAACGTCTGCGTACCGATGGCTATCGTGGTACCAACGTCACTTTTCCCTTTAAAGAACAAGCCGCGCAGCTAGCTGATATTCGCGGCGAAGGCGTGCGCCGAGTAGGTACCGCAAATACGCTGCTTTTTGATGCCGATGGCCTACGGGCAGAAAATACCGATTACACCGGTTTTATAAGCGCCTACCGCCACTCTTTTGGCCACCAACCCGCAGGCGAAGTACTATTGATCGGTGCCGGCGGCGTGGGCCGAGCAGTGGCCTGTGCATTGGGAGAGCTGGCCGTTAGTCACATCCATATTCTCGAACACGATGCTTCTCGGGCAGAAAGTCTGAGCAGTGATCTTAACACCATGGGAATTAGCGCAGCATGCGTCACGCCAGAGCAGGCTCAACGTGAGCTACCTAGCTGGCACGGGGTGGTCAACTGCTCACCGATTGGACACATTAACCATCCTGGCTGCCCTATTGAGACCACGGGGCTTGGCTCCCAGCACTGGGTGTTTGATGCGGTGTACATTCCCGCCCACACAGAGCTTTTAAACGCTGCCCACCAAGCGGGCGCCAAAACGCTTTCGGGTGTGGATCTGTTTGTATTTCAGGGCGTGGATGCGTTTCGCTTTTTTACCGCCGATTGCATTCCCTCTGAACAGGTTGATCCACATGTGATACCGCTACGTACGCACTACATAGAACAGCTCGTCACACATTCATCTCATCTAGTGCCATGAAGTGCCAAAGAATAGCGTACAATTATTCGTCATTCGAACACGATAATTCACGTCATGCGCTAAGGGGCCGCCATGCTCGCTATACTCGGGATTACG
Organism: Vreelandella nigrificans; assembly: GCF_002374315.1. Lineage (GTDB taxonomy): Bacteria > Pseudomonadota > Gammaproteobacteria > Pseudomonadales > Halomonadaceae > Vreelandella > Vreelandella nigrificans. The sequence continues at coordinate 196,865 of NZ_NWUX01000004.1, read as the reverse complement.
ACGCCCATATTCCTACTGATTGGCTTAGGGTATATAGCGAGATGGAGCGGCATTATCCAGCGCGAGCAGATGCAGGGGGTGGGCATATTTGTGCTTTACTGCGCGCTGCCCGCGCTAGTGATTCGTGCGTTAACCCAGCAGCCTCTGGAAGAGATTTTTAAGCTCAACTACCTGGTTGCTTACGGCCTGGGCTCTATCTCCGTTTTCGGTGCGGGGTTACTGCTCTGCTTAAAGCTACAGCGCCAACCACTTAACGCCAGCGCTATGCAGGCATTAGGCATGGCCGCTTCCAATAGTGGTTTTGTCGGTTATCCCGTGGCAGCCATGGTGATCGGTTCACCTGCTGCTGTCCTGTTGGCGCTTAATATGGTCATTGAGACGTTGATTATTATCCCTTTGGCACTGATTCTGGCCGAAATGGGTAGCCATCAAGGTGCTAGCGTATGGAAGACGATTAAGAAGACCGCCCTCAGCTTGATCAAAAACCCGGTGCTAGTAGGTTTATTGATAGGCATTAGCATAGCCGTTACGGGCTTTAAGCTTCCTCTGCCGCTCTTTAAAGCTGTTGATATGCTGGCCGAGGCAGCAGGGCCAGCAGCGCTGTTTGTGATCGGCGGCGCACTATTTGGCTTGCAGGTTAAAAGTATGGCAAGGGACGTAGGTCAAATTGTCATCGGCAAACTGCTTATCCACCCGCTCGTCATTTTCATTGCTTTCTATTTTGTTCCAGACATTGATCCGCTTTATATGGCAGGTGCGTTGCTATTTGCCGCCGCGCCGATGATCAGCATTTACCCACTGTTTGGCCAACGTTATGGTTTAGGCGGCGTTAGCGCTGCTGCAATGCTTGTGGCGACAGTTGCTTCCTTTTTCACGCTTAGCCTGATAATCGGGTTGATATCACACATGGGGTTACTAGCGTTTTAAATTCCAATAAAACAGAGTCTTAATACGCATAAGGACAATAAAAATGGGCCAGCATTCTGATCAAAACAGCGCATCACAACAATCGTGCGCCGTTGTCACCGGTGGAGCGAGAAACATCGGCCAAGCCATTTCACTGCGTCTTCAGCAGGATGGCTATCACGTTATTGTGGTAGATATCGTCGCGCCGGAGGCAGGCTCTTTGCAAGCAGACGCCTATCAAGTCGACCTAGCCGATGCGGATGCCACCAAGCGGGTAATGGAGGAAATCGCCAAGCGTTACGTGGTCACCCGGCTGGTTAATAACGTAGGTATTGTTGCGCCAGCACTGCTTGAAGACGCAAGGCTTGAGGACTTCGATAAGTTAATGCACCTAAACGTACGCTCGGCGCTAGTCTGCACCCAGACACTTTTACCCACCATGAAAGTACGTGGCATGGGCCGTATTGTGATGAATACCAGCCGCGTGGTACTAGGCAAAGAGGCGCGCACCATCTACAGCGCCACCAAGGGGGCACTGCAATCCATGGCTAGAACTTGGGCGCTGGAGCTGGCAGAACACGGTATTACGGTCAACTGCGTTGCCCCGGGCCCCATCGCCACAAGTGCCTTTTGGCAGAATAACCCGCCTGATTCAGAACGTGCTCGCCGCATCATCGACAATATTCCACTCAAGCGTATGGGCCAGCCGGAAGATGTGGCCCAGGCGGTTAGCTTCTTCTGCGACGAGCGTAGCGGCTTTATTACCGGGCAAACACTGTTTGTCTGCGGCGGTGTCACCGTCGGCTAGGCCTCCGCGGCCCAGCTCAACTCACTCTTGTTGTGATTTGCCAGCAGCATTACGCGCGTCACGGCGCGCTGAGATAAAGCGGTAAAGCGCTAATGCGATAGAACCTACGGTTAATGCAATGAAGGTCCAGGTAATGGGGCCACGCACGAAGATCGACAGATCGTTATGGCCAATCAGTAAGGAGCGACGTAGGTTATCTTCAAACATCGGCCCAAGGATAAAGCCGATTAAAAAGGGAGCTGCCGGTATAGCGGCACGGTTGAAGATATAGCCCACAACACCAAAAGCCAGCATTAGCCACACGTCAAAGGTGTCATTATTGACGGCGTAAGCGCCATATACGCAGAACATTAAAACGATGGGAAACAGAATTGATTTAGGGATATCGGCAATTAATGAGAAGTACTTAATGGCCACATTGCCCACTAGCAGTAATACAATTGAGCTAAACATAATGCCCATAAACAAGGCGTAGATCAGCGACAGGTTCTCTTGGAACATGATGGGGCCGGGTGTTAGACCATGTACCATAAAGGCACCAAGAATAATGGCCGTGATGACATCACCTGGAATACCCAACGATAGCAGGGGGATCATCGTCGCCCCGGCGACACCGTTATTACCTGCCTCGGCAGCGGCAACGCCTTCTACCTCGCCCTTACCAAAGTTGGCCTTATTGGGAGAACGGCGGCGGGCATCGCTATAGGAAATAAACGCAGCAGCCGTCGCCCCGGTTCCAGGGATTGCTCCGATAATCACACCGATCAAACTGCCCCGCACAATGGTCGTTAAGCAGCGCTTCAGTTCAGAAAACGCCAAGCCAGCACCGCTCGCCTTTGCCTTAATATGCGGCAGCGCCTTTTTACGGTAGAACTCGATGATCTCGGGAATGGCAAACAGGCCGATCAATAGCGGAATAAAGGAGATGCTGTCCATCAAGTTGTAGTTGCCAAAGGTAAACCGCTGGGAGCCATAGACTTCATCCAGCCCCACCAGGGAAAGCAGAATACCTAACAGCGCCGCCATTAAGCCTTTGATCATAGAGCCGCTGGCTAAAGAGATGATGATGGTCAGTGAAAAACAGATCAGCCAGAAAAACTCAGGTGCACCAAAGTTCAGGGCAATCTTTGCCAAATAGGCAGCAAAAAAGATCAGCGCGATGTTAGAGATAAAATCGGCAATTACCGATGAGTAAAGGGCTGCTTTGAGTGCCTTCTTGGCATGCCCCTGCTGTGCCATAGGGTAGCCGTCCAGCAATGTGCATGCAGAAGCAGGCGAACCCGGTGTTCTTATTAAGATGGCGGTAATTGAGCCGCCGTACATTCCGCCTTTGTAGATACCCACCAACAGCAGGATAGCGGCAACCGGCTGCATCGAGAAGGTAAAGGGCAGTGCCAACGCAACGGCCATGGTAGCGGTCAACCCAGGAATCGAACCAACAACCACACCAATAACAACCCCCATGGCTATCGCTATGAAGTTGTCCAAACTAAAGAATATCGCGATGACTTCCGAAAAATTTTCCATACATCACCCAGAAGAATAAGTGGCCAATCAAAAACCGATTGGCGCTATCGGAAGCGGCACATTCATCACTTTTACAAAGATGAATGTCACAGCGATAGGAAACACGAATGCTAGGCTATAGACCCACCAAGTGCGTACGGGATGCGCCACAAAAAGCACCAGCGTTGCCAGAATGCCGGTAAATACTGCCCCCATGGATTCAAACAACGCGACATAGATCACCAGGGCGACCACCATCAATACAAAACGCCGTGTCGTTCCTTTCTCAATACTTCTCTCATCCTCCTCACTGCTTCTGTCCAACAGTAAGCCTTGCAGAATAAGCAGAATAGAAAACAGCACAATCAGCCATCCGACGATCCCCGGTAGCCAGCGAGGCGACATCATTGGGTTTTGCAAGATGGGCGGCTCGTTGATGTAGTTAGGCACTAAGTAAAAGACCAACACAATGGCGAAGCAAAGTAGGACGATACCCGCGAATACGTCACCGGCATCTTTTATTCTCACTGCGCGCTTGGAATGTGGTGTAGCCATCGCGGCCTTCTCCAGAGAAACAAATGGGGCGAGGACGCCAGCCCTCGCCCCATACTTGATAGAAGACGACTTAGTTACTGGCTAATGCCAGCCTGCTGGGCGACACCTTCCCAACGCTCCAAGTCCTCAACGATGAACTGCTTGAACGCATCACCCGACACTTGGCCAGGCTCTGCACCTAGCTGCTCAGCGAAGTCCAGGAACTCTTCCCGCTCCATTACCCTGTCCAATGCATCGTGCATCACGTTTTGTGCTTCTTCCGAAAAGGAGCTATGCGCAATCAGTCCAAACCAAGCCGTGGTGATAAATTGGTCAAGGTTATACTCACCCACTTCCGACAGGGTCGGCACATCAGGCAGGTACTCGGAGCGTTCTGCGGAAGTAACCGCCAGTGCGCGCAGATCCCCGGAGCGGATATGAGAAAGAACGGTTGGCATATTCTCGAACGAGACATTCACATCGCCACCCAGTAGAGCGGGTAGCGCCGCGCCACTGCCGGCGAAAGGCACAGCGGTCATATTGGTTTCAGTCAACGTTTTGAACAGCTCGCCCGACATATGTATGGAGCTGCCCACGCCACTGTGGCTGAAAGTCATGTCTTGTTCTTTTGCAGCCTCTACAAATTCGATAACGCTTTCATAGGGGCTGTCTGCGGGCACGACCATCACGTTTGGGATGTCGATCATATTTTGCAGGAAGACGAAATCTTCCACTGGGTCATAGCTTAAATCAGCATAGATAGCGGCACCGATGGTGTGTCCCGGTGAAGCCATCAAAATAGTATGTTGAGCGTCGCGGCCACCTCTAGCAAGACGGCCGGTGCCCACGGTAGAACCTGCTCCTGGGCGGTTTTCCACGATCACGTTAGCATCGAGCTCTTGTTGTAGAAGATCTGCGACGCGACGCGATAAGACATCGGTGGTCCCCCCAGGGGCGTAAGGTACGACTAGACGTATATCGCTTGTCGGCCACTCGTTGGCACTGACCGATGAAACGGACAAGCCGAGCGCTAAAGCGCCGCCACAAATACTTAAACAGGTTGTGTGAAAAGCATTATTCATGTTGTTACCTTTGCGTTGTATTTCTTGTTCGCAATACGTACTTATATTCGCAGCGCCTCTCTGGAGACTACTCTTTTGATGAGCTCATCAAAAATACAACTTTAGTATTGATTTAAATCGTATCTTTTCAGCAACCCGTCACTAAAAACACCAACGTTCGCAATGCGAACTTTTTTACGCTAACCTTCGACCCAAATGACTCAAGACAACGGATAGTTAACAATGCAAGAAGAGATGCTGAGTGAAGATAGCCGTGACTTTGTAACAGCGCTTGCTAGCGGCCTGGAGGTAATACAGGCATTCGACCATGAACACACGCGCATGACATTAAGTGAAGTGGCTACGCGAACGGGGATGAATAGAGCAAAAGCTAGGCGCTTCTTACTGACCCTACATGCGCTGGGGTACGTCAGGAAACAACAACGCTATTTTGAATTGGCACCGCGTGTTTTACAGCTTGGTTACGCTTTCTTATCCGCCAACAACTATCAGGGTGTTATTCAACAGTATCTAGAAGAAATAACCGCTGAGACAGGTGAATCCTCATCACTTGGCGTGCTAGATGGTAGCGACGTTATTTATGTCGCCCGCTCGGCAGCCAAACATCGCTTGATGGCGATTACACTATCCGTGGGTACAAGGCTGCCTGCTGCCCATACGTCCATGGGGCGCATACTACTGGCCCAGCTCAGCGAGCCTGATCTTGATCACTTCCTATCAACAGTTTCGCTAGAACTCTACACCGATAAAACAGTGACCGATGTGAATGAATTACGCAGCCAAATAGTAAAAGCGCGGCAGCAGGGCTATGCGATTTCAGATCAAGAGCTTGATTCTGGCTTACGCTCTATCGCTGTTCCGGTTTTTGACGCCAAGCAGCACTTAATGGGTGCGATAAATGTTAGTACTAATGCTGCTCGGGTCGATCTCGACACATTGGTTAATACTTACTTACCGGTCTTACAAAATAAAGTGGCGCAAATACGTTCGCACATTAATTAGCCATCACTGCATCTAACGCAGCCCGATACCCTTGCACCCCTAACCCGGCAATCACTCCATCGGCGCGCAGCGATACGTAGGAGTGATGCCGGAAAGACTCTCGCTTATGTACATTGGAGAGATGCACCTCAATCACTTTGCCATCAAAGGCATTGAGCGCATCGAGAATAGCCACGGAGGTGTGCGTATAAGCAGCAGGGTTGATGATAATAGCCTGGGTGCCATCAAGACGTGCGGCATGAATGGCATCGATCAGCTCGCCTTCATGATTACTTTGCAGGCAGATAATGTCCCAATCGGCCATCACCGCTTTCTCCCGCAGGATGTTATTCACGTCCTCTAACGTCTCGTACCCGTAGATTTCAGGCTGACGACTGCCCAATAAGTTGAGATTGGGGCCATGTAGCACTAATACTTTTCCCTGAGGCATAACTCTCTCCCGAGCTAATGTTTCACCAACGTTGGTTACTGTTAAAACGACACGCGTTGTTCTATCACCTTCTTAGCACCACCACCAGCGCTTGCTCAAAGGAGGCTTACTAACATAGCCCCTTGGCACTAAAAGCATTTACCTACCAGACTGCCAAGATTTACGTATGCAGTGCCCTTACATTTACACTCCCATTTCTTGTGATGATTTAAGGCACACCTTATGACGCTTCCTTTGTATATAGGCTTACCCATGTGGGCCAACCAAGATTGGCTGGGCAGCCTGTACCCACGCCATGCCAAAATAGAGCTACTGAGCGACTATGCAGCGGTCTTTTCAAGCGTTGAAGGCAATACCACCTTTTATAGCGGCGCGCCTAAGCCGGAAACGGTAGCCGCCTGGGCTCGTCAAGTGCCAGCTTATTTTCGCTTTTGCTTTAAGCTACCCGCCAGCGTTACCCACGACCAGCGCTTAACCCGCCTTGAAGACGCTTGGGCATTTCTAGACGCCCTAACACCGCTGCATGACCGTCTGGGCCCCACCATGGTGCAACTACCGCGAGATTTTGGTCCGCAAGAGCTGCCACAGCTAGAAGCACTGCTCTCCCAATGGCCCACCCACTTACCCTGCGCGGTCGAGGTACGTCACCCTGAGTTTTTCCACAAAGGGGCCGCAGAGCAAGCTCTGAACCGTCTGTTGATAACTTATTCAGCCAATCGTGTCATGCTTGATGTCCGCCCAGTATTTTCAACGCCATCCCATGGCCACCCAGGGCTTGCACATGCCCAGCAGGAAAAGCCGAGAGTCCCGTTACACGTGCTTTCCACAGCACAACATCCTGTCATTCGCTTCATCGGGCATATTGACAAAGCTATTAATAGCAGCTACTTCAGTCCTTGGAAATCTCGCCTTGCCCTGTGGATAAGTCAGGGGAAAACCCCTTTCTTATTTGTGCATACTGCGGACAACTGTGAGTCCCCTGAGATGGCACGCATACTCTATAAAGAGCTACAAACACTGACTTCACTTCCCTCTCTCCCACCATTTGCTAGCGATAAGCAGAGCCAACTGTTTTAAACAGCCTTTTTAGCTGCATTTACTGGTATGCACCCTGTTGATCGGATAAATTGCGCTTACTTTCGGAAAATAACGCTGGCAAACCATCTATTTTCCGAAAATTGGCGCAGTGCGCTAATAACACCTCATTACAATCGAACCCATTACAGGTGAATCATGGCAAAACTTGCACATGCACAGTGGTCATCACGGATGGCCTTTGTGCTCGCTGCCGCAGGCTCGGCAGTTGGCTTAGGGAATATTTGGCGCTTCTCATACATGGTAGGTGACAGCGGCGGCGCGGCTTTCGTACTGGTCTATCTCGCCTGTGTGGTACTGGTGGGGTTACCTATTCTGGTTGCAGAATGGATGATTGGCCGTCGCGGCCAGAAAAACCCGATTAACACCATGGCCGAGCTCGCCGCTAATCACGGCAAGTCCAAAGCGTGGGCACTGATCGGCGTTAGTGGTGTTTTAGCGGCGTTTTTAATTCTGTCGTTTTACAGCGTGATTGGCGGCTGGTCGCTTAACTACACACTTAGTTCGGTGATTGGCACCTTTAACGGTCAAGATGCAGACGCTATTAGCGGCCTATTTGGAGGAATGCTAGGCAGCCCAACCACCCTGCTGTTATGGCACACTGCGTTTATGGTGCTGGTAGTAGGTATTGTGGCCCGCGGCGTCACCAAAGGACTTGAGAGTGCAGCAAGGTTGATGATGCCTGCCCTTATCGTCCTGATGTTAGTACTGGTTGGCTACGGCGTAGCCAGCGGTTACTTTGGTGAAGCACTGGCCTTTATGTTCCGGCCTGACTGGGATGCACTAAACGGCGGCATCGTGCTGGCAGCCATGGGCCAAGCCTTCTTCACCCTATCACTGGGTATGGGCATCATGATGGCTTACGGCTCTTATCTGGGTGAAGACGTTAACTTGATTAGCACCGCTCGCACGGTGATCATTCTGGATACCGTCATCGCTCTTTTAGCCGGTTTGGCCATCTTCCCGATTGTCTTCGCCAACGGCCTTAGTGCCGGTGAGGGGCCTGGCTTGATTTTTGTCACGCTGCCCTTAGCATTTGGCAATATGGCAGGCGGTACCATCCTTGGCTTAATGTTCTTCCTACTGCTCACTTTTGCTGCGCTCACATCAGCGATTTCATTACTGGAGCCTGTCGTCGAGACGGTGGAAGAGCGAACTTCACTGTCCCGCTTAGGAGCAACATTTGCTAGTGGCGCAGCCGTGTGGGCGCTTGGGGTTGCCGCGCTGCTCTCGTTTAACGTGTGGTCTGAGGTGCTGTTCTTCGGTCTCAACATCTTCGACTTACTGGATACGTTTACCAGTAAGATTCTTCTGCCGCTAACCGGCCTTGGGGCGATTGTGTTCTTTGCTACTTGTCTGGATAAAGAAGAGACGCGCAAAGAGCTAAGACTGGATATTTACGACTACAGCCTGTGGAACCTGCTAGCTAAGTACATAGCTCCCATCGGAGTTATCGTCGTTTTCTTAGCAGGCTTTTTCTAAGGTAAGTCGCAAAGTAGCCTGCCCTGGCTAACAGTGGTTAGCCAGGCGGGCTTAGGCTGAATTGGCAAAGGTGGCTGCGCTACTAATCAGTCAGTGGCGCAGTTACTAATGCCATTAACCCCGTTCTGCTAGTGTAATTCGCTCTCTTGCTCATCTTCTGGCAAGGGGGAGATATCCCGCGATAACTTCTGAAACTCCCGGTGTAGCTCTATTCCTCTACGCGCCCTTAGGCTGCGCTGAGCGGAGCTGCGCCGTCGCTGGGCATGCTCATCAACCTCCATGCTCATAAAGATGTCGAGCAGTTCGTTTTTTACCGAGGTGATTCGTTCGACATTTCTCATAATCGACGTTCCTCCAGGTGAATATGCCTATGTCCACCTGCATCCGTGACGACTGTTTTTAAATGATGCAGTGCGGCACTTCACTTCTTACTATAACCTACTTGACAAAATGATGACGAATCTTACAGAAATGTCTTAACGCCATCTAAACGTCCATAGGTTAAGCGCTGTTTTTACTAACGTGTTACTAGCCCTGGCTGATGACTCAGGCATACTGTCATCAGCCGTGTTAGCGCAAGTGCCGTACCTAGTGACAAATAGCAACTAAAAACGATCGTTTAAAACAGGTGTATTTTGTCGTACTGTTGACCCCTGTTTGCTGGATATCCAAGGAGCTGAACGTGAGCCGCGCCCTGTTCGATGAAATGAGACGCCGCATGGAGCACTTCCGTCGCTCCGAACAAAAGGTTGCGCGGTTTGTGCTGCGCAATCCTGACGACGTTATCCATATGCGAATTGTAGATCTTGCGACGGAGGCCAAAGTTAGCGAACCCACAGTGGTACGCTTTTGCCGTGCACTCGGCTGTAATGGCTTCCAGGACTTCAAACTGCAGCTTGCTCAAATGCTGGCCAGTGGCAGCCAATTCGCCCAGTTCTCCATGAACGACAGCGACTCAGTGGCGGAGTTTTCCCACAGTATCTTCGACTCCACTGTCGGCACATTGCTATCGGTACGTGACCGGCTCGACAACGAAGCCTTAGGCAGAGCGGTGAACGCGCTGGCCATGGCTAACCGCGTTGAGTTTTATGGCTTTGGCGCCTCTGGTGCCGTTGCCTTCGATGCCCAGCACAAATTCTTCCGTCTTCAAATTTCCACCTCCGCCTATGCCGACCCGCACATGCAGAATATGTCGGCGGTCACGCTAAAAGAGGGCGATGTGGTGGTGGCGATCTCCCAAACAGGACGCACCAAAGCACTGGTCGCCAGCGTTCGCTTGGCACGCGATGCGGGCGCAACAGTGATTGGCCTCTGCCCCAGCGACTCACCCCTGGCCAGCGAAGTAAGCCTGCCGCTGTATATCGACGTTCACGAAGATACCGAGATCTATACGCCTCTAAGTTCTCGTATCGCTCACTTAGTACTTATCGATGTATTAGCAGTAGGCGTTGCCAAGACCCGTGGGCCAAAACTCGCTGAGCAGCTTAAAGCCGTTAAAAAGAGCCTAAATACCCTGCGCTATCCCGAAGAGGGTTAAACGCCTGTCCTGTACACACAGCCAGTTCCTTGGCTGTGCTAAACTGGTTGCCCATTTTCGAACCGGCAGCGGCTTATATGGACGACGTCACGGCGATTCTAGATCAGCTCAACCCCGCCCAGCGCGAGGCAGTTAGCGCTCCTCAGGGTAATTTACTCGTGCTGGCTGGCGCGGGGTCGGGTAAAACCCGCGTGCTGGTTCATCGCATCGCTTGGCTAATGCAGGCCGAAAGGCTCTCTCCTTACGCGCTGCTGGCAGTTACCTTTACCAATAAAGCCGCTAAAGAGATGCGTACACGCCTAGAAGCGCTACTCGGCATTTCCATGCGCCACGTATGGGTTGGCACCTTTCACTCCATCGCCCACCGCCTGTTACGTACGCATTGGCAAGATGCACGGCTACCCCAACACTTCCAAATTATCGACTCTGATGACCAGCTGCGTCTGGTGAAACGGCTGTTGAAAGATTACTCAATTGATGACGAGCGCTATCCGCCGCGTCAGGTGCAGCATTTTATTTCCGGTTGTAAAGAGGAAGGACTGCGCCCACACCAAGTTAATGTGGACGGCGATGCCTATATGGGCCAAATGGTCGAGCTTTACGAGCGCTACCAACTAACCTGTGAGCGGGGTGGTCTTGTCGACTTTGGTGAGCTGCTACTGAGAAGCCTAGAGCTACTGCGCGATAACCCAGCGCTGTTAAAGCACTATCAGGAGCGTTTTGGTCACGTACTGGTGGATGAGTTTCAGGATACCAATACGCTGCAATACGCTTGGCTAAAGCTGCTGACGGGAATGCAGACTCCAATGACCGCGGTGGGTGATGACGACCAGTCGATCTACGGCTGGCGCGGCGCCAAAGTGGAAAATATCAGCCGCTTTGAGCAGGAGTTCCCACACACCCACACGGTACGCCTGGAACAGAACTATCGTTCCACCAGTGCGATTCTGGAAGCTGCTAACACGCTGATCAGCCACAACAGTGAACGGATGGGCAAAAATCTCTGGACCGATGGTATCGAAGGCGAGCCAATTTCGATCTACGCCGGGTTCAACGATTTGGAAGAAGCCCGCTATATCGTCGACACCATCAAAGAGAAGGTCAACGAAGGCTTTAATCGGCGCGATATTGCTATTCTCTACCGCTCGAACGCCCAGTCTCGGCTACTTGAAGAGACACTGATTCGCCAGGGCATGCCCTATCGTATTTATGGTGGCCACCGCTTCTACGAGCGTCTAGAGATTAAAAATGCCCTGGCCTATTTGCGTCTGCTGCTCAATCGGGATGACGATGCCTCTCTGGAGCGGGTAATTAACGTACCCACTCGAGGGATCGGCACCCGCACCGTAGAAATTGTTCGCCATCGCGCCCGAGAGCAGGGCGTGCCACTCTGGCAGGCGTTACACGACGCAATTAATGACGGTACCTTAAAGGGCCGAGCTGCCAATGCGGTGCAAGCTTTTGCCAACCTGATCGAACAACTAGATAACGATGCTTCAGGGCTGCCCCTGCACGAAATTATCGACCATGTGACCGTACACACCGGACTGATTGAGCACCACAAAAGCGAGCGCGGCGAGAAAGGTCAGGCACGGGTGGAAAACCTGGAAGAGCTGGTCACCGCCGCCCGTGCTTTCACCCACGGCGACGCTTTTGAAACCCCGGAAGCGGGTGAAGGCATGGCTGCACTGGAAGCATTTCTATCCGAAGCCGCACTAAACGCAGGCGACCATGAAGCCGAGGAATTCGAAGACAGCGTTCAGCTAATGACGCTGCACTCAGCAAAAGGTCTGGAATTCCCAGTGGTATTTATTGCCGGCGTTGAAGAAGGACTGTTTCCCCATAAGATGTCCCTTGAAGAACCTGGCAGGCTCGAAGAGGAGCGGCGCCTCTGCTATGTGGGCGTTACCCGCGCCATGCAGAAACTCTACCTGACCCATGCCGAAACCCGCCGCCTGCATGGCAAAGAGGTATTTCCCCGCCCATCACGATTTTTGCGCGAGCTACCGCCTCACTTACTGGAAGAAGTCCGCTTACGAGGACATATTTCTCGCCCCGTTACTGCTACACGGTCTAGTTTTGCCCAGCAGCGGATTGAGAGTGACGGTGACCTACCCGCCCTACACGTGGGCCAGCAGGTGGCACATCCAGTGTTTGGTGAAGGGGTTATTCTCAATGCAGAAGGCGAAGGAGCCCGCGCACGAGTGCAGGTCAGCTTTGAGGGTGATGGCGTTAAATGGTTGGTACTGGGGTTTGCTAAGCTAACGCCTCTGTAAGCCGCTAGCTACATGGCGTTGAGTTCAATGGCTTGCCGATTAAAACCTGCTTAGCGCATACTGGCTAACGGACACCGCGCGTACCTGCGCGCTAACAAAAATACCCTATAATTTCCGGAGTTCTGCTCGCCATGCAACGCCGTAACTTTCTCAAAACCGTCGGCCTAGGTGCCGCCGGTGTCGCTGCCGCCCCATTTGTTTCCACCGCCAGCGCTAACGAAACTTATACTTGGGATATGGTCACCTCCTGGCCGAAAAACTTTCCTGCTCTAGGCACCGGCGCGAATGACTTCGCCCGCCGGGTAGAGCAGCTCTCGAATGGCCGTATGCGAATCCGTGTACACGGCGCAGGCGAGCTGGTACCTGCCATGGAGGTGTTTGATGCGGTGGCCGCTGGCACCGCTGAAATGGGCCACTCCGCCTCTTATTACTGGCGCGGTAAAGTGGCCGCGTCGCAGTTCTTTACGGCGGTACCTTTCGGTATGAATACCACCGAAATGAACGCCTGGTTATACCACGGAGGTGGCCAAGAGCTGTGGGACGAAATCTACGCCAACCATAACCTGAAGCCTTTCCCAGTTGGCAACACCGGCGCTCAAATGGCCGGTTGGTTCAAAAAAGAGATTAACTCTTTGGCCGACATGCAAGGTCTACGCCTGCGCCTACCAGGACTCGCGGGCGAAGCCATGAACGGCATTGGGGTTACCACCGTTAACATGCCTGGCTCAGAAATCTTCACCTCACTACAGACCGGCGTGCTTGACGCTGCTGACTGGGTAGGCCCCTACAACGATATGGCGTTTGGCCTGCACCAAGTAGCCGACTACTACTACACCTCGGTGTGGAATGAGCCTACTGCAGTACTAGAAGGCACCGTCAATCTGGATGCCTGGAATGCGCTGCCGGAAGACCTCCAGGACGTTATCCGCGAAGCTGCTCGCGCCTCTAACCTCGCCATGATCAGCGAGTTTGCCTATCGCAACGCTCAAGCGCTGGAAACACTGGTAGATGAGCACGGCGTCCAGCTGCGCACTTTCCCAGAAGATGTTATGGAAGCGCTCTATGAGTCATCTCAAGAGGTCATTCAGCGTCAGGTAGACGGCGATGAAGAATCTCGACGGGTATGGGAGTCCTATGCAGCCTTCCAGCAAGTACTTCGACCGTTTAGCGATGTGGGCGAATACGCTTATTTGAAAAGCCGTGCTGACCTAACCGGTTAATCGTATTGCTCTCATTGACAAAGGGCGCTTCGGCGCCCTTTTTTAGCGCTGCTGCTGTTAACTATGCACTGCGCGAATACGGCCGTTCTCGTCGAGTGCCACCATCACAAAGCGCGCCTCGGTGACTTTCTGACGCTCTTCTTCGTGGCGCCCCTGGGGCGGGCGTACCCATACCTCGACATCAATTTTAATCGAGCTGTGGCCAATTTCCTGCACTTGGGTATAAACACTCACCATAGAGCCCACACGCACGGGGCTTAAAAAATCCATCGCTTCAATGGCAACGGTAGCCGTTCGCCCACCAGCCTCTCGGCCTGCGGCAAGCTCAGCAGCCTGATCCATCTGATTGACTAGCCAGCCACCAGGAATATCGCCATAGAGATTGGTATCTTGTCGAGAAGCCAGTAGTTTTAAGGTGAGCTGCCCCTGTGGAGCAGGTACATCGTCCAAATCAGAATCCAACGGTGTCATAAGGTGGTCGCTTTGTGGGTTTATTGTTGTGATGTTGCTGCATCGCAATAGAGTGGCTTTAGTTAATCACAAGAGGAAAGACGTTTGAAGGGTAACGGTTTATGGCTAAGGAAGAAATATCCCCTGCGCCTAGCGCTGCTGGGCACGCTATTCATGGTCGCACAGCTAGCATGGGGGCAGCCTACCACCACAGCTCCCTCCCTTCCGAGCGGCACACTGGGTGCCGTTGGATCCGACACCATGGCAGGGCTGGTATTGCGCTGGGGCGAAGCGCTCACTGCTCGCCACCCGGAAATTAGCTTGCAGTTTCAAGCTGGTGGCTCAGCCAGCGCTCCCACAGCGTTAATAGCGGGCACCACACGCCTAGGCCCTATGTCACGCCCAATGTCCGACAGTGAGCACCAACAGTTTGTCGACCGTTATGGCTACCCTCCCCTTGAGCTTCGCGTGGCGCGGGATGCCCTGGTCGTCGTCGTGCATCGCCATAACCCGCTTGAAGCGTTAACCCGCCAACAGGTCGATGCGATCTTCTCAACCGGCCTTACCTGTGGCGCAGACCACGCTATTAGGCGCTGGGAGGAATTGCTTGAGGCCCAGCTATGGCCCTACGGCCAAATTGCGCTACATGGGCGTAACTTGGCGTCGGGCACCCATGGGTTATTTCAGCAGCAGGCGCTGTGCAGCGGTCAGTTTCGTGTGGATATCAGCGAGCATCCTGGCTCTTCCGCCGTAGTCGCCGCAGTGGGAGAATCTCCTAATGCAATAGGCTATGCAGGCTATAACCACCTATCTCCAATGGTAAAAGCACTGCGCCTAACCGACCAACAAGGCCGTGATGTAGCGCCTACTGAGTCATCGATTCAGCGCGGCGAGTATCCTTTATCCCGAGATCTCTATCTCTACGTTAATCTGCCACCGGGGGAGTCGTTACCCGCCGCAGAGCAGGCATTTATTGAGTTGATTACGTCCGCGGAAGGCCAGCAAATTATCCGCGCATCAGGCTTCGTGCCACTGCCACCTAGCGATCCGAATGCCCAGCAACCGTGGTAACCGCTGTCACTTAACTGTCATAAAAATGTTTTAGGGTAAGGAGACTTCACCATGCATGTTAATTTTAGCGATGGCACCTGCTTCTCTATGATGTCGACATGACTTCCCCTCGGCTACCCCGTGTTTATCTGCCACTGCGCCAGCTTCAGGACCGTATTGCCACCGGGCTAATTACCGCTGGGGGCATTGGGGTGCTATTGGCGATTCTCGCCATTGGGGTTTTTCTCGCCTGGGAAACGCTACCACTTTTAGCACTAGGCGACACTTTCGCGCTTAGCAAGCTGTCACCGCTTGCCTGGGGCACCTTAAAAGCCGCCATTGCCGCCATGCTGTTTGCAACCCCTATCGCGCTAGGCGCAGCAATCTACTCAGCGCTGTTTATGTCGGCACGTTTACGTAGTCGACTCAAACCTGCGCTGGAGCTTATGGAAGCGGTGCCTGGCGTCGTTGTGGGCTTTATTGCCGGCTTAGTACTGGCGCCCTGGGTAGAGCGTCACTTAGCCAGCACTCTCCTACTTATTGTCTGGTTACCCTTCAGTGCTATTTTAGCGGGGGCTTTATGGCACCTTGCTGCTGCTCGGCTACGCCGGCGTCTGCCGCACTCATGGGCAGGGCTTTGGCTAATTCCATGGCTGGTGTGTATGGTTGCAGTCGCCCTATGGTTAGCACCGTGGCTGGAGCACCACCTGCTGGGAGGCGATCTGCGACGTTTGCTCGACCAGCAATATGGTATGGATTACGCCACACGAAATGCGCTAATCGTCGGAATTGCCATGGGGTTTGCGGTCATCCCGAGTATCTATGCCCTGGCGGAAGATGCTCTCGCGGATATTCCACCGACCTTAATGGAGGGGGCACAAGCGCTAGGTGCCAGTCGTTGGCAGGCGCTTTGGAAAGTGGCACTGCCCACGGCTGGCCCCGGTATTTTTTCAGCGGTCATGATTGGCGCAGGCCGTGCCGTGGGTGAAACCATGATTGTACTGATGGCCAGCGGCAACACTGCGCTGTTTAGCGCCAGTCCATTTGAGGGGCTGCGCTCGCTTTCCGCCGCTATCGCCATTGAGCTACCCGAGGCTTCACCCGGCGGGCTTACTTACCATCTACTGATTTTGGCAGCCCTTTCGTTATTCCTTTTCACCTTCTTAGTTAATACCCTCGCAGAAGTGGTGCGTCAGCGCCTACGCCGTCGCTATCACCGTCTGGGGGGCAGACCATGAAGCCACTATCCGAGCAGAGCAAACGGCGTGTTAACTGGCTAAACGATGGGCTCTGGCCGTGGCTATGTGCTGCCTGTGTAGCGCTTTCACTACTGATGCTAGCAGCGCTTCTCACCCTGCTGGCAACCCGCGGTTTAGGGCACTTCTGGCCGGCTACCCTGGAGGAGGTCACACTTACCTCAGGTGACATCGTCATCGGCCAGCCGGTACGAGAAACACCGCTGCCGCTAAACGCGGGCATGGAGAGGCTCTACTTCACCGGTAACCGTGATATCAACGGCGCCAACTGGCGCTGGATAGCCGTAGATGACATCTCAGCACAAACGACCCCTAACGACCTTATTCGCCTAGAGCGCACCCCGTGGGGCGACTTTATTGGCCGCCTAGTCGCCGTGGAAAGCGATGGCCAGCGTCTAACTGGGCAGGCAGCCTGGGACTACATTACCACCGCACTCGCACAGCCAGCGAGCCAGCAAGGCAGTAGTGATCTGCTGCTTATCACCGCTGATGGCCATGCTCTGCGCCAACCGCTCTCCAACGTCAGCCATTTCCAAGCTCCCAATGCCATGTCTTGGGGGCAAAAAGTCACTGCCTGGGGGCAAAACGTTTGGCGTTTTCTCAGTGAAGGACCACGGGCAGCCAATACTGGCGGCGGTGTTTGGCCTGCTATTTTTGGCACCGTGCTGATGGTCATTCTAATGTCGGTGATCGTTACACCGTTTGGCGTACTAGCGGCAATTTATCTTAATGAAATCGCCCACCAAAATCGGCTCACCCACTTAGTGCGTATTGGCGTGCGCAACTTGGCAGGGGTGCCATCAATAGTTTACGGGGTGTTCGGCCTTGGGGTATTCGTCTACGGCATTGGCGGGTCTATCGATAACTGGTTCTTTAGCGATGAGCTGCCCTCACCAACCTTCGGCACGGGCGGGCTTTTATGGGCGTCGCTAACCCTTGCGCTATTAACGCTGCCAGTGGTGATTGTGGCAACTGAAGAGGGCTTGGCACGCATCCCCGATGCCCAACGCGAAGGTGCCGTAGCGCTAGGAGCTACACGTCTAGAGATGCTGACCCGGGTGGTGCTACCCATGGCTACCCCCGCGATGCTCACCGGAGTGATATTAGCCGTTGCCCGTGCGGCAGGAGAAGTAGCACCACTCATGTTAGTCGGGGTCGCCAAACTGGCACCGCAAATGCCGTTAGATGGTGAATTCCCTTATTTACACCTTGAACGCAAGTTTATGCACCTCGGCTATCATTTATTTGATACGGCGTTTCATGGGGAAGATGTTCAGGCCGCCATCCCACTGGTTTACGCCACAGCGTTACTGTTAGTGCTGATTGTTCTGGTGCTTAATCTAACTGCCATATTTCTGCGTCATTATCTAAGGCGTCAACGAGGAAACGAATGCTAGCGCCCCTAACGTCAGCCCAGTCATCACAAACTCCGGTGATCACCTTTGCTCCCGAGCAGTGCTGCCTGAGTATCAATCAGTTTCACCTCGCTTATGCGGGGAAACCTGCATTGCGAGACTTGACGCTAGACGTACCGCGCCATCGCGTTACCGCTTTTATCGGCCCGTCTGGCTGTGGCAAATCCACACTGCTCAGGGCGATTAACCGGCTGCATGATCTTAACGAATCTGTTTCCCACCGTGGATATATAGCGCTTGAAGGGCAAGACATTCATGCACCCCAGATGAACGTAACAGAGTTGAGGCGGCGTGTGGGTATGGTGTTTCAAACCCCCAATCCATTTCCGATGTCAATTTATGAAAATGTCGCCTTTGGGCTGCGATTACAGCGCCGCTTACCCAAGCGCAAGCGAGACGACATTATTGAGTGGGCGCTCACCTCAGCCGCGCTGTGGGATGAAGTTAAAGACCGGCTACATCGCTCAGCATGGCAGCTTTCCGGCGGGCAGCAGCAGCGTTTAGTGATTGCCCGCACGCTGGCCGTACAACCCGACGTACTGCTGCTAGATGAGCCCGCCTCGGCGCTCGATCCTATATCAACACTCAAGATAGAGGAGCTAATCCGCAATCTTAAATCGCAGCTTACGTTGGTGCTGGTGACCCATAATATGCAACAGGCAGCGCGGGTTTCCGATTACACGGCTTTTCTGCAGAACGGCGAACTCGTTGAGTTCGGTTTAACCGACCAAGTATTCACTAACCCGCGTTTACAGCGTACTGAAAATTACATCACCGGCCGCATGACCTAGGCCCCAGAGACATCACGTCAGGAGTGCTCAATGGATATTACGAGCGATACCCACAGCCAGCATATTTCTCGCCAGTTCAACCAGGAACTGGAAGAATTAAAAACCCACCTGATGGCCATGGGCGGTTTGGTGGAAAAACAAGTTCAGGATGCGGTGTATTCATTGCTAGAAGGCGATAGTCATCTCGCTGAAAAAGTACGTGATAACGACCGCCAAGTAAACGACCTGCAACTCCAGATAGATGACGAGTGCACCCGCGTACTGGCGCGCCGTCAGCCAGCAGCTTCTGATCTTCGCCTGGTGCTGGCGGTAATTCGCGCTACCTCTGACCTTGAGCGTATCGGCGATGAAGCTAGCAAAATTGCCCGCAACGCGATGCTGTTAAGTGAAAACAACGGTAATACCCGTGGCTTGGTGGAAGTGCGACACATCAGCGAACATGTACGTAAGATGCTGCGCGATGCGCTAACTGCGTTTGCCCGTTTTGATACCGAATTAGCCATGCAGGTAGTCCGCGAAGACGAACTCGTGGACGACGAGTACGGCAGTGCCATGCGCTCTCTAATGACCTTTATGATGGAAGATTCCCGCTCGATTAGCTCCGTGCTCAGCATTATGTGGGTGCTGCGCGCCCTGGAGCGGGTGGGTGACCATGCCAATAACCTCGCGGAGTACGTGGTTTATCTTGTCAAAGGATTGGATATTCGCCATACCGACCTCGATAGTTTAGATCAGAAGGTGCTTAAAAAGTCTTGACCTAACGCCAAATGCCTCCTGCAATACGCCCAGATGCTCTGTCTGGGCGTTTTGATAAGGAGTGAGTACTTTGGATGCATTTACCGCGCTAAGTCGAGGAACTCGGCTGGTATATCAAAAGGGCCTGCGGCGTTATGTTTTCCTGCCGATTCTGGTCAATCTTGTCGTTTATACCAGCATGCTAGGCATCGTAGTTAACCGTTTTTCTGGCTGGTTAGACAGCGCTATGGCAATGGTACCCAGCTGGCTTGAGTGGCTATCCTGGCTAATTTGGCCGCTATTCTTTGTTAGCCTACTGCTGGTAGTGTTTTTTACCTTTACCCTGATAACCCACCTGATTGCCGCACCATTCTATGGCTTTCTGGCTGCCCAAGTAGAGCGCCAAGCGACAGGCCGTGAACCTTTAGACGACCGCGGGCTGGCTAAAACCGCCATCGATGCCGTGGGGCGCGAACTGGTAAAACTAGGCTATATCCTGCCACGCGCAGCGGTGCTGTTCATCATTAGTTGGATACCAGGACTTAATCTATTTGCGCCAGTGCTATGGGCGCTGTTTTCTGCCTGGATAATGGCCATTACTTACTTGGATTACCCAATGGATAACAACAAAATAACTTTTCAGGACATGCGCGGACGATTGTCTCGGCGCTGGTGGCAAAGTTTGACTTATGGGGGGTTAGTCACAATAGTAACCTGGATTCCGCTGGCAAATTTATTCTTAATACCAGGGGCAGTCGCTGGAGCCGTTTTTATGTGGGATAACCATTACCGTGGAATTATTACCAAGTAAGCAATCCGTTCAATAATCCATCAGAAAACCATCCATTAGAAAAAACTAGACCTCGCCTAAGCGAGGTCTGGTTAACTCTTACATTGGACGGTACCTAGCGTTAGCTTCCTCTCCTTTTGCGGGACTCCAACCATGGAATTAACCCTGACTAACGCATTGTACGTCGCTTGATTCATCCTTTGAATCGGTAAGCATCCGTGCAGCGGGCATCCTTGCCCCTTATATTGCTCACTCCTAAGCGTAAGAGTTATTTGCTACTCTGTAAAGTTACTCACCATAATTTAACACTATTTAACAAATGCGGTTATTCACTAATCGAAAAACCTTATTTCACATAAAACCGACAATAATTAAGACCCGTCATTCTCTTCCATAACATCTTCAGGCGTATATTCAGCATCGCCACTCGTGTTCGTTGAATCAGGGTCATCAATAACATCGGTACCTCTAGTACCGTGGTCAGTTGTCAGGTCCTCGGCATCGTAGTTACGCTCATCCGCGTTATCGTTACCGTGTGAATTTGTTTCCATTGGCTGCTCGTCAGCCGTTATATCCTGATTTTGATCAATTGATGAATGTTCAGTAGTGTCAGCGAAAGCTAATGGGCTAGCCATCAAGCCAAAAGACACACCTAAGATGCCAGCTTTCTTGAGTAGTTCCTTGGATATCATATTCCATCTCCTCGAGCGCTGTTTAATACCGCTAAATTTAAGGAAGAGTGCCATATAGGCTTACCAGTTCCAGCGGTTATCTTCCTTACCTATATAACTGCACCTACCATGCCACCCTTTAAAATTAAAAAATAAAACAATTAAAATCAATAACTTAAAAAATAAAAAAACGTTTATAAAGAGCCACGCTGAGTGCGCTAGAAGCTTCTAGCATGGTTAAAAATGACACATGAGTAAGGCTTAACCATGTCTGGCTGGCAGTTAGGCACACCTATACAAGGGTTATCTTTTATAAAAGCTAAACACCTCAAAAACCATTCACCTTAAGAAGTGGATACACAAAGAGCACTAAAAAGAAGCAGCCGAAAAGAGCGCGCTTAAGCTGTGGTCACTGGTGGATGACTTGAGTGGCGGGGAACACACAGCGGAACTGTGCGCCTTCACCTGGACGGGATGTTATATGCAACTGAGCATCGTGGCGCAGCAGCACATGTTTGACAATGGCCAAACCTAAGCCTGTGCCCCCAGTAGCGGTACTGCGCCCTTTATCTACTCGATAAAAGCGCTCAGTTAACCGTGGAATATGCACAGGATCAACGCCTTCACCATTATCTACCACTTCTATATAAGCGCTGCCGTTCTCCATAGTGGTCCAGCGAAGGGTTATTTGACTGCCCACCGGAGTGTAACGAACCGCATTAAAGACAAGATTTGAAACTGCACTGCGTATTTCCGGCTCGCTACCTATTAATTGCGCTTCAGTCTCAATGATCACCTGTACATTATGCGTCTGATTGTTATGTTGCTGACCAGATAGCGCTAAAGCATCCCGACGAATACTCTCAAGCAAGGATTTAATATCGAGTGGCTGGTGGTCTTTCCCACCTTGATCAATTTCCAGCCGCGATAGCAGCAGCAGATCATTCACTAGATTTTGCATCCGTGTAGCTTGCTCCTGCATCTGGCCGATTCCTCGGCCTAACCGTGGAGGCAACTGATCGCTTAAGTCGCTATAGGTTTCTAAATAGCCAGAAAGTACCGTTAGAGGTGTACGCAGCTCATGGGAAACATTCGCTACAAAGTCCCGCCGCATCTGCTCAAGGCGGTGTAAACGGGTAATATCCCGAGCCATCAGCAAGCGCTCATCATCTCCGTACAGAGTGATTTGATACTGCAGAATGCGGCTCTCATCTATCGGTGAGGTAAGCGTCAGCGGTTCACCATACTCACAGGCATTGAAATAACTGATAAAACGCGGATCACGCAGCAAGTTGGTAATATGCTGCCCACGATCATGGGCCGTTTGTAAGCCCAACATCTCTGTAGCCGCACTGTTCCACCATTCAAGATCGCCGTGGCGGTCTAGCATAACCACGCTATCACGCATGGCTTCCGATGACTCTTGAATACGTGCCAGAGTAGCCCGCAAGCGGCTTTGGGTAATACGCTGGCTTTTTTGATAACGATAGAGTCGGTCAAGTAGCTCACCCCACATGCCTCGTGCAGAAGGAGGCTCATCCTGGGGGTGCAGCGTTAGCCATTGGAATAGCGCCAGCAACTGGCGTAGATGATAAAACAAGCACGCAGCAAGCCCTGCGGCTAACCCAAGTCCGGGCGCGTCCAGTAGCCAGCCCAGCAGCACCCCTAAGGTAGCCAACCAGGCAATACGCCACAGCTCACGGCTCCACAGGCGCACCATTACACCCGAGCGGAGAAGCGGTACCCAGTGCCTCGCACCGTTTGGATAAGGTTTTGGTGAACTTCGCCTAACGCTTTACGCAAACGACGGATATGGACATCAACGGTACGCTCTTCAACATACACATTGCCACCCCATACCTGATCTAGCAGCTGGCTACGGGTATAAGCCCGCTCCTGGTGGGTCATAAAGAACTGCAACAAGCGATACTCAGTGGGACCCATTTCCAGCGCTTTGCCATGGGCACTCACCCGGTGGCTCACTGGGTCAAGTAGCAAACCATTAATCTCAATGGGGTCTTCTACGCCGCGAGGCGTGGTGCGCCGCAGAACTGCTTTTAATCGTGCGACCAACTCGCGGGGCGAAAAGGGCTTAGTGATGTAGTCGTCGGCGCCCGCCTCAAGGCCTTGGATCTTATTATCCTCTTCGCCTTTCGCCGTGAGCATAATAATCGGTATTTCAGCCGTTGCCTCTTCGCGCTTTAGGCGCCTTGCCAGCTCAATACCGCTAGTGCCGGGCATCATCCAGTCCAACAGTAACAGATCTGGCTGGTGATCAACGACTATCGCATGGGCATCCTGGGCGTTATCCGCTTCAAGCACGCGATAGTCAGCCATTTCCAGCGCCACCGCGATCATTTCGCGAATTGGCGCCTCATCATCGACAATCAAAACGGTCTTGGCGGTCATTCCAGGGCCTCACGGTGTGCAATGAAAACTAGTTCAAAAAATAGTTCAATGACATGTCAGTGACGATAACACCATGACTTGATGACAATTCTATGACACTCAGCGAAATTAACCAGCTATAGGCCACCAACTAAGCGCAATACCGGCAAAAACCAGCAGGCCTGACCAATAATTATTCAGAAATGCCTGGAAGCACTGATCACGCTCGCGGTGCAAAATCAGCCGCTGCTGATAGGCAAATGTTGCCGCCATGGCGACTAGCCCCAACCAAAAAAATCCCCCCAATCCCACGCGTAACCCTACCCAGGCCAACAACACCAAGGTGACAAGTTGCAGTAGGCCGATGATCAAGCGATCAGCGTTACCAAATAGCACAGCTGTTGATTTAATACCGATTTTTAAATCATCATCGCGGTCGACCATGGCGTACTGGGTATCATAGGCCACTGTCCACAGCAGATTGGCAAAGAACAGTAACCATGCTTCAAGCGGCACACTCCCCAGCACCGCGCCAAACGCCATCGGTATCGCCCAAGAGAAAGCAGCACCTAGCACTACCTGGGGGAAGTGGGTGTAACGCTTCATAAAGGGATAGATAAACGCCAGTACAACCCCACCAATAGAGAGCAACACCGTAAACCAGTTGGTAAGCAGCACCAAAATAAATGCAGCTGCCACTAACGCAACGAATAGCAACTGCGCCTCGGTTTCACTGATGCGTCCAGTGGCTAAGGGGCGATGCTTAGTACGCTTCACATGGCCGTCAAAGTGACGGTCTGCGTAATCGTTCACCACACAGCCAGCCGCACGCATCACATAAACGCCGGCAATAAAAATCAACAGTACATTTCGTCCAGGCACGCCCTCTGCCGCGATCCACAGCGCCCATAGAGTGGGCCACATCAGGAGCCAAGTGCCAATTGGCCGGTCTAGGCGCATTAGCTGTAGGAAATCAGCCACCCGAGCCCATCCCGTTGGCCGCAACAGAGAACGATCCATGCTTACCTCTCGAAAAAAGATGCTGATCATAGCCTAGCGCGAAGGCAAGCTAAGTTCATCCGCCATAGTAGATAAAAAACATTCCTGTACCAGCAACGAAAGGCCGCTGTGCTGGAATACCGAGCGCCGTCCCCACACCCCTGTATCGGCTGGCGTGCACAGATGGTAGGCAAAGCTAGGCCAATGCCTCGTTGCGTACAGCGGGCCACGTACTAAATCAGGCTGACGAAACAGCCAACTACCCAAGGAGCGCTCGCCAAGCCCCTCTAAGCCTTTACCCAGGAGCTGAGTTAGTGGTGCTACCGAGCGTGCCACTACCCAAGGTGTATCGTCCACACAAAGTGCTACTTCCCGTATCCACGCATTGCGGCGCGGCTCAATGCCTAGCGCCTGCGCCTCATCCCGTAGTGGCAAGCCTATCATCTGGCGTAATAAACGTACCCTAAACGGCTTACTGCCCGCTGCAGCGGTCAACCGAGCGGTTAACGAGTCGGTAGAGGCCACCCACTGCCACCAGGGCGCACTCATGGCAGGGCGCAGCGCATTAACCGGTAGCCAATGTGGAAAAGGATGGGCATGCCGAAAAGTAGTGACCGTCACCGGGTTCTCCAAGGCAGTCAAAAAAGTGAGCGCTAGTGTAACATGGTGCCCTCACAGGCTTTTGTTCCACCGACTTTTGGTTACTGCATGCCCGCATCTACCCAACGACACACCGATACTTCCCATGCAGCGCTGGCCATTATTGGTACTGGCATGGCGGGAGTTGGGCTTGCCCGCACCCTACGCCGCCAGGGTGATACCCGTACGATGGCGCTGATCAGTGCTGATAGTGGCGACGACTACAGCAAACCACTGCTCTCGACCGGTTTTGCTAAACGCCTTCCCCCCGAGACGCTGGCCCAGCGCAGTGCCGCCGAGATGGCAGAAGAACTCAATGCAACGCTATTTACCCACACCCAAGTGGTGCAACTGGATGTGGATAACCAAACTCTGCTGCTTAGTAATGACCTTAGGTTACGCTATGACAACCTAGTGCTAGCTACCGGTGCCGCACCGTATGCCCCGTTTAGCGTACCAAGCCAGCTTGCTGAGCGCTGCTTCGCGGTAAACAACCTAGACGACTACCGTCGCTTACATGCAGCTCTTAGCCCCAAGCCTGCCCGTGTTGCCATTATTGGCGCAGGGCTTGTGGGCTGCGAGTTTGCTAATGATCTGCACGCTGGGGGACATCAAGTCACTCTGATCGCACCAGAAAATACGCTATTGCCACGCCTGCTACCGGAGCCGCTTGGCGATGCTCTCGGCAATGCTTTTCAGGCAGCGGGCATCCAACTTAGGCTAGGAGCTACGTTGGAGAGTTTGTCACTGGGTTCAGACAACGCCTTAACCCTGAGCTTAGATAACAGTGAACACTGCATCGCTGATATCGTACTACTGGCCACCGGCCTTACCCCTCGTACCCAACTTGCCCGCGCAGCCGGGCTTAGTGTTAGCCGTCACGGTATCCAGGTCGACCGCTTGCTGCGCACCTCCCACTCTAACGTTTACGCACTAGGCGATGCGGCTTGTGTTGAGGGCATTAATGCCATGTACGTGCAGCCGCTGCAGGCCAGTATTAAAGCACTCACGGCCACACTAAGCGGCACTCCCACCCACGTGCAGTTTGGCGCTTGGCCGATCATCGTTAAAACACCGCTACTGCCCGTGGTTGCCTACCCACCTTTAAGTACACCTGAACAGTGGAAAATTGAAGGGCAAGGCAATGAAATGACCGCCCTCGCAGAAGATAAATACGGACGTTTGATTGGTTTTGCGTTGACAGGCAGCTGCGTGAGAAGGAAAGTGGAGCTTTCCAGAGTAGTCCCTGCGCTGCTAGGCTGATTTTCGCTGCATTCGCGACTAGTCTAGAAAGCTGGACCAGTCGGATAATGTGTTTCAATACCACTGTTTCAACAATACTTGTGTTAACAATACTGTTTTAACAACATGACGAGCTTTACGCTTGATTCTGTCACTACGGAGATTTTTTCTATGCGCAAACCTGAACTCGCCGCTGCTATTGCTGAAGGTGCCGACCTTTCCAAAGACAAAGCTGGCCAAGTCCTCAACGTCATTCTGGACGAGATCACTAACAGTGTCGCTAAAGGTGAAGATGTTTCACTGATCGGTTTTGGTACCTTTACTGTTCGCGCACGTGCCGCACGCACCGGTAAAAACCCACAAACCGGCGAGCCGTTACAAATTCCGGCCAGCAAGAACGTTGCGTTCAAGCCAGGTAAAGCGCTTAAGGACGCCGTTTCCTAATGAAACTCAAGCTGACGTTGTGGCTGCTGAGCTTTATGCTCAAGCATGCCCTGCGCCGCAAGCCGCGCTTTCGGGAGCAGTTGGAACGCATGCGCGGCCTAGACTGGGGAATTGCCACGGAAGACTTAAGCATTGCCCGCTACTACCGGATGACACCCCAAAGCGTGATTACCGGCAAAGGCTTACCTGTTGATCTTGACCTTGAGTTGCGCTTTCGCGATCAAGATAGTGCGCTACGCATACTCAAGAAACCAACCCAGCAGGCATTCTTGGACGGCATGGTGAACGGTGAAGTGCGTTTAGTGGGTGATTCCGCTGATATGAACAAGCTACAAAAGCTGTTAAAACATTTGTAGCTTACATCCTTGGTTAATGACCTTATAACGCGTGAGGTACAGCGGCAGCGATGGACATACCTCATCAGCGGTTGGTGTACTTCCGCGTTACGCTAGAGTCTGGCTCGGTGCGCCGCGCAGCGGCGCGTCTAGACATTGCCCCTTCTGCGGTAAGCCGGCAAATCACCTTGCTGGAAGAGGCGTTAGGGGCAACGTTGATGGAGCGCCAGCGCGGCGGAATTCGCCCCACACCTGTCGGTGAAATGCTGCTGGAGTATTGCGAACGGCGTGGCGCGCTGGATGAGAGTTTTATTACTTCGCTGGAGGCCTACCAGCGGTTAGAAACCGGCACGATTTCGCTAACCGTCGGAGAGGGGTTTGTAAGCGATTTAGTTGCCTCGCCTCTGCACGAGTTCACCCAGCGCTATGCAGGTATTCAGCTGGATATTCATATCGCAGGTACCTCAGGTATTATCGAAGCCGTTGTCGAGGACCAGAGCCATATTGGCTTGATGTTTCATGAGCGCACCCACCCCCAGCTGCGTTTTTGGGCGTCTAGCCCTCAGCCACTTATGGCCATTTTATCTCCCGATCATCCCCTTGCTAACCAAACATCACCACTGTCGCTAACTCAGCTAAGTGCGGAGCCCATGGCTATGTGGGATACCAGCCACGGTGTACGCCAAATGGTCGATCAAGCCTTTCAACAGGCCCGTATTGCACCACGGATGGCGATGAATACGAACTCCATGGTGATTCTGGCGCAATATGTACGTAGCGGTATGGGGGTTACCTTGTTGCCTGCCTTTGCCGTAGCCCATGACCTGGAAGCAGGCACTTTGGTCGCTCGTCCGGTAGACGATCCACTTTTTCAGCGTTCACACGCGCATATGGTTACCCGAGTAGGTCGTCAGCAGCCTAAGGCCAGCATCCTACTGCTGCGCCATTTACAGCGCTGGATGCAGGCCTTTCGCGATCCTGCGTTGGATCAACCAACGCCACTGCCATAGCCAAAGGCAACGCTCGCTTCTGGTGCGGTCTCTACCCACACACTTTGTGGCACGGTGTACTCACGTAGACCATCTAACCCACTGGAGCGTCCAAAGCCGCTATCGCCAAAGCCGCCAAACGGCGACATAACGCTAATTGCTTTGTAGCTATTGATCCACACCGTACCAGCACGCAGTTGCCCGGCGACGCGATGCGCCCGCGCCACATCCTGGCTCCACACTGCACCGGCCAAGCCAAACCGGGTCTCATTGGCTAGCCGTATGGCATGCGCTTCATCATTGAATGCCATGGCAACGACTACCGGGCCGAACACTTCCTGTTGGGCGATATCCATCTCCGGCGTCACATCTACCAACACAGTAGGCTCGATAAAGTAGCCCTGGGCTTCATCAGGCAAGCCAGCAGGGCGCTTTCCACCGGTTAACACTCGAGCCCCAGCGGCTACTGCCGCCTCAATCATACGTGTTACGTGCTCAAATTGGCGGCGGTTCTGCAGTGGCCCCATTCGCGTGGCTTCGTCACTGGGCAGCCCAACTTGAATCTGCTCTGCAGCGCGGGCCAAGCGAGTGGTTACCACCTCAAATACCGAGTGCTCAACAAGCAGCCGTGACCCCGCCACACAGCTCTGGCCTGCTGCGGCAAAGATAGCCGCCTGAGCACCTGCCACAGCGTCTTCTAACTTAGCATCCGAAAACACAATATTGGCCGATTTACCGCCCAGCTCAAGCACGCTGGGTACCAGCCGCCTTGCTCCCGCCTGGGCTATCATGCGACCACTTTCGGGTGATCCCACAAACACTAACTTAGCGATGGCCGGGTGATCGGTCAGCGCGGTGCCGGTTGTTTTACCGAGGCCATTGACGATATTGATCAGCCCCTGGGGCAGCCCCCCACTTTCGAGCAATTTAGCAATCACCACCGATGAAAAAGGGGTTAGCTCGGAGGGCTTCAGTACTACACCATTACCAGCGGCAATGGCGGGAGCCAACTGCCAGGCGCAGGTAAACATTGGCGCATTCCAAGGGGTGATTTGCCCCACTACGCCGTAGGGCATATGGCGCACATAGTTAAGGTGCGAAGTAGGCACTGGAATCACTTCCCCGTGCTGCTTGTCGCACCAACCTGCGTAGTACTCAAACATCTCGCGAACCTTGCCAACTTCTGCACGGCAATCACGTATTGGTTTCCCCGCGACAATACTTTCCAACTGAGCCAAGGCTTCCTCGTGGCCCTGTAGGCCGGATAGCGCAGCATTCATACGCCGCCCTCGCTCACTGGCAGTAAGGGCCATCCATTGATGCTGACCACGCTTAGCAGCGTGTGCGGCACGCTCAACAAGGGCCTGACCTGCATCACGATAACGTATCAGCATCTCACCGGTGGCAGGATTGATAAGGGTGATCTCTTCGCCTTCTCCTTCCTGTAAATAGCCGTCAATCCAATTACTAAACGGTGTGGCCGCAGCCAGCCCAAAGCGTGCTAGAAGCGTGGCTAACTGTTCACTGGCATGTTGATTAAGCATGGTCATGCTGAAGCCCCTCCTTGGGTGGCGCGCGCCAAGATCGGCGTAGCGATATGGTTAAAGTCGTCACTATCACCAAGCTGTTCAGCATCGGAATGCCACATATCAACAACCGTCTGCAGCAGGCCCAGGGGTATCCCAAGCTGCTGGGCAGCCTCCCGCGCCAAGCGTAAATCCTTACGCATTAAACCGGTGGTAAAGCCTGAGTCAAAGCGCTCACTTAGCACCCACTCAGGAAAATTCACCTCGCTTACCGCACTGCGGCCAGAGCCGCTATTAATGCCCGCCAAGCACGCCTCGGGGGCAACACCTGCCTTGACCGCCATAGCTACCGCTTCTGCTGTCGTTAACAAATGCGCAGCACATAGGTAGTTATTGGCAAGCTTGACCACATGGCCGCTACCCGGTCCGCCCACATGGGTACATTTAGCAGACATCGCCTCCAGCATCGGCGCTACCCACTCAATTGTGGTGTCTTCACCACCTAGCAACATCCCTAACGTGCCATTGGCCGCCCCTTTAGGGCCTCCACTGACCGGGGCATCCAGCCAGAGCAATCCAGCCGCCGCGACCTTTTTGGCTAGTTCCCGGCTGACGGCAGGGTCACTGGTGGAGGTATCAACAATCACGCTGCCCTTCGGAGCCAGATTAAGTAAGCCCGGTGATTGCTCAATCACCTCACGCACATGGGCGGAAGTGGGGAGTGAGAGCAGGTAAACATCGCTTTGCGGCAGTTTATCGGGGGCTACAACGGCTACCCCTTGTGCCGCTAATCGTGCCCGCGCTTGCTCAAACACATCACTACCGGTCACATCAAAACCTGCTGCCTTAAGGGTCAGCGCCATATTGCCGCCCATCTGACCAAGGCCTATTACGGTAATTGTTAACGACACGATAAGGCTCCTTGAAAGCGCTCTTTACACGGGGCGCTTTGATTGAAATGCTTTGTTTGGCGTAGACGCTCCCCTACCCATCAGGGCATCGACCATAAGGGCATAAAGAAGAGCGTCTAGCGGTAAGTTTAAAAAGTAGCGTGTGGCTTAAACGAGTAGCGTGTTCACCAACTCCACCCAGTAGCGGGCACCTAACGGCAGCAGTGCATCGTTAAAGTCATAGTGTGGATTATGCAGCGAAGCGGACTCCTCACCATTGCCCATCCAGATATAGGCGCCCGGGCACTCGGCTAGCAGAAATGAGAAATCCTCAGAAGCCATACTCGGTGGTGGGTTACGCAGTACTTTGTCGCTACCAAGTAAGTTTCCCAACACCGTGGCACACTGCTGAGCGTGCTCAGGGGTATTGATGGT
The DNA here is from genome assembly GCF_002374315.1 of Vreelandella nigrificans. Lineage (GTDB taxonomy): Bacteria > Pseudomonadota > Gammaproteobacteria > Pseudomonadales > Halomonadaceae > Vreelandella > Vreelandella nigrificans. Next base: position 165,942 of record NZ_NWUX01000004.1, on the reverse strand, counting down.
AGCGGGGTAGCAGCGCTGGTAATCCAGTTCAACAGTTAAGCCGTGAAACTCGGCTAAGCTGGTAATCGCCTGCTTGAAGCGCGCTTCCAAGTGCTCTTTAAGGGCCATATCAAAACAGCGCAGCGTACCGCGTAGTTCTACCTGCTCAGGAATAACGTTAAAGGTATCGCCGCCGTGAATGCTGGTTACGCTCAGTACCGCCGATTTATCCGGTGGCGTTTCACGGCTTATTAAGCCCTGCAATTGGCTCACCAACTGGCAGCTGGCTAATACCGTATCTATTCCAAGATGGGGCATCGCGGCGTGGCAGCCTTTACCGGTTAGCGTCAGCGTAAAAATATCAAAGGCTGCCATCACGGCAGTGTCGTGTACCGCCGCCTCGCCAACGGCCAAGCCTGGCCAGTTATGCAAACCATATACAGCATCCATGGGAAAGCGCTTAAATAAGCCATCTTCCACCATCGCGCGACCACCACCTTCATTCTCTTCCGCAGGCTGGAAGATAAACACCACCCTTCCTTTGAAGTCCGGCTGCTGCTTAAGCGCCCAGGCAGCCCCCAGCAACATAGTGGTGTGGCCATCGTGGCCACAGGCATGCATCTTTCCTGGTGTTTTAGAAGCGTATGGCACACCGCCTTCTTCACGGATATCCAGTGCATCAATATCCGCACGCAGCCCTATGGTTCTACCTCCCCCAAGCCGACCATCAAGCGCCGCTACTACGCCAGTGCCTGCAATCCCAGTTGTCACCTCGAAGCCCCACTCGGTCAGCAACGAGGCAATACGCGCACTAGTCCGATGTTCTTCAAACGCCGTCTCAGGGTGCTGGTGGAAGTCGTGTCGCCACGCCTCCAACTGCGCTATTTCCGGTAAGCAGATAGATGCCGTCATAGATTTATCCTTAAAGTATGAGGTGGGCAACAAACGCTGAGCCTATGAAAGTGCCGGTAAAGACGAGTAGCGCCACAAGCACCAGCTTCCAGCCAGTTTGCTTAAACATGGCAAACTCACGCCCGGTAAGTGCTAATCCCGCATAAGCCAGTACTGGGGTAACCACAGCCAGAAAATTAACTTCCGCTAACCGTGCAATAATCCAGTCGCTACCAGGAAAAACAGGGAGGGTAGCAATAATACTGACCAGCGAAACCCAGGCGACGCTGGGCAGATAAAAGGGGCACACGCGCCCGATAACCAGCCCAATAATCACCATTACATATAGAATCAGCATACCGGGCAGTGCATCTAGCAGTGGCGCGCCATTGACGATATTGCTAAACCACGCCGCCACACACACCGCTGCCAACACCAAAGCGGTTTTGCCTAGCTGGTTTTCCGGGCGCAACTCTTTTAGCGCTTCAGCATCAAACTGATTGGCTGTGGTGTCATTAGCTTTCATGGCGAACTTCCTTCGGTGCGTTACCTTTTAAGCGCTTATAGAGCCATTCTGTAATCGGCAGCGCGATAAATAGCGAAATATACAAACCTGTTGCATAAGTCAGCAGGTTGCTCGCCCCAGCGAATGCAAGCAGCTCATCTCTTGATCCGGGTACCGCTTCAGCTAGAGCTGCCGAGCACGCGGCCACCATGCTGCCGCTACCCACGCCACAGGCCATCGCCAGCGCACGAATATCAAGAATATCCAGCGACGCGATATACCCGGCCATCAACGCAAAGTAGAGGGTGCCAAACATGGTCCCCACTACGTAGACGCCCATAATGCCGATACCTTCAGGGCTTCTTAATCCATAACGATCTGAAATAATGGCAATATTTGGCTCCCGCGCAATCGAGTAGGTAGCCCCCACTGCCTCACGCCCCATCTTAAGCACCAGTACCGCAAAGGGCAGTGCCAACAGCATGGTGCCAAGGTTGCCTAACTCCTGGAGAATAAGCGCAGGGCCTGCAGCAATGATCTGCTCAATAGCAGGGCCAATGGTCGAGCCAAATTTGGCGATAAACGGCAAAATGGCGATTAAAATAATTGGGCCAGCCGCATGGCTGACAGGTTTAGGAATGATTTTTCCCATTCCCGAGAAAAGGTGGGGATTAAACAGCACGCCTATCACAAAGGCGTAGAGCAGGGGGAGTAAAAGCAGAGTTCCTGGTCCGAGGGGAATACGTACAATGCCTATCCATTCGGAAAACATTGACGTCACAATCACCATGAGGTGAAGACGCCAGTCCAGCAGCAGTTTTAGATCCATTGGAATGATCCTGTTTTTTTTAGAGTCATTCCGAGTATCGAAAGGTTACTGTTTCAATCATAGGCCTTTAGTGCGCTATTTTTTAGAACACCAAACCTGATAGCTAGAAGCAGTAAGTGCAGCGCAGTTGAAGTTACCAGTTACCAGTTACCAGTTACCAGTTACCAGTTACCAGTTACCAGTTACCAAGCGTTGAAAGGGTAGGTAGCGACATAGGGCACCATCACCCTCTACACTACCTCATTATACCAAAGTCTAACAACTGCCTATAAGAAGCCCCTATGCCTATTTCGTTGCCGCTACGGCGTCTTTGGACACTGGATAAATTTGCCTATAGCCTGCGGGTGTTTATCGCCTTTAGCGGAGCGCTGCTATTTAGTGGTGCTGCGGGTGATGTCGCGCTGGTGATCCCGCTATTCCTGGGCATTATTGCCTGCGCACTTTCAGAAACCGATGACAGTTGGCAGGGGCGTTTACAAGCCCTTGCAGTAACACTGGTATGTTTTACCTCAGCGTCGTTTGTAGTGCAGTGGCTATTCCCCTGGCCGTGGTTATTTGCTCTTGGGTTGGCGCTCTCTACCTTCACTTTGATTATGCTCGGCGCCATTGGGCAGCGTTACGCCACTATTGCCTCAGGCACATTGATTTTATCGATCTACTCGATGATCAATATCGAGCAGCATGGCGGCGTAGATGAGGATGTAGCAGCCCGCCAGCTACTCTTACTGGCCGGGGCAGCTTGGTATGGGGTAATTTCCGTCATCTGGTGCACGCTGTTCTCCCGCCAGCCGGTGAAGCAAAGCATGGCGCGGGTCTATAAGACCCTGGGTGAGTTTTTGATTCTTAAATCGGCCCTGTTTGAACCGGTACGCGGAGTAGATGTTGAGGCTCGCCGGTTAGCGCTGGCGCGCCAGAACGGCCTTGTGGTCGATGCTCTTAACCAGGCTAAGGAGATGATTTTCCGCCGTTTGGAAGGTCAGCGTGGCAGTCGTAAACTTAATCGTTACCTGCGAATCTACTTTATCGCCCAGGATATCCACGAGCGGGCAAGCTCAACCCACTATCCCTACAGCGCACTTACTGAAGCGTTTTTTCACCACGACGTACTGTTTCGCTGCCAGCGACTGCTCGACCAGCAAGGCCGCGCCTGCCGACAACTGGCAAAATCGCTACTGCTCAACCGCCCGTTCGATCACCAGCTAAGTGAGCAAGCACTTGCTGACCTGCGCGCCTCTATCGATAACCTAAGCGAACGTGGCAAACCCGAGTGGCGGCCATTGATGCAGCCACTCAACGCCTTGGCAAACAACCTCTCAACATTAGAAGAGCAGATAGCCAGCGCCCACAATCCAGATAGCAATGACGCACGCCGGGACAGTACTCTCTTCGACCGCTCGCCCTCTAGTCTCCTGGAAGCCTGGAGACGCGTACGGCTGAATTTCACCCTGGGATCACCGACTTTTCGCCATGCAGTACGCCTAACCACCGCGCTGGTGGCAGGCTATGGGTTGCTGCAGTGGCTCGACCCAGAGCAAGGTTTCTGGATTTTGCTCACCACACTGTTTGTCTGTCGCCCAAACTTCGCCACCACACGGCGTTTTCTCTCCCAGCGGATAGTGGGCACAGTGCTGGGGCTAACAGCAGGCTGGGTGTCGATTAGCCTGTTCCCTCAGCCACTGGTGCAAAGCATGATTGCGGTAGCGGCGGGCGTTTCGTTTTTTGCTAACCGCGAGAAACACTACGTGATCGCCACTGCGTCGATCACCCTATTGGTGCTGTGCAGCTTTAACCAAGTTGGTGACGGCTTTGATCTGATCTGGCCACGTCTGTTTGATACATTGATTGGTTCGCTAATCGCAGGGCTGGCGGTATTTTTTATACTTCCCGACTGGCAGGGGCGCAGGCTCTACCGGGAAGCTGCCAAAGTGCTGACTAACCAACGCCGTTATTTAGACGAAATTGTTCACCAGTACGAAGAGGGCAAACAGGACGACTTGACCTACCGTCTGGCCCGCCGCAACGCTCATAACGCCGATGCAGCGCTGTCAACGCTACTAACCAATATGCTCCATGAGCCTGGCCACTACCGAAAGCAGGATGCTGATAATGGTCTACGCTTTTTAGTACTTTCCAATACGCTACTCAGTCATTTATCGGCCCTGGGGGCGCATCGGCACAGGCTGACAGAAGAAGAGGAGGATGCCGCCCTAGTACCACTTGCCAAGCGCATCAGCGCCCTTTTGGAGCAGCTAGCAGAACAGCTGGATAAACGCCTGCCCATCACCTCGTTAGCTGCCCCTGCCAATGAATTGCTAGCGCAAATGGAAGAACAGCACACAACCTCCGATGAAAATGCCGTCACGCTTTATCGACCGATCCAAAGTCAACTACGCCTGATTGCCGGACAGCTCGGCCCACTGGGCGATGCTGCCAGCCGCTTAGCCCGCTCACCAACAGGGGCTGCGCCAACAACCCCCAGCACCACATAGCAAAACGCCGCTACACCTGCCCGTAGCGGCCAGCTGCTTCACCAAGCCAACGGCGCACTAGCACGGTGGTGACATCGGTATCGCCCTGCAGTGCTTGAGCCAAGGCGGTCACTCGCTCTAGCAAGTCAGCATCGCGCTCTAGGTCAGCAATTTTCATCTGCGCCAGGCCGGTTTGGCGGGTGCCAAGCACTTCACCGGGGCCACGAATCTCCAAGTCTTTCTCAGCGATTCTGAAACCATCGGTGGTTTCGCGCATAACCGCTAAGCGCTGGCGGGAACTCTTCGACAACGGAGGATGATAAAGCAGTACACAGAAGCTTTCCGTGCTACCACGCCCCACGCGACCGCGTAGCTGATGAAGCTGAGAAAGCCCCAGACGCTCAGGGTTTTCGATAATCATCAGGCTGGCGTTAGGCACGTCCACACCCACTTCGATCACCGTGGTGGCTACCAGCAGGTCTAACTCACCTGCCTTAAAGGCGGTCATCACCTCAGCTTTCTCACTCGATTTCATCCGTCCATGCACTAATCCTACCGCCAACTCGGGCAGTGCTTGGGTCAACTCATCGCGTGTCACTTCCGCAGCCTGACACTGTAGTGCCTCCGACTCTTCAATCAGCGTGCACACCCAGTAAGCTTGGCGACCATCGCTACACGCATTGCGAATGCGCTCAACCACCTCGGGGCGGCGCTCATCCGAAACCACCACCGTTTTAACCGGCGTGCGCCCCGGCGGTAGCTCATCAATTACCGAAACATCTAAATCGGCGTAGGCACTCATCGCCAGGGTACGAGGGATGGGGGTGGCGGTCATGATCAACTGATGCGGTGTTAGTCCGCCAGCTTCACCCTTTTCCCGCAGCGCCAAGCGTTGGTGCACGCCAAAGCGATGCTGTTCATCAATGATCGCCAACCCCAGACACTGAAAGTGCACATCGGCCTGGAACAACGCATGGGTGCCCACCACCATGCGTGCACGGCCATCAGCAATCGCCGCTTTGGTATCTAATCGGGCTTTACCTTTGAGCTTACCCGCCAACCACGCTACCTCAATACCCAACGGTTCAAACCACGCCTTAAAAGCCCGGTAGTGCTGCTCGGCAAGGATCTCCGTTGGTGCCATCATCGCCGCCTGGCAGTTGCCTGCCAGCGCCGATAGTGCTGCCATGGCAGCCACCACCGTCTTCCCAGAGCCTACATCCCCTTGTACTAGTCGCAGCATGGGTGCCGGGCGAGCAAGGTCGAGAGCAATTTCTTCCAGCACCCGCCGCTGAGCGCCGGTGAGGGCAAACGGCAACTGAGCTAAGAAGCGGGTTTGCAGGTTGCGCCCGGACGGCAGCTCTGGCGCACCATCCGCCTGAATGCGCAGGCGCACCTCCCGCAGGCTAAGTTGGTGGGCTAGCAACTCTTCCAAGGCAAGCCTACGCGTCGCAGGGTGGTGGCCATGAGCAAGCTGCTCTAAATCGGCCTCCGGCGGCGGCTGGTGCAATAGCTGCAAGCTAGCATGCAGGCCTGGAAGGCCAAACCGCTGACGCAGCGTGTCGGGTATAACATCCGGTAGCACTTCCGGTGTTTGCGCTAAAATGCCCAGCGCCTGCTGGGTAAGTGCGCGCAGGCGGGTTTGATGCAATCCTTCGGTAGTGGGGTAAATCGGCGTGTAGTACTCCTCCACCGGGGTTTCGCTACCGCCACTTAGCCGATACTCCGGGTGATAAATTTCCAACCCTGTTGCTCCTGCTCGCGCTTCGCCAAAGGCGCGTACCGTTACTCCAGGGCGTAGCTGTTGCTGCTGAGCAGGGGAAAAATGGAAAAAGCGCAGGCTTAAAATGCCACTGCCATCGCGTAGGCGTATCAGTAGACTGCGCCTGCGCCCTTTTACAACGTCACTGGCGGTCACTTCACCCTCCACCACAGCCTCATGGCCCGCCCTTAGTAAACCGATAGGCGTTAGCCGCGTGCGGTCTTGATAACGCAGCGGCAGGTGAAACACTAGGTCGCTGATGCGTTCAATGCCCAGCCGAGCCAACTTAACTGCTAGCGCTTCGCCCACTCCTTTTAGCGCGGTAACTGGTGAAGAGAGATCGCTCATGAGGCCACGTTTGTCGTGTGTGTCGGCTGCCTGCACTGGCTAATGGCCTTGGTGAGCGCATCAATGGCTTTAGGACGGGGAAAGCTTGCCCGCCACGCAATAGCTACCGTGCGCGATGGTGCAGGGTCGACAAAAGGACGGCTAACTAGCATAGCGTTTTCATACTGGTCGGTACCCAGCGCGGACTGTGGCAGTACCGTAATTCCCAGCTTTGAGGCCACCATATGGCGAATGGTTTCTAGCGAGCCACCTTCAGCAATCAGGGTATTGTTAGGGCTGTTGAGCTTCTGGGTAATCGCTGGACAGGCCTCTAAAATCTGGTCGCGGAAACAGTGCCCTTCCCCCAGCAGCAATAGTCGTTCTTCCAGCAGGTCTTCTTTGTGTATAGCGTCTCGCTCTACCCAACGATGGCTGGCAGGAATCAGCACTTCAAAATGTTCATCATAAATGGGCTTAGTAACCACATCTGTTTCAGTAAACGGTAGTGCAACAATTATCACATCCAGTTCACCACTGCGCAGCTTGGCGCGCAAAGCCCCGGTCATGCCCTCTTCGATATATAGCGGCATTTGCGGCGCAGCATTGGCCAGTGCTGGGACCAAATGGGGAAACAGATAAGGCCCTATGGTGTAGATGGCGCCTATGCGCAGCGGGTTAGCCAACTGGTCTTTTCCAGCGCTAGCCATTTCATAAATCAGGCTGCTTTGCTCAAGCACCCGCTGTGCCTGGGCAACTATTTTTTCCCCTAATGGGGTGACCTGAACGGTTGATTTAGAGCGTTCGAAGAGCGGTGTATCAAGCTCCTCTTCAAGTTTTTTCACCGCCACAGATAGCGTTGGTTGAGAAACATGGCAGCGCTCTGCGGCCCGCCCAAAATGGCGCTCTTGAGCGAGGGTTACGATGTAGCGAAGTTCTGTTAAAGTCATAACGGTGCCGGTTGGCATCCTCTCGTAGCAGCTTGTGACTAATAATAGTGACGCTTAACGGGATGGAAAGGACAAACAAGCCCTATTGACGATGCCACATCTCATAGGGACTTTGTATCTGATAGGGAATATTTATCAAGGGAGTACGCAAGGTGAAGCTAACTGTACTGATTATCGGCTGCGGTGACATCGGTATTACCTTAGGTCGCGAACTACTCAGCGAGGGGCATCGCGTCATCGGTATGCGCCGCCAAGCTGATGCCTTACAGGGTAGCGGTATTGAACCGCTAGCGCTTGATCTCAACGACCTCGAAGGAGCCAGCGCCTCGGCACTGCCTCAAGCGGACTACGTTGTTTACACCGTTAGTGCCGACCGCTTTGAGGAGAGCGCCTATCAAAGCGCTTACCCCGAAGGCATGAAGCGCGTACTGGGCGTGTTAGAGCAGCATAAAACACCGCCACGGCGTATTTTCTTCGTCTCATCAACCAGCGTATACGGTCAGCAAGAAGGTGAAGTGGTCAACGAAGCAAGCCCCACTGAGTCGACTAGCTTTTCAGGCAACCTGATGTGCGAAGCAGAACAGGCGCTGCTTAACCACTCGCTACCGGGTACCGTGGTCCGCTTTTCCGGTATTTACGGTCCTGGCCGTGACCGTTTGATACATCAAGCGGCAGAAGGCCGCATAGCTGCCGTTACACCAGTGATCTACTCCAACCGCATTCACCGCGACGACTGCACCGGTATTCTGGCGCACTTAATTCGCTACCAAGAGAACGGCAATCCCCTTGCCGAGCTCTACCTGGGCAGCGACTGCGAGCCAGTTACGATGCACAACGTGATGGCATGGTTAGCCAAGCAGCTGAAAGTAGAATCTACCGAGACCATGCAGTCACCACTGCGCCGCCGAACCAGCAAACGCTGCGATAACAGCCGTATTCGTGAAACCGGTTATGAATTCCGCTATCCAAGCTATAAAGAGGGCTATGCCCAGGTACTCAAGGAGGGCGGCTTTCTGCCCACCCAGGCATAGGCGATGACGCTAGGCGTTAAGCGCCCAGCGCTACGCTGTTAGAAAGAGTGGCGGTAGCCGAGTGATAGGATCTCGAAGCCGTTGTTCGGCCGTTTGATCCCCGCGTTAGAGTAGTGGATCAGGCTGGCCGAGAGTTCGCCTCTGCCCAGTGCCATGCCGAAGGCGAGGCGGTCTTCGAACTGGAAAGCGGTGGAGAGATGGCGCTCCTCATGGCGGGTGTTGAGGAACAGCGCAGCACCGATGCCAGCCTCGGCGAACACCCCGCGTTCACCGGCGAAACTCCAGCGTAGGGCCGGGGTCAGCGTCCAGGCGGCGTTATCGTCGCCATCATCACCCAGCAGTAGCAATACCCCACTGCCAAGCCTTAACGTCAGCTGCGGATGCCAGCGAGCAAGGTCGAAGGTGCGATCCAGCCCCAGGCTCATGGCCGGAGCGCCCTTGCTGGTAGCACCCAGCATAATGTAGCCGTCGGCTTGGCTCATCACTGGGGCGCTCAACAGAATAATACCCGGCAGCAGCGCAGCGGCCAGGCGTCGAAGCGAAATTCGTTGCATATGATTATTCCCTGCCAAGGTGTCAGCCACGACATTTTGCCTGCGTCAGAAGGTATAGGCGGCACCGATCGACACACTCAGGCCGAACTCGTCCTGCTTCTCCAGCGAAAGCCGATCGCTCTCGGCACGCAGATCGGCGCGTAAATCGCTATTACTGCCGCTCCGCGAGGCCTCCAGCGTAGGGCTGCCGCTGCCATAGTAGGCGACGCCCAAGTCGCTGGTAAAGCGTCAGCCCGGCCGCGAGGCCGAGGACGACTCCAGCCCAGCCCGAGGTAGGGCGCGACCCAATTGTGTTCCACCTTGCCTCGTAGGTCGCCCACTTCCACTGAGGAGTATCGCGTGCCATTGATGGTATAGCCACCCTGGCTGTCGCGCCTGCCCTCAAGGCGTGTTTCGGGGTTGGCGAACAGCAAGCCACCGCTCACACGAAAACCGCTGCCCATCATGGGATACCAGTCGACCAGCGCCTCGATAGCAGTGCGCTGCTTGTGCTTGAGTTCGTACTCGTTCCCCTCCAGGGTGCGGTCCGTTTTAAACTCAGTGGTCCCAGCGTTTATTCCTAGACGCAGTGCCTCACAGGGAGGTAGAGGCAAGCCAGTAGACCAGGAGAACTGTCGGATGAGTGCCGTATCATCGATATCGGACTGGCGCCATGGAATCCTCGCGGGGTGGCATGCCTTCGTACGCTTCTTCGCTTCTCCGACCGGATTGTTTCGCGCCATTTGCCTAATCGCCTGTGTGGCGATCTATGTCTTGGACCGTGTACAGGAAGCACTATCCACGGAAAACGAGCTGATCCTCACGCTAAGTGGAGAGACCTTGGTGCGCCAATGGTTCGGTGACACGGTGGCGACACTAATTTTCAGCGAAGCGTTGGTTCTGACCGGCTTCGTCATCTTCGTCGCGGCGTTCTGTCTAGCGACGGCACCACATGCCTACCGCCAGAGCAGAACGCGCTGGGTGCTGGCCGCCCAGATCGGCATCGGTCTGATGTTCAATGAGGAGCTGCTGTTGATCGTGGCCGCTCAGCTCCCCTTCCTCTACCCCTTGTCTCTGGCATTTGCCTGGTTACTGGCCCAAGCTCTGCTCAAGGCACTATTGTGGGGTGTGATCCTGATAACGGCGGACCCGATGGAGGCTGTTCTCATAGCGGCCGAGCTGGCCGGTATGGAGTTGCCGGTCATCAGCCTGGTGAGCCTGCTGGGAATGGCACTCCTGATGTTTTTCTTCTGGCAGTTATTCGCCTTCTGCCTGGGTTACATGGCCATGTCCGAACGCCGCCAACGTTACCGGCTGGCCAAGGCCCACGCCGAACTCACAGCCACTCGTCAGCTACTGGCGGATAGCGCGCGCGCCAGCGAACGTCTGCGCATCTCCCGCGACATGCACGACGGGCTCGGCCATCACTTGGCGGCATTGAACCTGCATCTGGAACTTGCCATGCGCCAGCCAGAGGGCATGATGACCTCGGTGCACACCGCGCGAGACATCGCCAAGGAGCTCTATCAGGAAGTAAGGAGAACGATCGAGCGCGAGCGCCTTGCTGTGCCGATCGACCTCTCTCGCAGCTTGCAGACGCTTTGCTCTGGGATACCCGAGCCCTGCATCAAATTGCGCTACGATCCCCGCTGCAAAGTGCACGATCCGGCCCTGGCACATGTAATCTTCCGCAGTGTGCAGGAGGCGCTTTCCAATGCCCTACGCCATGCCAATGCACACAAGATCGAGATCAGCGTGGCGTGCAAGGCCGGCGATATTAACGTCTGCATCGTCGATGACGGCCGTGGCGCCGCCAGGATCATGCCCGGCAATGGGCTCACGGGGATGCGTGAAAGGGCCGAGGAGGTCGGCGGCAGTCTGGCGATCGAAGCGCGGCTGGGTGCAGGCTGTCAGGTTGGATTGCGGCTGCCTATGGTGGGGGGAAAAGCATGATTCGAGTTCTTCTGGTCGACGATCAGCATCTGGTGCGCAGTGGCATCGCCGGGCTACTGGGACTCACGCACGATATCGAAATGGTCGGCGAGGCAGCGAGTGGAGAGGAAGCCATGGCGCTGGTTGCCGCCAGAGAACCCGATGTGATGCTGCTGGACGTACGTATGCCCGTCATGAGCGGCATTGAGGTTCTGACCCGTTTGAGCGCGGAGAAGCGGTTGCCGGCGACCATCCTGTTGACCACCTTCGACGATGACGAGGCGCTGCTTGCCGGCATCCGTGCCGGGGCTCGCGGCTTTCTGCTCAAGGATATCTCGCTGGAACAGCTGGCCGATGATATCCGGCATGTCGCCGCGGGAGGCACGGCCATCCGTCCCTCGATTACCGAACGGGTGCTGGCCGGCGTCCGCCAGGCGGTGTCCGAATTCGACTGCCTCGATCCGCCTTGCCAGCTGACCGTGCGAGAAACCGAGATCCTGCGCCTGCTGGCCAGTGGGCTCAACAACCGCGAGGTGGCGCTGGCCCTGGGTACTGCCGAGGGAACAATGAAGAATCAGGTTTCGAGCATTCTTTCCAAGCTGGGCGTACGCGACCGGGTGCGTGCGGTGCTACGCGGCATCGAGCTGGGCTGGATTTGACGCGAGCAAGGGCCAAGCATAGGCGAGCGCACCAGCACACCTAAAAATATTTAGTCGCCAATCACCATCACAGCGTCAGCTTCTACCTGGCTGCCCTTGGGCAACGCCTTTACACCCACGGCTGCGCGGGCAGGGAACGGCTGAGAGAAGAACTCCTCCATCACCTTATTAACAATCGCAAAGTTATCTAAATCAACCAAGTAGAGGTTGAGCTTAACAATATCGCCAAGTGAACCAGCGGCTTCTTCACACACTGCTTGCAAGTTGATAAATACTTGGCGAGCCTGAGTTTCAAAGTCCTCAGAGACCATTTCCATAGTCTCTGGGTTCAACGGAATCTGGCCCGACAGATAAACAGTATTACCAGCCTTAATCGCTTGGGAATAGGGGCCAATGGCGGCAGGAGCTTTATCGGTATTGATAACAGCTTTATTGCTCATAGTGCTCGTACTCCTTAATGGTTCAATAGTGATTATTTTTGCCCATAGACAATGCAGCCAGCCGTTAGCCAGCAGACACTGTTAAAGGCTATTAATTCGCCATTCGAGTGATTTTGCCAACGTTAGGTAAATTGCGGATTCGCTTAATAATACGGGCAAGGTGAACACGCCCTTTGACCGATAGCGTTAAATTAACCGTAGAGAGTCGGGCGTCGCGCTCTTCGATACCGATACGCTCAATATTAGCGTCGGCATCGGTAACCAACCCAGCCAGTTCAGCAACCAGCCCACGGCGGCTTTCGATTTCAATGCGTAGCGCAACGGGGAAATCGTCGTCGATACTCTCAGACCACTCAAGGGCAAACAACTTTTCAGGGTCGTTTTTCAAGTCAGTGAGGTTTCTACACTCACTACGGTGCACCACCAGCCCTTTACCTACAGAAAGGTGGCCGACTACAGGATCTCCGGGCAGCGGGTGGCAACAGCGGGCAAAATTAATCACCATGCCTTCACTACCGCTAATCACCACAGCTTTATCGTTACCTTCTGTGATCACCTGATCTCGTTGGTCGCCACCATGCGCCACATCGACTAAGCGGCGAGCAACCACGTGCGCCATCCGATTGCCTAGCCCAAGCGACTCCAACAACGCATCCAGAGAGGTAACGTCCAGCTCGCGAAAGGCTTGACCAAACACGCTCTCGTCCAGCTCTTCCAAGCTAGTTTCAAAGGGTGTCAGCGCCTTATTCAACAGTCGGCGGCCCAACATAATCGCTTCGGCTTGCTGCTGGTGCTTAAGTGCATGCCGAATAGCCGAACGTGCCTTGGCAGTGGTCACAAAGTTCAGCCACGCTAGATTAGGCCGTGCTCCTGGAGCGGTGATAATTTCCAGGGTTTGGCCGCTTTCAAGGCGGGTGGAAAGCGGTGCCAAGTGGCGGTCGATACGACAGGCTATACAGTTGTTGCCAATATCGGTATGCACGCTGTAGGCAAAGTCGATCACCGTAGCCCCCTGGGGCAACTCCATGATGTCGCCTTTGGGCGTGAACACGTAGATATCATCGGGGAACAGGTCGTTTTTAACGTGCTCAATAAATTCCAGCGAATCCCCTGCGTGGCGCTGCATCTCCAGCAACCCTTTTACCCAGGCGCGGGCGCGGGCATGGCTTCCCTCAGCAATGGGGTGATCCGTTTGCCCTGCTTTATAAAGCCAGTGGGCGGCAATACCATTATTGGCCATGGCTTCCATTTCGCGGGTGCGTATCTGCACCTCGATGGGCATGCCCCGCTGGCCAAATAGCGTAGTGTGCAGGCTCTGATAGCCATTTGCCTTAGGTATTGCGATGTAATCTTTAAACCGCCCAGGCACCGGTTTATACAGGTTATGCACTACGCCCAGGATACGGTAGCAACTGGCAACGTCCTCGGTGATGATCCGAAAACCGAATACATCCATGATTTCTGCGAACGGCTTGCGCTGATCACGCATCTTTTTGTATATCGATAATAGATGCTTCTGGCGGCCTACCACCGTCCCTTTCAACGCCTCGTCGTCCAAACTCTGTTGAAGTGACGACTGGATTTCCCGCATGGCACTACGGCGATTGCCACGTGCACTGGCCACGGCACGCTTAATACGCTCAGCACGCATGGGGTGAATAGCTTGGAAAGAGAGGTCTTCTAGTTCAATACGAATAGTATTGATACCCAACCGCCCAGCAATGCGGGCGTAAATTTCTAGTGTTTCGCGGGCAATACGGCGCTTCTTGTCGGGCCTTAGCGCACCCAGCGTACGCATGTTATGCAGCCGGTCAGCCAGCTTAACAATGATGACACGGATATCCCGCGACATCGCTAACACCATTTTTTGAAAGTTTTCCGCCTGAGCGACGGCTTTATCTTCAAAGGTGATTTGGGTCAGTTTGGAGACCCCATCCACCAGCTCAGCTACCGGCTTGCCAAACTGTGCAGCCAAGGCATTTTTCGAGACGCCGGTGTCTTCAATCACATCATGCAGCATGGCCGCCATCAGGCTTTGATGATCCATATGCATGTTCGCGAGAATATTGGCGACTGCCAGCGGATGGGTAACGTAAGGCTCGCCTGAGCGGCGGCGCTGACCATCATGGGCCTGCTCAGCGTAGTAGAAGGCGCGCTTGACCTGCTGGATCTCGTCCGGTGGTAAATAGCCGCCGAGTCGATCGGCAAGGTCATCAATGGTGAACATTTACCGCGCCCCTAATCGGTTCTTAACCTTAGTCGTCGATATGAGTAGGCGCCATCGCGGGGCGCGTACGCACGGGGGCTTCAACCGGCTCATCCAGCACCGTGTGATCAACTAGGCCCGCAGCGATTTCGCGCAGAGCCATAACAGTGGGCTTATCGTTTTCCCAGGGTAGTTGCGCATCACGGGAACCGCGAGCCAGCTGGCGCGCGCGCTGGGTGGAAATCATCACCAGCTTGAAGCGATTTTCAACATTTTCCAGACAATCTTCGACGGTTACGCGAGCCATGGGGTCTTCCTGTAATGACGACGCTGGGCCGACGTTGTTGAACAACGCCGCCGACCCAGCGAAAAAAGTGGCAATATGACCTGATAGATTACTCGACGCTAGGCGCCTGTGACAAGAGCGCATCGAGTAACGGCGCGTGACGCTCCTGCATAACGCCTCTGGTTAAGCGGCGGCTGATCACCAACGACTGCAGCTCTTGCAGTGCGGTTGTGAAGTCGTCGTTAATCACCAAGTAGTCGTATTCATCGTAATGCGACATTTCACTAACCGCATCGCGCATGCGTCGCGCAATCACTGCATGCTCATCGGTACCCCGGCTAGCGAGGCGGCGTTCTAGCTCACTGCGCGACGGAGGTAGAATAAAAATCGATACCGCCGATGGCATTTGCTGTCGCACCTGCTGGGCGCCCTGCCAGTCAATCTCTAAAATAACATCCTGCCCTGCATCCAGCAGGGTTTGTACCGCTTGGCGCGAGGTGCCGTAGTAATTGTCAAAGACCTTGGCATACTCAAAGAAACCGCCATGTTCGATCATCGCCTGGAAGTCGGCCACCGAAATAAAGTGGTAGTTAACGCCATCCACTTCACCTTCGCGTTTACCGCGTGTAGTGTGCGATACCGATACCTGAATACCATCAAGGCTCTCGATTAACTCACGAACCAAGCTGGTTTTGCCAGCACCCGACGGGGCAGACACAATAAAAAGCGTACCCTGGGACATGAAGCGCTTCCCTAGTTAACGAAAAAGTTAGCGAAAAAATTAGCGAAAGCGAAAAGTTAAATAAACGCAACGTTAATAGAGCACGCTAATAACAACTTAGCGGGCAAAAATAAACCAGCTGACAACAATCGCCAAGTTTAGCGCAGGCGTTAGAATGGTGCGCAGTATCGCACACCCATGGCGTGGGCTGTAGGGTTTCACGCAGAGCGATAAGGAGATCAGCATGCGTAGAGCGCTTATCATTTTATGCTTTATTGCCGTAGGCGTGGCATTACAACAGGGCATCATTGAAATTCCCCGCCACTGGGCTCCCTGGGCACCGCTTTATGTTGACGATCCTATCACCCCCGTTACCCAGCTTAAGCTCAAACGCTTGAACGATAATCGTGAGGCCTGTTTGGCAGCGCTGAACACAGTGCCAGAGAGCGAGCTTAGTTACACCCCTTTGGCAGATTACGTACCCACTGCAAGCTGCCCACTCAGTAACGTAGTACGTATGCAGTCCAGCAGTGTTCGCTTCAATCAAAGTTTTGTCGCCACTTGCCCACTGGCATTGGCCTGGGTGATGTATGAACGCCACTCCCTGCAACCCGCCGCTGAAGAGATTATGGGCAGCCGTGTCGCCCAGGTAGATCATCTGGGTAGCTTCGCCTGCCGCAACGTATATGGCCGTGAGTCCGGTCGCCGAAGCGAGCACGCTACCGCTGAAGCATTGGATGTAGCGGGGTTTAGATTCGAGAATGGCCAGCAAATTACACTTCTCAACCACTGGGATAATGACGGAGCAACGGGAGAGTTCCTACGGGCGGCCAGAGATGGCGCCTGCGATGTATTTGGCAATGTGTTAGGGCCAGACTATAACGCCGCGCATGCTGACCACTTCCATTTAGGCATGCGCGGCTTTAGGCTTTGCCGATAAGGCGCCTAATCGTTAATCCAGGCGGATATCCGTAGCGGCACCGGTAGCAGCACCTACGCCACCACCAATCACAGCGCCTTTGGTTACGCTACCGCCCGTCGCCGCCGCAGCGCCTGCGCCTACCGCCGCGCCAATGCCAGCACCACTAGCAGTACGCTCGCCAGTGGTCGTGCCACAGCCTGCCAAGGCTAGCGTTAGTGCAGCAATAGCACTCAGGATTAAGACGCGTGGCGTCTTCATTATTTGAGTATGCATAGGGTCACCTCCTTATGGGTAGCACACTTACAACCTAGGCAGAATACACGCCTTTCGCCACCTTTAATCCTCTAGGCCTTGTGTTAGAAATAGCTCACTTAAAGGAGTGTGCTACTGCATATGTTCGCTTTTCAAGCCATCGTCCCCAGGCAAAAATCACCAACCCACACAGTGCCAGCCCGGTGCCTACTAACCCAGTACTCGACCAACTAAAGCCTGCACTAATTGCCAACCCAGCGAGCCATGCCCCCAGCGCATTAGCCCCATTAAAAGCCGCGTGATTAAGCGAAGCGGCCATGGTTTGAGCATCGCCCGCCACGTCCATCAAGCGGGTTTGTAGAGCAGGGGCCAGGGCCATGCTAGACCCCACTAGACCAACGAATAAAAGTCCTGTCCAAACATTGTTAGCGGCAAAATAGAACAGCCCCTGGATAACAGCGCACCACACTAATGTTAAGGGGATGGTTCGCATCAGGTTTTTATCTGCCGCACGCCCGCCAACCAAATTACCGGCTATCGAGCCAAGGCCAAAGATGACCAGCACCAGTGGCCCCAGTGCCTCACTCATTCCCGCCTGCTGAGTCAGCGTAGGCATCACGTAGCTAAAGATCGAGAACATGCCGCCACAACCGATACAGGCAATGGCTACGGTTACCAATACCCGCTGCTTCACCAGAGCAGAAAGCTCGCGTAACGGGCTTGCTAGCGCATCAAACGGCTGCAGCGGTACCCACAGGCGGATCAACAACGCCGTCAACAGTGCAATTGCGCCTACCGCAGCGAAGGCAATTTGCCAGCCAAACAGGTTTCCGGCCCAGGTACCTAACGGTGCACCGATCAAAATAGCCACGGTTAAGCCCATCATTACTCTAGCAATAGCCCGCGCTCGCTGGTCAATAGGCACCGCCCCAGCAGCTACCAGCGCCGCCACACCAAAGTAAGCGCCATGGGGTAATCCTGCTAGAAAACGCAAGCCGACAAACGACCAAAACCCTGGCGCCATGGCGCTGGCAATATTGCCTACGGCAAACACTAGCATCAACGCAATTAGCAATGCTCGTTTCGGCACCCTCGCCGCCAAAGCAGAAATCAGCGGCGCGCCTACCACCACCCCCAAGGCATAGCTACTAATCGCGTAGCCCACCTGAGGAACGGTCACGGATAAATCCTCCGCCACGCGATTCATCAAGCCCATGATGACAAATTCACTAGTGCCAATACCAAAGCCACCTAGCGCTAATACGAATTCGGCCAAACGCGGGTTACGCGCTTGGCCTAGTGACGTCTCCTGCATACCTCTCTCCCCAAGCGCTTCTGCAAAGCGCCAGCTCATCAAAACGGTCTTAGATAGAGGGGGATAATCGCAGGACTAGACGAAAGTATAAATACATCGCGCATAAAAAAGTTAGCGTGCAAAGGAGGTTTACGAGCTAGCCGGTACGGCTCTTTGGTGATGAGCTACCCTTAAAAAGACTCAGACGGACACTGCTCGATGGACAGTAAGCGCTTACGCAGTTCGCGGTTACGCGGCACCAATCCTGTTTGCAGCCCTAAAGGGCGGAATACTTGGTTAAGCAGTGCCAATGTAGGACTTGCTTTATCGGCTTCAAGATCAGACAGTGAGCGACGACTAATGCCCACCAGCTCGGCATATTGTGTTTGCGACATTCCCAATACTTCGCGGCGTAGTTTACGCAGCACCTGCCCTGAGCTGATCTCTTCCCGCAGCAGCTGGGACAATAGCGCCATAAGTAATGCCTCACGCTCAATGCTAGAGAGTTCTTTGCGTTTCATAAAAGTTCTTTGCGTTTCATACTAGCCCCCAGCGGCTCAGCTTAGCGTCCAGATAATTCAGCCCCACCGCATTCGATGCTAGCAACGCTTCCGGCACTCCCCGCACAGCAAGTCGTTCTTTTAGCCCGATTAGCTGACTCCCCAGCGCTTTTAGCTCTGCCATCAATTGCTCGGGGGGCACATAGGCATTCAAGTTCTTCGCAATGGCTACCCAATTGAATTCAGGGCCCTCTTCAAATGGCGCGCCCCAAGTGGTGGTGCGAATAATGCCTTCTGGGTCAGCCTTCATGGGCGCAAAGTCGTAGACTGGCGCCAACCAGATTCCCTGAGGCGTTTTCAACAGTGCCGTATTGCGACCATGGTTATCGCTGTTGGCAAAAGCAACATTAAGTAGATCACGTTTCACCCACTCGCTCACGAAACGCGCCGTATCAAAATGACCTCCCGACTCGCGAGAGCGGTATGGCTGGCTCAACAGGCCAACCAGTGACTCAATCACGGCAAAATGGTTTAAGAAGCTTCCCGGCTGACGCTCCATCGCGGAATAAACCGACTCCAACCCATACAGCGTTTGCTTCCCTGCGGGGTAATCAACATCAAAGCGGGGCAACCACAGCGATGGATAGCGCTCACCTTCGATTAACCGCATTCCTTGCGTGGCAATGGTCGCTACGCCTATTGACGCCAGCTCATGATAGAAATAGTACTCCGCGCGGAGGATGTTGTTATCAAGCTCGGTGCGCTGGCCGCGAGGAAATTTCACCAGATAGTGTTGGTCGGTATTCGTCACATCATCTTGATAGGTATCGATCCAGACCTGATCGTCTGGCGTACAACGTAGCAATAGCTTAGGTGCTTCTCCGCCGGCCCCCGTTGCACCACCGCCCGCGGCTCCCATCTGCTGCGCATAGGCAAGAAAATCACTATCTCGATCAACGACGTCACGTAAAGAAAAGCGCTGCTGTTCTAGCGTACTGCCTGCAGGGCGCTCGGGAAGCGCCTCTTTAATGCGCAAATTACCGACTGGTGCAATCGTACCTTTAGCTAATAGAGGGTAATCTTGTTCAGCCTCGGTAAGCGCCGAGATACCCAACTGCATGATCCAGTGACGGCGGCTTGCTCCAGAAGGCATGATATCGTCTAAAAAAGCGAACCAATGTGGCGATTGATGGGTATTCATTAACTCAATCGGCAAACGCAGGCTGCAAGCATGCTCATCATCTCGATCCAGCCATTCAAGGGCATAATCGGTGATATAGCCTAATCGAGCAGGCCCCTTACGGCCTAGCTCTGGATGTTCAATCACCAACTCAGCGGCATCGTGCCACTGACCATGATGGAAGGCTTGAACGGTTAGCAACGCGGGCCACCTCAATTGAGCAGTTTAATGCTCAATAGTGTAGTCAAAGGCATCGTAATGTGCATTTTAATACTCAAAAAATAACTAACAACTAGTTTTTGAGCAATTATATTCTCATTTAATAACGGGGGCCCGCAGTGACACCTGACGACCAGCCGATTAACACCATCAAACAGGCCATGGCGGCACTCGCTAAGGCCGACCCAGATATCGCCCGCGCTCTGCCCCTTGTAGGCGCGCCACCACCCCGCGAGCGCGATAAAGGTTTTGCGACACTCCTCTCCACCATCGTTAGTCAGCAGATCTCCACCGAAGCAGCCCGCGCCATTCTGGGCCGTGTAAATACACTACTGCCTGAATTACATGCTAAGGCAGTGATGGAGGTAGAAGGCCAAGCGCTGCGCGATGCGGGGCTCTCCTGGCGCAAGATTGAGTACGCCAAGGGGCTGGCAGAAGCGGAGCTCGCAGGCACCTTCAGCGCCGATGGGCTTGAGCAGCTAAGCGATGACGAAGCCATTGCCGCCATTACTGAGCTACGTGGCTTTGGCCGCTGGAGCGCCGAGATCTACCTGATGTTCTCGCTGCAACGCCCGGATATCTTTCCCGCCGATGACCTCGCCCTGCGGGTGGCGCTTGGCCGCTTAAAAGGCATGGACGACAAACCCACGCCTAAGCAGGCACGTCAGTTGGTAGAACACTGGGCGCCCTGGCGTAGCGTGGGTTCGCTGTTTCTTTGGCACTACTATCGTGGAGAGCCGTTATGAAAGAAAGAAAACCGCTATAATCGCTGCCTCAATATGCTTACTTCAATAAGAATAATGGTGTTATGAATTTAAAAGCATTACGCCTGTTTAGGCTAACGGTATTACATGGTTCCCTTTCTGCCGCCGCTCAATCAGTCAACCTGAGCCAGCCAGCTGCCAGCCGTCTGATATCCACACTGGAGGGAGAACTAAAGCTCACTCTCTTTATACGCAATCATCAGAAGCTGTCATTAACGCAGGAGGGGGAACGCTTCTACCGAGAAGCAGAGCATATTCTCAATGGCATTGAGGAAATTCCCTCTATTGCCAGTGACATCCGGCAACGTAGTGTGGAGGCGCTCCGCATTATTACCTCAGCTCCTCTGGGCGCCACCCTTTTGCCATCTGTCATTGCGCGGTTGCGGGCATCTTGCCAAGAACTTAACTGCAAGATCGATATTGGTAGCCGATTCGATGTCGAACGTCTCGTCGGCTCCCGTCGCTACAACCTCGGTCTACTCTCGTTACCGGTTGAAAATGCGATTGTTGATTTATCGGTCACTCCCATCCTCAAGGCACGCACCCAGGTTCTCTTGCCCTTCGACCACCCGTTGGCCAAGCAGGAAAACATCCCCATAGAGGCATTGGCGGAAATGCCCTTCGTTACTCTCAGGCCGAAACAAATCTGGCGACAACGTCTGGACCGCCTGTTCGAGACCATTGGCCAGAGGCCCCGTATCGCGCTGGAGGTCGGTTCAACACAACTGGTGCCAAGCTTTGTGGAAGCGGGCTTTGGCCTGGGCTTACTGGATAGGGCGTGCTGCGGTTCCAGTTTGAATGGCAAGACGGTTATGCGCCCGCTATCTCCAGCGAGTGGGCTCACCTATGCCTGTATTTTGCCCCCCGCCGGGCAACGCCCAATCGCGCAGCGCTTCATTGAAGCGCTGCGCCAAGACCTAGCGGAGAAGTGTGAAGGGGAGCGTGAATTCGCTGACAACATCAGCGTTCTGCCCCCGCCAGAGCACTCTGTTTAACCATTCCCCCTAGCAAGCAGATTACAACGGCAGAACGTAACCGACCATCAACCGGTTCTCATCAATATCGCTGGAAAAGTTGGCACGACGGACGGCGTTACGCCAGCGTAAGGACATTCCCTTAAGGGGGCCGCTCTGCAGTATGTACTCCACATCAAGGTCCCGCTCCCACTCACGCCCTTCGCCATCGAATCCTGCCACCGTGGCGTTATCCCCTGTTGCATAGCGGGCGGTAAAGGTAAGCCCAGGCACCCCGATATCAGTAAAATCGTAATCGTAACGGGCATGCCATACGCGCTGCCCGGTCTCAGTGAAGTTACTGAACTGCATTTGGGAGAATAGATAAACCGTTGTTCCATTAACATAGGCGAAAGGCGTACTGCCAAACTGCTCTTGATAGCCACCGCTCCAGGTATGGCCATTCAGGCGATAGCGTAGTCGGCTGCTGGCTGCCCGGTTGTCCACCTCTCCGGCGCTGGCCGCTCCCGCCTCGTCAGACGAGAAGTAACGAAGGTCCATCCCCAGGCGGCCCTCGCCAAGGTCCAGCGAGTGACTCACGCCCAGATAGTGCTGCTGGTAGATATCCTCCAATTGAGCGAATTGATAACCCAACCGCGTACGGTTGGTAACCCGGTAATTGCCGCCCACGAACCGAAACCGCTGGCTGTCTGCCGCTGTGTAGGCGCCGCCCTTACGGTTGATACTGAGATCCTCATAATGGGTTGCATCACGCTGTCTAGTGCGCGAGAGCAAGCCCGCGGTCAACTCCAGATCGTCAATATCATTAGAAGTAATCTGAAAACCACGAAACGTCTGAGGGAAAAGACGGCTGGTATTGGGCCTCAGCGTGGGCAGCGCCGGTTCTAAATCGCCATAACGTAACTCACTTTCGGCGACTCTCATCTTGGCGGAAATCCCAAACTTGGCGTAATCGTCCTCAGCACGCCGGGCATAATTTGGCGCCCCTGGCGCAGCCTCATCTTCACGGGGCAGCAAGCCTGTATTGGAACGGGATGGGCTGGAATCCAGCTTGAGCCCGTACATACCCAGCGTATCCACACCAAACCCAATAGGCCCCTCGGTAAAACCTGAGTCCAGCCTCAGCAAAAAGCCTTGGGCCCACTCCGCCCGTTCAGTTTGTCCACTACTTTGCGGATAATCACGGTGGATATAGTAGTTTTTGAACTCCAGCGAAGATGACATCTCTTCGATAAAGCTAGCGTGTACCAAGCTAGAAAGCAGAAAAGCGGGCAGACCGATGGCCGACAACCTGAGTGGTATCGTCATAAAGACTCCTCGTTATCATTTGTTTTGTGGGAGTGTTAGCAATGTTCGGCAAGCCAGCAGGACGGCTGGAAGCGTGCCCTGCTGACCTGGCTTATTTAGAGGGTTTCAGCTAACCCATGGTTAGAGAGCGTCAGCTATCAGGAGCCGTATCAGGTGTCGTGACATCAAAGGCTCCCGTGCGCTCAAATGCATCAAACTGCGCTGCAGCGAACGAGGCCACTTTAGCGTTGTCATGCCCTGTGTCCGGCACCGTTTGGAAAGCCCAATTAAAGTCCAGCCCGAAGCGATTAGCTTTCTGCTCGGCGGTTTTGTAATAAACCCAGGCACGCTCAACTCGATGATTCCCCTGCGCCATGGCTTGATAGTTTCGGCGCAGATATTGGTGCCAGGGGTCCGTATCCTTATCACCGACAGTCACCAGCAGATTTTTTTCAAATAGCGCCTGTTGCTCATCATGGCTAACCTCCGTCGGCGCATTAGCAAGCCCATAAGGCCACTCATTGTCAGTATCAGGCAGCGTCCACCAGCCCGCGGCCGAGCAAATCGTTGCCTGCGCTTGGCTGTCAGGCATAAACGTCATCATCCGATGAACAAACTGACAACCCGCACTATGGCCAAACAGATAGTAACTATCTCGCTCGGTCTGCCCACTCTCCTGAAGGTCGCTGTACAGGGTATCAATGACGCTATATGACCACTCCTCGGTCGGGTTTACTTCTCCTTCCGCCGTCGTCAGATTGCCGAGGTTATAGCCCGCCACACCGGGGTAGTCTTCAGGGGAAAACCGCGGCACTACGATATTGAAATTGTACTGATCCGCCGCCTCAATCCAGGCATCACGGTACTCATCGGCATTGCGACGTAGCCCGGTCAGCACAAACACGATAGGGGTTTGAGCATCAGCACCCTCGGGCGCATAGTGGTAAACATCGATTTGACGCTGGGTATCCGGAAGCGTAAAGGTGGACACGCCACTTCCCGTGGAAAGCACCTCTCCTGCCATAGCGCTCGTTGCCAACATTATGCTGCTGGTCAACAGCAGCCGTGTTGGCCATTTTTTTGCCCTCACCGGTTTCTTTACTCCCACCGTGCTTTTCACTCTCGCTGGGCTTGTAGCTATTGTTATCGTTGTCATGCGACTTCCTCGTTGAATGCGCTCCTCAAGCGCTTGGCACTGGCCTGCGCCGACGCCGCCATTTCAAGGGCGACCTGACGGCTTTGGCCGGTGTAGTGAAGCGGGTTGAGTGCAGCCTCTAATGCCTGCAGCTCACCATAATGGGTTCGCACAATTTCATGCTTGAACAGGGTAATGGCGAAGGAGGCACCGGCTTCTCGACTAGAGGTGACCGCCTCATGGACGAGATCGTGCGCCCGTTGACGTCCGATGGTCTTGGCCAGCTCCAGCATCACCAGCTCCGACATCAACGGCGCAGCATTGGCCATTAATATTTCCTGCATACGGGCCGGGTTGGGCACCAGTCGTTCAAGCAAGGTTTGCTGGCTGACCGCCAACTGATAAGCCAGGACGCCCGCCGTATCCAGAAGCTTATAGAGGCGGAAGTTGCAGGCGGCATCCCCTTCATGGGAAGGAAGCGCGGCTTCCAGCGCTGGCGCTACCAAACTTCTTAGCTCCCCCGCTTGGGCAAGCAGTTTGACGGCATATTTGGGATTGAACTTATGTGGCATAGTGCTGCTGCCCACGACACCGTCATCCTGGTCTTCAGAGATCTCTTCAAACTCGTTGGCCATTAAGGAATAGACCTCTTGCCCCAATCGTTCGCATCCTGCGGCGAAGAGTGCCAACACCCCGATATACTCGACCAATCCATCAACCGCCGCGCGTGAATGCACCCGAGAAACACCCAATGTAAGGCGATCGGCCAATGCTTGTGCCAGCGGCTGCCCCTGGGCGCCATAGCTATGCATTGCACCGCTAGCCCCACCGAAAGTCAGCATAAAGGCACGCTCTTCAACCCATTCAAGCCGCTGGACGTTACGCTCCAGCTCCTCAATCCAGCCTGCGACCTTGTAACCAAACGTGATGGGAAGCGCATGGCGGCGATTGGTTCTCGCCACACAGGGCCAATCAGCCCCTTTTTCAGCCAACCTAGCCAGTAGCGCTAACTGGTTGGCCAGCCGTCCCTTAAGCCAACGATGGGCTCGCTTTAATTGCATCACTTTGCCGGTCAGAATGATGTTTTGGGTGGTTGCGCCAAGATGCACATAGCCGCCAGCATCACCATCACACCGCTCTGCCAGCGCCCTAACCAGAGACATCACCGGCGACATGGTGCGTTCGATATCCGCCGCCAATGCATTTACGTCCATCTGTTCCAACGTGGCACGGCGGGCGATCTCATCGGCAGCTTGTTGAGGGATCATCCCCAGCCCAGCTTGAGTGAGCGCCAGGGCACTCTCCACTTCAAGCCACGACTGCCAGGTTGCTTCGCGTGAGAACAGTGACTCAGCAGAATCAGGCAGTGTTTCACACACTGTGAATGTTTCCTTTGTCGGCATCATGAATTACTCAAGTCCAATAAACAGTGCGGTATAGGCGAACAGCATGATAAGACCACCAATCAATGGAATGGCCGTTCGCTTGACGATATCGATAGGGGAGCAACCAGCCGCTTCGCTGACCGCAATAATCACACCTGAGACGGGTGACAAGGCACGCGCCAGCCCTGCAGTAAATTGCAACGGCAGTAGAATCGCGACAGGCCCGGCAATCGACGATGCCGTAACACCAGGAGCAAGACCGGCAAAGGAGAAGAACGCGGCATTGCCTGAACCGGTCAGAATGGTTGTTACCGCTACGAGTAAACAGGTAATCAGGGTCATACCGAACAGCCCGAAACCAACGCTCTGAGCAGAGCCAATCATGAAGTCGATGGCACCGATCGTCGTCAGCCCTGCCGCGAAAAACTCCGCGCAAATAATCAATGAGATGATGGAGGTAAACATTTGCCCCATGCCTTGGAAGAAGGTCATAAAGCCTTTAAATACCGCCTGGAGTTCGTGTCGTTTACGAATCATCTCGCAGAACAGCCCCAATACCGCGCCGATGATCATCGCCGTCACCACGCCCAGCTCAATTTGATGAATCAGCAGTTTGCTGAAGATCAAAATCATGCTGAGAGGCAGAATGGGTAATAGGGCATAAAAGGCAGGAATGTTCGTTTTTGAATCACTTCCTTGCGCTTCGCTCACCGTTCCAAAGGTCGAATCTTGCTCGGGAGTATGCCCGCTACGACGGTCGAAGTACTTAGCACTGAAGTAAGTAAGGATGCAGATCACAGGGACAATGAATAATGCAGCGGGGATCTGATACTGAGCAAAATAGATCGCCACGTCCATATTCGCGGTATAAGCCGCCAGATTGGCAGTGCCCGACGCGGGTCCTAGATCAAGTACTGACGTTGTACCAATCATCGCCGCCGCCGCAGCTTTACTAACCCCCAATCTGACCAAGGTTGGGTAGAGCGTAACCAGCAGCAGCATGGCTAACCCAGCCGCACTGGGTATAAAAATGTTAAGTACCTGACCCACTGCATAGCCTAACGCAAGCACCACATAGGGTGCCTGCATTCTCAGTAAGGGCCGAGTACCGATATTAACCATCGCCTGAGTAGCGCCGATGTGATCCATATACTTGGCAAACCCACCGGCTGCCATGATGATCAATCCCAATCCTGCCAAGCGATAGGACATGATCTGATGCACAAACTCGAAAATATCGAAGCCTGCCCATCCACTAGATTCGACATCTTTGAACAGCACTGACTGAGCCGGGAAAAAAACGGCCGTAAGCGCAAACAGCGCCAGCCCCGCCAGCAATAGCACTGTCTGTGGTTGGTATTTCTTGATAATCAAGGTGCCGGCAGAGGCGGTTACCGTGATGGCAAGGAGGAACGCAATCATTTTCACTTCCCGTGATTTTATTGGTGGCATCACGGTAGGGAGAAGTGACTACGCTTGGCTATTGCAAATTTGCTATGTGCTCATCACATTACTGCATCTGCCTTTATGTCTTTGATCAGCAATAAAATAAAGGTTTTAAAAATCATTGGCAGGTGTATCTGATAGACCAAAGTTGTATCGCTTTATCACCTGATAAAGTCATTAAGCCTCTAGTCCACCAAATTTGCCGTTCTGATAATCCTCCACCGCCTGGACAATCTCTTCGCGGGTAGTCATCACGAAGGGACCGTGGGAATAGACCGGCTCATCGATCACCTCGCCGTGACCAAACAGCAGGCGCGCGTCGCTGCTGGCGTCGATGTCGAGGCTGTCGCCATCGAGATCCACTTCGATCAAATGATGCGCTTTGACAGGCTCGCCACCCACCGTTACGTCACCACTCACCACGTAGAGAAACACCTGCCGACCAGGGGCAACAGGGAACTGCTCATGCGCGCCCGCAGGTAGCGCGAGAGTAGACATAAATACGCCGGTCAGCGATTCAATAGGGCCTGCTTGCCCTTGCCACTCCCCGGCAATCAGGTTGAGCGTACCGCCGCTAGCAAGCGTAGCGGTGGGGATATCCTCTTGCTGCAAGCCCACATAGCTCGGCTCGCTCATTTTTAGCCGTGATGGCAAATTGACCCACAGCTGCAAGATTTCCAGCGGCCCGCCCTCGCGCAGAAACTCCGGCGGCGAAATTTCCGCATGCACGATGCCGCTGCCCGCCGTCATCCACTGCACGCCGCCTGCATTGATCACGCTTTGATGGCTGGCGCTATCGGCGTGAGCCAGCGAGCCTTCCAAAATAAAGGTGACCGTTTCAAACCCCCGGTGCGGATGCGGGCCAAACGGCAGCCCACGGTTATTGGCTGGATAGTTTTGCGGGCCGTGATGGTTAAGAAATAGAAACGGATCGAGCTGATCCAGCCCTGGCCCCGGCAGCGGCCGCCGGGTGGTTAAATCGCCGATATCATCGCGCTTGGCCGGATGTTGAGCGATCACGTGGCGCGCTGTTTGGTTAGTATCTGATGGCATTACTTACTCCTTAACAATACCAACCAGCGTAAAACCTACAGCAGCGGATGAGGAGCGAATAATTTGCCTCGTTTCATTGAAGGAAATTGTTATCTAACATCTCAGCGGTTTCCTCAGAACTTCGTGACCACCGTTACACCAGCTCCTTCAAACTTATCCATATTCATCAGCGCATCAATCGACTGCTCCAAAGTGATCCGCTTGCCGATAAGCTTTTCAGGCGCCAGCTTGCCAGACTGGATCATCGCCAGCATGGCGTCATAACGGTGGGCCTGCATGCCGTGACTTCCCAGTATTTCAAGCTCGTGGGCAATGACTTTATTCATGGGAATGGCCGGTGTGCTGTTTTCGGCCAACATCAGCCCAACCTGAATATGCTTGCCACGTTTACGCAGATTGCTGATGGAGTTAAAGCAGGTCGTCGGGTGCCCTAACGCATCCAAAGATACGTGAGCGCCTCCCCGGGTTATTTCCGTAACCGCTTCTACCACATTGGCGACCTTGGCGGCATTCACGGTGGCAACGGCGCCCAATTGACGGGCCAGATTAAGCGCTTCTTCCGAAATATCGATAGCCACAACGTTAGCGCCGATAGCATTGGCAATCATCACGGCGGAGAGGCCCACACCACCGCAGCCGTGGATGGCCACCCACTGCCCCGCGGATGTTTGGCCCTGATCGACCACCGCCCGAAACGAAGTGACAAACCGACAGCCCAGACTAGCCGCGGTGGCAAAGTCGAGTGTTTCGGGCAGTGCCACCAAGTTCACATCGGCGTAGTGAATCCCCACATACTCGGCAAAAGAGCCCCAGTGGGTGAAACCGGGCTGGAACTGGCTATCACACACCTGATGGTTACCGGAGTGGCACTCAGGGCAAGTGCCACAGCCACCCACAAACGGCACCGTGACGCGGTCGCCAATACGCCATTTTTGTACGTCTTTGCCCACCGCTTCGACCACACCGGATAGCTCATGCCCCGGCACATGGGGAAGTTGAATATCGGTATCATGCCCCACCCAGCCATGCCAGTCGCTGCGGCACACCCCATTGGCCATCACCTTCACTACCACTCCATGGGATTCTGGCGTCGGATCAGGCAACTGCTGAATTTTTGGTGGGGCGGAAAATTGCTCAAAAACAACGGCTTTCATGAGTAACTCCTAGGCACTTTTAATTGATTTAATATAACCAACCGCGCCTGAAATTACTTTTCTGATAAATGGACATACAGGCTGATTTTGAAGCACTCTTTTCATCAAACGCATCAACATGAAAGAGTGTTTCAAATGAGCCAACTGGATAAAGTAGACGCCCAAATAGTCGATAGCCTTCAAGCCGATGGTCGGCTATCCAACGCCAAGCTGTCCGAGCGGCTGGAAATGAGCGAAGCCACCTGCTGGCGCCGCCATAAACGCCTGGAGGAATTGGGCGTGATCGAAGGCTACCAAGCCACGCTGAACCGCCGGCAGCTAGGCGGCAACGTGCTGGCGTTTGTGCAGATCACCTGCACCCAGCACAGCGAGGCGGCCACTGCGGAGTTTGAACGCATTATTCAGGCCAGCTCCCGCGTACTAAGCTGCCATAACACCACCGGCGAGGCGGACTTTCTCTTGCAGGTGATCGCCCGTGACCTCGATGATTACAGCCGCTTTGTAGAGAAGGTGCTACGCCAGTTGCCAGGGGTATCGAGCATCCGCTCCAATATCTCCCTGCGAGAAATGAAGGCGACAAGCCACTTGCCGGTTGGAGAGTTGTTGGGGCTGTCAGGGAGTTAGTTGGAGAAAGGTGTTAACAAGCCGCACTGCATTCTGTTATGGCTACGTTACTCAACCGCTTCACTCAATATTCTGAATCTTAAAATAGAATAAAAGTAAAAAAACATTAACAATCAATGTATTAAAATATAATTTACACATAAAACATGTAATTACTACCCAATACACTACCCAACTAGCGTTGGGGAAGACCCAAAACGAAAGCCATACTGAAAGTATCGATTGCAGCTTCCGCCCTTTTGTTCTGCATCACATCACTAACTATGGCCACTTCCATCCTCAAAATGCCTCCCCTCATGGAAACGAATAAATTCTTGCATCCGTTCATTTAGAGAAGGTCCTACTCTCGCACGCATTATTTTCAGTATGCCAAGCTCCAGCTCAACTTCCGCAACGCGCTTTGTTACTGAAACGCAGTAAGCCTCTATAGCGTCGCTTTCTATCACTGCGTTGTCCAATTTACCTACTAGCGCTTCATATCTGCAGCGGTGATCTATTTCTTCAGACAGGGCTTTTTGTAAGGCCTTAACAGCTTCACTTAAAACATACCTGTTCTGATGAGCCTTCTTCTTTTGCTCTTCCAGCTTAAACGAAAATGATTCTTTTTCTTTTTTATATTTTTCCGTTTCTTTCTCTTGCTCATGTACTGCATTGCTGATGACTTGGCTAAGCGTCTCTACCTGAGATTGACCGCTCTTTTTAGCCAAGGCCTTCAACTGCCTTTGAGTCTCTTTGGACATCTGAATTGATACGGGATTGCCATGCTTTTTGCGATGCTTACGCACATTCCAAGCAGTTTGCATACGGTGGCTCAGCTCTCGATAAACGGTAGTTTCTGGAAAGCTGCTCAATATGCTAATCGTTGCCTGAGGGCCAAATTGTTGAAGGTTTTTTCCAAGCTTGTAAGGCAGCAAATCAACTATTGTTTTGCGCGTTAAGTAATTCGCAATCCAATTAAATTGCTCGGGATTCATTACATCAACCCATTCAAACGGTCGTTTCATCAGTAAAACCTATAGAGCAAAGTGAAAGCAAAAAATCTATAAAAACCATGCTTCATCGCCAAATTAAAATCTATATTACATTGTAATAAATAATTGATTATTTAGTCCGTGATATCGGATTTTTATTTTCTATAAAATAGCGTATATTGCTGCTATGAATGCAGCAATACTGACCTACAAGGATGCTCGATTAACGCCTGAAGCGCGTTGGCTACTGATGCAGTGGGCATCAGTTATTGGTCTTGAAAAGAGCATCGACTGCCCGTTGCAAACCCTCTTTACTCGCCTAGGCCTAACGTATGCACAAGGCCGCCGAGCTTGGAATGTACTTATCGACAAGCACGGAGAAAGGCAAGAACAGCTCCTTGAAATTGAGCGCATACCGACCAAAGGGCCAGGAAGGCCAAAGTCGCGTTATCGCTTATCAACAAAGCTTGTGAAGGCACTGCAGAAGAGCCCTTCGCCTTCTGCGCACCACGCTGAAGAAATGGCCACACTCACAAAAACGACCCTACTGTCTGCTGAAAATAGAACAAAGGATTTGATAAGAGATGGGCGTCGACGTCGCTCTAGATTGACCTTACCTAACCGATGGCTACTCATGGTGTTGCTAGCTCATGCTGACACGCCTGGTGTCATAACCAGTCTTGGGATATCCAAAATGCGCCTTCTAACCGGGATGTCACGTTCTCGCATTGATAGGCAACTGGAGAAGCTGTTCGATTTAGGGATCATTGCTCATCATCAACCGGGGCGGTATTCACCCCAGGCTAATGCTCGTAAGACATCCATCTATTTGCTTGATCTGGCGCACCCATCACTCGGGACTTTCAAAAGAGCTCCGCTCACCATCATGTCGCCTCCTTCAACAAAGAACGCGAAGCGAACGGAGCTAGTGGGAGGAGTTGTAGATGCGGCGATGACTGTAGGGGTGTGTAACTTGCAAATCGAGGCATTTTTGAAGGAGTACGGTGCCATCACGGATTCTAAAAGTACTTTGTCAGTCGGCACTAAGGAAAAACATAAATACAACGATCTAGTAAAAATTCTCCACAATGCTCAAGCACTTCTGCCAAGCACGGATTATCTAGATGATGGCATTGAAGAGCTGCTTAAACGCTACGATGCAGAGGATGCAAACTGGTTACTTACCAGCGTTCATATCGATGCTTGTCATCTGCTAACTTCCTACTGGAATAAATTAAAAGAAGGTTTTTGCGGGCCTGACCAACCATGCCATGACGTCATAGTGTCGACTGTTCGGCGTCTAGGCATAGCGCTTGAGTATGAAATCGAAGCGGATCTTGAGCAGGAAACAGAATCAGCTTCTGAAAAAGACAGCGACTATACAAAGGCCTTGGTCGATCAAAAGCTTCATAGGTCTCCCGAAGTAGAACCAATCACAGAAAAAACCTCTTACCCACCATTAGCGCTACTTTTCTATGCCCTGTCACATCACCTAGCCAAACAGCTCCAAAGTGCCTTCAAACTTAATGAATACGAAAAGGCCGAAGCAATGACCTTCATGCTCGTTCCTGCTTTTTTCAATGCACCTGACGGCCCGACGCTACCAGGTTTTCAGCTACGTAGTTATGGCCTGAGCTTTGAAGATACCGATAAAGAGCCAACGACCATTATATTCCGTAGATATGTCGCCAAGGATCTCAACACCTATTGGCAAACGCATCATCAGGATTGACTTTCAGCCATCAATAATGAGCCAAATGATCCAACAGCGTCAGACGCTCAAGAGCCTACCGACTCATAACCACAAGTCGCCAAAGCCACTCTCCAATTAAAAATACCCAGCTCCCTAATCTCATGAACGAATAATAGGAGTTCGTCATGAGCATGAAACTGATCCGCATCAAAGACGTCATGGAACGCACAGGCCTGGCTAGATCGACGATCTACAAGTACATCAGCCTTGGGCAGTTTCCCCCGTCTATTAAACTGGGAACACGGGCGGTTGCCTGGGTTGAAAGTGAGATTGAGGCTTGGATTAACGACAGCATTAAGCGTAGGGACGAAGTGGTCGCTTAATGTTTATCTGTTTAGATTTATCTAATTTAATTGAAGAGCTGATTGCCTACCACCTACCTCCAGCTCGACCCGCACGACAGCTAGCTTGACGATCATTAACCCAGCCTTTTCGACCCTTGTTTAATTATTATTAATATAATCAAAGGGTAAGGGGAGGGGCCTCAAGCCCCGTACCTAAGTAGCCGCCGAAAGGCTAGTGGCCGTTATACCACCACCGTATTGAATCCAGTAACCGCTGGAGGATTCGTCATGCCTGTCATAAACGCCCATTCCTCAGAAGCCATGGGCAATCATTCCTATTAAGGAGATTAAAATGCTACTGCCACGTTACTCAAACGCTAACCTGCACTTCACCTATAACCCTGTCTTTAAAGGGCTACGCATTCAAGAGGACTACCTGCCAATGGCAAGTGAGTACCTGCAGGCCCTTTACGACACAATGCATAAAGCCCTGAATGACTACCCGCGAGTGTTAGCCGTCCGGATTGATCCTGTCATCCCTACGGAGATAAGCGGCAGAATGACGTTAGAGGATCATAAAGGCCTTATCGCAAGGTTCACCGCCTCCATTAAGGCTATTATTAAACACGACCGAGAACGGAAGCGTCAGAATGGCTGGGTACCAGATACCAAGGTGCGATACGTTTGGAGCCGGGAAGTCGGCAGTAACGGTAAGCCGCACTACCACTTCTTTCTCCTGTTTAATCGTGACGTCTATCACATGCCAGGTAAGGCATGCTCTCAAAACGAGAACCTTATCAGTCGCGTGTCACGCGCGTGGTACAGCGCGTTGGGGGTCACGTGGAATCCACAAGAGCCATGGGTTCACGTACCTGATAATCCGTACTATTGGATAAGCCGAGATGATGCGAATAGCTTTCAGGAAGCGTTCTATCGCGCCTCTTACCTTTGCAAAGCTGATACAAAACAGTATGGGCTAGGGATGCGGACGTTTGGCACTAGCCGCAACTAAGTGACGCTGTACATCATCCCCAGCTCGCTAGGCCCATCAACACCCATGGACATGGCTAACCGAGTATGGCTTTGCCCCCATGCCCCCACACCGCTAAACTCGGCTCACTCTTTTGTGGGGGCGATGTATCCGCCATGCCCACGGTTACTGCCATACATGGAATCCTCAATGAGCCACACCGTTACGCTGCAACAGCTGGAATCCTTCTTATGGGAAGCCGCCGATATCCTGCGCGGCAATATGGATGCATCCGAGTACAAAGATTACATCTTCGGCATGATGTTCTTGAAGCGTCTGTCGGATGCCTTCGAGGAAGCCCAAGAGTCGGTGGTTGCGTATTACCTCAGCAAAGGCAAAAGCGAAGCCCAGGCACGAGAGCTGGCCGATGATGAAGACGAGTACGACAAAACCTTCTACATCCCGCCCGTTGCGCGCTGGGGTGCCATCAAAGACCTGAAGCACGACATTGGCGCGGGGCTGAACAAGGCTACCGAAGCCATTGAAGAGCACAACGCCACGCTGGAAGGCGTGCTGGTGTCGATCGACTTCAATATCAAGAACAAGCTCTCTGATAAAAAGCTGCGGGATCTGCTCAGCCATTTCAGCCGCTACAGGTTACGCAACCAGGATTTCGAGCGGCCTGACCTGCTGGGCACGGCCTATGAATACCTGATTAAGATGTTCGCCGACAGCGCCGGTAAAAAAGGCGGCGAGTTCTACACGCCTTCTGAAGTGGTGCAGCTACTGGTATCGCTGCTCAAGCCCCATGCGGGCATGCGCATTTACGACCCAACGGCGGGGTCGGGCGGTATGCTGGTACAAACCCGTAATCACCTAGCCACCAATGGCGAGAACCCGGCTAACTTGTCGCTGTTTGGCCAGGAGATGAACCTGAACACCTGGGCCATCTGCAAGATGAACATGTTCTTGCACGGTGTTTACAGCGCCGATATTCGCAAGGGCGACACGCTCGGCGACCCGCAGCACACCCAAGGGGGTGAGCTGATGACCTTTGACCGGGTATTGGCCAATCCGCCGTTCAGCTTGAAGAAGTGGGGCAAGGAAGAAGCCGATAACGACCCCTATGGCCGCTACCCCTACGGCACGCCGCCGAAAGATTCCGGCGACCTGGCTTTTGTGCAACACATGATCGCCAGCCTGAATGCCGAGGGCATGATGGGCGTGGTAATGCCCCATGGCGTGCTGTTCCGGGGTGCCAGTGAAAAAGCTATCCGTCAGGGCATTCTGCAAGACGACCTGCTAGAAGCCGTAATTGGCCTGCCACCGGCGCTGTTCTATGGCACCGGCATTCCTGCTAGCCTGCTGATCATCAACAAGCAGAAACCAGCCGAACGCAACGGCAGGGTGCTATTTATCAACAGCGAGCTGGAATATGAAGAAGGTAAGAACCAAAACAAGCTGCGTCAGCAGGATATTGAGAAGATCGTTGCCACCTTTGACGATTACGCCGAGGTCAAGCGCTACTCAAAAGTCGTAACACTAGCGGAGATTGCTGAGAACGACTACAACCTGAACATCCGCCGCTACGCCGATACCAGCCCACCACCGGAAATATTTGATGTGCGTGCCACCCTTCACGGCGGCATCCCCGTGCGGGAAGTGGAAAGCGAGTATATCCGCGAAGAAATCCTGATGGAGTTTAATATTAGCTGCGTGTTTGATCGGCGTGATGAAGCCTACTACGACTTCAAACCTGCCATCGACAGCAAAGAGCAACTGCGTGACATCGTCCAGCAAGAAGCCCCCGATGCCGATAACAGCGCCGCTATTATCAGCCAGCTAGAACGCTGGTGGGACAAGTACAAGGTCTCGCTGCACGAGCTAGATGCCGAAGTCGACGAGGCGGAAAGAGTAATGAAGGATTATCTGAAGGAGCTGGGGTATGAGTGATCAAGTTCCTGAAGGTTGGAAGCAGGGAAAGTTTGGAGACTTAGCAAAAGTTCAAAATGGATATGCATTCAAAAGCTCTGATTTTTCAGATGTGGGCTATGCTGCTGCTATTAGAATGAGCAATCTAAAGCTAGGCCGCGTTGATCTGTCTGATGCTAAATATGTTCACGATAGTGTAGTGAGGGGCTTAGAGCAGTTTAGGCTTCGCGTGGGTGACTTTTTATTCGGCATGTCTGGCAGCCTTGACAACTATGCCTGGGTAAAAAAACAAGATGGCCTTTGTTACTTAAATCAACGTGTTGGATGCTTGCGAAACAAGCCAAATACCGACCCACTTTTTACATCTTATTGCTATCTATCAGAAACGGTGAGGCGCGAAATTACAGGCTTGGCAGCCGGAGCTGCCCAACTTAATATCAGTGGAAACCAACTTGAAGCTATTTCTGTTCCGCTTCCCCCACTCCCCGAACAGAAAAAAATCGCTGCCATCCTGTCATCTGTCGACGAGGTGATTGAAAAAACGCGCGCCCAGATCGACAAGCTGAAAGACCTGAAAACCGGCATGATGCAGGAGCTTCTGACCAAGGGCATTGGATCGGGCGGCGTTCCGCATACTGAGTTTAAGGATTCGCCTGTGGGTAAGATCCCTGTTGGCTGGGAAAGCTATCTATTGGGGGACGTGTTTGATCTTAAAAATGGTGTGAATAAAGACAAGGATGCTTTTGGTCATGGCGTACCAATTATCAGCTACAAGAATGTTTATGTAGGTGGAGGAATTCTGGATTCAGATCTTAGCGCGCTCGTCGAAATGAATGAAAAGGAGCTCTCAAGGTTCAGGGTTCATTTTGGAGATGTGTTTTTCACGAGAACCTCTGAAACACCTGACGAAATTGGCTTTACTAATGTATATCTAGGTGAAAGAGACGATGTAGTTTTCAATGGCTTCGTTATACGTGGCCGTCAAAAGAATAATTTATTCCATCCTCATTTTTTGAAATATATATTCCAAAGCAATGCTGTTCGTAAGCAAATGATGGATAACAGCAAATTCACTACAAGAGCAGGCATCAGCGGTGAGTCTTTGGGTCGTATCGCAATATCGGTACCGGACATATCTGAGCAAAAAAACATAGCTAATGCTCTAGACTCAGTTGAGGCTCGTATCACAAAAACTATCAATAAGATCAACGCTATTCAATCGTTCAAAAAAGCCCTCATGCAAGACCTGCTAACCGGTAAAGTCCGTGTTCAGGTCGATACCTGCGAGCTAGCCGACGTCTAAGCCCACCCTTGAAGTAACGGCATCATACAGTGCGTATCGATGCCGCTTTCTTAGGTCTCCACCTGCACGCTGGTTTGAATCAAGTTCTCGACCTCTGAGTAGATATCCACCTCGCTATCCGGCACGTCAATGCTGACAATCAGACTAAAACGAACACGGTTTTGCCAGCGCTCTTCTCCTGCCCGGTACTTCCACCAGCCGCCCACGGGATACACCGCCAGCGTGTGCATATCGGTAAGATCCGCTGCTGAACCTGTCCATGTATCGGAGTGAAGTGAACCGTAAGTTTTTAGATTGGTACCAAATAGCCAACCGCTTTTGTCTCCCTCTACGCCTTGATAATCTTCAACTGTATCGTTGGCAACCTTGTTGATAGCTGCTTGGAAATTTCTCAAGGGTTGTCCGGGATTGATCACTTTGAAACGCAGCCCGTGGGATTGATAGCTGTAGCGCTGACGGTAGCCTCTACGGCCAGGATTCGGCTCAATAAAGTACGAAAGCGTCACTCGTAATTTAATATTCATCTCTGGCGGCAGTTTGCGTAACTCCTCAACGGGCCAGGGCAACTGGTAGAGCTGCATTTCGTTCAGTTTAGGGTCGCCAGAAGCCTTGGCCCTCGGTTTGGTGAAGGGCTGCAGGGTATCCTGAACAATCAACGTCAGGGCATGATTGGCGCTATACCTTGCACGCTCTAAGCTAGGTACACCATGACCAACGCATCGCAGCATTGTCTTAGCAGCATTAGAAGGCGCCTGGTCTTTTTGAAGCAAACCAAAGCGCTCCCACATCCTGGGTGTCCATTCTGCCGAATGAACAATCAACCCGCGTATTGTTTCTGGCCAGTAGTCAGGATATTCAGCCATCAGCAGCGCGGCCTGCCTGGAAACCAGCGCACAAGCAGCGCTGGTATCTTTGGTGGTTTCAAATAACTGCCCGCTGGTTCTGCCGGAGGTGGTTAATAGCGATACCACGTCAGCATCGGACACTTCCGTGCCGTCAGGCGATAACAACCGGTTACCGCCTTCAGCCACCACATCAGGTTTATAAGGCGCTTGCTTTTGCCAGCCCCAATTCACGGATGACCGGCTTGCGGGGGCAACATCCCCAGGTTTGGCAAAGGGCGACCAACCTGTAAAATCAGGATCGTCATTGGTTGTTTTTTCTGTGTAGGCACCGACGGTTAAGGCGTTCCATGCTTGTGCCGGGTCTTCAATTTCTGCGAGATATAACTGCTCCCAGACATCCACCGTCGCGTATAGCGACTGGTTGTTACCAGCAGAAATCACAAACAGCCGTTGTAAATCGTCCTCCAGACCGAAGGCAAACTGATCAATTTCGGCAGACCAAGACGAAGGCTGCCCGCTTATGGAGTCAGCAGGCGAGGTAACAGCCAGAGAATAAACGCGGGAAAATTCCGGGTTATCAATTTCAAGCTTCGCTGCGGTGCCTACAGTAATAGCGCCGTAAAGTTCAGGATCGTTATTCCCAGCGGGTGGCAGTATGCGGCCAGACTCAACTCGGTAAGCAAGCCAAATCTCGTGGGTAGCAAGTAACGATTCATCTAGCTCACCTAGCGCTGCTAGCCCTGCTTGTCTGGAACCGTGATCGTTATAAGGTGCAAGGGGGGAGGTAGGCTGGTAGTCATCATAAAGAGGCCAGCTGGACTCCCACGCTTGTGCCAATTGCTGAGTAGTCACCTGACTTAGTAGTGGATGATGGAAATTGACCCCTGTATCCAGCACCGTAATAGCGGTTGTGGTGCTTTCGTCTAGCCGTATCCGGTCTGCTAACTCATCGGCCCACTCATGCTGCTCTTTGGCAGGCATGGAAATGAACGCATTCGGAGTCTGCTTTGCGCGACGTAACTCTTCAAGGTTGGCGATTAGCTCAGGAGCTGATTCAAGCTGGTCAACGGATGCTTTGATGAGAATAACGAAACTATCAAAGAAACTAAGCGAGGTGTTGCTTAGCTCAGCGTTAAGCCGCTCCGCAAGCTGCTCGGCCACTTCGCTAGCAGATAGGTCTGTCGCTCGTTTTTTCAGCCACAGTTCCCACCACACGGGCTGATCAGTCACTTTGGGGAATAGCGCTAGGTCATCTGTCCAAAATGAGCGTAAATCTGCCAGCTTAACCTCTGCAATACTGTCGATAAGGGCTTGATTAGCAGGTTTACCCTTCGCTCTATCTTTATTGAGATACTCATGAACCTTTTTTTGAAAAGCGTCTCGCTGAGGGTCAGGGATAAACACCGTTGCTACTTCCCTTCCATCCACTTTACGGCATGACCGAAGCTTAAAAGCACGATTATCGAGCTTATCAAGTGGAAGCTCGACATCCGAAAACCCTACGATTTCAACGTAAATACCCGTTTCGTCAGTAATGGGAGCCAATGTCTTAGACTGGCGAGCCTGATGCCTAGCAAGTGCATCGGAGTATTGCTGCCTTAAAGCGATACCGTGTGCATTCCGATCTCTACGAGGGACACCGGCACCTCTAACTTGATTACGGGACTGAAAATCTTCGTTGCGGCCAATACCGCTTAACAGTAGATGCGGTTTCTGATCCGCCATGAAGTTCCCTTATTGTTTTCCGTTTTGTCGGCGTTGCACGGCCTTGGTAATCATTACAGTGGTGATGTTGGCATCATGGTGCAAGACCGCTTCTTTGGCAGCGTCTTCACAGGCTCGGGTAACGTCCGCTGAGCTTAGCCCGCAGGCACCCTGGGTGATTTCATCCCAGCTTAGATGCCCAGTCTCAAACGCTGAGAGGCGATTTTCGACCAGCTGCTTGATTTGCGCCTGGCCTGGTTTTTCAAACTGAATGATGTCGTCAAAACGCCGGTAAAGCGCTTTATCCAACAATTCTGGGTGATTGGTCGCCGCCAAAATGATGCTTTCAGAGGTGTCCTGTTCGACGAACATAAGGAACGAGTTCAACACGCGACGTATTTCGCCAACATCGTTTGTCGCCCCCCGCTGTGTGCCGATCGCGTCAAATTCGTCAAAGAGGTACACCGCTCTAGTTTGCTTGATGTGATCAAAAATCAACCGCAGCTTAGCGGCGGTCTCGCCCATAAAGCGAGTGATCAGGTTATCCAGAACGATGGTGTACAGCGGTAGCTTAAGCTCTGAAGCCAGCACCGCTGCCGACAGGGTTTTGCCCGTGCCCGGCGAGCCGGTAAATAACAGCTTACGCCTTGGAGAAAGGCCGTACTGAGCCAATCGGCTCTTTTGCCGTTGCTCAAGTAACACTTTATCCAGCCGCTCGCTTACCTCACTCGACAGCACCAACTCGTTTTTGCGAGCGGTTGAGTGCGTCAGCTCCAAAAGCCCTTTCAAATCGCCTTTGGGGTGCTGGGCCAGCGGGGTCGGTTTAGCAGGCGCAACGGTCAAGCTTTTCGAGGCTTTCTGCGAGCGCTCGATGGTTTCCTTGATTTCGCTGGCCAGCTTGTGGTGCCCCTTGCGGGCTTCTTTGGCAGCGACTTGCAAGGCAATAGAGTAGAACCGCTGATCATCGTGATCAGCGTGGCTCTTCAATAATGCTTTGATCTGCTCTGCCGTCGCCATAAATTACCGGATGCGTCTGTGGAAAATGCCCAAGCTGGGCTGGCTTTTTGATTGAATAAAGTATAACGCGTTCATTGAGGCACTTCATAACTACTTGCGTCGAGACGCCGCTGCTTAGGTCTTAAACGGCTGAACCGATGGCGGTAGCATGCTAGGCTGAGCAAAAAGTATGACAAAGGATACTTACCTTGTTTCAGGATGAAGTCGAAAAGGTCGAGCTGCCTGCCATTGCCCAACTCCAGCAACTGGGGTGGCGTTATGTTCCTGGGGCAAGTTTATCCCCTGTGCTGCCTATTAACGGTGCCCCTTCTACCGGTGAGCGCGGCTACTATCGTGATGTCGTGCTGGTCAAACAGTTAGAAGCCGCATTGCGGCGCTTGAACCCCTGGATCAGTGAAGAAAACCTCCGCAAGGTTCTGCGGGAGATTACTCATCCCCATCACGCAGGCCTGATGGAGTACAACCACTCGATTTACCAGCATCTGGTCAACTACCTCTCGGTAGAGCAGGACGTGGGCAAGGGGCGAAAAGGGCAGACGGTCAAAATCATCGACTTCGACCAGCCTGACAACAACGACTTTCTCTGCACCAATCAATTCAAGATTGAAGGCCTCAATCAGAACATCATCCCGGATATCGTTTGCTTCGTGAACGGCCTACCGTTGGCAGTGATTGAGTGCAAATCGCCCTATATTACCGACGCCCTGGCGCAAGGTATTGACCAGTTACGGCGCTACGCCAACCTGCGCTACCCCGAAGATGACGAAGGTGCCCAAAAGCTGTTCTGGTATAACCAACTGATGGTCTCCACCTGCCGCGATCAAGCCAGGGTCGGTACGATTAGCTCCAGCGCTCAGCATTACGGCGATTGGAAAGATGCCTACCCGTTTAGCGATGCAGATATTCATCAGTTACTCACTTCCGCTCAGGTCACCAAC
This sequence comes from Vreelandella nigrificans, assembly GCF_002374315.1. Lineage (GTDB taxonomy): Bacteria > Pseudomonadota > Gammaproteobacteria > Pseudomonadales > Halomonadaceae > Vreelandella > Vreelandella nigrificans. The sequence goes on along the minus strand of NZ_NWUX01000004.1, from coordinate 124,520 downwards.
ACGCCTAAGCCTTCCTCCACTGCGTATGAAGTTAACGATGTGCCTTCCCCAGCTTACCTGCTAGAAGCGCAGCGCATTGCAGCGGGCCAACCGGCTCACACAGATATCAATGCTCAAGAGCGCCTGCTGGCAGGGCTTTTCTCACCCGCTAACTTTCTCGACGTGCTGCAGAACTTCACCCTGTTTGAAGCCGTGGATGGGCGGTTAATCAAGAAGATTGCCCGCTACCAGCAGTACCGTGCGGTTAACAAGGTGATTGAGCGGCTGAAAGCTGGCCGGGATCGTAAGGAAAAATCGGGGGTGGTGTGGCATACCCAAGGCTCTGGTAAGTCACTTACCATGGTGATGCTAGCGGTGAAGATGCGTCGCGACCCAGAACTACAGCAGTACAAGCTGGTGTTCATCACTGACCGCACACAGCTGGATAGCCAACTCTCCGCGACGTTCCGCGATGCCCAAAATGAGACTATTCACAATGCGGGTTCCGTTGCTCAGCTAAAAACGCTGTTGCAGCGCGACTCATCCGATATCGTCACTGCCATGGTGCAGAAGTTTCAGGATGCCGAAGCCGAGGGCGATTTCAGCGACCTGAACCCTAGCGATAAAGTGATCGTGCTGGCCGATGAGGCCCACCGCACCCAGTTCGGTAACCTCGCTGCCACTATTAACGCCGCGCTACCTAATGCCCCCAAGATTGGCTTTACCGGCACGCCGTTGCTGAAAACGCAGAAAATGAGCCAGGCGTTTGGTGGCTATATCGATCAATACAAAATCAACGAAGCCGTGGCCGATGGGGCCACGGTGCGTATTCTCTACGAAGGCCGTCAGGTGCTCACCGATGTGGTGGGCGATTCGCTGGATGCGCTTTTCGACGAGTACTTTCGCGATTACAGCGATGACGAAAAAAAAGAGATCAGGAAAAAGTACGGGGTGGAACGTGCGATACGCGAAGCACCGGCACGCATCCGCTGGGTATGCATCGACCTGCTGAAACACTACCGCGAGCATATTCAGCCCAACGGCTTTAAGGCGATGATTGTGGTCGGTAGCCGCTATGCTGCCACGCTGTTCAAGAAAACCCTGGATGAGCTGGATGCGCCGCCGTCTGAGGTTATTGTTTCCGGTAGCCACAATGACCCGGCTTACTTGGCGCAATACACCGATAAAGCCGGCCAGAAACAGGTCATCAGCAACTTCACCAAGCCGTTAAGTGAAGACCCGACGGCTTTTTTGATCGTGAAAGATATGCTGTTAACCGGCTTCGATGCGCCTATTGCTCAAGCCATGTATATCGACCGCAACCTGAAAGACCACACGTTGATGCAGGCGATTGCGCGGGTTAACCGCACCTGCTCGTCACCTAACGGCCAAGGGGCAAAGGAGGCAGGCTTTATTGTCGATTACTACGGGCTATCTGATCAGCTGACCGAAGCGCTGGAGATGTTCAGTAACGACGACGCCGAAGGCACCTACCACAGCCTGAAAGACGAGATCCCCAAGCTGAAGGCCGCCCATACGCGGGTGGCTAAGCTATTTGCAGGGGTGAAAGAGAACGATATTGATACCTACGTCCTGTTTCTCAAAGACGAAGACAAACGCCAGCAGTTTGAGCTGGCGTATAAAGCATTGGCCAAACAGATGGATATCATTCTGCCGGATACAGCGGCCAAACCGTTTGTGCCTGACCTGAAATTCTGGGGCAAAGTGCAAAACGCCGCGCGGAATCGTTACCGTGACCCAGGCCTTAACCTAGCGGATGTGGGTGAAAAAGTCCGCAAGCTGGTGGAAGACCACATTATCAGCACGGGGGTAGACCCCAAGATCCCGCCTGTGGATTTAATGGATGCCAACTTCAAGCAAACGGTAGAGCAGATCAAATCCCCGGAATCTAAGGCGTCCGAGATTGAAAGCGCGATTAAGCACCACATCACCGTCAACCTGGAAGAAGATCCTGAGTATTACAAATCGCTCAGCCTACGCCTGCGGGATATCATCGAGAAAACGGCGGGCAAGTGGGATCAACAGCTAGAACTACTGCTGCAGATGGTCAGCACCATCGACACCGAGCATAAGCAAGAAGCCGATGCCTTGGGGCTGAGTGAAACCGAGTTCGCGTTCTACAACATCCTGATGGCGGAAGTGACTCACCACGCCGGGGAAGATGCCATTAGCGAAGCGGTGCATGATGAGATCAAGGCCATCAGCCAGCACCTCGTCGATATGTTTGATGAAGCTACCCAGATCGTCGACTTCTTCGATAAGCAGGATCAGGTCAAACGCATGAAAAAAGAGATTAAGCGCGCCGTGCTGGATGGCTCCTTCGCGGACAAAGCCCTGGTCACCGTCGTGCAAGACCGCTTTATGGAGCTGGCCAAAAACCGTTTTGGAAAAGTGAATCCATGACCGTTATGGCAAACCCAACCGAATACCGAGAGGCCTCGGGTTTTATTGCCGAAATCATCCGCACCAATCGCCGTAAATCGGCGGATATCCGCGTGGAAGAAGGGGCGGTCTCGATAGTAGTGCCCAGTGACACCCCGCTTGAGAAGGTCGACCAGCTGTTGGCCAGCAAGCGGCGCTGGATCAAAGAAAAAATGGCGCTACACCAGCTGACCGCACCTGCCAGTAGCCGCGAGTTTGTCTCCGGTGAAGCGTTTCCTTACCTGGGGCGTAACTATCGCCTCAAGATAGAAACCGGTGCCTTTGCGCCCGTAAAGCTGGTACACGGCAAGCTGTTAATCACGCTACCCCAAAGTACCCAGCGCCCATCCATGGTGCGCAACGCCTTGGTACGCTGGTACAAGCGCCAAGCAGAACAAAAGCTAAAAGAGAAAGTGACGCGCTTTGCCCCCGTTGTGGGGGTATCGCCCATGGGCGTAGGCATCCGCACGTTCAAATCACGCTGGGGCAGCTGCACCGCCAAGGGCAAGCTGGAGTTTAACTGGCAGATCATGATGGCCCCCAACCGCATGGTGGATTACGTCGTGATGCACGAGCTTTGCCATCTGATCCGCCACGACCACTCTCCCGAATTTTGGCATGAGCTGGGGCGGGTGATGCCGGACTATCCGCAGTGTCGTGAGTGGTTGAGGGAGCATGCGGAGAGGGTGCGGTTTTGATGGATTTTAATTGCTGGTTGCGTCATTTTATTTGATAACAGCATGATTAATCTGAATTCGGCCTCAACAATACTAAAAGAAAATTTTTATGTCGTCCCCATACAGTCTATGAGTCATTCATTACGAAAGTGCATAAAAATCATTAAATTATAACTGGCAAAGGGATTGCAAAGCTTTTGAAAACATCAACTACCACTTATGCAAAGGCTTGGTTAAGCGAGTTTCTATTAACTCGTGGAATGTTCAAGGGGCCTGACGGCACTCCTCTTTATAACTATCACGTTACAGAGGCTGAATTCAGGTCGCTTGTCGAGTTACTTCGTTCTTACTTCAAGCGTGGTTCTGTGGCAAACAGCTCCACTCATCTGGCGGCTTGTTTTTGTCTATTCGTCAGCGAGCAGTATCGGCGTGCTTATAACAGTTCTTGGTCGTGGTCAGGGCCAGAGGCTTTGCTGGGGGCTTCTCTATCTTCACAACAGCACGCCAGCCTCTCCGCTACAGGTCTGGCGTATTGGAAACGGCCAATACGGCTTCGGGAAAACGGGCGTGATTGGCTTGGCTCGCTATTCGCTGAAGGCGGACTACCGTGGCCTTTAGTTCAAAGTGAATCACACGGATTCGGGCGCGCTGTACGCAGAGGTATTAAGCATTTTTATAGAACTGAAGGTAATCGAAGAACAACTTCGGATTTAATGGCGGACTTCGAAAACGAGCTACCGCTCATTTTCCGCAATCTTGAAACGCGTAGGCTTTTAGCAGGTATCGTTGATCAGCTCATGTATCTGGTCGAGCATCACCCACTCAAGGATCAGGATGATCCTACCAATTATTTGGATCAGGCAGCGCCAGGATGGACAGAAGCTTTCCCAATACCATTGGATGAAAGCAATGCACGAACGCTGCTCAATGACTGGCTCCGGGACGCGGGTCAGAAGCGCAAGGAGCGTCAAGAAACTTTGGGTAGGGCGAGAGACTTCTCTTGCGAGCATTTTCTGCATGGCATATTGCCTCAGTGGCTAATACGCACAGAGTTAATTCTGCCCTATGAGGCAGAGCTCGCAGTTGATCCAACAAGTCTTAATAGTACCCGCCTTGAGCTAGCTTACTACGAGGGTGAAAGCCTTCTAGCTAGAGGTCCTTCCGTTTACGGCCAGCTTACCGAAAAAGGTATTAAAGCACGTTTCTCAAATCCTCAAGTCACGCTTGAACGTCGAAAACCTAGCGAACTGCTGAGTCTTCGTTTATTAGACAACGGGCGAGTTGTACATTGCCAATATTTCGATGGCAGTGCCATCGATTATCAAGATACACCTTTGATTTTCGAGAGTCGCTCCGAACGCTGGCAACTGGTCGCTGTATCCAGTTGCTCCCTATCATCCAAGTGTGTCCGTATCCGAGTTCCCGATGGCTTTGACACCATCTGCAAAGATCATGATGTAACATACTTACCCAAGGATCAAGAAAATGGTCTTTGGGTCGACGCAATCTCCGACTTCACGTTAATAAAAGGGGATGATCGATATTTAGTCGAGCTTAATCAGACGAATAGTGATGACTCGAAACCGACCCTCTCGGGGGTGTTTGCACTTTACGAAAGTTCTCACTCGATGGTTTTTTTAGGCTGGCCTAACCTTGAGCTGCCTGAAGGCTACCCTCATACAAGAGAAGATTTGCTAGAGTTCATCAATGGCGAGTTACTTGACCGTCGGGTTATTAGCCATTACGGCTCGGTTCGTTATACCTTGCGCACCCGCTCGGGCAAGACACTAATGCAGCGTCGTTTCGGCGTTCTCCCCAGAGATTTCAGTCTCTCGCTGATCCCCGAAGTACGCGAGCAACCTGCGCGTCTTCAAATTAAAGGGGCTAAGCAGCTTAATCCGCATATTGTCAGCAATGCGTTGGTAGTGGAGCAATCAGAATGTTCGCTGTATCTTCGCTACCAAGGTGACGCACCACCGTCGAAATTTATGATCGAAGTAGGTCAAGGATTACCTCCTCTCAAGCTTCAACTACCTTATCCTTACCAGGGTGCCCGTCTGCTGGACCCGTCCGGTCATCCCTCAGGAGCCAGAGAGTTGTTATTGGCTGATCTATTGGGATATCGCATTTCACTGAGTTCAGGCTTAACTCAAGGACAAACCTTCTATATACAGCTGGAGTTGGTTTGCGAAGAGCGGCCGCATCCTCAGCGTACATACAGTATCCGAGTAGATTCGGCGCCTGTAATGCTCAACCTGTTTAGCTATCTTGCTGACATGCAGAGCATGCTTGGAGCAGTAGATGAGCAGGATGCCTATATCAAACTTACAATTGAAGCCGAACAACTACTGCTTAAAATTGATATCCGACGCTATGGTGGGCAGCTTGAATGGGAAGAGCGCGATGTCTTTCATATAGGCGGTGTCTCTAAAAGAGCTGTACTTGATGGCGTGAAGGCAGAGGCTATGCTGCTGTCCGACCCTAAGCAAACCCCTTTACAATTAATCGAGAAAACTAGCGAATCAGTTGGTACCGGTAGTTTCAAGATACCTCACGCTATGCAATCTCGGGGGCCATGGCTAATTTACCCGGCAGATAACTCGGACATCCATTTTCGTCCGGCCCTTTATTTGATACCTGAAAATCGCTTAGATACAGCAGCAGAGGTATTCTCACTACACCGTGCTGCCGAACTGTTTCACCCCTGGCAAAATCCGTATGTCATCGACCAGCAAATTGCTGCCATGGCAGAAGACTTCAACCACAGTGGCTGGCAGTACCTTGCCGATTTAAAGCAGAACTACCATCACCTGCCACTTTCGTCTTTCGAGACCTGGAAGGCTCTATCTCGCAACCAGGAAGCATTAAGCTTCGCAATATTCCGTCTTGAGATGGATGAGCCGTTCTGTGTTCGCATACGTGATGAGCTAGCTGTTATTTGGGAAACTATCTCTCTTCCTTTATGGGTAAGAGCATATCGGCTTTTCCAGGATTCTATAAGTTTGACCGGGCTTCCTGAAGCTTTGGTCAACAACCTTATATCGAATCGTGCCAACGTGCTGCGTTTTATTGTTTCAGGGTTTGAGTACCTTGGAGATTACCTAAGCACAGGCAATCGTTGCTCATTGACAAAGCTGCCACCTGAAAATGTTCTGCCGATTTGGTACCAGGATCTACGCCGATACCACGAAGCTAACCAAAACTGGCCAACTCTGCTGGGCCGAGAGCTTTCTGACTGGATTAAAGAACAGGAACTGCCACCGCCAGTAAAAGCTCTTTCACTGACGGATTTCACCGACGCAGTGACCTACCTGCCCATATTTATGGCCTTCGTCACGGCTGGAAGGGCCAAAATTACTGACCTGCCATTGACTCCAGCCTACCTTAAATTCGCGATTCGATTGATTTCAGACTTTGACCGTCAGGGATGGTTCGTGCCCGCACACGCACTGATGGTGTCTTATTTACTCGCCTCGCAGGACGAGGCATAAGGAGTAGTGATGCGTTTTTTTAGGGACCTGATCGCACAAAGTCTTGACCGCACTCGAGAAGCAACGCTGGGTGTGCTGGGTATTCACAATCCAGGCCTGCGCAATCACTTAAGCCAGAGTATGGTGAACGTTTTAGGGGATAATGGATGTTTCCTGGCACCGCCAGTTTTTGAGCACACCTTTGGTTGGGAAGAGTCGAATTTAAAATTGCAAGATCTGCAGGGCAAGTTGCTTTCGACAAGCCTGCTGGACACCTTGGAGAAGCCGCACTATCGACCAGATCCGAATCTTTCTGCCGAAAAGCGACCTTACAGATTCTCTAGGCACCAATCTCCCTACACCCATCAGCTAAAGGCCTGGCGTACTCTTCTCGACGAACACCCGCGCTCGGCTGTCATCACCACCGGTACCGGTTCGGGCAAGACTGAATGTTTCATGGTACCTATTCTTGAGGATTTGATTCGAGAACATGAGCGCAGCGAAGCTGCCCTGGTTGGCGTCCGCGCTCTTTTCTTATATCCGCTCAATGCACTAATCAATTCTCAGCAGGAGCGACTCGACGCCTGGACTTATAAGTACGGCAACAACATCCGTTTCTGCTTATACAATGGTAAGACTGAGGAACACGCTGATAAGGTTCGTAAGGATCAGCAGCAGAAGTCCAACCAGATTTTGTCGCGGGAGTTACTACGGAGAGAGCCGGCCCCCATCTTGATGACCAACGCCACAATGCTGGAGTACATGCTGGTGCGTCAGGTCGACAATCCCATCCTGGAAATCTCGCGCCAGAAACAATCTCTACGCTGGATCGTACTTGATGAAGCGCACACATACGTGGGCTCCCAAGCTGCCGAGTTGTCCCTGTTGCTTCGGCGAGTGGTGCAGGCATTTGGTAGGCAGTCTGAGCAGATCCGCTTTGTTGCTACTTCAGCCACTATCGCTGGAGTAGATGCTGAGGAACGCCTGAAGCGCTATTTGGCAGACCTTGCGGATGTACCGCTTGAGCAAGTAGATGTTATTGGGGGCTCGCGTGTCTGGCCGGACCTTGCTTTCGATTTGCCAAACAAGGAAATAGCTCTGCAGACAATCCGTGAGATCGAGCCGGAAGTTGAAGTATCACCGGCACGCTTTGAAATGCTTAGCCAAAGCAGTATTTCCCGATGTTTGCGTCACGCGGTTATTAGCTCGGATAAGCCTCTTGACCTCAACGATCTTATAGATGAGGTCGCTGATCAACTGCAGGGATGTCGCAAGAGCGAACAACAGCAAGAGGTACTCGACTGGCTCGATACCATGACTGGCACTCGACCAGCCGAAAATCAGCCGCCGTTTCTTAAGCTGCGAGTCCACCTGTTCCAACGCATGCTGCATGGCCTATGGGCCTGCGTCGATCCTAACTGCTCTGCTAAGTCCAATCATCTGCAGGACTGGCCCTTCGGCAACGTCTATGTGAACCAACGAACGCATTGCGTATGCCATGCGCCAGTTTATGAGCTCGGCTTCTGCGACGATTGCAAGACGCCGCACCTATTGGCAGAAGATCGCAGTGGAGAACTACACCAGCCCAGCCCTTATGCAGGCGATGAGTTCGCCCTCAATCACGAAAACGGTGGCGAGGACACACCAGTCGAACTGCTGACATCGAGTGTCGCCAGCACGCGCTTGATCATTGCCGGGCTGGCGACTGCGCATGAACCTTACTTCTCGATCACTCTTGATCTTGAGAGCCGGAAGCTCGGAGCCGTGAACGCTGAACGCAATATCGGCATCATACTTACCGAGGAGGAGGATTGCTGCTGCAGCCACTGCGACAACTCGTCGTTTGGCACCAGTGATTTCCTGAGAAAGGCTTACCTCGGTGCACCGTTCTACATTGCCAACGCCGTGCCGACCGTCCTGGAATTCTGCCCTGATCCTGACAAGGCAGATTCCGAAGGCCGCTCCCCCGAAGAACTCCCGGGGCGCGGGCGCAAGCTGATTACATTCACCGACAGTCGCCAGGGCACCGCACGCATGGCGGTGCGAATGCAGCAGGAAGCCGAGCGCTCGCGGCTACGTGGGTTAGTGTTTGAAACACTAAGGAATGCACAAGCCAAGGCCGATGCTGTTCCTAAAGACACGCCTAACGGTAGTCCAGTCGAATTGCTCACTCTGGCTGAAAATCTGGAAAAACAAGGTTTAGCTGGCATGGCGGCAGAATTGCGTCAGCAAGCCGAACTTTTGCAGAGCGGCGCCGTACCTACCAAGGCCGAAATCATTCCGTGGCCACAGATGGCAGGCACTATCGCGGCAGCCAGGGATATCGATAAATTCATCCTGCGTTATAACCGCTATGCCAATCCGGCGCTGTTCGATGGCAGCGAAGGTGGTCTGACCATGGCGCGCCTGCTGATGGCCCGCGAGTTCTCCCGGCGACCCAAGAACCAAAATAGCACGGAAACACTGGGACTGATCAAGGTCGGCTACCAAGGGTTGGAGAAGGTGACGACCACTCCACCGCTGTGGGTTGATACACGCGCCATTCCCGCATTGGGCGCTGCAAATGATCCCCGAAGCGTTCTGACGCTGGATGACTGGCGCGACTTCCTCAAGGTTGCACTCGATTTCTACGTCCGAGAGAACACTTTCATCCCGATGGAAAACAAGATGCGCCGCTGGATGGGCAGCCGCTTCAGTCCTAAGGCGCTTTACTCGCCCAAGGGCGACGTGCAGGAAAGCAGTACCATCCGGAAGTGGCCGCAGATCAAGCCTGGCACGCCCCACCGTCTGATCAAGCTGCTCGAACTGGCAACCGGGCTGAATCGCGACATGAATGTGGATGCCGACAAGATCAATAGCTGGTTAGACGCGGCGTGGCTGGCGCTGGTCAATGCTGGCATTCTGGAGCCATCCGATACTGGTCACCGTTTGCGTTTGGAGTCCCTTACCTTCTCGCTACCTACAGAGGGTTGGGTCTGCCCGTTGACCCGACGCATCTTCGATAACACCTTCCGTGGCTTGACACCCTATTTGCCGCGAAAGCTGCTAAATCAGGATTACCGTTGCCAGAAGATCCAGCTTCCTACCTTGAGCACTCTAATGCCGGACGGCTCACCAGTACCCAAGCAAGCTCAGATTCGGCAGCTGGTTGCAAAAGACCCTGTCATCACTAATTTAAGAAAAGAAAGCCTGTGGACGGATATCAGTGACCGAACAGTCGAAGGCGGTTTCTACTACCGAACAGCCGAGCACTCGGCACAGCAGTCGGCAAAACGACTGGATGACTATGTCGAGGAGTTCAAGCGCGGCGATATAAACGTGCTGAATTGCTCCACCACCATGGAAATGGGTGTGGATATCGGCGGTGTTTCTGCTGTGGTGATGAATAATCTGCCGCCCCATCCGGCCAATTATTTGCAGCGCGCAGGTCGCGCCGGACGACGCAGCGAAGCTCGGGCGATCGCATATACGCTATGCAAAGCCGATCCGCATAACCAGCGAGCATTCTCCCATCCGAAGTGGCCGTTTGTGACCGCAATTCCAGCACCGAGCATTACCCTCAGTTCTGCTAGGATCGTACAGCGTCATATCAACTCTCTGTTGCTATCGTTATTCCTGCGTATGCACAGCAGCAATGATGGCGACCGAACAAAACTAACTCTGAAATGGTTCTTCGACTCAGACGAGTCGCCCTGTCAGCAGTTCATGGCTTGGCTCATGGCAAGCTCAGAAGAATATGGTAGTGCCGTGAAGCAACTTGCAAGGGGTACCTGCCTGAAAGGACGTTCGCTCAGCTCAATCACTGGCGAAACACAACAGGCGGTGCGAGACATCAAGGAGTACTGGCTGGCTGAACACCGCAATATCGACCATAAGTTGAAGTCAGTCAGTGAGGGCCCCTATAAGAAAGCTTTGACTCTAGAGAAGCAGCGCCATGAGAACGAGTATTTACTGCGTCATTTGGCATCCTCTGCATTCTTGCCGGGCTACGGTTTCCCTACCGATGTTGTGAGTCTCAAGACATACAACGTAGAAGATTTCATGCATCTGCAGCGAAAGGACAATGTTAGCCGCGAAGACAACATTTTCAACAACAAGGAAATGCCATCGCGCAGCTTGAATATCGCCATTAGAGAATACGCCCCCGGCGCTCAGGTGGTTATTGATGGACGTGTTTATCGTTCTGCTGGGGTCAGCCTGCAGTGGCATGGCGACGGGAAGATCAATGAGGCACAAAAGTTCGATGTAGCTTGGCGCTGCCCGGAGTGCGGAAGTTCTGGGGTGATCGAAAATGCCTATTCTAACAATAGCGGATTGTGCTGTTCGCATTGTACAACCCCGATTCCGTCAGCCGAATTATGTATGGTGTTGCGTCCAGGCGGCTTCTTGACCGACTTTTACGAGGAAACCACCAACGATGTTACTTCGCAGAAATTCATCCGCGTTGAGCGTCCACGTATTCAACTGAATGGTGAAAGTACTGCGTTACCCGACCAACGCTGCGGATTTGTGCGTTTTGGTCATGATGGTAGCGTTTTTCACCATTCAACTGGCGAGTATGAAAAAGGATATGCTGTCTGTATGACCTGTGGACGTGCAGAGTCGATGCTTGCCTCGGGCGAAATTCCCAAGGACTTGCAACCTGATAAAAGCCACCGCCCGGTTGGTGGGTTAGCCGGTAGTCACAAGGAGCGCGATTGCTCAGGCGAAACGGTTAAACCCAACATTCATTTGGGCTATCAGATTCGAACTGATGTGCTTGAGGTATTCCTCAGGAATCCCCTTACTGGAGAGTGGTTACGCGATACCTCTGAAGGTCGTTTAGTCGCTACGACACTGAGTGTTGCTATGCGCGACGTTATCGCAGATCAGATCGGTATCGCCAGCAACGAAATGGGATTCGGCTATCGTCTGGACCGTGACCGGGAAACTAGGGAGGGACGCGCTGTCATCCAATTGTTCGATGAAGTCAGTGGGGGGGCCGGATTTGTACTGACTGGTCTGGCTGATATTTCGCTGCTGCTGAGCAAGACTTTGGATAGGTTACGATGCCCTGCCAACTGCGAGAATGTTTGCTCGCACTGTCTGGCCAGTCAGGATAGTCGTGTTGAACGTGAAGAACTGGATCGCAATTTGGCGTTGCAGTGGATGAACGATTCTCGACTGATTGAGCATCTGGGGCTTCCCGATGTATTTACTGGTTTGCATGGTGCTCGCTATTGCTCGGTCGGTCCGTTGCGCGAACTGAGCTACGCCATCAACTCATTGGATCATCGTGATCAAACAGCATCGATTTTGCTTTGTCTTCACGGTTCCTGTGAAGATTGGGATATGGACCATCCTCGTTTCCGGGAACAAGTGCTAACGTGGGCCATTTCAGAGAGGCTCAAAGTCCGCCTTGGGATTGCTACGACTGCTCTGTTAAGCACCGAGCAAAAGGAGACCTTTGCACTGTTTGAGCGCTTAGGCATTGAGCTAATCAAGCTGAATCCCACAGAGTTTCAAGCTCCGTACCTAATTGCACAACTCCCTTCACAGTCTGGTGTTCAGAGCCTGTACAGTAGCACTGACAGCGTTGGAGTACCTGGCTCCGACTGGCTACAAGGTCAGGCTGATGTGGTGTGGGCTACCAGCAAACTTATACCACCCGTCACCGGGAGTTCTATCGATAGCAGTAACTGGCACCAACAGCTACAAAATGCGCGTGTCGTTGAAATTTCTACGCAGCTTGATGGGCCTGTCAATACTCTGGAAAAACGCCTTTATTCACTGGTCAAAGCTCAAATGCCAGAACTGGCCGACTTGATCTCCAATGACCAGGCGATTTCCATCAGTTACTCGGATCGCTACCTAAAATCGCCCTTGTCGCTGATGCTCCTTACGGGTTTCCTGGAGTTGTTCCGGAGTGATGAACTTCAGTCTCTATCAATACAGACGCTAGCACCGAGCAGTAACCAGCCCAGCTACCTGCTTGGCCATGACTGGATGCGAGCGGATGACCAGAAGACCATAATCAAGCTCTGGTTCGAAGAGCAGTTCGATATCGCACCGGACATTATCCTGATGAATAAACCACGTGATCTGCTGCACTGTCGAATCATTACTGTGAAGTGGGCGTCGGGTAAATCCAGCAAGATCCTGCTGGATCAGGGTATGGGCTACTGGCGTGGAAGGATGCCATACAGGGATCAACTGAACTTTGATTTCAATGCTTCACATCATGATCAGAAAGAGCTCATGTATGATAAATATAATTACGTTCAAATACAGCCGGGTGGTGAATGGCCAACTTTCATGAGCTGCGTAATTGATTGATCATAAAAGCCAGTATTTGTTTTAAGCCGTTTAATAACGGCTTAACATAAAATATTTGGTATTCTTTTTCCTCAGGAAAATGAATGCTTATGATTACAAGTCGTTGATTCAAAAAATAAAGCTTATCTCACTACTGGAGCTGCCCAGCGAGGCAGCTCCATTTTATTCAGGCATATCTCTACACATATCCCATTTCGGCGAACGATCTACAACCATCACTTCCTACAACCACATGATCAATCACTCGAATATCCATTAGCCCCAGGGCCTCTTTGAGTCGCTCGGTAATACGCCGATCTGCATTGCTAGGCTCAGGATCGCCGCTGGGGTGGTTGTGAACGAGGATAACAGCAGCTGCGTTGCAGGCTAGTGCCGCTTTCAGCACTTCCCGTGGGTACACGCTAGCCGAATCAATGGTGCCGCGAAACAGCTCTTCAAAGCGGATGACACGGTGTTGGCTGTCGAGAAACAGCACGCTGAACACCTCATGCTCATAGTCCTGAAGCAGCAGCTGCAAGTGCTCAAATGCTTGCGAGGGCTTTGTAATCTTACGGCCTTTAGCGAGTTTACGCCGAGCGAAGCGCTTAGCCATGGTAATGATGTCGGTTTCGGTCACCGGTGAAGTGACTAAGTAGGTGCCCGCCACTTCACCGGCTTTAAGCTTAGAATGAGCCATGTTTACCTCCAAAAAATAAAAAATGCCGGGGTTGTAGCCCCGGCATCTATTCCGTCGATTGTGGATAATGTGCGTAGCTAGTAAGTTGTCTCACGCAGCCATCACTTGGCTGATGCGCCGCTCCATCTCTTCATGAAATGCCTCCACCCGCTCGGCAATCGTGCGGATCATGATGTCGTCACGGTAGGCACGCTTAATAAACAGCGGCATGCCAGGCCAATAGCTCACAAAGTCGATCCACTGCCGCTCGCTGACCCACAGCCCTCCTTGGCATTGTGCAACATGCTCGGCGGGAACCTCCCCGCTCAGCAGCACCTCTATCTGGTACTTGGGCAGTTTGGTTTTAATTTCCAGCAAGCCGTTATCACCCACCAAACTGTCGGGCGAGTAACCCACGTTGTGGTTGAGGATAATGCCCGCTTCCTGTGGCTCTGGTTCGCCAGTGGCGTCGCGGTATAGCTCTCTTGCCACACTTTCTAGCTCGTGGCCCCGTCGGGTATGCGCGTTGCCCTGAAACGGTTCAGCTAGTTCACCGGTGATCCGCTCGCCAATCAGCTGATGCATATACGAAAAGGCCCCAGTGCCAAATCCACCAGGGCCTTTGCCGTTGACCAGCAACGTTTTTAGCTCCGACATGGTGACGCGCCCTAAGCGCGCCGCAAGCCATTCAGGGGAGCCTTGCTCCATGTTGAGTACCTGCATGGATGCCTCCTTTACTCAGGTAGGGTTGTACGCCGTTTTACTTAACCGCTCGCTTGGTGAGGGATGCCCGCAGCTTGTCAAAGTCCGTCTGAGGCACCTGAACGGCGGAACCGTATTTGCCGCTGAACCACTCCTGGGTCGTGGCGGGGCATTGGCTAATCAGCCGCTGGATCTGTCCCGCCTGAAAGGGTGTTACTAGCTTTACTCTAGTGCAGGTGTTGCCGTTATCGTCCTGGCCTCGCGTGGTGATGTTTAGCAGGGCGCTCAACACATACCGCTTGCCATAGCTAGTAGACGAGCCAAAGGCCTGTACCGTGTTTTTGTTACCGCTCATATCCGCAGGCAGTAGCATGCTGGTCTCTTCACGGTGACCGTCCTTGTGCATCAACACACCGGTGACCTGAATGCCCCGTTCTTGGGTCTGAATACGGAAGCTCACTGCAAAGCCGTACTTCTGCATAATGGGCCGCACGGTATCGACGATATCTTCCAGCGTGGCGTACTTACCGTTATTGCCTTGGCCATGTTCTTCGATGCTGGGTAACTCGGTCTGCATCGCCGCCATCGCCGCGCTATAGGCCATCATGGCCTGGCGATCCATCACCCGCTCCTGCATCTGTAATAAGCGTTCCATCTTGTCGATATCAACATCTGGGTTAAGCGCCGCACGCTCGATGACCTGAATGATGGCCGTGCTTTCTGCAAGGTGAGGGGTAGGCACCGTAGGAACAGCTTGTAAAGAGGGTGCAGATAAGTCGTGATTTACCACATTAGTTTTAGTTGCCATGACGAAGTACCTTCAATAGGGATTAAAGATCGGCAGGAAGCTCACTAGGTGAAACGGGGCATAAGCGCAGCTCGGTGCGATAGAGCTGCCCCTTTGCCATGACGTAGGTCTTGGCATAGGTTTGGTCTTGGGTAAGCAGTCGTTCCGTTAGTTGGGTTAATGCGATATCTAAATCAAGGCTAAGATTGGCCATGGTGTGCTCCACGTAAAATGCAAAAAGCCCAGCCGTGTAGATGGCTGGGCTGATCGCGCTATCCAATAAGGGGTAAGATAAAAACCAAAAGAAGTAGTAGTAAGATGATGAGAAACAGCATGTCAGCTCACCAGGGCAAGGGCCGTTTGCAATGCCTCCTGCTTTAACTGAGCCCCTTGACCAAACCACGCTGAATCCAATCGAGTATCGTTACTGCGCGCACGCTTGTCGTGATCCACGTACTCGGTAATAGCATTGAGCAAGCCCCACGCAGTATCTTTGGCAGTGTCGAGATGAGAACCGCGGCCTTCGCCGTGGTAGAGCTTCTGTACCTTGTTAAGCGCCCGATAGTTGGGCAGTTTGGAAGGATCGTCTATCGCCTTATCAATACCGCAGAGTACCGACTGAAAATACTGCTGTGCCTCGCCGTGGTCGACCTTACGTTCCGCTAACGCCTTCATGCGGTACATGAAGTCGTTCCACTGAGAAACAGAAATACCCAGTTGGCGTTTCACTGCACGGGGGTCGAACTCCGAACGGTGGGGCACCTTCACCGCCTGCGACGTACCATCCACGGCAATTTGTAGCGTGTTATTGCACACTACCCGCACCGTGGTGGGGGTCGCCATAGTGGCTAGGGTGCCATCGCACGACGTCGCCAACAGCAAGTAGTCGTTCACCTCATCCTGGCCTTTCAGCGAGGTGCTTAAGCCACTACGGGCCAAGGCCCAGAATTTACGCCCACCTTTAAGCACGCCCGCTGTCTCTAGCTCATAACCGGCGTATTCCGTTAGGTCGCGGTAAAACTCCAGAATCTCCTCAGGCTGCACCACCTTATAACGCTGCGATACTACGGAAAGGGGAGCCTTGGTATCCGAGCGATAGAGCACCTTCTGTTCTGGGAACGAGTGGATGCTACCCAAGTGGCTGGCACCCTCGGCAATAAACCGCACTGGCGCTTCTTCAATATGCCAATTCATACCGGCTTGTTGCTGCCAGATCTCTAGCGGTTGTTGACGGGATAGCTGTTGCCCCAGGCCGTGCCAAGGGGTAGCGCCGACGTAAGCCATTTGTTCAACGAGATGAGCCATGAGTAAGTCTCCAGACATAAAAAAGCGCTGACAAAGGCCAGCGCTATGGGGTGAGTGAGTAAAAGGCAAAACCAAACAGGCGCGACTTAGTAAGCGTCGGCCAAAGGGGGATACGACTGTCGAAAGGTATGCCCACAGGCAAGGCACAGCCAGGGGGTACCGGCGCCGGGTGGCAGCCACTGGGCGAATAAAGACGATGTTACCCGGACACCTGCCTGGCCTCCGGAAACTGCGCCGATTAGAGCAGCGGGAAGCTTAGCCAGCGGAAAACTCGCCGTTGCCAGTGAAGGCGTTTGGGTACCGGCAGTCTCGCGAAGGGCACCGATCAAACCACCCACTAGGCACCCGCTGACAACGCCAATGCGTTGGGCGGAATCGAGATTAATCAGGCGGGTAGCGGCACAGCGTTTACAAGGTGGGGACATTGGCAACACTCCTATGCATCACGAAGCAATACGTGGGGTGGGTTCTTAGGAGTGATATAGATCTGAAATTAATTCAGATAATGCGAATAGCGAAAAGAAAGAAAAACCATCAAAAAAACAAAAACTTAAACTCAGTTTCTTCACCTTTAGCTGAAGTCTAAAGACATTTTCTATCTTCCTCAAAACGAAATTTTTGTCCTGTTAGTCTTACAAGGTAGACAGCAGTCTCGTCCGAAAATGGACTCATTTTTATGGTTACAAATACATTAAGTGGCCTTTGTTATAAATTTTGGTAATCTTAAAGTTAAGAGCGTGCTTCAAATCCAATATCGATCCATGATGTTAGGTCAATTAAGGAAGCGGTGTGGCTTTTGCAACCAATAACAACAGTGAGAACTGGCCCTGGAAGTGGCATCTAGGAATACGCACATGAGCGAACCACAGACCTTATCGCCAAAACACAGCGCACCTGGGCCCTATCTGGGGTTCTCCTTGCAGCCGGTTCGGCTTTGTTACTATCTTCTTTGCAGCCCGGCGCATTCAAGAGTATCGCTTGAGTACCTAGACGATGTGGCGGTACACCACTCGGATGGCACAGTGCTTCTCGAACAGTGCAAGAGTGCGCTGTCCCATAATGCGCTTTCAGACTGGTCTGAGGACTTTTGGAAATCCATCGCCAATTGGCTTGAAGCTGTTCAATCGAAGAAAATTGATGGTGCCAATTCATCATTTCAGCTGTACGTTACGCCACCGAAAGCCGGAAAGATTAGTGCAGCAATGCACTCAGCTCTTACGCCAGAAGATGTGCAAAAAATCATCAGCCTTGTCAAAGGTAAACTCTCTAAGAAGACGCGTCCCCCGAAGTGCATGCCGCATGTCCAACGGTTCCTGGACGCTGATGAAGACATTCGCTGCCTTGTCGTCCAGCGAATGTCCTTAGCAAGTGAAGACACTGATCCATTGGAACCATTACGAGCCTTACTAGCCCCCACTGTTCCCGACGCCTCAATCGACACTATCTGTGAAGCCGCCATTGGAATGGCAAAGGAATGGGCAGACAAATGTATCCGCCGAAAGAGCCTTGCTCTGATTGATACCTCAGACTTCCGAAAGAACTTTCATGCTTTTGTCCAAAGAAATAACTTAGCTGGCTATTTGCCAACATTTTCAACCGCACCACCAGCAGAGACAACCCAATCAATGCTCATGGACTGCCCTATATTCGTGCGGCAGCTGCAGTTGATCGAGGCGAGTAAAGAACAGCAAGTACGTGCCGTTAGCGATTTTATGCGCACCTCAGCGGACAAAGTGAAGTGGGCCAATCAAGGCCTTGTTTTTGAGGGTAGTTTTTCAGATTGGGAGAATTCACTGCTGCGTAGGCACGCTGCGATGCAAGGCGAGATCCATGACCTCCATGCCGATAGGACGGAGATCATACAGGGCCGAACGCTCTATAACAGGTGCTCTACTTTGGAAATCCCTCTTGATAGTCGTACAGTTCCTGGTCATTTCACCCATGGCGGCTTCAATGAGCTAGCTGACCGACAGCAAATAGGTTGGCACCCTCAATATAGAAAATTTCTGGCAAATGAGGAAGATGAGTGATGGTTAATGCTTCCACGTTGCACTTAAGCGAGGCAGCAATAGTTCAGAATGAAGCCATTGGGTCATTTGCCCTGTGGAAGTTTGGGCTAGCGTTTCAGGCTAGAGACGGGTGTGCAGTAACTCTGCCATTGTTATATTTGATCCTACCTTTGATTATGCACGAAAAAACACTGAACTTAATTCTCGGAACTCGTAAGGCATCCGGCCTTCATCTATTTGTAGGCAAACTTAATGAAAAACGAGAAGACTTACTGTCTGTGCACAGTCGAGCGATGACACTCCGACAATTGACGCTCTCTTCACTCATTTTGGGTGAGCAATCAGGTTTACTGCGGATAGAGCCATCAACAGCAGAGGTCTGGGCAAATAGCGTAGACGAAGAAATACGCATCCCAGTTCTACCCGAGCGTATCAGAAGGATTACACCTGCTTGTGAGCGATTAGGGCATTGGTTTGCAGGGCTTTCTGACCAGCAGATAGCTCATACGCTTAAAGTGGAGTTCTAATGTACTTTCAAGTTCGACAGGTCATTCTGTGGCCAAGACATGGTGGTGAGCCGAGAGTGGTCGAGTTCGAGCCAGGGGTTGTAAACGTTATCAGTGGTGCTTCGAAGACAGGTAAGTCGTCGGTCATCCCTATCATCGATTACTGCTTAGGCGCAGGGAAATGTACCATCCCCGTTGGTGTGATCCGCGAAACCTGTTCGTGGTTTGGCGTCCTGATCGACACACAAGAAGGGCAAAAACTTTTAGCTCGTAAAGAGCCAGGGAATCTGAAAAGTTCTGGGGACATGCTTCTCCTTGAGGCCCCCAAAATCGCTCCACCAAAAACTATCGAGAGAAAGAATCAAAATGTTGAGCACGTGAAAGCGATGCTGAACCGACTGTCCGGATTGTCAAATCTGGAGTTCGAGCCAGGTACTGATGATCGGTTCAAGTATAGGCCGAGTTTTCGCGATTTGATGGCCTTTTTGTTTCAACCACAGAACATTGTGGCAAACCCCGACGTAATGTTCTTTAAAGCTGATACGACGGAACACAGGGAAAAACTCAAAACCATATTCCCATACGTACTGGGAGCTGTAAGTCCCGAGATACTGCAGGCGCGACATGAGTTGGATCGGATCAAGCGATTGCTAAGAAGGCGAGAATCAGAGCTTAGAGCACGTCAGGCTTCAGGGGCTTCGTGGCAGCGCGAAGGCTTTGCTTGGGTTCGGTTGGCAATTGAGTACGGACTTTTACCTGCTCAAACTACCGTGCCTAATAACTGGCCAGAGACACTTGATCTACTTAGAACAGCACTCCAAGGTGACCCTCAGAACGTTGCTCCGACACTAGCTTCAATGGACGTAATAATGGGCCGACTGGCTGAGCTACGTGTAGCTGAATCTGAACTTGCTATTGAACTCAATCAGTCCCGTCAACGTTTACACGAACTTAGGCGCTTAGATGAAAGCAGTGATGAATATGTAGATGGATTACGAACCCAACGTGATCGTCTGAGTTTATCAACATGGATACGCGCGCTTGCCAGCGATCACCATACTGAGTCTGCAGTACTGGAGCCAAGTGCAACTGGTCGAGCAAAAATTGATCAACTATGTGAAGCATTGGAAGGTATTGAGCTGCGCCTTCGTTCTCATCCTGGCGTTACCGAGTCGCTCGGAAGAGAAATGCTGCGACAACGTGAATCCACAGATACCTTGCTTCGTGAGTTGGCTGCAGTGCGGCTGGAGATTCGCTCACTTGAGGGAAAATCAAAGGAAGCTCGGAAGGTAACCACTCGAGGTGAGGAGATAGCTCGCTTCCTCGGGCGACTTGAGGAAGCGATACGTTTATATGAGGCTGCTGACACATCTTCAACACTTCATGAAGAGATTTCCACACTCAGAATAGAAGTGGAAAAACTGTCAAAAATCGTCTCAGAGCATGATATATCACGCAAGCTCAATAATGCGCTCGATACTATCCAGAACATATCAGGCAGATTAATCCCCAAGTTGGATGGTGAATGGCCAGAGGCGCCCGTACGCTTACTAATTTCAGAGCTAACAGTCAAAGTAATTCGGGGAACCCGAGACGACTATCTTTGGGAAATAGGCAGTGGCGCCAACTGGCTGGCATACCACATCTCCTTAACCTTAGCCCTTCAAGGCTACTTCCTAAGACTATCACACCATCCAGTGCCAGCTTTGTTGATTTATGACCAGCCAAGTCAAGTCTACTTTCCGGCACGACGCGTTGGTGAACCCAAGGCGGAAGAGCTAGATCCAACCTGGAAAAATGAGGACGTCGTCGCTGTAAGAAAAGTTTTCAGTTTGTTGAGTAATATCAGTCAGCGCACCAAAGGCAAACTCCAGGTCATCGTACTTGACCACGCAGATGAAGAAGTATGGGGAGAGCTTCCAAACATACATCTCGTTGAGGAGTGGCGTGGCAAAGGATTAGTACCATCAGCCTGGATTACATAAGTCTTACCGAAACACTTTCTCAACAACCATACCGAGGGCTTTTCTGCTCGCTGAATAATTATATTTCAAACTATTCTAGCTTCCATATCAACAATAATTGCGACTATTCCAGCTACTTTGATCAAGGCCTGTTTTCGCTCTTCGTAATAATCATACCGGTCATAAATACCTTCGACGCCCTTAAGCTTGTGATTCAAGCAGCGCTCAGCAACGTGGCCAGGCACTCCCAACTCAGCCAATAAGCTCCGACAGGTACGCCGTAGGTCATGCACTGTAAACTCGGCGAGATCGCCCATTCTATTCTCGGGCTGTTGCTTCTTGCCTGGCTCCTTACCAAATAGCTTAGTAATGGCGCGATTCAGTGTGTCCTTGCCCATATGGGGTTGCTTACTACTACGACGGCTAGGAAACACATACGGCGAACCACAAGCGCGAATCTGTAGCTCCTCCAGCCAAGCGATAGCTTGTGGAGGGAGAGGTATCTCAATCCCAACCCCAGATTTGCTACGTTCGCCCGGTAAACCCCATCTCGCATCATTGAGGTCGAACTCTGACCACTTAGCCTCTGTAAGCTCTGTTTTGCGTACTCCTAAAACGACCAGTAGTGCGCAAGCGAGGTAGTTATCACGGGTAAAGCTAGTACGGTTCTCCCTGAACACAGTAAAAGCTTTACTGAGTTCATTGGTGCTTAGTGCTCTGTTCCTGCTTTTCTCGACCCCACCCGCATCGTTGACGTTAAAAGCCGAAGCAGGGTTATAAGTAATCAGTCCTAGCTTGATGCCGTGGTTAAATAGCTGTTTCAAATACATTAAGGCATCATTTGCAATAGTAGGTCGACCGCTGCTAGTTACGTTTCTGACGATGGCACGTACATCCATTGGTGTAACGTTATCCAGCGTTAGCGAACCGATGGCAGGAGCAATATCTCTTTCAAATACGCGTTTTGGGATGTTGGGACGCTTGAGGCGCTTCTCTAAATCTTGATGCCAGTCGTCGAATAGGTCCTGCACAGTGTTGATCGTTATTTGCTCATCACGCCTACGCTCTGCAAGGGGGTCGGTGCCGTTACGGATAGTCTTCTGGGTCTCGACCACTTGTTCACGGGCTTCAGCCAGAGAGAGCTGGTGGCACTTACCCAGTGTCATACCACGGCGTTTACCAGCGAAGGTGTAGCGGCACATCCAGTAAGCAGCTCCTGCCTTAGGAATCATCAAATACAAGCCGTTGCCATCACCATAGCGTCCTGGCTTGGATTTACTTATCAACGACTGGACTTTCCTGGCAGTAAAGCTTCCCATTCTCCCCCTCCGCTAACGCTTCAAATTTTTTATATTAGGTTCAATAACTTGTATCAAAAATGGGTAGTAATTGAACGAAATCCTGTCTAACTGGTGGGTAGCATGGCATTTTACTACCCACTTTACTACCCACTTAACGATGGCTTAGGCTGGATTATGGTAGACAATCGTAGACAACGCCTGATATTAAATAATTACAAAACAATATCTTATATATCTATTTAGACAACCATAGACATTACTCAATATTCTGAATCTGCTCCCGCATCTGCTCAATCAACACCTTCAACTCCACCGCGCAGCGGGTCGTCTCAGCCACCACCGATTTTGACGAGAGGGTGTTGGCTTCGCGGTTGAGCTCTTGCATTAGAAAGTCCAACCGGCGGCCTTTGGGGCCTTTCTGGGCGAGCTGGTGGCTCACTTCTTCGATATGCGCCGTTAGGCGGTCTAGCTCTTCATCCACATCAGCTTTTTGTGCCACCAGAACCAACTCGGCTTCCAGGCGTTGCGGGTCGAGTTCGGTTTTGGCGATTTCTAAACGCTCCAGCAGTTGGGCGCGTTGACGTTCTAGAATCTGTGGCAGCAAGCTACGCACGGTGGCGACCTGCTCGCTGATGGCCGTCAGGCGGGTGGTGATCATCTCGGCAAGCTTTTCCCCTTCCCGGGCGCGGGCGTCAATTAGCTCATTTAGCGCTTGATCAAACAGCGCTTTGGCGGCGGCTTTGATGGCGTCTTGATCCAGATGTTGGGTTTCCATTACGCCGGGCTGGTTGAGTAATTCCAGGGTCGTCGGTGCTGCTGCGCTAGGCACCTGCTGATGAATCGCCGCAAGGGCATCGGCAATCTCTTTTAGACGCCGAGCATTAACTGCGGGGGCCTCATTGGCCTCGGCTGCTTCAAAACGTAGGCTACACTCCACTTTGCCTCGCGCCAGGCGCGTACGCAGCGCTTCTCGCAGCACCGGCTCTAAATCGCGCAGGCTTTCATGCAGGCGGAAATGGGGCTCTAAATAGCGCTGGTTCACCGAGCGAATTTCCACCTGTAGGGTGCCAAAAGGGGCTGCTTGCTCGGTGCGAGCAAAGGCGGTCATGCTGTGTACTTGGCGTAGGTTAGCCATGAATGTTTCCTATTAATCGTGCATTTACATCAGTCTACCCGATATTGGGCTGGTTGATATTCCTTCCTTGAATAGACCCATCAGCAGTGGAATTGACGTGTACAATGGAGGGCTTTTCCCCCTTAAGATGATGTGAGGTGCTATGCGTCCTGATGTTGTTCGCCCCAGCGGTCGCCAAGCCGACCAGCTCCGTGAGATTCGCTTAACCCGCGATTACACTCGCCATGCGGAAGGTTCTGTACTGGTGGAGTTTGGCGATACCAAGGTGCTGTGTAATGCGAGCGTGGAAGCTGGCGTACCGCGCTGGCTGCGTGGCAAGAATCAGGGTTGGGTCACTGCCGAATACGGCATGCTGCCCCGTGCGACCCACACCCGCAGCAACCGTGAAGCAACCCAGGGCAAACAGGGTGGCCGCACGCTGGAAATCCAGCGTTTGATTGGCCGCAGTCTACGCGCTGCCATCAACCTCAAGAAGTTGGGTGAGTTCACCATTACCGTGGATTGTGACGTGATCCAGGCTGATGGCGGTACCCGCACTGCAGCGATTACCGGCGGCTGCGTGGCCTTGGTGGATGCTATTCGCCACCTTCAACGCGAGAAAAAGATCAAAGGCGACCCCTTCAAGCAGTTGGTCAGTGCCGTTTCGGTGGGTATCTACAAAGGCGTGCCGGTGCTGGATTTAGACTATCCAGAAGACAGCAAAGCCGACACCGATCTAAACGTGGTGATGACCGAAAGCGGTGAGCTGATAGAAGTGCAGGGCACAGCGGAAGCTGGTGCGTTTACCCGTGCTGAGCTAAACGCGATGCTTGATCTTGCCGAAAAAGCCGGCGGAGAGCTACGCGAGCAACAGCGCGAAGCGCTGGGAATTCGTGGGTGAAATGTGAGGCGAAGCAACAGGCCAGCTAACAGCTGGCCTGTTGTTGGTTACTCATAACGAGAGGCGACGCGGGAAAGTGAGCGCTTAGAGCGCTAAGTCATACTCAACGATCAGCGGTGCGAACTCGGAGAAGGTCGCATCGTAATCAATCCACGCGTCTACCACGTGGCGACGGAAGTTGGGGCCGACCAGTTGGTAGTCGATCCGCCAGCCTTCCTGGCGCTCACGGGGCACGTCTTGGTCAAGCTTTGGCCACCAGGTATATTCACCAGCGTCGCGATTGATCTCGCGGAAAGTGTCGATAAAACCGGTTGGGCCAAGCACCTGATCCATCCAGGCGCGCTCTTCCGGACGGAAACCAGAAGTGAGCTGATTGTCCGACCAGTTGGCCAAATCGACGGTTTTATGGGCAATGTGCCAAGTACCGCAGAGGATATATTCGCGACGTTTGCGAGACATCTTCGTCAGGTACTCTTGGTACTGCTCCATAAACGCCTGCTTGGCTTTTTGATCACTCCCGTCAGGCATCAGGAAAGAGACAATACTGAAGCGTTCATAATCCGCCTGCAGAAAGCGCCCTTCGTGGTCACACTGTGGGAACCCCAGACCGTACATAATGGCCTTGGGGATTTTACGGCAATAGAGTGCCACACCGGCGAAACCATCTTCTTCAGCATCCAGAAAGTAGCCTTCATAGCCTTCCGGATAGAGAATATGGTCACCCAGTTCGAAACTTTTTGCCTTGATGTTCTGCACGCAGACCACATCGGCATCCTGCTGAGCCAGCCAGTCCAGGAAGCCACGGTCGACGGCATCACGTATACCATTGACATTGATGCTGGCAATTTTCATAAATCGTCCCTTTTGCGTCGCTGCTGTATGATACCCGACGTTTAGACGTTTGGGTAAATAGACAAACCAATTCTTGCTATTTAACCCTGTTTTATTGTTGCGTTTGACTTACATTTCTATCGACAAGAGAAGACCGCCGTGGCTACCACTCTACAACCCTACCAGCGCGATTTCATTGCCTTCGCTATCGAGCAGGGCGTACTCAAGTTTGGCGAGTTCACGCTTAAATCGGGGCGAGTAAGCCCTTACTTCTTCAATGCAGGCCTGTTTCAGACCGGCCGCGCCTTAGCTAAGTTGGGTCGCTTCTACGCCCAGGCAATTGTCGATAGCGGCCTAAAGGCCGACGTGCTGTTTGGTCCAGCTTACAAGGGCATTCCGCTGGCGGCGGTCACCGCAGCGGCCTTGGCCGACCATCACGACCGTGATATGCCCTATGCGTTTAACCGTAAAGAGGCCAAAACCCACGGCGAAGGCGGCAACATTGTGGGCGCAGCACTTGCTGGCGACATTTTGATTATTGATGATGTCATTACTGCTGGTACCGCCATTCGTGAGGTTATGGGCCTAATTGAGCAAAGCGGGGCCCGCGCAGGTGGCGTGATTATTGCGCTTGACCGCCAAGAACGTGGCCAGGGTGAACAGAGTGCCATCCAGGAAGTACAGGCCCAGTACGGCATGCCAGTGGTTAGCATTGTTACCCTAGAGCAAGTACTCACTTACCTTGAAGAGCATGCTGGAAGCGAAATGTTGGCCTACGCCGAAGCTGTGCGCGCCTATCGCGCCCGCTACGGTATCGTAGGCTAAGATTAAGGCGTGTTTACTTAGTTAGCCGCTAAAGCGCCAGCATAACCTTGCTGGCGCCATGCTTCGTAGCTGACGATGGCAACAGCGTTAGAAAGGTTTAGGCTGCGGTTATTAGGCTGCATGGGGATACGCAGCTTCTGTTCGGCAGGCAGTGAGGCATGTACCTGAGGCGAAAGCCCCGCCGTTTCCGAGCCAAATAGCAGCACATCACCAGGCGCAAACGGAGCCTCGCTGTGGGCACGGGTGCCCTTGGTGGTAATCGCCCAAATGGTGCGCCCCTGCATCGCCGCTTGAAACGCCGTAAAATCCGCATGGCGGGTTACGTTGGCGAGATCGCGGTAGTCTAATCCGGCACGGCGCAGCTTTTTCTCTTCGAGATCAAAGCCCAGCGGTTCAATTAAGTGTAATCGGCAGCCATTGTTAGCCACCAGGCGCATAATGTTGCCCGTGTTGGGAGCCATCCGCGGTTCAAATAGCGCTACTTCAAACATCACCACCTGCCTATTATGTGCTCATATGCATTCGCCAGCGCCGCTGATTGTAATAGAAATTACTCAGAAACACTTGTAGAGGTCACCCTTCGTTATGCCCCAACCGCCAACGAGCATCCTTAGCCGCATTAAAGGGCTCAACCCGCGCCAGCAGGAAGCGGTGCGCTACATCGATGGCCCCTGTTTGGTTTTGGCAGGCGCGGGGTCCGGTAAAACCAGCGTAATCACCACCAAAATCGCTTACTTGGTGCAAGAGTGCGGCATGAGCGCGCGTAAGATTGCGGCGGTGACCTTTACCAACAAAGCCGCCCGAGAAATGAAAGAGCGCGTCGGACAAATGCTGAAGGGCAAGGAGGGCCATGGGCTAACGGTGTCGACATTTCACAACCTGGGGCTAAACATTATTCGCGGTGAGTTAAAAACCCTGGGCTATAAAGCGGGCTTTTCGCTGTTCGATCCTGAAGATGCCAAGGCGCTGCTGCGAGATTTAATGAACAAAGATGCCCAGGTAGATGCTGAGCAGATTAACGCCGTACAGAGTAAAATTTCTACCTGGAAAAACGATTTGGTACTGCCCAGTGACGCGCTATCGTTTGCCGCTGATGATGACGAGCACTTTGCCGCACGGGTCTATGAAGCCTATGTACGCCATTTAAAAGCTTACAATGCGGTGGATTTCGACGACCTTATTCTACTACCGGTAGTGCTTCTCCAACGTGACCCCGAAGCGCTGGCCCGCTGGCGGAACAAAATCCACTATATGTTGGTGGACGAGTACCAGGACACTAACGTTTCCCAGTACCTGCTAGTAAAGCTGTTGATGGCCGAACGAGCTACTTTCACGGTGGTGGGTGATGATGACCAGTCAATCTACGCGTGGCGCGGTGCGCGGCCCGAGAACCTGGTAACCCTTGGCGAGGATTTTCCTCGCTTAAAAGTTATCAAGCTGGAGCAAAATTACCGCTCTACCGCCACTATATTGCGCGCTGCCAACACACTGATCGCCAATAACCCCCACGTTTACGATAAAACCTTGTGGTCGGATATGGGCGATGGCGCTCCCATTCGGGTGATCGTCAACCGCCATGAAGAAGCTGAATCTGAGC
This sequence comes from Vreelandella nigrificans, assembly GCF_002374315.1. Classification (GTDB taxonomy): domain Bacteria; phylum Pseudomonadota; class Gammaproteobacteria; order Pseudomonadales; family Halomonadaceae; genus Vreelandella; species Vreelandella nigrificans. The sequence goes on along the minus strand of NZ_NWUX01000004.1, from coordinate 97,140 downwards.
GCGTTGCTAGCGAAATGCTCACTCGGCGTATTAAGGAAAAAGCCGAGTGGCGCGATTTTGCGGTGCTTTATCGGGGTAACTTCCAGGCACGACTATTAGAGCTTAAGCTGCAGCATTACCAAATCCCTTACAAGCTCTCCGGCGGCACGTCGTTTTTCTCGCGTAACGAGATCAAAGACACCATGGCTTACCTTCGGCTACTGATTAACCCCGCCGACGACAACGCCTTTTTGCGCATTGTGAACGTACCCCGTCGGGAAGTTGGCCCCGGCACGCTGGAAAAACTTGCCAACTATGCCAATGAGCGCACTATCTCGCTGTTTTCCGCCTGTCACGAGTTGGGGCTAGAACAAGTATTGCCGACCCGCGCTGTGGAACGGCTTTCGCGCTTTACCCACTTTATCGATGGCGTGCGCAAGCGTATGGACCAAGGCGATGCGATTGCTGCAATCCGCGATATGTTACGGGATATGGATTACGAGGCGTGGCTCTACCAAAATGCCAGCGCGCCCACTGTTGCTGAAAGGCGCATGGCTAACGTATGGATATTAATCGATCAGTTGGAGAAATCGCTTAACCGCGACCCAGAAGATGATACCGCTTCTACCGAGACAGAAACTGACGGCGTGGAAGCCGCTATTTCACGTTTGGTGCTGCGCGATATTCTGGAACAACAGGCAGAGGAAGATGACTCCGACCGCGTACAGCTACTTACCATGCACGCCTCAAAGGGGCTTGAGTTTCCCCATGTCTATTTAATGGGCTTGGAGGAGGACCTGCTGCCCCACCGCAATGCCATTGAGATGGGTACCGTAGAAGAGGAACGGCGCTTAGCCTACGTGGGTATCACAAGGGCACGGCGCACACTAACGTTAACGCTCGCACGCCAGCGTAAAGCCTACGGTGAACTGATGGACTGCCAGCCAAGCCGCTTTTTAGACGAACTGCCAGGCGATGATTTGGAATGGGAAGGCCGCGCAGATAAAGAGGACCCAGACAAAAAGCAGGCCAGGGGTAAAGATGCTATTGCCGGGTTGCGCTCTTTATTGGGCTGAAAGCTTTCTACTGGCTTAAGAGAACCACTTGTCTTGGGAGAGGAGCTGTTTTCGCTTCCAACACGATCAGACTAACAGCTGTCTGCAGAGGGATTGGTAATGACATCAACAATGAGTCATGCGCTGATCTTATGGCGCTATCTCACCGCCTCTCCTGGCTATCATCAGGAAGGACTACTGGTTGTCTGCGGATCGTACGATCTGCGCGTATGTGATTATGCCTGCGATCTTTTCAAGCGCCACAAATTCGATCAGCTGCTAATTACCGGGCGAACCGGAAACTGGACCCATCATCTATGGAGCGAAACCGAAGCGCGAATCTTTGCAAAGCGAGCCCGTCAGCACTCTATTCCTGACAAATCGATAATCCTTGATACTGAGGCGACGAACTTCGCTGAGAATATTCGCAATGCGCGCCTTCTTGTTCCCACGGCCAGAAAAGTGACTTTTATTACGAAACTGAATTCTATTCGACGAGTCCTCACAACTGCACCAGTCCAGTGGCCCGACGCCAATGTGCGAGCAGATGGACCGCCGATCCGCTTCCCCGACGAAGTATCCAACGTTGTCGGGGTTTTTGGTTTGATTGCAGAGATGGTCGGGGACATTGATAGGCTCATCAAATACCCTGATGCTGGGTTCCAGATCGCAACTGAGGTGCCGGACGATGTTTGGACCTCATACCAATACTTGGCCGAAAATGGCTTTGACAGCCACATGATCTCGTTGACCACCTGACTTTTCATGACACGCTTTCTGCTGAGCTGAAGGCGCGCTGCCGAGCTAAGTGATATTTGCTGAGACAAATACACAAAAAATATCCACAGGAGGTTTTGTAAACCCACCTGTGGATAATTCTACGCTACTCACCACTCGGTCTTACTTGCTACCGAGCAACAATTACTTACTGAACTTGCGACACCATATAATCCACAACGGCCATAATTTCTTCGTCAGAGGCGCTGCTACCACCGCGAGGAGGCATCACACCCAGGCCGTTGAATACGCTGGCATAAAGCTCATCAATACCTTTATCAATACGTGGGCCCCAGTCGTCAGCATCGCCAATCAGCGGTGCGCCCGCAACGCCTGCTGCGTGGCAAGCAACACAACCTGTGCTGGCATACAATGCTTCGCCATCTAAACCACTACCACCGTTACTGGCGTCTTCTGCACTGGCAACCGCTTCTTCATCAGCGGCGACGTCAGCCTCGACAACTTCTTCGCTTACTGTCTCGTCCGCTGCCTCTGCTGCGGCCACATCATCGCTGGCAGCCTCGTCACTGCCACCTAGCTCAGGCACGTCCATCACCGGCTCAAGTAGGTAAGCCGTTGAGGCTTCCATCTCTTCATCGGAAAGGTTGGGGTTACCACCACGGGCAGGCATCGCGCCAATACCATTGATAGAGTGCTCAAGAAGCGTAGCAAAACCTTGCTCTGTACGTTCCGCCCAAGCAGCTTCGTCACCGCGAACCGGGGCACCGGCAGCGCCTGTTTCATGACACGCCATACAAATACGGTTATAGATGCCGGCGCCGTCAATACTGTCGCCACCATTGCTCGCCGCCGCTGGAGCTGCTGCAGTACCACAGTCTTGTCCCTGTAAACAGAGTTGGCCTACAGGTGCCAGGCGCTCTGCCATTGCGTCACGTGCGGCATCGCTGGCATAAGCACTAGATGTGCCTGCCATGACGCCAAGGGCCGCCAGCCCGCTCATGATCAGCTTAGATTTCACTCTCACCACCTCTTGGGTATTGTCATAAAACGTTTGTGCTTAACCCCTGTGCGCACCGACCTGCTCCGCCGGGACGCCAAAACATGCGTATCGAGTTAGTATACCGAGAACCCCAAGGGTAAGAAAATGCTACTAAGCGCGCCAATCCCTCTTACGCTAGCTATTTGTGCCTTATTTTGACAATTAGCCCAGTTCGCTACCACCTTTCCAGGCAAATAAACGCTGCTCAGCATAGGTTTTAAAGCCTGCCTGTTGGTAAATTCGTCGAGCAGGTAGATTAAGTTCGTCTACCGCCAGCATAACCTCGGCGATTCCCGCCTGCTGAGTAAGGCTCAGTGCGTTATTCAATAGCGCACGACCAAGCCCCTGACCACGCCATTCGGGTGTTAGCCCCATTAACAGTAGCTCCCAACGGTCTAGCGCCGGACGAGCTGCAAGCAATAGCACACCTACTAGCGCCTGTTGATAACTAACTGCATACCAATGCTGTGGTGCTTGGGGGGCTTGTTGGTAAAAGCCCGCTAGGAGCTCTTGCACCGAGAGAATGTCACGCAGCGCACAGCTATCCAGCGAGTCACGCCCTACTGCGGCCAAAAGGTCGAGCTGTTCTACGTCGGAAAGCTTACTAAATGGCTGCAGTGATAAAAAAATCTCTGAATTTAACGCTAAACGCCGGGTACTGTTGCAGGTTAAGTACGCCAACGTAACCAACGGCTGCATATCGTGCTGTAGCAGCAGCGCTTCTGTTTCATGGGACTGGGAAGCAAGCTCCAGGTGGCACAGTCGAATATTGTGCTTTTTCACCCATTGGTGCGCTGCATCTAACAGCGCGTGAATAGGCGCCCCTGTAACGTTGGGTGACCCATGGCTGGTTCCCTCTGGGATTGTTTCCCCTTGCATTCTTGGCAACCACAACCGCGCCATATTCCCAGGTAAACGCTGCACCCAGACAGCACCATTCATCTGACCATCCAGGTAACTTACCCACAACCCCTGCCACTCTTCATCTGATGCGTTCACCATGCCCTTTAAGGCTATGCTAAGCATTTGCTGCTGTGTCGAATCGTGGGCTGCCGCTAGATGTAATAATGCTTCACGCCGCTTATCTGACGGACAGGGGATAACAGATAAGGAGCTTGAGGGATGCTGATGCGGTTTAGCCAATGGCAAAACTCCGAAGCAGTAACAAAGCGTGCTAGGTTATTAAAGTACAACATATAACACCCATCCTGACGGTCTGGGCCTGCTAACGCCACATTTAAGTGCCGAGAAGTTTAAGTACTGGGTGGCGGCGGTTGATGTAGAGGAGTAACCATTCTGCCATGCGCATATTGTTAGTTGAGGACGACCCCAGTTTGGCCTCGGGAATTCGTTTGGCATTAAAGCCCGAGCACTTTACGGTGGACCACCTAAGTGATGGTGTCAGTGCCGTGGCAGCATTAAAAGAGAGCGAACCTTTTGATGCGGTGATACTCGACCTCGGGCTGCCACGTCTGGACGGTATGCAGGTGTTGGAAGCCGTGCGTCGCCATGGCAATCGCGTGCCTATTTTAGTGCTCACTGCTCGGGATGCGGTCGATGACCGCATCGCAGGGTTAGATGGCGGCGCTGATGACTATTTAACCAAGCCATTTGAAGTCGCAGAATTAAAGGCACGCTTGCGCGCCTTACTGCGGCGTAGTAATGGCCAGGTCAATAGCACCTTGGAGTGCAGAGGTATTCATCTTGACCCGTTAACCATGCAGGTCAGTTATCAAGACCAAGCGGTTGTATTATCCCGCCGGGAACTCACCCTTCTGCAAGAGTTTATGAGCCATCCTGGACGGGTATTTACCCGCGATACGCTAACCCGCTTGGTATATGGCTGGGACGAAGATGTAGAGAGCAACGCCATTGAGGTACATGTGCATCATCTGCGTCGTAAATTTTTTCCAACACTGATTCGTACTGTGCGTGGCATTGGTTATGTCATGGATAAAGCCGATCAGGATGAGCGCTCATGACATCTATTCGACGACGCACGCTGGGGCTAGCGCTGCTGGTGTTCGGCCTGAGTATGCTGGTGATTGGGTTTATCAGCTATCGCTACGCTGCCCATGAGATTGAAGAACTTCACGATGCCAGCCTGACCCAAAACGCGCGTTTATTAGAAGGATTGCTGCTAGCAGAGTTACCCGATGAGTATCGCAGCGTGTTGCTCAATAGCCTGGAAAACACGCTAAGGCGTGCAGAACTTACCAACACACGCTTTGCTGGGCATCCCTATGAAAGCAGATTGGCCTTTCAGTTATGGGAAGATGATCGCCTGGTACTACGTTCCGCCAATGCCCCTGAATCGCCCTTGGCCGATTACCCTCCTGGCTTCATTAGCCAGTATGTTGATGGCTACGATTGGCGCATTTATGTATTGGACGTAGCCGGTTCCAACCAACGGATTGCGGTGAGTGAACGCGAAGACGTGCGTAGTGAAATCATTCGAGAAGTGGCAATGAGAACGTTAATGCCCGACCTATTTGGTCTACCACTACTAACAGCCCTGCTGTGGTGGTCGATTGGTTGGGGATTAGCGCCACTATCGCGGATGGCTGAACAGATTCGCAAGCGTGATCCGCATAACTTACAGCCCCTAACACTCAACCCACTGCCCCAAGAACTGGACACCATTGCAGGGGCGCTGAACAGGCTGTTAGAACGCATCCGACAAATGCGGATACGCGAAAAGCGCTTCATTGCTGATGCTACCCATGAGCTGCGCACCCCTTTAGCCGTGCTTGATCTACACGCCCAAAATGCACTGACCGCCGATAATGCTGAGGACCGCCAGGAGGCGCTCAACCACCTGCGCAGTGGCGTTGCACGCTCTACACGCTTAGTCACTCAGTTATTGACCCTGGCTCGCTTGGAACCCGAGGACGAGACGCAGCCCGATTACCGTCGTTCACATCTGCTGCGCGAAGTACGCGAAACCCTGGCCAAACTTTCACCATTAGCCGCAGAACGCCGCCAGCAGCTACTGTTAAATGCAGATGAGCAAACGGACTGGTTAATTATGGAAGAACCCGGTGCCATTGAAACAGTAGTACAAAATTTAGTCGGCAATGCCATTCAACACTCTCCCAACAAAAGTGCGATCAGCATCACGCTGGAGGCTTCCGCGCAAGAGTTCCAGTTAATCGTTGATGACCAAGGCCCTGGGATCCCCATCAATGAACGCACAAAAGCCATTGAACGCTTTCAGCGCGCGGGCCCAAGCGCAGGTTCAGGTTTAGGGCTATCTATCGTTGAGCGGCTTGTGGCACGCTTAAAAGGCACATTACAGTTAGAAGATTCGCCCAGTGGGGGGCTACGTGCGCAGATAAGCCTACCACGCCCACCAGCACCGAATGCCCCTAGTATTGATCACCAGCCTGAAAGTTAGCAGGCCCTTTTAGCAAACCCTTAAGGTTGCGATAAGAATTGCGTGCAACTGTGGAGTTACACGGCGAGCCAGATACGCACGGTTCGCCACTTTGCTACATGGAGGTCTCCTGATGAATCAAGCTATATATTCACCTAAACCACTCATTCAATTAGGTGCTACCCCTCAGTTAACCACGCCAGCGCCAAAGCGGTTACTGCCCACTAGCCCTGCAATGAGCCTACTTACCGACTTTTCTCAAGTGGCACCTCAATCTATCGATGCTGATATGCCCATTGATGAAGTTCACCTTAAGATGCGCCACGCCGGTGTACGCTTGCTATTCGTGATGGATAGTAACGCACACTGTATTGGCGTCATTACTTCCAAAGAGGTGATTGGTACTCGGCGCATTAATCTAGCAATGCAGCAGCGTAATCTAACCCACGAAGAAGTTACCGCCGGGATGATTATGACCCCATGGCATAAACTCAGTGCCATGCCTCTTGCCCAGCTAGCATCACTTACTATTGAAGATTTAGTGATATCGATGGAAACCTTTACCGATCAGCACTTATTAATCACTGAGCAAGACGAGAACCACGAACTGAAAGTTCGCGGCCTGATCTCGGCAAGTGATATTCAGAGTGCGGTAGGCAAAGATATCAACCCCGTGCCCATGGCAAAAAGCTTCGCTGAAATTTGCCAGGTGATTACTGGCCACGACCTTTAAGGTTACGACTAGCTAATACAGACCAGCTCGGGTTTAACCATCAATAATTTTTACTTACGCTACCAAAAAGCCCCTCATTGAGTTAACTCAATGAGGGGCTTTTAGTTTTTACACTTTTAAAACATCTTTTATGCTTTCAAAACATGGATGCATTAATCCATAGGTGTGCTGCAATGCTAGCGGCATACCCCAACAAAATAGCGGGCACCCAGCGCAGATGAACAGCAAAGGTATAGATCCCCCGCGCCTGGCCCATTAGCGCCACACCCGCGGCGGAGCCCATGGAAAGCAGGCTACCGCCTACACCCGCTGTTAGGGTAATCAGCAGCCAGTTACCCTCGCTCATACCTGGAGCCATAGAAAGTACCGCAAACATCACCGGGATGTTATCCACAACCGCCGAAATAAGCCCTAGTACCACGTTAGCCCATACCGGATTCCAACTGCCATATAGCGTTTCGGAAAGCAGGCTGAGATAGCCCATAAAACCAAGGCCACCCACGCACATTACTACCCCATAGAAGAACAGCAGCGTGTCCCATTCGGAGCGGGCAATACGGCTAAAAATATCAAACGGCACCACGCTGCCAAGCTGTTCCAGTTTCTTCCAATCACCCCGACGCGAGTAACGCTCCCGCTTACGTTCTAGCGAACGCGGCAAGCTGCGACGCAGATAGTAACCAAAGAACTGCAGTAGCCCTAAGCCAAACATCATGCCCATTGCAGGCGGCAAATGGAGAACTGAGTGACACAGTACCGAGATAGCTACAGTCAGCAAAAACAGCACTATAATTCGTCGTGCACCGCGTTTAAGCCAAACATTCTCTTGTAGCGCCGCTGGCTGACGATTAACAATAAAAAAGTTCATGATCACAGCAGGCACTAGGAAGTTAACCACCGCGGGGATCAACAAAACAAAGAAGCCGCTAAACGGAATCTGACCTGCTTGCCACACCATTAGTGTGGTGATATCACCAAACGGGCTAAAGGCACCGCCTGCGTTGGAGGCTACCACCACGTTGACACAGCAAAGGCTGATAAATTTATTGTCGCCTTCCGCAACTTTAAGCACCACTGCACACATCAACATGGCAGTGGTCATATTGTTAGCAATGGCCGAAATACCAAACGCCATCACACCGGTGATCCAAAACAAGCTGCGATAGCTAAACCCTTTACGCACTAGCCAAGAGCGCAACGCGTCAAACACCCGTCGCTCTTCCATGGCATTGATATAGGTCATCGCGACCAGCAAGAATAGCAGCAACTCGGTGTATTCAAGCAGCGTTTCACGGAAGGCGCTTTCTGCCTCTTCCGGCATCCCCGCTTGTACATAGACCCAAGCCACTATGGCCCAGATAAGCCCTGCTGCGACCAGTACAGGCTTGGATTTGCGCATGTGCAGTAGCTCTTCACTCATCACCAACGTATAAGCAAGCACGAAGATCACGACAGAAGAGATACCGGCAATAGAAAGCGTAAGATCAAGTGACCCAGCAGCGGCATAAGAGAAGGAAGGAAATACAAGAAGACAGCAGACGAACAACAGCCAAGCAGCTCGGCGTGTGGTATGCCGAGTTGCAAGGACGTTTGGTGGTTTCATAGCGATATCACCCAGGCAGGGAAGAGAGATAGACCGCCATAATGATAAGCACCCTAATTAAATGCTGCAACGCAACGGTTGCGCATAAAATGCGGCGCATTGCCGCATCTTGTTTAGCGTCTCGACTAACTTAATGTTACTTAACCGTAGTCTGATTAATCACTCCACCGTAACGCTTTTTGCTAGGTTACGTGGCTGGTCAACATCAGTGCCTTTTAGCACTGCCACGTGATAACTCAACTGCTGTAGCGGCAGGGTATAAAGCAGTGGTGCCAGTGCTTCGTGCACATGAGGAAGCGTTATAACGCGAATCTCTTCTTGTGCCTCAATACCCACACTTTCATCAGCAAACACAAACAGTTGGCCACCACGAGCGCGGACCTCCTGAAGGTTGGACTTAAGTTTTTCTAATAGGTCATCGTTGGGTGCCACTGAAATAACCGGCATTTCACTATCCACCAGCGCCAACGGGCCATGCTTTAACTCCCCCGCTGGATAGGCCTCCGCATGGATATAGGAGATCTCTTTAAGCTTAAGTGCTCCCTCAAGGGCAATCGGGTAATGGGCGCCGCGACCTAAAAATAGTGCGTGATGCTTTTCAGCGAACGCTTGGGAGAGGGTCTCAATTTGGCTATCCAGTGCCAACACCTGTTGGCAAAGCCCGGGAAGCTGTCGTAGCGCCTTTACTATCTCAGCTGCAGTGTCCGCACGCTCTGGCTGGCCTTTGGACTTACTCACCGACAGCGTTAGCAGCATTAACGCCACTAGTTGGGTAGTAAACGCTTTAGTGGAGGCCACGCCAATCTCTGGGCCCGCTCTCGTCATCAATGACATATCCGATTCACGCACCAGCGAACTGCCTGGTACGTTACAAATCGCCAGCGTGCCTATGTAGCTAAGTGTTTGGGCAAAGCGAAGAGCGGCTAACGTATCGGCTGTTTCACCCGACTGAGACAGGGTGACGAACAGCGTTCCCTCAGGAACAACGGGGTGGCGATAGCGGAACTCAGAGGCAACTTCTACCTGCACCGGTACACCGGCATAACGTTCGAGCCAATAGCGAGCAACTAGGCCTGCATGGTAGCTGGTGCCGCAGGCAATAATGTGCACATTACGAGTACTCTCAAACAGCGCCTGTGCCTCTGGGCCAAAACTCTCTACCAGTACGCTGTTGTTGCTCAACCGACCTTCTAACGCAGCATTAATGACCTCGGGCTGCTCGAAAATCTCTTTAAGCATGTAATGGCGGTATTCACCTTTGCTGGCGATACCATCGCCATGCTCAAAGGTGTGAATAGGGCGCTCCACTGCTTCACCCTGGCGATTGACAATGCGGATAGCCCCTTGCTCACCTAGCTCTACCAAATCGCCCTCTTCCAGATAGATGAAGCGGTCGGTCACTTGTAAAAGTGCTAGCGGGTCGGAGGCTAAAAATGCTTCATCAATCCCCACGCCCACGACCAGCGGGCTACCCTGACGGGCACCTACTACAATGCCAGGTTCAGAAACGCTCATGACCCCCAGCGCATAGGCACCCCCCAAGCCGTTAACGATCTGTTGGGTAGCCTCAAATAGCCCAAGCCCACTGTTCAGCTTGTCTGCCAACAAGTGGGCAATAACTTCGGTATCTGTTTCCGAGGTAAACACATAACCACTGGCTTGCAAGGTGTCTTTAATATGCTCGTAGTTTTCAATAATGCCATTATGCACCACTGCAACTTGGTCGCTGCTGTGATGAGGGTGAGCATTGGCCTCGGATGGCTTTCCGTGCGTAGCCCAACGCGTATGAGCAATGCCATAAAAGCCAGGCAGGGCAGAACTGATTAACTGCTCCTCTAGGGCAGCCACTTTACCCAAGGCGCGGTGGCGCGTCAGGGAGCCTTTATGGAGCACCGTCATGCCAGAAGAATCATAGCCGCGATACTCTAAGCGCTTGAGCCCTTCTAGCAGTATCCCTTGCACATTACGCTGCGCAACCGCTGCGACGATGCCACACATACACGTTTCTCCTTGGGCGTTTTAACACTTGGTTATCTAAGTAGCGGGTCGACTTACTTGGTTTTTTTCGCCGGGCGGATCCAGTCGCCCTTTTCCAACTGACGGCTTCGGGTTACAGCCAACGCCTGCTCGCTAACGTCTTTGGCAATGGTAGAACCAGCGCCAACGGTCGCCCCTTTGCCAATACTCACCGGCGCAATTAACGCGCTATTAGAGCCAATAAAGACGTTATCGCCAATCACCGTACGGTGCTTGTTAGCACCGTCGTAATTACAGGTGATCGTACCTGCGCCTACGTTTACATTGCGCCCTAAATGCGCATCACCAACATAACTTAAGTGATTGATCTTGCTACCCTCGCCCACTTCAGCATTTTTGGTTTCAACAAAATTTCCAACTTTGGCTTTTACCGCTAACCGCGTACCGGGGCGTAACCGCGCAAAGGGACCAATGTGATTCAGCCCCGCCGCTACGGTAGTGTCAATCACGCTGTGGCTCTCAATTACGCTTTCAGCGCCAATGGTGCTGTTTTTAATCACACAGTAGGGGCCAATCCGCACGCCTTCACCAAGTGCTACCTCACCCTCAAACACGCAGCCCACATCAATAAACACATCGTGGCCACAGGTCAGCGTACCGCGTATATCGAGCCTAGCTGGGTCAGCTAGGGCAACCCCTTGCTCCTCCATTAGTTTATCGGCCAAATGCTGCTGGTAGGCACGCTCTAAGCGTGCCATTTGGGCACGATTATTAACTCCCTCCACTTCTACCGGATCAGCGGGTTGGGCGGTGCATACCTTAATGCCCTCTTGGGCAGCCATGGCAATCACATCCGTTAGGTAGTACTCACCCTGGGCGTTTTCAGCGGAAAGCTGGGGTAGCCAGCGTTTAAGCTGGGTGCTGGTCATGGCCATGATGCCGGTATTGCACTCGGTGATAGCGAGCTGCTCAGTATTGGCATCCTTTTGCTCAACAATAGCCACCGCTTCGCCCTCAGCGTTACGTACAATACGCCCATAACCACTGGGATCATCTAAGGTGACCGTCAAAAGCCCCATGTGCTGCTCATCCACTTGACTCAAAAGGGCATCCAACGAAGCACGCTGGATAAGGGGCACATCCCCATAAAGTACCAGCACCTTTCCGCTACCTAACTGAGGCTGTGCTTGTGCAACGGCATGGCCGGTACCCTTTTGTTCCGATTGGATGGCAAACGAAACAGGGCTATCAGCGAGCGCTTCTCGCAGTTTTTCAGCACCATAACCAATCACTACGTGGATACGCGCTGGATTAAGCCCAGCAGCGGTATCCAGCACGTGCCTTACTAGCGGCTTACCTGCCAGTGCATGTAGCACCTTGGGTGTTTGAGAGCGCATGCGGGTACCTTTGCCCGCAGCGAGAATGACAATATCGAGGTCTTGCATGTTATTCACCTGTGGTCGTTTCACGGGCTGCTGCGGGGCCTTCCCAGGCGTCAATGCCAAGCTCTTCCACGACCGCGTCACCAAAATAATTAACGAAGGCAGGGGCAGCAAGGCTGCGCCATTGGCCTTCATCATCTTTGATTAACATCAGCATATTCAGGTCATGCTCCAGCGCCAGTTGCATACCAGCTTCACTGCCCATGACGGTCAGCGCAGTCGCCCAGGCATCAGCCCAGGCATTGGAGGGATGAAACACAGAGACAGAGGCTAAGCGATTAGTAACAGGACGACCCGTACGTGGGTCAATGGTATGCGAGTAGCGTTTGCCATCGACCTCAAAATAGTTACGGTAATCCCCAGAGGTAGCTACCGACATATTTTCAAGCGGTAATACATGCTGTGCCTGCTGTGGGCCGGTGTGGGGTACTTCGATGCCGATACGCCAAGGCTCTTGGGTTTCTTTATTACGATAACCACGGGAAATAAGGTCGCCGCCTAAATTCACCAGATAGTGCTCTATCCCCTGCTGGTCAAGGTACGCTGCAACACGGTCAGTAGCGTGCCCTTTAGCCACCCCAGAAAGGTCAGCAAATACATCCCGGGTACGTCGTGCTTGCATCGCGTGAGTGTCTACATCGATAGCATCATACCCAATAGTGGCCAAGCGCTCGTTTAGCTCGGCATCTGAGGGCACCTCCTCTGGGCGAGCTTCTGGGCCAAAACTCCACAAATTGACGATGCCCCCAACGGTAATATCAAAAGCGCCGCCACTCTCTTCAGATACCGAACGGCTAATGGCAAGCACTTCGATAAGTTCATTGGAGAGTGGCTGCCACTCGTTGAGCGGGGCCTCGTTAAAGGCAATCAACTCAGCATCATCACGGTACGTCGACATCGCTTGGTCGACACTCTCAAGCTCCGCAAGGAACCCCTCTTCCAATGCATTGGCTTCGCCTTGGGTTAGTGGGTCCATTACCGTTACTTGGTAGAAAGAGCCAAAAATACCCCCTTCAAAACGTACAGGAGCATCAAGGGGGCGATCATTTTCTGAACACCCAGCAACCATGAAGGTGGCTAACAGCACTAAGCCGACGGCACTCGACAAACGGTGGTAGCGTCTCATTATATTTCCCTTGAACAGTAGGTATGCGTATTAAAAGTGGAAAAACCACAGTAACCAAGCACCAAATAGCACCCGGTACACCACAAACGGCTGCATACCCAATTTTTTAATAACGACTAGAAAGTAGTGTATACAGAGGTAGGCGCTAATTCCCGATAGAAGCGTACCAACAATCATGGCAGGCCAATCTATCGGTTCTGGTGAACTTACTAACCCTACAGCTTCTAGCCCGCCAGCCAACACAATCACCGGAATGGAAAGCAGAAAAGAGAAACGAGCAGCACCCTCTCGGCTCATCCCCAACAACAGCGCGGCGGTAATGGTTATCCCTGAGCGTGAAGTGCCTGGAATCAGCGCCAGGGCCTGGGCGAAGCCGATAATCATCACATCCTTCATACGCATGTGATACTCACTGCGGCTGCCTCGGTTTTTCCAATCCGCGTAGCCCAATAGTAAGCCAAAAGCGATAAGGCTAATGCCGATAATCAGTGTCGAGCGCATATGACCGGCAATCAGATCTCGCCCGAGAAAGCCAATAATACAAACAGGCAGCGTGGCCACCACTACCCATAGCGCCAGCTTGGCATCTTCATTAACGCCTTTGCCTGTCAGAGCATCGACACTACTAAATACCATGCGCAAAATTTCATGGCGAAAATATAAAATAACCGCTGCTAAGCTGCCTAAATGCAGCGCCACATCAAAAGCTAGCCCTTGATCGTCCCAAGCGGTGAGCACCGGCACCAAAATCAGGTGGGCAGAGCTCGAAATAGGTAGAAACTCGGTAACTCCCTGAACTACTGCTAAAACAATGACTTGTAGCCAATCCATAATGTATCCCAACGTCGGTGAGTGACTAATATCAAAACGCTGTTAAGGATACACGTCGCTCAGCGGTCTGTCCGCCTCCACCGTTTAGCTCCAGCAACCCAACATCGCTCACTTAAACAAGTTGACAACATCAGTGTTAGCTTTTAGCATCGCGCATGCTTTTTATAGGCTTATAGGCTGTCTTTTTATAGGCTATACATATTTATTAAATATGTCTTTAAAAAGCATTACATAAAACCGTCTAAATGAATTCGATTGGCGGTTATTATTCACCAATTAATAAGGTTTTGAGAGCAACCCATGGAAGATCCCAGTAGTCGATTATTCACGCGTGAGGCAGCCGATAAGTCTGGCCTGCTAGCGCACACGACTCGCCTGTAAGCGCTCTCTGCTTTTCCAGGCCGTCGTTGCCTGGCACATCTATTCTCGCCTATCTTATCCACTGTCTCGCGCTGATAGCGAGATAGCTAGTGGTTATTCGCCGCTTATAAATACTGCCCACAGATGCATTATCGCATTCTGTCTTCGGCTGATATGTATTGAAAGAGGCTAGCCATTGGTCATTCTTTGCCTTTACCTATAATCGGTCTTTATGCACTTAATGATAGCGATCCAGCTAACTTAGCTGCATTAGGATTTATGATCTTTTTATGACGCGCTAGCTATTTAAAGCGTTATAAAGATAGGGTTGTCTCGCCTTAAAAAATGGTAAAACCGGAGGCGAAAAATGAGCTATGCCGTATTAGCAGCATCATTACGCAGCGCCATGCAGCGTAATGACCAAAGCGCAATTTCCCATGTTGTTTCAGAAATGCAGCCTGCCGATATCGCGGATTTTGCCCGCTACGAGCCGGCCTATACCGTGTTATCTCTGCTGATGCTACTGCCCGAAGCCCAGCGTGGCCCCACCTTTGGCTACCTGGAAACCGAACAACAGCGCGATATCGCGGAAAAGATGACCGATGAGGAACTGGCCAAGCTAGTATCGAGCATGGATGCCGATGAACGCGCTGATCTTTTTCACTTGGTTGAGCCTGGCCGCCAACCCGCCATATTACGTCAGCTTTCCAAGCGTGAACGTGATGACCTACGCAAACTGGCCAGCTATGAGGAAGGTACAGCGGGGGCGGTAATGACCTCGGAATACGTCGCCGTTCCAGAGGATATTGATGTCGCTGAAGCATTGAGCCTGCTGCGCGCCAGCGCCCCAGATGCGGAGACTATCTATCAAATCTACTGCGTGGATGTGCAAGGCCGGCTAAAAGGAGCAGTGTCACTGCGCCAGTTAATTTTGGCAGCACCGCATCTGCCCATCTCAGAACTAATGGTTGAGGATGTCGTCTTCGTCACCGCCGAAACTCCCCAGGAAGAGGTGAGCCGCCTGATTGCTCACTACGACCTGTTAGCTCTGCCAGTGATTAACGGTGGCGAACGTTTGGTGGGCATTGTGACCTACGATGACGCCATGGATGTGGCAGAAGAGGAAGCCACCGAAGATATGCATAAAGGCGTATCGATTGGAAAACTGGAGGGTAGTCTGCGCTCGGCTAGCCTATACGAACTTTACCGTAAGCGTGTGGTATGGCTGGTATTGCTGGTGTTCGCCAACATTTTTTCCGGGGCAGGAATTGCGCACTTCGAGGAAACCATTGAAGCCTATATTGCTCTAGTCTTCTTCCTACCACTACTGGTAGATAGTGGTGGCAACGCAGGCTCTCAGGCAGCAACCCTCATGGTCCGGGGGATGGCCACCGGCGATGTTCGCACCCGAGACTGGGCCAAAATGCTAGGGCGCGAAGTCGGTGTAGCGCTAGGGCTGGGCCTTACCATGGCGCTGGCGGTATCCGTAGTAGGCATTTTCCGTGCTGGAACAGAGATTGCCATGGTAGTAGCGCTATCCATGGTGCTGATTGTCATGGTCGGCAGCCTAATCGGTATGCTTTTACCCTTTATCCTGCAGCGCTTTAACGTTGACCCAGCCACAGCGTCAGCTCCATTGGTAACATCTATCGCGGATGCTTCTGGGGTGCTGATCTACTTCGCCCTTGCTACCGCTATTCTGGGTCTTCCCAGCTAACGAGTCTGGAGGTCAGCCATGACCCTGTTTGCTCAACTATCGACACAGTTGCAACCACTCTGGCCTCTTATGCTAGCGGCTGTGCTCGGCGCATCAGTCGGCTTGGAGAGACAATGGCGACAGCGTATGGCGGGACTGAGAACCAATGCACTGGTGGCGCTAGGCGCCGCCAGTTTCACCCTGATGTCGATGATGGTCGAGGGTGAAATCAGCCCAACACGCATGGCGGCTCAAGTGGTGTCGGGTATTGGTTTCCTCGGTGCTGGCGTGATTATGAAAGAGGGCGCTAATATTCGTGGGCTCAATACTGCCGCAACGCTGTGGTGCTCAGCAGCGATTGGCGTCATGGCGGGTGCTGGTTTTTACCTGCCCGCTACGCTCGTTGCATTGTGTATTCTTGCCGTCAATATAGTACTGCGCCCTATCGTGCTACTGATCAATCGCCAACCCATAGAAGGCAGTCAAGATGAAATAGACTGGCGATATGAACTGAATATCACTTGTCGTAATGACCATGAAGCGCATATTCGCGCCTTACTACTTCAGGGATTACTTGGCGATGCGTTACAATTACAGAAGTTGGAAAGCGTCCACCGTGACGATGAACGCACGGTGCGCGTCACGGCGCTGCTCTCCGCTACCGAACGCCACGATACCCTGGTGGAAAAAGTGATTGGACGTCTTAGCCTGGAGCCCTCTGTCAGCGCCGCTGGCTGGGATATCTCATGACACAAACGATCAAGCAGCAACATAGCCAAGAAGCCAAGCGGATCACTTATATTGGCGCTTGGCTTGATGGCATTCTTAGCGTGGTTAAGGTAGCAGTAGGTTTTCTGGTTGGTTCAGCGGCACTGATCGCTGACGGCATTCACTCGCTTTCGGACCTGGTCACTGATGGCTTCGTGCTGGCGGCGATTCATTATGGTCGCCAAGAACCGGATATTGACCACCACTATGGCCACGGCCGCATAGAAACACTGACAACTCTATTACTCGGCAGTGTGTTGATTTTCGTTGCCGGGGGTATTGCCTGGTCAAGCTTAGATCGTCTGTTTAGCGGTACTGAGGTGGGAGCACCCGGTATTGTCGCTATTGTTATTACCGTTATCGCCCTACTGAGTAAAGAGTGGATTTTCCGCTACACCATGCGGGTTGCCAAGCGCGTGAAATCAAAGCTGCTTGAAGCCAATGCCTGGCACTCCCGCAGTGATGCACTTTCCACTGCGGTGGTACTGGTCGCGCTGATTGGAGCTCAATTTGGTTTTGGCTGGCTTGATGCGGTAGCCGCTATCATCGTTGGATTATTAGTGGGTAAAGTTGGCTGGGACTTATTGTGGGAGTCTGCCCGGGAGCTGGTGGATACTGCTCTACCAGTCGATGTACAACACCAGATGCATGACGTTGCTTGCGGCGTACCTGGTGTTGATAGCGTGCATGACTTACGTACACGCCAATCAGCTGGCTGGGTAATGGTCGACCTGCATGTGGTCGTGGGACCTAAAATAACCGTTTCAGAAGCCCATGAAATCGGTAATGAAGTCAGCCGTCGTTTGCGCCACGAATTCCCTGCCCTAACCGATGTAATTTTTCACATTGATCCAGAAGATGACGCGGGCGCAGGCGACCCTAGCCGACTGCCTGGGCTGCCGTTGCGTCCCGAAGTAGAAGCCGCACTTGATGAGCGATGGAGTAAACACCCAGTATGGCGCACACTAAACGACCTACAACTGCATTACCTGGACGATAAAGTATCGGTATCGCTAATTATTGATGATGCAGTTAACCAACCCCCCCAGTGCCTCGCCAGCCAGCTAAAAGGGCTGGCCTACGACATTGAGTGGCTAGGCCATGTGGAAATACTGTTCATTACTCGTGCGGCTAGTAATGCGATGCACTAGCCCTTTCCAACGATCTAAACGACCAATTAACCTTACTGCTCTAGTTAGGCCATCATGGATTCGCTAAATATCGCGCTATTCGAACTACTCAATGCGGCCCCTGACTCACCCACTTGGTTGATTCTGCTGGCGCATGCATGCGCTGTAAACCTGATGTGGCTAGTACCGGTCCTTTTCGTTATCGGCTGGCTTCGAGGTAATGAGCAACTCAAGCAAGCGCTGTTGGAAGCACTCATTGCAACACTGCTAGCCCTTGCAGCAAGTGGGGTAATCGGTGTGTTATGGCCGATGCCCCGCCCATTTATGGTGCCTATTGGCGAGTCGTTGATAGAGCATGCCGCAACCCCCGCCTTCCCTAGCAACCATCTGACCATCCTTCTGACGATAGCCGTTAGCCTGATACTGCACCGCCACTCCCGACGTATCGGTAGCTGCCTGATGTTGCTCGCCATTCCCGTTGCTTGGGCAAGAATATTTATGGGGATCCACTTTCCTCAAGATATGGCAGGCGCTGCACTGCTCTCCACTGTGGTTGCCGCACTAGTAGGGTATAACCGCGCTTGGCTGGTGCAGCCCTTTTACGAGCACGTCGCCAAGCGCCTTTATCACCGTCTGTTTGCACCGCTAATAAGCCGTGGCTGGGTACAGCGTTAAGTGCAGTCCTGCCGTTAGTACTTTATATAGTCGTGAGAATTGACGTTGCAATACTGAAGTAAATTATCACCCCCGTGGCATCAATTAAGGTGGTCACCAGTGGCGCTGATGCTGTTGCAGGGTCAACTTTAAAGCGCTCTAACAAAAATGGCAGGCACATACCGATCATGCTGCCAAAAAGCACAATCGTGACCATGCTGAGTGCAACAATAATTCCTACTGCATCCCCCCCTCGCATAATACCTATGGGAGCAACCGCTAATGCCATTGTAAGGCCTAGTGAACCCGCTACCAGCAGCTCGCGTCCAAGCATCTTACTCCAGTCTTTAACGCCAACATCCCCCGTTGCCATACCACGCACCATCAGCGTTGCCGCCTGGGCCCCTGCATTACCGCCACTACCAATCAACAGCGGTAAAAAGAACACTAGCGCCACTTGGGCGGCAATGGTGTCTTCAAAGTAGGCGATGCCTGCGCCTGAAAACAGGTTGGCAAACACCAGCAGTACCAGCCACGTCACCCGCTTACGGTAGAGGCTCCATAGTGGCACGCGGCTAACGCCATCTTCCAACTGACCGATCGACATCCCCTTGTGGATATCTTCAGTGGCTTCCGATTCTGCAACATCCATGGCGTCATCGTGGGTGACAATCCCCACCATGCGCCCATCGGCATCAATCACAGGTAAAGCAAGTAAGTCATAGCGGGCCACAATACGCGCTACTTCTTCCTGCTCTTCATCTACTGGGGTGTGGATAACATCTTTAATCATAATGTCATCGACCAGTGCGCCTGGTCGAGCCACCATTAGCTGGCGTAGCGACATCGTTCCGATCAGTTGGCCATCGCTGTCGAGTACATAAAGCTGGTAGACCGTTTCCGCATCAGGGGCGGTTTGGCGTACCCGCATCATGGCTTGCGACACCGTCATGCCACTGGCTATTGCCACATAGTCAGAGGTCATGATGGCGCCTGCAGTCCCCTCTTCATAACTCGATAAGCGCTTTAAATCTTCCCGCTCTTGATGGGCCATACGGCGCAACAGCGCCTCACGACGATCTTCGTCGAGCAGGTTGAATAAGTCTGCCCGCTCATCCGACCCCATCTCTTCAAGCAGCTTGAGTACCTGGGTATCCGTAAGTTCACCCACCACTTCAAGCTGGCTTTCACCCGGCAAGTAGCCAAGTACGTTGGCAGCACGCTCGGTAGAGAGAATATCGAGAACCGACAGTGCAGCAGGTAGCTTCTCATCTTCTTCGATGAGCTCTTCAAGTACTTCACCAATATCCGCTGAGCGTATTTCTGACAGCCGTTCGGATAATAGCGTTTTACTCGGCTCCTCTTTAACCAACTCGTCTAGAAGCTCAGTTTTCAATTCCTGCAAGGTTTCATCATTCAATGACATCGCTATCTCCCTTTTTGCAGGTACGTTTTTACCAAAATAGTGTCGCAGACGAGCGTCAGTAGCTGAATGCACAGCTTATATTAACAGACAAAAAAAACGCCCCTTAAACCCTGGTGGGTTCAAGGGGCGTTTTATACACGCCTAAAACGTGTTTCTAGCCTTTACCCGCCTTTTTACGCAGTTGCTGGATCGTTCGTAGCTGTGCAACGGCTTCGGCAAGTTCAGCGGCAGCGCGGGTATAATCCAGCTCCGCTGACTTCTCATTAAAGGCTTTCAGCGCTTGCTGACGTGCTTCTTCAGCAGCGGCCTCGTCGAGGTCGCCCGCACGCGCAGCCGCATCTGCCAGGATCGTCACAACATCCGGTTGGACTTCCATGAAGCCACCCGAGACAAAGAAGTTCTCTTCCTGGCCACCATCATGGATCACACGGACCGGGCCCGGCTGAAGCTCGGTCAGCAACGGGGCGTGACCCGGCAAAATGCCCAGGTCACCCATAATCCCGGAAGCGACTACCTGCTCAACCTTGCCTGAGAAGATAGATGCTTCAGCGCTGACGATATTGCAAGTGAAGCTATTCGCCATAGCGAATCCCCCTAATGGACGGGATTACTTCTTCATCTGGTTGGCTTTGTCGACAGCTTCGTCGATGGAGCCGACCATGTAGAAGGCCTGTTCCGGCAGATCGTCGTATTCACCAGCCAGGATGCCCTGGAAGCCACTGATAGTATCTTTCAGAGAAACATACTTACCGGGCGAACCAGTGAATACCTCGGCAACGAAGAATGGCTGCGACAGGAAGCGCTGGATTTTACGCGCCCGAGATACGGCCAGCTTGTCTTCGTCAGACAGCTCGTCCATACCCAGAATTGCGATAATATCCTTCAGTTCCTTATAACGCTGCAAAACGTTCTGCACACCACGCGCTACGTTGTAGTGCTCTTCACCTACAACCAACGGGTCCAACTGACGCGATGTAGAGTCCAGCGGATCGATAGCTGGGTAGATACCTAGCTCAGCGATAGAACGCGCCAGTACAACGGTTGCGTCAAGGTGCGAGAAGGTAGTCGCCGGCGACGGGTCGGTCAAGTCATCCGCAGGTACGTAAACGGCCTGCACAGACGTGATAGAACCGGTTTTGGTCGAGGTGATACGTTCCTGCAGAACGCCCATCTCTTCGGCCAGTGTCGGCTGATAACCTACCGCAGATGGCATACGACCCAATAGTGCAGATACTTCGGTACCAGCCAGGGTGTAGCGGTAAATGTTATCAACGAACAGCAGTACGTCGCGGCCTTCATCACGGAATTTCTCTGCGATGGTCAGACCTGTCAACGCTACGCGCAGACGGTTGCCGGGCGGCTCGTTCATCTGACCATAAACCAGCGATACCTTATCGATAACGTTGGATTCGGTCATCTCGTGATAGAAGTCGTTACCCTCACGCGTACGCTCACCTACACCGGCGAATACAGAGTAGCCGCTGTGCTCGGTGGCGATGTTGCGGATAAGCTCCATCATGTTAACGGTTTTACCTACACCGGCACCGCCAAATAGTCCAACTTTACCACCCTTAGCAAACGGGCAGACCAAGTCGATAACTTTGATACCAGTTTCCAGCAGCTCGTTAGAGGCTGCTTGGTCGGCATAACTCGGCGCTTTACGGTGGATCGGCATACGCTCTTGCTCGCCGATCTCGCCAGCTTCGTCGATCGGCTCGCCAAGTACGTTCATGATCCGACCCAGCGTTTCCTTACCTACCGGTACGGAAATCGCGGCACCTGTGTTGGTCACGTCCAAGCCACGTTTCAAGCCCTCGGTGGAGCCCATGGCAATGGTGCGCACCACGCCGTCGCCCAGCTGCTGCTGGACTTCGAGGATAGTCTCTTTTTCGGAGACCTTCAGCGCGTCGTAGACCTTGGGCACAGAGTCCCGCGGAAACTCTACGTCAATCACCGCGCCGATGATTTGTACGATACGTCCGCTCATCTTGGTTCCTCTCAAAAACCTGCAAATGAAACCTGTCTGCCGGGAGCCACCTAAGCGATGGCTAGCTCCCTAGGCGTTATACGGCAGAAGCGCCGCCGACGATCTCAGAAATTTCCTGGGTGATGGCGGCCTGACGGGCCTTGTTGTATACCATCTCCAGATCGTCGATCAGGTTGCCCGCGTTATCAGTGGCACTCTTCATAGCGATCATTCGGGCGGCCTGTTCGCACGCACCGTTTTCGACTACCGCCTGATACACCTGCGATTCGATGAATCGAACCAACAGGCTGTCTAGCAACGCCTTGGCATCCGGTTCATACAGGTAGTCCCAGCTTCCGGGACGGGCGTTTTCTTCGTCATGCTTCGCATCTGCGCCCATATCGGCCGACAGAGGAAGAATCTGGCGTACCACGGGACGCTGCGTCATGGTATTAACGAATTCGTTATATACCACGTACAGGCGGTCTAGACGTCCGTCGTCGTACGCTTCGAGCATGACCTTAACACTACCGATCAGACCCTCAACGGTCGGTGACTCCCCTAACCCACTTTTGGCGGCAACCAAGTTGCCCCCGTAGTTACGGAAGAAAGCACCGGCTTTAGAGCCGAGGGCACAGAAGTCCAGCTCAGCGCCTTGCTGTTTCCAGGCTATGGCATCTTTCACCACTGCCTTAAACAAATTGACGTTTAAGCCACCACACAGACCACGGTCGGTAGACACCACAATGTAACCAACACGACTAACCTCGTTACGCTCGACCATATAGTCGTGCTTGTATTCGGGGTTTGCGTCAGCAATGTGGCCTACCACGTTGCGAATCTGCTTGGCGTACGGCTGGCCAGCCTTCATCAGATCTTGCGCTTTACGCATTTTCGATGCAGCCACCATTTCCATGGCGCTGGTAATCTTCTGCGTATTTTTTATGCTCCCGATCTGGGTGCGTATCTCTTTTGCAGCTGCCATAGCGATCTACCCTTCGTTCGTGGCTCTCAGAAAGCATGCAAGCCCGCCCGCAGGCGGGCCGGACATTACCAGCTCTGAGTCGCCTTGAACTTCTCGAGACCTGACTTCAAGCTGTCCTGAATCTCGCCGTTGTAGTCGCCGGTCTGGTTGATCTTATCGAGCAGGTCGCCATGCTCAGACTTCATGTAATCGTGCAGGGCACGTTCGAAGTCCAACACTTTATCGACGCTCACGTCATCCAAGTGACCTTCGTTAGCGGCGTACAGAGACAGCGCCATTTGCGCCACAGACATCGGCGAGTACTGGTTCTGTTTCATCAGCTCAGTAACGCGCTGGCCGTGCTCAAGCTGCTTACGGGTCGCTTCATCAAGATCAGACGCAAACTGGGAGAACGCTGCCAGTTCACGATACTGAGCCAGCGCCAAACGCACGCTACCACCCAGTTTCTTGATGATTTTGGTCTGCGCTGCACCACCTACACGAGAAACCGACAGACCTGCGTTAATCGCCGGACGAATACCGGAGTTAAACAGGTTGGTTTCCAGGAAGATCTGACCGTCAGTAATAGAGATTACGTTGGTCGGTACGAAGGCAGACACGTCGCCACCCTGGGTCTCAATGATCGGCAACGCGGTTAGAGAACCGGTTTTGCCTTTCACTTCGCCATTGGTGAACTTCTCTACGTAGTCAGCGTTAACGCGCGCAGCGCGCTCCAGCAAACGTGAGTGGAGATAGAAAACGTCACCAGGATAAGCTTCACGGCCCGGCGGACGACGCAGCAACAAGGATACCTGACGGTACGCCACAGCTTGCTTAGAAAGATCGTCATAAACAATCAGTGCGTCTTCACCACGGTCGCGGAAGTACTCACCCATGGTGCAGCCAGAGTAAGCGGCTAGGAACTGCATCGGTGCCGGATCGGCAGCGCCAGCAGCTACAATGATGGTGTGATCCAGCGCACCGTGCTCTTCTAGCTTGCGTACTACGTTAGCAATGGTCGACTGCTTCTGACCGATAGCAACGTAGACACAGGTAACGCCTTTGCCTTTCTGGTTGATGATCGCATCGATGGCAATAGCTGACTTACCAATTTGACGGTCACCGATGATCAGCTCACGCTGACCACGACCAATTGGCACCATGGCATCGATAGATTTCAAACCGGTTTGGATCGGCTCGTCAACAGACTGACGGGTAATAACGCCAGGCGCTACTTTCTCTACCGCGTCGGTCATTTTAGCATTGATATCGCCTTTGCCGTCGATGGGGTTACCCAGCGCATCGACAACACGACCAATCAGCTCGGGACCTACCGGTACTTCAAGGATACGACCGGTACACTGCGCGGTCATGCCTTCTTGAAGTTGCAGGTAGTCGCCCAGGACAACGGCACCTACGGAGTCACGCTCCAGGTTAAGTACCATGCCAAAGATGCTGTTGGGGAATTCAATCATTTCACCAAACATCGCGTCTTCGAGGCCGTGAATTTTCACGATACCGTCGGAAACGCTGACAATGGTGCCCTGATTACGGGCTTCAGATGCGACGTCAAGCTTCTCAATTCGCTGCTTGATGATGTCGCTGATCTCGGAAGGATTCAGTTGCTGCATGCCATGTCCCTCAGACTCAAGCGGTCAGCGCTTCGGAAAGGCGGTTCAATCGACCACGTACCGAACCGTCAATGACGGTGTCGCCGGCACGCAGGATGACACCGCCAATAAGCGACTTGTCCACCTGAGTAGTAATGGAGATTTCGCGATTCAGACGTTTCTTGAGCGCGTTTGCTAGCTTGGTCTTCTGCTTGCTGTCCAGCTTGTAAGCTGAAACCACAGTGACGTCGATACGCTGCTCATGCTCTGCGCGAAGGTGTTCAAACTGGTTAGCAATAGCATCCAACGTCGTTAAGCGGCGTTGGTCGGCTAAGGTGGTCAGAAAGCGTTTAAACGCATCATCTGCGTTATCAGCCAGCATCTCTGCTAGCAGTTCTACTTTCTGATCACTGCTGAGTTTGGGGCTACCTAACAGGCCAGCAACTTGGCGGTCTTTGACGCTTGCTCCCGCCATTGCCAATGCCTGTGACCAAGCGTCGAGCGCTTGATGATCGCGCGCGTATTCAAACGCCGCTTTGGCGTAAGGACGAGCGACGGTAGATTGTTCCGCCATGGGTCACCTCCTTACAGTTCAGCGGCAAGCTTATTAAGCAAGTCGCGGTGCGCTTTCTCGTCAACAGAGGCTTCAAGAACACGCTCAGCGCCTACGATCGCAAGGTGTGAAACCTGTGCACGCAGCTCGTCTTTAGCGCGATTAATTTCTTGCTCAATTTCAGCCCGAGCATTGGCAACCAAACGTTCGCCTTCGGCACGTGCTTGATCACGAGCTTCTTCGATCATTTGGGCAGAGCGCTTATTAGCTTGCTCGAGAATTTGAGTTGCCTGCTCCTTGCTCTCGCGTAGCGTCTGTTCTGCACGCTCTTGAGCAAGCTCAAGGTCACGGGTAGCACGGCTAGCTGCGTCCAAGCCATCAGCAATTTTCTTTTGACGCTCGTGAAGCGCGTTGCTGATCGGAGGCCACACATATTTTATGCAAAACCAGACAAAGATCGCGAAGGCGATCGTCTGCCCGATAAGCGTCATGTTGATATTCACAGGGATGTACCTCTGACAAATTCGTGGCGACCGGAGTGAAACAAAACCGAGCGGCTTTCCGCTCGGTCAAGCTGCATTAACCGGCAACAACGAAGATCAGGTACATCGCGATACCAACACCGATCATCGGCACGGCGTCAAGCAGACCGGCCATGATGAAGGTTTTAGTCTGCAGCTGGTCGCCCAGTTCAGGCTGACGCGCGGTAGACTCAAGCAGTTTACCACCCAGCATGGCGAAACCCAGACCAGTTGCCAGAGCGCTAACACTGATGATGATGGCGGCAGCGATGTAGACGATTTCCATGATAAAGCTCCTGATAGTGCGTTAATTTCAAGGGTTTAGGTTAAGGGTGTTGTGCAAAGCGTTGCTCTTTTATCAGTGATGCTCGTGTGCTGCACTCAAATACACGATCGACAGCGTCGTGAAAATGAAGGCCTGCAACGAAACCACCAAAATATGGAAGATGGCCCACGGCACATCCAACAGCCAGATAGCCCAGAAGGGTAGCAGGGCAATCAGGATGAAGATAACTTCACCGGCAAACATGTTACCGAAGAGACGCAGACCCAGGCTGATCGGTTTTACGATCAAACCCACGATCTCAAGGACCAAGTTAAAGGGAATGAGAGACCAATGGTTAAACGGTGTCAGCGATAGCTCTTTAGCGAAACCACCGGCACCTTTTACCTTGATGCTGTAGTAAAGAATCATCAAGAACACACCGAATGCCATACCCAGCGTCGCGTTCACGTCGGTGGTGGGTACGATCTTCATGTATTCAAAGCCAAGCTTACCGAATAGCTCGGGGAAATAGTCAACCGGAATGATCTTAAGGCTATTCATGAGCAGTATCCACATGAATAGCGTTAGGGCGATGGGAGCAATATGCTTGTTTTTTCCGTGGAACGTGGAGCGAGTCAAGTTTTCAATAAACTCGATGACCATTTCCACTGCATTTTGCAAACCACTGGGTACGCCTGCTGTGGCGGTTTTACCTGCTTTATGAAACAGCCATAAAAACAGAGCCCCCATGCCAATTGACCACCCCATTGTATCCAAATGGATAGCCCAAAACCCCATTTCAGACGCTTCGGCAGAGGTGGACGCAAGCGACCAACCGTTCTCCGGATGCTTTCCGAACGTAAGGTTCTGGAGGTGGTGCTGTATGTAATAGATGGCCGATACTTCGTTATCCGCTGCCATACTGCTTCCTCAGGTTTAAGGGGTTGACCGCTCGCGCACAAGCCAAGGCGTTAGCCAGTACATGAGTTGGGCCACCACATAGGCTACAAAGAAATAAGCTGGGTTTGAGGGCGGCACTAGAGAGAACACCAGTGCAAATAGCGCCACCGTCAAACCAAACTTGCCCATTGCTGCTTGGTATAAATTAAGTACGTTGCGTTGGGGTTGTTTAGCAGTGCGTTGTGTGCCGCGCCAGACAAAATAGATAGCGGGCAACACACTAACGACTCCCCCCATAAGCGCTGATAAAGCTGCTTGGCTTCCCGATACTCCACCAGCAAGCGCCATAATGAGTGCCGTTGTTGCTAATTGGGCTTGAAACAACCTTTTAAAATCTAATGAACGGCGTTGAGCAGTAGAAACATGGGCCACTTTGTTCACTACTCCCTACCACTTTTACTGCGTTGAGCGTTATTGCCCTGACGCCTAGCGTTTCACACAACCTTTTAACAAACACCGGCGGATTATAGGGAAGCGCTATCACACCTTCAACCGAAGTTGCACGGATTTGACGCGTTTAGGCAGCGACTTGCGACCAAAGGGCTAAAAAAGTCGCGCTTTAACTCATTTATTTAATAAGCCTGCTATTTAATGTGTGCCAAGATACCGTCTAACTCTTCAAGGCTGGTATAACGAATAGTAACTTTTCCTTTGCCTTTCTGACCGTGGTCAATGGAAACCGGCGCTCCTAGCAACTCACCTAGCTGAGTTTCAAGTCGTGAAACATCCGGCGTTTTAGCCGCTTGACGCGCCGATTTATCTGGTACTTCGTTTGACTGTACTTTCTTAACCAAGGCTTCCGTTGCGCGCACGGTTAGGTCGTTATTGACCACTTCGTGGGCTATCTGCCGCTGCTGAGTACTGGATAATGAGAGTAGAGCACGGGCATGCCCCATATCTAAATCACCGCGTTCTAGCAGCGTTTGTACTTCTGGGTCTAACGCTAATAGACGTAGTAAATTCGCGACCTGAGTACGAGATTTCCCCACCGCATCGGCTATTTGCTGCTGGGTAAGTTCAAACTCATCCCCCAAGCGTTTCAGCGCCAGTGCTTCTTCAATGGCGTTGAGGTTTTCACGCTGGATATTTTCAATCAGTGCTAGTGCTAGAGCAACCTCATCACTAACATCACGGATGACAGCAGGGATAACATCTAGCTCTGCCAACTGAGCAGCACGCCAACGGCGCTCACCAGCAATAATTTCATAGCGGTCTTCCCCGACAGGGCGCACCACAATGGGTTGCATTACCCCTTGAGCACGGATCGAGTCAGCAAGCTCTTCCAGTGCTTCTGGCTGAATATCTCGGCGTGGCTGGTATTTCCCACGGGAAAGCTGGCCCAGGGGCAAGCGCTCCAAGCGCTCTGCCGCCGCATCGTGGGGGGCCACAGGCAACAAGGAAGTGTCTGCACTATCAAGCGCAGTACCACCCGTTATATCTAAACTGTCACGACGACGGGCGCCCGCACCAATCAGGGCATCCAGGCCACGTCCTAGCGCGCGTTTACGCGTCATTCGTTTCCCCTCGAACTTTTAGCAATACGTTACAGCGACATAGGTTACAGCGATAGTCGACGGATCATTTCTTTCGCTAGCACCCGATATGCTTGGCTACCTCGCGAAAAGCGTGCGTAATGGGTGACTGGCAACCCATGACTGGGCGCCTCGGCAACTTTAACGTTGCGCGGAATGGTAGTTTTTAGCAACGCATCACCGAAGAAATCACGCAGTTGTTTGTCAACTTCCCGTGTCAAGCTGGTACGTTTATCGTACATAGTGCGCAAAATACCAGAAATTGCCAGCTCTGGATTAACGCTCTGCTTGATCTGCTCGACGGTATCGAGCAGTGCTGACAACCCCTCTAGAGCATAAAACTCGCATTGCAAAGGGATAAGCACACCATCAGCCGCGGTAAGCGCATTAACCGTCAGCATATTAAGCGACGGCGGGCAGTCAATAAGCACGACATCGTAATCATCAGCGACTGCATTTAACGCCAGCGATAAGCGACTCTGCCGCTGATCAATATCAAGTAGCTCTACCTCTGCTGCAGTTAAATCACCATTGCCAGGCAACACGTCAAATTTGACTGGCAGGTTGCGCACAATAGCATCACTAGCAGCTACATCGCCTAACAACACATCAAGTACACTTTTTTCCAGCTCATACTTGTCGATGCCACTGCCCATACTGGCATGCCCTTGCGGGTCTAAATCAACCAGCAGCACACGACGATCTAGCGCAGCCAAGCTGGCCGCAAGGTTAACGGCTGAGGTGGATTTGCCCACGCCGCCTTTTTGGTTGGTCAGGGCAATGATCTGGCTCACTACTCAACTCCTTTTGGGGTCAGAATCAACAGCTGCCGCTCGGCCGTCTCAAAAGGTACGCTTAACAAGTGACGTTCGTGAAGCACAATACCGGAAGGTAGATTACGCAGTTCTTCGTCTGCACCAGGGCCTTTCATCGCTAACCACTGGCCATTTTCTGCCGGTAACGCCTCGGTTAGCGTGACAAAATCTACCAAACTGGCGAAAGCTCGCGAAATTACTTGATCAAACGCTTGGCCACTGAACTGCTCAACGCGAACCTGTGTGGGGGTGACGTTGTTAAGTCCTAATTCCATAACGGCTTGGCGCTGAAAACGTACTTTTTTGCCATTACTATCAAGTAATGTGACTTGCAGCTCAGGTTTGAGAATAGCCAGCACTAAGCCTGGCAACCCCGGACCTGCGCCAACATCAAGTAGCCTTGGTCCATACACATAGGGAACCACTGCGGCACTGTCCAGCACGTGACGGGACACCATCTCTTCAACATCACGCACTGCTGTGAGGTTATAAGCACGGTTCCACTTATGCAACAGAGCAAGTAAAGCCAGCAGCTGTTCGCGCTGCGAATCACTAACGGTAATGTTAAGCGCGGCTAGTCCCTTATCCAAACGTGGCGCAACGGGACCAGGCAAACTATTAAGCAGTGGCTGCAATTGGCTCATCCGTTAGCTACCTCGGTACTAGTGACAAGGCGACGCTTTTTCAAATGAAT
This sequence comes from Vreelandella nigrificans, assembly GCF_002374315.1. Classification (GTDB taxonomy): domain Bacteria; phylum Pseudomonadota; class Gammaproteobacteria; order Pseudomonadales; family Halomonadaceae; genus Vreelandella; species Vreelandella nigrificans. The sequence goes on along the minus strand of NZ_NWUX01000004.1, from coordinate 67,327 downwards.
TAGTAAAATTGAGACTGCAGCAGGCGTCACGCCAGAAATTCTTGCCGCCTGGGCAAGTGTTTCCGGACGCGCTTCACTAAGCTTTTGACGTATCTCGTGGGATAAGCCCTCAACCCGTTGATAATCTAACTCTGCTGGTAACGGCATTGCTTCGTGGCGCTTAAGTTTATCGATCTCGTCCTGTTGACGATCAATATACCCTTGATATTTCGCCTGTATTTGCACTTGTTCAGCCACGGCTTCGTCATCTATCCCACCGCTTTCCATGCCTGGTAAGCTGGCGATATCAGCGTAAGTAAGCTCAGGACGTTTAAGCAGGTCACTCAAGCAGTATTCACGTGGCAGCGGTTTACCTGTTTTTTCAGCAATTTTCGCGGCTGCAGGGCTATTAGGCTGTACCCAAGCGGTGCTAAGGCGTGCTGTTTCACGCTCGATAGCTTCACGCTTTTGGCAAAATGCCGTCCAGCGTGTGTCGTCCACCAGACCAAGTTCACGGCCCTTTTCGGTGAGCCGCAAATCAGCGTTGTCTTCACGTAGCAGCAAGCGGTACTCCGCACGAGAGGTAAACATGCGGTAGGGTTCTTTAGTCCCCATAGTAATCAGGTCATCCACCAGCACGCCAAGGTAAGCCTCATCGCGACGGGGGTACCAGGTATCTAATTGCTTGGCACGACGTGCTGCGTTAAGACCTGCAAGCAAGCCTTGAGCACCGGCCTCTTCATAGCCGGTTGTGCCGTTAATTTGCCCTGCAAAAAACAGGTTGTGGATAAATTTAGTTTCTAAAGAGTGCTTTAAGTCCCTTGGGTCGAAAAAATCGTACTCAATGGCATAACCTGGACGCGTGATATGCGCGTTCTCAAGTCCTTTAATCGAGCGCACCACCTGCAACTGCACATCAAAGGGCAGTGAGGTTGAAATACCATTAGGGTACAACTCGTGGGTATCTAGCCCTTCTGGCTCGATAAATACCTGATGGCTTGATTTATCAGCAAAGCGATGCACTTTGTCTTCGATAGATGGGCAGTAGCGCGGGCCAACCCCTTCAATCACCCCTGAATACATTGGTGAACGATCTAGATTACCAAGAATAATTTCATGGGTGTGCTCATTGGTATGGGCAATATGGCAGCTCACCTGTTGAGGGTGCATATCCCGTGAGCCAAGGTAGGACATCACTGGCGTTGGCGTATCACCAGGCTGCTCTTCCAACTGGGAAAAATCGACAGTCTTGGCATCAATACGTGGTGGTGTGCCAGTTTTAAGGCGATCAACGCGAAATGGAAGTGCCCTTAGGCGTTCTGCTAGTGCATTTGAGGGCGGGTCACCGGCACGACCACCGCGGCTTTGATCCAACCCTATGTGGATAACACCACCTAAAAATGTACCTGTCGAAAGTACCACAGCTTCTGCATGAAAACGGATACCAGTTTCTGTAACAACACCACAAACAGCGTTGTTATCCACAATCAAATCACCAGCTGCCTGCTGAAAGATTGTCAAATTTGGCTGGTTTTCAAGCATCCCGCGAATTGCTGCTTTGTAGCGAATGCGATCAGCTTGGGCACGTGTTGCCCGAACGGCTGGGCCTTTGCGGGCATTCAACACGCGAAACTGGATGCCGCCTAAATCCGTGGCTAACCCCATTGCACCACCAAGTGCATCAATTTCTTTCACTAGGTGGCTTTTGCCAATCCCACCAATCGCTGGATTGCACGACATTTGGCCGAGCGTCTCGATGTTGTGAGTTAGCAATAGAGTTTGACAGCCCATACGAGCAGAGGCCAGTGCGGCTTCAGTTCCCGCATGGCCACCGCCGATGACAATCACGTCAAAGCGGTCGGGGTAGTTCAAGAGACACCTCGTCTTGCGCCTTTTGGCACGGATGATGTGGTCAGTGTTTAGCCACTGATTGAATAGGTCGGCAAGTATAAACCTCCTGTGGGTAACCGTCAGGTTTTTCCACACCCCAAGCAATCAGCTCACCTATTATTAATAACAAAATAAAAATAAATAAGAGAAGTTCTGTTAATGCTGTAACTAATGGTGTGGACAAAATCTGGGGATAACCCTATAAATAAATTTAAAATCAAATGATTACGTTGTTGACCTTTCAGTGATCAAGCAGCGTAGTGCCTGAGTAGAAGCGGTGTTAGAGCTGTGGATGAAAAGGCGACTTATGCACAAGGCTATCGAGTAACGGGTTATCCACCGGCTCATACCGACTTTGTTACCGCATCTGTGAACATCTTGCCATAACGCCTCTAGAAGTGCTTAAAGGTCGGCAGAGTAGGAGCTACAGAGCACATGAGAGGTCCCGTAAAAAAATAGTATCCACAGGCAAAAAAAATGGCCTGTCGCTTTGACAGGCCATATAACAGACATTAATTAGCAGTTTTATGCGTGTTTTAATGTTTTAACACGCGAGCCAAGAATGAACGGGTGCGCTCATGTTGAGGCGCATCGAACAGCTGTTCGGGGGGACCCTGTTCAGTGATTTCTCCTTTGTGGATGAAGATAACGCGGTCAGCCACTTCACGGGCAAATCCCATTTCATGGGTAACAATCACCATGGTCATGCCTTCTTTAGCAAGTTCGCGCATGGCATCAAGCACTTCACCGATCATTTCGGGATCGAGAGCTGAGGTAGGCTCATCAAACAGCATCAATCGTGGTTCCATTGCCAGTGCTCGTGCCAATGCAACCCGCTGCTGCTGGCCACCAGAAAGCTGACTTGGATACTTATATGCTTGGTCGGAGATACCCACCCTCGTTAGTAGGCGTTGAGCGGTATCTTCAGAGTCTTTACGGTTCCAGCCGCGCACTTTCATAGGTGCAAGGGTGATATTGTCGATTACGCTTAGGTGAGGAAACAGGTTGAATTGCTGGAACACCATACCTACTTCAGTGCGAATAGTTTGTAGGGCTTTGCCGCTTTTTCCATTAGGTAGCAGTTCATTGCCATCCACATCCAGTGAACCTGATTGAAATTCTTCAAGGCCGTTAATACAGCGAATCAGCGTCGATTTGCCAGAGCCACTGGCACCAATCACCACCACTACTTCGCCTGGGATAATTTCAAGGTCAATATTATTGAGTACGTGCAGGCTGCCAAAATGCTTGTTGAGCTTCTGCATACGCACAATAGGTTGCGTTGCGTTATTCATTGCACTTGTCCTTATTGTCCGACGAGGCCTCTGCGCTCTAATTGACGCAGTAAGATGGAGAGAGTCCAGGTAATGGCGAGATACATAAGTGCGACCATGAAGTAGACCTCTAGGGCAGTGAAGGTGGTGGCGATATAGATCTGACCTTGGCGTACCAGCTCACCTACTCCTATGACGGAAAACAGCGATGTGTCCTTAATACTGATAATGCCCTGGTTGCCTAGTGGCGGGATCATACGGCGAAAGGCCTGGGGCCAAATGACGTAACGAAACGCTTGAGAGCGAGAAAGGCCTAGAGATAGTGATGCTTCGCGTTGGCCACGCTCGATGGATTGCACTCCGCCACGCACAATCTCAGAGATATATGCCCCTGAATTGATAGCGATGGCGGCAATACCGGCAACCAACGCGTTAATGGGGCTACCCAGTAGTTGCGGCAAGCCATAAAAGATAAACAGCACTTGAACAAGAATTGGAGTGCCGCGAAATACTTCGACGTAGAAAATAGCTGGCCAGCGTAACCAGCGCACGCGACTGATACGCAGCAAACCAAATAAAATACCGATAAAGAAACCGATGGCGAGACCGCCGAACGAGATCATTAGTGTCCAGGGGATTCCTGGTAACAAGTAGGGAATCGAGCGAAACGCTGCCGCCCAGTCAAACTGAAATGTGACATCCACGAACTTTTCTCCTGAAAGGCAACTAAACAACGCAGGGCCGGGGGCTAGGCCGCCCGGCCCTGTCTCAGTGATTCACTATGTTAATGCGGAGTATTAGTCTTCGCTGGACGCTTCACCAAACCACTTTTCATAGATTTCATCATAGGTGCCATCTTCGCGCATCGCTGCTAGAGCTTCATTGGCGGGTTCTACCCACTGGCTGCCTTTATGGAATACGATGCCGTATTGCTGGCCTTCATACAGCGGGCCTACCACTTTGGTGCGGCCTTCGCCCCGGGTTTGAGAGAAGTAGGCAACGTTGGGTGCATCGTAGAAGGCTGCATCGACATTACGGCCTAGTAGAGCCATATACATATCGCTGTTGCCTGGGTAAGGGGTGATGTCTGCGTTATCACCTAGCTGTTCTTGCAGAAAATCATAGCTAGTAGAGCCAATGCGGGTGGCTATCTTGAGGCCAGCAAGGTCGTCGATGGTTTCAACATCGTCGTTATCCGCACGAACAATGATTTGCAGGCCTGAGTCATAGTAAGGGTCAGAGAAATCTACGATCTCGGCGCGTTCTTCGGTAATCGTTACCCCGGCAATGGCGATCTCTTGGCTACCGGTTTGCACCGCCGGAATAATGCCCGCGAACTCCATAGTGGTAAGGTTGACATTAAATCCTGCACGATCAGCCACTTCGTTGATGATATCCATATCGAAACCGATCATCTCACCAGTTTCTGGATCCATCATCTCAAAGGGTACAAAGCTTGGATCAGTGACTACATTGACGGTGGGTGTCTCGGCCATGGCGGAAGTTGCCATGCTGGCAAGGCCTATAGTGATAGCAGTGGTAATAACAGACTTGGTAATGGTGAGTTTCATTAGTTTTCCCGTGTTTTATAGTGTTGTTAGCGGTTTTTAAAGAAAGTGTTTCTTTAAAAATGGGGCTAACAATCATTATTGACCGTTTAACCTTGGCGAGAAACCGCCAAGGCGTCAAGTCACGGGGAGAGGGTTGTTGCTAACCTTATCTAGACCATGAAGGAAGCACCACAACCACAGGTGGTGGTGGCGTTGGGGTTCTGAATGCGAAAACGTGCACCTGCTAACCCCTCTTCATAGTCAACCGTTGAGCCTACTAAGTACTGGTAGGAGAGCGGGTCGACGACCAGTGTGGCATCGCCAAACTCAATGAGTGTGTCGTCCTCGGCAACGCTTTCCGCAAAGTCGAATCCGTATTGGAAACCGGAACAGCCGCCGCCGGTCACGTAGACGCGCAGTTTCAGCGCAGTATTATTCTCTTCTGCCATCAGTGCGCTAATACGTTTGCGTGCGCTGTCAGATAAAAGTAGAGGGGTTGGAACAAAAGCTTCTGCACCGCTCATGGGTACCTCCCGCGAGCTTTAGGAACGAATAATCAGCATTGGAGAGTGATTATGGGTAATTCCCAGCAAAAGGGTCAACTATTGCTGGGAATTAGTGAGATGTTACGGCATCAGGGCTGGAGCGCTAAGGCCCATATTTTCTTCAAAGCCAAACATCAGGTTTAGGTTCTGGATCGCTTGACCGGATGCGCCTTTAACCAGGTTATCAATCACAGACAGTACCACCACGGTATTGCCGTTACCGGGGCGGTGCACCGCTAGGCGGCAGGTATTGTTACCTTTTACGCTGCGGGTTTCTGGGTGGCTACCTGCAGGCATGACGTCCACAAATGGCTCATTGGCATAACGCTGTTCGAAGAGTGTCTGTAAATCGCCAGGTTCGGCGATAAGTGAGCTGTAAAGCGTAGCATGAATGCCTCGAATCATCGGGGTTAGGTGAGGCACAAAGGTCAACCCAACCGGATTGGATTGCATATCTCCTAAGCCTTGACGAATTTCCGGCAAATGACGGTGTCCACTCGCGCCGTAGGCTTTCATGGACTCACTAGCCTCTGCTAGTAATGATGCCACTTTTGCGCCACGTCCTGCGCCGGTAACGCCTGATTTACAGTCGGCGATTAACTGGCTCGGGTCGATTAGCCCTGCTTCTAAAAGTGGTAAGTAGCCTAATTGAACGGCGGTGGGGTAGCAGCCAGGCACGGCAATCAAACGGGCGCTTTTAATTTCTTCCCGGTGCATTTCCGGTAAGCCGTAAACTGCTTCTTGCAGCAGTTCTGGCGCACCGTGAGGCTGGTCGTACCACTGACTCCACTCATTGGCATCACGCAGTCGAAAATCAGCAGAAAGGTCGATTACTCGGGTGCCATTATCGAGTAACTCTCCGGCAAGGGCGTGAGCCACACCATGAGGGGTGGCAAAAAATACCGCGTCCATAGCGCCTAGTGCCTTGGCATCAGGTTCGCTAAACGCCAGCGTATCGTAGTGGCCGCGGAGGTTGGGGTACATATCACATACCTTAACGCCCGCTTCTGATCGTGAGGTAATCGCTTCTACACTAACGTGGGGGTGCTGGGCGAGAAGCCTTAGAAGCTCTACACCTGTGTAACCCGTACCGCCGACAATACCAACCTTAATCACAAACCACTCCTTGCGCGTTGAGCACGTTACGTCTTAACAATAAAGCTTGAATGCTAAACAGCCTTGTTAAATGGTCGCAGGCTGTCGAAGTGTATCAAGCTATGATACACAAGAGGTGTCGCCCATAAGAGCGCTCAATGGTTAAAACGATAACTGCCACTGGGTGAGCCATCTCGGGTACCCTGAGATAAGTCTAGGTAAAATAAGCGCAAGGACAGACGCTGTGGCACGTTTTTCCCGATCAGATTTCACCTTAGAGAGTTTTCGTCGCCAACTGGCAAACGTTGATGCCTTACCGCAGCTATGCGTGTTGGGATTAGTGTCTGGAGTGATTACCGGCGCGGTGATGGTGGCGTTCCGCTTACTGTTGGAAGCAGGGGCCGCTCTTTATATGCCGGAAGGTAACCCCGAAGCTTTTGAAGGTATGGAACCATGGCTGCGCGCGTTACTGCCCTTGGTTGCAGTAAGCATCATCGGTACGTTGCTGTACCGCCAAAAAGCGGCCGCTCGTAAATTAGGTGTTGGGCACGTGATAGAGCGACTGACCTACCATCAAGGGCGCTTCCCTATGCGCAACTGGTTAAACCAGTGGTGGGTGGGGGTGGTTTCAGTCTTGGGAGGACTCTCTGCCGGGCGTGAAGGGCCTGCCATTCACTTAGGCGCTGCTGCATCAAGTGGTTTGGGGCTTAAACTCCGTTTACCCAATAACAGCCTACGAGTGCTCGTCGCCTGCGGCACCGCGGCGGGTATTTCGGCATCGTTTAATACGCCGATTGCCGGGGTTATCTTCGCTATGGAAGTAGTGATGATGGAGTACACCCTGATGAGTTTTATGCCAGTTATTCTGGCCTCTACCATGGGGGCGCTGGTGGCTCAGGTAGTGTATGGCAATGAACCGGCATTTCGTATTCCTGAGGTTGCACTTGGGTCGTTAATTAATTTGCCCTGGGTAGTGGTGGTAGGCTTAGTAATTGGCCTACTGGCAGGCTTGTTTATTCATATATCCCGCAGCCAGCAGTTACAGGCTTGGCCATTATGGTTGCGATTAGCGTTAGTAGGTGTTGTGACTGGTGCGGTGGCTTGGTGGTATCCCGAAGTGCAAGGGATCGGTTACGACAGCGTCGCCGCAGCGCTCAATAATCAGCTTGAGCTTAAAGTGCTGTTGGCATTGATGATAGCTAAGTTACTGATTACTGCTATTACCGTCGCGGGCGGAGTCCCTATTGGCATTATTGGGCCAGTACTAGTGGTTGGTGCGGCAACTGGTGCATTAGGCGGGATGTTGGGTGGCTGGCTATGGCCAGATAAAGCTGCTGACCCAGGTGTGTATGCCATGCTAGGCATGGCGGCTATGATGGGGGCTGTACTGCAAGCACCGTTAGCAGCGTTGATGGCGCTGCTTGAGCTAACTCATTCGCCACATATGATGCTGCCGGGAATGTTAGCAGTCGTAGTGGCCTGCCTAACGTCACGGCAACTAACCGGCTGCGAAGGCTTCTTTATTAGCTCGGTACGCTACGGCTTGCATCCCCTTCAGCAGCCTTTGATGCAGGCACTCTCGCGGGTTTCTGTGCCAGCAGTGATGGAGCGTCAACTGGTGCGCACTGAGCGCATAATAACGCCAGCCCACGCACGTCGTTTGCTGGAAACCAATCCCATTTGGTTAGTGATTGAGCGCTCCAGCAGCGAAAAGCCGGTGCTGGCATTAAAAGCCGCAGAGCTTGCCCGCTGGTTGCTAGAGCATGATGAGGCACTTGGGGGGGAGACCCCACCAGAAGACGAATTAATCGATTTGCTTGAGATCCCTGGGCAACGCCTTGAAATGGCGCCAATTGCCTTACAAGCAACGCTTTCTGAAGCATTTTTAAAATTACAGGCCGATACACTGGATGCGCTCTACGTAGTACATGGTTATCGCCCAAAGCAGCAGCGAATTTCAGGTATCATTACCCGTGATGCTATCGAGCGTTACTATCACTACGTAGACCCGCTTAGTGCTGAAAGCCGAGGTGCCGAAAAAGGTACCGAAAAATCAAAGTATTGAAAATAAAAGCACTGGCCCCGTGCTGCTACTTCCCAGCAATGAGTCCACCGCCTAAGGAGAGACCATGTATTTATGGGTAAAGGCCATTCATTTAATGGCAGTTATCACTTGGTTTGCCGCGCTGTTTTATTTACCGCGCTTATATGTGTACCACGCTATGGCCCGTGATAAAGGCGATGAGCAAGCGATCACTTACTTTAAAACCATGGAGCGTAAGCTTTACCGCGGCATTATGACGCCCTCGATGATTATCGTGCTGATTTTTGGTGGTTGGCTGCTCTATCTGGTGCCCGCTTGGTTTAGCCAAGGCTGGATGCATGCCAAGTTAACGCTGGTGGCTTTGCTGATTGCTTATCATCATGTTTGCTTAATTTATTTAAAGCAGTTTGCCCAAGGGCGTTGCACCAAGAGCCATGTGTTTTTCCGCTGGTTTAATGAAGCGCCGGTGATTGCGTTGATTGCCATTGTTATTCTGGCCGTGGTGAAGCCCTTTTGATGCGCCAACCTCTTCCACCCGTTGTGTTAGTACTCGCTGGCCACGATCCTACTGGGGGTGCTGGGCTGGTGGCGGATAGTGAAGCAATAGCAGCGTGTGGCGGCTGGGCAGCGACTATTCCCACCGCGCTAACTGTGCAAAATTGCCACGACGTAATGCGGATTTTGCCTGCTGATCCCAATGCTATGCGCCAAATGGCCGAGGCGTTAGGTGATATGCAGATTGCTGCAATTAAGCTTGGCCTACTAGCAGATGAGCCGACACTGCGTGCAGCAGAGCAGATTATCCGCCGCTTTCCTGGCATACCGGTCGTGGCAGACCCTGTGCTTAAAGCAGGGGGAGGCGCTGAATTATCCACACCCAGATTACAGAAGCTGTATGTGGATCGCTTGTTACCCCTTGTGGATATCTTAACGCCTAATCGCTATGAACTCGCAATGCTGACTCCCGAGATCAGTGAGCCGTTTGACGATACGGCGCGCGCGGTTGCGCTATTATCCCAGGGATGTCAGGCAGTGTTAGTAACCGCTACCGATGATCCTCTGCCAGGTAATGTGCAGCAAGTTGTGCATACGTTGCATTCACCTGACACTACCCGTCAGTGGCAGTGGCCGCGTTTACCAGACGTGTTTCATGGTTCGGGGTGTACATTAGCGTCTGCGCTAGCCGCACGATTGGCTGTAGGTGAGCGCTTACCAACTGCTTGTGAACAGGCTCAGCACTTTACCTGGGAGTGCTTGTCTCAGGGGTATCAGCCACCCAGCGGCCAGTGTTTACCCAACCGCTTGCCACACCCTGTGCGCTTTTGATCTTATTAGCAGTAATGATCTTATTAGTAGTAAGCCACTTATATTTGAGGATGCCATGACCACGTCTGCTGAACTGTTTGATCTCGCGAGTCGCCATATTCCTGGTGGTGTTAACTCGCCCGTCCGTGCGTTTAAAGGCCTACACCGTCCTCCGGTGTTTATGGAGCGCGCCCAGGGTGCTTATCTGTTTGATGTGGAGGGGAACCGTTACGTTGATTATGTTGGTTCCTGGGGGCCAATGATTACGGGCCATGCTGACCAAGACGTGCTGGCAGCAGTGCGCGCACGACTGGATAACGGCCTTTCTTTTGGTACTCCTACCGCTGTTGAAACCACCATGGCGGATCTTATCTGCGAGATGCTTCCTTCCATGGAAATGGTGCGCATGACTAGCTCGGGCACCGAAGCGACAATGTCAGCCATCCGTTTGGCGCGTGGTACGACAGGCCGTGACAAGATTGTGAAATTTGAAGGTAACTACCACGGCCATTCGGATTCACTGTTAGTTAAAGCCGGTTCAGGTGCCTTAACTCATGGTGAGCCAAGTTCTCCGGGGGTGCCTGCTTCACTAGCTGAACACACGATTACCCTCTCCTATAACGACCCGGAAGGGGTAGAGGCGTGTTTCGCAGAGATCGGCGAGCAAATAGCCTGCATTATTGTTGAGCCAGTGGCTGGCAATATGAACTGTATACCTCCTCAGCCAGGATTTTTGGAGACGCTGCGTCGAGTATGCAATGAATACGGTAGTATTTTAATTTTTGATGAAGTTATGACCGGCTTCCGTGTCGCTCTAGGTGGTGCTCAAGCGCACTATGGCATTACACCTGATTTAACCTGTTTAGGTAAAATTGTCGGTGGTGGCATGCCTGTTGGCGCGTTTGGCGGTAAACGCGAAATTATGCAGAATATTTCACCGCTGGGCCCGGTGTATCAAGCAGGCACGTTATCCGGCAACCCTTTGGCTATGGCAGCAGGCGTGGCTCTGCTGACTAAATTACAGATACCTGGATTTCATGATGCGCTAACCCAGCGAGTGCAAACTCTGTGTAACGGCCTTCAAGAGCGTGCTAATGCTGCCCGTGTACCGATGATGACTCAATCAGCCGGTGGCATGTTTGGTCTTTTCTTCACGTCACAATCAAGAGTCGATAACTTTGCTCAGGCGACTGCATGTAACCCGGATGCTTTCCGGCGTTTCTTTGGTGCAATGTTGGATCATGGCGTTTATTTGGCGCCGTCTGCTTATGAAGCCGGCTTTATGTCTAGCGCCCACTCTCCTGAAGATATTCAGTTCACGTTAGACGCGGCCGAGAAAGCTTTTTCTGTTATGTAACGAAAAGTAAATCGCCTGCTACACTGCAAGAGCCGCTTATGTTGAGCGGCTCTTGTGGTTAGTGAGGTAAGCCAACCATGAAATGGCAACTGGCGGGGCGCTATGCACTGTTTAACAGTGCCTTATTCAACTCTGCACTGTTAACAGCCTTCATCACCATTGGCCTACCATCTGGGGTATTGGCCGCACAGGAGCAGGATATGACTCAGATCCACATCACCATGGGCGGCACTCCAGGCGCAGAATTTTCAGCCGAGTGGCGTATCACCCATAATGATGAAACCATTGAATATCCGGAAGTGCTGGGAACGGTACCCGCGGAGTTTACCTTTGAAGGCACCGTCCTAGAAGGTACAGTAAAACTGCTAAGCGATGATGAGCGTTTAGAGGTGGATATTGTCAAAGGCAGCAATCGTTCTCGTTCTTCCACCCAAGGCAAAGGCGGCACACTAACGGTTGTGGTGCGTTAAAATGAAAAAACCGCCCCGGAAGGGGCGGCTTGAGAGAGAGCACTCATTAACTGATGGTTAATACTGGATAGTAGAAGCTCGGTTGCCACTACCCATTTGGTTAACAGTCGCTGAGGCATTGACTGCGCTGTTTTGAGTGATTGTGGAAATGTTATTCCAGCCAGAACCCACGTGCGTTTGAGTAACTTCGGCAACATGGCTGGCGCTACCGGTTTGTAAAATATGCGATTCGTTGATTGTATTGTAGAAGCCGTTGCCCGACTGAACTACAACAGCTTCATGATCATTACCGAATTGTAAGATATTAGAAGCGTCAAAGCCGCCTGACTGGCCCACATCTGCAGAGTTACCTGTCCCACGCTGATAGACGGTAGATAGAGCATCATTACCGGTTTGTAAGACGGTGACTTCGTTACCACCACCTACTTGATCAGCGTACGAGTCATTACTGCTACCGGTTTGTGTGATATCAGCAAAGTTACCTGCAGCAGCAGTACGGCTATCCTGGAAAACATAAGACTCATTACCCATTCCGGTTTGGTCTAGATATGCAACGTTGTCATCACCCCGTTGACGTATCATGTTGATGCCATCCACACCATGTTGTTGTGCTTCAGCATAGTTATTTTGACGACCCTGTTTGATGAAGCTCTGGTTACTGACTCCACTTTGATCAGACCATGCAACGTTACCTGAAGCACCACCATTAAGAATGCCTTGCTCAATGATTGATTTATGGTCGCTGCCAGTTTGTTGAATTTGGGCACTATTTAAGTCGGCACCTAGCTGTGAGACACGTGCCTGGTTTGCAGTACCGTTCTGGAACACATTAGCTATAGCGCCATAACTAAGATCTTGTTCAACGCTAGATGCGTTAGCATCGCCACGTTGATCAACATAAGCGCTTAACGCATCGCCAGTTCCCTGTTTATTTTGTATAACAAGTGACTGGTTATCAGTACCACCACCTTGTAAAACACTGGCAACATTACCAGTAGTACTGCTTAGGTTGGTTGTTTGATCAATTACTGATTCGTTTCCGTTAGCTGTACTGCCAAGCATATTATTTAGGCCAGTTTGAAAGCCACTAAATTCTCCATTACGTGGGATAGGAAAGCCTGACGCATTCCAGGCATCGTTGTCCATGCTTTCATTAAGGTTGTCAAGACCCCAACCTCCTCCTTGGGCCGGACTAGTTACTGTATTGTACTGAAGATTATTTTGTTCAGTAATCGTTTGTTGTGCAAAAGCAGCACTACTTACAGTAAGGCTAATGGCGGCGGCGAGAGCAGTAAGTTGCAGTTTCATGATGTTTCCCCTTTTATTCGATCAGCTTGCTTGGGTTATTTACTGAGAAGCAGGTGGCAACTCAGTAGGTATCGATAGTGACCGGCCGTGAGTAGCTCGAATAGTTTTGTTGCTGAACACTTACACTGCGTTGGCCACTACCCGATTGTGAAATCGTTACATATCCATTGAAACCTATCTGGTATATATCAGCCCTAAGTGATAAGTTATTACCTTGTTGTAAAATATTGGCTGTTTGGCTATCTCCTACTTGCCATATAACACTAATATTATTTCCATTGTCTTGAATGACAACTGCTTGATTATTATTTCCGTATTGATATATTTTTGAAAAATTTGAAAACTGATAATGCGCTGAACGTGATTGAGCAATGCTCGCTTGGTTGTTATGACCTTGCTGCTCTATAATGCTTACATTACCCTGTAGCAAAGATGTATCTATCTGATGTGAGTATTGAAAAACTCTGAATCCTTCATTTATTTGGCTTGGCATATTTCCATTAGCTTCTGCTGAAATCATGTTGTTCGCTAATAAGCCAGTCATTACCAGCGAAGCGATATAGTGCTTATCGCTTGCTCTACTGGTTACTGAGTGGCGGCTTGAAGGTTTCATTTTTTTTCCTTTTGAAACTCTGTGTATATTTTTACTTTGTGAATTGAGTGTGGACCATTTGAAAAATGAATCCATAAGAATATTTGTTAATGTTGGGGTTAATTTTTTGGTTTTTTTTAATGGATTTTTCCTATTTTTTTAATACCATTTTGGGTGATTGATTTAATTTATTTTACATAAAAAAGGTCACTCGTTGAGTGACCATAAATCTAGTTATTATAATGTTCCCTTGTTTTATTCTTTTAATGATTGGGTCGATAAGCTATCTATTTCTTGTAAATATTTTATTATAATCTAGGTGTTTGAGCATTCAGATAGTCATTTAAAATGGTTGCTTGAAGATTAGTTCCTGGTGCTAGATTCCATAGGCGGTTCTCAATACCTCTGGCCACAAGATGAATAACTGCTGACTCAATTGCTGACATCACAGCAAGTTGAACGGGTTCATTAGTGGTAATTCCTACCTCCGCTTCTAATAAGCGTCTAAAATCGATAAAGCGGTAAACTCCAGCACGTAGCTCTTTGGAATAGATGGTTTTAGTAGTGGTGACGTTGGCTAATATTTCACCGGTCGATATCTCTACAGCGCGTAAATTGACAGTGACCTGATCCACCTGAAATTGGCCTGATGCCCCAATTCCAAAGTACTCAGCACCGGCACCACCGGTTCGTATATTCGACTCGTATGCAATAATGCCACCTTCCAACATTACCGATGCTGCTCTTAACGATGGCAGCGTATCGGGCTGGGCAAAGCGTTCAAATTCTGCGCGGATAATACGCCGTTCGGTTAACAAATTTTGTAGCCCAACGCGCTCAAGCGGAATAAACCAGCCTGAGTCAGACAGCGCACCGGTGAGCATTGCTGCCGCTCCCTGTGTTACTGCGGTCGAAAAAGTACTGGCGGGGGCTGGCCTATATTGGCCTGTTTGGTCTCGGAAATCATAGACCGAGACAAAAATTTTCCCGGATGGCGGCGGTAGTGATATAAGGTCTTGGTAGGTCGCTCCTCTAGGAGTGAGCGTTGCTTCCGCACCTTCTAAGTTTTCAGACGTTGCCACCATCCCTGCACAACCACTGAGTAGGCTGGCGATGACAATTGAGGCGATAATTTTCATAGCGATCCCCTGACAAAACAGGTAGTGTTAGTCATTATTTTGATGGTTAGTTATTAGCGCTCTTTGTAGCGCTAAGGATTAAATAAACCGCCAACACTTATCTCTGTTACATCCCCAGTTACTTTATCCACTACTCTAACAACTAATTGACCACTACTGTCACTAACTACAACACCGAACTCGTTACTATCGAAACTTCCTTCGCTCACCTCTCCACGGCTGACATCGGATATTAATTGCGATATCAAGCGACTTTCTAAGTTTTGTAATAAGCGATCTGTTGATGATAAGGATTGGGCTCTGTGAGTGTTTGGGTCGATATTCTTATCTTGTGCCTGGGCTTTACCCAAGAGGTAGCTACCAACAAATGGATCGCCACCAAACGAGGGATTGATCGGTCGATAAATTAACTCCCCCGAGTGCGCTTGAGTTCCAATACTTATTAAAGTAATTATCGCTGCGCAGCTGATTTTTTTGCTAGTTTTCATTAGAATAACTCCTCTCTTCCCAAGTCTTTGTCTGAGGACAGGGCTGATGCTAGTTGTTGTCGGAGAAGTGCCTCCTCAACAATTTGTACAGCTTCTCCTGCTACACGATCAGCTTCACTAATCCTGGGAGAGAGCTGCGTTCTGAAATACATCCGGTTGCCTTCCGTGACAGCAATTTGGCTACCCCAGCGTGCATCTGGGCGCTCCTGAATAGTAATAGTGGCATTGCCTATTATTGGGTTATCCATTGCCCGTTGACTGAAAGCACGGTAGAAGGTTTTACCCGCCATGGTGACTGTGCGATCGACCATAACGCCAGTGAGTTCACTCCCTCTGCTTGCACGTCCTTGCACTTCAGGGCCATCTGGGCTTGAGAGCAGGTTAATAGCATTCATTTCTTCTTGTTCATTAGTGGGTAGTGAAACAGTTGGTGAAAAAGGCTCATTGGCAAGTGACCATGACATAGGCATCAGAGGTGCAAAGCAGATAATTAAAAAAACACGAAATAATGACATGTTAGTAACCCGTTTATCTATTAGTTGTTTTTATGAGATCTCTTAATTTTTAATGATGTCGTTTTAAACTACGCGAAGTTTCAATGTTTGGTAGGATGGGGCCTAAGTTTTGGTGTATCCAATTAAGCGCTTGAATTCGGTTATGAACATTTATTTTTCGAAATATATTATAAAGATGGGACTTTACAGTGTGCTCACTAACAAAAAGTTTATCTGCTATTTGCTGGTTAGAAGATCCTGAACTTAATAGAGAGATAATCTCCATTTCCCTGTTAGTAAGTCCACACGCAGGCCGGAAAGCATTACTTTGGTATTTACGATAAAATAGGATGAGTCTTGCCATCAGGTCCCGAGACATCCAAAGGTCGCCATCTAGCAAGGAGTGAATGCCTTTACAAATAACATCTAAACTTTCATTTCGGTAAAACACACCTTTTAACTGAACACAGGAGAGTGCTTCTAGTGCATGATCCATATCTCGGATGTTGAATGCTGCCAAGGAAGCAGTAGAAAGGGTCTCCGGTAACTTGCCTTGCCACTCGGGTAGTGCATCTGCACTAATGTGATCGCTATCGATTAGGATTAGTAGCTTTTCTGGGCTCGAAGTTGGCAGCGCTGCTTGGGGAGGAAAGGCGCTTACTGAGCAGCCTGTATGTTTATGTAAATAATCAACAAAAAGCTGAGACTGTGGGCTTTTTTCAGTAATGATATACACCGATCCGAAGGCTTTTTCCTGCAACATTAGAGAATCCTCGTAGAAGAAAAGAGTGAGCAGGTGGCCACTTAATTGTTATCCATTAGAGACTTTTCGTAAAGTTATGTTATTAAAAATGTTGCTTTAAAAAATTAAAAACCTTCATTAATTTTTTAAATCCTTGTTATTTATTAATATTTATATTAATTAAGGGTTTTGTTTATTAACAAAACATAGATACACTCAGTAACATATCATTAGCTTCTGATGCTAATTCGATCAGCGTAAACTGAATACCTAATACTTAGAGGTCTCTCCTATGTCATCGCTCAGCACCCTTGTTTTAGCCAGCGGAAACTCTGGAAAGTTAAAAGAATTCAATCAGTTACTTTCTCCGTTTGGATTTGATGTGCGTCCACAAGCAGAATTTGGCGTACATGATGTGGAGGAAACAGGGCTGACGTTTGTAGAAAATGCGCTCTTAAAAGCAAGGGAAGCTAGCAAAATCAGTGGATTACCTGCATTGGCTGATGACTCAGGCCTGGAAGTGGATGCACTTCATGGTGCGCCTGGTATCTACTCTGCACGCTATGCCGGAGAACCAAAAAGTGATGAGCGGAATAACGAAAAGTTATTAAGTGCTCTCAGCGACTGCGCTGAAGGCCAACGCAGTGGGCGTTATTGGTGTGTACTCGTTTATTTACGCCATGCTGAGGACCCTGTACCAGTCATTGTCCAGCGCAGTTGGGAGGGTGAAATCCTGGCCCATCCCCGTGGAAATGGAGGGTTTGGTTACGACCCTCTGTTCTGGTTACCGGAGCAGGGCATGAGTGTGGCTGAACTGCCCAGTGAAACTAAAAACCGTCTCAGTCATCGAGGCCGCGCTCTGCAAAGTATGGTTGACCTTCTGAAGGTGGCACATGGCTGCTGAGGTATTGCCACCCTTATCCCTCTATATTCACACACCATGGTGTGTGCGTAAGTGTCCATACTGTGATTTTAACTCGCATGAGCCGGAGGCCAATACGTTGCCAGAAACGGCTTATCTCCATGCATTGTTAAAAGATCTGGATGGCGATTTAGCGCTGGCTAATGGGAGAACGATTGAAACGATATTTATCGGAGGTGGCACGCCAAGCCTGCTATCTCCAGCGTTTTATCGACAGCTATTCCTCGAGATACGCGAGCGTTTGCCTTTTTCCCCTGATATTGAGATTACCCTAGAGGCTAACCCCGGCACTACCGAGCAGGGACGCTTTGTTGGCTACCGCGAAGCGGGCGTGAATCGTTTATCGCTGGGTGTTCAAAGCTTTCACTCCACACAGCTGCAAGCACTGGGTCGTATTCATAGCGGTCAAGAAGCCGTCACCGCTGTTCAACAAGCACGCAGGGCAGGGTTCGACAACCTCAATATTGACCTGATGCATGGCCTACCTCAGCAAACGCCAAGCCAAGCAATGGATGATATTGAGCAAGCATTGGAACTTTCACCGGAGCATCTCTCTTGGTATCAGTTGACCCTAGAGCCTAATACGGCATTTTTTTCCCATCCACCAGCGCTGCCTGAAGAAGAGGCTCTTTGGGACATCCAAGAAGCAGGTCATCAGCGGCTTGAACAAGCAGGATTACATCGCTATGAAATATCTGCTTATGCGCTGCCGAACAAGCAAAGTTGCCACAACCTTAACTATTGGAAGTTTGGTGATTATTTGGGTATTGGCGCAGGTGCCCATGGCAAACTGACCACGATTGATAGCCAAGGGCAACGGCATATAGAAAGGCGTTGGAAAACGCGTCAGCCGGATGCGTATTTACGTCGCTCAAATGATCCTCGTGGTTTTGTGGCTGGCAAACAACAAATTGCCCTAGAAGAGTTACCTCTGGAATTTGCCATGAACGCGCTGCGCTTAACCGAAGGGGTAAAGATGAGCATATGG
Source organism: Vreelandella nigrificans (assembly GCF_002374315.1). Taxonomy (GTDB): domain Bacteria; phylum Pseudomonadota; class Gammaproteobacteria; order Pseudomonadales; family Halomonadaceae; genus Vreelandella; species Vreelandella nigrificans. The sequence goes on along the minus strand of NZ_NWUX01000004.1, from coordinate 49,145 downwards.
TCAGCTTATACAGGGCTGCCTGAGAGTGTGTTACTTGCTCGGTTACAAAGTGCTCATGAAAAAGGACTTTTGATGGAAATGCCCGAAAAGCTGCGTGCGTCACCTCAAGGTCTATTATTCTTGAATGAATTGCTGGCATTAATCAGTGATCAGCGATGAGTCATGCAATTACCTAGAAGACAAACAAGGAGTGAGTGATGCGTATTTCTCGACTACTGGCCCCGCTAGCGGCTGCTATTTTGGTAGCCGGTTGTGCCACAACAGACCCTTACGGTGGGCAAACGCAACGCTCTAGTACTGCCATGGGCTCAGGCATTGGTGCCGCTGTTGGTGCTGCCGCCGGCGCTTTATCAGGTGATGGTAGTACTAGCCGACGGGATCGTGCATTAATTGGAGCGGCCGTTGGTGCTGCCGCTGGGGCTGGTATTGGTGTTTATATGGATCGCCAAGAGCAGCAACTGCGTGACAACCTTCAAGGATCTCGTATCGAGATTGATCGTCGTGGGGATGATATTGTTCTCAATATGCCAAGCGGTGTGACCTTTGGATTTGACTCAGCTGACCTAACCAGTGAGGCTCGTAGCGCACTCAATCAAGTAGCTAACGTGCTTACGCAGTACCAGGACACACGCGTTAACATTGCTGGTCATACTGATAGTGTTGGTGATCCCAGTTACAATCAGCGCCTTTCCGAGCGCCGCGCTCAGGCTGTAGGCAGCTACTTAAGCCAAAATGGCGTTTCTTCTATGCGCCTCAATACCCGGGGGTATGGTGCGAACCAGCCTGTTGCTAGTAATGACACCGAGCAGGGGCGTGCTCAAAACCGCCGAGTTGAAATCACTTTGACGCCGACAGGCAATGGCCAAGGATAATTGATCTAGAGTAACAAGTATTAATCCTGATATTGCCGTCAAAAGCCCGCTATGCTCACATAGCGGGCTTTTTCGTTTAACTGTTAGCGAGCCATTATGCTGTCTTATCAACACGCCTATCACGCCGGTAACTTTGCCGATGTGCAAAAACATCTGACGCTTTACACCATCGTGAATCATTTATTACGTAAAGAATCATCCATTACATATATAGATACTCATGCAGGTAGAGGGTTATATCCGCTTGCTACAAAGGAGACCCAGCGGCTAAAAGAGTACCGTGAAGGCATTTGGCCGCTTTGGCAGTCACGCCATCAGCTTGCTAATCCTCTGTTAAATGAGTGGCTAAACATTTTGGAAGGTGCTCAACCTGAAATAGCCGAGCTTTCTCACTATCCGGGATCGCCTTGGTGGCTCTCTCAGCAACTACGCCAGCAGGATTTGTTGAAGCTATTTGAGCTTCATCCAGGTGAACATGAGCATTTGAACGTGCAAGTACTTCCCAAGCAGGCGCAGCGAATTTACGGTGATGGCTTGGCTAGTTTGCGGAAGCTACTGCCAGTGGCAACCCCTCGTTTATGCATGCTAATTGACCCTAGCTATGAGCGTAAAACGGAGTATCAAGAGGTGGTGGAGGCAGTGGTATATACCATGGAGAAAGCCCGTCATGCAGTGGTAATGGTTTGGTATCCGTTATTGCCAGCAGGCCACCACCACACGTTATTGGCAGGCCTGAAAGAGAGTGGTATTGCTAAAATCTGGCGTAGTGAATTGCAGCTATATCAACAGAGTGAACAAACCCACGGTATGTATGGCAGCGGTATGCTAGTTATCAACCCCCCTTGGGGGCTGGGTGAGCATCTAACTGCCGCAATGGCAGAAATAACACCGTTGCTTGGCGCTACCAGCCGCTACCACATGGATTGGTTAGTGGGGGAGTAGTGACTGTTAACAAAAGCTATTACTTAAAGAGGTGATAGAGTTACACGTCTATTTTATTTCCCGATACAAAAGCTGCCGAAAATTTCCCCAAGTAAATCATCGGCACTGAATTCGCCGGTGATTTCGCCTAATGCCTGCTGAGCATCGCGTAAATCTTCTGCCAGTAGCTCGCCTGCACCATAGCCATCTAACTGGGCACGCCCTGTTTCCAGTGCCTCCATAGCGCGGTCCAACGCATCCAAATGCCGTCGGCGTGCCGAGAAGCGCCCTTCGGTCGTCGCGGAAAAGCCCATTACGTCTTTTAGGTGGGTTTTTAACTTATCCACACCCACACCGGTTTTCGCGGAGAGCCTTAGGATTGGAGTGGTTGTGGATAAATCAATACCTGCCTGTTCAGCACTGGTATCAATCTTATTACGCACCAGAGTTAAGCGCGTTTGGTCAGGAAGCCTGGTGACGAACTCGGGCCAAATTGTCATTGGGTCGGTTGCCTCTGTCGTAGAAGCATCAACTAATAGCAGTACTCGATCAGCCTTCTCTATCTCTTCCCAGGCTCGCGCCACGCCAATTTTTTCAACTGCGTCTGGAGTATCGCGCAGCCCTGCGGTATCGATGATATGCAGTGGCATACCGTCAATATGAATATATTCACGCAGCACATCCCGGGTGGTGCCGGCAATATCGGTAACGATGGCGGTCTCTTGTTCGGTCAGTGCATTGAGTAAGCTGGATTTTCCTGCATTCGGGCGGCCAGCAATAACAACGTTCATCCCTTCGCGTAGCAGAGCCCCTTGGCCTGCAGCTTGACGTACTGCTGCTAGTGCCTGCTGCACGTCGGTTAAATGTTGAGCCACATGGCCATCGGCAAGAAAGTCGATCTCCTCTTCAGGGAAATCAATCGCGGCTTCGACATAAACACGTAGCTCAATCAGTTGGGTGACCAGGGTAGAAACGCGTTTGGAGAACTCCCCCTGCAGAGAGCGTACGGCGTTTTCGGCAGCGGAACGGGAAGTGGCGTCTATCAGGTCAGCAATGGCTTCTGCTTGGGCTAGGTCTAGTTTATCGTTTAGAAAAGCGCGCTCGGAGAATTCACCTGGGCGCGCTAAGCGTGCACCTAACTGTAGGCAGCGCTCAAGTAGCATATCCATGATAATTGGCCCGCCATGTCCCTGTAGCTCTAGCACGTCTTCACCGGTAAAAGAGTGGGGGCCGTTAAACAGTAACGCAATCCCTTCATCAATGATGCCCTCAGTGCCGTTAAATGGGCCGTAGTGAGCATGTCGAGGGGCAGGGCACTCCCCTAGTATAGAGGTGGCGATTGCACGGCAGGAAGGGCCTGATACGCGGATAATGCCCACACCGCCACGTCCTGGTGGTGTGGCCAAAGCGGTAATGGTGTCCTGGGTATAAAGTCGTTCGGCCATGGTGGGTCTCATTGATTGATCGAAACAGATTGTGAAGTCCTGGGGCCTAAAACGCCAGACCCCCGCTAGGGCGGGGGTCTGGTGTGGTTAGGGTAAGCGTGTTACTTGGTGCGCATGCCTTTCCCCACGTTAGGGTCTTTCTCAATGTTGCGCGTAATAACGTACTGCTGCGCGACGGAAATGATGTTGTTGACCACCCAGTAGATAACCAGACCTGCCGGGAACCACAAGAAGAAGAACGTGAAGATAATAGGCAGCATCTTCATAATCTTTGCTTGCATGGGGTCTGGAGGTGTTGGGTTCAACAACTGCTGAACATACATCGAAATGCCCATCAGAATTGGCAAGATAAAGTAAGGGTCTTTGACCGATAGATCTTGGATCCAGAACATAAATGGTGCATGACGCAGTTCTACCGACTCTAACAGCATCCAGTAAAGTGCGATGAATACCGGCATTTGCACAAGGATCGGCAAACAGCCGCCCAGAGGGTTAATCTTTTCCTTCTGGTAGAATTTCATCATCTCTTGAGACATTTTCTGACGATCGTCGCCATACATCTCTTTGAGACGCTGCATCTCCGGGCCGAGCTTCCGCATGCGTGCCATCGACTTATAAGCCTTGGCGGAAAGCGGGAAGAGCACCAGCTTCACCAGTACGGTCAGTAGGACAATTGACCAGCCCCAGTTGCCGACTACATCGTGGATTTTATCCAGTAACCAGAACAGGGGGTTGGCAATGAACCATAGCCAGCCGTAATCAACGGTTAAGCGTAGGTTGGGTGCCACCTGCTCAAGATAATCTTGGACTTTTGGCCCCATATAGAGTGTTGCACTTAACGTGGCTTCGCTGGAGGCGGCTACGTTCATTATAGGGCCAGCAAACGCGGCTACGTTACGATCCCGAGAATCGGTCGTTGCGTAGTAGAGGTTCTGCTGGTTTTGAGCAGGAGCCCAGGCAGATACAAAGTAGTGCTGGATAATCGCCACCCAGCCACCTTGCGCCTCTTGGTTTTCAAACCGCCCACGCTGAATATCGTCAAAGTCGACTTTATCGTAGCGTGTTTCAGGGGTTGAATAAGCTGCTCCTAAGTAGGAGTTCATGCCCATTGCAACGCCACTGGATGGATCAGGACTATTATCGCGTGCCAACTGACCAATAAAGCGTGCGCTTACCGGGGCATCTGTGTTGTTGGCCAAGTAATAGCTAACGTCGACAGCATAGCTTCCGCGCTCAAATGAAAGTCGCTTAATGATATCTACGCCATTGACCTCGGCGGTAAGATCTACATTTAGCTGGTCATCATTATTGCCTAAGCGGTATTCGGAGCGCTCAGGAGTAAACACGATGCGACTCGCTTGGCCGTCTAGCTGTAGGCCTGAGCGAGCGACATAGCTGCGGTTCGTATTGTCTGAAAGCAATACATAGTTGCGATCTGAATCCAGAGTCAGCTTATGCTGTGGCAACGCTGCATAGACAATATCACCACCGTGCGGGTCAATGCGCAGGTCGAGAACGTCAGTGGTAACGGCAATGAAGTCACGGCTCGCTGTTTCGCTTTCCGCGGCATCCTGCAGGCCCTCGCCAACAGCGCTCTGCGGAGCGGATGTGCTTGGAACTGCAAAGTCGTCGCCATTGGAGACGTCGCTTGCTGGGGTTCCATTGCTGCTTTGAGTGATTTCAGGCGTCGAATCGTAGGTTGTCTGCCCGTAATCCTGATTCCACTGCACAACCAGCAGATAGGCAAGTACTGCCAGTGGAACCAGTAATAGAAGTCGTTTTACGTCCATGAGGGTTCTGCCCGATGGGTGGTGAACATGCTAATGGCGCAGTGTCATTTACTCGACCCATGACACACGAAAGCCTGCCAGACGGCAGGCCGAGGTCGAGCGGCGATGTGTGTCGTCAAGCGTCACGTGTTACGCCATCAAGCGGTGAAGGTGGCGATATCGCCTGTGCATCTCGCTGGAGTCGCTTCCACATGCCGTTTAACTGGCGGTAAAGCGTTTCGTTGTCGATATCCTGAACACCTCTTTTAGCCAGAATCACAATATCCACAGGAGGGAGGTGATCTTGGCGAAGCCGAACAGATTCTCTAACAAGACGCTTAAAGCGATTGCGATCAACAGCGCGCTTCACATTCTTCTTGCTGACTATCAGTCCGACGCGAGGGTGGCCCTGAGTACTTAAGCGCGCTAGCGCCATCATACCTTTGCCATGGACTTTCAAGTCGGCCTGTTCAAACACGTGACTAAAATCCCCAGCGTTTAGCAAACGTAAGCACCGGGGAAAGCCTTGATGCGGCACACGCAATCCGAGATCAGGCGCTCAGACGCTTGCGGCCTTTGGCACGGCGGCGTGCGATAACGGCACGGCCGTTTTTGGTTGCCATACGAGCACGGAAGCCATGCGCGCGCTTGCGCTTGAGAACGCTGGGTTGAAAAGTGCGTTTCATAACTCGTTATTCCCACGTGGTTTAGGACGGAAAGTGAATTCCAAAAGACCCGGACCAGTGAGGAACTAGCCGGGTAGATTCAATTCAAGACCGGAAATTGTAGAGACTTCCTGCGTCGGGTGCAATTTTTCCTTGCACAAAAAGCTTCAAAAAGGCAATGCAGATTTTGCAATTGGAGCTACAGAGTGTCAGAAACCTACCACTATTATTACTAATAGTATTACTTAAAACCTATTGTTATTAATAGTGGGGATACTAATTGTGGATAAGTGGTTTATGCTTTTTATTAACAATAGCTTAAAGATATAAAAAATCTGTGTGTAAGTCCCGAATAAAGGCCAAATAAGCTGTTAATTAGGTGTGTTCAATACCCCCGAAAGTTGCCCTTTCTTAAGTTGTCCTCTCCCCCTCCCATACTTTTCCTAGTAGCTTACGATAAGTTGTCCACAGGGGTAAAAGGGCGTCTAGTGCGTGTGGATAACCGCTCCATTGGGCGCTACAATGGTCGGCCCTTTTCAACTGATGGTGAGATGAGTGTCACTCGCGCTTTGGCAACAGTGCCTGGACTACCTGCAGGACGAACTGAATTCACAGCAGTTCAATACCTGGATACGTCCGTTGCAGGCAGAAGAAGGAGAGTCCAACGAGCTACGCTTGTTGGCGCCGAACCGCTTTGTGCGCGACTGGGTGAGCGATAAGTACGCCAAGCGGATCAGCGAGTTGATTCGTGAGCTATCACCCGCAAAACCTCCCAAAGTTAGCTTAACGGTAGGTAGCCGTCGTATTGCTACCCCAGCTCCACAGCCACGAGAATTAGGCAACCCGGTATCGGCAGCTCCTTCTCAGAGAATGGCCCCTGCTGTGCATACCCCCCCACGAGGTGATATTGCTGATGAGCGGGAAATTGGCCAGTTAAGAGATAGAGAAGAAGCACCTAGTCGTCGTAATAACGAGCGACAAGTACAGGTTGAAGGTAGCCTGAAGCATGGTAGCGGCCTTAATCCTAATTTTACCTTCGATACTTTTGTTGAAGGTAAATCGAACCAACTTGCTCGCGCCGCATCACGCCAGGTGTCAGAAAATCCCGGTGGCGCTTATAACCCACTGTTCTTATACGGTGGAGTTGGCTTGGGTAAAACCCACTTAATGCATGCAGTAGGTAACGCTCTGGCGGGCCGCCGAGAAAATGCTCGAGTAGTTTATTTACACTCTGAGCGTTTTGTGGCTGACATGGTAAAAGCGCTGCAGCTAAACGCAATTAATGATTTTAAGCGGTTTTACCGTAGTGTTGATGCACTGCTTATTGATGACATACAGTTTTTTGCGGGTAAAGAGCGCTCACAGGAAGAGTTTTTCCATACGTTTAACGCGCTGTTAGAGGGAGGGCAGCAAATGATCCTCACCTCTGATCGTTATCCTAAAGAGATTAGTGGTGTTGAAGAGCGTTTGAAGTCACGCTTTGGGTGGGGACTTACCGTCGCTATTGAACCACCCGAGCTTGAAACTCGTGTGGCGATTTTGATGAAAAAAGCTGATCAGGCGAAAGTTGATTTGCCTCATGATGCGGCTTTCTTTATTGCTCAGAAGATTCGCTCTAACGTGCGTGAGCTTGAAGGTGCGTTGAAGAAGGTCATTGCCGACTCACACTTTATGGGTAAGACCATTACGCAGGATTTTATTCGTGAGTCGCTAAAAGACCTATTGGCGCTACAGGATAAGCAGGTCGGAGTAGATAATATTCAGCGGACGGTCGCTGAATATTACAAGATTAAGATAGCTGACTTACTTTCAAAGCGGCGTTCCCGTTCGGTGGCAAGACCGCGGCAAGTCGCCATGGCGCTTGCCAAGGAACTCACTAATCATAGTTTGCCAGAAATAGGCGATGCTTTTGGTGGCCGCGATCACACTACAGTGCTTCACGCTTGTCGAAAAGTAAAAGCGTTGCAGGAAGAGAGCGCAGATATTCGTGAAGATTATAAAAATCTGTTGCGCCTGTTAACCAGTTAACCACTATTGTTGGGCCTAAGGTAAAGGGGCCTTTCAAGACATAAAACCGGAGTATTGATGAAGTTTTCAATTTCTCGAGAGGCGCTTTTACGCCCGCTGACTCTGGTGGCGGGCGTGGTAGAGCGGCGCCAAACGCTACCAGTGCTCTCTAACGTATTGATTCAAGTAGAGGGTGATCAAGTCTCACTAACCGGAACCGACCTTGAGGTTGAACTGGTGGGGCGTACGGTTGCTAGCCACGTGGAACAGGGCGGTTCAGCGACGGTACCTGCTCGCAAGCTAATGGATATCTGTAAATCGCTACCCGACCAATCAGATATTCAGCTGGCGGTAGAAGAGGGGAGGGCGGTGCTGCGTAGCGGGCGTTCTCGTTTTACGCTTTCAACACTTCCGGCAGCGGAGTTTCCCAATATTGAGGATGCTGATAGCAGCCAGGAACTAAGCGTACCCCGAGGTACCTTAAAGCACCTGATTGAAGCCACATCATTCGCGATGGCACAACAGGATGTTCGCTATTACCTCAATGGCATGTTGATTGAGATTCAGAGTAACTTATTGCGCACGGTTGCTACCGATGGGCACCGTTTGGCGATGTGCTCACGGCCTATCGAAATTACTGTTAGCCAGTCACAAAAGTTAATTGTCCCGCGTAAAGGTATTCTTGAACTGTCACGCTTACTCGATGATAGCGATGAGCCTGTAAGCTTAACGCTAGGTTCTACTCATGTGCGTGCTCATACAGGGGACTTCACTTTTACATCTAAACTGATTGACGGCAAGTTTCCTGACTACGAGCGTGTGGTGCCGCGTAATGGCGATAAAGTGTTGATCGCCGAGCGTGCCGAATTGCGCCAGGTGCTGTCACGCACAGCGATTCTTTCTAACGAAAAATACCGTGGTGTTCGCCTCTACCTTGAGGAAGGTAATCTCAAGGTGATGGCTAATAACCCTGAGCAAGAAGAGGCTGAGGAGAACGTGGCGGTTGAGTACAACGGCAGTGCTATGGAAGTAGGCTTTAATGTGGGCTACTTGGTTGATGTGCTGTCAGTACTGGATGAAGATCGCGTTCAAATGACCTTAGCAAATCCCAACAGCAGTGCATTGCTGGAAGTGCCAGGTGGTGGCGACGCTCTGTATGTTGTGATGCCAATGCGTTTATAACGGGTCTTTAGCCTCATGTTAAAACGGCGCTTCTGACAGCAGAAGCGCCGTTTTCACGTTTGTGTAGAAATACCATCACTGACTAACCCGGCGACGATTGCTCATGAGCCTATCCCTACTGAACCTACAAGGCTTGCGTAATCTAGAACCCATAGATATGCGGCCCTCTGAGCGTATTAATGTCATTTATGGTGTTAATGGCAGTGGCAAAACCAGCTTGTTAGAGGGGATTCATATTCTAGGGATGGGGCGCTCGTTTCGTACACGCCAGCTGAAGAACGCTATACAGCTGGATGCACCCTATATGACGCTGTATGGGCGTTTAACAGGTGACCCTGAGGTTGCCCTGGGGGTTAGAAGGTTTCGGGCTCAGAGGGAGTTAGAATTGCGTCTGCGGGGGGAGAAAGGAGTCCGCTTGGCTGAAATGGTAGAAGCAATGCCTTTGCAGCTAATTAACCCCGACGCATTTCGATTGTTAGAAGGCGCTCCAGCAGGTAGGCGAGAATTTCTCGACTGGGGAGTGTTTCACGTGGAACACCACTTTTTAGAAGCGTGGAAGCGCACACGGCGAGCGGTGAAACATCGGAATGCGCTGCTTAGGCGTGGTAGAATAGTACCTGACGAAATCTTAGTATGGGAGCACGAGCTAGCTACCTGGGGCGAGCAAATGGATAGGTTGCGCCAGAGTTGGTTTAGCGAGTTTCTACCTGTGTTTGAGGAAACGCTTGCAAGGCTACTCCCCTTGCCCGGGTTAACGCTGCGTTATGCCAGGGGCTGGGATAACCAGAAGCCATTAGCAGAAGTGCTAAAAGGTAGCCGTGAAGCAGATCAACAGATGGGCTTTACTCAGTATGGCCCCCAGCGAGCTGATCTACGAATTCGGCTATATAAGCAAGCAGCAGTTGAAGTGCTTTCCAGAGGCCAGCAAAAGCTAGTCGTTAGTGCTCTAAAGTTAGCCCAAGGGCGGCTTCTGGAAAGTACAGCAAAGAGGCACTGTATTTATCTAATTGATGATTTGCCCGCTGAACTAGATGAACAGCACCGCTTGCGGTTTTGCAAATTGCTTGAAGAGATGCAGTGTCAGGCATTTATTACCAGCGTCGACCCAGCCGCTTTAAGCGGCATGTGGCAACCCACTACTAGCGTCAGTATGTTTCACGTGAAACATACTGGACCGGGGTTAAGCCAGCTACAAACGGAAGGGTAGGCGACACGGAACGAGACAGACTTCACGACGGAGTGGTCAATGAGCGAGCAGGCTTACGATTCATCAAGCATCAAGGTGCTCAAAGGGCTGGACGCGGTACGCAAGCGCCCAGGTATGTATATCGGTGACACTGATGATGGCACCGGTCTACACCATATGGTTTTCGAGCTAGTGGATAACTCCATCGATGAAGCGCTGGCAGGACACTGCAGCGAAATTCGAGTGGTTATTCACCCCGATGAATCGGTAACCGTGAGCGATAACGGTCGTGGGATTCCTACCGAACTTCATGAGGGGGAAGGTGTTTCCGCAGCAGAAGTTATCATGACCGTCCTCCATGCTGGGGGTAAGTTTGATGATAACTCTTATAAGGTATCGGGTGGTCTTCACGGCGTAGGCGTTTCGGTAGTGAACGCGTTGTCGGAAGAGCTACGGCTAACCATTTGGCGACAGAATGAAGTGTTCGAGCAGATTTATCGCCATGGTGTACCTCAAGCACCGTTAGGTGTGGTGGGTAAAACTGAAAAAAGTGGCACCAGCGTCCACTTCCGCCCATCTCCGGGTACTTTCGCCAACATCGAGTTCCACTACGATATTTTGGCTAAACGCTTACGCGAGCTCTCTTTTTTAAACTCCGGTGTTGCTATTCGTCTGTTGGATGAGCGCAGCGGTAAAGAAGAACTATTCCATTATGAAGGTGGGTTGAAAGCGTTCGTTGACCACCTGAATAAAAATAAAACAGTATTGAACCCGGTATTTCATTTCAACGCAGTACGAGAAGACGGTGTTGAAGTGGAAGTTGCTATGCAGTGGAGCGAAGCCTTCACGGAAAACATTTTCTGCTACACCAATAATATCCCTCAACGGGATGGTGGTACGCACCTTGCAGGCTTTCGCGCGGCACTGACCCGAACGCTTAATCATTATATTGAAGCGGAAGGGCTGCTTAAAAAAGCCAAGGTGAACACTTCAGGCGACGACGCACGCGAAGGCTTAACTGCGGTGATTTCGGTAAAGGTTCCGGATCCTAAGTTCTCGTCTCAAACCAAGGAAAAACTGGTTTCCAGTGAAGTGAAAACTGCGGTCGAGCAGGAGATGGGGCGACTGTTTTCAGAGTATCTGATTGAAAAGCCGAGCGAAGCGAAGTCCATCGTTAATAAGATGCTGGATGCAGCGCGTGCTCGTGAAGCTGCCCGTAAAGCCCGTGACATGACCCGCCGTAAGGGGGCTCTGGATATCGCTGGTTTACCCGGTAAGCTAGCCGACTGCCAGGAGAAAGACCCAAGCCAGTCTGAGCTATATCTAGTGGAGGGTGACTCCGCTGGTGGTAGCGCGAAGCAGGGGCGTGATCGCCGTACCCAAGCGATTTTGCCACTGAAAGGTAAAATCCTTAACGTTGAGAAAGCTCGTTTTGACAAGATGCTATCGTCAGCAGAAGTCGGTACGCTGATTACTGCTCTGGGCTGTGGCATTGGTCGAGAAGAGTTTAACCCAGACAAACTGCGCTACCACTCGGTCATTATCATGACCGATGCCGACGTAGATGGTTCTCACATTCGTACGTTGTTGTTGACCTTCTTCTTCCGCCAGATGCCGGAGTTGATTGAGCGTGGTCATATCTTTATTGCTCAACCGCCACTTTATAAAATTAAGCGCGGTAAGCAAGAGCTCTATCTCAAAGATGAGCAAGCAATGATTGATTACCTGACCACAACCGCTCTGGATGGAGCCGGTCTCTATGTGAATGCCGATGCACCTGGTATCACAGGCTCGCAGTTGGAGGCGCTGGTTAATCAGTACCGTAATGTGATGAAGCGCATTGATCGACTTGCTCGGGTCTACCCAATCGAAGTGCTTAAGCAGGCTGTTCACACAACGGCGCTTCAAGGTGAGTCAAGCCTAAAAGATCGGGTCACCATGGAGAACTGGATCGCTGAGCTGCAGAAAGCAATGGACGATAAGGTAGCTTATGAGGGTGGGCCTCGCTACCAGTTCTACCTCCATGAAGACAGCGAGCGTGGTCTGCATCTACCAGCGGTATCATTAATTGCTCATGGTGTGACGACAGAGTATGTATGGGGCTTAGACTTCTTTGACAGTGCCGATTATCGTGCGATTACGGGGTTAGGTGACACGCTGAATGGCTTGCTCGAAGAGGGTGCCTATATCGCCCGTGGTGAGCGCCAGAAGCCAGTGTCCCACTTCTCTGAGGTGTTGGCTTGGTTGATGCAGGAAGGGCAGCGAGGGCTCTCTTTTCAGCGCTATAAAGGGTTGGGTGAAATGAACCCTGACCAGCTATGGGAAACCACGATGGACCCCGGCAGCCGACGCATGCTGCGTGTAACCATTGAGGATGCTGTCGCTGCAGACATGATGTTTAACACACTGATGGGCGATGAAGTTGAGCCGCGTCGTGAATTCATCGAGAATAATGCGCTTGTCGCTAACCTCGATGTGTAGTGTCAATGTATAACGTCGATGTATAGTGTTTAATACATGTCGTTTCACGTGAATGCTGTTTCACGTGAAACACTTTAAAGCTATACATTAAAAAGCGCCGCTTCTATGCCAATAAAGGCTGAAGAAACGGCGCTTTTTTTTAAATTTAATGCTTAATCGTTATCAAGGGCTTGTAAGATCATCTTGCTGTCTGCATAGCCAGTCGGCAAACGCAGCTAAATCCGGATAGATAGCTGCTTTCTCAAGGCCGATATTTCTAGCCAGCGTCTTTTCCCCTTTGCCTGTTTTAACGAGTACAACATTACAGCCAACCGCTTCGCCTGCTTGAAGATCCCTCAAGCTATCGCCCACCATCCAGCTTCCCTCTAAGCTCGCAATACTAAGCTGCTGCTGAATCTGTAACAGTAGCCCCGGCAGTGGCTTGCGACAATCACAGCCGTCATCCGGCCCATGGGGGCAGTACGCAATATGAGCGATATGACCGTTTTCTGCTTCTACGAGTGCGTTTAACCGATGGTGCATTGCATGCAGTGTCGCTTCATCATAGTAGCCACGCGCGATACCTGATTGGTTAGTGGCCACGGCAATGGTAAATCCTGCTTGGGTTAACCGGGCAATAGCACTGATGGCAGACGGGTAGGGGATCCACTCATCAAGGGACTTAATGTATGCATCCGAGTCGTGGTTTATAACGCCGTCGCGATCAAGGATAACCAGTTTACGGGCAGGCAGTGTTGCTAAGGCGTTTGACGTAGGAGGCATTGATAGGCTCTATTTAGTTCGTAGCTGATGATCTAGCACTGAAAGTGCGTGAAGCGTAATAGCGATTTTTTTTCCATCACTGCCAAAGCGCTGGAAAGGGAATCGCGCAAGCCGCGTAAGACGTGGCAGCGTATCAAGAAAACGTTCGCGAACTTCGGGTGTTGCCTGATATAGGCCGCCCAGCAGCGCGGGTGTCAAACGCTCGCGATGCATGTCACGCTTACTGAGTTTGCCGTACAGTGAAAAAATAAAGCAGTGCCAGTCGCGTACCATACAGTCCGTCAGCTCATGATACTCCCCAGGATCGGTTTCGAAATCGATGAACACCACTTCTTCTTGCCGTACGAGAATATTGCGAGCGAACGCTTCACTAAGATAGCACTGTCGTGCATGCACATCATTAAGCGCCTGAGTACCCAATGCCAGGTAATGATCGATTTCCTCTACACTTTGCGCTGCAATTAACTTATCAAGCAGCGTTTGGGATGGCTGACCATTATGACCAGCATCGGCTAGTAGTAATGCCTCTGGGGCTTCAGCCAATATTGTGGGCACGACTACGCCAGCGGCTGAAAGGGCTTTTATCCGGGCAGCCTCCTGAGCAATGCTTTGCTCGCCGCCTAGGTTTGGGACAGGCTTGAGCGCCTCAATACGCAACCATTTCGCTAATAGAGTAAGCGGTAGATACGCAAGGCGAGAATTGCGCTTTGCGGCTTTTTTAAGCCACACCTTTTGTCCATCATGTGTGTATGACGCTATATTTGCTTGTTGCTGGGGGAGGGTATCTAAAAGGAAGTTTTCGTACATGGGTCGTCTCCATGGCAAAGCAGAAGGCCTCACGCGTTTGCCAGGTAATGGACGCGCTGATTCGCTTTAGTGTTTCACCAATCTTACCTGCATGTTTCACGTGAAACAAAAAAACGCCGGGAGCGTTTTTCAACGTCGTGCAACGACGGCCCTGGAAGGTGGGCTGCCAGCTATAAAAAAACCGGCACTGTAGCAGTGCCGGTTGAGAGGGCGTTGTTAAATACGCCAATGAAGATGCTATTAGCGATAAGCTAAAACAACTATTGGGGTAGCTGAGAAATATCAGCCACTTCTAGGAACAGCGCCTGAAGACTGGCAAGCAGGGCAAGACGATTATGACGAACCGCTTCGTCATCTGACATCACCATCACTTGGTCAAAGAAGGCATCAACTGGCTCGCGCAGGGTCGCTAGTACATCCAGTGCCTGCTGATAATCACCTGCTGCGAATAGTGGCGTCACCTGCTGCTGGCTGGTGGCTACAGCGTTGAACAACGCCTGTTCAGCCTGCTCTTGTAGCAAGTTTTGGTCAACCTGGGTACTGCCATCATGTTCCTGCTTACTGAGAATATTAGAAACACGCTTATTGGCAGCAGCCAATGCAGTCGCTTCTTCACGCTGGGCAAAGGCCTTAACAGCACGTAGGCGGCGAGCGAAGTCCAATGGCTTGGTGACCGGACGAGCACGAACCGCTAAGTACATTTCCGCACTAATACCCTCTTCCTGCCCCCAGGCACGGAAACGGTCTAGCATGTAGGTCAGTACGTCCTCAACCAATCCTTCGGCTTTGGGTAGGCCTTGGTGCTGTTCTGCCGCTACGTTAAGTAGCTCATGCAGGTCCAGATTAAGTTCACCTTTGACCAGAATATTCAGCACACCGATGGAGGCACGTCGTAGGGCGAAGGGGTCCTTGGCACCAGTGGGGCGTTGGCCAATGCCGAAGATACCCACTAGTGTGTCTAAACGGTCGGCAAGGGCCAGCGCTTGGCCCGTTAGACTTTGTGGAATAGCATCGCTGGCAAAGCGGGGTAGGTACTGCTCTTCTAACGCCTGGGCAACCTCGGCAGGCTCGCCATCCTGCTCAGCGTAGTAGCGCCCCATGATGCCCTGCAGCTCCGGGAATTCGAGCACCATCTCAGTGACGAGGTCACATTTCGCTAACGCAACGGCGCGCTGGGCGTGAGCCACGTCACCGTTGATACGCTCGGCAATAAAAGTAGCAATGATTGTACTACGACGTGCTTTATCTGCGAGGGTTCCGAGCTGCTGCTGAAACACCACGCTCTCAAGCTGTGGAATGCGCGAGGCTAGAGTACGTTTGCGGTCAGTCTCGTAGAAGAATGCTGCATCTGCGAGGCGCGGGCGAATAACTTTCTCGTTGCCGGAGATCACCTGCTGGGGATCAGCACTGTCGATGTTCGAAATGGTAATGAACAGCGGTTTCAGGTTGCCCTGATCATCCAGTAGGTGGAAGTACTTTTGGTTCGCCTTCATGGAAGAGATCAAACACTCTGCAGGCACTTCCAGGAAGCGTTCGTCAAAGCTGCCTGTCAGGGCTACTGGCCACTCGACCAAGCCACTGACCTCAACCAGTAGGTCTTCGTCGATTACTGCGTTGGCCTCCAACACTTCAGCTTCGGCAAGCACTTGCTCACGAATACGTTCACGGCGTTGCTGACGGTCGGCCAGCACATAGGCGTTTTCCAGCGTGGCGAGATAGTCGTCGGCATGTTCCAGTTGTATTGCATCCGGCGCATGGAAACGGTGACCGTAGGTTGTACGACTAGCTTGAAGGCCTAGCGCCTCGGCAGCAATTACATTGCTACCGTAGAGGGCTACTAGCCAGTGAACCGGCCGGGAAAACTCAACCCGAGACGCTCCCCAGCGCATATTTTTTGGTACGGGAAGGGACTGTAGCGTTTTGCGCAACATTTCCGGCAGTAGCGCATGAACGCTCTCGCCTGGTTGTTGTTCGCGGTAGCCCAGCCAAGTACCCTTGTCGGTTTCTAGATGAATAAGCTCATCTACGCTGACACCGCAAGAGCGGGCGAAGCCTTCAGCGGCTTTGGATGGTACACCATCTTTAAACGCAGCGGCCAAAGCAGGGCCTCGGCGCTCAACTTCACGGTCGGGCTGCTTATCGGCAAGCCCGGTGACCTGCACTGCAAGGCGGCGTGGCGTGGCGTAAGCCGTCACAGCCTGGAATGGGATGTCTGCTTCCTTTAGGCCTTTTTCAATGCCTGCCGCGAAAGCATCTGAAAGTGCATCCAGTGCGGTAGGCGGTAACTCTTCAGTGCCCAGCTCTAATAAAAGCGTATCAACAGCCATTATGCGTCTCCCTGGTCAGCTAGTAGTTCGCGGCGCAGGGCCTCGGGCGCCATTGGGAACCCTTCTGCTTTACGAGATTCGAAATAAGCGGTGGCCACGTCTCTCGCCATAGTGCGCACGCGTAGAATAAAGCGTTGGCGTTCGGTCACGGAGATTGCATGACGTGCGTCGAGCAGGTTAAACGTATGTGACGCTTTTAGCACTTGTTCGTAGGCAGGAAGTGGCAGGCTAGCGGATAATAGTTTGCTGCACTCTTTTTCCTGGTGGTCAAAGGCGGCAAATAGCTGATCAACGTCGGCGTGCTCAAAGTTGTAAGCTGACTGCTCGCGTTCATTTTGCAGGTAGACATCGCCATAACTGACTTTGCTGCCATCCGGGGCGATAGCCCATACTAGGTCATATACACTGTCGACGTTTTGCAGGTACATGGCGATACGCTCAAGCCCATAGGTGAGTTCGCCTGTGACCGGGTAGCACTCAATGCCACCTGCTTGTTGGAAATAGGTAAACTGGGTGACCTCCATGCCGTTGAGCCATACTTCCCAGCCAAGACCCCAGGCCCCAAGAGTGGGAGATTCCCAGTTATCTTCAACAAAGCGTACATCATGAATCAGTGGATCAAGCCCCAGGCGCTTTAATGAACCAAGGTACAGATCCTGTAGGTTGCTGGGTGAGGGTTTCATGACTACTTGAAACTGGTAATAGTGCTGCAGGCGGTTAGGGTTTTCGCCGTAGCGGCCGTCAGTAGGGCGGCGGGAAGGCTGGACGTAGGCAGCGTTCCAGGTTTCTGGGCCAATGGCCCGCAGGAAGGTAGCGGGGTGGAAGGTGCCCGCGCCGACTTCCATATCTAGGGGCTGAAGGATGACGCAGCCTTGCTCTGCCCAATACTGTTGCAGGGTAAGGATCAAGCCTTGAAAGGTCGACACATCAGATGTCGATTGGTTTGTCGAGACACTCATCGCGGAAAGCACCGTTGGCCATGAATTCATTAGCCGTCAAGTATACAATCACAGGCAGATGGGTTATAGGCACGTTAGCTAACAGAGCCGCTTTTGGTAAGGAGAACGAGATGATCGTTGTAACAGGCGGGGCCGGGTTTATCGGTGCCAATATTGTCAAAGCGCTGAATGTCCGTGGCCGAGATGATGTAATGGTGGTTGATGACCTGCGTGATGGCACCAAATTTGTCAATCTAGCTGATTGCACGCTGGCCGACTATCTGGATAAGGGTGACTTCTTAGCGCGAGTTAAAGCAGCACTGCGCGGTGAAATAGTTGATCTGCCGACCATCGATGCCATTTTCCATGAAGGGGCCTGTTCCGATACCACGGAGTGGGATGGCCACTACATGATGGAGAATAATTTCGAGTACTCCAAGGTACTGCTCAACTACTGCGAAAAATTTGGCATCCCATTCTTATACGCATCGTCGGCGGCAACCTACGGCGGTAGTGAGGTATTCAAAGAAGCACCCGAGCATGAAAAGCCGCTGAATGTATATGGTTACTCAAAGCTGTTGTTTGACCAGCACGTGCGCTCACGTTGGAATGAATTGACCACTCAGGTAGTGGGCTTTCGCTACTTCAACGTGTATGGCCCCCGAGAGCAGCACAAAGGGAAAATGGCCAGCGTGGCCTATCATAACCATTTGCAAATTCGTAATGGGGAGACCTTGAAGCTGTTTGGGGCCTACGGTGGTTTTGATGCGGGTATGCAGAGCCGTGACTTTGTTTACGTGGGCGATGTAGTCGACGTTAATCTATGGTTTTTAGATAACCCAAGTGTGTCGGGTATTTTCAACCTGGGTACTGGCCGGGCCGAGCCATTCAAAGCTATTGGAGAGGCGGTGATCGGCTTTTATGGACGGGGTGAGATTGATTACATCCCTTTCCCAGAAGAGCTCAAAGGGCGCTATCAGAGCTATACCCGAGCGGATATTAGCAACCTACGCGCTTGCGGTTGCGATGTGGAGTTCAAAACAGTGGCCCAGGGTGTAAGCGCCTACCTGGAGTGGCTGAATGGCTAACCCTTCTGCCAAGCGACTGCTGGTGGTTGGCCCTTCCTGGGTGGGGGATATGGTCATGGCGCAAAGCCTGTTCATGACCTTAAAAGCCCGTTACCCAGGTTCAACCCTAAGCGTAGTTGCTCCAGCCTGGTCGCAGCCTATCATTGAGCGAATGCCTGAGGTAGACGCTGTATTCCCTCTGACGGTAGGTCATGGAGAATTCGGCTTGGCCAGCCGCCGCGAATTGGCTGCTCAGCTACGCGGAGGTTTTGATCGTGCCATTGTGCTACCACGCTCTTGGAAAGCCGCTCTAGTGCCGTTTATGGCTCGTATTCCTGAGCGGGTGGGCTTTGTAGGGGAGCACCGCTATGGCCTGCTGAAGGAGCGCCGTAAGCTGGATAAGCAGGTGCTGGACCAAACCGTAAAGCGCTTTGTCTCACTTGGCCTGCCTCTGGAGGAAGCTGCAAAAGGTGACTTTGCTATTCCCAAGCCGCGTTTGACCATCGACCGGGATAACTTGGTTAATTTACGCCTAGCCCATGCGTTATCGTCACGTCCAGCTATTGGTATGATGCCCGGAGCTGAGTATGGGCCAGCGAAGCAGTGGCCACTGGAGTATTTCCATCGTTTAGCAGCACTGCTGGTTAAAGAGGGCTTTGAGGTGCGTGTGCTGGGTGGGGCAAAAGATCAGGCGGCGGGGGAGGCCATTGTTCAAGGACTGCCCCACGCCCATAATCTTTGTGGTAAAACCCAGTTAGCAGATGCAGTGGATCTGCTAGCGGATTGCTGCCAAGTAGTGACCAATGATTCGGGGTTGATGCACGTAGCTGCCGCTGTGGGGGTCCGTATCCACGCTCTCTATGGCTCGTCGTCGCCCGCTTACACACCGCCACTAACTGATAATGCCGTTATTCACTACCTGGGGCTTTCCTGCTCGCCCTGCTTTAAGCGCATTTGCCCGCTGGGCCACACTAACTGCCTGAAAGAGCTAAGTGTTGAGCAGGTCTACCAGATGATGCAGACCGATCGACAAGATGAAAACGGTGTGTTTATTAGCGCATAATGTCTACTTCTACTGCTTGATCAGCAGGTGTTTCGACAACTTGTGATGCGCTATTTTTTTCGTCACTGCTCTCTTCTATAGTGCGGCGCTGAGGTGATAGCCCCTCCCAGAGGCGATGCTGGAGAGCAGTTTCTTCCCGCAAACGTTCGTTCAATACATTGAGCCCGTGTACTTCCACAAGGGTAGGTTTGTCGCTGAGCAGTGATGCACCTAGGCCCGCTCTATGATCATTCAGTGACAAACCCATAGCCTCAAGAATGGTAGGGAATACATCCAGCATGGTAGCGTCTCGAACGATGCGGCCTGGGGGCAGGTTATCGCCCAACATAATCAGCGTATTATCGCGATCAAGTGCTGTCAGTTGATCCCATACCGAAACACGCATAGTGAGATGATCGCTTAGCAACACGACCAGGGTGTTATCGAGCAAGCCTTCTTCATCAAGGCGTTCAATGAGATCTCGCGCTAACCATGCAGAGCACTCTACCGAATATAAAATATTCTGGCCGTCGAATTCACCCTGACGATCCAAGCAGGTTTGAGAGGGGAAGCCATGGGGTGCATGCCCTGCGATACTTAGGTTGACGATTGCCCATGGGCCGTCGTCTTCGGTACTTAAACGGCGAGCTTCTTGAACGGTAAAATCGTAAAGTGAATCGTCGTAAAGTCCCCAGCTATTTAAGTACTCTGGGTTCTCAAGCTTCGGGACCAGTTCTTCCTTACCTTTCACCGTATTAAAACTGTGACCACGATAAAAAAGGCCTTTTCCAGCAAACTGAGTGCTTGCCCCACCTAGATAGCTAAGCCGGTATCCTTGCTCGGCTAATATACCCCCCAGGCAGTCAACGCCTGGGACAACTTGGGTGAGCGGCTCAAACTGACTATCGTGCAAAAGGCCCGCAGGCATTAACGGTACACCACACTGGCTGGCTATCATGCCCGCCATGGTCCAGCCAGTATTGTCCATTTGGCGAACCCCTTCAAAGACGGTGCCGCGCTCACCTAGCACATTCAAGTCAGCGTAAGCATCACCAAATAGCTCATTATCGTAGGTACGCTCAATGCTCTCTAGATAGAGGAGTAGCAAGTTAGGTGGATTACTTAGCTCACTATCAGGAGGAGGCATATAGCGGCGATCTAGCCATGCGCCATCGTCAGTTACAATCGCGGCGCTACGTTGCCCTAGGCCGTATAGTAGCGGGTTAGCAGCGAGCAGCGTTATGGCGATGAAACGCTCCGATAATCGCCAGCGTTGATCATGGCGGGTTAGCCAGGTAATTGAGATTAGTACGGCTAATACTACCAGTGTGTAGAGCATCGCCATCACCATCTTTCCGGCACCACCGTGTTCGGCCATGCCTGCTTGAAGGTGAAAAAACACGGCGCCTAGATCAACACTACCGAAGCTGTCGACTAAATAGACATAAATACCTAATAAGCTGATAGGCAAGAGGGACCATGGCCAGACTGGCCGGTAGCGTGCATTGGTAGGCTTCCCCCAACGCAGTGTTAGCCCTATGCCAGTCCATACCGCGGCGGTAAAAAACAGCGTCCACCAGGGGAGGCGGGTTAACACGGTGATAGCGTAACCTATGCTAGCACCCGTGACCGCTAGCGGTAGCCAGGGAGTAAGTTTGATTGACGTTAACGCGGACATGCCTCTCCAAATAAATAGCTGTGAAAAACAGTAGCCTGTGGTGACACTCACATCAATATAACGTAGGCATATGGTTTGGCTACACGGTAATTAACTTTTTGTCCAAGCTGATTCCAGCCAAAACGGGTATCATGTCCTTGGAAATTAATGGCAGTTGGTTCTATGTGCGACCATAATCAATTTGTCTTTACACAAGACTGCGGCATGGGTACTGAGCAACCAGATAATGTATGTGGCACTGGCTTAATCATAGCAGCTATGCCGAGATGTTTTTCTCAGCTTGAAAGGTTGATATGTGAGGCTCTGAGGGAACTATGTAAAAGCATGCTCTAATGAAGTTATAGAGCTGTGGGCTTATTTACTAGGCAGTAATTTAGCGTATCGCCGCGGTACTGATAAGTTGTCAATTAGTGCCCTAAGGGTCAATCTTTATTAGAGATCTTGATTTATAAAGGAATAATTTAGTGAAAAATTTTTTGATTATAGTTGCTAGTCGAATAATTAAATTGATGGCTAATATAACTAAGCTGATTAATTATTTAGTTATTTGGGTTTTTCCAAAGAAACGGTTCAAACTGCCTCCTTACGCAGCACCTTTGTTAAAGACAAAGAAGTCTAGTAAAGTGCCACGCGTTATTTGGCAAACGAACTTTACGGATAAGGTGACTTTTCCTGTATATCTCAACTATCTGTTTAATAGGTTGATGTCGCCTAGCTATGAATATCGTTTCATGATTACCGAGGCGCGTTCTGAGTTTATAAAAAATGAATTCCCTGACGTGTTTCCTTACTATGATAGGTTGAAAATTGGAGCCGCTCAGGCAGATCTCTGGCGTTTGCTCATATTATATAAGTTTGGTGGAGTATATCTTGATATTGACGCGCACCAAGTATGGCCGTTAGCGTCTATCGTTGGCCAAGATCGGGAAGAGCTCTATGTGATGACTCGGCGTGGCGAAATTAGTAACTATTTTATAGCCAGTAAACCTAATAATGAAAATATCAAGCTGCTGATAGATAAAGTAGTAGAAAATATATCTTTGAACTCATCTGATAATATATTTCACTTGACGGGCCCTGGTGTTTTTAACGAATGTTTGGATAAGGAATTAATACCTACAGTTCTGTATCGCTACGCTGTCAATCAGGGAAGTTTTACAAATGAGTATTTTCAGTATATTGATAAACCTCAAGGTAAGTGGAATAAAGAACAGGAAAAAACGAGTATCTTGAAATAAATTTTGGTTGTGAAAGTTAGCACTCGATATGATGTCTAATTTTAATTAGTTTTTCTGGGCTAAATGAGCTTTGCACAATGCAGGATGGTTATTTAAAGGAAACTAGCCTCTGCCTTATCCAGATAAGGCATGAAAACTGGATGAGGTAGAGCGAGTCAGTAGCACTGCTTGCAATGCTAAGATGGTTCAATATTTTCTTTATAGAGTTACCTTTATTTATGCCTATTTCAGCTGTATTAATAGTGAAAAACGAAGCGCACCATCTACGGGACTGCCTAGAAACGCTGGCATGGGCTGACGAAATCGTGGTGCTTGATGCGGGTAGCCAGGACGAGACATGTGCAATTGCCCGTGAGTTCACCGAAAACGTCAACGTGAATGCGGACTGGCAAGGCTTCGGTATCCAGCGCCAGCGGGCTGAAGCGTTAGCCAGCAACGAGTGGATTTTAATGGTAGATGCTGATGAACGGGTGACACCTGAACTGCGCGACAGTATCTTAGCGGCGATTCAACGCCCGCCTGCCGCTTATAGCGCCAGCCGCCTGTCATGGTGCTTTGGGCGCTTTATTCGCCATTCTGGCTGGTATCCTGATCGAGTACTGCGTCTCTACCCGAAAAGCCAAGCATCTTATAATGCCTCTCTAGTGCACGAAAAGCTTGAAGTCTCAGAAGGGCTTGCCATAAAGCAGTTAGCAGGGGACCTGCTTCACTATACTTATCGTGACCTGCGCCACTATTTGGAGAAATCGGCCCACTATGCTCAAGCGTGGGCCGAGCAGCGGGCGGCGCAAGGCAAAACCGCCACCTTATGGCAAGGTATTAGCCATGGTCTTGCCTGTTTTATCAAAATGTATTTACTAAAAGCAGGGTTTAAAGACGGTAAGCAGGGGCTACTGCTGGCACTGCTTTCGGCGCACTCGACGTTTACTAAATATGCTGATCTGTGGATCCGTACCCAAACGTCAGCCGCGAAGCAGCGTTGAGATTTGTTGAGCCGCGTGGTTAATGTCAATCGCTGACATATCCTGCTGGCCAGCACTGTCGGGAGGGCTGAACGCTAGGCGCTTTTGAGCGCTATTGCAGGTTTGCCAACGTAGTGGTGTGGCCGAACGCTTGGCTGGATAAAACCCCGCTGTGGCAACATTTAAACAGCCCGCAATATGTAGTGGGCCAGTAGAACCTGCAATCAACAGGTCTGCCCCCGCGAGTTGCAGAGCGAAATCAGCCACGCTAATACTATCGGGAAAGTGGCCAGCGGTAATATCTACTTCATCAAGCTGCTCTATCAGTGCCTGGGCATAAGGTTTTTCATTTGGACCAGCGCTGACCATCCAGCTAATGGGCATGCCATTTAGCTGCTGGTGAATCTGCGTAATGAGTGACGCATATTGCTCTATTGATAAGTTGACCGCTGAGCCGCCGCTACCTGGGTGCACCACGACGACGCACTCACCAGCTGTTTGACTGGTACTGAGCAGTGCTTGGCGCTGCTGTTGGCGGTGGCTGTCGTTCATTGGCCAGAACGGGGGGGAGGGCAGCGCAGAGAGCTTAAGTGAAAGCCTGGCAAGCAATGCACAGGCTAAATCGACGTTGTACTGGAATTCAGGTTTGACCGACTGAGAGCGCCGCTGGCGAACCCTGACGTTGTAGAATACCTGCGCCCACTTAGTGGCAGGTGCAATGCGCAAAGGAATACCTGCTCGCCAGCCTAGCCAGCCAATACGGGGAGTCGAAAATAGTGTTAGCAGCGCATCAAAGCCCCTGGCTTTTATTTGGGCTAGCAACTCCTGCTGGGCAGCTTTGTCAGCACTGGGGCCTGGGTCGATAAGTACTTCATCTACCCAGGGGCAGGCATTCGCTAGTGGCGCGGTATAGGTAGGCACCAGTACGGTAATACGTGGCGCAGGTGATGCATTTTTCAGGCATGCCAGCGCTGGCCAAGCCAGCATAAAATCACCGATTTTGTCGTTGCGTACCACCAGGACGTTGGGCGTCGCAGCGCTTGGGTGACTCATCAAAGCTCCTAATAATTTTTCTACAACGTAAACGTTAATATATAGGACGGGAAGGTTGAGATGGCCCTAAACATAATGCAGATTTGTATGTCTCGTGGCTGGGGTGGGCTTGAAATGTACCCTTCACGTATTATGCCTGAATTGTATCGCCAGGGTGTAACCAACCATGGAGTCGCCATCAAAGGGTCACGTGTTGCTACCAGCATGATGGAGGCCGGTGCCCAGCTTTTTACTGTCCCTAGCCCCACACGAGCTATTTATTCGCTACCCAGGCTGCTGTCTTACATTGATGCGCATGCAATCGAGATACTGCATTGTCATAAATCTAGCGATTTGCGCGTTGCCTTCCTGTTAAAGCTCTTTCGTCCTGGGCTTAAGCTGTTTTTTACTGAACACATGGGTGTTACTAGGTCAAAAAAAGGGCTATACCACCGGTTCGCCTACTCCCAGGTAACACGCGTTTTTTCTATCAGTCAGGCGACTTATCAGCGTAATTTACGGGCATTACCCCTCCCTTCCGAGCGCATTCATTGCTTAGGACTAGGCGTAGACCTGGGCACCTATTCGGCTGCCCTTATATCGAAGGCGGAGCTGGGGCTTCCTGAAAATAGGTGCTTAATTGCGTTGCCAGGACGTATTACGCCAGGTAAAGGGCATGAGGTCTGGTTGGATGCTTTAGCGATGCTGAAGCAAACGACATCGTGGCATGCTCTGGTTATTGGTGGTTTAAATGCCGCTGAGGGAGCAGACGAATTATTTGTCGCTGAGATAAAGAAAAAAGCAGCACACCTGGGACTTGAAGATAGGGTGAGCTTTCTTGGGTTTCGGCGGGATGTGCCCATGTTGCTGCAGGCTATGGATATCGTCTGTATTCCTTCCCGCAATGAGGCGTTTGGCTTAACCGTGATCGAGTCCATGGCGGCTGGCTGTGCCGTGGTTGGGGCCAATAGTGGCGCCATACCTGAGCTGATCGATGCTGAGCGGGGGCGCTTAGCGGATCCTTTATCGGTAACTGAATGGGTTGCCGCTATTAGTGAGTTGCTCAATGCACCTGCTTTAAGAAGCAAACTGGGCGAGCAGGCAAGGCAGTGGGTGGCTGAAAATATGACGCTTGATGTCCATGTAAGTAATTTACTAAGAGAGTATCGACAGGATTAGTGGTGGTAGCCCGCATAAATATGCGCCATGGCGGTGTTTTCCAGCGGTGAGCAAAACTTGGCGATGGATCTTTCTAACCTTGCTAAGTTTTTTGCCTGCCATTGCCCTTGTGAGCGCAGGCGGCAGCGGTCCAGGTCAATTAGCCAAGGCTCGCCGTGGTGGTCTACCAAGATATTGCGGGCGTTTAGATCGACGTGATCAAGCCCTGCCAAATGAAAGCGCTTAATCATTGTGCCGACGCGTATTAAAAGTGCCTCGTTGGCTTCGTCTGCAGCCAGCAGTGAGGCCAGTGCCTGCGCACCGGGAATTCTAACGGTTAACAGGGCGGCTTCGTAGCTTGCACCGAAGCGAGTCACACAGCAGGCGACTGGACGTGGAATCGGTAAGCCTTGCTGATAAAGGGTAGCGGTTAAACGTAGCTCACGAAATGCTCGGGTACGCTCTTCACCAAGCCATAAATAACGTTTTTTACTCACTTTAGCGATTAGCCCGCCACGGCGGTAAGGGCGCAGCACCCACTGCTCGGAATCGCTGGCCTGTAAAAACAGACTACTGCCACGACCAGGCGCTTCTCCGACGATTAACCCTTGCCTACGCCAATAGTCCGCCTCAAACAGCGTTGGATCGAGTTGGTGTGATGCGCCAGCGTCACTTAAACTGTCTACATCATGTAAAATCAGCCAATTTTCCTTCCGGAGTGCCGCTAAGCGCATGAAGCCCTCTCTGCCTGTTCAACCTAATCATATTGCCATCTTGCGCCTCTCCGCGTTGGGAGATGTGTGCAATCTCGTGCCCACGGTGCGGGCGTTGCAGCGCCAATGGCCGCACGCGCGCATTACCTGGATTATCGGCAAGGGGGAGTACAGTTTACTGGCGGGGCTTTCCGGGGTCGAGTTTGTTGTTTATGACAAATCCACCGGCCTGGCTGGTATGCGGGTACTTTGGAAAGAGCTTGCCGACACGCGCTTTGATGTACTGTTGCATATGCAGCAGGCCATCCGTGCCAGTGTGCTCTCGCTAGGTCTGAAGGCTAATGTGCGAGTGGGCTTCGATAAGGCCCGCGCGAAAGATGCCCAACACTGGTTTACCCAGCTCCAGCTCGCACCGCACCCCAATGCCCACGTGCTGGAGTCGTTTATGGACTTCGCACGCCTACTGGGAGTAGAGGACGACAGCCTGGAGTGGAACCTAGCCGTTCCCCCCGTCGCTTACGATGAAGCTCGGGTAATCAGCGGTGACGGGCCTTATCTAGTGATTAACCCCTGTAGCAATGTGCGGCTGCGTAATTTTCGCAACTGGTCGGTGGAAGGTTATGCCAGCGTGATTGAACATGCCTGGGTGCAGCATGGTCTGACAAGCGTATTGACTGGCGGCGGCAGCTCGCTTGAGCGTGAAGTTGGTGACCAAATTGAAGCACTGTGCCAGCCGGGAAGTGTAATAAATGCTATCGGTGGTACGTCGCTTAAAGGAGTACTGGCGCTTATCGATAACGCTCGCGCGGTGATTGCCCCAGACACAGGCCCAGTGCACATGGGAAACGCCATGGGTACCCCGACACTTGGCCTGTATGCCACCACCAATCCCCAGCGTGCTGCGCCTTACTTGTGGCGCGATTTTGCAGTCAACGCCTATCCCGACGCAGTAAGTACTTACCTACATAAGTCGGTAGATGACGTTAGCTGGGGGCAACGGGTGCGCCATGCCGATGCTATGGACCTGATCAAAGCTGATGAGGTGATTGCTAAGCTAGACGCGCTGCTGGCGTATACCGCAGCGCAGCCAACCACAGGACCCACGCATGAAAGTTGATTTAACCGCCCTGGAACACGCCCGCGTACTGGTGGTGGGAGATGTAATGCTAGACCGTTACTGGCACGGAGGCACAACGCGTATTTCTCCAGAAGCACCGGTGCCGGTAGTAAGGGTGGAAGATGCCGAAGACCGTCCCGGAGGCGCGGCCAATGTGGCGCTTAATGTGGCATCACTCGGCGGTCATGCTGCTTTGGCTGGCGTAGTAGGGGAGGACGACAATGCAGAGTTACTCTCTACGCGCTTGGCCGCTTCAAATGTAAGTACTTACTTTCAGCGAAGCCCAGGCATACCCACTATTACTAAGCTGCGTGTGATGAGCCGTAACCAGCAGCTGCTGCGCCTAGACTTTGAGCAGAGACTCGATGAGGTCGACACTTCGGAGTTGCTGGCACAAGTGGAAAAGGCACTGCCCGCATGCGATGTGGTGATTCTCTCCGATTACGGTAAAGGCACGCTCAATCAAGTCGAGCGGTTGATTGAGATGACCCGCGCTCATGGTAAACGGGTGTTAATTGACCCGAAGGGCCAAGACTTCAGTAAATACCGCGGCGCCAGCCTGATTACGCCCAACTTAACCGAGTTTGAGGCGGTGGTTGGTCCATGCGCTAGCGATGAAGAGCTGGCCTTGCGCGGTGAAGCACTGCGTGCTGAGCTTGAGTTAGAAGCGCTGCTAATCACTCGCAGTGAAAAAGGCATGACCCTGATTCGAGAAGGCCACACGCCGCTGCACCTGCCCACCCGTGCTCAGGAAGTGTTCGACGTAACAGGTGCAGGCGATACCGTGATTGGCTTAATGGGCCTCGCCCTGGCTGCAGGCCACTCGCTACCTGAGGCCATGATGTTGGCTAATCTGGGTGCCGGCCTAGTGGTCGCTAAGCCGGGCACTGCAACACTCTCTATTGCTGAGTTATATACTGCGCTGCATGGCGATAAGCTGGCCGAGTTTGGCGTGATTGAGCCGATCCCTCTGGTGGAAGCCGTGCGTGCCGCCCAGCTACGTGGTGAACGCGTAGTAATGACCAACGGCTGCTTTGATATTCTTCATGCAGGCCACGTGGCCTATTTGGAGCAGGCCAAGCGCTTGGGTGACCGGTTAGTTGTTGCAGTCAATGACGATGCCTCCATTGGCCGCTTAAAAGGCACCAAACGCCCGATTAACCCACTGAACCGACGTATGCAGGTTTTAGCTGGATTGGGGGCTGTCGATTGGGTGGTGCCGTTTAGTAACGATACGCCACAAGCGCTGATTGAAGCTGTGTTGCCGGATATCCTGGTCAAGGGCGGGGACTATCGCCCCGAGGATATTGCTGGTGGAGACGCGGTGATTGCCAACGGTGGCGAAGTAAAGGTATTGGGCTTTGAAGATGGTGTGTCAACCTCGGCAATGATTAGCTCTATCTTGGATCGCGAGGGGTAATGGCCTTGCCGGCTTGGCCGCGGCTGGTTTACTCGGCAGCGCTCTATGCGCTGTCACCGCTGATCGCCTGGCGTATCTGGCGTGAGCAAGTACTCACATACTCGCGCCTACAGCGGTTGGGCTTGCGCCTGGGCGAACTCCCTCCCGCACCGCGTATTTGGTTACACTGTGCCTCCGTAGGGGAAGTGCGCGCTGCTCGCCCGTTAATAGAGGCGTTGCTGGCGAGCTCTCCTCAACATAGCCTGTTGCTCACCACCATGACCGCGACGGGTGCCCATCAGGCCCAAGTGCTCATTGGTGAGCAAACCACAGCTGATCAAGCCAGACTAGCCCACTGCTTTCTGCCGCTAGATTTTCCTGATGCATCCAAGCGTTTTATCGCCCGCGCCAAGCCTGTGCTTGCCCTCCTGTTTGAAACCGAGCTGTGGCCTAATTTGCTACATGCCTGCCGCCAGCAGGGAATACCCGTGGCGGTGGTTAACGGGCGACTATCGCCGCGGGCTTTTGCGCGCTATCAGCGTCTACGCCCGCTGATGGCGAGTACTTTAGCCGACATAACGTGGGTAGCGGCGAAATCGATGGAAGATGCCGAGCGCTTTAAGGAGCTAGGGTGTCAGGCCGGTTCAGTGAGTGTCGTTGGATCACTGAAATTTGAGCAACCATTGCCAAACAAGGCGCTAGAAGAGAGTGAACACTTACTTAAGCGGTGGGGCGAACGACCCATATGGGTGGCGGGTTCCACCCGTGAAGGGGAAGAGTCACTGCTGTTAGAAGCGCACAGCCTGCTGTGCAAATGCTTTCCTGATGCGCTGCTAGTGCTGGTACCACGTCATCCTCAGCGCTTTGATGAAGTGGCAAACCTATGCACGAGTGACGGATGGGTGTTGGGCCGCCGTAGCCAGCAACAGGCCGTCACGCCACAAACTCAGGTTTACCTGGGAGATACACTAGGTGAGCTGGCAACGCTTTATGCAGCAGGCAGCGTTGCCTATGTGGGCGGTAGTCTAGTGCCCTTGGGGGGACACAACGTGCTAGAACCGGCAGCTTTGGGGAAGCCTGTGCTCTGTGGCCCGTCACTGGAAAACTTTAGCGATGTAGCCGAGCCACTGTTAGCCGTTGGCGCTCTTACGTTGGTAGACTCTCCCTCCGCGCTGGCTGATGCGCTGGCCGGATGCTTTAGTGAGCCAGCGCGTACTCGTCAGCAGGGCGAGGCGGGCCGAAAGGCGCTTAACGCCCACCGTGGAGCGTTAGCGCGCACGCTCAAAGGGCTTAAGCAGTGGTTAGCGTAGAGCAGTACGCTCTACACCGTCAGCCTTACCCAGCAACAGTACATCTGCACCGCGCGAAGCAAACAAACCATTGGTAACAACACCCACAATAGCGTTAATCCGTGCTTCCATGGCGACGGGGTCGTCAATCATAAAATCAAAGCAGTCGATGATTTGATTGCCGTTATCGGTTACCACCCCTTGGCGATAGACAGGGTCGGCACCGAGCTTAACCAGTTCCCTGGCAACGTAGGAGCGCGCCATGGGAATAACTTCTACCGGCAGCGGAAAGTTACCTAGTCGAGCAACCTCTTTTGAGCCATCCGCAATGCAGATAAAACGCTCAGCGCAGGCGGCGACAATTTTTTCCCGGGTAAGCGCTGCACCGCCGCCTTTAATCATATGTAACTGAGCATTTACTTCGTCTGCACCGTCTATATAAAAAGGTATACTTCCAACGCTGTTGAGTTCAAATACCTCAATGCCTAAGTCTTGTAAGCGCTTAGCGCTAGCTTCTGAACTGGCAACAGTGCCTTTAAAACGGTCACGCAGTGGGCCTAAGCGGTCAATAAACAGATTGGCGGTTGAACCTGTACCGATACCCAGCACGGTATCTTTCTCAAGGTGAGGCTCAATCTCTTTAATGGCGGCGTCCGCCACAGCGGCTTTCAGTTCATCTTGGGTCATCGTATTTTCCAGCGTCAGGATGGGCAGGTGGTCCCTAGTATAACGGCCTGAACGGCCTCTGCCGATGGAAACGCTGCTAGACGTCGCTAGGCGTAATCTGCTACCAATAAGGGCTTTGCTCGCACCCGTCAGGGTCACGCTATTTTTCTGGGATTTCCGCATGCTCGAAGCAACCGTCAAAAAGATCCTCCAAGCCCGCGTTTACGATGCCGCTTGTGAGACACCTATTTCCCCTGCACCCTTTTTGTCGCGTCGCTTTAATAACCAAATTTTAATTAAGCGCGAAGATCTGCAGCCCGTGTTCTCGTTCAAAATCCGCGGTGCTTATAACAAAATGGCTCAGCTCACCGAGGAGCAGAAGGCTAAGGGAGTGATCGCCGCATCAGCAGGTAATCATGCCCAGGGGCTGGCTATGGCAGCCAAGCTAATGGGTGTTAAGGCGATTATTGTGATGCCGCGCATTACCCCTGATATCAAAGTTCAGGCGGTGCGTGCCCGTGGCGCTAAGGTGATTCTTAAAGGTGACGCCTTCGCGGCGGCTGCAGAGCATGCCCAAGAGTTAATCAAGGAGCATGGTTACACTTATATTCCGCCATTTGACGATATTGATGTGGTCGCCGGTCAAGGCACCATTGGCGTGGAGATCCTGCGCCAACACCCTGGGCGTTTGGATGCCATCTTTGTTCCAGTCGGTGGCGGCGGGCTGATCGCCGGTGTGGCTGCATATGTAAAATATCTTCGTCCAGATATCAAAGTAATTGGCGTAGAGGCCGAAGACAGCGCCTGCCTTAAAGCAGCGTTAGAAGCAGGCGAGCGGGTAGTACTCGATCAAGTGGGTGTTTTTGCGGAAGGTGTCGCGGTGGCTCAGGTGGGCGAAGTGCCGTTTTCGCTGGTGAAAGACTTGATTGATGGCGTAATTACCGTCAACACCGATGAGATGTGCGCTGCGGTAAAAGATATCTTTGAAGATACACGCGCTGTGGCGGAAACGTCGGGTGCACTCTCGCTGGCAGGGCTTAAAAAGTATGTGCAGCAGACCGGTGTTGAAGGCGAGACATTGTTATGTATCAACTCGGGTGCTAACACCAACTTTGACCGCCTACAGCATATTGCCGAGCGTACCGAGCTTGGCGAGCAGCGCGAGGCGATTTTAGCAGTGACGATTTCTGAGAAGCCCGGCAGTTTTAAAAAGTTCTGCCGCACCTTGGGCAAACGCATGGTCACTGAGTTTAGCTACCGCTACGCTGATAACAACGAAGCCCACATCTTTGTTGGTGTTCAGGTGAAGCCCGGCGGGGAGGACCGCCAAGCGGTACTGGATAAGCTCCGCGAAGGAGGCTATCAGGTGGAAGACCTCACTGATAATGAGTTGGCGAAACTGCATATCCGCCACCTTAGTGGTGGTCGTCCCAGTGAACGTTTTGAAGAGGAGCTTTACCGCTTTGAGTTTCCTGAGCGCCCTGGAGCATTGATGAATTTCCTGACCCAGTTGCCTCACGACTGGAATATTTCGCTGTTTCACTATCGTAATCATGGCGCTGCTTATGGGCGTGTGCTGGTTGGTATGCAGGTGCCTAGTGCTGATCGTACCCATGTCACTGAATATTTAGATGCCATTGGCTATCGGTACTGGCATGAGAGTGACAACCCCGCATATCGGCTCTTTATGGCCTAAAAGTATGTGAGCGCTCACTAATCGCACAGGCCAGAAAGATTAAGAAAAATGAACTTAAGAAAACGTTTAATTGAGCGTTAAAAATAGCGCTTATCATAGTTGTCAGCAGTCCTTAATGGCCCTATAGTCGTGAGCGAAATTAATGGGGCGCGTCATCTTGCAAAAGGTACAGCCTTGATGACGCATTACAGGCATTTGGCAACAGAGAAAGACGTTGGAGAAGAGGCATGCGGCGTAGGAAGCCTGATATGGTGATGGCGTTAACTGTGGTGTTTTTACTCGGAGTTCTTGCCACTGGCTACGCGCAAGCGGTGTCTGGAAGTTAACTTACTTAGTTAATTCCACAGCGCATTCAGCATAAACGCTGCTGCACCAACTGGTAACTAGTTGTGTTAAAGCGGGTTGATCCTATGGGTCAGCCCGTTTTTGTTGGTCGAACGGACATTAGATCACTGACCACAGCGTCGAGCGGTATGTCCCACGGCTCTACGGGAAGCGCCTTCACCTGTTGGCAGGCGTGGGCAACACCAATTAATGTTGGTGATGGGCCGTTTCTGCGCATAAAAGCGAGGCTGCGGTCATAAAAACCGCCCCCCATACCCATACGATTTGCCTCTGCATCAAACCCGACTAGTGGCACGATCAGTGTGTCCAATGCCCAGGCAGGTAGCCGGTGGCGTCTGTTGGCTGCAAAGCGTGTACAAGGCTCAGTAATGCCAAAGCGGTTTTTAACCATTGGGGTTGTATCGCGGTATTTTACAAACCAGAGCTGGTTGGTACTGAAGGGCCGCAGAACCGGAAGATACACCTCAACACTACGCTGGCGCAGCCAGGGCAGCAGCAGTGTCGGATCAATTTCACCATTAACCGGCAGATAAAGGCTAATACGCTTAGCACGACGAACTTCAGGCAGCCGTTTTAGCCGTTGGCAAAGGCTAATGGAGGCCTGGCGTTGTTGGTCGGGGGAAAGAGAACGGCGCTTACGCTTGAGTTCGCGGCGCAGAGCATGCTTATCAATCAAGTGATTTTCGAAGGCGAGTTTGTAGTTAGCAGTATCGTGCATTAAAAAGTGTTCCCCAGAGTGCCGCTGCCGTTCTGGCCCTGAACCTACTGGTTCAGGTGGGTGGCCGCAGCCAAACCGTCAGGCTTTCCGACGCACGGACATGCACACAGGTTTGGCTAGCATTTGGCCCCCTGGGTACTGCGCATAGGCTCGAGGGACTATAACGACTGGCGTACACCCCAGAGAACGCCACTATCCTACCAGAGCCAGACCTAATGCCAAAGTATCACGTTAAGGTTCTTCCTGATTTTTCAGGGTTCTTCAGGGCGTCGTGTTTTAGCCAGTGCTCGCTCAAGCTTGTCGTTCAAGCGGCTTAGGTTCGCTTCTCCAGCCCGATGCTCGTCTAGTGTTTCAAGCAGCTCGTGGGTAATGTTAAGCGCCGCCATAATGGCAATCCGCTCACTGCCCAGCACGCTGCTCTGGGCATGAATGCCCTGCATGGCGCGGTCTAAATAGCGAGCAGCGCGCTCAAGCTTGGCTTCTTCGCCAGTATCGCAGGCAATCACATAGCTGCGACCCTGGAGGGTGATTTCTTTCGTTGGTCGCTTAGCGTTACTCATCAAAGGCTCCAGCACAGGTCATTTTGTCGACCAATGCGTTAACATCACTACATAGAAAGGATGGACGGCGTTCACTATAAGAGAGCCGCTTGTGTGGGGTCAACGCGCATGCGCGCCGCTCTGTTCTATCGTATTTATCTCCATTCACTTTAAAACGAGTTATTACCATGTCACTTATTGATGAACGCCAGGACTTTTCTGACGTTGCAGATGTGTTTCTCATTCACGGTAGCATGCAATCTCCGGCCTTTTTGGATGGTCGGTTATCTGCTCTATTGGCGTTGCGCGATATTAATGCCGAGGCGTGGTTGGAAGAGGTCTGTTTAAGTTTAGGTGTTGAGCAGCCCCGCGATCCTGCTAGCGCTGAACGCTTACTGGGCTGGCGCCGCCAAACGCTAGAGGCGCTTAATGCCAGTGATATGAGCTACACCCCACTGCTGCCCGATGAGCTATTTTCGTTGGCCGAGCAGGCACAAGGCCTGAAAGAGTGGACGCTAGGCTTTATGGAAGTTGTCGAAGATGCTGCTGATGACACGCTACGTGAGCGCTGGTCGCAAACGCTACGCGAGGCTATTGATGATTTGGCCGGGCTCGCACAGATGGAAACGGATATCGACGATAGCCCCGAAAATGAGAATGACCTGTTTGCGCTGACCGAGCATGCCCGGATGGCGGCTATGATGCTATATACCGAGCAACACCCCGGCATGCCACAGGTTGAACAAGCAGATGCCCCCGTTCACTAAGCCTATTCATTAATTGTTAGGAGTGGTTATGTTGCCTGAGCTATTGCCCCGCCCCGCTGCAATTGAGCCTGCTGAGTACCAGAAGCGCCGGGAAGCGCTGATAGCGCAGTTGCCGCAAAACGCTGCCATGATATTGCCAAGCGCTTCCCTGGTAACACGCTCTCACGATAGTGAGTACGCGTTTCGTCAGCAGAGTGACTTTTACTACTTAACTGGTATCCAAGAGCCGGACGCCCTGCTGTTGCTACTGCCGGGTCGTGAGGCAGGCCAAAGTGTCGTTTTTTGCCAAGATCGTGACCCTACCATGGAAGCCTGGACCGGTAGGCGGCTGGGAGCCAGCGGCGTCGAAAGCCAGCATGGTATTGATCAGGCGTTTGAAAACGCCTTGCGCGATGATCTGCTTGCTGACCTGCTTGAAGGTCGTGCGCTGCTCTACGCTCCGCTGGATAACCCAGAGGCTGTCAGTATTGCAGAAGACGCGTTAGCCCACGCCCTAGCAGGGGCTCGGCGTGGAAAGCCAGCGCTAAAAGGTTGGTTAGACAGCCGGCCGCTACTACATGATATGCGACTCATAAAAAGTCCTGCTGAAATCGCTCTGCTGCGCCATGCGGCGACTATTTCCGCCCAAGCACATCGTCGCGCCATGCGGACTTGTCAGCCAGGATTAAGCGAGTATCAGCTGCAGGCTGAGTTAGAGCATGAGTTTATGTGGCAGGGCGCCAGCGGGCCTGCCTACAGCACCATTGTGGGTGGTGGCGCTAATGCCTGCGTACTGCACTATATTGAAAACAGCGCGGTACTCAAGGCCGATACACTGGTACTGATTGATGCTGGTGCTGAGTTTGATCTCTATGCTGGGGATATTACCCGTACCTTCCCTGTCAGCGGGCGCTTTAGTGATGCTCAGAGGGCGCTTTACCAAGTGGTGCTAGATGCTCAGGAGCGTGCTATTCAGGCTATTGTACCTGGCGCTACCTTGGTGGATATCCACCAAGGTGTGGTACGGGACTTAACAGCAGGCTTAATCGCCCTGGGGCTTTTAGATGGCGATGTTCAAGCGCGTATTGATGATGAGAGCTATCGTCGCTTCTACCTACACTCTACCTCCCACTGGTTAGGCTTAGATGTGCACGATGTGGGCACTTACCACTTGGATGAAAAAACGCCCCGCCCACTAGAACCAGGAATGGTGCTCACCGTTGAGCCTGGCCTGTATATCCCTTGTGACGATGATATCGCGGAGGCTTATCGCGGGATCGGTATTCGCATTGAAGACAATGTGGTGGTGACGCCCTCTGGTCATGATGTACTTACCTCTGCAGTGCCTAAACAAGTCATAGAGATTGAGCAATTGATGGTTAATTAGTAACCATTTTTTGATTGGTTTTTTGTGGATTATGTAAATTACATTACGGTTTACGAAAAGTTTTAGGAGAGGCCGATGCAAGGCGCTAAGCAGGTGAGTCAAACGCTCAGCCACGATATCGTGATAGTGGGTGGTGGGCTTGTAGGTGCTAGCTTGGGCTGCGCGTTGGCGCCGTTGATTGATCGTTACGGCTGGCGTGTGGCGATTATTGAAGGGGCTGCGTTACCTGAAAGTTCCCAGGAAGCATCCTGGCAGCCCAGCTTTGATGCAAGGGCCAGCGCTATTGCCGAAGGCTCTGCCCAGCGTTTTCGCCAGTTGGGTGTATGGGAGGCGATGCAGTGTGAGGCAGCGCCTATTAAGCGTATTCACATTAGTGAGCGGGGGCGGTTGGGGGCTGCGCGATTAAGTGCCAAGGAGTTAGGGGTGTCAGCATTGGGCCATGTAATACCCAATGCTTGGATGGGGCGAGTGCTTCACCGGCAGCTTCAGCAATTGCCCATTGAGTGGTATTGCCCTGTCCAGGTCGCGCAGCTGACGCCGCAAGCATCCGGCCATCATCTGATGCTTTCTGATGGTCGCGAGTTAACGTCGGCGCTCACCATCCTCGCTGATGGCGGTCGCTCTGGCCTTAAAGAACAACTAGGTATTAGCAGTCGCCGCTACTCCTATGAACAAACCGCATTAATCGCTCATGTCGGTGTTAGCCAGCCTCATCAAGGTGTGGCCTATGAGCGCTTTACCGCAGACGGTCCTATTGCACTACTACCGTTACCGGGCCAGGCCATGGAGCTGGTATGGACTCATACCAGCGGGGCTGAGCAGGCGCGCTTAGCCCTTTCTGACCGAGAATTTTTACACCAACTACAAGCTGCGTTTGGTGATCGGGTCGGGCGTTTTACTCGGGTCGGTCAGCGTTTTAGTTACCCGCTTTCACTGGTCACCGCTGAAGAGCCTGTTCGGCCTGGGTTGGCGGTATTAGGTAATGCGGCCCATGCGCTTCATCCTGTTGCAGGACAGGGATTTAATCTTGCGCTCCGCTCGGTAATAGACTTAGTGGAAGCGTTAGAGGAGGGCGCTCAGGAGCCGCGAGCACTGGGAGATATGCAAACGCTACTCGCCTTCGAGCAGCGCCGTGCTCAAGACCGAGCCAACGTGATCCAGTTCAGCGACGGCTTAGTGCGCTTGTTTGGCTATTCGCTGCCACTATTGTCCCACGCTCGGGCGGCGGGGCTGATTGGGCTTAACTTGGTAGGCCCTCTGCGCCGTAGCCTAGCACGACGGGCTATGGGTCTGGAGCGCTGATTTACCTAAGAATTAAGGAACGCTATGACTACGCAAGCAGCGGCAAGCAAAGCGTCGGTTGAACGTTTTGATGCAGTAATTGTGGGTGCGGGCATGGTAGGTACCGCGCTAGCAGGGTTGCTGGCAAAGGCAGGCATGCAGGTAGCCCTGGTAGAAGCTAAAGCGGCACCGCTACAGCTCAGCACTTTTGGAGAACACTCGCCTGCGCCGCGTGTCAGTGCCCTTACGCCGGTTTCTCAGCGGCTGTTGACGCACCTTGGTGCATGGCCCGCTATGGAGGCAACCAGGGTAACGCCTTACCGCTATATGCAGGTATGGGATGCCGAAGGCAGTGGCAGCATCGACTTTTCAGCTGATGAAGCGGGCACGTCGGTGCTAGGCCATATTGTCGAAAACGATATCACCCTGGCGGCACTTAATGAGCAGGTGCTTAAGTTACCGACAGTTAATACGTTTTTTGGGGCAAATATTCAGGCGTTACAGACGACTGGCAGTGGCCGTTGGCTTGTCCTGGATGACAGCCGTCAGCTACACACATCACTACTCATTGCCGCAGATGGGGCGCGCTCGACTCTGCGCGAACTGGCGGGCATTAAGGTGGCTGAAGATGCCATGGAGCAGGATGCGTTAGTGACAACAGTTCTCTGTGAGAAGACCCATGGTGCCACCGCGCGCCAGGCTTTTGTCGCCGGTCAGCCCTTGGCTTTTTTACCGCTGACGGTCAACGGTGATGATCGCTACTGCTCGATTGTTTGGTCAACCGCTCCAGAGCATGCGGAGGAGCTAGCTGCTCTTTCATGGGAGCGCTTAGGTGAAACGCTTGGGCGTGCGTTTAACCACCGGCTTGGCAAGGTAACAGTGGTGGATAATGCGCATCGCTTTCCTCTCGTCCAGCGTCATGCGTCACACTACATTCAGCCAAATTTTGCTCTGGTGGGGGATGCTGCCCACAGTATCCACCCGCTGGCTGGGCAGGGTGTCAATCTGGGCTTTATGGATGCGGCAGTACTGGCTGAAGAGGTCGTTGCTGCTTGGCGGCGCGGGGCTCCCTGGGGGGCATTAACCACTTTGGCTCGCTATGAGCGGCGGCGACGTTTTGATAACAGCGCAATGCTGGGGCTAATGAAGGGCTTCAAGGTACTGTTTGGTAGCCAAATTCCGGCTCTTACACTAGTGCGTAACCTAGGCATGAGTGGCATGAATCAAGTAGTGCCAGTAAAGCGTATGGTTATGCGGCAGGCCACCGGTG
Source organism: Vreelandella nigrificans (assembly GCF_002374315.1). Taxonomy (GTDB): domain Bacteria; phylum Pseudomonadota; class Gammaproteobacteria; order Pseudomonadales; family Halomonadaceae; genus Vreelandella; species Vreelandella nigrificans. The sequence continues at coordinate 10,440 of NZ_NWUX01000004.1, read as the reverse complement.
AGCGTGGCCGCCTGCCGCTGTCGTGCCGTTAACGGCGCCGACTATCCACTACGTTCAGTGCCTTAAGCAGGTTAAGCGCTTCGCTGAGCTGGTAATCATCCTGTAGTCGCTGTACGGCGGCGGAGCGCTCGCGTGGTAAAGCTGATTGGCCACCTAAGTGGCCATCAAGGTCGGCTTCGCGAACTTCGCGGCGGCTTTCGGCAACCTCCAGGCGGCCACGTACTACCTCTACATCAGGCTCAATACCTTGAGCCTGAATTGAGCGCCCGTTGGGAGTGTAATAGAGAGCAGTTGTTAGCTTGAGACCCTCTCCGTTACCGAGCGGCATAATCTGCTGCACGGAACCTTTGCCAAAGCTTTCGGTGCCCATAATTACACCGCGACGCTGGTCCTGGAGTGCTCCCGCAACAATTTCTGCCGCCGAGGCGCTGCCGCTGTTAATCAGTACAACCAAAGGCACTTCTCCGGCTGGCGTTGCCGGTGTGGCGGAAAATGACATTTCGGTATCAGATAGCCGCCCTTCGGTATAGACGATTAATCCACCATCCAGAAATAGGTCGGCAACGCCAACGGCAGCTTGCAGTACGCCGCCAGGGTTATTGCGCAAATCAAGAATCAGGCCCTCAAGAGGCTGTTGGCGCTCCATGCGCTCAATTGCTTGGCGCGCTTGATCGGTAGTGCGTGACTGGAACTGGCTGATACGCAAATAGCCGTAGCCCGGCTCTAATACTTCATGCTTAACGCTTTCACTGCGGATGATCTCTCTGGTTAAAGTGAACTCGCGAGGCGCATCTTCACCCGTACGCAAGATAGAGATCTGTAGCTGGCTACCTGCTTCACCGCGCATTATGCTCACTGCTTCTTGAAGCGACATGTCATCGGTGGGGGTGCCATCAATAGCAATAATAATGTCCCTTGAGAGCAGCCCTGCGCGGGACGCGGGTGTGTCATCAATGGGTGTGATCACCATAAGCTGACCATTTTCGGTGCCCACTTCAATACCTATGCCGCCAAACTCACCCTGAGTGGACTCGCGTAGGCTTTGGTACTCTTCTTTATCTAAATAGGCGGAGTGGGGGTCTAGCTCTCTGAGCATGCCGCGCATGGCGTTACGCAATAGCGTGCGGTCATCCACCTCTTCAACGTAGCCACGTTTAATACGCTCAAACACTTCGGCGAAGGTTTGAATCTCTTCTAAAGGAAGATCATTCGCAACGCTATTGCCAGTCGGTTGGGCTGCAAGTGGTAGCGGAGCGAACAATAGGGCAAGCGGTAGCAGGGTAGCCAAGAAGCGCTTGGCGGGTGCCGATACCTCGGTAACAGATAGCGTCATGCAGACTCCGCAAGGCGAAAGGCGGCGCGTCACTGCGCCGCGCAAATTTAGATAGTGAAGCTACGTTGGGCATTCATATAGGTCAGCTTATCCCGTCAGCGGCGTGCAATCCAACGTTGAGGGTTAATTGGTGCTCCACCTCGCCGCACTTCAAAGTAAAGCGCCGAACGGGGCTGGCCGCCACTGTTGCCTACCCGGCCAATTTCATCACCCCGGTTGACTTGCTGGCCAGGGCGAGCGCTGAACTGTTGTAGATGGGCGTGTAGTGTCATGATTTGGTCGCCGTGATCGATAATGAGCAGATTACCAAAACCACGCATCCAATCGGCAAACACTACACGGCCGCTGTGGACTGCCGTGACAGCAGTCCCCTCGTTGGCCTGAATAACAATACCGTTATAGTGTACGCCGTCGCGGCGCTGGAAATCCGCAGTAATGGATCCTTGCACCGGCCAGGGTAAATCGCCTTGGGTGCGCGTGATGTGCGTGGTGGGAGAGGGTTGTGATAAGCGGGCAAGTTCAGCCTGGATAGCACGTAACTGCTGCTCCGCCTGTTCTCTGCTCTGGTTAAGATCTGCCAGGCGATCAGCCTCGCTACCATAGCGGTCATCTAGCGTTGCTACGACGCCACGCCGCTCTGCGGTACGTTGAGCTAACAGAGTACTTTGGGTTTCTAGCTCATCTGCCAGCGTATCAAGACGCGTTTGGCGCTCGCTTAAGGCTTGTTGCGTGTCGGCAAGGGCGGTGTCTAAGCGCCGAATGTCTGTTAAGCGCTGCTGGCGGGCTTGGGTCAGCCGGTTGAGATAGGCCTGCATACGGTCGAGCTCAGCTGGGTCGCTTTGGTTAAGCAGTAGCTTGAGCTGGGGAGTTGGGCCAAGCCGGTAAAGCGCGGCCAGCTGTTGGGCTAATGCGGCGTACTGAGCATCGCGCTCAGCCTCCAAGCGATCTCTGTGCTGTAGTAGCTGCGTGGTTTCGGCATCCAACTGGCGACGTTCGGCTTGCAGAGCATCCAGGCGCTGGTGTGTTTCGGCTAGTTCTGTCTCAACTTGTTGCAGCTCGCGCTCAGCGCTGTCGCGAGCTTGGGCGGTAGCACTCAGGCGCTGCGAGAGGGAGTCAATCTCCTGGCCAAGGGCATCTAATTGCTGGCGTGCTGCATGCTCGTCCTGGGCGATAGCGGGCGAGCACAGCATCATCAACACTGTGCTTAGTGCTATTACTCCCCGCATTGGCATCAGCCTAATGTAATCAACGGCTTCCCGGTCATTGCTTCGGGAACGGGTTGATTCATCATCGTCAGCAGCGTAGGTGCTAAATCGCATAGGCGGCCATCTGCTAACGTGCCGTCTCGCTCTCCCACGTAAATGAGAGGCACTACGAAGGTAGTGTGAGCGGTTTGGGGAGCGCCAGTTTCCGGATGCACCATCTGTTCGGCATTACCGTGATCGGCGGTAATCAAACAGGCGCCACCTGCCCGCTCAATAGCTTCTACTACTCGGCCAACGCAGGTGTCGACGGTTTCAATGGCTTTCACTGCGGCGTTAAAGTCGCCGGTGTGGCCGACCATATCGCCATTGGCATAGTTGCATACAATTAAATCAAAACGACCACTATCGATCGCTTCCACCAGCTTGTCGGTGATCTCGAATGCGCTCATTTCGGGCTTTTCATCGTAGGTTTTAACGTCCCGCGGGGAGGGCACCAAGATGCGCTCTTCACCCTCATACTCCGCTTCGTTACCGCCAGAGAAGAAGAAGGTAACGTGGGGGTACTTCTCGGTTTCGGCAATGCGCAGTTGGGTCAGTCCACGTTTGGCGACTACTTCGCCCAGGGTGTCACTAAGATCTGACGGGGGAAAGGCAGTCGGTGCCGGGATGTCAGCAGCATATTGGGTCATCATCACGATGCCATCACCAGCGAGTTTCGGGCAAACGCGACGCTCGAAGCCAGTAAAATTGGGTTCGGTGAAGGCACGGGTTAGCTCGCGGGCGCGATCAGAACGGAAGTTTAGAAAAATAGCTGCGTCGCCATCTTGTAGAGTAATGGCGCTATTGTTGAGGGGGATGCTACTGGAGGCTACAAACTCATCGGTTTCACCGCGCTCGTAAGCGTCACGCAGAGCAGTTTCAGCGCTGGAAGCGATAAAGTCTGCGTGGCCGTCGGTCAGTAAGCGATAGGCCTGCTCAACACGCTCCCAGCGATTGTCTCGGTCCATCGCGTAAAAGCGGCCGATCACCGAGGCAACAAAGCCGTTGTCAGCACCGACCAGCTCCGCCAATCGGGCATTGGCTCGCTCAATTGAGCGGAGCGCACTTTGCGGCGGCATATCACGGCCATCCAAAAATGCATGTACGAAAATGCGCTGTGCACCGCGGCGAGCCGCCAGCTCGGCCATGGCAATAAAGTGGTCTTCATGGCTATGCACGCCGCCAGGGGAGAGTAATCCAAGTAGGTGGACTGCATGACCGTTGGCCACCGCTTCATCGATTGGCTTGGTCAGTACCGCGTTAGTATCCAGCTCACCCTCTTCAACGGCCTTGGTGATACGCGTGAAGTCCTGGTACACGATACGGCCCGCACCTATGTTCATATGACCAACTTCGGAGTTACCCATCTGCCCATCAGGCAAGCCCACATGGCGGCCATCGGTATGGACGAAGGCATGGGGGCGGTTGGCCCACAGTTTATCCATGTTAGGCGTATTCGCGGCAGCCACAGCATTGTGGGCACTATCCGGGTTGTGGCCGTAGCCGTCTAAAATGATCAGCGCCACGGGGCGCGGAGTAGCAGTAGATGTAGCCATGGAAAAACCTCGTTAAGTTGGTCCGCCAAGCGACGTGAGATGTTGTTTGAAACGTCATTGAAGAGTGCTCAGACCGTTTTCAGACAACACTTTATGATCGGGGTCGCGACAGGCGCGCGCTTGGGGCATCATAACGCAGGCAACCGTCGGGCGTCATGGCCTGCGCGGAATGCTGTGTGACGTGTATACTTGTCGCGTTTCTGACAGTGGCTAGGCCGCTTTTTTCTGTATAGACCAAGAGATTGTGTTCGCGATGATCGATCAGCTGTTCGAATTCGTAATGAACCACCCCCTATTAGTGGGGGCGTTTTTGTTGGTACTGATAGCGTGGATTACCTATGAAACGCGCAGTGCTGCCACTAATGCTGTGACTTCTACTGAGGCCACCCAGCTCATCAACCGCGAAGACGCGGTGGTGCTGGATATTCGTGAAAGCAAAGACTTTAAAGCCGGGCATATCGCTGGCGCACGCAACATACCCCAAAGTAGCCTCGACAGCCGCATGAGCGAACTGGAGAAAGTCAAAAGCCAGCCGATCATCGTGGTGTGTAAACATGGTCAGAGCTCGGGGGCTGCTCAGGCGAAACTCTCTAAAGCGGGTTTCGAGCGCTCAACCAAGCTAAAAGGCGGTATGGTGCAGTGGCAGGCCGATGGCCTACCGGTCGTTAAAAAGTAATCACGTGGCTGGTAGTATCCGCGTGTCTTAATTTATTGAATGAATCATTAGGAGCATTCCAATGGCGGAAGATAACAACACCCCGCAGGCTGGCGCCGCTGAAGGTGAAAAGCCCCAGCTGAAGTTCTCGCTACAGCGTATCTACGTAAAAGATATCTCGTTTGAAGCGCCTAATTCGCCCTCTGTATTTAAGCAGGCGTTCAAGCCTAAAGTGAATCTTGACCTTAACACCACCAGCCAGAAAGTAGCTGACGACCAGTACGAAGTGGTTGTGAAGGTGACGGCTCAGGTTAACGACAGCGAAACTGGCACCACGTCATTCCTCGCGGAAGTTGAGCAAGCGGGCCTGTTCCGTATCTCTGGTATCGAAGGTGCTCAGCTTGAGCAAACCTTGGGTGCGTTCTGTCCTAACCTGCTGTTCCCTTACGCCCGTGAGTGCGTGGATAACCTTGTCAATCGTGGTGGTTTCCCACCGTTGATGTTGGCGCCGGTGAACTTTGAAGCCATGTATGCTCAGCGCAAGCAGCGTGAAGCGCAGCAGGCAAGCCAAGCTGCAGAGAACACTCACTAAGCTATGTTGGAAACATTGCTCGCCGCTAATTGGGTTGCCTTACACGGTAAAATGCCTCGCCTCTATGTGTCTGCTGAGTTCGCAGTCGGCGCCACATTAACGCTGCCGGAAGGTCCTGCGCGACACGTCACGCGGGTACTGCGGATGGGTGAAGGGGCGCCACTGGTACTGTTTGATGGCCGGGGTCAAGAGGCAGGAGTTCGCTTAGCCGAAGTAGGCCGCAAACATACTTCGGTACGTATTGAGGAGCTTTGGCAAGGGGGCAATGAGTCGCCGTTGGCAGTGCACCTTGGTCAAGCGATCTCCAAGGGTGACCGGATGGACTATGCCATTCAAAAAGCCGTGGAGTTAGGCGTTGCGGCTATCACCCCACTCTATACGGAGCGGGGTGATGTGCGCCTGAAAGGCGATCGAGAAGAGAAAAAGCTGGCGCATTGGCAGGCTGTCGCGGCTAGCGCCTGCGAACAGAGCGGTCGAGCGGTCGTACCGCCGGTCTACCCACCCAAAGGGCTTGATGAGTGGCTGGCCGAACGTCAAGAACCGCTGCGTTTAATGCTGCACTTGGCGACGGGCAACGTATTTTCCCAGCAGCCCCGCCCCGATGCGGCGGCGCTGTTGATTGGCCCCGAAGGTGGCTTAAGCGACGCGGATATTAGCATCGCTGTTGCTAGCGGTTTTACGCCACTAACACTGGGTCCTCGGGTGCTGCGTACTGAAACCGCCCCGGTAGTGGCCTTAACGCTTTTACAGCATCACTTTGGTGATTTGTAAGCACTCACTATCGCCAGTACCCTCTATCTGATCGCTGCCCAGCAATGCGTAGGCAGCGATTTTTTTATACGCTGTTCCCCCGCTGTTGGTTGTGCTGGTAACCACGATGCTTTGCCTTGCGTTCGCAAGACACCATAATGAAGCTCTACTTCCTGTAAGGACGGTACCCATGGTCCGTGAGTCACACTCCTCGCCTCGCTCCGCCAGCGATGCATCTGCCCAACTGGGTGATGTCGCATACTTAACTGTAACTGCGGTCAATAATACCGGGGCGTTTTTACAATGGGGGCAACCTAAAGATGTGCTATTGCCCTACAGCGAGCAGCGCTTTCGTCCTGACCCCGGCAAGCGGGTATTGGTGATGCTATATAGCGACGATCAGGGACGGCCGGTGGCCACCATGCGTCTTGATCGCTTTTTAACCGACGATGCCTGGGCGCTAGAGAAGGGTGATGAAGTGTCTGTTGTGGTTGCTGACCGAACGGATTTAGGTATGAAGGTTGTCGTCAACCACCGCTACTGGGGGCTGATTTATCAAGATGATATTACTCAGCCGCTGCGCCGTGGGCAGTCGCTGAAAGGTTATGTAAAGCAGCGCCGTGAAGATGGTCGTGTGGATATTTCGCTACTACCTCCAGGGGCGGCCCGATTAGATGTGGTCGGCGATAAGGTATTACAGGCGCTGCGCGAAAGCGGTGGCTACCTGCCTCTGGGTGATAAAAGTTCGGCCCACGCAATTAAGACTCGGCTGGGTGTGAGCAAGAGCGCCTATAAGCAGGCGATTGGGCGGCTTTATAAGCAGCAGTTAATCACCCTGGAGCCTGATGCTATTCGTCTTGTGCCCGGTGCGCTCACCGAGGGGCAAGGCGAGTAGCCGCTCGTCGCGGTGGTTGGAGCTGTGCAGGCAGTACGGCATACTGCCTACTATTGTTCATGTCTGGATAGGTACCCCGATGAGCCAAGCAACGTTGCATCTCGGTGTGGTGATGGATCCCATCAGCGACATCGCGTACAAAAAAGATACCACTATAGCCATGCTGTGGGCGGCTCAAGAGCGCGGCTACACACTTCACTACATGGAGCAGGATGATCTTTTTTTGAGCGCGGGCCAAGCCTACGCACGTATGCGCCTGCTTACGGTGCACCGCGACCCCAACCACTGGTACGATTTGGGTGACGCGGTGCAGCGCCCGTTAGCCGAGCTAGATGTGGTGCTAATGCGCAAAGACCCGCCAGTAGATACTGATTTTACCAATGCGGTTCATCTATTAGGTTTTGCCGAGCGTGAAGGCGTGCTGGTGGTAAACCCCACATCAGCACTCTTGCAGTGTAATGAAAAGCTATTTGCCCAGCAGTTTCCCCAGTGCTGCGCGCCCACACTGGTGGCTAGCCGCGACGATGTGCTGCGCGCTTTCCACGCTGAGCACGGCGATGTGATTTTCAAGCCGCTGGATGGTATGGGTGGCACCGGCATTTTTCATATTGGGCCTGATGGCCGCAACATTGGCGCGGTGATTGAACAGTTAACGCTGCGTGGTCAGCGGCAAATTATGGTGCAGCGCTACTTGCCTGAAATTAAAGACGGCGACACGCGTATCTTGTTGGTTGATGGTGAACCAGTACCCTTTGGGTTAGCGCGCATACCTTCAGTGGGGGAAACCCGGGGTAATCTGGCTGCTGGTGGGCGTGGCGTCAGTCGTGAGCTAACCGAACGTGATCACTGGTTAATTCAGCAGGTGCAGCCGATGATTCGCGAGAAAGGCTTGATGTTTGTTGGTTTAGACGTGATCGGTGACTACATCACTGAAATTAACGTAACAAGCCCCACTTGTGTGCGTGAAATCGATGACCAGCGCGGTACCGATATTGCCGGCATGCTGCTGGACGCGATTGAGCGTCGGCTTGCCTAAAGGTTGAACGTCCTAGCCGCTAAATAATTCGAGGCTTGCCGAGTAATTGGTGGGCCGTAGGAGACGCATGCAAAGTTTAAAGCATCACTTTTTAATGGCAATGCCGCACTTAGATGATCCTAATTTTGCGGGTAGCCTGATCTACCTATGTGATCATGACCATAACGGTTGCATGGGGGTTATCGCTAATCGGCCTCTTGAAATCACCCTGGATGCCCTGTTTGAACAGCTTTCACTGGGGGGAGACGATAGCCCGCACCGTAATGCACCAGTCTATTATGGCGGTCCAATGCATAAGGATCGTGGCTTCATTTTACATATTGGCGATAGCCAGGATTGGGACTCAAGTGTCCAAGTGGAAGATGGTATTGCGCTTACCACCTCAATGGATATTCTACAGGCACTTGCCGATGGCACTGGTCCTGAGCATTTTCTGGTCTGCTTAGGTTGTGCAGGCTGGGACGTTGGGCAGTTGGAAGACGAGCTAAAAGAGAACGCCTGGTTGACTGTTGAAGGCCAGGGAAGTGTGCTATTTGATACGCCACCTGCCGAACGCCTAGCCGCTGCGGCTGGCATTCTGGGGGTTGACCTTAACTTGATGACCCGTGATGCGGGGCATGCGTAATGGTTACATATCATGGCTGATATAGGGCAGCGGCTGATACTCGGGTTTGACTTTGGTACCCGGCGCATCGGTGTTGCGGTGGGGAATGAGCTGTTAAATAGCGCTCGGGAGCTGTCGCCGTTAGCTGCTCGCGACGGTATTCCCGATTGGAATCTTGTCTCACGGCTAGTAGAGGAGTGGCAGCCTGATCTATTTGTTGTTGGTTTGCCGCTTAATATGGATGGCAGCGAATCGGCGATGAGTACGCGTGCACGTAAATTTGGCAACCGCCTTCATGGGCGTTACGGCAAGCCCTGTGAAATGGTCGATGAGCGGGGCTCTACTCGCGAAGCGAAACAAATTGCCCTCGCGGCAGGCCACCGTGGTAACTACTGGGAAGAGAGTGTTGACGGGATTGCCGCGGTACTTATTTTGGAAGGTTGGTTTGCCCACCAGGAAGGTCTTCCGGGTGGGCGCACTGCTTATTAGCAGCACTTGTTAAAAGTAAGATGGGGGCTAGCGGTCGAGCGTGCCAGTTTGGGCAGGCACGAACCAGCGTACAGAGCGCAGATCCTTCTCTATCAAATCGTCAACGTTGAGCAACGTTGCAAAAATGGCCATGCGCATGGGAATGCCGTTATCTGTCTGACGGAAAATCGCCAATCGTGGGTCGCCATTTAGATCCACATTTAGGTCATTAGCGCCTGGGCGGCTATCCCGGGGCAGCGGGTGCATGACAATCGTGCTCTGACTGCAGCGACGGTCAAGAAAATCGCGATTCACCATAAAGTCGTCAGACAGCCCCTGAAAGCTCTCATTCATCTCGTCGGTAAAACGCTCTTTCTGGATGCGGGTGGTGTAAACCACGTCCAGGTCTGAGAAATCGCTGGCCAATGAGTCGCGCTGTTCAATGCGGTGCCCGCGTGACGTGACCAAGTCAATCAGCTTTGATGGCATTTCAAGCCCTGGTGGAGAGACCAGAGTAATGCGCAAGGGGTCGTAAAGAGACAGTAGCTTAATCAGCGAATGCACCGTACGGCCATACTTCAAATCGCCGGTAAGTAAGATATGCGCACCACTGAGCGATTTACCCAGCCGCTGAAACTCTTTATCAATAGTGTAAAGGTCTAGAAGCGCTTGGCTCGGATGCTCGCCAGGGCCATCTCCTCCATTAATCACTGGTACATTGGTCGCTGCAGCAAACTCAGCAACCGACCCCTGGTCGGGGTGACGCATTACTATTGCATCGCAGTAACCGCTCATCACCCGGCTAGTGTCATATAGCGACTCTCCCTTGGCCATAGAGGAGAACGTAAAGCCGGTGGTATCGCATACGCTTCCACCTAAACGACAAAAGGCAGCATTAAAGCTTACCCGGGTCCGGGTACTAGCCTCAAAGAAGAGGTTGCCGAGTACTGCGCCTTCCAACACTCGTGTCACTTGGCGCCGCTGAGCAATCGGCTCCATACGCGCAGCAACACGCAGTAGATGATCAACGCTTTCGCGGCTTAATGAATCGACAGTTAATAAGTGCTGGCTCATCGTAGACCTCAGAGTAATAGGCATTCGGTGCTAAAGGCAGGTATCAGTGTAACTGCCAATGCAGTGCCATCGAAGTGCTTTCAGCAGTCAAATATGGGCATGCTGAAACTTTCTCACGCTTATTTCCCAAAAGGCCTTGCCAAGCGGGTCATGAAACCGTAAAGTACGCATCCGCTGCCGGGGACGCCAAGCGTTACCAGCGGTGAATAAGGTGTAAAAACCTTGGTTTGTCA